>NZ_FZNJ01000004.1:0-406804 GCF_900198535.1 Klebsiella sp. 2680 | reverse complement strand
GTTCCGTTCACGATAAATACGCGGATATTCGTTATATCCACAGCGTGTGAACGGGCAGGGGGACGTTTCGCCCGTCCCCCTGCACCCCCGGCATTGCGCTGAAAACCTGCCGCTGCGCGGTCCGCTCCACTCCGGCTTCATCTGGCGGACCGGCTGAGACGCGGCATCCTTGCCGCGACTCAGCCTCTGGCCGCCGTCCTGGCGGCCAGTCCTGGATGTGCGCCTGCGTTCCCGCCAGGTTTCCTTGATGAGCCCAACCCCCATGCGGTGAGTCCG
This sequence comes from Klebsiella sp. 2680, assembly GCF_900198535.1. Lineage (NCBI taxonomy): Bacteria > Pseudomonadati > Pseudomonadota > Gammaproteobacteria > Enterobacterales > Enterobacteriaceae > Klebsiella > Klebsiella sp. 2680. The sequence continues at coordinate 406,528 of NZ_FZNJ01000004.1, read as the reverse complement.
TTATTCGTCAGTGGCTTTTCAGAGGCTGAAAGTCATAAAGAAGTTATATCCTTTATATTTCAGCCCGTATCAGCTCAGTTAGTGAATCAACCGAATCAGATTTTCGTTTAAACCACCGATAATGCGTTTGCCACAGGCAAATAAAACAAAAGACAACACCGATGATTTGCTTAAGTGAACGGCATTGGTCACTTAAGCTGCCGTTTTTTTGTGCAAAATTAGCGTGCCAAAGGTTTTACCTTTTCACTTATTGCTGCACACTTAAGAAGATTTATTGCTAAAAGGAGTCGTTTATGTGGCATCAGCAAACCCTGATATTAGGCCCGAAAGCCAGGGGTTTTCACCTGGTAACTGATGAAATTGTGGGCCAAATTCGCCAACTGTCGCGGGTGAAAACGGGCCTGCTGCATTTGCTGCTCCAGCATACATCCGCTTCCCTGACGCTCAATGAAAACTGCGATCCGACCGTCCGCAACGATATGGAGCAACATTTTCTCCATGCCGTGCCGGATAACGCGCCGTATGAACACGATTATGAAGGTCCCGATGATATGCCCTCGCACATTAAGTCGTCGATGCTCGGCGTATCGCTGATGCTGCCTGTGCAGGATGGGCGCGTCAGTCTGGGAACCTGGCAGGGTATCTGGCTGGGGGAGCATCGTATTCACGGCGGATCGCGCCATATTATTGCGACGCTCATGGGGGAATAAAAATGACAATTTCGGAACTCTTGATGTACTGCATGGCAAAACCGGGCGCGGAGCAAAGCGTGCATAGCGACTGGAAAGCCACACAGATCAAAGTGGGGGATGTCCTGTTTGCAATGGTAAAAGAGGTTGAAGATAACCGGCCTGCGGTATCGTTAAAAGCCAGTCCGAAGCTGGCGGAACTTTTGCGGGAGCAGCATCGTGATGTCCGCCCCAGTAAACATCTGAATAAAGCTCACTGGAGTACGGTGTTTCTTGACGGTTCCCTGCCGGATTCGCAGATTTACTACCTGGTTGACGCTTCATACCAGCAGGCGCTCGATACGCTTCCCGAGAGTAAGCGCAGACTATTATCATAAAATTCCAGTCAGCAGCGCCATCTGGCGTATAGCCCTGATGCCGGATGTTGTCCGAGTGAAAATCACTCAATATCAGCGGCAAAAATAAGGTGAGATAACGCCTCTTCCCGAAGAGAGAAGAGGCTGGTGAAGTTACTTCAACATCGGCTTAAGGAAGCGAGCGGTATAGGAAGCTTCACACTCGGCAACCGTTTCTGGCGTACCGGCAACGAGGATTTCACCACCGCCGCTGCCGCCCTCCGGGCCGAGATCGACAATCCAGTCCGCCGTCTTAATGACATCCAGATTGTGCTCAATCACCACGATAGTGTTGCCCTGATCGCGCAACTGGTGCAGTACCTCCAGCAGTTGCTGAATATCGGCGAAGTGCAGCCCGGTAGTCGGCTCATCAAGAATATACAGCGTTTGCCCGGTACCGCGTTTCGACAATTCTCGCGCCAGCTTGACGCGCTGGGCCTCGCCGCCGGAGAGCGTGGTGGCCGACTGACCGAGACGAATATAGGTCAGCCCTACATCCATCAGCGTTTGCAGCTTACGCGCCAGCGCCGGAACCGCGTCGAAGAACTCACGTGCTTCTTCGATAGTCATATCCAGCACTTCATGGATCGTTTTGCCTTTGTACTTAATCTCCAGCGTTTCGCGGTTATAGCGTTTGCCTTTGCACTGATCGCAGGGCACGTAAATATCCGGCAGGAAGTGCATCTCGACTTTGATTACGCCATCGCCCTGGCAGGCTTCACAACGGCCGCCGCGCACGTTGAAGCTGAAACGGCCCGGCGTGTAGCCGCGTGAACGTGATTCCGGTACGCCTGCAAACAGTTCACGCACTGGCGTAAAGACGCCGGTGTAGGTGGCCGGATTGGAACGCGGCGTACGGCCGATAGGGCTCTGGTCAATGTCGATCACTTTGTCGAAATGTTCCAGCCCCTGAATATCACGATACGGCGCGGGTTCGGCAATGGTCGCGCCGTTAAGCTGGCGCTGGGCGATCGGGAACAGCGTATCGTTAATCAGCGTCGATTTACCTGAGCCGGATACGCCGGTAATGCAGGTAAAGAGGCCCACCGGCAGCGTCAGCGTGACGTCTTTCAGGTTGTTACCGCGTGCGCCGGTCAGCTTCAGCACTTTCTCCGGATTGGCGGGAACGCGCTGTTTTGGCACCTCAATTTTGCGTTTACCGCTCATGAACTGGCCGGTCAGGGATTCCGGCACAGCCATAATCTCTTCCAGTTTACCTTCAGCCACCACCTGACCGCCGTGGACACCTGCCCCAGGGCCGATGTCGATAACGTGGTCGGCGGCGCGAATCGCGTCTTCATCGTGCTCGACGACGATAACGGTGTTGCCGAGGTTACGCAGGTGGATCAACGTGCCGAGCAGGCGTTCGTTATCGCGCTGGTGCAGGCCGATAGAGGGCTCATCCAGCACGTACATCACGCCCACCAGGCCTGCGCCAATCTGGCTGGCGAGGCGGATACGCTGGGCCTCGCCGCCGGAGAGGGTTTCCGCCGAGCGGGAAAGGGTCAGATAGTTCAGGCCGACGTTGACGAGGAATTTCAGGCGATCGCCAATCTCTTTCAGCACTTTCTCGGCGATTTGCGCGCGCTGGCCGGAGAGCTTCAGATTGTTGAAAAACGCCATCGCGTGGCCAATGCTCATATCTGAGATGGTCGGCAACGGCGTATTTTCGACGAACACGTGCCGCGCTTCGCGACGCAGGCGAGTGCCGTCGCAGCTGGTGCATGGACGGTTGCTGATGAACTTCGCCAACTCTTCCCGTACCGCGCTGGATTCCGTCTCTTTATAGCGGCGCTCCATGTTGTGCAGCACGCCCTCGAACGGATGGCGGCGCACGGAGGTGTCGCCGCGATCGTTCATGTATTTGAATTCAATGTTTTCCTTACCTGAACCATACAGCACGACCTTCTGCACGCTGGCCTCCAGGGTTCCCCAGGGGGCTTCCACGTCGAACTTATAATGCTCCGCCAGCGATTTCAGCATCTGGAAATAGTAGAAATTCCGCCGATCCCAGCCGCGGATAGCCCCGCCAGCCAGCGAGAGTTCAGGATTTTGAATGACGCGTTCAGGGTCGAAATATTGCTGTACGCCCAGGCCATCGCAGGTCGGGCAAGCGCCAGCCGGGTTGTTGAAGGAGAACAGGCGCGGTTCCAGTTCACGCATGCTGTAGCCACAAATCGGGCAGGCGAAGTTGGCGGAGAACAGCAGCTCTTCCGCTTTTGGATCATCCATATTGGCGACGATCGCGGTGCCGCCGGAGAGCTCCAGCGCGGTTTCAAAAGACTCGGCCAGACGGGTGCTGAGATCTTCACGTACTTTAAAGCGGTCAATAACCACCTCGATCGTGTGTTTCTTCTGCAACTCCAGCTTTGGTGGATCGGAGAGATCGCACACTTCGCCGTCGATCCGCGCGCGGATGTAGCCCTGCCCGGCGAGGTTTTCCAGCGTTTTGCTGTGCTCGCCTTTGCGCTCTTTAATGATCGGCGCCAGCAGCATCAGACGCTGGCCTTCAGGCTGAGAAAGCACATTATCCACCATCTGGCTGACGGTCTGCGCCGCCAGCGGGACGTCGTGATCCGGGCAGCGGGGTTCGCCGACGCGTGCGTACAGCAGACGCAGGTAGTCGTGAATTTCGGTAATGGTACCTACCGTCGAACGCGGGTTGTGGGAGGTCGATTTCTGTTCAATGGAAATCGCCGGCGACAGCCCTTCGATATGGTCGACGTCCGGCTTTTCCATCAGCGACAGGAACTGCCGCGCGTAGGCGGAGAGCGATTCAACGTAACGACGCTGTCCTTCGGCGTACAACGTGTCGAAAGCCAGTGAGGATTTGCCTGAACCCGAAAGCCCGGTAACGACAATCAGTTTGTCGCGTGGGATGACGAGGTTGATATTTTTGAGATTGTGGGTGCGGGCGCCCCGAACTTCGATCTTATCCATTCACCTTTCCCGGTAGATACGCGGATTGCCTGGTTTGCTTGAAGGACAAACGGCGGAAACGGCTAATTATGACACAATTTAACCTGTTTGAATATACAGTGTTCGAATGCATTTTCCGGCAAGCTATGTAACAATGTCAGCCCGCGCGTGATATCCGGAACACACTTCCCAGCTATCAAATGACCCCCTGGAAATGATACACTCGCGCGTTTACACTTAATCAAGAATCGTATTCAGGAGACACAGACATGGCCAGCAGAGGCGTAAACAAGGTGATTCTCGTCGGTAATCTGGGCCAGGACCCGGAAGTTCGCTACATGCCGAGTGGTGGTGCGGTTGCCAACATTACGCTGGCTACTTCCGAATCCTGGCGTGATAAAGTGACCGGTGAGATGAAAGAGCAGACTGAATGGCACCGCGTTGTGCTGTTTGGCAAACTGGCGGAAGTAGCTGGTGAGTATCTGCGTAAAGGTTCTCAGGTTTATATTGAAGGCCAGTTGCGTACCCGCAAGTGGACAGACCAATCCGGGCAGGACAAATATACCACTGAGGTGGTGGTTAACGTTGGCGGCACGATGCAAATGCTCGGCGGTCGTCAGCAGGGCACCGGCGCGCCGGCAGGCGGTGGTCAGCAGCAGGGTGGTTGGGGCCAGCCTCAGCAGCCGCAGGGCGGCAACCAGTTTAGCGGTGGCGCGCAGTCTCGCCCGCAGCAACAGGCTCCGGCAGCACCATCCAACGAACCGCCAATGGACTTTGACGACGATATCCCATTCTAAAAAATACCATAGACCTTTTTGTAAAGTTTTAAACTGTAAGCCCCGTTAATCGGGGCTTTTCATTTTTTTTAGAAATGTAAAGTATGCTTGAGAACATTTTGGTTATCAGCTACGTTTAAAAAACGTAAAGAATGGTGGCCAATATGATTACATTAGTGACTAGGCATATTGTGAGTAAGACGGGAGAGAGGCTAAAGCTTCTTGTCGATGCTTCTTCAGGTATCCCGTTGTTTTACCCTAACTTATACTGCACGTCCCAAATACGTGGGGCCTCTAAATCTGTAGCTACCATTCAAAGTTACATAACTTCAATGAAAGTGCTTTATTCTTGGGCTGCTGAATATTCGGTCGATATTGAAGATCGATGGAAGAAAGCAGAATGGTTTAAGATTTGGGAAATTGATTCTTTAAGGGATTATTGTTCTTTGCCATTGAGACCTCCTTCGGAACGGAAAGAAAAAGTTGTAAATATAAGACAAGGTCGCCCAGTTATTTCTGCAGGTGTTAATTCATCAACCAAATACACTCGTATTACTTTCATTGCGGATTATCTGAGATGGCTTGCTAAAATTTTGAATAGAACTTCCAGCAAGAGCATAAATATTGAAATAGAGGCAATGTATCAAAATATTAAGTCTCATCGTCCCAAGATGAAAGGGAGATCAGTAACCCCTCGAGAAGATAAGGGGCTTGATTCTGACTTAATTAAGAAAGTAATTGAAGTATCTAAACCAGGGCATGATAGTAACCCTTATCAAGGTTATGCTTTACAAGTGCGCAATGCTGCAATCATAGCCCTGCTACATTATTTAGGCATTCGTAGAGGTGAGCTACTCAATCTGAGAGTTGATGATATAAACTTTGTCACCAATGAGCTGAGGATTGTTAGACGTGCTGATAACTCTATAGATTATCGTGTTTATCAGCCATTAGTAAAAACTGAAGAGCGAATCTTACCTATAAATAGCAGATTGGCTGAGATAATAAGTGAATACATTATAAAGTATCGTTCAACTTTTCCACACGCTCGTAAACATCCTTATTTATTTGTTACACATAAAAAAGGAGGCTATCAAGGTGAGCCTCTTTCAAATAGTGGATTTGGGAAGTTGATGTCAGCTTTACAGGGTATAGCTGAAAATTTTTCACCGATTCACGCGCATGCCTTTAGGCATAGTTGGAACTATAATTTTTCAAAAGTCTTAGATCAGGTGGAAAACAAGCATAGCCCTGAGAAAGAAGAACAAATGAGATCTTACCTTATGGGTTGGAAAGAAGCCTCGGGTACAGCGGCTACATATAATAGACGGCATATAAAAGAAAAAGCCAAAGAAGCAATTTTGGACTTTCAGCGTAGTATTAGAGGTTCAGGAGTAAGCTCTGATGATTAACTCTGAAAAAATTGATGTCAGCTACGGGGAAACAGCGTTTATTTCCTGGGATGGAAGAGCATTTAATATAAATGATGATTCGTGGAAATTAAATAAAAATGTCGTAGTTGTTGTTAAATGGATATCAAAGTTGAAGCCAATAGTAGCGTCTTCACTTAAAATTGTGCTGGCGCGCTTTGCTGAAGAATACGCAGCGGAAACAGTAAGAGGACTGAATGACCAGGCGAGACAGTATTTTAATCTCACAGGAGATTGTGAGTTTTTGGTTGACTCACTAATTTCGTATCGCTCATCTCTATCACGCGATGAGGAACAAAAACTATCTAAAATAAGAATGCTGGTGCGAAATTGGACTAAATGGGGATACCCAGGAGTATCACAAGAAGCTTTTGAATTTCTCGATAGTCTGCGTTTAAAAGGACTGGAAAAAGGAAAAGCAATAAAGAGGTTAGATCCTGAGGAAGGGCCATTAACTGAAATTGAAATGAGTGCTTTGATTGATGCAATGCTACAGGCGTATACTTCTAATAAGATAACTATTTCTGATTATACACTATCGGCAATTCTTGTTTATACCGGTAGGAGACCAATACAAATTACTAGTCTAAAGATAAAAGATATCTGCTCGCATAGGGTTGGTGAACTTGATGAATACTGGATAAATTTCCCAAGAGCTAAACAGAGATTTTCAAAATGGCGTACGGAGTTTAACTCTTACCCTATTACCCAAGATCTTTGGAGCCTCTTAAGTCAGCATATAACTAAAGTCTCAAACAAAATTCTTAAATTAATAAATTTCCAATTAACACCTGAAGTAATACAGGAATTTCCATTATTCCCAGACTTTTCCGAAATACGTAAATGCAGGGGTTATAAATCATTTATTGCTGCATTGGATAGCGATGCTCTACATATTGAACGGGATTTCTGTAATGAAGTAATGAAAAAGTTGAAGGGCGTTCTTAATGTTTATTCTGAGCGAACAGGAAAAAGGTTAAATCTTTCTACTCGGAGATTTAGATACACGCTCGGAAGTAATATTGCACGCGAGGGTAAAGGAGAGCTAATTATCGCTGAAGCTCTGGATCATTCTGATACACAGAATGTCGGTGTATATGTGAAGAATCTACCAGATGTAGTGGAGCGTATAGATAAGGCAGTTGCTTTACAGTTAGCACCACTCGCGCAGGCATTTCAGGGAACTTTGGTAGATTCAGAAGCTGATGCTGAACGTGGAGGGGATAAGAATAGTCGAATAGGGAATGCAGACGTAAATATAGGTAATTGTGGAAGCTACGGTTTCTGTGGGGCTATGGCACCAATAGCCTGTTATACATGTAAATATTTCCAGCCTTGGGTCGATGGGCCGCATGAAATAATTCTGGATGGATTGATCGAAAAACGTGACGAAGTATTGCGCAATACAAAAGATATAAAAATTGCCTCTTCTAATGACAGATTAATACTTGCCGTCGCACAAGTTATTCGAAGATGTAATGCTAAAAAACTTGAGCGTTCGCGTGTGGAGGGGGGCTAATGGGCGAGATATTTCATTTTGTGCCTAAGACTGGATGGGATGCTGAGGCGAATGTTAATGAATTTATAAGGCGATGCCGTGATGATTTAACTGTATTCGGGAAAAATATCAATTGGGATAGTTGGAACTGGAAAGGGGTTGTCAACTATACGAAAGTTGGTGCACCAAGTCGTGGTATAAGTTCTGAACACCTGCTGGATGATAAAATTCAGGATTTTGCGAAGGCTTATATTCGCTACCAGCAAGGACATAATCCGACAAAGAATATTCAAGAAATTAAAGCTATCCGCTGTATCGAACCTGCATTGCTCAAAGTTAAAGGTATTACAGATATTACCCAAATAGATGTGTTAGTGCTTGATGAGGCAGCAGTGGTCGCCAGAGAGCAGTATGGTAGTTCTGGTTATCATGCTGGAGCGCATTTGGAGAGGTTGGCGAAATTTATTTCTGACAAAGGAATGGTTGTATCTCCAATCAATTGGAAAAACCCAATCCAGAGGTATATGGACCGAAATCTAACTGGTGAAAAGGGTCAAGCTCTTAGGGAAAAGAAACTTCCGAAGGACCATCAGCTGGACTATATGGCTGAAATGTTTGCAAATGATTTTCTTGATCCGCGTGACCGTTTCACGACCTCTATGTTTGCATTAAGTATGTGCGCTCCTGGGAGAGTTTCAGAATTTCAGGACTTATCAATTGATTGTATTCATGAAGAAAATGATAGAAAAGGAGTGCCGAGGCTAGGGCTACGTTTCTACGCGGGGAAGGGTTATGGTGCGGATATAAAATGGGTCAGTACACCGTTTGTTTCGATTGCTAAAGAAGCAATTAGGCGACTTAAGGATCTTTCCATAGAAGGCCTGAAGATCGCCAAATGGTTGGAGACTAATCCTGATGAATTTTATCGACATCCGCAATGCCCAAATGTCGGTGAAGATGATCCATTAACGGCTGTTCAAATATGTCAGGCTATGGGATGGGTGGTCCAGGAAGGTAGGTCCGCTATGTCTGTAGCGTTCAATCCGAGTAAAAATGAAATATTATCAATTCGGCAGAGTAAGGGAGAAGTTACTCTTAGAGACCTTAACCAGATTGTGCATTCCAATCTACCTGCTGGTTGGCCTTGGAAAAATAAAGAACGTGGTGTGAAGTATTCTGAGGCATTGATTTGTTTAAGAAAGGATGAGCTTCATGGCAACAGAGGTGTTTCACCTGTAATGCTTTGGACACCAGACAATGCTACTTTTACTTATGACCTAGGCCCCAGAAAAGGCACAGATCAGAGAAGTATTTGGGAGCGTCATGGCTACAAAAATCCAGATAGTTCAGAGATAAAACTAACTTCGCATCAACTGAGGCATTTGTTAAACACAGTAGCCCAGCGTGGGGACCTCGGACAATTCGATATAGCGATGTGGTCTGGACGTACCAATATCCATCAGAACCGCACCTATAACCATATTTCTGAATATGAAGTATTGGATAAGGTGAAAGCTATTCCAAGTGTTGTGGCTATGATGGGCCCACTCGATAAGGTGAAAAGCCATATACCAGTGACCCTCAAGGATCTGGATGCTATTGGAGAGGGCATTGCCCATGTCACGGAATATGGGTTTTGTGTTCATGATTTTTCAATGATTCCTTGCCAGAAGCATCTTGACTGTATCAATTGCACTGAGCAAGTATGTGTAAAAGGCGATAGAGAAAAACTGAATCGTCTCATAATACAAAGAGATAAAACCATAACACAGTTAGCGAAAGCATCCACAGGAATGGCAAAAGGTTTTTATGGCGCTGGACGATGGTTTGAGCATCAAAAGCGAACTCTAGAACGAACGGTAGAATTGATTAGACTTCTTGAGTCAGATGATATCGAGGACGGTTCCGTGATTCGTTTACGCAATAAGAAAGAGTTTAGCTCGTTAAAGCGCGAGTTGGATGCACAAATTGCGCAGCAGAAATTAGAGTCTGAAGTGCAGATTAAAAATGAAATGAGAGCTCTTTTGGGAGGGGATTTTGGCTAAGCATTTAACCCAATTAGATATCGAGGCAATCCTTGGTGCCCTTGACGGTTGGCAAGGAAAACTGACATGGGACAGTCTTTGCGATGCTGTAGTTAAGCATATTGGCAAACGTCCAACGCGGCAGTCGCTCAATTCTAATAAACAGATTAAACTGGCATTTCAGAATAAGAAATCAAGGGTGAAAGGCGCCCCCGAGGACACAAAGATACCGCCTTCATTGGCTATCGCTGGTCAACGTATAAAGCGTCTTGAAGAAGAAAATTCTAGGTTGAGAACTGAGAATTTACGACTTCTTGAAAAATATATTATTTGGCAATATAACGCATATCGACATGGTTTACCTGAAGAAAAATTAAATATGCCCTTACCGGCGATAGATCGTGAGAGTTCCAAGTAATTTATCATCTTGTGATATTTATCATGGTTTGGCCGTCATCTTTAGATTCAAATATTACATGGCATAGTTAAAAAATTGATTCGAAAATGTTATTAATAATGGGAGTTGAGATAACAAGCAGGAGTTGGCGATATATCTTGAAATCCCAGTTAGGTCCTGAATAATAATATATAGTGAGGGAGTGAAATGCTAAAAAAATTCAACCACATTAAAAAAATGGGAGTGTTCGATAACTTCATTTGGGATACTCAGGTTTTAAGTAAAGGAGGTGCAGTTCAAAGCTTTGTTGATATTAATATAATATATGGTAGGAATTACTCGGGAAAAACAACACTTTCCCGCATTGTCCGTGCTTTAGAAAAGGGAGAGATTTCTAATAAATATGGCACGCCTTCATTTAATTTAAAATTTTCAGATAATGTTGAAGTTACTAATCTTAACTTATCCACACATGATAAAAAAATACGTGTTTTTAATGAGGACTTTATTCGAGATAACTTGCGATTCATCAGTAATCCTGAAGAGAGTATTGAGTCTTTCGCTATCCTTGGTGACGATAATAACAAAATAGAAATGGAAATATCGGAATTAAATTCTGAATTAGGAACAAATGAAGAAGGAAAAGAAACAGGTCTATATGCAAGAAAAAAAACGGCAACTGCAACCTATAATAATGCTTTCATGAAGCATAAAAGTGCTAGCGATAACTTGGATAAGCAGCTAACAAATAAGGCTACAGGAAAGGATATTGGAATAAAATACAAACCAGAGCGTTTTGGTGACCAGAATTACACTATAGTAAAGCTTAAAAATGAAATTGCGGAAGTTAATAAAAGTAGTTATAAGCCACTAACAGAAGAACAGTTGGGACAATACGATAAGTTGATTACAGAGCGAGTATTGCCAAATTTGCCTCAATTTAAACCTCCTACTCTTAATCTCAAATCATTTGAGATAGACGCTGAGAAACTAATTACAAAAATAATCAGTGCGTCTGATAAGATTGAGGAATTAGTTAAGGATGCAATCTTAAATAGATGGGTGAATGAAGGTAGAACACATCATAGAGATCACCATGATAAATGTGCATTTTGTGATAATATCATTTCGCAGGAACGATGGATAAAACTAGACAAACATTTTGATGAAGAGTCAGAACAACTGGAAAAAGATATTGATGTTCTGACCAAGAAAATTGCAGAAGAAAGAAAATCAATAAAAACGGTTTTGTCAGTCAATAAATCGTTCTTTTACTCTAGGTTTCATAATGAATTAGATGAATTAGTTTTAAATCTTGAAATTGCGGGTAAAAATTATGAGGTATCGCTGGATAGCCTTATTCAGCAACTTCATGATAGGAAGAAGGATACTTTAAATGCCAAAAAATTTGATACTCCTCTCGACTCTACACCTGAGTTGATCGATGCATGGGACAAGTATTTAGATATTTGCAGTAAGAATGATACATTTACTAGTTCCTTGAATTCTGAAAAAACTAAGGCGATGAAACTTCTTAGATATAGCGAGGTTTTTAATTATCTAATTACGATAGATTACCAAAATCTGACCAGTTCAATAGCTGAATTGAAAAATAAGTCCGATGAAGCAAGTAGTGAACTATCGCTCATTACCGGGATGATTTCCCAAAAGCAATCATTGATCATTGAAAAGAAACGTGAGTTAAATGATGAGGAAAAAGGAGCAAAAAAAGTCAATGAATATTTAAATAATTTTTTTGGTCATAAGTTTCTATCTCTTGAAGCCCAAAAAGGTCAGAACGATGATATGAACTCCACTAAAATTCGATTTGAAGTAATGAGAGATGGAAAGAAAGCTTACCATCTCAGTGAAGGTGAATGTAGTCTTCTGGCATTTTGTTATTTTCTTGCAAAATTGGACGATATTGAAACACGTGATTCCAAGCCAATTATTTGGATTGATGATCCAATTTCCTCACTTGATGGTAATCATATATTTTTTATTTATAGTTTGTTAAATGCTGGGATTGTATCTACTGGAATATTTAAACAGTTATTTATCTCGACCCATAATTTGGATTTTTTGAAATATTTGAAAAGGTTGAAAGATAGCTTTATTGATAATGTTGGCAGGAAAATTAGTTTCCAAAAATCTTACTTTGTTGTTATAAGGAGTGAAAAAACGTCTACCATTCAAGTTATGCCATCGTACTTGAAGGAATATGTTACAGAATTCAATTATCTTTTTCATCAAATATATAAATGCTCTACTATTGATGTCATTGATGATACTAATTACATTACGTTCTATAATTTTGCTAATAACGCTAGAAAGTTCTTTGAGATATATTTGTACTATAAGTACCCTGACCAGGGTATGAGCGAATCAACACTCAATTTATTTTTTGGGGAAGACAAAATTCCGGCCATTCTATCTGACAGAATTAATAACGAATACTCACATTTGTGTGGTGTATTTGAACGGGCTGCAACGCCTGTGGAAGTACCTGAGATGAAAACAGCAGCATGCCAAATAATCGAAAAGCTTAAGGAAGATGAAGGCCAGTACTCAGCACTGCTTAAAAGTGTTGGAGAGTATATAGAGCAATAGGAATAAATAAGTTCTATTTGATTATTTTAATATGACAATTTTATTTTTCGTTGCAGAGCCGAGAGGAAGAGAAATAGAGTGTCATTCCTATAATTTATTCTAAAAAGGAATGATACTCGTCTCAATTCTTTGATATCTATAATACACTGAAAACGCTACAGAAGCCGGTTATTCCTGATAGTGAATGGATCACATATGGGGAGTGGGTCATCCTCAGTTGACATAATCAGTATGCCGGAAGATCTCTAAAAGTGAATGGTTCGTTTTACCGGGATGCTTACATGCTCAAGAGGGATCCTATATGACTTTTAGTCCAGTGATTCAGCTCACTGCTACACTTGCAGAATTATCGAAACTCTGTATGCGGATACCCATGAGGGGGCTATAATGGTTCTTATTATTGAAAAATGGAGGAGCAGCCCGGTAGTTAGAGTCCCGGAGCGGAGTTTGGTATGAAAAAATTTGGCTTAGGTGCAAATGATGTTATTGATATTAAAGACCAATATGGTTTCATCATCATTGGCCATACGGAACTGAAAATATATTCCTTGGATACTCTCTTGAAGGGAATTTCCGCAGTTAATCTTCACCAAAAAATTAGCTTCGGTTTACCAACAGGTAAAGAGCAGCTCTGATTTTTTCACGCTGTTCCGAAAGATTTTTATGTTCTTCCAACTGCTGAAAATTTAGAAGGAAGGGCAGAGAATCCAGCGCTGAGTGTTGTCGGTAATTGTCATCATGCATTAATCATTTTATGTACAATAACATTGAACCGCGTTCATTCAGATGTTCGTATCGAAATCTTCGTTAAAGCTCTCAATATACATATTATGTGTTGGCTTACCGGTATGCTTACAATTTAATTAACTACTTTATCTGTAATGGTATTTTTATCTCAAGACTCAATATTTTCCTTCTAATCTACAGTGAAAGTTTCTTGAAATACCTTGGGGTACGCTGGTTCATTCGAGACCCATTCGCGCTCACCTCGCGTAATGAAATCTGCGATAGCAGATTCAATGATGTCATGGCTCAAAACATCAACATCAACGATAATCTGCAAACCAATACCATTTGCATAGCCGGGTAGGATACGATAACCACTGTGAACTATTGGTGGGTTTTCTCGGGCTATTTCCTGTTCTCGCTTCTCAAGATATTCCATCCATGTCAGCCCTGCGAATTGGGCGAGTGCTGGTTTATTGCACAAATCACAGAACCGTTCGCCATCATCCAGCATCGACCATGCTTCATTGAATGCGATTGATTCGACTCTATCACTAAATTCTACACTGGCCGTAATTATCTCCGCATTCCAGAAAATCGCAGAGTCTCTTCCCAAGAAAAGTATGTCGCTCCACTTCCAGTTTCCGCATGCAAATGCCTCATCTATATCGCACTCGTCATAGAATATACCACCACAGCGATGCCGTTCACGGTGGATAAGGTTTTTGATTTCTCGGGTTTTAGCGCGGCGTTTACGGCGCGAAAGGGAGGTGAATACCCTGTGTTTCCGCTTCATGTGTGCTAACTCCGCGTTTTTTCGCTGGAAAAAGCCCAGCCGGGTAGAATACATGTTTAATTAGGGTAACGGAAGTTTTATCCCGAAGAACGATTGTTTTATCTGTAATAGATAATTTATTCAATACGTTAATTGAGGTGGTGCCGTAATTATGGACACTTTCTGTCCTCACGACGAGGTCTGCTCGAAGGACCTTAGGCTGACGCTACCGAGATGACTATCAAGACAAATCATGACTAATGTTGTCTAAAAAAATAGCACCTGATACCTGCACATAAAGCAAACAATTTTTCTATACACCGACAAAATTTATTGATATACAAATATCAAATATATTAATAATTGTAACATGAGGTGTCTATGTCAGGCTCTGGTGGGGGTAGCTTTGGCGGCCAGTTCGGTCAGGATGATTTTGAAGTGACCTGTGAAAAACTTACGATTGATACTCAGTTAAGTTCGCCTGATCCGCATGTCGTAGCGCAGCTGTCAATCGGCGTGATTATGGGGATTATGCAAATCAATTCAAATGGGACTCTGCTAACGGTTGCTATGCACAACGGTATTCAGGCTGGGGGTATCGCTTCTCCCTACATCCAGCGCCTCCGTGACTGTATGAGTAATGGTACTACCTATGTTGCTAAAGTGACCGCCATTAACGGTGGTCAGGTCAGGGTCAGTGTGTACGCGATATGAGCAACAGCAAAACGGTCAGTACGGAGATCATCACTATTGCAGGCGGTACCTATCATGAAATTATCCTTTATCCAGGAAATCACCAGGTTTACGGTTCAGCGGGAAGGGCGGCATCAGCACTGGCAACGCTCGGTGTAAACGTTGATTTGTACACCTACGCTGATGAAGTAGTCGATTCGGTTCTTCGAGAACGCGCCTGTTTTGAAAACTTCACGCTTCATACGAATGAAGTACGTGAATCCGTCATATTCCATTATGAGCATGGGCTGGCGGAACCTCGAATTTTCAATTACCCGGACACCCCTTACCCGGCCATTACAGTGAAAGCGCCCTGTATTCTACGCTATGGAATGCTGGAGGGATCCGCTGTAATCGACGCGGAATACGCAGTATATGATCCCCAGAATGTGACCAATCCGGAGCCATTCACAGCAAACGGATCCAGAGCAAAGCACCTCGCATTGATCCTTAATCGCTATGAGGCGAAGACCCTTAGTGGCCAGAGTGAATTATCCGACAGAGAGCATGCAGAGTTTCTCTACGAAAGTGGTCATGCCGAAGTCATCATTATCAAGCAGGGCCCAGCCGGTGCACTCATCTGCGATAAAGGGAAAATATCCTATATCCCTGCCTATGAGACAAGTCGGGTCAACAAAATTGGATCTGGTGACGCATTCGTAGCCTATTTTTCCCGTGAGTGGATGCTGAACAAAAAAACAGCCCACGATGCTGCGAATTATGCCTCACTTGCCACCGCATGCTACTGCGAAAGCGGACTTTTTCCTTCAGCAGAAGGGCTGGCTGCTTTCAGTCCCAGCCCCATCAAGCTTTCTCAGGCGTTCATTGAGGGTGGCAACAGAAAAGTCTATCTGGCTGGCCCCTTCTTTACCTTGGCACAGCTCTGGCTTGTTGAGCAAGCGCGACGGAACCTGAGCGATCTTGGGCTGGACGTTTTTTCCCCCTACCACATGGTTGGACACGGACCCGCAGAAGAAGTAGTCGAAAAGGATCTTGATGCGATACGGCAGGCCGACATCGTTTTTGCAATAGGTGATGCACTCGACTCCGGCACCATCTATGAAGTCGGTTACGCACGGGCGCTAGGCACCCCGGTGGTGTTCTATGCCGAGAACGAATCGGAAGAGGATCAGAAAATGATGGAAGGATCAGGATGTATCTTGAGCAAAGATTACGTCACAGCAATTTATAAAACGCTCTGGGTGGCCGCTCAAAAATGAAAACCGCACTTTTACTTTCTGGCGGAATGGACTCCATTGCTATTGCCTGGTGGAAGCGCCCGGATATAGCACTGACACTCGACTACGGTCAGCAAGCCGCCAATGCCGAAATTAAAGCTGCCACTGCCACCTGTGAGGCCCTTGGAATTGAGCATCACATTATACGCATTGACTGCCGTTCGCTGGGATCAGGGGATATGGCTGGTACCACTATGGATCCGAATGCACCATCGAGCGATTGGTGGCCGTATCGTAACCAGATGCTCATCTCGCTGGCGGCCATGAAGGCAATAACGCTTGGCGTCACGCACCTGTGGATCGGCACAGTGAAGTCAGATGAAACGCATCTAGATGGTACCATAGGCTTTATCAGCAGAATCAGTGAGCTTATGTCGTTTCAGGAAGGAGGCATGGTTGTCGAAGCTCCGGCAATTACGTTATCAACCTCTGAGTTGATCAGAATTTCAGATGTTACGCCAGGTGGCCTCGCTTGGGCCCATAGCTGCCATAAGGCAAACATCCCATGCGGCAACTGCCGGGGGTGCAATAAGTATTTTCAGGTTCTGGATGATGTCGGATATGACTTGGACCGTTCCCGCTAGTCCTGTTCCTCGTGAACAGCCACTCAGCTATCAACCCGTTAACTGGCCCGCCGGAGATCCGTTTTTTCTGCCGCCTCCTTCGGAGAATGCAGTGCTTCCCGGATTGAATGATGTGATCGAAACCCGTAGAACACAGCGAAACTTCAGCCACGTCAGTCAGGCCCAGCTATCTCACTGGCTATGGCTAACCGGCAGAGTGATGGCTGTGGGACATTCAAGCTATGGCTTTCCACTAACTCAACGCCCCGTGCCCTCCGCTGGGGCCATACATCCTATTCACATTATTCTTTCCCTCCCTGAACGGGATGGGTGGCAGCTGTATCTGCCTGACATGCACGCGCTGGCACCGCTTCGGATCCCTGAGCAGACCCGATTCGAAATACGCGATGAGCTTTTGCCGGTAATTGATATCCAGAGCGGAATTATTGTCAGACTTATCGCTGAGCCGGGAAAAACGTCAGCAAAATATTCAGATGCTGATAGTCTTGTTTGGCGCGATTCTGGTGTTCTTGTTGGGCAGATGGCGCTTGTTGCCGAAGCGCTAGAATGCAATTTTTGCCCGCTGGGCATTACAGGCCATGACTGGTGCTCCGGATTAAAACTGGAAGGTCGTCTGGCTGGTACCGGACTGGCGGTTTTTGGCTCGCGATGAACGAGGGCGCAATTTCGCAAGAGGCTGGCCGCGCATGTTTTCGATGAGACTGAACACCGTACTGGAAGAGGCCTGCATTTCATACCAGATAAGCGCATCCAGCTCGGATGCTTTTACGCCCATAGCTTCACTGAACTCCAGAAATATTTGTTCCAGCTTCAGGTAGTCACGTTCAACAGTAAGGTCTCCCGGGAAAAAACCTGCAAGTAATCCCGCCCTAAGGATGTGAATGTCCAGAATAGCGACATCATCCGCACAGAGCCAGTTACGTGCTATCCATGATGCCGTTTTATGACCAATACCGGGAATGGAGGTCAGCCAGTCTCTGAGAGCACGGCCCGAATCCGTCGGCGGCATCTCTACATCCAGCCTGTTTAGTGCAACCGAGAGATAGCGCGATTTTTGCCGAGCAAAGCGGTAACGCACTGATTTGTTACCAGTTTTAATGGGCTCTGATAGCCATTCGTAAAGAGTGGCTTCAGATGGTGGCTGAGCATCAAACGCACCGCAATCCTTCAGCTTATTGAATGCGGCAAGGCCTATCGCAGCTGGTATGCCGTGTCCACCCAGCAGGCAGGCACCCACTTCCTCTTTGAGCGTTCGCCCAAGCTTGTAATTGACGGCATTGACTTCCAGACGACGGGCGAGTATTTGATAGGCCCAGTACGCTGGCGATGGGAACGCCTCAATTCTTCCCCACCGAACACCCGGCAGGATATCCTGTTCCGGAGCTGGAAAGTCAAGATTGATAATTGTCGGTCCAATGAAGACCGCTCCGCGCTGCGTCATACAGTCTCCAGACCATAAGTTGCGTTCAGCCAGTTGATCAGTTCGTTGCGCTCTGCAGGTTCCATTCGTTCTATGCGATCATAAAGCCGAGTGCGTCTGCGGGCCAGAGTCTGTCTTTCCCGATAACTGCTGCCCATGTATCGCGCGTCATGCAACCTGTCAGGAACATCAAAGTTCATCCATACGCATTCTTCACGCACGCTCGTATGAGTCTTGGCGTTAAATCGCTCGCAGCGCCATCCGCTGAGCATTTCGTCATAGATAGGATTTCCGTAACCGGATATCATGACCATGCAGGGCAACCTGGCAAGCACTTGCAGCAACCGGCGATGATCGTCATCTGAATATTCATGACGATAGATTTTGCTACGTTTACGCGTGCTATGAACATAGGGTGGGTCGGCGTAAACCAGTTCACTACCCTGATACGGAAACGTACTGAGATACGCTATAGCGTCATCCTGAATGAGTTCGCAGGGAATATCCCCGCCGCGCCATACATCAATAACCTGTTGGTCAATATCGATTCCAATATTACGGGCTGCTGGCCGTTTGTTGCGCATCACAGCTCCTCCACCAAGGTGGGTTTCAATATATGTCTCGTGCACTGGCATCAGGTTGATGAGTCTCTGATAGCACTTGCCTTTACCACCGGGATATCTCATGCGCTAATCATCGTCATTTCTGACGATGATGTCAATTACAATCGGTATTGGTGTACGCGCTCCTTTACTACAAAGTACATAATCAATAACTTGATAGTTCGTTTTTTGTAAACTCTATTGCATAGCTGTTCGCACTAACGCATAGCAACGTGATGATTTAAAAAATATATTGTCTCGTTACAGGAATAGATGCGATAGATAATTTATTCTGCTCAATGATGGATGCGACGGATGCATTTTCACTTCCAGGGTGCAGCACGGACGAGCACTCGCCCGGAACTCTTTAACGATGATAAAACCTGGGTAGTTTGCTGGCACAGAGGATTCATTCCGAATAACAGGGACGAATCTCAGCCCCGGGTTTACATTTCTCACGTCTGCGCTTAAGCAGGCTGATTGCTATATTCTGCCCACAGGAGCCTGTATGACACGCAGCAAAGAACAGCTCTGGTCTGAACGTCAGGGGAACAATACCCGTAGGCCAGATGAAATAAGGTCGGAATACGAACGTGATCTTTCCCGACTAATCCACTCTTCCGCCTTCAGGCGATTACAGTCGAAGACACAGGTGCTGGGGCTGGGCGAGAGCGACTTCTACCGCACACGGCTGACTCACTCTATGGAGGTAGCGCAGATTGGCAGCGGCATCCTGTCTCAGCTGAATATACGCTATCCCGTTGGGGTAGCGACTGAGGCGGAATTCCTGCCTCACCCAAGCCTTATGCAGGCTATCTGCCTTGCCCACGATATCGGCCATCCCCCCTTCGGTCATGGTGGTGAAGTTGCGCTTAACTACTGCATGAGAGCCTATGGAGGCTTTGAGGGTAACGGACAGACGCTGCGTATACTCACCCAATTGGATAAGTACACCGAGTCCAACGGGCTGGATCCGACGCGCAGGCTTATTCTAGGCGTGCTGAAATACCCGGCAAGCTACTCTGAGGTAGTCAACGAGAGCGCTTACGGCCAGCTACAGTCAGGAAGCCGTGAATGGCTGTTTAAATCCTCCGGCTTTAAGCCCCCGAAATGCTATCTGGACTCCGAAGCGGATACTGTCAGCTTCGCACTCCAACCTTTTGATCATGATGATGCGCTGTTATTCAGATCCGGAAGAAAGACCACCGAGCCGGTTGAGCACAGGAAAACGAAATATAAAGCGCTGGACACAACGATTATGGACTTAGCGGATGAGATATCCTACTCACTCCATGATCTTGAGGACGCGATCTCACTGAGAATGATCGACAAAAGCATGTGGATGGACTACTTCAGTGACAAGTCGCATCTGTTTGAAGCATGTCAACGTAGCTCGTTTGACCTGACCGCTGAAGACGTAGCCGATAAGCTGTTCGGCAGAAGCTACCTTCGCAAGGAATGCATCGGAACGCTGGTTCATCTGATGATCACAAGTGTCACGCTTCAGGTGCAGCATCCTGATTTCAAGTGCGGAATGCTTCGCTATAAAGTGGCACTACCTGCTGAAGTCGAAGCCTTACGTGAGGCCATTTTCAGTCTGGTTGAGGACAAGGTTATCCGGCACGAAAACGTGCAGCTACTGGAGTTCAAAGGCCAGAAGTTGATTGTAGAGCTGTTCAATGTGCTGGCAAGCGACCCCACACGTTTTCTCCCGGCAGAGACGTGCAAGAAGTATAGAGAAGCTGAAAAAGCTGACGATAAAAAAATGCGGGTCATTAGCGACTATGTTTCAGGTATGACGGACGAGTACGCGACCCGGATGTATGAGAAAATCTTTGTTCCGCGCAAAGGATCAATCTTTGACAGACTCTGATGTTCCCCCTGCACATGGCAAAACCGTGAGCATGATGAATTAGAAGTTGGCACTGGCCCTGTTTTCAGGGGGGCTCAATCCTTATCAGTATTGTCGGGTTCTATGGCTTTTTTTGGGATAGCATAAGCTCTATTGCTAACTCAGCATACTGCGCGTCACTGGGCCAGAAAGTCACGGTTACTGAATAAGTGTCAGTTACAAAAAAAGCGGGGGTAGCACCCCGCTTTGGTATTTTTGGTAAGTAGCAACCCGGAGGCGGGAAGCTTTGCTTATCCTAACCTCAACTGCGCTACGTATACAAATTTTTGAGCCTTTCTGTAAGTTTGTGTAAATTTTCATTTGTTAAATGGTGATCGAACAGGATGCAAGCCACTCCATTAAAAATCATTTTCCCACTACAGCACATCTGACTTTTTTCATCTTTTTTAACTTAAAATCATTTCTAATCAATTAGATACTATTTGATGCGGACGATGTGCTGTAGCGGGATGTATCAATTATCTATTAATAAAAGATAGTTGAATTATTTTTACTAATACTGATTAGTGCAATGATACTTACTAAATGGTTTGAAATAATGTAATGTAAGCTGTTGATATATAATCATAGTTATAGAAATGATGTATGATGGTACTAGCGGGGGAGCTCTAATGATCCAGATAATTATTGAAAAATGCGGAGATAGCCCGGTATTCAAAATACCAGAAGCAATTATGGAAAAAGTTGGCTTCAGTATCGGCGATGCTATTGATATTGAAGTCAAAAATGGCTGTATCATTATTGGCCCAGCGGAACTGGTTAAATATTCCCTTGAAAATCTTATTGAGGGCATTTCTGAGGTTAATCTTCACAACAGAGTTGACTTCAGGCTGCCAATAGGCAAAGAGTTGCTCTGATTCTCTTTTAGACTAATTCCAGAAAATTGGAATGATTGCGGTGAGCAACAACCAAGAGAGGAAAGTAAAGTTTTTAGTCGTAATAAAGGCTATTTTTTACTATAAACTTCACATAGTTAATAAAATATCATATAACAATATGAAATTATTATGTTTTTTGTTTTGTTTTCCACTATCAGGTAATTAGAACCATTCTGAGTTTGAAGTTTTTATATGTAAACAAAGTGTTAACTCATTTTTTTGAGTTAACGCTAGGTTGCTGAAGCGCCGGTTGCAAGCCTGACTTATCCTTACCCAGTAATGGGTTTGAACCTCGAAAGAGGGAGGGGGAGTGTAGCATGTCAGGAAAAGGCTGGTTGCGGGGAAATAACCTGCTTTGCGCCAGCCATTGCAGGTTTCATCGGGTTAAGCCTGATTGGTTGAATAATCGTTCATCGTGGG
Source organism: Klebsiella sp. 2680 (assembly GCF_900198535.1). Classification (NCBI taxonomy): domain Bacteria; kingdom Pseudomonadati; phylum Pseudomonadota; class Gammaproteobacteria; order Enterobacterales; family Enterobacteriaceae; genus Klebsiella; species Klebsiella sp. 2680. Next base: position 384,503 of record NZ_FZNJ01000004.1, on the reverse strand, counting down.
TTTCCGGATATCTATGGCTCAAGGTTATTCTGGAGCCTTACCAATATTTATACCCGCCATACTCCAGGTTGCAGGCGCGCCGTCTTCTGAGCGACGCGTCTCATCCATGAGACTCGTTCTTTCGGAAACGGCACAATCTGGTTCTATCACTCCCGGCAGATCAGGAACCTAATCTGGTCAGGCAACGGTCAAGCGCGCTCACCAGCCAGTCGATATCTTCGGCCTGGAAGCATAGCGGCGGGCGTAATTTAAGGACATTACCGTAAGGTCCGGCCACGGACGTCAGGACAAACTCTTCGCGCAGCGCTTCAATAAGATTAAGCGCCAGGGCCTTATTCGGCTGTTTACTTTCCCTGTCGGTGACCAGTTCGAAGCCAATAAATAGCCCGGCGCCGCGTACATCGCCGACGCATTCGTGCTTATCCTGCAAAGTGCGCAGCGCCGCCAGCAGTTGCTCGCCGATATGCAGGCTATGGGCCTGGAGCTCTTCCTGCTGGATAACGCTCAATACCGCCTGGGCCGCAGCCATAGCAACGGGGTTGCCGCCAAAGGTGTTAAAATAGGGAAGCGCGTCGCTGAAAGCCGCCAGCACTTCTCCTTTAGCCATCAGCCCTGAGACCGGGATGCCGTTGCCCATCGGTTTGCCGGTGGTCACGACATCAGGCACCACATCGTGGCGGGCAAATCCCCAGAATGCCTCGCCGGTACGGGCAAAACCGGGCTGTACTTCATCGGCGATAAAAATCCCGCCGTTTTTATGGACCACATCGATCGCCTGTTTCAGAAAACCGCGTGGGCCAGGTAAAACGCCGTCAGAAGAGAAAATGGAGTCAGCCAGGAAACCGGCGAATTTAATGCCGTGGGCCGCCATATCATCAATCTGCTTCTGAATTTCCGCTGCAAACCAGGCGCCTGGATCGGCGGTCTGGTTACGGTAAAAATCCGGTGGGGCCACCAGGCGCGTTTCAGGCGCCAGGGGCTGGCCGCTGCCCAGAGCAGGCGATACGCCAGAGGTTAACGCGCTGGTTCCGTGGTAGGCCTCGCGGGAGACAATAATGCCGGTGCCGCCGCTCCAGGCGCGGGCAATGCGAATCGCCAGGTCATTGGCCTCAGAGCCAGTACACATATACATCGCCCGATTAATTTCGCCGGGAAGCGTGGCGAGGAGTGACTCGCTGTAATCAAGAATATGTTCATGCAGATAGCGGGTATGGGTATTTAACTGCATCATCTGCTGGTGAACCGCTTCAATTACCGCCGGATGACAGTGGCCGATACTGGCAACATTGTTGTAAACATCCAGATATTTATTCCCCTGCTTATCCCACAAATACTGTCCCTGCCCGCGCACCAGATGAACTGGATTACGGTAAAACAGGCGGTAGGACTCGCCGAGGATCTTGCTGCGTTTATCGGTTAACTGGCGGATCTCCGGAGCCAGGCTGTCGGCATGTTCAGCGCGAAAGCTATTGGTGTCCATGATGGTTGATCGTACGGTCATAATCACTCCTTTTATTCAGGCTCTGAGGCAGACTTATTCGTTGGTCGCCGTGACCGGAGAGCTGGCAAGCGCGTTTCTCCGGGCGTGTGTTGTCAGAAAATAGAGGTAACCGGCTACCATAAAGGCCAGGAATAACGCGCCAATCTGCGGGTTAAACCACAGCATGGCAGCCAGGCAAACGACAGCGCAGAACAGGGCGATAGCGGGGATGAACGGGTAACCCGGCGCCTTGTAGCTGCGGAGTAACGTGGGTTCACTACGGCGCAGCTTAAACAGACTCAGCATGCTCATGATGTACATCACGATAGCGCCAAAAACGGCCATGGTGATCATCGCGGCGGTCAGGCTCATGCCCTGCAGGCTGATACCATCCGAGAAGATGGCGGCGATACCGATTACGCCGCCGGCAAGTATGGCCCGGTGCGGGGTCTGAAAGCGCGACAGTTTCGCCAGCGCAGGGGGCAGATAACCGGCGCGGGCAAGAGCATAGAACTGGCGGGAATAGCCCATAATAATGCCGTGGAAGCTGGCGATCAGGCCAAACAATCCGATCCAGACCAGCATGTGCATCCAGCGGGAATCGTTGCCGACCAGCATTTTCATCGCCTGAGGAAGCGGATCGTTAATATCAGAGAGAGTACGCCAGTCTCCGGCCCCACCAGCCAGTACCATCACGCCTACCGCGAGGACAACCAGCGTGATGATGCCGCCGATATAGGCCCTGGGGATTGTCCGGCGCGGGTCTTTGGCCTCTTCTGCCGCCATTGCCGCCCCCTCGATAGCGAGAAAAAACCAGATGGCGAAAGGGATAGCCGCAAAAATACCGGACACGGATGCCGCAGAGAAACTATCGCTGCCCGCCCAGCCGTGGGCGACAAAGTTAGCCAGACTGAAACCAGGTGCGACAACGCCCATAAAGACAAGTAATTCGATTACCGCCAGCAATGTGACCAGCAGTTCGAAGGTCGCGGCGATACTGACCCCGACAATATTCAGCCCCATAAAGATGAGATACGCGCAGACGGCGATCAGTTTTGGGTTAAGTTCCGGGAACTGGACATTAAGGTAAGCGCCAATCGCCATGGCAATGGCGGGCGGGGCGAAAACAAATTCAATCAACGTCGCGATACCGGCAATCAGGCCGCCGGTATCGCCAAATGCACGGCGACTATATGCGAATGGCCCACCGGCTTGCGGGATCGCGGTGGTCAGTTCGGTAAAACTAAAAATAAAGCAGGTATACATCAGGGCAATAAATAATGTGGTAACCAGAAAGCCCAGAGTGCCTGCCACTCCCCAGCCATAACTCCAGCCGAAATACTCTCCGGAAATCACCAGTCCGACAGCAATTCCCCACAACTGCAGGGCTCCGAGAGTAGGTTTAAGTTTGTTTTTCATCACTGCATTCCCCGTCTGTGCCATAGAAGAAATGTGACGCCGTTAACGCTGGCACATTGATAATGGCCCGCTAAACGGGGAAAAACTTGACCGTAAAAAACAGATGACTGCTGGCTAATGTCAACTCCAGGTGTGAACAGGGGGAAATGCAGGCTGCGGTCAACTTTCTCTGTCGCGTCGTCAAGCCAGTCAAAAAGGTTCAGCGCCATTCTGAAGTCACCTTCAGAGATAAATGGAGCAGGACATGAGCGCGAAACAGTACGACACCCTGAGTAACGAAATGATCCTCCGGTTGGCCCATCAGGCGCTGGCTAACTATCCGCAATACGCTGATGCCACGGTTCGGTTACTGTGCCGATCGGAAAATGCCACCCTGCAGGTGACGCATTCCGGTAACCGGTTCGCGCTGCGTATTCATCGCGGTGATTATCATGATCGTCAGGATATTGAAAGTGAACTGCTGTGGCTCGACGCCCTGCGCGATGCCGGTATTGCGGTGCCGGAAGCGATTGCGGATGACCGGGGCGAACGGATTCAGCGGTTGCCCCTGGCCGACGGAAGCCAACGCTATGGCGTATTATTTCACTGGATTGACGGGGAAATGCCGACAACCCAGGTCGATCCAACGGCCTTCCGTCAACTGGGACATATTACCGCGCGGTTGCATCAGCACAGCCGTAGCTGGCAAAAGCCCGCGAGTTTTCGCCGTATTATCTGGGATCACCAAACCATGGTGTCGGCGGCCAGTCACTGGGGAGACTGGCGGGATGCCCCCGGCCTCGATCCACGGGAACATCCTCTGGTAGAGGAGACGATCCGGCATGTCGGTCAGCAGATGACGGAATTTGGTCAGTCGCCGGCGCACTATGGCCTGATTCACGCGGATCTGCGATTAACCAATCTGCTGTTACATCATGGGGAGACTCGAGTAATTGATTTTGATGATTGCGGTATGGGCTGGTATCTGCATGATTTAGCGGCGGCCATCAGCTTTGTTGAGCATCATGCCAGCGCTCCCCAGTGGATCGAAAACTGGCTAAGTGGCTATGAGCAGGTCGCGCATATCAGCGATCGGGAACTGGCTGTCATCCCGGCGATGTTGATCCAGCGGCGTATTCAGCTTACCGCATGGGTCGCTTCACATCGGGAAACGGAAATGGCGCGTAGCCTGGGGGATGCCTGGACCAGCCATACCGTGCGTTTGTGTCAACGTTACCTGGCCGGCACAGCGTTACCCGTCGGCGTATGAGCGCACACTCCTGGCGCATTCTATGGCCGCGATGGTGCAAATAATCCGTAGGTATTTTAATAAATTGATGATTATAAATAAGATTATGGTTGGTATATTTTTTGCTGGAGAGCTGTCCATGTGTAGCCTCCAGTGGAATAATGACCATGATGCAATCAGATAGTGTGTTATCTGCGCTCTCCGGAGCGGTGGGTATGCACCGCGGCGTATTATCTGCGGCCGCGACGGGGCTCAGTGATTTCATCGGTTCCCAGGGAGGGGATGCTGACCGAATTTTCGGGATTAGCGGCATCAATCCAGAGAGTCTGTCTTGTCCGACCCTGAGCCTGGATCTGGTCAGTTATTGCCGGGTAATGGAGGAGGCGGCGCATCTGGCCGGTCGTGATAATTTCGGCCTTTATTACGGCCAGCAGTTCCGGCCGCAGTCATTGGGGCTTATCGGTTATATCGGCCTGTGCTCCGCCACCCTTGAGCAGGCGCTGCGCAACCTGGTCAGCGCCTTTCCGTTTCACCAGCACAACACGCTGATTCAACTGACCGAACGTCATGACAGCTGGCAACTGGACTATCAGGTCCGCCATGGGGCGATCCTCTCCCGGCGTCAGGACGCAGAGCTTACGCTGGGCATGTTTCTGAACCTTATCCGCCATGCGGCAGGCAAGCACTGGGCGCCCAGAGAAGTGCATTTTGAACACCCTCGTCCTGAACAGTGGCACGAGCACTGTAAGGTATTTGATGCCCCCGTTTATTTTGATCAGCCGTTTAATTCCATGATCATTAATAAAGCGGATGTCTCACGCAAAATGCCCGATCACGACCCGATGCTGCTGCTGGTTATGCAGGATGCGATTCGACGCCTGAGCGCGGTGCCGGTTAACCAGAGCTGCGTTGACCAGACCCGCACCGGCATTCAGCTGCAGCTGGTTAATGGCGAACCGTCTCTGGAGGCTGTTGCTGAAAAGCAGGGGCTTTCCGCCTGGTCTTTGCAGCGGCGCCTGCGTGAGGAAAACACCAGCTTTAGCGCGCAAGTTGATCATGTGCGTAAAGAGATGGCGACTCACTACCTGAAACAGCAGCATTTGTCGGTATCGGAAATGGCGTTGCTACTGGGGTATTCTGAGGTAAGCGCTTTTTCACGGGCGTTTCGTCGCTGGTTTGGTTATAGCCCCCGCCACTACCGTAAGTCGCGTTAATATCGGGATATGAGTTAATTCTCATTAATATGGCGCAGACGGCTATGATAGCCTGTCGTTTCACGCTGCCGGATGCGCCATGTATTTTCATATCACATCCGCTGACCTTCAGATTCAGTTTTCTGTTATTCAGGAAGAAATATTTCATCGACTGCCGCCCTCCCGCAACGCGAATTATGTAGAGTATAAGCTGCTGTATATCTGCGTGATACGCTATTTTTTTATAAAAAACACTGAGGCATATTCAAGTCATCATGCTATGTCGCCATAAACAATTGTGGAGACAATGTGTGTTAATTATGTTTTTTTAATGTGGATGTAATTCATTTATTTAAAATTTACATCAATAAAAGTAGCGCTAACCATATCTATCTTTATGTTTTTATTTCATTATTTAATTAAACTCTAAAATGAATAATTATCGACTTGATAATAAAACTCATTTCTAATAACGTTATGTGGCACAATAATCCTATTGGTGCTGTTCGGATAACGCTATCAAAGAATAGCGTGGCCCGTTTATATCTTCATTTTGCCAGGGTGATATATCCCTATTTTTGGTGATTAATTGCTTATTGCTATCCCGGTATTTTAGCGGGAGGGCTTTGCTATGCCAAAAGCAGAGATGATGCCCTGTGCATGGAAGTCATTACTGTTTATCGGACAGATAAAACAGGCGGCCCCGACAGCAATAAAAGAAAACAGGGCATATTCCATGAAACATTATTCACTGGCGGTTCTGATCCATATGGCTATCTGGGGAGTGACATTATCAGCGCAAGCCGCTGATGGCAGCACTTCAGAGGAAACAAAGAAATCCGAGACCGCGACCACAACCGCTGAGACAAATCACGACGAAACGATGGTGGTGACCGCGGCGACACAGAATCTGCAGGCCCCCGGCGTTTCCACGATTACGGCCGATGAAATCCGTAAGCATCCACCCGCTCGCGATGTCTCCGAACTGATTCGTACACAACCGGGCGTTAACCTTACAGGCAACTCCACCAGCGGCCAACGCGGCAATAACCGCCAGGTTGATATTCGCGGTATGGGGCCGGAGAACACGCTGATTCTGGTTGATGGTAAGCCAGTGACCAGTCGTAACTCCGTGCGCTATGGCTGGCGCGGCGACAGGGATACACGCGGCGACACCAGTTGGGTACCCGCGGAAATGATCGACCATATCGACGTCATTCGCGGTCCTGCGGCGGCCCGCTACGGCAACGGGGCGATGGGCGGGGTAGTCAATATCATCACCAAACCGGCCACCGGCGAGTGGCATGGTTCCTGGAATACCTATCTGAACGCTCCTCAGCACCGTAAAGAGGGCGCGACCAAGCGTACTAACTTTAGTCTCAATGGTCCGCTCTCGGATCAGGTCAGCTTTAATTTATGGGGAAATCTGAGCAAAACTCAGGCCGATGCCCAGGATATTAACTCTGGTCATGAAGCGGCACGAACCGGTAGCTACGCAGGCTCTTATCCGGCGGGGCGCGAAGGGGTCGTGAATAAAGATATCCACGGCAAGCTGCGCTGGGAGTTTGCGCCGATGCAGGCGCTGGAATTTGAAACCGGCTACAGCCGTCAGGGCAACCTGTATGCGGGCGACACGCAAAACACCAACACCAGCGCACTGGTGAAAAGTATGTATGGTAAAGAGACCAATCGTCTCTATCGTCAGACTTACGGGATTACGTGGACCGGCGGCTGGGACAATGGTGTGACCAGCAACACATTCGCTCAGTATGAACGTACCCGTAACTCACGCATGAACGAGGGGCTGGCCGGGGGATCGGAGGGAATTTTCTCCAGCAGCAAATTCTCGGATATCGATCTGTCGGATGTCCTGTTGCACAGTGAAGTGAACATTCCGTTTACTCTCGGCGTTGAGCAGAATCTGACGCTGGGTACCGAGTGGAACCAGCAACGGATGAAAGACGGCGTATCAACGACCCAGTCTCTCTCTTATGGTTCCATTGACGGTGTATCGGCTACCGGACGCAGTCCCTATTCCAGCGCCGAGATTTTCTCGCTATTTACCGAAGATAATATCGCGCTGACCGACAGCACCATGTTGACGCCGGCGTTACGCTTTGACCACCATACCCTTGTCGGCAATAACTGGAGTCCATCCCTGAACCTCTCCCAGGAACTGTCGGAGAGCTGGACGCTGAAGCTGGGGATTGCCCGCGCCTATAAAGCGCCGAACCTTTACCAGCTCAACCCGAACTATATTCTGTACAGCAATGGCCAGGGGTGCTATGCCAGCAACTCTGCCTGTTACCTGATGGGTAATAAAGATCTGAAAGCGGAAACCAGCGTCAATAAAGAGATTGGTCTTGAGTTCAAGCGTAACGGCTATCAGGCTGGCGTGACATACTTCCGTAACGATTACCGCAATAAGATTGAATCCGGCTATTCGGCAGTGGGCACGGCCAGCAACGGCACCACCAATATTTATCAGTGGGAAAACGTACCGAAGGCGCTGGTTGAAGGGCTGGAAGGCACGTTAAATCTGCCGGTAAGCGAAACGGTTAACTGGAGCAATAACCTGACGTGGATGCTGCAGAGTAAGAACAAGACCACCGGCGATCGCCTGTCGATAATCCCGCAGTTCACGCTCAACTCGACCGTCAGTTGGCAGGTGCGCGACGATCTCTCATTGCAGAGCACCTTCACCTGGTATGGCCGCCAGAAACCGAAGCGCTTTAACTATAAAGGTGAGGCGGTATCCGGCAGTGAGCTGAACGAAGTGAGTCCGTATAGCATTGTCGGGCTGAGCGCGACCTGGGATGTGAACAAAAATCTGAGCCTGACCAGCGGGGTGGATAACCTGTTCGACATTCGCCACTACCGTGCCGGTAATGCGCAGACCACGGGGAACTCGACGACCGGCGCTTATCTGTATGGCGCGGGCGCGGAAACCTATAATGAATCAGGCCGGACGTTTTATGTCAGCGTGAATACGCATTTCTGATAATCATTTAACGACAGGCCGGGATCTTTATTTATCCCGGCTTTTTATTGCCCGCTAAAAACCGTGCTCTGTGCAATGCTGGTCAGTTAAGGGCTGTCAGTTGTGTTTATGGCTGGCTGAGCGGTTCCGTCAATCGGTGGTTCTGGCGAACATGACGCATTTTTCGTTTTCACCCATTTTGGCTTAGTGGCCAGTTCTGGATGTGCGCCTGCGTTCTCGCCAGGCTTTCCTGATGCGCCCAACCCCCTCTGCGGTGAACCCGCACTCAGTCAGCGGCTACCCGGGTGCTGAATGTCATGAAAAAAACAGGCGATATGTTTTTTAAGATTTTGGTCCCCTTTCCCCGGAGGTAAACAACGGCAGGTGATGTTTTTACTTTTAGCATCAGCGAAATATGTCACGGATATAAATTATGACAAAATCTTCACTGACTCTACGCAATTCATTCAACTTAGCAGCTTACACTGGTTCCTGTTAATCGAATCCGCTTGATCCCGGAAACGATTAATAATGGCATCCTGCCATTTCCATTCTTAAAGTTGTCCCCTTTCCCCCTCCCAATTCCCAACCGTAGCGATACGGAGGAGGGGGAATCCTTGCCAGCGTACGCTCAGACTTTTACGGAACCGCTGATTCACGTCCTGTTATTATCGGTCGATGGCGCAGTGCGTCGGTGAATCAATTGCACGCCCACCCATGTGGTGCGCGAAGGTTGTAAAGGATCGCTGGCACGCTCCCGCAGGCGGCTTAAGGCCTGACGGGAAATCTCCGCGACGTTCTGATGTAATGTACTGAGCTGATAACTGTATTGTGCTGCTTGCCGCGTATTGTCAAAGCCGATGAGCTGAAAATCTTCGGGGGCCTGCCTGCCGCGCTGACGCATACCGTCGAGAAAACCGCAAGCCAACTGATCATTCGCGCAGAAAATCCCCTGCAGCCTGTCGTCGGTGCTGATGGCGGCCTGGAAACCGCCATCGTAGCCCTCAGCGGGGGCGAAAAGCGCGTGCAAATCGCGATGCGTATCGACGCCGAGTATCCGTAACGCCTGAGAAAATGCCTCGCCTCGCATTCGCCCGGCCCAGGTTGAATCCGGGTGATTGAGCCAGCCAAAGCGCCGACAGCCAGCGCCAACCAACTGTTCTGCGGCAAGCGTGGCACCGGCGACATTATCCGAACAGACATAGTCAACGCAGGGAATATCGGGCTGGCGGTTGATGCCGACCACAGGAATTTGTTGTTGAACGCACTCGTTAACCAGCGATTCCGGCGGCTGGCCGGAGGTGACGATAACGCCGGAAACGCGGAACTGGGCGAACTGGCGCAGGGTGCGCACCAGCTCCTGCTCGCTGCGGATTTCGCTCACCAGCGCCTGAAAACCACGGAGCTGGATCTCGTTGAGCAGTTTGTCGAGCAGACTGCTGCGAAAGGGATCGCTGATGCGGGAGACGATCACGCCGATCAAATGGCTGCGTCGTCGGTTCAGCCCCTGGGCAAGAAAATTGACCTGATACCCCAGCTCTTCAGCCGCGCGCAGCACCCGTTCTCTGGTATCGGGCGAGATGCTGCCGTTATTGCTCAGAGCACGAGAAACCACCGCCCGCGAGACGCCCGCCCGTCGGGCAACATCCTGGGCGGTGACGCTCTGTTTACGCGGCGATGAAGTCATGACGAGCGCTCCGGCTGCCGGAGCCTGTACTGCAAGCCGTCGTAACTCACGAACAAGCCTTCCCACGGCAGGCAGGCGGATTTCAGGGCGGGTAATATCGCATCGTCGCAGTGGTAGAGGCCCAGCGCGGGTAAATTTAGCTGCCGGAATAGCGCCAGGCAGGAGGGAAAATCGCCGTGCGAGGCGTTATCAGCGAGCGCGGTCAGCGACGCACACTCCTGGAATGCCAGACTGGCGCCCGCCATCAGCGCGATAGAACCCGGCGTTGGCCGCCCATCGCCACTGTAAAACAGCGTTTGCCCGCCGGTGGTGATGCGAATGGCGCGGTTGGTGAGCTCATGCTGCGTTTCTGCGGTCTGAATATGCCAGTCATGCCACGTCCAGGCGTCGACGCTGTCGCGCCAGTCGATAACGAAAGGCAAGGTCGTTTGCGGCCAGTTTGCCAGTGCCGTCAACTGCATCAGTACCGGGCGCTGTTGCGGCTGGCTGTAGATAATCAACGGCTTCTGACGCGAGAAGCTCTTCCAGTAGTTGAGCAGCGCCGTCAGGCCGGTACAGTGGTCCGGGTGAACGTGGGTGAAATAGATAACGTCAATATCGTTAATATCGCCGCCGCGCTGCCACAACGCCCGCGGGATCGTCGGGCCGCAATCAATCAACCACTGCCGGTTCACATCGTCGAGAATGCGCAGCGCAGACGTGTTGTACTCGCTGGAAAAGGCGCTACCGCAGCCAAGAACATCTATTTTCATTTTCCCTCGCCAAAATTTCAGGACGCTTAATTAAATTGTCACAAATAGCCGACAAAGTAGGCTCACATCATGTCGAGTCAAGGTTGCATTTTTTTGACATTCAAATGAACACGTGTTCATCAACGTGTTGAAAATGCAGGTACAGAGATTTTGGGTATCGAATAATGAGCTATTTACAGATTTCCCGGCTAAAGATTAGCTATGGCGATAAGGTCGTTTTGCATAATATCGATCTTGGCGTTGAGAAAGGGGAAATGATTGCCCTGCTGGGCCCTTCCGGCTGCGGGAAAACAACGCTGTTAAATGCGTTATGCGGATTTATTCCGGTGCAAACAGGGGATATTTCCGTTGCCGGACGCGCTATTACCCATAGCGCACCGGAGCAACGCAATATCACTATGGTCTTTCAGAGCTATGCTCTGTGGCCGCATCTGACGGTGGCGCGTAACATTGGCTACGGCCTGAAGCTGCGTAAATGGCGGCGCGACGATATTGACCGCCGGGTGGCGGAACTGCTGCATATCGTTAACCTCAACGGTCTGTCAGACGTGAAAGTGACCGAACTCTCCGGTGGCCAGCGCCAGCGGGTTGCTCTGGCACGCGCCCTGGCGATAGAGCCGGATGTGCTGGCGCTGGATGAACCGCTCTCTAATCTTGATGCGAAGGTGCGTCTTAACGTCCGCCATGAAATAAAAGCGCTGCAAAGAAGACTGGGTTTTACTTCACTCATTGTGACTCATGATCAGCAGGAAGCGCTGGTCATGGCCGATCGCATCGCGGTGTTAAATAATGGCTGTATTGAGCAGATTGGCTCTCCTGAGGATATTTATCAGCGCCCGGCCACGCCCTTTGTGGCCGATTTTATGGGCGCGGATAATAAAATTCCCGCCAGCGAACTCTTTGCCGCCAAAGATATTTATTTCCGTGCTGCCGGGCAATATTCCGCTGAGCATTTTCGCGACCGTATTATTTATTTTCGTAGCGCCGATGCCGCGCTCGGTGAATTATCCGATAGCGCCGCGCCAGAGGGATTAACGCTTAACGGCGTGGTTGAACAAAGCGCTTTTCTCGGCCACTTATACCGCCATAGCGTGCGCTGTCACGATCGGCTCCTGCTTGCAGATTCAATACACTGCTGGCCAGCCCACGCGTTGGTCAGGCTGCACGTTCCGGCGCCCGCGCTGCATATTTTTCCTTTATCACAAGCTCATTAACGTCATCGTGTTCATTCCGGGGAGAGAACCATGTTTACGAAAACGAAAGCTGCGGTAGTGACTGCATTATTCCTGAGCTATGGCGTGCAGGCCGACACCGTTCTCCATGTCGCCACCGCAGGCGATCAGAATATGGTGGATTACGTCAAAACCTGGCTGGGACCGAAGTTTGAAGCGGCACATCCGGGCGTCAAAGTGCAGGTGATCGGTACCGGTCCAGGAGACGCCGGGTCGAACAAAATCATTGAGAAGCTGACGGCGCAGAAGGAGAGCGGCGCGCAGACCTGGGATATTGATGTGGCGGTGGTGCATCAGAAAGCCGGCGGTGAACTGGTGGAAAAAGGGCTGCTGGCGACATATCGCCAGCAGATTAAGACCGGCTCAATGGCGACTGCCGACAACGCGAAAAACGCCCTTGGGGTGAACGTCGAGGGTTACGTGATGCCGATGTTTTTAAGCCAGACCGCCATTGCCTGGAATAGCGATGTCATTAAAACGCCTCCGGCTTCCTACGATGAGCTGGTGAGCTGGGCGCAAAAAAATCCGCGCTCCTTCGGCTACAACGGCATTAAAAACGGGATGTCCGGCGTCAGCTTTGTGGTGGGCTGGATATATGCCTATGGCACCGACGCCCAACGTTTATCCTCTCTGCCCTATGATAAAAGCGTTGAGAAAAACTGGGGGCAGGCTTACGAGAAGCTGAAAGCGTTTAATAAAAACGTGACCTTCACGCCGGGTAACGCCGGGACGCTCGATATGCTGAGTCGCGGTGAAATCGCGATGGGGCCGGTATGGGTGGATATGTTCTATAGCTGGAAAGATCAGGGCAAGCTACCGCCGTCAATTAAGCTGTCTCTGCTGGCGCCCGGCATGCCTGGTCAACCGATGTACTACGTCACCCCGGCGAAAGCGGCGAACCCGCAGCTGGCGCGCGAGTTTATCGAACTGGCTACCAGCCCTGAGGTACAGGCTCAGGGGATTGTGAAGCAGTTTAACTGGTATCCGGGCATTGACGCCGAATACGTGAAGCCCAAACTCGATGGCCAGACCTGGCAAAAATTGTTTGCTGAGATTTCGCCACAGGCGCTGGCCGAATATGGCAAGAGCTTCCCGATTACGCCCTATTTTGACGATATCAAAGAAGGCTACGAAAGCCAGGTCGCCAATTAATTACCGCTGATGCTCAGGTGCGGCGGGATGTTGCCCTGAGCGTTTTTCTTGTTGCTGACGCCAGGTTTGCTATGCGTACTTCGTTGAAATATCTGCTGCTGGTTACTCCGGCCGCCCTGATGATCGCCATACTCTTTTTATATCCGCTGGGCTTCTCATTGCTTGCCGCGTTTACTGACGATGCGCAGCGGCTCACGCTGGCTCACTTTGCTAAGGTGTATGCGCTCTATTCCAGCGATGTTCTGTTTACGCTGATTATTGTGATCGCCTCTGTGGCGCTGCTGGCGGTTCTCTCTATTACCCTTTCGGCTGTGATTACGCTTTCGCCCTGTCGACCGATTGTTCGCATGCTGGGGTTTTTGTATCGCCTGCCGCTGTTTATCCCTTTTATCGTCGCTGCGCAGATGATGCGCACCTTTCTGGCCAAAAACGGCTTGATGAACAATGCGCTGGTGACGACGGACCTGTTAACTCCACTGGAAACGGTCTCCTGGTTGGGCTGGAAGGGGATCATTATCACTTTTGTCTGGAAACAGTTGGCGTTTGCCACGCTGCTTATCTGCGGAGCGATGGCCGCGCTTGAGCAGTCGCAAATTCTGGCGGCGCGTAATCTTGGCGCGTCGCGCCCGCGTATCCTGTTCGACATTATTTTGCCGCAGGTGTTGTCCGCTATTGGCGTGGCACTGGTACTCTCCACCGTCACTATGATGTCGGTGCTGTCAGTCCCGTTGATGATTGGCGTCGGCACGCCGACGATGATAACCGTAGATATGGCTTTCCGCGTTAATTCCTATGGCGATTACGCCGTCGCCAACGCGCTTGGCGTGGTATCGCTGTTGATCTGCGGAGGGCTGTCGTGGTTTTACCTACGTCATAGTCTGCGGCAAAAAGGGGGAGAATAATGAAAGAGGCAACCATGACATTATCAGGAACGCAGCTGGTAAAGGGCCGCAGAAAGCTGAGCGCCAGCCTGCCGTTACAAACGCTATTGCTGCTCTTTATGCTACTGGCGATGTTTGGCCCGCTGCTGAACTTGCTAATCTGGACGGTCGCGGAAAGCTGGTTTTTCCCGCACTCACTGCCCAGCCAGTGGGGACTGAAATACTGGAATCAGGTATTCAGTCCGTACAGTGACGTCTCCGGCTCGCTGCTGACCAGCGTGTTGATTGCCGTGCTGGCGGTGCTGGTATGCCTGCTGATCTCCATTCCGGCGGGCTACGCCCTCTCAAGACGAAGGATGCCTCTGCGGGTGTTGTTTATGCTGCTGTTTCTGATCCCGCAGGCGTTTCCTAATCTGACGGTGTATATGAATATCGCCCGACTTTTCTATCAGTGGGGGCTTAACGGGACGGTGGCCGGCGTGGTGCTGGTACACAGCGTACACGGGCTGATGTATTCGGTGTGGATTTGCGTGGCGGCTTTTTCGGCGGTTGATCCGCTGCTGGCCAGGGCTTCGCGCAATCTGGGAGCCGGGCCGATATACACCTTCTGGCATATCGTCCTGCCGCAGGCTTCGCCGGGCATTATCGCCGCCAGTATTTTTGTATTTCTTGAGTCGCTGGACGAATTTACCGGTACCTTTTTTGTCGGCGCGCCGGATATCACCACGTTGCCGCTGCTGCTGTACAACGCCAGTATGTCGGGCAACTATCAGATGTCGTCAATTACAGCGCTGATTTTGCTGGTTCCGTCGCTGCTGTTTATGTTGGTTATTCATAAAGTGATGCGTCCGGAGATGTTGTCGAAACTGGGGAAATAGCGTTAAAAAAGTGTCCTTGTGGGTAATGCTGGTCAGTTAAGTTAATTGATGATTTTGGCGAAAAGGGGCGTTTTTTCGTCCATTTTAGTCAGATGTATGTTCCGTTGACGATAGGTGGTGTGGACAGGCGTGATATCCGCTGCCTGTGAACGACCAGGGGGATGTTTCGATCGTCCCCCGGCATTGCTTCCTTGTGGGACGCTTTTTTCGATCAGGTCATGACCATTGGCCATTCCGGCGGGGTCTGGCTCATGACGTCAATCATCACGTCCTTAATATTACCCCAGATTTTTGCTGCATCCAGTAGCGTAATGCCCAACAGACCAGTGGCAAACCAGCATGCTGCGGCCAGGCCCATACAGCTACAAATCACCGCTAAACCGGCATAATCGCTTTTACGTAGCTGAATGTTTAATGAGCTGGCCAGGAACATCAACACAGCGCTCACGAGTGGCCAGCGCAGAAGTACAACACTGGTAGTAATGGAAGCCATCAACCTATCCTCAACGAAATTTGGGCACCTTTGACAACCTGATGAGACTGACGGTGACGTGGTACTCTGGCTATCTACAGGCAACTAAGACAGCAATGAAACAGTGTTCTTGTTTCACCAACTAATGTGAACTATATCACATTAGCTCTTTTATTCACCAGTCAAAAGATGTGCTTTTTTTGCGCTCATTAACCCTATTTTTTATGGCTAATGATAAAGAGATGATGCTTTCTACGACAGGCTGTCGTGGCAGGCATTTATGCAGAGGCTGAGCAACGATCGGGTCAGCCTCTGGCCTGATAAGGTGTTATCAGGCGGAAATGTGGTGGCGATAGTCGGTGGGCGTACGGTCGAATTCGCGGCGGAACACGCGTGAAAAGGTTTGTTGCGATACGTAGCCGAGATCCATCGCAATATCAAAAATAGGGCGCTGGGTGGTTCTCAGTGCTTCCGCGGCGAGCAACAGGCGGCGCTGGCGAATGTAATCCCCCAGAGTTTGATGCATGACGGCGCGGAACATCCGCTGGAGATACCATTTTGAGTATCCCGATTTTCTGGCGACTACATCAATGTTAAGCGGTTGATCGATATGTTCATCAATCCATTCAATTAGCGTTTGGATAATATCCTGATGGGACATAAAGCGGCCTCTCTCAATTCTCGATTCGTCGTTTTGTCTGCGGGCGAGTATAATTCCTCAAGTTAACTTGAGGTAAAGCGCTTTTATGGAAAAAAAATCACCCCGTATCAAAATGCTGCTGACCCCTGGTGAAGTGGCGAAACGCACCGGTGTGGCCGTCTCCACGCTGCATTTTTATGAAAGCAAAGGGCTGATCCACAGCCAGCGCAACGCCGGCAATCAGCGTCGCTACCGGCGCGATGTCCTGCGGGCGGTGGCGATAATTAAAATTGCGCAACGTATTGGTATTCCGCTGGCGACTATCGGCGAGGCATTTGGCGTGCTGCCGGAAGGGCATAAGCTCAGCGCCAAAGAGTGGAAGATGCTGTCATCCCAGTGGCGGGAGGAACTGGATCGGCGCATTCATACTCTGACCGCGCTACGCGATCAGCTGGATGGCTGCATCGGCTGCGGCTGCCTGTCACGCCGCGACTGTCCGTTACGCAACCCCGGCGATAAGCTTGGCGCAGAGGGCACCGGCGCGCGGCTGCTGCTGGAGGAGGACTCAGAAATAAAAGGGTTCAGTTAATCGGTGGTTCTGGCGAAAGTCAGAAGTTACCCGTTCGCTTACCATCCTGATTCAGACT
The DNA here is from genome assembly GCF_900198535.1 of Klebsiella sp. 2680. Taxonomy (NCBI): domain Bacteria; kingdom Pseudomonadati; phylum Pseudomonadota; class Gammaproteobacteria; order Enterobacterales; family Enterobacteriaceae; genus Klebsiella; species Klebsiella sp. 2680. The sequence continues at coordinate 367,862 of NZ_FZNJ01000004.1, read as the reverse complement.
GAAAGATTTTATTTTTATGGCCTTCAGCATCCAGATCGCCGCAGAGGGAGGCGCATCAGGAAACCTGGCGAGCACGCAGGTGCGTATCCAGAACTGGCCACCTGGCCGTTCACTCGCAGCGGATATGGCTGAGTACCCGTCGGCCTGCGAACGGTATCGTTGCGTTAACCCCTGCCGCAAAGCTTCTGAGGAACGATCCATCACTAAAGCCGATGACCGGGAAAAATTGCTATCAGCCCAATACAAAAATGTTACCGGATTGCGCATGGACGATAACGTTTGCGCATCGGCTGGTTATTTCCTGAACGTCATAAGTGAAATTTAGCGAAATTCGACAAACTTCGGTTGAAAAGGCGTATCTAAAGGCCGGATAATCGTTTGCCTTTTTATTTTGCTCATCATTTTCCCTGATGACAGGGGGAGAGCAAGGTCATTCTTCATCGTATTGTATGCGCGGAGTTAAACGTTTGCTTTTCGCCGCCTCTGGCGCTGCGAGGTTAAGCACAAGGAGATCGCGTTTAACTGGCAGTGGACGGTTCGCCACGCATCCAGACGAACGATAAAAATTCTCAGGGGACGTTTTCTATGTCTACGCCTTCAGCGCGTACCGGCGGTTCATTAGACGCCTGGTTTAAAATTTCTGCTCGCGGCAGCTCCGTGCGTCAGGAGATCCTTGCCGGTCTTACCACCTTTCTGGCGATGGTGTACTCAGTCATTGTGGTGCCGGGGATGCTTGGCAAAGCGGGTTTTCCACCCGCTGCCGTCTTTGTCTCCACCTGTCTGGTGGCGGGGGTTGGCTCGCTGGTGATGGGATTGTGGGCGAATCTGCCGATGGCGATTGGCTGCGCCATCTCGCTCACCGCCTTTACCGCGTTTAGTCTGGTTCTTGGTCAGCAGATCAGTATTCCGGTGGCGCTGGGGGCGGTCTTCCTGATGGGGGTACTGTTTACCGTGATTTCCGCTACCGGCATTCGTAGCTGGATCCTGCGCAACTTGCCGCAGGGCGTTGCGCACGGCACCGGGATTGGTATCGGTCTGTTCCTGCTGCTGATCGCCGCCAACGGCGTGGGTCTGGTTATCAAAAATCCGCTGGATGGTCTGCCGGTGGCGCTGGGTAATTTTGACAGTTTCCCGGTAATTATGTCGCTGATCGGACTGGCGGTGATTATCGGGCTCGAAAAACTGAAAGTGCCGGGCGGCATCCTGTTGACGATTATCGGCGTGTCGATTATCGGCCTGATCTTCGATCCTCATGTTCATTTCTCCGGTATTTTCGCCATGCCGTCGCTGAGCGACGACAAAGGCAACTCGCTGATCGGCAGCCTGGATATCATGGGCGCGCTGCACCCGGTCGTGCTGCCAAGCGTGCTGGCGCTGGTGATGACCGCGGTGTTTGACGCCACAGGGACCATTCGTGCGGTAGCCGGTCAGGCGAACCTGCTGGATAAAGACGGACAGATTATCAACGGCGGCAAAGCGCTGACCACTGACTCCCTGAGCAGCGTCTTCTCCGGCCTGGTGGGCGCGGCTCCGGCGGCGGTGTATATTGAATCCGCGGCTGGTACGGCGGCTGGCGGGAAAACCGGTCTGACTGCGGTGACCGTCGGCGTGCTGTTCCTGCTGATCCTGTTCCTCTCTCCGCTCTCTTATCTGGTCCCGGCGTATGCGACCGCTCCGGCGCTGATGTACGTCGGCCTGCTGATGCTGAGCAACGTGGCGAAAATCGATTTTAACGATTTTGTGGACGCGATGGCGGGGCTGATTACGGCGGTCTTTATCGTACTGACGTGTAATATTGTGACCGGCATCATGATTGGCTTCGCGGCGCTGGTCATTGGTCGTCTGGTGTCCGGCGAGTGGCGTAAGCTGAATCTGGGTACGGTGATTATCGCTGCGGCGTTGGTTATCTTCTATGCCGGTGGCTGGGCGATTTAACTTTTTGTTTAACGATGGGCGGCGTTAGTGCTGCCCGTTTAATTTTTAAACCACATCCTGTTTCCTTTTGCGTTAATCTGAGTAGCGTATTATTTCGGGACATGACGTCTCAGATGTAAAAAAAGAAAACGCCGCAAACAGGGAACACATGGAAATATTCTTTACCATACTCATCATGACCCTCGTGGTCTCTCTCTCCGGGGTGGTTACACGCGTACTGCCCTTTCAGGTTCCACTACCTTTAATCCAGATCGGCATCGGTGCGCTGTTGGCCTGGCCAACCTTCGGGCTGCATGTCGAGTTCGATCCTGAGCTCTTTCTGGTGCTGTTCATTCCGCCGTTGCTGTTTGCCGATGGCTGGAAGACCCCAACCCGCGAGTTCATTGAGCACGGGCGAGAAATTTTTGGCCTGGCGTTGGCGCTGGTACTGGTGACGGTGGTCGGTATTGGTTACCTCATCTACTGGATCGTGCCGGGTATCCCGCTGATTCCGGCGTTCGCTCTGGCGGCGGTACTGTCGCCGACGGATGCCGTGGCGCTGTCCGGGATTGTTGGCGAAGGGCGTATTCCGAAAAAAATCATGGGGATTTTGCAGGGCGAAGCGCTGATGAACGACGCTTCCGGCCTGGTCTCCCTGAAGTTTGCCGTTGCGGTGGCGATGGGCACGATGGTTTTTACCGTCGGCGGTGCGACGATGGAGTTCCTCAAAGTGGCGGTCGGCGGTATTCTCGCGGGTTTCATCGTCAGCTGGCTCTACGGGCGCTCGATGCGCTTCCTCAGTCGCTGGGGCGGGGATGAACCGGCAACGCAGATTGTGCTGCTGTTCCTGCTGCCGTTTGCTTCTTACCTGATCGCTGAACATATCGGTTTTTCCGGGATCCTGGCGGCGGTGGCCGCGGGGATGACCATCACCCGTTCCGGCGTGATGCGCAGCGCCCCGCTGGCGATGCGCCTGCGCGCCAACAGCACCTGGGCGATGCTGGAGTTTGTGTTTAACGGCATGGTTTTCCTGCTGTTGGGCCTGCAGTTGCCGGATATTTTGTCCAGTTCGCTGGTGGCCGCAGAAGCGGATCCGAACGTCGAAACCTGGATGCTGTTTACCGATATCATCCTGATTTACGCCGCCCTGATGCTGGTGCGTTTTGGCTGGCTGTGGACGATGCGTAAACTGAGTCAGCGTTTTCTGAAAAAGAAACCGATGGAGTTTGGCTCCTGGACCGACCGCGAGCTGCTGATCTCTTCCGTCGCCGGAGTGCGCGGGGCGATTACGCTCGCCGGTGTGCTGTCGATTCCGCTTCTTCTGCCGGACGGCAACGTCTTCCCGGCGCGCTATGAACTGGTGTTTCTTGCCGCCGGGGTGATTCTGTTCTCTCTGTTTGTTGGGGTGATCGCGCTCCCGATTCTGCTGCGTCATATCGAATCGAGCGACCACGTACAGCAGCGCAAAGAGGAGCGTCTGGCGCGAGCGGCGACGGCGGATGTGGCGATTGTCGCGATTCAGAAAATGGAAGAACGGCTGGCTGCTGATACCAAAGAGAATATTGATAATCAGCTGCTGACCGAGGTCAGTTCGCGGGTGATTGGTAATTTGCGCCGCCGCGTCGACGGACGTAATGATGTTGAAACCTCCATGCTGGAAGAGAGCCTTGAGCGCCGGTTCCGTCTGGCGGCGCTGCGTTCAGAGCGCGGGGAACTGTATCATCTGCGTGCGACCCGGCAGATCAGCAACGAGACGCTGCAGAAGCTGCTGCATGACCTCGACCTGCTGGAAGCGCTGCTTATTGAAGATCAGTAACGCATAATCGCCGCGCCGCTGACGATGTGCTGATGAACCCCGGCCTGCGGGCCGGGGAAAGAGAGCGCATTTAATGTGCCTGACCGCGTTCGATGCCGATACCGGTCTGCGAACGGATAAACTGGGCGCGGAACAGTGCGCGCTCCCGCACGCCTTCTTCTGAGGCGTCGGTGGCTGAGAAAAACCAGATACCGATAAAGGCGATGGCGATGGAGAACAGCGCCGGATATTCATACGGGAATATCGCCTTCTCGTGACCAAGAATCTGTACCCAAATGGTCGGGCCGAGGATCATCAGAATCACCGCGGTCAACAGACCTAACCAGCCGCCAACCATCGCCCCGCGGGTCGTCAGCTTCGACCAGTACATCGACAGCATAATGATGGGGAAATTACAGCTGGCGGCAATGGAGAACGCCAGACCGACCATAAACGCGATGTTCTGTTTCTCGAACAGAATCCCCAGCAGGATCGCCACCACGCCGAGGATCAGCACGGTAATCTTCGAGACCTTCAGTTCCTGACGTTCCGTTGCGCCTTTGCGGAATACGTTAGCGTACAGGTCATGGGAAACCGCCGACGCCCCCGCCAGGGTTAAACCGGCAACCACCGCCAGAATGGTGGCGAAGGCGACCGCCGAGATAAAGCCGAGGAACAGGTTCCCGCCAACCGCATCCGCCAGATGCACCGCGGCCATATTACTGCCGCCGATAAGCTGCCCGGCGGCGTCTTTAAACGCCGGATTCGCACCTACCAGCATGATTGCGCCGAAGCCGATAATAAAGGTCAGAATGTAGAAATACCCCATAAATCCGGTGGCGTAGAATACGCTTTTACGCGCCTCACGCGCATCGCTTACGGTGAAGAAGCGCATCAGAATATGCGGCAGGCCCGCAGTGCCAAACATCAGGCCAAGTCCGAGCGACAGCGCCGATATCGGGTCTTTTACCAGTCCGCCGGGGCTCATAATCGCCGATCCTTTAGGATGGACGGCCATCGCTTCAGTAAACAGATTATTGAAGCTGAAGCCGACGTGTTTCATTACCATAAAGGCCATAAAGCTGGCGCCGAACAGTAGCAGAACGGCTTTGATGATCTGTACCCAGGTCGTCGCGAGCATGCCGCCGAACAGCACATACAGCACCATCAGCACGCCAACCAGCACCACCGCAACATGGTAGTTGAGGCCGAAAAGCAGTTGAATCAGTTTACCCGCGCCGACCATCTGGGCGATCAAATACAACGCGACCACCACCAGTGAACCGCAGGCGGAAAGGGTGCGAATCGGCCCCTGTTTGAGACGATAAGAGGCGACGTCAGCAAAGGTGTAGCGCCCGAGGTTACGCAGGCGTTCGGCGATCAGGAACAGAATAATCGGCCAGCCGACAAGGAAACCGAGGGAGTAGATCAGCCCGTCATAGCCAGAGGTGTAAACCAGTGCGGAAATACCGAGGAATGACGCCGCCGACATAAAGTCGCCGGCAATGGCCAGCCCGTTCTGGAGGCCGGTAATATTGCCGCCAGCTGTGTAGTAGTCGCTACGCGAACGCACGCGTTTTGACGCCCAGTAAGTGATATACAGCGTCAGGGCGACGAAAATCAGGAACATGATAATCGCCTGCCAGTTGGTCGGCTGACGCTGTACCGCGCCGGTGATGGCATCCGCTGCCTGAGCGGTAAAAGGGAGTGTGGCGGCAAGCGCCGTCAAAACTTTCTTCATGATGCTTTCACCTCGCTGAGAATGCTCTTCGTCAGTTGGTCAAATTCACCGTTTGCCCGCCAGACGTAAATTCCGGTGAGTACGAAAGAGATAACGATCACGCCGATGCCAATCGGAATACCGCGGGTGACGCTGGTTCCCGCATGCAGCGGCGTGCCCAGCCAGCCGGGTGCGAAAGCAATAAGCAGAATAAAGCCGACATAAATCACTAACATAATCAGTGACAGAATGGTGGCAAATCTTTGTCGGGTGGCGACAAGCTCCCTGAAATGCGCACTATTCTCTATTCGCTGACACATTTGATCGTTCATCATCGCGTCTCCAGAGGTTCCCTTTTGTCATCCACGCGCCAGAAATCGGCAACACGCATCCACCCGGCAGTGACATGTCGGGGAGCCGCCTGTTTACCGCTTTCCTGCTACCTGAAATCCTTAGGGGTGTTATTTATATTCTCTCCCCGAAGGGAGAGGTTGTAGGGGATCGGTTGGTTTATGATGGCATCGCGATGGCCTGCTTCTCTTCGAGCAGTTTATCCACCACCCCAGGATCGGCCAGCGTTGAGGTATCGCCGAAGTTACTGGTATCGCCTGCGGCAATTTTGCGCAAAATGCGGCGCATAATTTTGCCGGAGCGGGTTTTCGGTAAGGAGTCGGTCCAGTGCAGCACATCCGGCGTCGCCAGCGGGCCGATCTCTTTACGCACCCAGTTACGTACTTCGGCGTACAGCTCCGGGGTCGGTTCTTCACCGTGGTTTAGCGTCACGTAAGCGTAGATGGCCTGGCCTTTAATGTTATGCGGAATGCCCACCACCGCCGCTTCGGCGATTTTGGGATGCGACACCAGTGCGGATTCGATTTCAGCAGTGCCCAGACGGTGGCCGGAAACGTTGAGTACGTCATCCACGCGGCCGGTAATCCAGTAGTAGCCGTCTTCGTCACGGCGCGCGCCGTCGCCGCTGAAGTACATATTTTTAAAGGTGGAAAAGTAGGTCTGCTCGAAGCGCGCATGGTCGCCAAACAGGGTGCGCGCCTGACCCGGCCAGGAGTCGGCGATCGCCAGGTTGCCCTCTGTCGCGCCTTCCAGCGGTATCCCTTCGTTATCTACCAGTAGAGGCTGGACGCCGAAGAAGGGGCGCGTGGCGGAACCCGCTTTGAGCTCAATGGCGCCCGGCAGGGGGGTGATCATAAAGCCACCGGTTTCGGTCTGCCACCAGGTATCCATTACCGGGCACCTCTCGTTGCCAATCTTCTTCCAGTACCACTCCCAGGCCTCCGGGTTAATGGGTTCGCCCACGGAACCGAGAATGCGCAGCGAAGAGCGGTCAGTACCCTCGATAGCCTTATCGCCTTCGGCCATTAATGCGCGAATTGCTGTTGGCGCGGTATAGAGGATGTTGACCTGATGTTTATCCACTACCTGACACATGCGCGCCGGGGTCGGCCAGTTCGGTACGCCTTCGAACATCAGCGTCGTTGCGCCGCAGGCCAGCGGGCCGTAAAGCAAGTAGCTATGGCCGGTGACCCAGCCGACATCGGCGGTACACCAGTAGATATCGCCAGGATGGTAATCGAAAACGTATTTAAAGGTTGTCGCCGCATAGACCAGGTAGCCGCCGGTGGTGTGCAGTACACCTTTAGGTTTACCGGTCGAGCCGGAGGTATACAGAATAAACAGCGGATCTTCGGCGTTCATCGCTTCCGGCTGATGTTCGGCGCTGGCTTTCTCGATCAGATCGGCCCACCACAGATCGCGACCTTCCTGCCAGTCGATTTTTCCGCCGGTCCGTTTGAGCACAACCACATGCTCAATGCTTTTCACGTTGGGATTTTTCAATGCATCGTCGACATTCTTTTTCAGCGGAATGGCACGACCGGCGCGAAGTCCTTCATCAGACGTAATGACCAGACGGGAATTGGAATCGATGATGCGACCGGCGACCGCTTCCGGCGAGAAACCGCCGAAAATCACCGAGTGGATAGCGCCAATGCGGGCGCAGGCCAGCATAGCCACCGCCGCTTCGGGCACCATCGGCATATAGATCGCCACGACATCGCCTTTTTTGATCCCGAGATCGAGCAGGACGTTGGCAAAGCGGCAGACATCACGGTGTAGCTCGCGATAAGTGATGTTTTTGCTTTCGCGGGCATCGTCACCTTCCCAGATGATGGCGGTCTGGTCGCCGGATTCCGCCAGATGGCGATCGAGACAGTTAGCGGCCAGGTTCAGGGTACCGTCTTCATACCATTTGATGGAAATATTGCCCGGGGCGAACGAGGTGTTTTTAACACGAGTGTAGGGGGTGATCCAGTCAAGGATTTTACCCTGTTCACCCCAGAAGACATCAGGGTCGGTGACGGACAACTGGTACTGCGTCTGATACTGTTCCGGGTTAATCAGGCAGCGTTCTGCAATATTAGTGGGAATAGAGTGTTTATGTATTTGGCTCATGGCTTTTTTTCTCCTCTGAATTGTTAAATATATGTCAAGTAAACGTTAAGGCCAGGGGCTTTGACGGCTTTGTTTGCTATTTGGGGGGCAGATCACGCATTGATTAAACTGAATGAAAAGCAATCAAATGAAACATTGACATGAAATAATTTCTTGAGGGAATTTATAGAAATTGAGTTGAGTAAATATTTTTTATAACAAATAGTTATGCATACTAATCCGGCAATATAAGCGGATTTATGCAGAAAACCAGTGTAATCCCCGGTTCTTAAAGACTTGCGCAGCATACCGTGCAAATGATACTGATATTGCGCGTTAAATAACCCTATAAAACAACGCAACACAATTCATACCCTTTTCAGTGGGTACCGTTATCTTCTGGAATGGTGCCTTTCATTGAGGAAGTCTGTAGTGAAGAAAAAAACGAAAGTCAGCCTGGCCTGGCAAATTTTGCTGGCTCTGGTGCTGGGCATACTGCTGGGAAGTTACCTGCATTATCACGCCGACAGTCGTGAGTGGTTAACCTCGAACCTGCTGACCCCGGCGGGTGATATCTTTATCCATCTGATTAAAATGATCGTCGTACCGATTGTGATTTCGACCCTGGTGGTCGGCATTGCTGGCGTGGGCGATGCAAAGCAACTGGGTCGTATCGGCGCGAAAACCATTATCTATTTTGAAGTGATCACCACGGTGGCGATTGTGCTGGGGATCACCCTCGCGAACGTTTTCCAGCCCGGTGCCGGGATTGATATGTCGCAGCTGGCGGCAGTGGATATTTCAAAATATCAAAACACCACCGCGGAAGTGCAGAGCCACGCGCATGGTCTGATGGGCACGATCCTCTCACTGGTGCCGACGAATATCGTCGCCTCCATGGCGAAAGGCGACATGCTGCCGATCATCTTCTTCTCGGTGCTGTTTGGCCTCGGCCTTTCCTCGCTGCCCGCTACCCATCGTGAACCGCTGGTCACCGTGTTCCGCTCAATCTCTGAAACCATGTTCAAAGTGACGCATATGGTGATGCGCTATGCGCCGGTCGGTGTGTTCGCGTTGATCTCGGTGACCGTGGCGACTTTCGGTTTCGCCTCCCTGTGGCCGCTGGCAAAGCTGGTGATTCTGGTTTATTTCGCGATCCTGTTCTTCGCGCTGGTGGTGCTCGGTATGGTGGCGCGGGTATGCGGACTGAGCATCTGGATCCTGATCCGTATTCTGAAGGATGAGCTGATTCTGGCGTACTCTACCGCCAGCTCTGAAAGCGTGCTGCCGCGTATTATCGAGAAGATGGAAGCCTATGGCGCACCGGCGTCGATCACCAGCTTTGTGGTGCCGACCGGCTACTCGTTTAATCTTGATGGTTCGACGCTGTATCAGAGCATCGCGGCGATCTTTATTGCCCAGTTGTACGGTATCGACCTGTCTATCTGGCATGAGATTACCCTTGTGCTGACGCTGATGGTGACCTCGAAAGGGATTGCGGGCGTTCCGGGGGTTTCCTTTGTGGTGCTGCTGGCGACGCTGGGCAGCGTGGGGATACCGCTGGAAGGTCTGGCCTTTATTGCCGGTGTGGACCGTATCCTTGATATGGCGCGTACTGCGCTGAACGTGGTGGGTAATGCGCTGGCGGTGCTGGTGATCGCTAAGTGGGAACACAAATTTGACCGCAAAAAAGCGCTGGCGTATGAGCGTGAAGTGCTGGGTAAATTTGAGAAGACCGCCCAATAGCCCCCTGGCCCGGTTAATGCGCCGGGCGTTATGTGAGGCCCGTTAAGCGAATGACCGGGATTTTTATGCAGCGACGCTTGCTGGCGTGAATGTCTCGTGTCAACAAATTCAGGCGGAATTTTACGCAAGCGGCGCCAGCCCTTTGCCCGGACGACGAGAAATTTGCCGTCCGGGCAGGCGCGAAGCGCCGCCCCGTAAAGGTCAACTGATTAACCGATCGCGCTCTCGCGCAGGCGGGTTTTCAGCTTGTTGTACTCATCAATCACATACTGCTCGGCGGCACGCTGATCGGCAATCGGCGTAACGTTGACGGCGCAGTATTTGTACTCTGGCGTTTTGGTTATCGGGCTCAGGTTCTCGGTAACCAGTTCGTTACAGGCGCCAATCCACCACTGGTAGGTCATATAAACCGCCCCTTTATTCGGACGATCGCTGACCTGCGCACGGGTGATAATACGGCCTTTGCGTGAGTTAACCCACACCAGTGACTCATCCTCAATACCCAGACGCTCAGCGTCGGCGGTATTGATTTGCGCATAACCGGGTTCATCCGCCAGCGCGGACAGCGCCGCGCAGTTGCCGGTCATCGAACGACAGGAGTAGTGACCGACTTCGCGCACCGTCGATAGCACCATCGGATACTCGTCGGTGAGCTTGTCAATCGGGGCCACCCAGTCGCAGGTGAAGAACTGCGCCAGACCGTTCGGGGTATCGAACTTCTCTTTAAACAGATAAGAGGTTCCCTGATCGGCATCGGACTCATCGCGGCACGGCCACATGATGTAGCCCAGTTCGCCCATTTTCTCGTAGGTGGCGCCGTAGAAATCCGGGCACAGATGACGCAACTCATCCCAGATCTCCTGGGTGTTGTTGTAGTGCATCGGGTAGCCCATCCGGGTCGCGATCTCGCTGATAATCTGCCAGTCGGTTTTCAGGTCCCACTTCGGCTCAACGGCTTTAAAGAAGCGCTGGAAGCCGCGGTCCGCTGCGGTATAGACGCCTTCATGCTCGCCCCAGGAGGTGGACGGCAGAATGACATCGGCCGCGGAGGCGGTTTTGGTCATGAAAATATCCTGGACGATAACCAGATCCAGCTGTTCAAACGCTTTACGCACGGCGGACAGCTCGGCGTCGGTCTGGAGCGGATCTTCTCCCATAATGTACGCCGCCCGTACTTCGCCGTGCTCCACGCGGTGCGGCAGTTCGCTGATGCGATAGCCAGTATGCGCCGGCAGGCTCTCGACTCCCCAGGCTTTGGCGAACTTCTCGCGATTTTCCGGGAACTTAACATACTGATAGCCCGGATAGGTATCCGGCAGCGCCCCCATATCACAGGCACCCTGAACGTTGTTCTGGCCGCGCACCGGGTTGACGCCGACGCTTGGCTTACCGAGGTTGCCGGTCAGAATGGCCAGACTGGTCAGGGAACGTACGGTCTCCACGCCCTGATAGAACTGGGTGACGCCCATGCCCCACAGTATTGCGGCGGATTTTGCGTTAGCGTACATGCGGGCGCAGGCGCGAATATCCTGGGCGCTGACGCCGGTAATCTCTTCCACCGACTCCGGCGTATAGCCTTCGACGATTTTGCGATACTCCTCGAAGCCTTCGGAACGGTTGGCGACGAAAGATTTATCGTAGAGATCCTCTTCAATAATGACATGCCCGATGGCGTTGAGCAGGGCGATGTTCGAGCCATTTTTCAACGCAATGTGCATATCCGCGATGCGCGCGGTTTCGATTTTACGCGGATCGCAAACGATGATTTTCGCCCCGTTGCGTTTGGCGTTAATCACATGATTCGCCACAATAGGGTGCGAATCTGCCGGGTTATACCCGAAGATAAATACGAGATCGGTGTTATCAATCTCGGTGATGGCATTACTCATGGCGCCGTTACCGACCGACTGGTGCAGACCTGCAACCGAAGGGCCGTGTCAGACGCGAGCGCAGCAGTCAACGTTATTGGTTCCAATAACGGCGCGCGCGAATTTTTGCATCACATAGTTTGTTTCATTACCCGTCCCGCGGGACGAACCGGTAGTCTGAATCGCGTCCGGACCATACTTCTCTTTAATGGCGCTGAGACGGGTGGCAACATAATCAAGCGCCTCGTCCCAGGAGACGGATTCCAGTTTGCCGCCACGCTGGCGACGGATCATGGGGGTTTTCAGGCGCGGGGTCAGGATCTGGGTGTCGTTAATAAAATCCCAGCCATAATAGCCTTTCAGACACAGGGTTCCCTGATTGGTTTTCCCCTGAGCCGCCTCTGCCCGAACGATTTTGCCGTTATCGACCACCAGATTGATTTTGCAACCTGATGCACAATACGGACACACCGTGACGACTTTTTTCATCGGTCTTGCTCCAGTTAATCAATTGGCGCATTTGCGCTATCACGAAATCACTATGCATCTTTTATGCCATGCTTTCATTGTGGGTATTGACTGATGATACGCTGTTTTTTTAGTCAAAATGCTGACGAAAAACAGGCAATCGTCAGTTTTGACGTGTCGAAGTGAGGGAGGTGACGCGGATGTGCAAAGCCCGGGTAAAGCGCTCAGGACGCTTCCCGGGGCGGTTTATGCCAGATAACGGCTGCGCGCCAGCGCTGCCGCGCCCCGGGCGCCGTTAAACGCCGAAGATGAGGCGGCGATAAAGCGGACGGCCTGATACGGTAGCGGGCGACGAACGTAGGTTTTGATCATCGCGATTAATGCATCACGCGGAAAAGCGGGCATATCCATGACGCCGCCGCCGAGGATCACCGCATCCGGGTCAAAAAGATTGATGCTGGTGGCGATCGCGCGGGCGGCGTGGTTTAACAGCGTCTGGACAAACGGCGCTTGCCCGGCGTGAACAAACAGTTCGCCCAATGCCCAGTCGCGTGTTTGTTGCTCGTACCAGCGCTTTAGCGCGATGCCGGAGCATACGGTTTCCAGACAGGCAGGGTTGCCGCAGGCGCAGGTGAGGGCGTCATCACCCAGCGGAATGTGCCCCAGTTCGCCCGCGACGCCGTGGGCGCCGATCCAGGGTCCGCCGTTCAGCCAGACGGCGAAGCCCATGCCGGTGCCGAGATAAGCCGCCAGCACCTCCTGTTCCTGCAGGTGATTCTCCTGCACGTCAAAAGACAACTGCAGATTCACATCGCGGGAAAACTCGACCGGGCAGCCCAGCGCCGCTTCCAGCCTGTCAGCCAGGTTGTACAGATCGTCAGCGGCCAGAGGCAGATTGGGCGTTGAAATAATCGTCCGTTTGTCCCTGGCTACCAGCGCCGGGAATCCCATCACCAGCCCACGGCATCTGGCATCATGGTGGGCCAGTTGCTGTTGCAGCAGGTTTTTAATGCCGTCAACCAGGCCGTCGGAGGTAATCACATCCGCCGTTCGACGCTTTTCACCGTGCAGCGTTACGCCCTGTGCTGTCTGCAGGCAAAAGCGGATATGCGTCGCGCCCATATCCACGCCAGCAACGACGTTACGCTGTTTTTGCATGAGGCAGTACCTCGTTTTTTGCCGCAAGGATTTGTTCTGCCATTATTTGCCATGCATCATCAATCTTGTCGGCATGGTTAAAGAGGCCGGAGGTGCCGACGATAAAGACGTCCGCGCCCGCCGCGATCAGTTTTTGGTAAGAGGCCTGGTTGCAGGAGCCGTCGATTTCAATTTCGTAGCCCAGCCCTTCGCGTTCGCGCCAGGCTTTCAGCTCAGCGATTTTATCCAGCATCTCCGGGATAAACGGTTGCCCTGCGAAGCCGGGATCGACGGTCATCACCGTGATTTTGTCGGCTTTATGAATGTAATATTTCATCGCCTCGACCGGGGTTTCCGGATTGAGGATGAGGCCAACTTTCATACCGTGACGACGAATGGCATCAATCAGTCGGAAGGCCTGGCCGTTAATGGTTTCCGGGTGCAAGGTGATAATATCCGCGCCCGCCTGCGCCAGCTGGCTAATGTAATCCTGTGGACGGGTGACCATCAGATGGCAGTCCAGCGGCTTACTGGCCAGCCGTTTCACCTGGCTGACGAAAAAAGGCGACAGGGTCAGATTTGGCACAAAATGGCCGTCCATAATGTCGATGTGAAAATAATCTGCGTGCTGGTCGATAAACTCGATCTGTTCTTTGAATTTCAGCAGATCCATACACATTAAAGAGGGTGCAATTTTCATTATAAATTCCTTACTTACTGATAAGACGGTCGAGGGCGACAGCCGCGATGATTAATCCGCCCATCACCACCAGTTGGTAGTAGGTTTGTACTTGCAGAATATTCAGCCCATTATTGATGGTGCCGATGATCAGGCCGCCGATAACCACGGAGAAGATGCGCCCCTTACCGCCGAAGAAGCTGGTCCCGCCGATGATGGCGCTGGCGATGGCGTAGGTTTCAAAGCCCATTCCCGCCAGGGGTTCAGCCGCGCCGAGTCGTGCAGTGGAGACTACCCCCGCCAGTCCGGCGCAAATACCAGAAATAATAAACACCAGCAGCATGTGAAATTTGACGTCGATACCGGAGTAAAAGGCTGAGTTTTTGTTACCGCCCAGCGCGTAGATATTGCGGCCCACGCGCAGACGCGTGGTGAGAAACCACAGGATCACCGCGACAATCAACGAGAAGATGACCGGGACGGGGATCCCTAACGGCGTGGCGGCGAAGAAGTTGACGAAATCAAATGAGAAGCCGTATACCGAGTTGGCATCAGAGATGACCAGCGTGATACCGCGGAAAATGGCGTTGGTGCCCAGGGTAATGATAAATGGATGCAAACCGGTCCAGTTGACCAGACAACCGTTGATTGCGCCAAGCAGGCCGCCCACCAGTACGCCGCCAATCAGCGCCGCGAGGAACGGATCGACGCCCGCCAGCATCAGTTTCGCGGTAACCATCCCGGAGAGCGCGAGGATCGCCCCGACCGACAGATCGATCCCGGCGACAAGGATCGCGAAGAATTCGCCCATGCCGATCAGCACGGTGACCGAGCTCTGAACGAAGATCTGCGTAATGTTGTTGGTCGTCAGGAAGTACTCCGACGACAGGCTACCGAAAATCGCGACGATAATGGCAAGGATAAAAAAGGTGCCGTATTTATCCCAGAACAGCGCGAAGTTAAACGGTTTTTTCTCGCCCATGTCGCTTTTCACTCTTGTGGTAGTGCCCATGCCATAATCTCCTCTTCGCTCATATCGTCGCGATTGCTCAGGATCTGTGTCAGTCGCCCTTCGCAGAACACGGCAATGCGGTCGCAGACGGCGATAATTTCAGGTAATTCAGACGACACCATCAGGATGACTTTTCCGTCATCGGCCAGCTGGCGCATCACTTTATAAATTTCGGCTTTTGCGCCAACGTCGATGCCGCGCGTCGGCTCATCAAAAATAATGACGTCCGGGTTGCAGCATAACCATTTGGAAATCAGCACTTTCTGCTGATTGCCGCCGGAAAGCTCGGTAATGTTCTGATCGACGGAATGGCACTTCAGCGCCAGCAGCTTACGTTGCGCTTCCGCCGTTTTGCGCTCGTCCCCTTCGTTGAACAGCCCCATCGCCCCTTTGTAACCGCCGCGCTTCAGACTCTGGCTGACCGCTATGTTCTGGGCGATCGAGAAGTTAGCGAAAAAGCCGTTTTCCCGGCGGTTTTCGGTGATATAGGCCATACCTTTTTTTAAGGCGTCCAGCGGTGAACGGGGGGAGATCGCTTTACCGTTGAGATGGATTTCGCCGTGCGCGCGCTTATCGACGCCGAACAGGCAGTTCATCAGTTCGGTACGTCCGGAGCCGACCAGCCCGGCAAAGCCAAGAATTTCGCCGCGATTAACGCTGAAGGAGATGTCGCGCACCTTTTTCTTGTCGTGACTGGTGACATTTTTCACCTCGAACACCGTCTCGCGGGCAATATTGCCGGTGCTCTCTTTCATGGCATTGAAGCGGTTTTGCAGCTCGCGGCCCACCATCAGGCGCACGATGTCGTCGTTATTGACTTCGCTGACCATCCCGCTGCAGACGCTGCTACCGTCTTTCATCACCGTGTAGCGATCGCAGATGCGGCGAATTTCCGCCAGCTTATGCGAGATATACACGATGGCGGTGCCCTCTTTGCGCAGTTGGTTCATGATCAGGAACAGATAATCCACTTCTTTATTGGTCAGCGAGGAAGTGGGTTCATCCATAATCAGCACTTTGGCGTCGAGCATCAGCGTCTTGGCGATTTCCAGCATCTGTTTGTGGCTGATGGAGAGGTTTGCCACCTTTTCGTCTAAAGCAACCTTTAGCCCGACGCGCAGCAGCATCATTGCCGCCCGTATGCGCATTTCTTTCCAGTCGATAATATTGATGCCGCAGACTTTTTTCGTCAGATGACGACCAATATATAAATTCTCCAGCACCGTTAATTCATCAATCACGCTGAGTTCCTGATAAATAATACCGATGCCGAGTTCAGCCGCTAATTTATGGTCGAGCTTGTCATAGTTGACATTATTAATTGTGATGGTGCCTTTGGTCGGCTCATGTATTCCCGACAGCACTTTCATTAACGTTGATTTACCGGCACCATTTTCCCCTAATAACGCATGTATTTCATAAGGGTAAACTGTTAAATCAACTGATTTTAATGCGTGAACCGGACCAAAGGATTTGCCGATCCCCGCCATTGAAATATATGGCGTGAGCATAGTGATTCCTTATATTTTCACCCTCTCCCGGAACGGGAGAGGGGCGGGGTGACGCAACCTTTGAATTATTTCGTCACCAGAATAGAGTCCACCATTTTAAATTTCGGGGTTTTATCCAACGGAATAACCTTGCCGCTTTTTTCTGCATCGACCAGCATCTTGAGGCCGGTCGCGCCAATATCCGCCGGGTTCTGCGCGACAGTGGCGGTCATCTGCCCGTTTTCTACCATCTTGCGGGCTTCCGGAATGCCATCGGTGCCAACGACCAGCACTTTGCCGGTTTTACCGGCATTCGCGACGGCCTGAGCGACCCCCATCGCCATGGTGTCGTTAGCGCAGTAAATCGCTTTGATATTCGGATTACGCTGTAACACGTTGGTGGCGACGTCCAGCGCCTTGATACGGTCCCAGTCGGCAGGCTGGCTGGCCACCAGCTTGATCTGGCTCGCCTTCTTAAACGCCTCAGTCGCGCCGTTACGACGAGCTTCACCGGAGGCGTTACCGGCTTTGCCTTCGATAATGGCGACTTCTCCACCCTCCGCGCCCAGCTTATTGATGATAAATTCCGCGCCTTTTGCGCCGACCGCCACGTTATCGGTAGTGACAAACCCTTCCACATTGCCGCCGGCTTTCTTCAGGTTGTCCATATCGATTTTTTCATCGAGGTTGACCAGATAGATGCCCTTTTTCCAGGCTTTAGCCACCGGCATCACCAGGTTAACGGAGGAGAGCGGCGCAAAAGCGATACCTTTGTAATTTTTGTTGCTGAGATCTTCAAATAACTGCAGTTGCGACTGGAAATCGCCTTCCGAGGGCGAGGCAAAAATATCGACGCTAACGCCTAATGTTTTGGCTTCGTCTTCAATACCCTTTTTCATATCGACCCAAAATGGGTTGGATAATGTCTTCAATACCACGGCGTAATCGGCAGCGGCCATTGCGCTGGTGGATAACATTATGCCCATAGCCGCGCCGCTGAAAAGTTTCAGATATTTATTCATAGCAGTATTCTCAGTGTAGGGGACGCTCCTGTGGCAGGAGCTAATTATTAATACTCTAACTCATTCAAATCACGGTAAAGAGGGTAAGCGAGTTAATCCCCGGCGCCATAGAAAATCATGTGACCGGGGAGAACGTGCGTTGCCAACTCATCTGTGACCTGAAACATGACGAGTATTTACTTCAGCGCGCCTGGTGAAAAGAAATCAACAATCGCGCCCGTTTTCTGCATATTTATATTCGCTTGTTCAATGTCGAGCTGTGCGACGGAAACAAAGAACGCATCTAATAATGTCAGTTGTAATATACGTGCCGAGGCATTCCGGCCCAATAACGGCGTCTCTGGTGCTGGCGAGCAAATAATAAAGTCAGCTAATTTTGCAATCGGCGAATGATAGCTATGGGTGATACAAATAATTTTTGCACCATTTTTTTTCGCGAGTTCCACCGCCGATTTAATATCGCTGGTGCGCCCTGAGTGCGAGACCACCAGTACCACATCCCCCTCCTTCAGCAGCGATGCGGACATCATCATGATATGGGCGTCCGGGTAAGCCTGACAGCGCACGCCGATGCGTAAAAATTTATGCTGCACATCGGCGCAAATGGCGTTGGACCCTCCGGCGCCGTACAGGTCCCGCTGCCTGGCGCGGGCAAAGAATCGTGCCGCACGATGAATCTCGTCGACATTGACGATTGACTGGCCTTCCATAATGGTGCGCAGGGTGATGTTAAACACCTTATTCACGACATCCTGCGGCGCTTCATCAAAGGAGAGCTCAGCCGGGAGCACCTGCTCGGATTGCGAAAAGTAGGCTTCCAGCGCGCTGCGCAGGTTGCGAAAACCGCTAAAGCCAAGCAGTTTCGACACCTTAACGATCATGGCTTCGGATACTGACAGCGCCTCCGCGACATCTTTGATTGCCGGCGCATCGCTGAGATTGCCGGGGGTGAGCAACCATTCAACGATACGACGTTCGTTTTCGGTCATCCCTTCCTGCTTCATGCGAAGCCAGGGGGCAAGGCCGATACCGTTGGGGAGCGCACTGGATTCTGACTGACTCATCGCTTTCTCTTCGTCCATAAAATGAAGACAACACTATATCACCACAGGTGAAACAGAAAAGATACAATCAACTTCACAAAAATTATATTTTTATAAAGTAATATGTTTCGTGAAGTTTGGTGGTGTCGACATGCGTTGTTATTTTAGTAAATTATTTTTATATCAAATTGTTATGTGTTATTTGCGGGATGTCTTATGCGCGAGGTAGTATCGGTTTAAATGCTTTCAGCGCTTGATTTGTGAAATTTTGCCGTGTAGAAAGGCCCTTTCAGCAGTGTGATTGCGGTTTGTTTCGCCAGTTTTCGCCGTTTAAATCACAATGCAAACACTATCTGTAAAGTTGATAACAGGCGAGGCTGAGTATGAAACGGATTGCATTTGGCTGCGATCATGTGGGTTTTATCCTGAAAGAGGCGATCCTGGCGCATCTGCGCCAGCGCGGCATTGACGTCGTGGATAAAGGAGCATGGTCAACGGCGCGCACCGATTATCCACGTTACGCCAGCGCTGTGGCTCAGGCTGTTGCCGCGGGTGAAGTCGATGGCGGGATCCTGATTTGCGGCACCGGCGTCGGTATCTCAATCGCTGCTAATAAACATTCAGGCATTCGGGCGGTGGTTTGCAGCGAGCCTTACTCGGCGCAGCTTTCACGGCAGCATAATGATACTAATGTTCTGGCTTTTGGCGCGCGGGTGATCGGTCTGGATCTGGCAAAAATGATCGTCGATGCCTGGCTGGACGCCGAATTTGAAGGCGGACGCCATCAGGGGCGGGTCGACGCAATCGGCGCGATTGAGCAGCAACGGCACTGAGATCCCTCCGCGATGAGGTTGATTAATATGGGGCCAGTCGCGAGGGCTGGTCCTGTGCCGTATTTCTGTACCGGTTTGTTTTTCCACGTCAGCGTGGACCCGTGTTGTTGATGGGGTGCGCGGCGGGTTAATCCAGCACAATCTCCATCCCATCAAACCCCGCTTCAAACCCGGCAGGCAGCA
Source organism: Klebsiella sp. 2680 (assembly GCF_900198535.1). Classification (NCBI taxonomy): domain Bacteria; kingdom Pseudomonadati; phylum Pseudomonadota; class Gammaproteobacteria; order Enterobacterales; family Enterobacteriaceae; genus Klebsiella; species Klebsiella sp. 2680. Next base: position 348,504 of record NZ_FZNJ01000004.1, on the reverse strand, counting down.
CATTGTCCATCATCCATACGTCGAACTGGTGGCTGATATGGGTGAGGATCACGCGCGGGCAGCCAATTACCTGGTTAATGGCCCGAACCGTGTTCAGGTCGCAGTGATTGCGCGACGGCTGCGGACGCGGTTCATGGCTACAGTCGATAATGATGATCTGCGGCTGGTTGTTAAGCAGGAATTTCAGCGTTTTTTCCGGCAGGCCCGCGGTGTCGGACAGCCAGGCAACCCGGCTGTGGGCCGACTCCAGCAGATAACCGAAAGTGAGCTTTGAGTGGTTTAGCGGTAGCGGCGTGACGCGCAGCCCCTGTAGCGTAAACGTCACAAACGGTTCGACGGTGTGGCTGAAATCCAGCAGGCCCGGATGTCTGAACAGATCGTCGCAGCCCTGTTCATCGGGCGGGCCGTATACCGCAATGGGGTCGCCTGCGCCCCAGCGCAGCGGGAACAGCCCCTGAACATGATCCATATGATAATGCGTGAGCAGAAACTGCTGAAAGCTGCCGGCGGGCCAGTGCTCCATCAGATCCGGCAGTCCGGCATCCAGCAGCGTCACCGCGCTGTTGAATGTGACCACCGCGCTACAGGGGCGGCGACGGTGCGCCTCAGTGGCGCGCGCCCGGCGACAGGCGGGGCAGTCGCAGCCGAAAACCGGTACCTGCTGCGCACCGCCGGTGCCGGTTAAGCGGAGAGTCAGGCTCATACTACCTCCTCACTTCAGGACATTTTTGTCAGGCGAGCCGCTGTTCACGCCGGTTGCCGTGAACGCGAATCAAGGATACCAGCGCATCCACCGAGTGGCTCAGAGGGCCATCATTGTTGAGGATCTGGCACGCGCCCGGCGTATAACGCGCCGCCCGCGCCAGCCGCTGAGCAATCTCCGTTTGGTTCTCCCGTCCGCGCTGCTCCAGACGTTGACGCAGTATCTCCGGGGAGACCTGCAGACAGACGGGCAGCAGGACATCGGCATAGCGTGCCTGCGCCTGTGGAAGGTGCGCGCGGGAGCCGTTGGCCACCACGTCAAACCCGGCGTGCAGCCACAGGTCAATTTCCACGCCGATGCCGTAGTACGTGTTGTTGGCATGCCAGCTAAGGGCAAACAGGTGCTGTTCGGCGCGGGTGAAAAATTCATGTTCGCTAAGCGCGATATGATTTTCGTAGCCCGCATTGTGAGGACGGGTAATGTAGCGGTGCGCCACCAGCAGCTGCGGATGTTCCCGCTGGCGCAGCGCCGTCAGCAGGCTATCTTTACCGGAGCCGGATGGGCCGACCAGCCAAATCAGTCTCCCCGTCATCAGAAGACCCTCTTACCCTGACGCCAGACGTTATCAATATGGATATGCTCGCCGCGACGGCGCGCCAGCACCAGATCCGCGCGTTTACCTTCGGCAATTGTCCCCCGGTCGTGCAGACCTACCGCCTGCGCCGGGTTACTACTCACCAGACGAATAGCCTGCGCCAGGGTAAAGGCGTTAGCGTCGTCATCGGCAACGCGAAAAGCGGCGTCCAGCAGGCTGGCGGGGTAATAATCGGAGGAGAGGATATCCAGCAGGCCGCGGGTTGCCAGATGGTGGGCGGCGACGTTCCCGGAATGCGAGCCGCCGCGCACGATATTCGGCGCCCCCATCAGAACGCACATTCCATGCTGACGTGACGCCTCCGCGGCAGCGAGCGTGGTAGGAAATTCGGCGATGACGCTGCCAAGCTGGTGCGATTCGGCTACATGCTCAGGGGTGGCGTCGTCGTGGCTGGCCAGAGCGATATGACGCTCGCGGCAGATCGCGGCAATACTCTGCCGGTTGGGTTGCGACCAGGTTGCCGCCAGCGCCATCTGCTCCTCTTCGAATTGGTCCATTTCGGCGTGGCTCAGGTGGTATTTTCCCTGATAGTAGTCGCGGTATTTGCTGCGATCGGCGTACTGGCGCTGGCCTGGCGAGTGATCCATCAGGGAGACCAGGCTGACCGGCTCGCGGCCCACCAGTTTTTCAAACAGCGGCAGAGTGGTGTGGTGCGGCAGTTCACAACGCAGATGCAGACGGTGTTCAGCACGGTTGAGGCCGCGCTTTTGCGTCTCTTCCACGGCGTTAATCATTTTTTCCAGATTCTCCAGGCGATCGCCGCCGTCACGAACATCGCCAATAGCGACGGCATCCAGCACGGTGGTGATGCCGCTGGCAATCATCAGCGCGTCGTGGCTGCTCATCGCCGAATGGGCGGGCCAGTCCACTTTTGGTCGGGGGGAGAAAAACTTGTCCAGATTGTCGGTATGCAGCTCGATAAGCCCCGGCAGCAGCCAGCCGCCTTCGCCATCAATGGCCGCCGCCAGCCGACTCTGGCTTGCGGCGAAGGCATAAATGTTGCCGTCCCGCACTTCCAGCGAGCCATTAACCACCTCATTTTCGAGGACCAGCTTTACATTATTGATAATCATGCTGATATTCCCATCGGATGCAGGCGGTCAGCGACCTGATTGCGTACCGCTTCGTCATGAAAAATACCGACGATAGCCGCGCCGCGCGCTTTGGCTTCGTGAATCAGTTCCACCACCGCAGCGCTGTTTTTCGCGTCCAGCGAGGCGGTAGGTTCGTCGAGGAGCAAAATGGGGTAATCAACCGCAAAGCCGCGGGCGATATTGACGCGCTGCTGCTCGCCGCCGGAAAAGGTGGAAGGCGCCAGGCGCCACAGGCGCTCAGGGACGTTCAGGCGCGCCAGTAGACGGGCGGCTTTTGCGGCGCTCTCGTCGCGGGAAATGCCCAGTTCGAGCAGCGGCTGCATCACCACGTTGAGGGCGGAAATGCGCGGGATCACCCGCAGGAACTGGCTGACCCAGCCGATAGTGGTTTTACGTACTTCCAGTACCTTACGCGCCGAAGCGCTGACCAGGTCCACCCATTCGTCGCCGTGGCGGATATGGATGTGGCCGCTATCGGGCAGGTAGTTGGCGTAAAGCGATCGCAGCAGGGTTGATTTTCCGCTGCCGGAGTGGCCGTGCAGCACCACGCATTCCCCGGCGTTAACGGTTAACGAGGCGTCGGTGAGGACCGGCAGACGCACGCCGTGCTGCTGGTGCAGAACAAAGGTTTTATGGATGTTTTCAACGCGGATGGCGTTCATTTTTTGCCTCTTCGATATTCGTGTGGCCGATTGCCCCGGGGGTTAATTCTGCAATACCGACGACACCAGCAGTTGGGTGTAAGGGTGGTGCGGATCATCCAGCACCCGGTCAGTTAAACCACTTTCCACCACCTCGCCCTGCTTCATCACCAGCAGACGGTTAGCCAGCAGGCGGGCGACGCCGAGATCGTGGGTCACGATCACCACCGCCAGGTTCAGCTCCACCACCAGGCCGCGCAGCAGGTCGAGCAGGCGCGCCTGCACCGAAACGTCCAGCCCGCCGGTCGGCTCATCCATAAATATCAGCTTTGGCCGGGTCACCAGATTGCGGGCGATTTGCAGGCGCTGCTGCATTCCGCCGGAAAAGGTGGTGGGCAGGTCGTCAATGCGTGAAGGCGGGATCTCCACCTCCTGCAGCCACTGCGCCGCCGTGGCGCGAATATTGCCGTAGTGCCGGGCGCCGGTGGCCATCAGGCGTTCGCCGATATTGCCTCCCGCCGACACCTGGCGACGCAGGCCGTCCAGCGGATGCTGATGCACCACGCCCCATTCGGTGCGCAACAGGCGACGGCGATCCGCTTCGCTCATCGCGTACAGTGAGCGGTTCTGATACAGAACTTCGCCCCGTTGCGGCGTCAGGCGGGCGGAAATGGCCTGCAGCAGAGTGGTTTTCCCGGAGCCGGATTCGCCGACGATACCGAGGACTTCGCCTGGCCACAGTTCAAACGACACATCGCTGAAGCCTTTTCCCGGCGCATAGAGGTGGGTCAGGCGATTGACCGCCAGTAACGGATGACTCATTTTTTCTACGCCTCGCTCTGTTGACGGCAATAATCGGTATCGGAGCAGACAAACATTCGCTTGCCGCTGTCGTCGAGCACCACTTCATCAAGATAGCTGTGGCGCGATCCGCAGATGGCGCAGGGCTCGTCCCACTTCTGAACGGTAAACGGATGATCGTCGAAATCAAGGCTCTCTACCGGTGTATAGGGCGGCACCGCGTAGATACGCTTTTCGCGTCCGGCGCCAAACAGCTGTAGCGCGGGCATCATATGCATCTTCGGATTATCGAATTTTGGAATCGGCGACGGGTCCATCACGTAGCGGCCGTTCACCTTCACCGGGTAGGCGTAAGTTGTCGCGATATGGCCGAAACGGGCGATATCTTCGTACAGCTTAACCTGCATCACGCCATACTCCTCCAGCGCGTGCATGGTGCGGGTTTCGGTTTCGCGCGGCTCGATAAAGCGCAGCGGCTCCGGGATCGGCACCTGGAAGATCAGGATCTGATCTTCGCTCAGCGGCGTTTCCGGGATCCGGTGGCGGGTCTGGATCAGCGTCGCCTCTTCGGTGCGCTCGGTGGTGGCGACACCGGTAACACGCCGGAAGAACTGGCGAATCGACACCGCGTTGGTGGTGTCGTCCGCGCCCTGGTCGATCACTTTCAGCACATCGTCCTCGCCAATCACGCTGGCGGTGAGCTGAATGCCGCCGGTGCCCCAGCCGTAGGGCATCGGCATCTCGCGACCGCCGAACGGTACCTGATAGCCGGGGATTGCCACCGCTTTCAGAAGGGCGCGGCGGATCATGCGTTTGGTTTGCTCATCAAGATAAGCAAAGTTATAGCCGGTCAGCGCGTTAGCCACGTTGATTCTCCCGTTGCAGACGTTTGAGCAGCGCCAGTTCGGCCTGGAAATCGACATAGTGAGGGAGTTTGAGATGCGAAACGAAACCGGCCGCCTCGACGTTATCGGCATGAGCCAGCACAAACTCTTCATCCTGCGCGGGCCCCGCCGCTTCTTCACCGTAATCCGGCGCCTGTAGCGCGCGGTCTACCAGCGCCATTGCCATTGCTTTGCGCTCGCTCATGCCGAACGTCAGGCCGTAACCGCGGGTAAAGTGCGGCGGCTCATCCGGAGGGGCGACAAAGCCGTTGACCATTTCGCATTCGGTCATCAGCAGTTCGCCGATATTGACGGTGAATCTCAGCTCTTCGGGGGTAATTTGCACCGTGATGTAGCCGCTGCGAATTTCACCGGCAAACGGGTGATTACGCCCGTAGCCGCGCTGGGTGGAGTAGGCCAGCGCCAGCAGATAACCTTCGTCGCCGCGCACCAGTTGCTGTAAACGCGAAGAGCGTGAACAGGGGTAGACCGGCGGATGACGGGTAATGTCGTCGGGGCGGGCAGCGGTATCCTGCTCCGCTTTCGCCAGTTCCTGTCGGGTCAGCAGATGAAAAACATGTGGGGTGGCTTGTTGCGGCGCGTCGTCGGTGGCCAGCACGGGCGATTCACCGTTGGCCAGCAGGGTAAAATCGAGCAGGCGATGGGTATAGTCGTAGGTCGGGCCGAGCATCTGGCCACCGGGAATATCTTTGTAGACCGCTGAGATACGACGTTCAAGGCGCATACTGGCGGTGTCGATCGGTTCGCTCACCGCCAGCCTTTGCAGGGTGGTGCGGTAAGCGCGCAGCAGAAAAATGGCTTCGACGTTATCGCCGCTGGCCTGTTTCAGCGCCAGCGCCGCCAGCTCCCGGTCGGCGATACCGCCTTCAGTCATTACCCGGTCGACCGCCAGATTTAGCTGCTGGCTAATCTGTTCAACGCTGATTTCGGCAAGCCGCCTGTCACCACGGCGTTTATGTTCTTGCAGGGCGTGAGCGGCGGCGATCGCCTTCTCGCCGCCTTTGACGGCTACGTACATTAGCAGACCTCCACATGGGTGGTGCGCGGGATAGCCAGCAGGCGTTCTCCGCAGGTCAGGATCAGGTCGATGCCCAGCGGAAACGGGTGCGGGCGTTCGGTTAATTCCTCAATAATGCATTCCGGCAGATGCGGGGCGATCATCCGTTCTTCGGCGATCCCGGCCCCGGTCAGGCGCAGCATGCGGCCGCCGCTGAGGCTGGTGAGCTGAACAATCAGCGTGACGCTGGTTTCCGGGGCGACGACAGTACCGGCAGAAAGTACGTTCAGTTGTTCGCTGCTGATACTGTCATCGGCGATGGCGAATGTTGCCCGTTGCGGCTGCTCAACCAGCGGCGCGCCGGTATGAAAGCGCAGATTCTGAGCGACGAGATCGTTATGTAGCGCCGGGGCGAGCCAGAGCGGCGTATCGTGATCCGCCAGGGTCAGCAGCAGGCTGGTGGAAGCGATGTTCAGCGGCTGCCAGCCGTGCTGGAGCTGCTGCAGGGAGACGATCACGCCCGGTTCACTCATCGCTTTCAGCAGACGGCGAAAACTGTGTTGGGCATCCTGCACCGGCAGGGCAAAGGCGGTTTGTAATGTCATGCGTTATCTCCGCGAACCAGAGTAAAGAAGTCGACCCGACTGGCGTTGACTTCGGCGCGTCGGGCTTCAATGCGCGCGCTACGTTGTGCTTCCAGCGGGGTTATCAGGGTTTCCATCAGGGTGTGAAAATGGTGTGGCGACTGCATCAGGGCATCAATGACCGCGCAGCGCTCGGCGTGCGGGCGGTCACGGCCCAGAACCCAGCTATAGCCGGTGGTTCCGTCGGCCAGGCGAATGGCCGCGCGGGTTAAGGTGGCATCACCGGCAAAGAAGCGGTCGCCGGTGCCGCCCATGCGCGCCTGTAGCTGGACCAGGCCGGTTTCCGGGGCGCGAAGTACCTCATACTGCGGCGCGAGATTCAGGGTCTGCATCCGCGCCTCAAGTTCTGGTGGTTCACTGTGGGCCAGCACGGACATCCAGCGCTGGCGAGTGGCGGTATCAAAGTGCATTCAGTGCTCCATGGTGAATTCGATCATGTCGGCGCGGGTCAGGCTGACGGAGTATTCCGTCGCGTTCTGTGCACCCTGGCGATGATTCAGCGTGCGCACGCACAGCAGCGGCGCCAGATTGGGTATGCCGAGAATGTTGCTCTCTTTGGCCTGCGCGCGGCGGGCGCTGATTTTGGTGCGTACGCGGGTCAGTTCGATATCAAGCTTGTCGCGCAGCAGGTCATGGAGAGAACCGTGGGTAAAGGTTTGCAGCACCGGCCATAAATTCAGGTCGGCAAAGTAGTGGTCTATCAGGCACAGCGCGACGCCGTTCACACGGCGCAGGGTGCGCAGGTGAATAACGTCATCGCCTTCGTTAATGGCAAAGGCTTCGGCAACATGGCTGCTGGCCGGGCGCAGGACCGACAGCAGTTTCTCGCTGGTAGGATGGCTTCCCTGTTCGAGCAGATTCTGGCTGAAGCGCGCCTGGGCATTGAGCGGGTAATCAATCGGCCGCATCAGCACCAGTACGCCGACGCCGTGACGGCGCTGGACCCAGCCGCGCTCGACGAGCTGGTCGATAGCCCGGCGCAGAGTATGGCGGTTAACCGCAAAGCGGGTCGCCAGCTGCTGTTCGGCGGGAAGATAGTCGCCGCAGCGGTAGTGGTGGCGAAGCTCTTGCTCAAGTTTGGCGGCAATTTCCTGGTATCGGGTTGGATAGCTGGTCGGATGTCTGGATAAGTACATGTCAGTCAAGCCTCCACGAAGGGCAAACGCATATTGACTTCGGAACATGGGGCGATCCTGACGGTTTTTTGTGACGTTTCAGTTAAGAGACGATGACCGGGGGATGAAGAGTTGGTGCCAGCGGGATGACAGGGGAGAAATGTGCGTGCGGCTGCTTTCAACCCTGACCCGCTCCCGTTTGAGGAGCGAGTCAGGATAAGGGGGATTAATCAGTTCTTTTTGACAAATTCAGATTTTAGTTTCATTGGACCAAAACCATCAATTTTACAGTCAATATTATGATCGCCTTCGACCAGGCGGATATTTTTCACTTTAGTACCGATTTTTAGCATTGAAGAGCTGCCTTTAACCTTCAGATCTTTTATCACAGTAACGCTATCACCGTCGGCCAGTAAATTGCCGTTGGCATCTTTGACGATCAGCACATCATGATCGTCCGCAGGCTCGGCATTATTCCATTCATGGGCGCATTCCGGGCAGATAAACATGCCGCTATCTTCATAAGTGTATTCAGAATGGCATTTGGGGCAGTGTGGCAGTTGCATGACGATCCTCGCGGTTACTGGATAAAACAGGACGTTGGTCCATTAAATGGCGGCTGATAGCCGAAAGTAACATTGATTATAACGTAATCACGCACTTTTGTCGGGACTTTTTTACCATGAATTACGGCGGCGAGAGCGAATATATCTCACCGGTCATTGCAGAATAATCTCCATAAATAATCCAGATATTTCCGGAAATATATCGCTCGTCTCCAGTATTCATTGAACTTATTCTTCTCGGACGACGCTGCTTAAGGGGAATAACCTGTGAGGTTGATCACAAATTTAAACGCTGTTAGGGTAAAAAAGCGCGATCGACAATTTACGCGACGTATTAGCGATTCCGCGTAGTTAATTATGGCCAGAGCAGGCGTCAACAGGTTCGGTTGTACGGACTGTCCGCAGACAGTGCAGGCAAACCTGCTACGCTTGAAATGTGGAGCACAGCAATTCGCCGCTCCCAACGCATGACGCGAATGACGTTGTCATTTGGCGCAGATTCGTGCGCTCAAGGCGAGAGCAAAAGAGGAAAATTATGCTTAAAAGGAAAAAAGTAAAGCCAATCACGCTTCGGGATGTGACCATCATTGATGATAGCAAACTAAAGAAAGCGATTACCGCAGCGTCGCTGGGCAATGCGATGGAATGGTTTGATTTTGGGGTTTATGGTTTTGTTGCGTATGCGCTGGGTAAAGTCTTTTTCCCCGACGCGAATCCCAGCGTGCAGATGATTGCCGCACTCGGTACTTTTTCCGTTCCTTTCTTAATTCGTCCACTGGGTGGCCTGTTTTTCGGGATGCTGGGCGATAAATATGGCCGACAAAAGATTCTGGCGATAACCATCGTTATTATGTCGATAAGTACATTCTGTATCGGCCTTATTCCGTCGTATGCCACAATTGGTATCTGGGCGCCGATTCTGCTGCTGCTGTGTAAAATGGCGCAAGGGTTCTCGGTCGGCGGCGAATATACCGGCGCGTCGATCTTTGTGGCGGAATATTCGCCGGACAGAAAACGTGGTTTTATGGGGAGCTGGCTGGATTTCGGGTCGATTGCCGGCTTCGTGATGGGCGCGGGCGTGGTGGTACTGATTTCCAGCGTGGTGGGGGAAGCGAACTTCCTCGACTGGGGCTGGCGTATCCCGTTCTTCCTGGCGTTGCCGCTAGGGATCATCGGTTTGTACCTGCGTCATGCGCTGGAAGAGACCCCGGCGTTCCAGCAGCATGTGGATACCCTTGAACAGGGCGACCGCGAAGGTTTGCAGGAAGGCCCGAAAGTCTCCTTTAAAGAGATTGCGACGAAACACTGGCGCAGCTTATTGACCTGTATTGGTCTGGTGATTTCCACCAACGTGACCTACTACATGCTGCTGACCTATATGCCGAGCTATCTGTCGCATAACCTGCACTATTCGGAAGACCATGGCGTACTGATTATTATTGCCATCATGGTCGGGATGCTGTTCGTGCAGCCGGTTATCGGGATGCTCAGCGATCGCTTTGGTCGCCGCCCGTTCGTGCTGATTGGTAGCGTTGCGCTGTTCGTGCTGTCGATCCCGGCGTTTATTATGATTAACAGCAACGTTCTCGGCCTGATTTTCGCCGGTCTGTTGCTGCTGGCGGTTGTACTGAACTGTTTTATCGGGGTGATGGCCTCGTCGCTGCCGGCGATGTTCCCGACGCATATCCGTTTTAGCGCGCTGGCCAGCGCCTTTAATATCTCGGTGCTGATTGCCGGTCTGACGCCAACCCTGGCGGCGTGGCTGGTGGAGAGTACGCAGAACCTGATGATGCCGGCTTACTACCTGATGGTGATTGCGGCTATCGGCCTCATTACCGGCCTGTCGATGAAAGAGACGGCGAATCGTCCGCTAAAAGGGGCGACGCCTGCGGCCTCCGATATCCAGGAAGCAAAAGAAATTCTCGGCGAACACTACGATAACATCGAACAGAAAATCGAAGATATCGATCAGGAAATCGCTGATCTACAGGAAAAACGGACCCGTCTGGTGCAGCAGCATCCACGCATTAACGACTAATTCGTTTTTATGGTGATACATGCCGCCGTGGGAAACCCCGGCGGCATTTTTTACGCCTGTATCGGCGTGAGGCTCTGACGGCGCTGGCGACTCAATTTGCGGTACTGCTGCGGCGGCATACCGACATAGCGGGTAAAGGTGCTGTAGAAACGGCTGCTGGAACGGAAACCGGCGGTCAGGGCGATATCAAGGATGGTTTTGTCGGTATCGCTAAGCAGCGCGCGTACATGATTAATACGCATGGCGGTAATGTACTGCTTCATGGTTTGCTGCATCACTCGCTGAAACACGCCCATCGCGTAGTTTGAGTTGAGCTTAACGTGTTCGGCGACGGCATCGACGGTCAGGGCCTGGTCATAATGGGCGGCGATAAACTCCAGCATCTGGCTGACATAAAACTGGGCGTGGCGCGAGACGCTGTTTTTATGCGTGCGTGAGGTTTTATTGACCAGCAGCGGCTGCCAGCCGGAGAGACTCAGACGCTTGAGCATCAGGGCGATTTCATCGATCGCCAGTTGACGGATCTGTTCATTGTCGTTGCTCAGCTCCTGCTGCCAGCGGCGTACTTCAAACGCGCTTAGCTGCTGGGCGGCGAGGGATTTAATCACCATGCCGTGGGTGACGTGATTAATCAGTTCACGGTCCAGCGGCCACGAAAGAAACAGATGCATTGGTAGATTGAATATCGCCATCTGCTGGCAATTTCCGGGGCGGGTAAGCCGATGGGGCGTACAGGCCCAGAACAGGGTGATGTAGCCCTTCTCAATGCGCACCACTTCGTTGTTAATCACATATTCCACATCGCCGTCGAACGGCACATTCACCTCAACCTGGCCGTGCCAGTGGCTGGTGGGCATGGCATGCGGCGGGCGCAGTTCGATATCCATGCGCTGATATTCGGAATAGAGCGCCAGCGGGCTGCGGCTCTGTTTTTCGTCGCTGCTGCACATGTGCGGATCGGGGGGCAGAGAGGTGAAGCGGTGTTCCATCATGTCAGTGATTCCTGGCGCGTCGGAGTGGTTGCGCGGTGGTCCTGGGTTGCCTACAGCTTAGCGGAATACATGGCCCGTTTTCTCTCCTTTTCGGACGATCTGTTCCCGAAAACTCATATTTTGTGGCGTTCAATGGTCGATCTGAGTTTCCGGGAATCCTCCGGTGGGAACAGGGCAGCGTAACGAGGCGGCGGCGTGCCACTCTGCAATGGTTCAATAACCTGATGGAGAGAGCGCGATGTCCGCCCCTAAAATTACTTTTATCGGCGCCGGTTCAACGGTGTTCGTCAAAAATATTCTCGGTGATGTCTTCCAGCGTCCGGCGCTGAAATCGGCGCATATCGCGCTGATGGATATTGATGAAACCCGCCTGGAAGAGTCGCATATCGTGGTGCGTAAGCTGATGGATTCCATCGGCGCGAACGGTGAGATCAGCTGCCACCGCGATCGCAAAACCGCATTGCAGGACGCCGATTTTGTCGTCGTCGCCTTCCAGATTGGCGGCTATGAACCCTGCACCGTGACCGATTTCGAGGTCTGTAAACGCCACGGTCTGGAGCAGACCATTGCCGATACGCTGGGGCCTGGCGGCATTATGCGCGCGCTGCGCACCATTCCGCATTTATGGGTGATCTGCGAGGACATGGCCGAAGTGTGCCCGGACGCCACGATGCTCAACTACGTCAACCCGATGGCGATGAATACCTGGGCGATGTACGCCCGCTACCCGCATATCAAGCAGGTTGGCCTGTGCCACTCGGTACAGGGAACCTCGGAAGAGCTGGCACGCGATCTCGATCTTGATCCGGCGGATTTACGCTACCGCTGCGCGGGGATCAACCATATGGCATTTTATCTGTCGCTGGAGAAAAAGCTGGCCGACGGCAGCTACGTCAGTATTTACCCGGATCTGTTGCAGGCCTACGCCGACGGGCGGGCGCCGAAGCCGAATCTGCACGGCAACCCACGCTGCGAAAACATCGTGCGCTATGAAATGTTCAAAAAACTGGGTTACTTCGTGACTGAATCTTCAGAACATTTCGCCGAATACACGCCGTGGTTTATCAAGCCGGGGCGGGAAGACCTTATTGCGCGCTACAAGGTGCCGCTGGATGAATATCCGAAACGCTGCGTGGAACAACTGGCTAACTGGCATAAGGAGCTGGGGAGCTATAAGAGCGGCGAACGCATCGACGTTAAACCTTCGCGCGAATATGCCAGCACCATCATGAACGCTATCTGGACCGGCGAACCCAGCGTGATATATGGCAATGTGCGCAACGACGGTCTCATTGATAACCTGCCCCAGGGCTGCTGCGTGGAGGTGGCCTGTCTGGTGGACGCCAACGGCATTCAGCCCACCAAAGTCGGCACGCTGCCGGCACATCTGGCAGCGCTGATGCAGACCAACATCAACGTGCAGACCTTGCTCACCGAGGCGATCCTCACGGAAAACCGTGATTACGTCTATTACGCCACGATGATGGATCCGCACACTTCCGCCGTGCTGGGGATCGAAGAGATCTACGCCCTGGTGGACGATCTGATCGCCAGCCACGGCGACTGGCTGCCGGAATGGGTGCGCCGCTAATCTTCACATTCCGCTGGCCGCGATGGGCCAGGCGGCACCCGTAATGCTCTATCAAACACCTGAAGGAGGCGCTGGTGACAGCGATCTGTGCCCTATGAGTATTTCAATGACAACAAAGCTCAGCTACGGATTTGGTGCCTTTGGTAAAGATTTCGCTATCGGTATCGTTTATATGTATCTGATGTATTACTACACCGATATCGTTGGACTGTCGGTCGGGGTGGTCGGCACACTGTTTCTGGTGGCAAGGATCCTTGATGCGATAGCCGATCCAATCATGGGATGGATAGTAAATTGTACGCGATCGCGATGGGGAAAATTCAAACCATGGATACTGATTGGAACTCTTACCAACTCGATCGTGCTGTACATGTTGTTCAGTGCGCATCACTTTTCCGGTGGTGCGCTATTAGCGTGGGTATGGGTGACTTATCTGCTATGGGGATTCACCTATACCATCATGGATGTACCGTTCTGGTCGCTGGTGCCGACAATTACTCTTGATAAACGCGAACGTGAGTTATTGGTACCCTATCCGCGCTTTTTTGCCAGCCTGGCGGGGTTTGTCACCGCAGGGATAACGCTGCCGTTTGTCAGCGCCGTCGGTGGCGCCGATCGCGGTTTTGGTTTCCAGATGTTCACACTGGTGTTGATTGCGTTTTTTATCGTTTCAACCATCGTGACTTTGCGTAATGTACATGAAGTTTATTCCTCTGATAGCGGTGTTAGCGAGGATTCCAGCCATCTTTCGCTGCGGCAGATGGTGGGGCTTATCTATCGGAACGATCAACTTGCTTGCCTGCTGGGGATGGCATTGGCCTATAACACGGCAGCGAATATTATCTCTGGCTTCGCCATTTACTACTTCACTTACGTTATTGGTAGCGCCGAGATGTTCCCTTATTACATGTCCTACGCTGGGGCGGCGAACCTGTTGACGTTACTGTTTTTTCCAAAGCTGGTGAAAGGATTGTCACGGCGCATTCTTTGGGCAGGCGCATCAATAATGCCGGTACTGGGTTGCGGCGTGCTGCTTCTGATGGCAATAGGGGGGATATATAACATCGCGCTGATTTCGCTGGCTGGCGTGTTGCTGAATATTGGCACTGCACTGTTCTGGGTGCTGCAAGTCATTATGGTGGCTGATACCGTTGACTACGGCGAATATACGATGAATATCCGCTGTGAGAGTATCGCTTACTCAGTTCAGACCCTGGTGGTGAAAGCGGGGGCGGCGTTTGCGGCCTGGTTTATCGCTATCGTCCTGGGCGTCATTGGTTATGTACCGAATGTCGCTCAATCGGCACAAACGCTGTTGGGGATGCAGGCGATTATGATTGCGCTGCCAACGCTCTTTTTTGCCCTGACGCTATTCCTCTATTTTCGCTACTACAAACTGAATGGCGATATGCTGAGACGTATTCAGATTCACCTGTTGGATAAATATCGCCGGGTACCGGAAGCGGGAGGCGAAACGGAACAGTCAATAGTGGTGACTAATCAGGTCGCCATAAGCATTCGAAAATAGGTTAAGGAGGGGAGAACGGCATTCTGTTTCCAGTTCAGAATAGCGTAAGACGGGGTAAAAAGACGGTTTGCTGGGATTGTTACTGGCTGAATGTTTATGTAACCCGGCCTGGCATAGCACAAGCCGGGAAATAAGAAAGGCGTCTGGTTGACAGAATACCGGGAACGTCGCCTGGTCCCTCTCTCCGCGGGAGAGAGGGACTTAACTGTGCGTCAGAAAACGCGCCAGTCGATGTTGCAGGATGCGGTTTTCGCGGCTAAGGCGCGCGTTCTCGTCCATTAGCGTCAGGGCCACGGCGATACCCGGCCAGTCCAGCTCCAGCTCTTTGCGTAAGCGCAAGGCACGGTGAACGATAGCGATCGCGCTATCATCAAACAGCCAGTTTTCCCGCTGCGGCTGGCGGGGCTCAATCATACCAAGACCGACGATTTCGTTAAGATCCTCTTCGGAAACGCCGGTATGGAGACAAAATTCGGTAATGGTGAACGTCACTGTTATCTTAGCCATCAGGCTTTCCCCCATGTCTTACGTGGCTCGAAGCTGGCGTGTTCATCCGCCAGTTGTTGCCAGAGCGCGCGGCTCTTTTCATTCGGTTTTGGCGGCATCACGATTTTAATGACCGCATACAGATCGCCGGTGGTGGTTTTGCTTGCCAGTCCTTTACCCTTCACTCGCAGGCGCTGCCCGGCCTGGCTGCCAGGCGGAATGGTCAGCAGGATGCTCTCTTTCAGCGTCGGAATGGTGACTTTGGCCCCCAGCGCGGCTTCCCATGGGGCCAGCGGCAGGACGATTTCAAGGTTATGGCCGACGATATCAAACAGCGGATGCGGGGCGATGTGAATCACCAGCCACAGGTCGCCGTTCGGGCCGCCATTCTGCCCGGGAGTGCCCTGGCCTTTCAGGCGGATGCGCTGACCATCAACGACCCCGGCAGGTATTTTGACGTTCAGCGTTTTCGGCGTTTCGCTTTCTACCATGCCAAAGACGTTATAAACCGGCAGGTTATAGCTGATAGTGCGCGTCTGTTCGGTTAGCGTCTCTTCAAGGAAGACCGCAACTTCAATCTCTAAATCATGTCCCCGCGCGCTGTGCTGGCGGCGGCTGCGGTGTTCCTGTTGACCGAACATGGAGGAGAAGATGTCGTCGAAATCCTGCTGGCTGTAGCTCTGCTCGTGGGCATGCTGCTGCTGACGACCAAATTGCGGATCGTTACGATGCTGCCAGAGCTGGTCGTATTCAGCGCGCCGCTGATCGTCTTTGAGGACTTCCCAGGCTTCGGCGAGATCTTTGAATTTGGTTTCGGCATCGGTTTCTTTGCTGACATCGGGGTGATATTTACGTGCCAGACGGCGATAGGCGGTCTTGATGGTTTTCAGATCGTCCGTTGGCTTAACCCCTAAAATGGCATAATAATCCTTTAATTCCATGATGTTATCTCATTTATGCGCAAGGTTACGGTTACAGATCCCTGGATCAGGTGTCTGTAATAAGCGTAGGGCAAATGAGGACGGATGTGGGGGAAAAGTGGGGGAAACTTGACGCCGTCGGGATTGACGGCGACAGAGTACTGACAACGCTATTTGACAGATGCGCTGCGGTTTTTGCGCATGCTCTCCAGCAACACCAGCGCTGCACCGACGGCCCCACCTTGCAGCGGCAGGCTGTCGGGGGCGTGGGGAAACAGATGGACGATGGTGACATCGGTCATCATCATTGAACCGGCAATCCAGCCGATCAACGTTCCTCCCAGCATCACCAGAGAGGGAAAGCGGTTGAGACTTGCCAGCACCAGTTTACTGCCCGCGACGATAATGGGAATGCTGATTAATACGCCCAATGCGACCAGCACCAGATGGCCTTTTCCGGCAGCCGCAACCGCCAGTACGTTATCCAGCGACATAATAACATCGGCGACGGTGATGGTAAGCACCGTGCGCCACAGGTTACTGGAACTGTTGATTTCGCTCTCTTCTTCCTGCCTGGTGGCCAGCTTGATACCGATCCATAACAACATCAGCGCGCCGACCACTTTTAGCCACGGCAATGAGAGCAAATAGATTGCGATGGCCAGCAGCAGTACGCGGGCCACTATGGCGCCGACGGTGCCGAGAAGAATGGCTTTGGTTCGTTGGTGCGCGGGAAGTTTACGACAGGCCATTGCGATCACGACGGCGTTATCGCCGCCCAATAACAGATCAATAGCGATAATTTGCAGCAAAATAATGGTTACGTCCCACTGACTGAAAAACGCGTTCATACTCAACTCATGCAGCTAAAAAAGAGACCCTACAGGGAAAAACAGGGGACGAAGCGTACTCCCGTTTACCTCTGTTGACTACCAGACCAAGAGAGAACGTCTTCAGTTATTGAAAAATATCGTTACGAATCATTGTGCCGTCCGGCAATGATCCGCGGGCAAAGGATGATATTTTGTTGGCAGAGGCCCACCTGCCGTTCACCTATCGCAAGGATTTCCTACATGCCCGGCTATAAGCATTTACTGACACTCACCTTGATTGGCGCCACGCTGTTTCCCGCGCTGGCAAACGCCGCTGATGCTCCTGCCCCGACCTTTACGCCCGAGCAGGAAGCCCGTATTGGCAAAATCGCGGCGGACTATTTAGTCGCGCATCCGGAGGTGCTGCTGCAGGCCAGCCAGAAGCTGCAACAAATTCAGGAAGAGCAGCAGGCCAGTGCAGCCACTCAGGCCGTACTAAAGAACGCCGCTGAGCTGACCCAGGATAAAAATACACCGACCTATGGCCCTGAAGACGGCAAAGTGACGGTAATCGAATTTTTTGATTATCAATGTGTTTACTGTAGCCGCCTGGCGCCGGTAATGGCGCAGGTGATTAAAGAGAATCCACACGTCCGTTTTGCCTTTAAAGAGTGGCCTATTTTTGGCAGCCGCTGGGCCACTTCGCTGGACGCAGCGAAAATGGGGCTGCAGATTTATCAGCAGAAGGGGGCTGAAGCCTATCTGACGTTCCATAACGGGATTTACGCGACCGGGCATAATGAAGGCAAGCTGACGGCTGCCGATATTCAGCAGCAGGCTAAGAAAGTGAATTTCGATGCGAAGAAAGCCACGGATGTCGAGCCCGCGCTGGAGGAGATTAACCATCTGGCGCAGGATATCGGCTTAAGCGGTACGCCTGGGGTTATCGTGATGCCGACCACCGATGCGACGGAAGCGACGATTACCGTTTTCCCGGGCCTGGCGGATAAAGCCTCGCTGGATGCGGCGATTAAGAAAGCGGGCGGTTGATAACGCCCTCGCAGGTTATACCGCCTGGCGTCAATACGCCTTTTCCGCTGACTGGCTAATTTTCAGATCGATAATTCTGCCAATCTGATCATGATAAACCGTCAGTAAATTATATTGGCTCATCTCCGAGATGATTTGTGGTGCAACATCAAAGCTTTCGGCAAGCTCGTCGTGGCGCAGCGATGACAGACGACCATGTCGCCATGCGTTAATGCGCCGACGGTTATACTGGTACCACAGAATAAGCAGCCAGGCGTTGATTGCCGCAATCAGCAGATATACCAGCACGGTATTAAAAGAGGCAACGATGATTTCCCAGCGATGACTGCTGTGTGCTGTTATCTGCATGAGCACATTCGCATACAGGAAGAACAGGAAACCGGCCCAGGCGAGAAGGGTTAACGCGCCATCGAAAAGCCGGGGTAATAAGCGGTCTTCAGTTAAGATTAGCGTTTTTTCGTTCATCAGGTTCTTCCTTTTCCTCGATCCGGGCTGACCCAGCGAGCCCGGGAACGTTTATGTTTCAGCATGACTTTGGGGAAGGCGACCAGCGTGGTGAACAGACCAATCATCCAGTACACCATCGGGAACCAGATAACCCAAAACAGCGAGCTGGCGACCTTTTTTTCATAGCGCCGCTCAATATAGAGGCTGGCGATAAACTGCAGCAGACACATTACGCCCAGCAACAGGCCGGTAAATTCCGGCGGAAACAGGCTGCGCACGGTGAGATTGGCCGGGAGAGGGATAATATGGCTGGCGATAAACAGAACAATCGTGATCCCATAGGCGAACGCCCACAGCGTCGAGAACGCGTACTCCAGCAGCAGCGGCCACATACGGTGGTGCTCCCAGTGAAATAGCCGACGAAGATTGACCAGAAAGACCTCGGCACCTCCTTGCGCCCAGCGCAGACGTTGCTTCCATAGCCCCTTTAGCGTCTCCGGCATCAGTATCCAACACAGCGCCCTGGGCTCAAAAAAGATCGCCCAGTGCCCGAGTTGTAGCTTCCAGCTGATATCAATATCTTCGGTTATCATGTCCGGGCTCCAGTAGCCCACATCCGCCAGCGCCTGACGGCGAAATGCGGCGATAACCCCGGAGACCGTAAAGACCCGACCGTAGATGCGCTGAGTGCGTTTAATCAGCCCGATAATGGATGAAAACTCGCCGACCTGAATACGGCCAATTAGCGTTGATCGCGTGCGGATTCGCGGGTTGCCGGTTACCGCGCCCACATGTGGATACTGAATAAGCGGCGCGACCAGATAAGCCGCCGTATCGCGATCGAGCAGGGCATCGCCGTCGATGCAAACCAGCAGATCGCCGCGCGCGGCGGCAGCGCCCGCTTTAAGGGCAACCGCTTTACCCTGATTTTCGGCCAGATGAATAATCCGCAACTGAGCGGATTCTTTTGCCATCTGGTTAAGAACCTGAGCGGTATTGTCTGAAGAGCCGTCGTTGATAGCGATAACTTCAATATTTGAATAACGCTGGGCCAGCGCCGCGCTGATGGTCTCTCTGGCGTTTTTTTCCTCATTGAAGCAGGGGATTAAAATAGAGATCAATGGGTTGCCATCAAGTACCGGCGGCGGCGTCTCTTTTCCCCATGGCCAGTGTCGTTCCAGTTGGAACCAAAAATAGAGCCCGCCGGTTATCCACAGGATCGACATAAACAGCGGCCAGAAGAAAACGAAATCCAGAATCAGTTCGCCGGTAAAGATGGCGGCCATGCTTAACGGCAGCCCGAATACCAGGCATAAA
Source organism: Klebsiella sp. 2680 (assembly GCF_900198535.1). Lineage (NCBI taxonomy): Bacteria > Pseudomonadati > Pseudomonadota > Gammaproteobacteria > Enterobacterales > Enterobacteriaceae > Klebsiella > Klebsiella sp. 2680. The sequence continues at coordinate 329,202 of NZ_FZNJ01000004.1, read as the reverse complement.
AGAGAGAATGCGATAATTCGATCAGTCATTTGCAGGATACCAGTACGATGAGAATTCAGGCCTGATGCGCGAAATATCAGGTTGGTTGTTAATGAAGTCATCCGGGTAGTAGCCGTAATTTTTTACGCCGTTAAGCTGAAGCTGGCGCATCCATTCTCCTAACTGCTTATCGGATATGCCGTTTTGTTGCTGGCGGTTCCAGTCTCTGGCCTGTAGCTCAAAAATTGTTTTATCCAGCGCCGCAGGCCGACTTGCTACGGCGTGAACCAGTCTGCTCAACCAGGCGTCGCTCTCGCTTGACGGGACTGACTCCATCAACGGCATGGCCATGGGAACCGTCCAGTCGTAGGTCGCGAGGAAATCATCAAGATTTTGCGCAAACCAGGTTTCGCTCTCCGGTTCGAGGATTGGCATGGCAAAAATATTGCGCGCTGTTTTAACCTGCGGGCCGCGTACGCTTTTAACCGCTGAACTTAGCGTTTGGGTAAATTGAATTAACGCCTGACTTTTAAAACGGCTCCAGGCATGAAGCTGGCTTGCATTGTTGCGAATGGTGTCGATATCCCCCGTGAAACCCGCTTCATGCCATGCGGTCATGGCAGCCGGGCCGGCATCTTCGAAGTCCGTGATGACGGCGTCATCATGAAATAATATGCCGTCGAAGCTGGCGTAACGGGCAAGATCCTCGTAGATATCAACGATCTGTTTGCGTACCCGCGCATCCCAGGGCGATAGCCGGATATAGGGGCTGACGGATTTCTGTGAACGGCCGGTTTGCGGTTCCTGGCGCTGTACCCGGGGAAGGGACGGGTCTAAATCGAAAGAGAGAACCGGCATCCAGGCATAGACTTTTACCCCGGCGCGGCTTCGAAGCTGCCAGGCGACAAAGTTAAACAGATCGGCCCTCATCGGTAACCAGCGGTTCGGAAAGTAGAGCGATTTTATGTTGCCGTCACCCAGGGGATCGGAAAACGCCTGCAAAAAAACATAATTTATTTTCATATCGAAAATACGCTGAATCAGCCGGTCGATATTTTTTGTTTGCTGAACAGGGTTCTTGTCATACACATAATCGAGATCGACATGGACAACCCGCACCGGGCTTGATTCCTGAATCTGCGTAACGGAGTTAGAAAAGGCTTTGATCGAGGGATTTCCCGAAATAAGCAAACGTGGAATATCCTCCAGATCCCGAACGTCAGCCAGCCCATCATTAAGGGTAAAGGCCAACTGATAACCCTGGCTTTTGGCGATAGCGAGCGTGGTGCCGCTGGCTGCGCCATAGGGCCAGACCCAGGCTCGCGGCGTTTTACCGGTGACCTGTTTTATTTTTTCGGTTATTTTGCTCACGTCCTGGCTAACGCGCCGGGAAAACTGCCGATCGCTTTCGTAGCGGCCAGAGTCCTTGTCATACCGGCGATTAGCGATAGCGGGTTCATGGCTGCCCTGTGGATTAGCCAGAATTCCGTAATGGGATGCCCAGGTATGAACGCCTATTTCAACCAGCGGAGAACGGCTGAGCTCTTGCACCATGTCCCAGGTAGCAAAGCGTTCTCGTGGCGTCATCAGGCCGCCAAAATCAACCTGCTGCTGGAGCGGCGTATCCACCCAACTGCCTACCGGCGCCCAGAGTGCGGGTACGTTCCATGCTTTGAGTAGCGGCCAGACGCGCGTGTAAAAACTGCTATAGCCGTCATCGAAGCTGAGTAAAAAAGCTTTTTCTGGCAGAGTGTTAAGGCCATTGTGGGCATCCAGAATATCCTGGACGCTGACCGCATGATAGCCGTTATGCAGTAGCCAGCTTATTTGGTCGTTAAGCGCGCTAGTGCGCACTGCCAGATAGCGCTGGTCGGCGGGGCCATCTTCAACATCATGGTAAGCCAGAACCAGAAACTTATTCTTAGGCCACGGCTTGTTCATCTCCAGCTGCGGTCTCTCTTTTGGCGCGAGGAACGTGATGCTTTGCGCATACGGACCGGAGATAACCCATAGCCAGCCGATAACTATCAGGCTGATGTGGATACTTTTGCTCAGCATGTTTATCCTTAAAACCGTAAATTCGTATCAAAGGAAACGGAGAGATTACTTTCACGTTTACCGTCGTAGGGGCGTTTATCCCAGTTCAACATCACGCCGGCATCGATGACGCTGTTTAAACGAATGCGTTGTCCATAGCCGAGCAAAGCAATCGCGCCTGGAGCGTGGTTTTTCTGCCAGTAGCTGCCGCCGCCAACGGCCATTTGTTGGCTCCAGACGGTCTCGTAGCGCTGATATATCACATGGTTAGCCGTCAGCGCGGCGGCGGCGGAAAGATCCCGTTTCGGGTTGTAGTACATGGTGTCAGAGCGGCTGTTGGCGCTGAAGGAGAGCCCGGGCTCAAGATCGAGCGTCAGCGTTGGGGTTTGCCACAATTGCTCTTTACCAGAGAGGAGATATTCCTGACGGCGGTTGTTATCTGAAAAGTCGCTTGCGGCGGCGCTCAGACGATATTCGCGCTGCTCATTCTGATACCAGCGCACCCATACTTCGCCACGGTTTGAATGCACTCCATTGCGTAATGCGCGTAGCGGAGTTGTGCCGGAAAGCCGTTCGATTTCACCGCCTGTCTGCCAGTTGTCGTTCAGGCGATGCCAGGCTGAGAGACGTAAGCCCGGTTTATTGGTGCCGTGAAAATGGTTATTCGACACTTCCAGTTCGCCCCGGTAGTCACGCCGGCGCCATTCGATACCGCCGAACAGGTTGCGGCTGCTGCCTTTACCCTCGGTAAAATTGCTTTGCGCAAAGCGAGTACCTGCGAATAACCGCCAGTTGTCGGCCAGCGGCGGGCCATAAATAGCGGTATCCCAGTTGAGATCGCGGCTGCCGCTCACCGGGCTATTGGCGTGTATCCCCTTCGTCGCGTTGATCCGCAGTTCTGACATATGGTGTACCTGGCGCACTCTGGCCAGACGTTGCGAACTGAGGTCTCCTGGGGTACGGGCCATAACATCGTCGGTTAACAAATCCATTTGCCGCCACTGCTGAAGATCCATCGCAACGTATGCTTGCTGGCGTTCAAGATCGATATTCGACGGTTCCAGCGCTTCAGCCGTTTTGAGTTCTTGCTCGGCGGCCCCTGGCAATCCACGCGCTTGCAGCAGCATGGCGTAATCGATCCGCAACTTCTGATTTCCCGGAGCCGTTGCCGCCAGACGCTGCGCCAATGTCTGCGCTTGCGGTAACGCATTGGTCGCCAACAAATACTGAAAATTGAGCGACTGCGCCTCCAGCCAGCGATCGTTTGGTTCGGGCACCGTGGAGCCGAGGGCATAGATGTGATAGGGCGAGCTTTTGCTCAATCGTTCGACATATTGATGAGCGGCTTTATAACGGCCGCTATCCAGCAGAGCGAAGAAAATTTCATGCCCCTCGTCCTGCGGCAACGCCAGCGTTTCAGGGTGCTGCCGGGCGACAGATAGCGCGACATCGACTTTTTTTTCCGCGAGGTAAGAGGAGATAACCCAACCGATTGCCCAGTCGGGAATGCGGACTTGTTCCGCTGTCAGGGATTCATATTCCGCGATCGCTTGCGTGTAGTCGCTGTGGGCGTAGAGCGCGCCAAGTCGATCAATACGCGCTCGGGTGAGATCGGCGGCGGCCTGTGGATCGTTACGCCAGCGGCTAAAAATACGGTCATAGTTTTCAAGCGCCTGGCGGGCGAGGGAAAATCGTTCCTTTTCCCCGCGAGAACGGGTATCGGCAAGGCGCACCCGTTCTGCCGCCGCGTTAATTTCCAGAGCCCGACGGGCGGCGGGCGAGAGGTCACTTTGTTTTGATAATGCCAAAGCGGGGCTATCAATTCTGTTGAGAGTGAGGGAGTTAATCAGGTTATTCAGCGCCTCTTTGTTCTCCGGCGCGGTATTGAGCGCGCGGGTATCGCTAAGTAGCCGATCCCAGCTTTTTCCCTGGCGCAGGTAAACATAAGAGAGCGTTTGCAGGTGTGCGACGGTGGGCTGTGCGGCAACCAGCTGGCGAGCCTCATCCAGCGCTTGCGTATCCTTGCGTGCGTCGGCCAGCGTCTTTATTCGGCCAATGCGGTAGTCGTCAGTACCGGGAGCGAGGCTAATGGCCCGGTCCCACAGATCCAGAGAGAGAGGCCAGTGATGCAGGTTGCGATACGCTTGCGCTGCCGCGGCGATACCACGAGCGGGCAGGGGCATATAAACCTGATATCGTTGCCAGACACGAATGACCTCGTCATCACGCCCGGCCCACAGGGCGACCTGCAGCCAGTCTGCGACTTGCTGCGGGTTTAACGCGTGCAGTCGTTGATATTGTCGAAGAGAATCCAGAAAAGGGGCATAGTTGCCGTTGCGCGCTTGCTGAATCTGCAGGTCGTATACCGATTGAGTGGCATGGACCACACCAGGTAATAGCAATAATAGACTCATTGCCAGCGATAATTGATTGCTGTGATGAAAGAATTGCTTATTGAAAACAGGAAATCGCTCCATAACTATTTTCCATATCTCTATCAAGAATCCATTCGCAGTACATTAAGCTTTTAACCCGAAGATTAAGTATGAGTGTGAGATTTTTCAACTTGCCTATTGCGTTGCGTTTGATGCTTTATTCCAAAGTAATAAAGTCAAGGTGGCTGAAGATTAATGTACACCTGATATCTTTGCTGAAAAATAATCAAGAATATGTTTTAAGATAAATCTGGTGTTTAGCAGTTGTTAGCAGGAATAAGTTTTATCTGATGTCCTTAACCCACTGAAATAAAAAAGATAAAATTGGCTGAAATTTTTTTTCAGTGTTTTCTATAGGTCATTACTGTAGTTAAGTGAGGCGTTTTCTCTCAATGTTTAAGAGAATTTTTGACAAAAATTCTTAATGGCTAAAAAGCTTCTTTTTTGTGAGTGATTTTTTATTTATAATTGTTATTGATTCGGTAATTGAAAATTCTGAAGTCTGGCAAGGCTTGACGCGTTATCGACGAGAAATAGATAAATTATGATAACAGGGGACTGTTTATCGTTATAGTCAATGCTCCATAAGGCGGAGATACCCTTCACCTGGAGGAATTTTGTTGCTTTAATGTTAAAGGATGGTTTGTGGCAACGAAGATGTTGTTGATTACTCAGGACTACTATCTTTTTCAAGGTGTTAAGGTCTTTTATCCTGATATCATCCAGTTATATTCGATTAACACAACGCTATTTTTCGGCGATGCTGACGAGTATTCTGCTCTTATCGATAGCCGCGCGCCGCTACATTTTTATGAACATCTTATACTGGATGCCGCTTTGACCAGAAAACGCATTAGCTGCATCGTCCTTGATATGCGTCACCGGGAAGAAAATCTACTCAGCCTGAGTTTTTTATTGAACATGTCATCGATGTCTACTGATACCGATATAGCGGCCCTTTTTACGCTCTTTCTTAAGTTAAGAAGTAAACGCCTGACCAAAGAGGGGCTACAGAGTCTGCGCCTGAATGTGCAGGAGAAAATTATTTTGCAGCGACTCAATGCAGGAATGACCATGGGTGAAATTGCGGCTGAACTCAATACTTCGGTGAAAAGTCTTTATCGAAAACGGATTGAGCTTTATGAACGTCTGGGACTGACTAATTTTAACGAAGCTTGTTTGTTTATCTTTAAAAATAAACTGTTGGAATCCCCTTGTGAGAATGTTAAATGGAGGGATTAATACCATTGAGTTAGATCTGCAAGATGAAAATGTGTGGAATTTTATTAATTTAATCCGATATTGATAGGCACAATCATTGTTACGGGAAACGCTACTAATAATGCGTTATATATAATAAAGAAGCGGTTTGTTCTTTGTTGCTATGTCCTGAATAACTTGAGTCGCAGAATGAAACGGTTAACCGTTTTGAGGCCGATGACAAATCTGGCTTAGATATGGTGTTCGTATTTCTACGGGGTCGCGGCTAACGCCTGGCCCGGCCTGCAATATGAACAATATTACCGCGTTATAGATTTTGCGTAGCCCCGTCGCGCAATTTCAGAATACACACTCTGTCAGCAATCGGTCAGTACCATCCGGAGCCGCCTTTTATCGGGAAGTCCGTGAAATCAGGAACAGAAATACCGGAACCCCGAGCATCGCCGTCAGGATGCCGACGGGTAATTCACGGGGCGCAAACAGCGTTCGGGCAAGCGTATCCGCCAGAACGGTAAAAGTCGCGCCGCACAGCATGGATGCCGGCAGCAGCGATCGATGGCGATGACCAATGAATATGCGGGCGATATGAGGCACGGTCAGCCCAATAAAACCTATTGCTCCGCAACATGCCACAATGACCGCAGTCAATAAGGTCAACAAACAATACAGGGCGAGCCTGATTGCGCCAACGTCCACACCAAGCGACGCTGCCGTCACATTGCCGAATGTGAGCACATCCAGCTCTATTGCCCGCCACCAGCAGAGCAGAAATATCGGCAACAGCACCAGTGCGCAAAGCAGTACCTGAAGCCAGGATGCCTGTGCAAAGCTTCCCAGCAGCCAGAACATCACCCCTCGCGTGGTGTCTGCATCCGTTTTCCAGAGCGTGGTTAATGATGTGGCGGCGGAGAGAAGCTGTGTCACGGCGACGCCGGTCAGGATAAAACGGCTGGACTGGCCGGATAGCGATTTCCGCGCCATGAAAAGCACCAGTGCGAAAGCCAGCATCGCGCCGCAGAACGCCCCGGCAGGTACAGCGGCCCAGCCCGCACTGAGACCAAGCGCAATGACCAGTACCGCGCCAAACCCTGCGCCGGATGAGATCCCCAACACCCAGGGGTCGGCAAGAGGATTACGTGTCAACGACTGGAGCACCGTTCCGGCCAGCGCTAATGCGGCGCCCGCCAGCGCAGCAAGCAGGGTGCGCGGCATACGCAGAGACCATACGATCCGCTGATGAAGCGTTCCCGCTGTATCGCTATGCCAGTAGCCTGCCAGTATGGCATTTGCTACGTCCTTTATGGAAAAGGTCACCGGGCCATACATAATGGCAATGCAAAACGTCAGCATCAGGGCCGGAAACAGCATGGAGAGGCGAAAAACAGGCGAACGCAGCATGATTATTTCCAGCCAGCGATCACATAATCATCCAGGAATTGCCAGAGAGTACCCGTTTCGCTAAAACCCGCCTGGCGCAGAGCAGCGAGCTGGAATTCGACCGTGGTGGGCAGCGGTGTCGGGCGGTCTTTAAAGATAGCGGTGCGCGCGTCCATCAAATCAGCCAGCTCATGATGACGGGTGGCCGATGCAAACCAGCTATCCCAGTCCTGCACGCCCGCTGTCCAGGCTTTTTTCTGCGTGTCTTCGTCATGAAGCCGGGCAATCCGTTTCTGGCATGGATTGCGATTATCAAATCGCTGATGATCGGCATTCATAAATAAGCCACGTTCATCCAGCAGGTTAAAGATGTTGCGATAAAGCGCGACCTGCTGTTCCGGCAGCAGCCAGTGGATGGCCGTGCTGGAAACAACGGCCTGCGGTTTGTCGGTAATAGCGGCAAAGCAATCCGCTGTTGCAATATCGCCGCTGAAGAACTGAATACGGTCACTGTATTCAGATAAGGCTTCTTTGGCCAGTGTAAGCAGAAGCGGGTCGAGGTCAATAGCCGTTACTCTTATCGCCGGGAAGCGATTCAGAAGACGCATGCTGAATGAGCCTGGACCACAGGCCAGATCCACCACATGGAATTCTTCGCCATATAGCATTGCCAGAACATCCAGCGCGGCGTTATAGCGTTCTTCACGGTGAGCGATGTAGGCGCTTTGTTGTTCGTCCCAGTTTTTCAGTAATTCGCGGGCTGGAAAGGTCATGTTGTTCCTTAGCGTGTATTTGTGTGACTAGTCGGTGAAGGGCCAGAACTGAACGCGCAGATGCGTCCATGTCATAGCCAGGTAAAATGATGTAACGTTTTGCTTTAACCGCCTTCATGCCTGCGGTGAAGGGATTACGTTCAAGAAAATCGATTTTGCTCCGGGCGCTGTCGCCATCTCCCCCCCTTTGCAGATCGCCCAGGATCAGGTAGTCAGGGTCCCGTTCGGCAATGACCTCCCAGCTCATGGCAGGCCACAGTTCAGCACTGTTATCAAAGATGTTTTTACTGCCGATGGTTTTGGTTAACAGCTCAGAAGCGCCATAACCGCCCGCCACATAAGGTGTTGCCGTACCGGAATACCACCACATGAGCGTTCTGCGTGGCAGTTTTATGCGGCTGTCAGCAGCGACCTGTTGCTTCAGTTCATTGATAAGCGCCTCTGCGCGCGGCTCCACGCCATATATGCGCGCAATATTACGCAACTCGTCGTAGATGCTGTCGAAGGTTACAGGCGCAGGAGGGCCACTTTGCAGGCCATTGCACATCCCTTCAATGAGCCAACTTCCAATTCCCCATTCAGCCATCCTTTCACGACCGGCGGTCTCCGGGCTGTTAAACCAGTAGTAGCTGCCGGAATAGATAAAATCTGGCCGTGAACTCAGCAAAGCCTCTCCCGACCAGGGCGAACTGTCGAGACGTGCTTTTAGCGGTTTGTACCAGGGGGAGGGCGCGGTATCTTCATCTGGCCGATAACCGACAGCACCGATCACGGAATCTCCCAGACGTAATGCGAGCATGTTTTCCATTGCGGTCGGCATATAGACGATTGCCCGCTGTGGTACATGCTCAAACGTCCAGGAGCTTCCGCAATTCTGTAACGTAACGGGATGCGCAAAGCTGGCGAAGGTTGCCAGCAATGCGAGGGAGGCCAGACGTTTCATCAGAAGCGCATGTTGACATAGGCTTCGTAAGTTCGACCTGGCGCAATTATTTCCTGCCCTGTATAAGTACGCTGCCAGGTGTAGAAGCGATCCGTCAGGTTACGCACGCGGGTGCCTACGGTAACGTCCTTAATCACTTCATAATCGGCGTTCAGGTCGACAGTCGTGTAATCGCCCATTTTGTTTTTGTTGGCATCATCGTTATAGCTACTGCCAACATAGTGGAGCTGCGCGCCCAGCCCCAGTTTGCTAATCGGCATATAACGGCCAGAAAGGTTAGCCGTCCACTCCGGGATATAGCGCGGCTGATTGCCGGAAAGGTCCTGCGTACCTTGTTTGAAATTGTCAAAGCGCGCATGGGTATAAGCCACATTTCCCGCCAGCACGACGTTATCCAGCGGTTTAATCAATCCGCTGAACTCAATGCCGCGCGAAGTCTGCTTGCCAACCGCATTCCATACACCGGCCTGGACAGCCGATTGCTGATAAAGATTTTTTTTCTGGAGATCGTAAACGGCCAGCTTCATTTCGCCGTGGTCGAATGTCCCTTTTACACCGGCTTCATATTGCTGAACTTCTGTAAGTGGCAGGGACGTTTGTTCAGGGCTGATAAAGAAGATATCGCTGCCGGGCTCTTTACCTGTGGAATAGTTGGCATACACCGTCCAGTTTTCGTTAATGGCCCAGCTCGGCCCAATACCAACGCTCATAAAGCTATAGCTATGATTGATGGTTTTATTGTCCTGCTGGTAATTCCAGTGCATATCCAGGTTGGTATAGCGCAACTGGCTTAACAGGGCGACAGCATCAGTGATATTCAGATTGTCTTCCAGCAGCAAGGCATACTGGTTCTGAGTGATGTGACGAACAGGTGAGCGCATCTTGCCACCCGCACCAGTGCGAAAGTCATTGGAGGTGGGGTTGGTCAGCAGAACATCTTCGCCCCCCGGGAAGCCGTTAGAATAGTACTGGAATTCGCGTTTTGAAAAATCGACACCCGCAGTCACGCGGTTGGCGAATGATGCAATCGGGTGATCCCAGGTGACCATAGTACGGTTGCCAGTCAGCTTGTCATCATGAGCAAGATCGCCATAAGAATCACGGGTCACATAGCCCGCTTTGTTTGACGGGTAATAGCGTTCAACGTTCTGCCATTCGCGGAAACCTTTGTAATAGTAGAACTGGTTATCAAAGGTTACATCAGGCGTTGCATACCAGGACTGGGTTGACTGGAATGAGGTTGCCTGGCTGCGGATATGCGCATCCTGAATGTTGTTGTAGTTTACATGGCGCAAGTCGCGATCAACGTTGCCGTTGATGACAGGCGTCCCGAAATAGGGATTGCGCATATCCGTTAAGCTACGATCGATGTCAAAAGTGACCTGTGTGTTATCGGTCGGCGTCAGCAGGAGCTGTGCGCTGATGCGCTTCGGGCGACTGCGATCTTTATCAACCTGAGTGCCGGTATTTGATGCGCTGACATCCACGCGGCCAGCAGCGATACCCTCAATAAGCGTACCGCCCGCGCCGATGTGGGCGCGATGGCTGTTATAGCTTGACCAGCTATAGTCAGCTTCTACTGGCTGTCGACCAAAGGTTGCTTTACGTGATATCAGGTTGACGCTGCCACCGGCAGAACTCAGACCGTTTAAAACGGAGCCTGTGCCATACAGGATGTCCACGTTTTCATAATGAACCGGGTCGGCGATTTGAATGGTGCTACCGGGTACGGCCACGCCGTTTAGCAGCCAGGAAACGCCGGAGAAGCCGCGCAGTGAAACGCTGTTTGAGAGCGTAGGTGAGCTGGTGCCGGACATGCCCGGGGCGGTCTCAACGACTTCGGTGAGCGTGCGTTTGCCCTTAGCCGTAATGGTTCTGGCGCTGATGGTTTCAGTATGGCGTGGCGTTTGCTTATCGGTCAGACCGAGACGTGAGGCTGAACCGGATGAAAGACGTGCCGAGTCGGATTCGGCGGAATAGTCGGATACGTCACTGCCGGTGACGACGATGGTTTCATCTGCTGCACAGGCCAGAGGCGAAGTATTTACTGCTACTGCGAGAGCTATCAAAGAAGGCTTAAGTTTCATACACCAATATTAAATTATAAATTGCAATGTTATAACGTAACATAATTTATCAGTAAAAAAACTGGACAAATGTGATCGTGTGAGAAGAGGAATGGTGACATTGTTTATGCAGCCAGTATGAGCCGCGGTGGTAGCGGTGTCGGCGGAGTATACTCCAGCAAGCTGACTGAAACTCTCTGTTTTCAGTACCGCCAGATGGGCTGAGCTTCTCGTCCTACAGGGCGCGCGATCCGCACTCCCGGATGACGATGTGGTGCAGGTTTGCCCGGTTTTATTATCGATACGATGGCGCAACATCATATAGACGATGTCATTGATCTGCTTAAACAAGGGGGAGTTTGTGCTCAGGAAAGGGAATTAAGAAACAGTTCAAGAATGGAATTTGGTCTTGACCCCTTACGCGTCGCGAGGGCGATTTTGGTCGAAAAACTCAGTCTGTCGGGTTCAATGGCGCGCATTATTCCCTTTTCTACCCAGTGTGCTGCATAGTGATCCGGCAGAAAGCCCACAAAGCGACCCGTCAGGATCAAAAACGCGACGCCTTCGCGATCGGAAGCCGTCGCCGAGCATGACAACAACTGGTGAATGCCAATGCTTTCTGCCGTCATCCGGTAGCTCGGTACTACCGCGTCAAGACGGCTGAGTTGCGCAGTGTCGGATACCTTTCCACAGTGGAACAGAGGGTGTTTATCGCTACAGTAAAGGTTTGATTTTTCATCATAAAGATGCTTGTAATCCAGGGCGGATATCGGCGACGTTAACGGCAGTGCCCCCACATGCAATCGCCCGTCCATCAGGCCGCGTTCGATATCCGCCGCCGTGCACATGCTCAGGTTGATGCGCACGTCCGGCCCCTTCGCGCGTAGCATATCCAGCGCATTGGTTATGCGCATCATCGGCTGGGTCACCAGATTGTTGATGATGCCGATGTTAAACTCGCCACGCAGGTGCCGGTGCATCTGGTTCACCTGCTGACGGAACGCCTCAATAGCGGCCATCATGGTGTCGCTGATACGCAGTATCTCGCGCCCTTCGTCAGTAAGGGAAAAGCCTGCCCGGCCGCGCTGACATAGCCGCATACCCAGCCGTTTTTCTAAATCGCTCATGTGCATACTGATGGCTGAACGGGTAATACCCAGCAGGCTTTCGGCGCCGGAAAAACTCCCGCATTCCACCACCGTTTTAAAAATCCGCAGCAGCTTCAGATCGAAATCGGTCACCTGTCCGAGCGATTTTGTTTTCATAGGTAAAAAAAACCTTAACTAAATGTCTCGTAATTTGGATTTAACTTATCTTTTGCTTGATTGCAAACTCTTCTAACACTTTGCAGGAAGAGATCCGTTATGTCCGAAGCCATCAACATCGCATCGCTGAATCTGAAATCACACTGGATGCCGTTTAGCGCCAACCGTAACTTTCACCGTGATCCACGTTTTATCGTGGCCGCGAAGGGACGCTGGCTGCAAGACGCTAACGGGCGCCAGATTTATGACAGTCTGTCGGGGCTCTGGACCTGCGGCGCTGGTCATACTCGCAGTGAAATCCAGCAAGCTGTGGCCAAACAGCTGGGTACGCTCGACTATTCCCCGGGCTTCCAGTATGGCCACCCGCTGTCGTTTCAACTGGCGGATAAAATCGCCAGCCTGATGCCAGGCAACCTGAACCACGTTTTTTTTACCGGCTCTGGCTCCGAATCCGCCGATACTGCCATCAAAATGGCTCGAGCCTACTGGCGCGCTAAAGGGCAACCCGCCAGGACAAAACTGATCGGCCGCGCCAGGGGCTATCACGGCGTTAACATGGCGGGGACCAGTCTTGGTGGCATCGGCGGCAATCGCAAGGTGTTCGGCCCTCTGCTGGACGTCGATCACCTGCCGCATACGCTGCAATCGGGTATGGCATTCACCAAAGGGATGGCGGCCACCGGCGGCCCGGCGCTGGCGGATGAGCTTCTGAAGCTGATTGAACTGCACGATGCCAGCAACATCGCCGCCGTGATCGTTGAGCCGCTGTCAGGTTCCGCCGGCGCGATTATTCCGCCGCAGGGCTACCTGCAACGACTGCGGGAAATTTGCACCCGGCACGATATTTTGCTGATTTTCGACGAAGTCATTACCGGGTTCGGGCGTATGGGACGTTGGAGCGGGGCGGAGTATTTTGGCGTTACGCCAGATATCCTCAACTTCGCCAAGCAGATAACCAATGGTGCCATTCCGCTGGGCGGCGTGGTGGCCAGCAGCGAAATCTATGATGCTTTCATGTCACAGCCGTTGCCGGAACACGCGGTGGAGTTCGGCCACGGCTACACCTACTCCGCTCATCCGGTGGCGTGCGCGGCGGGCCTTGCCACTCTTGACCTGCTGGAAAAAGAGCAACTGATCGCCCGCTCCGCCGAACTGGCGCAGCATTTTGAAACCGCTCTGCACGCACTACGTAACTGCCCGAATGTGGTTGATATTCGCAACTGTGGTCTGGTGGGCGCCATTCAGCTTGCCAGTCGCGATGGCGACGCGACTGTTCGCCCCTTTGATGCGGGCATGGCGCTGTGGAAAGCAGGCTTCTACGTCCGTTTTGGCGGTGACACTTTGCAATTTGGGCCAATGTTCAACAGCGAACCCGCTGAACTGGATCGTCTATTTGACGCGGTGGGCGACGCCTTGCATCAGATTAGTTAAGAGTGTGCCTGATGGAGACCGTTACTTATTTGATTAACGGTGGAATGCGTCAGGCTGCCGCTGGCAGTGTCCCCTCCATTGACGAGGCGATTCGTCAGATTGAGAGATGTTATTGCTGCAGCCAAAGCGGCTCTGCCAGCCTGACGTAATCTGCCGCCGGCCAGACGCGCACCGATTTTTATCGTTTCAAGCCGTTGCGGACAGCCAATGAAAAGAAAACCGTCGCGCTTATCAGCGACGAGCATGGCAAGATGCGTGAAGATACGGCTGGCGAACTGAAACGCGGTATTGAGTACGTCCACTGGACGGTGGGCCCACAGGTCCAGTACCAACACTCAGCAAAATCAGTATCACATGCGTTCTGTAACAGCTGCGGATAATTTTGCCCAGGCGCTCTGTTCTGGGTCTCGAACGTGTTCCTGTTGTTTCTTTGATGTTTTCACTTCATCCGAATAATCCCACGAACGGCAGAATCACCGAGGCGTCGGTGCTGGTGTGGCGGTACAGCAGCCAGGTGCGGTTTTTCACCGGCTGGCCGTCGATGGCGATGGGGACCCGGAACAGACGTTCATCGAAGGCCAGATAGCTGGAAACGATGGCATAGCCCAGTCCGCGTGTCACCATCGCCAGGCACACTTCCAGCTTGTCCACTGTCATCGCCACGTTGGGCAGCCGGGTGTAGTTGGCGTTCCACCAGCGCTCGATCAGTTGGGATATGTGCGGGCCGTGGTTGATGCGGATTTGCGGCAGGTGCGGCAGCCGCGTCAGATCCAGTGGCTGATGGCTGACGAGGTAATAGTCGTCTTCTTCGACCAATTGCTTGCCTTCGCGCCAGCCGAAATGGTCTTTCACTAACGCCAGATGGATGGTCTCGCGCTGGAGCTGCTGGAACATCTCTTCGCTGTAACCGCTAATCAGGTGGATGTTGATGTCCGGGTAGCGCTGGTTGAACTGCGCCAGCTTGTCCGGCAGGCGGTAGGCAGCATAGTTGCTGGATACGCCGATCCGCAATTCCCCCTGCTGCGGTTTGTCCAGATTGAGTAACGTCTGCTTGAGCTGCTGGTAGTCGTTGAGCATGCTCTCCGCCCGTTGTGCCAGATAGCGGCCCTGGGCGCTGAACGTCAGCCCACGCGCACCGTCTGCAAACAGCCGAATGCCGAGCTTGCGTTCGATCTGCCGCAGTCGGTAGCTGAGTGCCGGCTGAGAGGTGTATAGCTGCTCCGCCGCCCGGGTGATGTTCTTGTGCTGCCACACGGTGTGCACAATCAGCCAGTCTTTTTCGTTCATCGCGCTTAACCTCATGTTTTCCTTTAACTATAAAATAATTTTTTGTCTCAGTTGACAATCAATAAAAAAGCTTAACTTTTCATCATAGTGGAAAAGTTTTATATCTAACTAACATATTAATTTAAAAAAGATTACCTGCATTGATTTGAGGAGACGGGCATGGCGTCCTGCACTATAACTGAGCACAAGGATAAAATTATTTTTGCCGTTGAGGCGTTACGCGAACCGATGGGGCAGTTGGCGCGCCGCATCCATGCCCAGCCGGAACTGAGCTTTGGCGAGCAGCGTTCAGCGGCGGCGCTGATGGCGCCGTTGCGTGAGGCTGACTTTGATATCACCGCCGGTGTAGCAGGGCTGCCGACGGCCTTCCGCGCCACCTGGAACAGCGGCAAACCTGGCCCGCGCATCGCCCTGTTGGCGGAATACGATGCTCTGCCGGAGCTGGGACATGCCTGCGGACATAACCTGATCGGCACCGCATCGGTTGCCGCCGCGCTGGCGCTAAAAAGTGCTTATCCGGAGATGCCGGGGCGGCTGGAGGTGATCGGCACCCCGGCGGAAGAAGAGGGTGGCGGCAAGATAACCATGGTTGACCACGGCGTGTTCGACGACGTGGACGCAGCGATGATGTTCCATCCGCGTGAGAAAAATATGGTCACGCGCGGGGCGTTGGCCTGTGTGGATGCGGTGTTCAAATTTTACGGCAAGGCGTCCCACGCAGCGTCGGCGCCGGAAAAAGGCATCAGCGCGCTGGATGCGGTAATTCATACTTTTGTCGGCGTTAACGCGCTACGCCAGTTTTTCACCGATGACATTCGGGTGCATGGCATCATCACCAACGGCGGCAGTGCCACCAATATTGTGCCGGCCTACGCCGAAGCCAAATTCCTGATGCGCGCCGCCACGGTGAAAGGACTGCAAACCGTGCGCCAGAAGGTGTTTGCCGCCGCGCAGGCCGCCGCCGACATGAGCGGCGCCCGGCTGGAGATCGAAGAAGGGCTGACCTACGCCGAGCGCAACACCAACCAAACGCTGGCGGCGGGCTTCCGCCGTAATCTGGAACAACTGGGACTGGACGTGAATGAGCCGCCGCAGAAAGGCGGGGTAGGGTCGTCGGATATCGGTAACGTCAGCCAGGTGACCGCCACCATCCATCCTTATTTACGCATCGGCGACGTTACGCCTCACACGCCGGAATTCGCCGTCGCCGCCGCTGCGCCAGCGGGCATTGACGCCATGCTAAATGCGGCTAAGGCGCTGGCATTGACCGCTTACGATCTGTGCATCGATCAAGACTTTTTCCAGGCAATGCGTAGTGAATTTACTCAATGGCAAACCAACACCGGGAAATAACTCAATGAATATAATCAAAACTGTTTTGGCGGCGTCTGTCGTGCTGGTCTGTACCCAATCTCTCGCCGCGGCGGATACGCTGCGCGTCGCCGCCGATCTGGGCTATCCGCCGTTCCAGTACCGCGACAACCACGGTGTGCCGTCGGGTTTTGAAATCGACATCACCAACGCGGTGTGCGCCGCCATTCAGGCGAAATGTGAGTACGTCGCTGGCAGTTTCGATTCGGAAATCCCGGCACTGTTGGCGAAAAAGGTGGACTTTATCTCTCCCCAGGGTGCCACTGAGAAGCGGCGCAAGGCGATTGATTTCACCGACTTTGTTTACCACATTCCCACCCAACTGGTTGCGCGCAAAGGCAGCGGCCTGCTGCCGGATGTAGATAAATTGAGGGGGAAACGTATCGCTGTGCAGCAGGGCACCATTCAGGAAATGTACGCTAATCAGTATTGGGCGTCGCACGGCGTGGATGTGGTGGCTTACGCCGATCAAGATTCTATTTATCAGGATCTAACCGCCGGACGTCTGGACGGTGCGCTCAGCCCGGCGGTGGCGGTGACCTTCGGTTTTCTCAGCAAGCCGGAAGGCAAAGATTTTGAACTGGTGGGGGGCGAAGTGCGGGACAATAAATTGTTCAGCATCGGTTCGGCGTATGGCCTTCGTAAAGGCGATGAGGCGTTGAAACAGCGGCTGAATCAAGGGTTGGCGAAAATTATGGCCGACGGCACCTGGGAAAAACTCAAGCAGCACTATTTCGGTAACATTGAAATGAAAGTTCAGCGAGGCGCGCAATGACTCCCGACGTTCCGCAGCTCAAGGCGTTGATGACTGCACTGCTGGACGAGTTCCAGCGGTTGCACCGCCTTTCCGGCACACTGGATGCGGAGCGAAGTGTTGATGTGTTAATCGGCTTGTTGGAGCGTCATGGCCTGACGGCAAAGCGCGAGCGCTGCCGGTTGTGGCTAAGCGATCCGCTGGCCGGCGCGTTGTCGTTACCCACGCATCCGAATTGGCGCTGCGCGGCCAAAACCCGCTCTTTCTCCGCTCACTGCCCGCAGGGGGTGGAGGCCGAGTTGTACTTCGATGTTCGTTCCCAGGAATACGTGCCGGACGACGAACTGCCGGCGTGGGAAGCCGCGGTGAAAGGCCGCATTGTAGTGGCTTTTCAGGGCTTCGAAGATTACGTGCAGCGGCTGATGCAGGCAGGAGCCGCTGGGCTGATTCATATCTGGGACTCGGACGAAGATGCGCTGCACGAAGAGACGGTCGGCCCGGTGTGGGGTTCACCGGTGCCGGATGATGCGGTGCTTTACCCGACGCTGCCGGTGATCAGTATCAATAAACGTAGCGGGGCCGAACTGCAGTCGCTGTTGGTGCAGGGGCCGCTGACGGCGCGCATCGCCACGAGGCTGAATCTGCACGTGGCGGAGTGCAGCCTGCCGGTGGTAGAAATTGGCGGCGAGCATGACGAGTTCGTGCTGTTATCGTCCCACTACGATTCCTGGCACGAAGGCGTGACCGACAACGCCACCGGCAACGCGCTATGTCTGGCAATGGCGGCACATTTTGCCGCGCATCGTCAGGTGCTGAAACGCGGCCTGCGTATCGCCTGGTGGCCGGGGCACTCCAACGCCCGCTATGGCGGTTCCACATGGTACGCCGATCGGTATCGCTTTGAGCTGCAACAACGCTGCGTGGCGCATATCAACGTCGATTCTCCCGGCTGCCGGGACGCCACGCAGGTGGTGGTCAACGCCAGCGGCGCGGAGAGCGTTGCGTTTCTCAACCGGGCGGTACGTGACGTCACTGGCGGCCCGGCCCGGCGCATCACTCCGCTCGGCAAAGGAGGCGATCAATCCTTCTGGGGCTGCGGTATCCCGCTGCATTTCGCCTTCCGCGAGGAGCCGGAAACCCGCACCACTCAGTCCCCCGGTAGCGGCGGTGGCTGGTGGTGGCATACCGAGTGCGACACCCGCGACAAGGTGGACGATGATATCCAGTGGCGCGACTGCGAGATTCATTTCCGCTGGCTGGAAGAATTGCTGACTGCGCCTGAGTTGCCGTTTGACGCGCCGCATTATCTGGCGCAATTGCAGCAAGAGCTGGTACAACTGCAACAAGAACTGGATCCGCACTTTGATCTGTCGCGCCTTACTGGGGAGCTGACGGCGTTGCAGGATGAGTACGCGCGTGCTGCGCCGAGCCGGAAGGCCATACGCCAACTATTGGGGCTACTGCACAGGGTACGCTACGTCTCTACCGATGATTTTCATCAGGACAAAAGCTACCACGGCGGTGCGTTTCCTGGGCTGCGATTGCTGCGTCATCATCGGGAGTCCAGTTGCCGGTCGTATACCTGGCTGATGCTGGAAACCCAGTACCGTCGCCAGCACGACCGTATCCTCAGTCTGTTGCGGGAGGGTGGGGCGCTGGTGCGTAATGGCGCGGCATAAAGTCACCATAAAAGAGTCATCGTGTGCCAGTAAGCGATACGGTAGGGTAAGTGCCAGTAGATTTTAATGGACAGTAGTAGACAACCGGAAGGGGATAACTTGTTGACTTTATAAAGTAAAATGGACGTCAGTAGACGTCCGTTTCTAAATACATGGTTCGTTTTACCGGGATGCTTACACTTGCATCGGGGAGGTGTCGATATAGCTATTTAGTAGGATAGGCACGTCTGCACCTACCAGTAAGAGAGTAAAATATAATGAAGGAGAGGCGGTAGACTACCTTATAATAAGTCCTGCTTATTTCACTTCTTTGTCACGATTAAAATCACTTACAGAGTAAACTGCTGCACTCGCCGCAATTCTTCGATCATAAATTCCGCCGCTGGCGAGACCGGGTAAGCGGCATGGGTAACGACATAATGTTGCACCGTCCAGACTGGTGAATGCGGAATACGCACCAGCGGGAAATGCGCCTGCATCAGCTCGGCATAATGATTGGGTAAAATGCCCACCACATCACCTGAGGCAACCAGCATTGCCACGGCTTCAATGCCTACTGCTTCTGGGCCTCTGCCAAAGTGAAACAGGGCGAGCGCCTGCTCCACAAAAGGCTGCTGTGCCCGCCATACCAGCGGAAGTTGGCGGAAACGCACTTCGTTGCCTGCCAGGGTGTAAATACTGTGGCTCTCTTCGTAAAGCTCGACATAGCGCAACGATGGGCTTTTCTGGTACTCCATAACGCCTTTCACCGCCATATCCAGTCTGCGATCCAGCAGCGCCTGAATCAGTTGCGTTCCTGCCATAACACTCAGGGTAAGGCGGACATTAGGCGCCAACTGCTGCATGGCGCGCAGCGCCTGCGGCAGGTGTGACTGCGGATGGCTAATCACATTATCGGTAATCCCCATCACCAGCGAGCCAGAGATTACTCCGCGACTGGCGTCCAGCGCCGGGAAAATGCGATCCAGCGCATTGAGCGCCTCTCTGGCGTAGAGTAGCGCTGACTGCCCGGCATTGGTGAGTTCAAACCCCTTCGGCCCGCGCGTACACAGGGGGGTTCCAAGCGTCTCCTCAATCGCTTTGATCTGTCGACTAATGGTGGACTTGGTCATATTGAGCATCTTTTCGGCAGCAGAAAACCCTCCTGACTGGGCTACTGCACAGAATATTCTCAGGGCACGCAAATCCTTTTCATTTAAGGTTCGTGTTTTCATTGTTGTTATTTCCGTAACCGTGATTGCAAAGATGATCGGTTTTTTCCTCTGCGGAGGGCCAATAGACTGCTATCAGTACCACACATTACCAACATCGGGAAACTACCATGTCTTTGCCACTGACCGTTGCGCCGAAAACTAATCATAAATCTTTGTTGTTCTCGGAACTTGCGCTCGATCTTGATAACCTCAGCGCCCATTTTGCCGTACTTGGCATGCCTTACGGCGCAGCCTATACCCCGCAAGATTACAACAATGACCAGGCGCGGGCGCCGACGGCGATCCGCCAGGCTTCCGATCGGGTGATCCGCGGTCCTGAACGTTTTGATTTTGATATTGATGGCCCTCTGCTCCAGGGGCGCGACGACATTCGCTTCGTCGACTGCGGCGATGTGCCTGCCGATCTGACTGAGCCGCGCGGCCATTTTGTCAGGGCTGAACAGGCGGTGCGTAAGATTCTGGCGGCAGGCGCGATTCCCATCGTGCTCGGCGGCGATCATGGCATTACCAATCCAATTCTGCGGGCGTTTGATGAGCAGGGGCCGATCACCATCGTTCATCTTGATGCGCACCTGGACTGGCGTGATGACGTCAACGGCGTGAAAGACGGTCTGTCCAGCCCGATGCGTCGCGCTTCAGAGCTTCCCTTTGTGAAAGACATTATCCAGATTGGTATGCGTGCTTCAGGCAGTGCCCGTCAGGAAGAGGCCGATTATGCGCGCGCCTGGGGCGCACGCATTATTACCGCCTATGAATTGCACGATCGCGGAATGGATGCCGTGCTAGAGCAAATTCCTGCGGGCGGCCGCTACTACCTGACTATCGATGCCGATGGTTTCGATCCGTCAGTGATGCCCGCCGTAGCTGGGCCAGCACCGGGCGGAGTGACATTTGTTCAGGCCCGGAAACTGATCCATGGGTTAGTGAAAAAAGGACGGGTTGTCGGCATGGATATCGTTGAGATCCAGCCGGAGAAAGATGTTCACCAGATCTCCTGTATGACTGCGGGCCGCCTGGTACTGAATTTCATCGGTGCGGCCATTCGCGCCGGTTACTGTGACAGCAATGGCTAACTTTTCGGAGGATGTATGACATTTCGTTTGCTACTGTTAGGTACGTCTCTCACCCTGGCGCTGATTTCCGGTGTTGCTCAGGCTGCCGATCCCATTCGCGTGGCGATCGATCCCACATTTCCTCCTATGGAATATATGAATAACAATCAGCGCACCGGTTTTGATATCGACCTGGCCGAGGCGCTGGCGAAAAAAATTGGCCGCCCGCTGGTTTATACCGATATGGATTTCAAAGCGATGATCCCGTCGGTACTGTCGGGGCGCCAGGACATCGTTTTGTCCGCCATTTATATCACCGATGACCGCAAAAAAGTGGTGGACTTCACCGATCCCTACTTCACTGCCGGGCTAGTGGTGATGGTGAAAAAAGGGGATAAGCGGATTAAATCGCCGAAAGATATAGCCGGCAAGCGGGTAGCGGTACAGGTTGGCACAAAATCGGTGAATCTGCTCACTGAGCAGTACCCTACCGTGCAACGGGTTGAGGTCGAGAAGAATGAAGAGATGTTTAACTCGCTTGAAGCGGGACGTGCCGATGCCGTGGTCTCTGGCAAGCCAGCGGCACTGCTCTACAGCAAAACGCGCGGCACGACTGAAGTGCTATCCGAACCGCTGACGCAGGAAGATTACGGTATTGCGGTCAGTAAAAAGGAGCCTGAGTTGCGACAGCAACTGAATGCGGCCCTGAAGGCGATTCGCGCAGACGGCACTTATGATGCGTTGATAAAAAAATGGTTCGGCGCTGGCGTTAAATGATCAGAGGTGACGATGCTTTCGCTTGATTTCACCCCGGCGTTGGCCAGCCTGCCTGAACTGCTCTCCGGCGCTTGGGTGACCATTGAAGTAACCCTCTGCGCCCTGGCGATCAGTTGCTGCCTCGGTACGTTAATTGGTCTGGGAAGGATCTCTTCCCGCCATAGAGCAGCGCGGTGGTTCTGCAACGCCTATGTAGTTCTGGTGCGCGGAACGCCGCTGCTGGTTCAGTTGTTTATCCTCTATTTCGGGCTGCCCTATTTCAATATCGTCATTCCGGCTTTTGTCTGCGGCATTATTGGCCTCGGCTGTTATTCCGCAGCTTATGTCTCGGAGCTGGTACGTGGTGCGATCCTCTCAATCGATCGTGGGCAAAGCGAGGCGGCGCGTTCTATGGGGATGTCATCAGGGCAGGCGATGCGGCTGATTATTTTACCGCAGGCGCTGGTGCGCATGGTGCCGCCGCTGGCCAATGAGTTTATCGCCCTGACGAAAAATTCGGCGCTGGTTTCCCTGGTGACCATTCACGATTTGATGCACGAAGGGCAGAAAGTGATCAGCGTTTCATACCGATCGCTGGAGGTCTATCTCGTGATTGCCTTTATTTATCTGCTGATGACCAGCAGCACCATGTTGTTGCTGCGCGCGGTAGAGAAAAAACTTCGGGCGGGAGGCATGGTGCAATGAGTACAGCAATTGTTGAGGCCGTGGCGCTGGAAAAACGCTTCGGCGACCATCAGGTGTTGCACGGTGTTTCACTTTCGGTACGGCGCGGCGAAGTGGTGGTGATCATCGGACCAAGCGGCTCGGGGAAAAGCACCTTCTTGCGCTGCTGTAATGGGCTGGAGCTGGCGGAAAAAGGTAGCCTCCGCCTGTGCGGTCAGATGCTGATGCAGCAGGGAGAACTGCTGGAAGAAAATGCCCTGAATCTCTTACGCCGTCAGGTTGGGATGGTTTTTCAATCATTTAACCTGTTTCCCCACCTGCGAATTCTCGACAACGTCGCAATTGGGCCACACAAAATTCTTAAGCAGAGTCGTCAGTACGCCGAAATGCGCGCGCGCGAACTGTTAGAGAAAGTCGGCCTGCTGCACAAGGCGGATTCAATGCCGAACAGTCTGTCTGGCGGACAGAAACAGCGTATTGCCATTGCGCGCGCGCTGGCCTTGCAGCCGGAAGTGATGCTGTTTGATGAGCCGACTTCTGCGCTAGATCCTGAACTGACCGGCGAAGTACTGCAGGTGATGAAACAGCTGGCGCAGGAAGGCATGACGATGATTATCGTCACGCATGAAATGAGCTTCGCTCGTGAGGTTGCCGATCGGCTGATCGTGATGGAGGAGGGAAAGATTGTTGAACAAGGGGCGACCGCCGATATTTTCCACTATCCCAGCCATCCGCGGACCCGGGCGCTGTTAGCAGCCCGTTCTGAATAATGAGGCTTTTTATGAGCAGTAATATGCGCGGTAGTGAGCGCCTGAACCGCGCTTTTAGCGGTATTCCCACCTTTTTACGCGCAGATTATTGCGATGTTCTCAGTGAACTGCGGGCCGATGTGGCGGTTTTTGGTGTGCCTTTTGATGAGGGATCGCCCTGGCAGCCGGGTACGCGTTTTGCGCCGCGCTCGCTGCGCGAGCACTCTATGCGTTTTTCCAGTACCGGTTTTTACGACATCCAGCGTGACCAGCATTTTCTGACGGATGTGATCTCGCAAGGCCGCCTGGTGGATGTCGGCGATGTTGATGTGCTGCCCACCAATGTGATCGGCACCCATGACAATATCAGTACCCTCGTGCAGATGATTCGACAGCGCGGTGCTATTCCTCTGGCGCTGGGCGGCGATCACTCCGTCTCCTATCCGCTAATCCGTGGGGTTCAGGAGCCAGTACATGTGGTGCAGTTCGATGCCCATCTCGATTTTGCGCCTTCAACCCACGACGTGCATTTCAGTAATGGTCAGCCCTTTCGCCATGTCGTGGCGCTAGAACACGTCCAGAGTCTGACTCAGGTAGGCATTCGCAGCCTGCGCGTACGGCCCTCGGAGGTCAATGACGCCAGTCAGCAGGGGAGTCACATCATTCCCATGGAGGCGTTCCGGCGTCAGCTGTTTATCGAACAGCTGAAACATTTACCCGCCGGGGAAAAGTGCTACATCAGCATTGATATTGACGTGCTGGATTTTTCGCTGGTGCCGGGATGCGCCTCAGCTGAACCCAACGGCATGCGCTATGACGAACTGCGCGATGCCCTGCAAGTATTGCTACAGCGCATGGACATTATTGGTCTCGATCTGGTGGAGGTTAATCCGCAGTTGGATGTGCCGACCGGCGCCACATCCTATCTGGCGGCACATCTGCTGGTTGAAACGCTGGGAATGCTTTTTGCGCAGCGTCAGTCGGTCTGAGAACGCTGAAGACCCACTTGCTATAAGGCGACGAAAACAGAAAATGGCATCACCAATAAGCATCATCGGTGGTGGCGTGATTGGCTTAACCACTGCCTGGGCCCTGGTGAAAAAAGCATGATGTACGGCTGATCGAGGACAGCGGTAAACCTGTCCCGGAAGCCAGCTTCGCCAACGGCGGCCAGATCTCCTATCATTACGTGTCGCCGCTGGCCGATGCCGGCATCCCGATCCAGACGCTCGGCTGGCTGATGCAGAACGATGTGCCTCTGCGGCTAAGGTTGCGGATGGAACCGCGTCAGTGGCGTTGGCTGTATGCCTTTCTGAGTGCCAGCTGCGCTTCGGTTAATCAGCAAAATACCCAATGGTTGCTGGGGCTGGCAATGCACAGCCGGGAAGTGCTGACAGGCTGGCATGAGCAGGAGAGTCTGGCAAAAAAAGAGCTGATGCTGGCACGGCTGCCGAGTAGGTCAGAGACTTACAGACCGTGAAAGACCGGTCTGTTTTGCGCTATGGCTCAGCCACAACTCGTTCAGGGAGCCATTATGCATTTTGTTGCGCGAGGATAGCCTCAGCCAACAGTGAATCCAGCACCAGATGGTTAGCAAATCCGCCTTTTAATGTGGCTATAACCGCCGAGAGCTTTTCTTGTCCTGACGCCACCAGCAATCCGCTCATCTGGCGTAAATGCGTTAACTCAATTCCCATCAAACGCGCATCAACATCCCCGGTCATTGGCTCGCCTTCCGCGTTGATAAAACGACCAGCAATAATACCGACAGCACCGTCGGTAATATAACGTTCGGCCTCCTGCTCGGTGACAATATTGAACTGAGTGACATGGCCGTCGCGGGTCGCGGGGCTGACGGTGAAAATGGCCTTATTGCAGTTTTTTAACTGGGAGAGTTGATCAGCAATAATCGGCTCCGCCCTCAGCATGGCCGCAAGCTGCAATGAACTGCATACCGCCGGAACATTCAGGTTGATACATTGCGCATTCAGGCGATGAGCTATCTCAATCGAACAGCGTTCCGCCGTTGGCAGCAGCGGGTTTGACATAGCGCCGATAAGCTGACGTATAGTGAGATTTTCCACCGACCAGAACGGGACGCTGTCGGAGATAAGGCTCAACGTTGAGCCCCAACTCACGCCAAGCTGATCGCCAGGCTGGACAAAATTTAACAGAATATGGGCGGCGGCTTCACAGACTTCATGAAGACGGCTCTCATCTGAGAGTCCCTCCCCAGGGATAATGTTGACTTCATCCAGATTGAAATGCTGAGTCAGGCGATCGGCCAGATCGTTAAGGCGAAAATGATCGCCGCTTAGACGGACAGAAACAATTTCACGGGCTTTCGCCAGGCGTAAATAGTTAATGACCGTGGGGCGGGAAAGCTTCATTTTCGCGGCAATCTCGCTTTGCGTCAGATTCTTGACATAATAAAGCCACGCCGCCTCCGCAATGACTTTGTCCGAAGGCGTTGCGCCCCTGGTTTGGATCTTAATAGCCCTACTCCTGATTATTTTGCGTCTGACCGGAGGACATCTTCTGTTATCTGGCTATCTGTTTCAAGTGAACGATCCGCACGCAGGCCCTGCCGTTGAAGATCGGCATGATAGCCGCGAACCGCCTCCAGCGGGCTGACCTCCAGGTCGACAACGCGCCGCATCCACTGCACTATCGTCGGCTGATGTTCTGCAGCGTTAATTTTGCGACCAAACAGGGCAAGGCGACCGCCGTGGCGTTCAGTCTGCGCAAGAAGCTCAAAGGTATCGCGATGCGTCCCTTGCCCACCGCCAAGAACCCCTACCACCACACCTGGATCGTGAGTGACCAGTTCTTCCAGCGCGTCAGGCCCGTTATAGGCCACCTTGAGGAAAGCTGGGCGCTCGGCGCGGGTTAGCGATGCCAGCGTGCGAATAATGCAGTCGTTGATAAATGCCGGGATCGCCTCCGCCGAGAGACCTGTGTCGATACCCGGATTAAACACTTCGAGAAAGTGTGTAATGCCGTGTGCTCGCGTGTCGGCCCGAAACCGCGCATAGGCCTCCAGCGAGGCCACATCATGCTGTGCATTATTAACATAGGTCAGGGAGTAGAGAGTCAGCGACGCGCGGGCAAGCTCCAGCGAGGCGCCGCGATAAGGCAGCGGCGCAAAATCGCGATAGCGACCGCCGCGAATACCTACCCAGGCGTCAGTGGCTTCGTTGCCGCGAAAAGCTGGCGCTATCTGGCTACCGTCAAAGGTATGCTGCTCAATCAGCATTTCCAGGGTGGAGATGGACGTCAGCATAATATCTAAAACGTTCTGCTCAATTAATGCGCGAATCTGTTGATGAAATTGCGCTCTCGTGCGGTGACCGGTGGGTTGACCGTCCGCCGCCCGGCGTGGCCCCATAGCGGGAACGCCACCAGCCACATCCACATCTTTTGCGTCGGCAAGGATAAAATCGCCAACGCGATAACGTCCCTCGCGTATCCGCGAGATTTTTTCTGCAAAGCGCGTCTGCGCCATATCAACTAATGCGCTCAAGGTGTGTTCCCTCTGTTATCGTCACAAATTAAACATCGAGTAATGCCTGTATTCCCTGATCGAGGCGCACAAATTCATGGTATCTCTCGTCAAGTATCGCGACATTGTCAGCAACCGGCGTGTGATAGCGGGAAATACGGCTCATTGCCCCTGCCGCTTCTTCCAGGCTGCTATACAGCCCGCCGGCAACCGCTGCGCAGATAGCTGCGCCCAGCGCGCCGATTTCCGGCGCATCTACCACTTCAACCGGACAGTTAGTGGCATCCGCAAAGATCTGCGCCCAGAATGGTGAACGTGCGGCACCGCCAGTAAGGCGAATGGTTTCAGGCCAGCGTTTCTCACTATATTCCATCAAGGTTTCCGCATGGCGACGATGCTCAAAGGCGACCCCTTCGCAGATGGCGCGAATCATTGAGGCATGATTATCTGATGCGCTAAGCCGCACAAAGCTTCCCTGATTAGGTTTGGGGCCGTGAATATAGGGCATGAAGTAGCAGCGCTGGCTGTCAATGGCACAACTTTCAGCCAGCGTCAGCGCCTCTTCAACGCTCAGATGATCGCCCATGGCATTTTTCAGATACCAGCCAAGGTTGGCGGCTGAAGAGGGGCTGCCTTCCGCTACCAGACGGGCCGCACCATCGCGATACAGCATATTCAACAGCGGGTAGCGATCCTGAATCGGTCGGGTGACTTCCAGCGCGTTAATCGCCCAAGTGCCGGCGATGAAAACCATGTGTTCATCAGAAACCACGCCTGCGCCGAGCGCGCAGGCTGCAACATCCATCATGCTGCCCGCCACCGGAATGCCTTCTGGCAAGCCTGTTGCCTGCGCCGCCCTGGTGCTGATGCGTCCTGCCGGCGATGAGCTGTTCGCCACCAGCGGCAGTTTATCCCTCAGGCTCGCCTGCCCTAGCATCGCCAGCGCTTCGGTAGAATAATCTTGTCTTTCCAGATTCATTAGACCACCACCGCTGGCATCCGACGGATCGGTCATGGCTTCCTGCGTCAGGCAGAAGCGAATAAAATCTTTGCAGGCCAACCCCCAGCGGGTTTTCGCCATCACCTCCGGCTCGTTTTGCGCCAACCCGACCAGTTGAAATAGCGTTTGTCCTCCCCACGGGCGGTGCCCATTTTCATGACTGAGTGCCTGATCCTGATGTTGAGCAATCAGCTGGTCGGCAAGGGGCTGGGCGCGATGATCAACAGAGACAATGCCGGGACGGGTTGGCTGACCGGCTTCATCAACTAAAAAAATCCCGTTGCCAAAACCGGTACACCCAACGGCGACCACGCGTTGGGCGATATCGTCCTGAAGGATTTCACGGATGGTCGATCGTGTGGCTTGCCAGAACGCATTACCATCGCGTTCCACCCGGCCATCCGGGTAGTGCAGCGTTGTGACTTCAGCATTGCGATGACGAACGATACGGCCTGTCGCGT
Source organism: Klebsiella sp. 2680 (assembly GCF_900198535.1). NCBI lineage: Bacteria > Pseudomonadati > Pseudomonadota > Gammaproteobacteria > Enterobacterales > Enterobacteriaceae > Klebsiella > Klebsiella sp. 2680. Next base: position 301,166 of record NZ_FZNJ01000004.1, on the reverse strand, counting down.
CGAACAGCGCAACTTTTACTGTCGTACCACCAGCGTCAATCGCCAGAACCAGGGGGGTGTAGGGGGTTGGCATAATAATTATCTTCCATTCCAGATAATACGGGGATCGGCCGCGCAGTTTGTCGTCTGCGTCTCAGCCCAGGTTTCGTCGTAACCCAGCGTCTGCGCCATCACGCGTGCAATGTCTGCCAGCGTGGTTTTCGTCAGTTGCCCGGTCATCACGATATTGGTACGGCGCAGGATCATATCTTCCAGCGATAGTGCCATGCGCCGTTGCGTTAACCAGATTATTTCGCGTTGTGAATAGCTTTCCGCCTGCGTCAGCGGCCGGTCTGTCTGCAAACCGCAGAAGTCGGCCACCTCTTTAGCCAGGGTGCCATAGCGTGTATAAAGTTGCCGGACGCGAGCTAACGGTAGCCCGCAGCTGTCAGCCAGTTCGGTCAGATTCAGTTCTCCGGCGCCAGGATAGCTCAGCCCCAGAGTGCTCGTCTGGCGGGGGCGCTTTAACTGTTGCAGCACGGTGTTGGCCGCCAGTTCGGCAAACGCGCGGAAAGTTGTCCATTTCCCGCCGACCAGGGAAAGCACCGGCGTTTCGCCTGCCCGGTTTTGTTGCAGAGCATGGTCACGCGCTGCCTGCGTGGCGCTACCTTCGCTGGCCTGCAAAGGGCGGATACCGCTGGTGACCGCCACAATATGTTCCGGCTGAACGCGAATGTCGTCAAACAGGCTATTCAGGGCATTGAGCAAATAATCGACCTCACAGGATGAAACCTGACGATCGCCCGGGTCCTCAGTTTCAACTTCGGTCGTCCCGATTAAAATGACCTCTTCCACCGGCAATGACACCACCATGCGACCGTGCCCGTCATCGAAATAAAACGAACGTCCGGCCATACGCTGCTGCAACGCAGGATGGCGTAATACCAGGTGCGCGCCTTTCACGCCACGGACGTAGTGCGTCTCCAGGCCCAACTGTTGATTAACCTTATCAATGGCGGAACCGGCTGCGTTAACAATAATCTTTGGCGTCAGCACGACGCTGTCGTTGCACTGCGTGTTGGTAATTTCAACCTTGTCGGGCGCGCTATAGCGCCAGCTGATATGGTTGATGGCCGCGACGTTTTCCTGCTGTACTGCGCTGCTCAACATCTCAAACATTAGTGCTTCTGGGCCGACAATCTGACCGTCGTAGTAACTGATGACGGAACGCACCAGACGAGGCAGACCGACAGGAAACTGCGACCGTCTGATGGCGACATTATGATGAGGGAGTGCCCGACGTATCGCGCCAAAGCGCTCATAAGCCAGTAAGCCGCTTTTCAGGGCGACAAAACTCAGCGGCCCCGATTTGCCGGATAAGCCAAAGAAACGTAATGCAGTCCGTGGCAGCCCTTTTATCCAGTGCCTGACTGGCACGACGACTTCCAGTGGTTTCACGAGGTGAGCGGCGTCATGCAATAACATATTGCGTTCACGCGCTGATTCACGAACCAGATCAAACTCACGGCCTTCGAGATAACGTAAACCGCCATGCGCCATGCGACTGGAAGCGCTACTGGCACCTGAGCAAAAATCTCCGCTGTCTATCAGCGTCGCTGACACATTGTTCAGCGCCAAATCTCTTAACAGACCGATACCATTTACCCCACCGCCAATAATCAAAACTTCTGGCGCAAGTGTGGTGCGCAGCTTTTCCCACATTTCCTTTCTCTGCGCATTTTGGGAATTTCCTTCTGTGCTGAACATGCGATCTGCCTCACGAAACGATCAAATTAAATGTTGCCCGTCTTTTACATATGTCATGCATGATATACATATGTCAACAATGATGTTGCAAAAAGGTATGGATATGTAACGAAAATGGGAACGAAAGATATCGAGGCGAAGTTTTTAATTTGTTGTTTCTTAAAAAAGATAAAACAGCTTCCTTCGTTGGGTGTTACTGCGAAGTGAAGGAGTTTTCATTCACGATTATCACTATGGGTGACCCTGCGATCAGGGGAGAGGAGTAAGAGATGAATAACGGAAACAGGAAAAATGGCCTGCTGCTGGCAGGAAGCATCATTGCATTCATACTGATGGGGGCCGGGCAGTCATTGATGGGGCCTTCACTGCCAGAGTTTCGTACCGTGTTTAAACTCTCGGTGGCCTCTGCCAGTATGGCGGTGACAGCGCAATGGGTCGGGGCGCTGACTGGCGTCGTGGCGTTGTTTTTAGCCGGTAAGCGCGACTGGACGCGCGTGGCATTTGGCCTGTTAATCATTGGCGCTGGCTTGATGGCACTACAATTGAGCTGGAGTTTAACGCTTATCGGCTCACTGACATTCGGTGCCGGTTACGGTGCTAGCCTGGCGCTGGTTAACTCACGTCTGATGCTGTCGTTTGAAAAAGCAGGGCCGTCGCTGGTTAGCCTGGTGAATGCGCTGTTTGGCGGCGGAGCGATTGTTGCGCCGTTAGTGTTTGTCGCGCTGGCGCGCAACCCCGAGCTTTGTTTTGGTATCCTGGCCGCAGGACTGGTGCTCCCATTTCTGTTCTCTTTCTTCTTTCCCCGGACGCATAGCGAACAAACCACCATGCAAGAAACTCACCCGGGGAAAATTTCCTTCCCCACGCTGTTTATCGGAGCTTCCGGAACGGCGATAGAAGCCTGTCTGATTGGCCTTGGGCCGGTGATATTGTTGGGTGGTGGATATTCCGATAACGCGGCGGCGAGTGCCTTATCGCTATTTTTTGTCTTTTTCCTTTCCGGGCGGATTACATTAAGTCTGGTCGGCCAGCGGCTACAAGCTGCGCCGATGCTGATAGCCGGGTTTACCGGAGGAGCACTGCTACTGGTCTGCGCTGGTTTTAACATTGCTCCTACCCTTACTTATCCGCTGGCGGGGTTCTTCATCGGCAGTCTCTTCCCCAACTTTTTTGTTTTTGGCTCTTATCGGATGGGGAAAGATGCCAGAACCGGCTCGATTATTGTGATGGCCGCGCTGGCTGGCGGGGTTACCGGTCCGTTGATCGTTGGACAACTGGTGACGGCCATGCCGCCGCTGATGCCCTTCTGGCTGCTGGCTGCCTACAGCGGATTGATTGCGCTGTGTGGGCTGTATGTTTTACGCGAGTCCGCGCCATCAAGAGCATCATCGGTTTCATAATCACGTGACCAGTTGAACGCCCGGCAGATGCGCTGGTGAGCCAGCGCATTTGGCCTTCCGGTAATTGTTTCCGCTTGTTCGTGATCTCCTCCCTGCAATCGAGAAGTCCATTTCCTCTCCTCGTCTTCGGACCTATCAGATCCTGACAGGATCTGCTCGCCTGGAACAGAATATAGAGGCGTATATTTGTAAAAAAAGTAGTATCAGCACTTTGTCCTCTAATGCAATGCCTTGAAGCTACATTAAGGAATGCTGTGCATAGTGCTGCATCCGCTATTTTTCTGCACTAGACTGGATTGAGTCCATCACTAAGCTGGCGGGATATGATTACTTCAACGCTGAACAGAACAAAAATCAGCAGATGGTCTCTAAATTTTACCTGAATGGGTTCGCACACGACGTCTTAGACCACATTTCTTGGACTGCATTGTTAATCTTCTGATTGCAGATAATTTTTTCGATACCGATCACAGTGTCAAGGCAAGCATTGAGTCTGATCGCCACAGTGTTATCATGAGATACATTACTGGGAGGAAAAGGTTCGTTCAGTCTTGTTTCTGTTGGGCTGGCGTTGAGTAACGAATAAAATGAGTGGTCATTTTGTCTAAAGTAACGATTCAGGATGTTGCCAGATTAGCGAAGGTTTCGCCTTCAACAATCTCAAACTATTTTAACGAAAGACGTGGCCAAATGCGTGTTGATACACAACAACGCATCTCGGAAGCCGTTAAAGCATTAGGGTATGTTCCTAATGTAGCGGCGAGGCATCTCAAAACCGGGCATTCATTCATTCTTGGGTTACTGATACCGACAGTGGTTAACCCCTTTTTCGGTGAATTGTCGCTTGCCGTTGAACAAGCAGCAAAACGGCATGGTTATCGTCTGATTTTATGTAATACATTACGTGATGCTGAAACAGAACAACGCTGTATTCAAGATCTTATCGCCCATGGTGTTCGTGGCATTCTGACCGTTTCTGGTCAGTTGAATACAAAAGTCATGGCGCAGTTTATTCAGAATGGCATCGCTTTCTTGGCTTTTGATGCTGCTGAGAAAGGTAGGTTAACGGATGTTGTTACCATTGATAACTATCAATGTGCCGCCATGTTGGCGAAATACCTGATTTCTGTAGGACACAATTCCGTCGTCTATGTCTGTTCTGACACGCAAACATTAAGCCGTAAAGAGCGTATTAGCGGTTATTGCGACACCATGAAAGCACATAATTTGCCTCAACAAGTGATGAAAATCAGCACGGAGCATTTGCAACATTCACACTTTGGTGATGCGGATCTGATTGAACTCGGCGCACTCGCCGCTGAGCAAATTTTAGCGCAAGAGGTGCTGCCAACGGCAGTCATTGGTATGAATGACATGGTTGCTATTGGCGTCATGACACGCTTGCGGGAGAAAGGGATCACCGTTCCACAACAAATCTCCGTCATTGGCATTGATGATATCCATTTTTCCAGCCTTATCACGCCGTCGCTGACGACGATGCGTCAACCCTTTGATGCCTTAGCCGAAACGGCCGTTAACTTGTTATTACAGCGCATTACGACGCCAGTCTCACCCCTGCAGCATGTCAAAATTCCTCCGACATTGGTGATACGAGAGTCCAGTCACGAAATAGTGCCCAATCCGTAAAAATAACGCCGCCCGAAGGTGGCGTTAGCCAACTACAGAATGTGTAAGACCTCTACACAGGCACCCAATGTGTGGTAATCCACTTTGTTATTATAAGACTTCCTCTGGTCATAGTGGCTGTTGTCAGCCTGAAGAATACGGAACCATGCGCCGTACTGGTGATCGACAAAGTGCTGCCAGGCATAGCGCCATAGCGTATCATACCACTGCCAATAGTGTGACTTTTGAGTCCGTTTTGCCAGTAATGCGGCGGACGCCAGGCTTTCAGCCTGAACCCAGAAATACTTGTCTGTATCATAGGGCTCACCGTCAGGCTTGTAACCATATATCAGTCCACCAAACTCAGTATCCCACCCTTTTGCCACTGCAGTATTAAACAGCGCTTCGGCCGTAGGCAAAAACCAATCACGCTCGGTATGATGCGATAGGATCATCAATAATTTCGCCCACTCTGTCTGGTGTCCGGTTTGGATCCCCCAGGGGCGAATATTATTCTCCTTCTCACCTTTAGCGTATTCCATATCTAACGACCAGTCACTATGGTAATGCTCCCATATTTGTCCCCCGAGAGGGCGGGCCAGATGTACAGTAAAATTTTCTGCCAGTTGTACGGCTCTATCAAGATAGTGCTGTTCATTACTCGCCTCATAACAGGCGATCAACGCTTCACAGGCGTGCATATTATCGTTTTGCCCACGATAGTTGCTCAGTTGCCACTGATCGTCAGCTTCGCTGGCATATTTTCCTTCTGAGTCCAACCAAAAATGTGCCTCCATGAGCGCCCAGGTATCTTCCATCCACTGTTTAGCCATCGGAATATGGCATTGTGCCGCTCGAGCGTACGCTAACAACACAAATGCCAAACCGTAACAATGATTGGTATTATCCACTCTCTGATGACCGACCAAACGCCAAGTATATCCTTTATTGACCGGATTCAGATGCCGTTTCCGTAAAAATGCCAATCCATGCAATATGCGATCACGATCGTGTTCTTCATTAAATAATCGATACATGTGACAGTAATTGATAATAAAACGACAGGATGCAACAAGCGTTCTTGTTTCTGTATCAAAAACATCGCCATTATTCATATAACAATGATAAAAGCCGCCTGTTGGATCCACACATCTGGGATCGTAAAACCCCATAATATCTTTTATTTGTGAAATAAGAAATTCACTACTTATAAAATTCATAATATATCAAGGCCTACTATTAATAAACATGTCATAACAGTACAGAGAGAAAATAATATTATTTTTGTTGTAACTTCTTCAAGCCTAAATTTGCAGTCTCATTTTTCAGGAAAGTCCAAAGAATGATTGCAGCCAGGACATCAAAGCAGGCGATTGCAATAAACATCGGATTATAACCCCAGGTATTTACCAGGGCACCAATAAGTAGTGTAAATATTGTGGTCCCCATCCAACCGAAACCACCATTTAATCCACTTGCTGTTGCCACTTCTTTGTGACCAAAGATATCTGCATTAAGGGGAAGTATACCGCCGACCACTAGCATTTGATGGGCGAACCCCACCATTCCGAGTAACATCACCACCAGGAAGATATTGCTAACCAGCCCAATAAATGCTGGCGCTATCATCAGTAGCGCTGCGGTACAAACCACCAGTTTGCGTGATGCTATCAACGAAACATTGAATACTCTCTGGTAAAACGGTGCCAGATAGCCGCCGACGATACACCCCAAATCTGCACAGACAAAAGGCACCCAGGCAGCCATAGCCACTTCTTTTATATCAAAATGTCTCATGGTGACTAAATAGAGTGGGATCCAGAAATTATAGGTTCCTTGTGCTGGTTCGGCAAGAAAACGCGGAATAGCTAATGCCCACCACTGACGACAGGTCAAAATATCTTTCCATGTCGGTTTTGGGTAATCCATACGTTTATCAGGTTCCTGCCCTTGATAGATATACTGTTTCTCTTCTTCAGTTAATGCACTGGCATCTTGGGGTTTGCGATAAAGAAAAAAGAACGCAATAGCCCACACTATACCGATGGCACCAATAATGAAAAATGCAACGCGCCAATTATATGACAGAATCAAAAACACCATAATCGGTGGTGCAAGTGCGCCTCCCAGGGATGTCCCGACATTAAACCACCCTGTTGCTACCGAGCGTTCTTTTGCAGGAAACCATTCCTGTACTGCTTTGACGCCGGAAGGAATAACTGCAGACTCACTGATACCAAGCAAACCACGTAAAAATGCAAGGGACAACCAACTGCCTGTAAAGGCATGAGCCAAACTAACAACTGACCAGGCAATGGCAAAAAAGGTCAGCCCTATTTTGACGCCCAGTGAATCAATAATCAGGCCAGCAATAGGTTGCATTATGGCGTAACAAGCTTGGAACGTAGCAATAATATAGGAATATTGTTGCATTGTAATATGCAGATCCTCTTTGATTGTTGAGGCCGCGACAGAAAGTGCGTTTCGGTCAATATAATTAATGATGATACCGAATGCCATGAGTAAAACAATAAACCATCTCAGATTTCTTATTTTCATATTTTACTTTTTCCCCGAATGTTGGCACGCCTTTCGCTTTTTAGTATAAAGCGAAATAAGGGTTTCTGGTTCACAAACCGTTTTTTTTAGCTAGTATTTGTCCATTTATTTCAAAGTTACTGTATCGATTTAGTGTAACGATACAGTATTGTTTTGTGGTTTTATTTGATCGGGATCTTAGTTTTAACAGCAGGGGATAAATCGATATAACAAAGAAAATGATGTCATAACAATCGGGCAGCAGCATAGCTGAAGCAAGAGAGCCAGCGGTCTATGACACAATCGCGATGAAGCACTTTTGACCACCGACTCAGGAAACCTCTGTGAAATGAAAAGTGGTTTCTTAGGCCGTGTCCCTTAATTGTCTGAGCTAGAGTAGCCGCCTGTTTCCTCGACATATTGAGCTATGGCTCGCTACGATCTTTCCTATGAAGCATGGGCTATCTGATCTTACCTAGCATTAATGATCAGGCGGCAATCATCACCTGCACATTTGCCAGCTCAAGGGCTGTTGCCAGCACCGTAGGTGGCGCGCTGTCGGTGATCAGCAGATCGATGTCCTGCCACTGCGCCACCTGTACCAGCGACATATGCTGGAATTTCGCAGCATCACAGAGCAGCACTTTAAAGCCGGAACGACGAATCAGCACCCGCTTCATCTCCGTTTCATCCAGCGCGCTATCGTAAATCCCCTGGCTGGTAATGCCTGACGCGCTGATAAACGCAATATCAAACCAGAACTGTTGGAACTGCTCAATGGCGGACGGCCCAACAATCGCCATCTCATCATCACGCATCATTCCACCAGCCAGATAGACTTCCGGTGCCTGTGCATAACGACCCAGCGCATGGGCGATACGCACGCTGTTGGTGAAGATTTTCAGGCGCTCATGTTTCACCAGTTCTTCTGCCATAAACAGCGTGGTCGTACCGATATCGAGCGCAACGCTCTGGTAGCGTCCTGCAACCTCGGCGGCCATTCTGGCAATGCGCATCTTACTTTCACGGTGCAGTGAAAGGCGCGCATCAAAATGCGCCGGCAATGGGTCCATGATCGGTTGGCTAACCGTTTCCGTCAGTACTGCGCCGCCATGTACCCGACTGAGTTTACCTTCAGTTTCCAGTTCAGCCAGATCGCGGCGAACCGTCATTTCGGAGACCGCCATCTCCGCTGAGATATCAACCACCGTTGCACGCCCATGTTCGACCAGCATGTTTAGAATCCGTTTTTTGCGCTCCCGGGGAAGATAGCGGGCATGAGTCTCTGGTTTAGCTGACATGGTGATGGACACTCTATTTCGGGTTGAAGGTAGCTTAAACGATATAGCTCACAATATTAAGGGGAAGTGGTGCGATTTAAAACCGAATTTGTTCGAGTTTGTTCATTTCATTACACGGAACATTCTTGCCCAGCGCAAAATTGTGTGAATCAGAACCAGTCCAGGATCCGCGTGAGCGATCTTATCTCCGTGACTCCCCACTCAGAGGGTGGTGATGCGCCATAAAAAGCCACGTGCATCCCGGCAGCCTGCGCCGAGAGTACCCCGGTCGGGCTATCCTCAACCGCCAGGACGGCCGCGGCAGGCAGCCCGAATTTGCCGATGGCCTGTTGGTAAGGCTCAGGAGACGGTTTGCCACACTGCACATCGTCCAGCGTTACCACCACGTTAATGAATTCACGTACACCTAAAGCCTCAAGATTCGATTCGACGATGCGTCGGCATGAGTTCGACACACAGGCCTGTCTGATACCTTTCGCTGCCAGACGACGGATAGTTTCCCGGCTCCCGGGGATGGCGACCAGTTCACTGCTGTGGTCGTGGTAATAGTCCTCAATCGCCTGCAGCCACACGTTCTGGGCTAAATCTTCGGGCAGCTCTGCGCGTAAGGTCAGCCAGACATCGTTGATGTGCACGCCGTAAAAGCGTGTTTCGGGAATATGGCTCAGATCCAGTCCGAAACGATGGCAGCCAGCCAGCAGCGCCCGGTGGTGCAACGGCTCACTGTCCACCAGAGTACCGTCAACATCCCAGGCAATGGCGTTAAATTTCATGGCGTCTCCTGGCGTGTCAGTGGACGGCAGGCTTCATACAACTGATGAAAACGCTGATATCCCTGGTGATAGACATCCGCATGTGCGGACTGTGGTGTAATCACATCTTTCAGGTTGACCCATGCGCTGGCCCCCTTCCAGTCCGTCGATACTCCAACACCAATCGCTGCCGTCCAGGCCGCGCCCAGACAAGAGCCTGGGTGACCCTCCAGGCGACTGAGTGGTTCGCTCAGCACATCGGCGACAATTTGCATCCACAGTTTGCTTGCTGAACCGCCGTCGGACACGATGTAGCGTTTTACCGGATAACCGATATTCACCAGCGTGTCGATATGGTGTTTGATGGCATACGCGTAAGCTTCGAGCAGCGCGCGCCAGATATGCCCCGTGTCGTGGGTGAGCGTCAGTCCGAAGAGAATGCCACGGGCATCCGGGTCGTGCAGCGGGGTTTTCTCCCCCAGAAAATAGGGGAGGAAAATCAGGCCATCACTGCCTGCCGGGCGATTTTCCGCCAATGAGTCCAGATACTGGTGAATACTCATCCCTTTCTCACGTGCCGCTGCGTCATGCTGCGCGGCGAAGTTTTGCACGAACCAGTTCAGCCCCGAACCGCCGGTCGACATACAGCCATTCGGCATGTAGCACCCCGGTACAAGATGATAATCCAGATACAGGCGTGGGTCCGGATTGGCAGTTTCCGTCACGGTAAGAATGTCCACTGAGCCACCGAACTTGAGTAGTACCTCGCCCGGCGAGGTCACGCCTGCACCGAGAGCGGAGGCAATTAAGTCCGCCGCCCCACCAATTACCGGTGTGCCTTCGCTGAGTCCCGTCCAGGCTGCCGCTTGCGCGGTGACGGAACCAATGACTTCATGGGAAAGCGCCAGCCGGGGAACGGCATGCCTGGGAAGATGGGCAAAGGCAATCAGTTCGTCATCCAGTGTATTGCTGTTGATATTTACAAACCCGGCCTCCAGTGCCCAGTTCTGTTCGATGATTTTCTCGCCCGTGAGCTTCCAGTTGATAAAATCATAGGAACCAAACACTGTCGCAATACGTCTAAATACCGCAGGTTCATGATGCTCAATCCAGCGGATTTTGGCTCCCACCAGTTGCTGATTGATGCCGTTTCCGGCGCGCTGTAAAAAGTGCTGACCGTCCATTTCGCTGCACATTTGCTGTACTTGTGCACCGCTGCGGCCGTCGCTTTGCTGAATGCTCGGGCGCAGCAGTCGCTCTTCGTTATCCAGCAGTACCACGGCAGGCAGCATCCCTGTCACGCCAATGCCACAGATGTCGCTAGCCGCAATGCCGCTTTGTGCCAGCAGTTGCTGGCAAATTTCGCCGACATTCGCCCACCACTGCTCTGGCGATTCCTCCGTCCAGCCGCTGTGCGGGGCAGAGAGCGTGACCGGCCGGGAGGCCGTACCGAGTACCTTGTCGGGCAAACCGATCAGAATGCCGATGGTTGAGGTCGTACCAATATCAATACCTAACAGATACTGCATTTTATCCTCCCGTCCCGACAGCGGTGTTTAGCGCAGTTTTTCAACCACGTCCATAAAGCGTTTTACCCGATCCCCATCAACCTGATTCCATGTGTGCCCTTCAACTTTAAAGTGCGTACCGATGATCACGCCGCTGGCTACGCTCAGGATATCGGTGACGTTGTCGATATTGGTGCCGGTGTTAGCGAAAACCGGAACGCCTTCCACTGCTTCGCAGACTTTGCGCAGGTTGGAATGTTCTGCCGGTTCACCGGTAATTGGTCCGGAAACCAGGATAGCATCTGCCAGCGAAGAGAAAATTGCGCTGCGCGCACGCAGTTCAATAGGGCGCGCATCCAGAGAATGGGCGAATTCGGCGTTGATGTTAAAGAGCAATTTCATATCTTCACGGCCAAGGTTGCGGCGCAGGCGAGACGCACTGGCGCAATCTGGCTCCCAGACTCCCATATCAGAGGCAAACACGCCGGTGAAAATTTCACGGACGAAGCTTGCTCCGGTGGCGGCGCCAATGGCGACGCTGGCATTGGGATCCCACAGGTAGTTCACACCGAACGGGACTTTCAGCACGGATTTCGCCGCTTGCACTACGGCTGACATGGCTGAGACACCTTCCAGTGAGGCTTTGAACACGTAAGGACGGTCATTTTCGTTGCCGAACATGATCGCATCCACACCACCTGCCTGCAGCTTTTCAACATCGCTGAGTACATCGTCAATCAGCTTGTTGAGGCCGCCTTTGGCGTCGTACAGCGGCGCGCCAGGTAGCGCGCCAATATGGGCCATTGCGATAACCGCTTTTTTCTTATTACCCAAAAAATCAAAGATCATAACTTTCTCCGGTGTTGGCTGGTATGTCATGGTGAAAAAGCGATCACGCGTCTTTCAACACCTCAGGCGCGATGAACACGTCAATATTTGCCACATCGAGCATTGCTGACAGGGCAGGCGGTGGTGCCTGCTCGGTTATCAGGATGTCGAATTGATTCAGTGTGGCGAGGTGAACCAGAGACATCCGTTGAAACTTACTGGAGTCACACAGCACCACTTTCAGGCTGGAGCGGTTGAGATAAAGGCGTTTGAGTTCCGCATCTTCGAAGGCGTAGTCATAGATCCCCTCTGCCGTCAGGCCTGAAACGCCCACAAAGGTGATGTCGAACCAGAGGCTGGAAAACTGGCGCAGCGCCGCAGAGCCACCGGTTGACATTTCATCCGGGCGCATCCGTCCACCCGCGAGATAGATTTCTGCCTTCGCGGGGGCAATGTCATGCGCCACGCGGATGCTGTTGGTGAAAATTTTCAAATGTGGGCACTGGCTGAGGTAACGAGCAGCAAGGAAGGTCGTGCTGCCGACATCCAGCGCCAGTGTGCGAAATTTCTTGCCTAAATCTGCTGCTGCAGCAGCAATGCGCAGCTTGGCATCGTGGTTTTGTAGCAGCCGGGATGCAAAACTCGGCTCCACCTGGTCAATCACCACCATGCCCCCACTTTGCGGCAGTACGGCACCGCCATGGGTACGACAGATGATGCCTTTCTGCTCCATCTCCAGCAGATCGCGGCGGATGGTCATTTCAGAGACCGACAGCTTAACGGCCAGCTCTGGCACAGAAACCGCCCCTTGCTTGACCAACAACTGCAGAACCTCAGTCTGACGCGACGCAGCCAAACGACGTAAACGCACACCGGATCCGTGTGTACCAGACTGAACAGGCGGTGCGTCGTTGTGTGTCATCGGTTGACTCCGAACATTGAAATTAACAAAAACAAACATACAAAACAAAATTTGTGATCGCAATTGTTTTTATCATAAGAAATTTGTTTTGTTGTGTTCGTTATATTGGTGTAAAAAATAATCATCAACACAGGGGAAGAAAACATGCACACATCACATTCGACGTCCGGGCATTACCCGGACCTACAAGGCAAAATGGCGATTGTCACCGGCGGTGCAACGGGTATTGGCTATGCCATCGCCCGTAATTTGATTCGCCAGGGCATGCGCGTCGCGATCGGGGACGTAAATGAAGAAGCCGCGCGGAGAGCCGCAACTGAACTGGGCGCAGACACAGTGGCGTTTCACCTGGATGTTCGTTTACGTGAATCCGTTGAAGAAGGGTTTAGCTGGGTAGATAAAACTCTGGGTGATTATCACCTGCTGATCGCCAACGCAGGTGTATCAACCATGCAAAAGGCCCTGGCGCTGACGGACAATGAGTGGGATTTCAACTTTGACGTCAACACTCGTGGGATCTTCCTGACTAACCAGATTGCCGCGCGCAAGTTCGTGGCACGTAAATCCGGCACTATCGTCAACACCGCATCCCTTGCCGCCAAAGTTGGCGCACCGTTACTGGCCCACTATTCCGCCAGTAAATTTGCCGTACTCGGCTGGACCCAGGCACTGGCGCGCGAACTGGCCGCCGACGGGATCCGCGTGAATGCTGTCTGTCCGGGGTTCGTTAAAACCGGGATGCAGAGCCGGGAAGTGCAGTGGGAAGCGCAACTGCGCGGTATGACGCCTGAGCAGGTGATTGATGATTACATACGTCAGACCCCGCTTGGACGTCTGGAAACGCCAGAAGATGTTGCCGAAGTAGTGGCCTTTTTGAGTTCCGATGCGGCTCGTTTTATGACCGGCCAGGGCGTCAATGTGACGGGCGGAGTTTATACAGGTTGATAACATTCACTGTGAACAAGCCTGGTTTATTTCGAACAAAATCGAACATGGACGTTACCAGTCCCAGGATGGGCAATACGCAACAGAGGTAATCCAATATGGCCTCCATTGAATTACGGAACGTGTCGAAATCCTACAACGGTAATCAGCATAGCGTCCGTAATGTGAATTTGCATATCCAGGATGGTGAATTTGTTATCTTCCTTGGCCCTTCGGGATGCGGAAAGTCCACCACCCTACGCATGATTGCCGGACTGGAAAGTATCACCGAAGGCTCATTGTTAATTGACGGGCGTGATGTGAGCCATGTGGCGCCGCGCGATCGTAATATCGCCGTGGTGTTTCAGAGCTACGCTCTCTATCCGCACATGACCGTTGCTGAAAACATGGCTTTCGGCCTGAAAATGCGCGGCGTTCCGGGCAACGTAATCAACAGTAAAGTGGCAGAGAGTGCCGCTATGCTGGGGCTGGATAAACTACTACACCGCAAACCGGCGGCACTATCCGGCGGCCAGCGCCAGCGCGTTGCCCTGGGGCGTGCCATTGTGCGTGAACCACAGGCTTTTTTGTTAGATGAACCGTTGTCGAACCTTGATGCCCAGTTGCGCGGTGAGATGCGCAGTGAACTGATCAAGCTCCACCGTCGCCTCGGCAAAACCATGGTCTACGTTACCCATGATCAGGTTGAAGCCATGACGATGGCGGATCGCATTTGTATCATGCGTGATGGCCATTTGATTCAATGCGGGACACCGCTGGAAGTCTACAACTACCCGGTGAATACTTTTGTTGCCCGTTTCCTTTCCTCCCCGTCCATCAATCTTCTCTCTTGTATTGTGCAACGGACAGGCGCGGATGTCAGCCTGCAACTGTTCGACGGCCCGCAGCTTCCGGTGCCGGACTGGATGGCCGCCGACTATCAAAACCTGGCGGGAAAACAGATGACCCTCGGCGTGCGGCCGGAAGATTTCCACGCCCACCCGCGCAGACCGGACTGGATCCCTTTGGAAATTGCGGTCAGCGGGGTGGAAGCGCTGGGCGCGGAAAACATTGTCAGCGGCACCCTCGGTAAGGTGCCTGTGGTGATTCGTCTTGATCACCATACGCATCCGAAGGCGGGCCAAACGCTCAGCATTTGGCTGGATCCGAACTCGCTGCATCTATTCCACACCGATAGCGGAGACGTGGTTGATCGCCGCAAAACACCGGATAACGCTGACATAGTCAGAGCGTGAGGAGCGAACATGCTACGAAGAATCGGACTTCATACCGGGCTGGTGCTGGCCTGTCTCTCCATTTTACTGCCGGTATTGTGGATTGTGAGAACCAGCCTGGTGCCGGAATCCATGGCTTACAGCAGTGATATCTTCCCGCAGTTTTCCGGGGAAAACTTTCGTTCGCTGATTGAGAACAACGGTTTTTTGCGTCATTACGCCAATAGCCTGATTGTCGCCACCGGATCGGTGATCCTCGCCCTGCCGTTCGCGGCCGCTACCGGTTATGCGTTTGCCCGCTTTAAAACGGGTGGCAAAGCGGCGCGCTTTATTATGCTGGCAACTCAGATGCTACCAGCGGTGGCGCTTGTGTTACCGGCCTTCGCCATGCTGCGTACCGTGGGGCTGACCAATTCGCTGTTCGGGCTGACGCTGGTCTATGCCGCGTTAAACCTGCCGTTTTTGACGTGGATCCTGATGGGCTTTTTCGAAGGGATCCCGGTGGATCTGGAGTGGGCGGCGATGACCGACGGCGCCACCGCCTGGGGCGCGTTCTGGCATGTGGTTCTACCAGTGTCACTGCCGGGCCTCGCGGCTTCTGCCGTACTGGGGTTCATCCTGTCATGGAATGAGTTTCTTTTTGCTCTGGTGCTCAGCGGGCCAGATACCGCCACGGTTCCGGTGTCGCTTGCCGCACTGCAGACCTCAAATGGCGTGCAAATTGGCAAGGTCTCGGCAGGCATTGTGCTGGCTGTGCTGCCACTGATGTTCGCCTCACATTTTATTCAGCGTTACATCGTCAAAGGGCTGACCTTTGGCGGTGTTAAGTAAAGTCATGCCAACCAGACAGAAAATCGTCGCCGTTAACACTCCGGCACCTTCACCAGGAGTTAATTATGTTGAATCGTAAGAAAGTCACATTGTTATCGGGTCTGATAGTCCTTAGTCTTTCGGCGTCCGTTCGGGCGGAAGATGTTGTGCTTCGCGCGTTGATGGAAGATGTACCAGAAACGCAAATCATTGAAAAAATGCTGCCTGATTTCGAGAAGCAGTACCACATTAAAGTACAGTTCGAAAAAATCGGTTACGGCGATATGCATGACAAGCTGGTTTCGCAACTGATTCAGTCGCAAAGTTATTACAACCTTCTGGAAGTGGATTTTCTGTGGGCGGGGGAATTCAGCAAAGCTGGCTGGCTGACGGACCTCACGCCAGATGTGAAAAAATCTAACTTTGATATGTCGGCTTTTATTCCGGCCACCGTGTCGCTGATTAATGTTGCGGCCAATAAAATTACCCTGATCCCGATGTACAACTATTCCATGGGGCTAATCTACCGTACGGATGTGTTGCAGGATGAGAAGTTAAAGAGCGCGTATCAGACTGAATTTAAGAAACCGCTCGGGCAGCCGAAAACGCTGGAAGCGTACGTTACGCTGGCCAAATTTATTAAAAAGAACAGCGATATGTCCGGGGCGGCGATGCAGGGGCAGCGCGGTGATCCGAACAGCATGGAGTTCTCGAACTACCTCTTCGCCAGCGGCGGCGCTTATGTTGATGGTAAAGGCAAATCTGCGCTAAACAGCCCTGCGGGGAATAAAGCGATGACGTTGTATGCAGATGCCATCAAGAATGCCGCGCAAACCGGCGCGCTCTCCGCTACGCTCGACGATACCGTGCGCCTGATGTGTAGCGGCAAAGCGTTCAGTATGTTGACTTACTGGTGGATGCTTCCGCAGTTGGATAACGCCACTGCCTGCCCGGCGGTGGCCGGTAAACTCGCCCTGACAACCGTTCCAGGTGGACACGGAGAGAGCGGTGGCTGGGGTTGGGGTATTCCGAAAAACGTTTCAGATAAAGAAAAACAGGCCGCATGGACCTTTATTCAGTGGGTGCAAAGTAAAAATATCGCTACCGCGCGGGCGTTGCAGGGACATGCACCAGTTCGCGCTGATGTATATGAAAACGCGGAGGTACTGAAAAAGTATCCTTACTATAAAGACGCGCTGAATATCGTGGCGTCCGGCAAATCCTTCCCGGTTTTCTCTTATTCCGCACAGTATGAAGATGTTCTGGGGACACAGTTGTCCCTGTTGGCGAGTGGTGAAAATACTGTCGACAAGTCTCTGAAAAGTGCATCCGACCAACTTGATAAGTTATTGGTGAAATAGGGCAAAGGGGGCCGGGCAGATGGCTTTAGCTGAGGAATTTATCGTGAAACCGAAGTACCATTTAACAATAGACCGATTCCGTGTAACAGGCTGGGCGTTCGCCCTGCCTGGGTTGCTGGCTCTGGCGATTGTTCTCGGTTTCCCCGTTATTTATTCCGTCGTACTGGCTTTTTCGTCGTATACGCTACTGCATGCGGAGATCTTCCCTTTTGCGGGGCTGGATAATTTTATCAGCGTGCTGAGCAGTGACACCTTCTGGCACTCTGTCTGGCTGACTATCCGTTATTCGTTACTGACGGTGAGCGGCGAATTTATTGTCGGGCTGGGGATCGCCCTGATGCTCAACCGGGTGGTGAAAACCCGCCCGGTCTATTTCGCCTTACTCACAATACCCATGGCGATGTCGCCGGTGAGCGTGGCACTGATCTGGCGTATGTTGCTACAGCCGAACCTTGGCATTATCAACCATATGCTGCAAAGCATCGGCCTGCCTGGCGTCGACTGGCTGGGCAACCCCACGCTGGCGTTCTGGAGTATGGTGTTTATAGATGTCTGGCAGCAGATGTCATTTGTCGTGCTGATCCTCGCCGCAGGGTTGGCGTCGCTACCCAGAGACCCGTACGAAGCCGCCGAAATTGATGGAGCCAACAGCTTGCAGCAGTTCTGGTATATCACCCTGCCGATGCTGCGCCCGGTTTCGGCGATTGCGATTGTAATTCAACTGATTAACGAACTGCGTACCTACGACCTGCCGTATATCCTGACTCGTGGCGGGCCGGGGAATGCCACCGAAGTGCTGAGTTTCTTTGCTTATCGCCGGGCGTTTCTGGGCTTGTCGCTCAATGAAGGGGCCGCGGCCGCGCTGATTTTGTTGTTGATCGTGTTGGTGATGACCATTGTCTATTTTGTGTTGCTGGAACGCAGAAAATAGTCGCTTCGCTGGGGCCGCGCGGCAGTCGGAAAAGTCAAAGCCGCATAGGCTGTCTTACGTGGGTTTACTTAATTCGGCTCTTTGATGTGGGGTGTCTCGCCTGACCAGGTACTTCAGTTTAGACTGATTCCGTTTCCAGGAAGGTGATCGGTCCTCTTCATGATGACATTTGCCGTTTAGCATAGTGGAATGATGTTTTTTAACCGTTCTGTTATGTGGGACGGGGCCAAAGGCCAGACGGCTTTCTTTACCGCCGAGGCGATAGCGGAAATACCATAATTTAGCGCTGTTGGTGGATACCGTCAGGTATAGGCCGGCTTTATTGAATAAATCGAACTTTTGCTCACTCTCAGAATCAGATCACGTATTATCCTGATAACACAGCCAATTCCGTGGAAAAACAGAAGTTCAGAATCACCAACTGGAAGACCTACAACAAAGCCCTTATCAACCGTGGCTCCATGACCTTCTGGCTGGAGGATGAAGCTCAAAGTGCCCACCGGGGATGAGATAGCTCATCTGGTGATTGACTGCACCGGACTGAAGGTTTTCGGTGAAAGTGAGTAGTAAGTCAAAAAACACAGCAAAGAACGCTGTCGCATCTGGCGAAAACTGCATCTGGCCATTGATGCGAACACGCATGAAATTGTCTGCGCCGGCCTGTCATCGAACAACGTCACAGACGCAGATGCCTTCCCCGGACTCCTCTGGCAGATTCACCGAAAAATCTGGTCCGCGGCAGAGGATGGAGCTTATGATTCGCGGTTATGTCACGATGAACTCCGGCGTAAGAAAATCAGTGCCCTCATCCCCCCTCGAAAGGGGAGGGACTGGCCGGGGAGTATGCGGACCATAATCGTGCGGTTGAAAATCAGCGGCTGAGCGGGAGTAACGCCCGGTGGAAATGGACAACAGATTATAACCGTCGGTCGATAGCGGAAACGGCGATGTACTGAGTAAAACAACTGTACGGAGGAGGCGCAGACACTGCGTGACTACGATAGTCAGGTTGCAGAGGTTCTGGCCATGGTGCGTGCGTTAAACAAAATGACGAAGGCAGAAATGCCAGAAAGTGTGCGTATTGCCTGACAGCAATAACCAATTACGGGAATGCTTACCCAAAATCTGATTTATTCAACAAAGCCGTTTTTTACAGCAATATCAGTTAAACGCATAGCAAGCCTCCTGTGCAAATGTTGGTAAAAATCCCATCGAACTGAGATGACCAACTTTTTTACCAACAAATAGGGGGCACTCCCAGTCGATTTTAACGGACAGTAGTAGACAACTGGAAGAGGATAACTTGTTGACTTTATAAAGCAAAACGGACGTCAGTAGACGTCCGTTTCTGAATGAGTGGTGCCCGGACTCGGAATCGAACCAAGGACACGGGGATTTTCAATCCCCTGCTCTACCGACTGAGCTATCCGGGCAACGGGGCGCATTAAACCGTAATCCGTACGCTCCGTCAATCAAATTTCTCGATTTATCTCCCGGTTGCTTAACTTTGCGGCAATTCTGCATCTGAATGCGCTTTTTTGCCCGAAATTACATCATACCGTTATCACCTTCGCGGATTTTCCAGCTGTGGGTTACTGAAATTGCGCGGCGTAGCCCGGAGATGATGTAGTCGCCAACGACGTCCTCATCATCTCGCGGCGAGCTGATCGTGATTTCCGCATCAACGCCGTGACGGTATGCGCCGTGGTGGCTAAATATGGTACCGATAAAACATTTATCGTTTAGCCAGACCGGGATATATGCCACGGTTTCGTAAATATAGTTAGAGGCTACGCCGCTGTAATAGTTATTCGCATCGTCGGATGAGGTTCCGGGAGGAATAGGGCAAATGGGGGCATCACTGTCGCTCTGCGGTTTATCCTTTAACAGACTGCCCTGCATGACTTCCAGCGACTTCAGTAAATCCGATTTTTCCCTGCGATTTAGCGCGGGCGTCAGGGGCTGGTCTTTTTCCGGCGATCTGATGTCATTGAGGGTATAGCGGTAGCGAATAGTCACTGCAGGCGTGCCGCTGGAGGAACTAAACGGACGCAACAGATAGAGATTATCTTCGCCAAACTGACCGTTATACCAGAGCGCATACACCTGGCCATTAATTCGTACCCAGTGGCTCCACTGGTTCGCGCCGCGTTCGTTAAGAGAATAGATCGCACCGGGGACGCCCGCGTCAAAGTCATCGCCGTTCCCGCTGTCGTCGCTATTCATCGCATCAAACGTATCGTCATCGCGTTTTAATACGCCGGTATAGCTAAAGAGCCCGCTACCGCCGACGTAGCTGTCGATGATTAAATCACGTTTGCCGTCACCGTCGAGGTCGACAAGCGTGAAACTGACTTTGCCGTTTTCAGAGTCGGCGCTGATGTCGGACCGGAGAAATGCCTGCCACTCGTCATCGCTGATATCGGCGGAGGGTTTGCTCGTCGAGACCAAAGAGTCATCTACATAGGCGAGCGTAAAATGGCTGATATGGCCACTTAGCGGAAACTGTTCGGCGATTTTATTCAGATCCATCTCCGGATTGATTTTTTGCTCTTTTAACACGGCGTCGTATAGCGCCTTCAGCGCGTTGTTATCGGCATCTTTCTGCTGCTTTGGGATCACCTGACTGACAAACGTAGGCAGCATCCACGCTCCGCCGGGAGCGATTTCCCGGCAAGCGCCGGTGGTGTATTTCAGGCTCTGCACAAATGTTTTACCATCCCATACGCGCTCTTCACCGCTGATGCAGTCGGCGATACCGCGGCCTTTGTGGAAGAAGGTGATAACACCGTCGGCATAGCTGGAGGCGTCAGTGGCCACGAGCTGAGGTTGGGTCAGACGCGCTTTGTCGACGACCCACATGGCGTAGCCGTCGTTATAGGCTGCGCGCCAGCAGAGGGCCTGAATCAATGTGTGGTTTTTATCCAGCGGGGTTGCAGTGAGCTGGCGTTCCTGAGTTGGAATTTCCTCATTTTTCCAGTCGTCACAATGACTGTTTAGCTGAGGAACCAGCAACGGCAGGAGTTTCTTCCTTTGTTTTGTCGTCAACGCTATCGCTGTTGCGTTGTGGATGACCGGCGCGGCGATGATTTCGGGAGCGGGCGCCGCCGCCAGAGTGTTGTCATCATCGGCGTCGCCTTTACGTAGCAGCGCATCGGCGGTACCCAGACGCTGCTGGAATTCATCCATTTTCAGGAATACCGCACTGCTGCCTGCGCTGGAGAGAAACTTATGTTCGTCGTTAAGCGCAAGCTCAATTTTACCGTTGTGCTCCAGGGCCTGAATCAAGGCCGCTGTCTGCGTATCATCAAAGCGGAAATGGCTGTCGTCGGTGGCGTCAAGCGTACCGTTATCCTGATCATCGATGAAGAGATTCACCGTGGCATCCGGCGGAATATCATGCTCGGTTTGAGCGAAGGTGGCGACGGCGCTGACGTGCTGTGCCGCGCCTGCGTTACGGGTGAGCAGGACGCTGACTTCACCAGGTGTCGTGCCATAACCTGCGGCGCGGCAGGTGCCTGTGTTGTCGCAGGCAAGTTCCCAGTCTTTATACGCGAAAGAAAAACCTTGCGGAGGGGCGGCCAGAAGCGGTGCGGAACACAGCCCCATGATGGCGACCCAAAGAAAAGAGCGCATATAAAACCCTGTCAGCATATCGGTAAAAGGCAAATTATATGCGCGACGAAACCGTTAAGATATCGGAATCAGGTTAAAGCTCCACCCGTTCGGCACTGCGCAAAACGTAAAATGTCTTCCGCCAGGCGTCGTGCGGTATCGACATCGGTCTGGCTGCGCTTGATCAGCAGGCGGCCCAGGCAGCCTTCGATGATAAGCTCCATTTGCCTGGCGACCATCTCTGGATCGTCAACTTCCATCTGGCTGAGGAGTTCATGGGTATAGGCCAGTGAAGCCTGCTTTTGCTGCTCCGCCAACTGATGAATGGGATGTCCGGCATCCGGATAGAAAGTGCAGGCGGCAATAAACAGGCAGCCTGGATAGCGATGGTTGCTTACGCATGTGGTCAGCGCGCTATAACGGGCTAACAGTTTCTGTTCTGCGCTTAGCGACGTGTCCAGTAAGAGCTGGCGACGCCAGGCGTCGACTTGCTGGCTGAGGTAGCGCAGCGCGTCATACAGCAGCGCTTCGCGGTCTGGCCAGAAACGTTTGAGATCATCAAGCGGGTAAGCCACACGTTCGGCGACCATTTCCAGCGTGGTGTTAGCAATACCGTCGATTTCGAGGATTCGGATGGCTTCACCCAGGACATCTTCACGTTGCACGGTCTTCTCCTCCATTTTCTCTCCTCAAGTGTTGCTCACGGTTGCCGATCGCGCAAATGGGCGATGAATGCCGCGGCGTCCATAAACCCGGTGACACGTCGTGCGGGCTGTTCCTCGCCCTGTTCATTGAAGAACAGAATTGTGGGTAGGCCGAGCACCTGCAGGTGCTTCAGCAGCGCCGCTTCTTCCGCGCTGTTTTTTGTGACATCCGCTTGCAGCAGCACCGTCTCATGTAGCGCCTGTTGGACATCAGGCGAACTAAACGTGTATTTCTCAAACTCTTTGCAGGCCACGCACCAGTCAGCGTAGAGATCGAGCATCACCGGTTTACCTTTAGCCTGGCCCAGCGCAATGTTGAGCTCATCGACGTTGCTGACGCGGGTAAATTGCAGATGAGCCTGTCGCTGGGCGACCGGCTCGCCGAAAGCCCAGTCCTGCAATGGACGCGCGCTAACCAGCGCGGCGCCAAGCATCGCTATCTGCACGATACGCAGCCATGAGCGAGGGGCGCTCAGTGAGGTAATAAACGCCCAGCTAAAGAAGGCAATGCCGAGCAGAGACCAAAGCCGTAGACCCCATAGGTCACCGACGATACGCTCCAGCAAAAATACCGGTAGGGCGAGGATCACAAAGCCAAAGGCTGTTTTGACGTGAGCCATCCACGGGCCGCTTTTGGGTAGCAGGCGATTGCCAAAGACGGTCACCAGAATCAACGGCAGCCCCATACCCAGCGCGTAGAGATAGAGTGTTCCTCCGCCCAGCCACAGATTACCGCTCTGGGCGATATACAGCAGAATAGCGCTCAGTGGTGCGGTAGTGCAGGGCGAGCAGATGAGCCCGGCAATCGCTCCCATCGTGAATACGCCGCCCGGCGAACCGCCCTGACGTTGATTGCTCATCAGCGTCAGACGCGTCTGCAGAGACGAAGGTAGCTGGAGAGTAAACAGCCCAAACATCGACAGCGCCAGTATAATAAATACCACAGACAAGGCGATCAGCACATAAGGGTGCTGCAATGCCGCCTGGAACTGCAGACCGGCAGCGGCGACCACCAGACCCAGCGCGGTATACGTTAACGCCATCCCCTGGACGTAGATAAATGCCAGCAGCAGCGCACGGGGCGTCGTGAGTCGCTGTTTACTGCCCAGGACGATGCCGGAAATCAGCGGATACATTGGCAGAACGCAGGGAGTAAAGGCGATGCCGATACCGATTAATAGCGCCCAGAGCGCGCTAAAGGGCAGATGGGAACCAGGGGTATCCGCTGCGGGACGCGGAAGTACGGGCGGAGACTCTACCGGTAACGCAGGGCGCGTTTCCAGCGGCAGCGGTGGATTCAGCTTCGGCTGTACGGCGGATGTTGCGCGATCGGTGAGCGGGAGCGCTTTGCCAAGCGGCACGATTTTGCTTTCCGGCGGATAGCAAAAACCCGCATCCGCACATCCCTGATACGTCACGGTGAGGGTCGCGCCAGCGGCAGCCTCTGTCAGGGTGACAGGTATTGTCAGGCGATGACGGTAAATTTCGCTCTTGCCGTAGAACTCATCCTCATGCCATTCCCCTGAGGGCATGGCGGGGGCGCCAAAGGTGGCATTGGCCGAGGTCAGTTTGATCTGTTTGCGATAAAGGTAGTACCCCTCCTTAATTTGCCAGCTCAGATTGATATCATGTTGATTTTGCTGAAAATCAAAAGCGAAAGCCTGATCGGCAGGAACAAAGTTCGAATGGCCAGGGGCGTCGAACAGCCCGGCAAGGGCCGATGTGCTGCACAGCAGCAGGATCAGCGTAATGATGCGTTGAGCCATGAGAGGTAATCGTTGTCTCCGTGAATAACGGGCAGAACCAAAAGTTCAGGGGTTTGATACGGGTGATGGGACTTCAGGCAGTCCAGCAGCGCCTGCTGATGGGAGAGGTCGGTTTTTAGCAGCATTTGTACTTCATACTCCTGCTCCAGTTTCCCTTCCCAATAGTAAAGCGAAGTCGCTCCCGGCAAGAGCGTCGCGCAGGCGGCGAGTTTTTCCGCCAGCACTTTGGCCGCCAGTTCCTGGGCGGTTGCTTCATCCGGTGCAGTACAGAGTACAACAACAGCATCAGGCGTCGTCATCGTGAACCTCGTATCAGCGAAAAGAGGCACTATAGCACGCAAAATAAGGGGAGATTAGCGAAACGGGCCAGGATCTGGCCCGAATTTGTTGAGATTTATAACATGATGCCGCCAAAAATAAACCCGAGGATCACACACAGCGCAATGGCGATCACGCCAGGGATCAGGAAAGCATGGTTAAAGACATATTTGCCAATGCGGGTTGAGCCGGTGTCATCCATTTCGACTGCCGCCAGCAGGGTTGGGTAGGTCGGCAGGACGAACAGCGCAGAAACGGCGGCGAACGAGGCGATGGCGGTCAGCGGCGTGACGCCCAGCAGGAGCGCGGCGGGCATCAACGCCTTGGTGGTGGCTGCCTGGGAATAAAGCAGTGTCGCGGCGAAAAACAGCACCACCGCCAGCAGCCACGGATAGTTGTGCAGCAGGTCGCCCGCGACGGCCTGAATATCGCTAATATGGGCTTTGACAAACGTATCGCCCAGCCAGGCAACGCCGAGAACGCAGACGCAGGCGCTCATCCCGGACTTAAAGGTACTGGCGTTGAGCACCTCTCCGGTATCAATTTTACAGGTGATGCTAATCAGCGCCGCAATGGTCAGCATAAATACCACGATCGCTTCATTACGCGGCAGGACCGGATTCTTGATCAGGCCGACAGTATCGCTGATGGCGGTGGCGTAGAACATTACCGCCACGATACCAACCAGAAACAGCAAGACTGAGCGTCTGGCGTGTGGCTTAAGTTCAAAAACCTGGCTGCCGCGTAGTTTGACTTCCCCTTTGGCCAGTCTCTCCTGATAGACCGGGTCATCTTTCAGTTCGCTGCCGAGGAAGTTACACACGATGGCGGTGAGCATGACGGCGACGAGGGTGACCGGAATGCAGATTGCCAGTAGCGTCAGGTAGCTGACGCCCAGTGGTTCGAGGATGCCGGCAAAAAAGACCACCGCCGCAGAAATCGGCGAGGCGGTAATCGCAATCTGTGAGGCGACCACGGCAATGGAGAGCGGGCGTGAGGGACGGATCCCCTGTTCTTTCGCCACTTCGGTGATAACCGGCAACGTAGAAAAAGCGGTATGCCCGGTTCCGGCCAGCACGGTCATAAACCAGGTGACCAGCGGGGCGAGAAAGGTAATGTATTTAGGATGACGCCGCAGCATGCGTTCGGCAAGGCTGACCAGATAGTCCATTCCTCCGGCGACCTGCATCGCGGCGATAGCAGCGATAACCGCCATAATGATTTCAATGACGTCGAAGGGGATCGCTCCGGGTTTGATTTGAAAAACAAGGGTAAGGACGAGGACGCCGAGTCCTCCGGCAAAACCGATGCCGATACCCCCGAGTCTGGCTCCCAGATAAATGGCCAGCAGGACAATAATGAGTTCTGCACCAAACATAGATGTCTTCCTTGTTTGTTAGCAAGTTGATATTAATTTGTTGTAATTTAATGACCTAATAAGAACAAAAAAGGCATGTCAGTGCTGACATGCCCGTTGTACGTTTAATCTGGAAATTTACTGTTCACTTTCATCGGTATAACGCTTCGCTTTATAGGCCGGATGCATCAGGTTCTGCGCGGAGAAGATGTCATCCAGCTCCGCAGTGGTCAGCAGCCCGCGCTCAAGCACAACATCCCTGACGCTCTTGCCCGTTTCGGCGCAAATTTTGCCGACGATGTCGCCATTGTGGTGGCCAATATAGGGGTTGAGATAGGTAACGATGCCAATGGAGTTGTAGACATAGCTTTCGCATACCGCTTTGTTGGCGGTGATGCCGTTGACGCATTTTTCCAGCAGGTTGTAGCAGGCGTTGGTCAGAATATGGATAGATTCGAACATCGCCTGGCCAATGACCGGTTCCATGACGTTCAGTTGCAACTGACCGGCTTCGGCGGCCATCGTGACGGTGGTGTCATTCCCGATAACCTTGAAGCACACCTGGTTGACAACTTCCGGGACCACCGGATTGACTTTAGCCGGCATGATGGAAGAACCCGCCTGCAGCTCTGGCAGATTGATTTCGTTCAGACCAGCGCGCGGGCCGGAAGAGAGCAGGCGCAGGTCGTTACAGATTTTGGAGAGTTTTACCGCCAGACGTTTCAGGGCGCTGTGTACCATGACGTAGGCGCCGCAGTCGGAGGTGGCTTCAATCAGATCTTCCGCGGGGATGACCGGCAGGTTGCTGACTTCCGCCAGTTTTTGTACCGCTAACTGCTGGTAACCCTCCGGCGTGTTCAGACGGGTACCGATCGCGGTCGCGCCGAGGTTGACTTCCAGCAGCAGTTCTGCGGTACGCAGGATGCATTTGGTCTCTTCATTGAGCAGAACGTTGAATGCATGGAACTCCTGACCGAGGGTCATGGGCACCGCATCCTGTAACTGAGTACGGCCCATTTTCAGAATATCCTGGAACTCAACGGCCTTCTGCCGGAAGCCTTCGCCAAGCTGATTAATTGCATCAATCAGTTTGAGGATAGAGGCGTAGACCGCGATACGAAAACCCGTCGGGTAGGCATCGTTGGTGGACTGGCATTTGTTAACATGGTCGTTCGGGTTGAGATACTGATATTCACCTTTTTGGTGGCCCATCAGCTCAAGGCCGATGTTTGCCAGCACTTCGTTGGTGTTCATATTCACGGAAGTGCCTGCCCCGCCCTGGAATACATCAACCGGGAACTGGTCCATGCATTTTCCGTTATTCAGCACCTCATCGCATGCGGCGATAATGGCATTCGCAACGCTTTTAGGAATGGTTTTCAGCTCTTTGTTGGCCAACGCCGCGGCTTTTTTCACCATCACCATACCCCGGACAAATTCAGGTATGTCGCTGATCTTGTTGTTGCTGATATAGAAGTTTTCAATCGCTCTCAGAGTGTGAACGCCATAGTAGGCGTCAGCTGGAACTTCCCTGGTACCCAACAAATCTTCTTCGATACGAATGTGGTTTAACATGTGAACCTTCTCTCTCAAGCTGCCTATGAATTCACCAAATACGCAGGATTTATGGAATCTGACGCATTTTCTGGCCGCAGATTATTTCATCAACAAGCCTGGTGCCCACGATTATATTCTGATGATGGCGAATATCCGTCGTCCCGATCACTTATTATGTAGCGGATCTGATAAGAATTATTAATCTGTGAAATGTATCACCGCTTTTCTATTCTTGAAAAAAATAAGCTTTTTTGATGATTGAAAAACCGCGTTTTGACCCAAGATCTTTGCTATGCGAATAGCACATTTATGACTACGGGGGCCAACACTGGCGTCCGTTAATGAAGGAGACGCCGGTGCGTTGGATTCCGTTAATTGCCGTTTTTTTATACGTTTATATTGAGATATCGATCTTTATCCAGGTCGCCCATGTGCTCGGTGTATTGCTGACCCTGATTCTGGTGATCTTTAGCTCGGTCGTCGGGATATCGCTGGTGAAAAACCAGGGCTTTAAAAACCTGATGCTGATGCAGCAAAAAATAGAGGCCGGGGAGAGTCCGGCCGCGGAGATGATCAAAAGTGTGTCATTGATTATTGCGGGTTTGCTGCTGTTACTGCCGGGGTTTTTTACCGACTTCCTGGGTTTACTGCTGCTGTTGCCACCGGTGCAGAAGCATCTGACGATGAAGCTGATGCCATATCTGCGTTTTAGCCGGATGCCCGGGGGAGGATTTAGCGCGGGAACGGGGAGTGGCGATACCTTTGAAGGTGAGTTTCAGCGTAAAGACGAGGAGCGCGATCGCCTGGATCACAAAGACGATCGTCGGGACTAACATTGGCCGGGCCGGGTAGCGCCATGCGCATCCGGCCTACAGTTGTTTGACGGCTAACTTGCGCTGGGGCAAGAACAGCCATAGCACGACCAGCATCACTAATGCATACAGGCTCTTCCAGCCAACCATCGCCAGCAGCAGAAGACACAGCGCGCTGCCAACCGCCGCCAGCATGCGATAACGCCCCTGCAGTAACTGACATCCTGCCAGCATGCACAACAGATAAATCATGATAAAGATGCCGTTGGCATAGATGATCAGGGCATCAAGATTGATATTGAGCTCATAAATGCACAGGGAACTTACTACACAGCAACCCAGCACCGCGTTCAGGGCATTGCGCGGAATTTGCCGCGGCGATAGTCGGGCCAGATAGCTGTCTGGCTTGTATTGCGCCTGCGACCAGACCAGGCGGGCAAAGCTCTGAATATAAATATTGAGGCTGGCGAAACAGGCGAGGTAGCCGATAACGCAGGCAATCCACAGCGCCTTAACGCCGAACAGGCGCACCACGATATTGGGCAGCGACGCGGCGGCGGCCATCTCTTCGCCGAAAGCATGAAAATGCAGCACCAGCACGGTACAGGCCCAGTAAACGGAGCCCGCCAGCAATAAGCCAATCATTAGCGCACGAGGAAAGTCACGCTCTGGCTGCTTAAATTCCGCGGCCAGATGCGCAAAAGCTTCCAGACCAACAAAACACCAGAACATCACCGAGAGCGCAGAAAAAAGCTGCGAATGACTGATATCAGAAGGGGCCGGGAAGGGGATTTGCGTTGGGTTTATATCGCCGCGCCACCAGATGGCAACGATTAAAGCCACAATCAATACGGCAATCAGCGTTTGCAGATTGGCGCTGGAGCTGGCGCCGCGCGAGCCAACCCACCAGATAATCGCCAGCGTTCCCAGTTCGGCCAGCAATAACTGGCTATCGTGCCAGCCAAAAAGCGCCTGGCCAAAGCCAGTGGCGATATGCAGGGCGGCGGGCAGCCCGACGGGGATCACCGATAAAAATAGCCAGCCGGTGACGCGCGCCAGCCGTGGGCCAAAGGCCATGGCGACAAAATGTGCGACGCCGCCCGCGCTGGGAAAGTGGCGGCCCAGCGTTGCAAAAACGATTGCGATTGGAAAAACCAGCAGAATCAGCGCCGGCCATGCCCACAGGCTGTTATCGCCGGCAACCAGGGCAGCCAGCGCCGGGACGGCAAAGACGCCGGTTCCCAGTAATGATGTGGACAGTAATCCCACGCCTTGAGCAAGCCCCAACTCCTGTTTTAAACCACCCATGATTCAACCTTGTGCTCGGTAAAAACAGGATGGTATCACAATCACTTTTACTTATGGCGCCAGGGGAGAGCGCGCGAATTTGCGTATTTCGCCACACGGAGACAAATTTTTTTTTGTTTTCCCCTTGAAGCGGTGAAACCCCATCCCCATCTCTCAGTGCACTAGCCGGAAAACCGTGTGCGGACCGGCGTCATCCATAACTGATAATGACTTTCTCAAAGGAGAGCTATCAATGAGTATTCGTCCGTTACATGATCGTGTGATCGTCAAACGTAAAGAAGTTGAAACCAAATCTGCAGGTGGCATCGTTCTGACCGGCTCTGCGGCAACAAAATCAACTCGTGGCGAAATCATCGCTGTCGGTAAGGGCCGCATTCTGGAAAACGGAACCGTGCAGCCTCTGGACGTTAAAGTTGGTGACATCGTGATTTTTAACGATGGTTACGGGGTGAAATCCGAGAAGATCGACAATGAAGAAGTGTTGATCATGTCCGAAAACGACATTCTGGCAATTGTTGAAGCGTAATCCGCGAACGACACTGAACATACGAATTTAAGGGAAAAGTAAAATGGCAGCTAAAGACGTAAAATTCGGTAACGACGCTCGTGTGAAAATGCTGCGCGGCGTAAACGTACTGGCAGACGCAGTTAAAGTGACTCTGGGCCCGAAAGGCCGTAACGTTGTTCTCGACAAATCCTTCGGCGCACCGACCATCACCAAAGATGGCGTATCCGTTGCACGTGAAATCGAACTGGAAGACAAGTTCGAAAACATGGGTGCGCAGATGGTGAAAGAAGTGGCCTCTAAAGCGAATGACGCGGCAGGCGACGGTACCACCACCGCGACCGTACTGGCTCAGTCTATCATCGCTGAAGGCCTGAAAGCCGTTGCGGCGGGCATGAACCCGATGGATCTGAAACGTGGTATCGATAAAGCCGTTCAGGCCGCGGTTGAAGAGCTGAAAGTGCTGTCTGTACCGTGCTCTGACTCTAAAGCTATCGCTCAGGTTGGTACGATCTCCGCTAACTCCGATGAAACCGTTGGTAAACTGATCGCGGAAGCGATGGACAAAGTCGGTAAAGAAGGCGTGATTACCGTTGAAGATGGTACCGGTCTGGAAGACGAGCTGGATGTCGTTGAAGGTATGCAGTTTGACCGCGGTTACCTCTCTCCGTACTTCATCAACAAACCGGACACCGGTGCTGTTGAGCTGGAAAGCCCGTATATCTTGCTGGCTGACAAAAAAGTCTCCAACATCCGCGAATTGCTGCCGGTTCTGGAAGCCGTAGCAAAAGCGGGTAAACCGCTGGTTATCATCGCTGAAGACGTTGAAGGCGAAGCGCTGGCGACCCTGGTGGTTAACACCATGCGTGGTATTGTTAAAGTGGCTGCGGTTAAAGCGCCGGGCTTCGGTGACCGTCGTAAAGCAATGCTGCAGGACATCGCAACCCTGACTGGCGGTACCGTTATCTCTGAAGAGATCGGTATGGAGCTGGAAAAAGCGACGCTGGAAGACCTGGGTCAGGCAAAACGCATTGTTATCAACAAAGATACCACCACTATTATTGATGGTGTGGGTGAAGAAGCGGCGATTCAGGGCCGCGTTTCTCAGATCCGTAAGCAGATCGAAGAAGCGACTTCTGACTACGACCGCGAAAAACTGCAGGAACGCGTTGCTAAACTGGCAGGCGGTGTGGCAGTAATCAAAGTTGGTGCTGCGACCGAAGTTGAAATGAAAGAGAAGAAAGCCCGCGTTGATGATGCCCTGCACGCGACCCGTGCTGCGGTAGAAGAAGGCGTGGTTGCTGGTGGTGGTGTTGCGCTGGTTCGCGTCGCCGCTAAACTGTCTGGCCTGACTGCGCAGAACGAAGACCAGAACGTGGGTATCAAAGTTGCGCTGCGCGCGATGGAAGCTCCGCTGCGTCAGATCGTTTCCAACGCCGGTGAAGAGCCGTCTGTTGTGGCTAACAACGTGAAAGGCGGTGAAGGTAACTACGGTTATAACGCCGCGACCGAAGAATACGGCAACATGATCGACTTCGGTATCCTGGACCCAACCAAAGTGACCCGTTCTGCTCTGCAGTATGCGGCATCCGTTGCTGGTCTGATGATCACCACCGAGTGCATGGTAACCGACCTGCCGAAAGCCGATGCGCCTGACTTAGGTGCTGCTGGCGGCATGGGCGGCATGGGTGGTATGGGCGGCATGATGTAATCGTGCGCTATACCGCTTAGTAATAAGGAAACCCCCGGGCAGAAATGCTCGGGGGTTTTTCTTTTTGCTACCTTTTTAGTATAAGGTTGTACATCCGGGCCAGCGCGTCCGGCTCATTGATCGTGGGGAATAACATGCAGATAAAATATGTAGCAGGGATCGTCGGCGCAGCATTATTGTTAGCAGGTTGCAGCACCAGCAACGAACTGACCTCTGGTGGCCAGAATGTGCGCTTTGTTGAAGATAAACCGGGTTCGGAATGCCAGTTATTAGGAACCGCGACCGGTAAGCAAAGTAACTGGCTGTCAGGGCAGAATGGCGATGAAGGCGGTTCTATGCGCGGTGCGGCAAACGCGCTGCGTAACCATGCGGCGGAAATGGGCGGCAATGTGATTTACGGCGTCAGCAGCCCGACTCAGAATCTGCTGTCGAGCTTTATCCCGACAGACAGCCAGATGAATGGCCAGGTCTATAAGTGCCCGAATTGACGGCATTCGGTGCCCCGATCATAAGGCGTGGCACCTGACCTTCATTTGTCCACCGGTCATCGTTCCTCTGCCGGATAAAACCGGCAGATCCACTTGATTAGCGCTGTTTTAATCCGAGATCCAGCGGTGTTTTACTGGGTTCTCCCCCAATCTCCCGCGCGAGTTTTGGCACCATATAGCCGGAAACCAGCGTCAGTAGTTCTCGCATAATTGCGCGAGCCTCTTCGTCGTCGACCATAAAATGGGATGCGCCCTGAACTTTGTCCAGGACATGCAAGTAATAAGGCATTACCCCGGCATCGAACAGCGCGTTACTCAAGTCAGCAAGGGTTTTTGCACTATTGTTGACGCCACGTAGCAGCACACTTTGGTTAAGCAGGGTGACGCCGGCCATACGAAGCCGCATCATCGCGCGACGAAATTCACCGTCAATTTCATTGGCATGGTTGATATGATTGACAAGCAATATCTGTAACGATGATGCGGCGACCCGGTCAACGAGTGTATCGGTAATACGCGCCGGGATGACGATTGGTAACCGGCTGTGGATACGCACACGTTTTATATGTGCAATCGCTTCCAGCTGTGTAAATAGCCAGTCAAGTTCGTGATCTTTTGCCATTAGCGGATCGCCTCCGGAAAAGATAATCTCGTCAAGCTGAGGATGGGTCGCAATATACTCCAGCGCCATCTGCCAGTTGCGTTTATTACCCTGATTTTCGGCGTAGGGGAAGTGGCGACGGAAGCAGTAGCGGCAGTTTACGGCACAGCCGCCTTTGACCAGCAACAGCGCACGATTCTTGTATTTGTGCAGCAAACCGGGAACCACGCTGTGCTGTTCTTGCAGGGGATCGGTTGAGAATCCTGGCGCGGTGATGAATTCATCTTGTGATGTAAGTACCTGACGAAGCAGGGGATCATCAGGATTGCCAGGTTCCATTCTGGCGATAAACGCCCGCGGAACGCGTAGGGCGAACAGGCGCCGGGCATCGTATCCGGCCAACAGCTTTGCATCAGCAGTTATACTTAAAAGCTGTAGCAGTTCATCGGGACTGGTCACGACATCGGAAAGTTGCGTTAACCAATCTTCTCTGGATGGGGTATTTAGGGTTACAATATGCGCCATTTTGTGGCTTAGCTACCAATTAACAAAATTTTAGAGGGCCTTATGGCGACTTACTATAGCAACGATTTTCGTGCCGGTCTTAAAATCATGCTGGACGGCGAACCTTATGCAGTTGAAGCAAGCGAATTTGTGAAACCCGGTAAAGGCCAGGCCTTTGCGCGCGTTAAGCTGCGTCGCCTGCTGACAGGAACGCGTGTTGAGAAAACCTTCAAGTCCACCGATTCCGCGGAAGGCGCCGATGTTGTTGATATGAACCTGACTTACCTCTATAGCGATGGTGAGTTTTGGCACTTTATGAATAACTCAACTTTCGAACAGCTTGCTGCTGACGAGAAAGCGGTTGGCGATAACGCCAAATGGCTGCTGGATCAGGCTGAATGCATCGTAACGCTGTGGAACGGCCAGCCTATCTCCGTCACCCCGCCAAACTTCGTTGAACTGGAAATCGTCGACACTGACCCAGGTCTGAAAGGCGATACCGCAGGTACTGGCGGCAAACCGGCGACGCTGTCTACCGGCGCAGTGGTTAAAGTTCCGCTGTTCGTGCAGATTGGCGAAGTCATCAAAGTGGATACCCGCTCTGGCGAATATGTATCCCGCGTGAAGTAATTTACGCGATGAGCGGGTTGGCGCAGCGCGATGCTGCGCCTTTTGCCTGGCGAAATCGTCGCCAGGAAGATGAAGCGCACCATAAAACGTCTGGTCGTGTTGTTCCTGAGCGGCGCCCTGTTAATGCAATATGGTTTGTGGCGCTGGCGACGATATCCAGAATCCGGGGCGCGTTTCCCTTAGCTGCCAGCGCATTTTCCGCATCAGGCAATTCAGATTTATAAACGATTCCTCCTCCCTGACGCTTGTCGTTAATCTCTTTTTTCTTAAAAAACGTAGCGCTGCCTTCATTCCAGAGCCGATTGTCTATGCTTATAGAGCACGATAACTAAAACGGGTAAATAAGGATGATATTATGGTGAAAAAAACAATTGCAGCGTTCTTTACGGTTTTGGTTCTTTCCTCTGTATTGACCGCATGCAATACAACGCGCGGTATTGGTCAGGATATTTCCGAAGGTGGTAGCGCAATTTCTGGCGCGGCAACCAAAGCTCAGCAATAGACCATGGCGGTACGGCCATTGGTCGTACCGTTCTTTCTTCCCTCAGTGCATTGTGTATAATCTCCGCGGACGATCATCTGCCTTACGGGACGACCCGTGAGCGCTTCACATTCGGGGACGACTCCAGCAAAGGAGCCATATGTCCTGGTTAGCGTTATTTATTGCGGGTCTTCTCGAAGTTGTCTGGGCGGTTGGCCTGAAATATACCCACGGTTTTAGCCGTCTGTTACCCAGCGCGATCACGATTGTCGCGATGGTTGTGAGTCTGACATTGCTGTCGTGGGCGATGAAAACATTACCTGTGGGGACGGCTTACGCGATATGGACCGGGATTGGCGCGGTTGGTGCCGCGGTCACGGGGATTATTTTATTGGGAGAGTCTGCCAGTCTGCTGCGTATTACCAGCCTCGTCTGTATTGTGATTGGCATTATCGGGCTGAAGTTGAGTGCCCATTAAACGTATTGATTCGCGCATAACGATTTGATCGCTGTGAAGGCCGGAGTCTGCATAAATGCGTCATCCGGCAATCGGATTTATATAAATAAAATGCCGACCAGCGTCACAATCGTCAGAATTGCTGCCAGCCCGTAGAAAATCCACTTCCCGTTGGGAATGTGAATTTTCAAATCATGCATCGCGTGATGAATACGGTGGAGTCCGCACCACAGGGGCAGAACAATCATCAGGAAAATGAATGCGCGGCCAATGAAACTGTGGGCAAAAGCCAGTACGCGTTGGTAACTAAACGCATCATCGGGGGCGAGGCCGAGCGGCATAATAATGCCAACCAGCAGTACTATCACGGGGGCGATAATTGCCCCCCACATACCACCGGCGCCAAACAGCCCCCAGAATACGGGTTCATCAGAACGTTTTGGGTTGGGATTGATCATTCCAGCCTCCTTACCAGAACAGGGCGACAAACAGAATCACCACGGTAACGACCGCAGTGACGACCCAAAGCCCTTTAATGATTGGCTCTGGCCCCATTTTCTCGCCTTTGACGATAATATTGGCGGCTTTCGGCGCCAGTTCGAACCAGGTTTTGCTATGCAGCAGCGCGGCAGCAAGCGTGATCAGGTTCAGAATCACGACAATCGGGTTTTGTAGAAAACCGATATAGCCCGCCCAGCTTTCCGCACCCTGCTTCAGGGCGAAGAGTCCGTAAATCAGCACAATGCTGAACCACACCGTTGGCACCGCTGTCCCCTCGCGCAGCATATAGAAGCGATAAAACGGCAGCTTTTTCCACCAGGTGGACGGCATTGGCCGTACGTAGGGTTTGCGTTTAGTCGTCATACTGCACTCCTTAGCGTGGTTTCAGGGTGGCGATAAGAAAGTCTTTCGAACTTTCGACCTTGCCCTGCTGGATCGCGGCCGCCGGATCGACGTGTTTAGGACAGACTTCAGAGCAGTAGCCCACGAAAGTACAGGTCCAGACGCCATTCTTGCCATTAAGCTGCGCCATACGTTCCTTTTTACCGTGGTCACGGCTGTCTTCGTTGTAACGATGGGCGAGAGTGATCGCCGCCGGGCCGATAAACTCAGGATTAAGGCCAAACTGTGGGCAGGCCGCATAGCACAAGCCGCAGTTGATACAGCCAGAAAACTGGTGATACTTCGCCATTTGCGCCGGCGTTTGCTTGTTTGGCCCCTGGTCAGTCGTACGTGAGTTGCCGATGATGTATGGCTTAATCGCTTCCAGACTTTCAATAAAGTGGGTCATATCGACGACCAGGTCGCGCTCAATCGGGAAGTTGGCCAGCGCTTCAACCTTAATCCCCTTACTGTACTCGCGCAGGAAGGTTTTACAGGCCAGTTTTGGCACGTTGTTCACCATCATGCCGCAGGAGCCGCAAATCGCCATACGGCATGACCAGCGGTAGCTGAGATCGGGCGCAAGGTTATCTTTGATATAGCCGAGGGCATCAAGCAGTGAAGTTTGCTCATCGTAGGGAACGTCATAGAAAGCGCTGTGGGGTGCGCTGTCCACTTCCGGATTGTAGCGCACCACTTCGACCTTCATATTTTTCATCTCAGCCATTCGTCGTCTCCTTCTTCTCGGCTGCTTCCGCTTCAGCGCCATACACGCGTTTTGCTGGCGGCAGAGTGGTGATTTTTACATCACTGTACGCCAGGCTGGTATTACCGTCGGCATCACGGAAAGCGAGCGTATGCTTGAGGAAATTGACATCGTCGCGTTCAGTGCACCCCTCATCCAGACGCTGATGCGCGCCGCGGGATTCTTTACGCGCCATCGCTGAGTGCGCCATACATTCAGCGACGTTCAGGCCGTGTCCTAACTCAATGGTGTAAAGCAGGTCAGTATTGAACACGCTGGAGGTGTCGGTGATACGCACACGCCGGAAGCGCTCCTGCAGCTCGGCCAGTTTATCAATGGTTTTCTGCATCAGCTCCGGCGTACGGTAGATGCCGCAACCTTCCTCCATCGACAGGCCCATTTCATCGCGGATTTTCGCCCAGTTCTCGTTACCTTCCTGGTTAACCAGGGCGTGCAAACGTTTCTCGACATCGGCGGCCTGTGCATCCAGCGCCGCGCCGTTAGCGTCGCCGGCATCTGCTGCGCGCAGCATCGCTTGCTCGCCGGCCAGACGACCAAAGACCACCAGTTCCGCCAGCGAATTGGAACCAAGACGGTTAGCGCCGTGCAGGCCAACGGATGAGCATTCGCCCACGGCAAAGAGGCCTTTAATGCGGGTTTCACACTGCTGGTCGGTTTCGATACCGCCCATGGTGTAGTGGGCGGTTGGCCGTACCGGAATCGGGTCTTTCACCGGATCGACGCCGACGTAGGCCTTCGAGAGTTCACAAATGAACGGCAGACGTTCGAGCAGTTTTTTCTCGCCGAGATGGCGCAGATCGAGATAAACCACATCGCCTCGCGGCGTTGGGATCGTATTGCCTTTGCGCCATTCGTGCCAGAATGCCTGGGAGACTTTGTCCCGAGGGCCAAGCTCCATGTATTTGTTTTTCGGTTCGCCGAGGGGTGTTTCCGGACCCATGCCGTAATCCTGGAGATAGCGGTAGCCGTTTTTGTTGACCAGAATGCCACCTTCGCCGCGACAGCCTTCGGTCATCAGGATACCGGACCCCGGCAGACCCGTTGGGTGATATTGTACGAACTCCATGTCCCGCAGCGGTACGCCGTGACTTAGCGCCATGCCCATCCCGTCGCCAGTGACGATGCCGCCGTTGGTATTATAACGATAAACGCGCCCCGCGCCGCCGGTCGCCAGCACCACCGCGTTAGCACGGATCTGCACCAGCGTACCTTCCATCATGTTCATCGCGACCAGGCCACGCGCCTGGCCATCATCGACCAGAATGTCGAGGACGAAATGCTCATCGAAGCGTTGAATTTGCGGAAACTGGAGGGAGGTCTGGAACAGGGTGTGTAGCATATGAAAGCCGGTTTTATCGGCGGCGAACCAGGTGCGTTCGATTTTCATGCCGCCGAAGCGTCGGACGTTGACGCTGCCGTCAGGGCGACGACTCCATGGACATCCCCACTGTTCAAGCTGGGTCATCTCTTGCGGGCAGTGATGGACGAAGTAGTCGACCACATCCTGCTCGCACAACCAGTCTCCACCGGCAACGGTGTCGTGAAAATGGTACTCAAAACTATCATGATCCTGGGCGACGGCAGCGGACCCTCCTTCAGCCGCCACGGTATGGCTACGCATAGGATAGACTTTGGAAATTAGAGCGATTTTGGCATTTGGATTCGCATGTGCGGCGGCAATTGCGGTGCGAAGACCTGCTCCGCCTGCGCCAATTACGGCAAGATCGGCTTGAAAAGTTTGCACGACATTCCTCCAGTTTTTGTTTATTCCGCCGGCGGATTGGCGAAAATGTATTACTTCTCCTTTATAGGTAGGGAGTATAGCCGTACGATCATCAGGGAAAATTGACGTGTTCGATTTTTTTATCGTTCCGTGCGGTTTTTTCGCTGTTCTCTGCCGTTTTTACTGATTATCAATAAATTAAACGTATGTAATATGTTCGCGGCGTTGCACATAATTTGTTTCACTCGCCAGTTACGAGTAGACTTCGAGCCCTTGTTTCAAATCGGAGAAAGTACCATGAGCGAAACGGCAAGCTGGCAGCCGAGCGCATCCATTCCTAATCTGTTAAAACGTGCCGCGGTGATGGCGGAAATTCGCCGTTTCTTTACCGATCGCGGCGTGCTGGAGGTGGAGACGCCTTGCATGAGTCAGGCGACGGTGACGGATATCCATATGGTCCCGTTTGAAACCCGTTTCGTTGGCCCCGGCCATTCCCAGGGGTTGAATTTGTATCTGATGACCAGTCCTGAATACCATATGAAGCGCCTGCTGGCAGCCGGTTGCGGCCCGGTGTTTCAGCTATGTCGCAGCTTCCGCAATGAAGAGATGGGGCGTCATCATAACCCGGAATTCACCATGCTGGAGTGGTATCGCCCCTGCTATGACATGTATCGACTGATGAATGAAGTCGACGATCTGCTGCAGCAGGTTCTGGAATGCCAGCCTGCGGAAAGCCTCTCCTACCAGCAGGCATTCCAGCGGTACCTGGAAGTAGACCCGTTGTCAGCAGATAAAGCGCAGTTGCGGGAGGTGGCGGCGAAACTGGATTTGAGCAATATCGCCGATACGGAAGACGACAGGGATACGCTGCTACAGTTGCTCTTTACAATGGGCGTTGAGCCGCATATTGGCAAAGATCGTCCGACATTTGTCTATCACTTTCCGGCAAGCCAGGCGTCGTTGGCGCAAATCAGCACTGAAGATCACCGTGTGGCAGAGCGTTTTGAGGTCTATTACAAGGGCATTGAGCTGGCGAATGGCTTCCACGAACTGACTGATGCGGGCGAGCAACGGCAGCGTTTTGAGCAGGATAACCGTAAGCGGGCGGCTCGTGGCCTGCCTCAGCAGCCGATTGATTATAACCTGCTGGCGGCGCTGGAAGCCGGTCTGCCGGATTGCTCCGGTGTGGCATTGGGGGTGGATCGCGTGGTGATGCTGGCGCTGGGCGCGGAAAGTATCGGCGAGGTAATGTCTTTTACCGTTGACCGGGCCTGATATTTAGCCCATTTCCCTTTTCTTATCCCATTTCCCTTTTCGCCGCGGACAGGCGGTTTTGCGAGAGAGACCGGCGGTCTCTCTGTTCAATTAGCCGATTCACACTTACAGGCTGCCGGCGGTGCGACTGGTTTTCCCCGCTGATGTCAGCGTTCTGCTGCTTTTCCTGCCATCAATGCTTTCCAGACGCATCTGAAACGGCGGGAATGGCATATCGATCCCGTGCTCACGGAAGCCGGCCAGAATCAACTGGTGCATCTCGTGACGCAACGGCATACGGTGTCCCATCTCCGCGGCGAAAATACGCAGCTCGAAAATCTGTATCCCCTGCTGCAGGTCAACGAGGAAAGCTTCCGGCGCTGGCGTATCAATAACTAACGAACAGCGATGCGCGGCGGTTAACAGGATCTGCGATACCTCTTCCGTATTGGCATCTACCGGCGCAGGCACCGTTAATACCACGCGGGTGACGGAATCCGACAACGACCAGTTGATGAACTGCTCGGTGATGAACGCCTTGTTCGGCACAATAATCTCTTTGCGGTCCCAGTCGCTGATGGTGGTGGCGCGCGTATTAATACGCGTGACGCTGCCGGTGAGATCGCGGATGGTGACCGTATCGCCAATGCGTATCGGTTTCTCAAACAGAATAATCAGGCCGGAGATAAAGTTGGCGAAGATCTCCTGTAAACCAAAACCCAGTCCGACGCCGAGAGCGGCGATGAGCCACTGGAGCTTCGACCATTCGATGCCAATCATCGAAAAACCGACCAGGCCGCCGATCAGCATCAACAGATATTTGGTAATGGTGGTAATGGCATAGCCGGTGCCCGGCGTCAGATCCAGGTGCTGAAGGATTGCCAGCTCCAGCAGCGCGGGCAAGTTACGCACCAGTTGTGTCGTGATAATCAGCACCAGGATGGCAATAAGCACCGCGCCGAGGGTAATCGGCTCCAGACTTTCTACCCCCTGGGCGGTTGAGGTGACGTCCCACAGCGAGATGTTTTCCAGGAAAGCAAACGCAGAGTGGATTTCCGACCACAGTACAATGACCGACACCAGCGCGATCAGCATCAGCAGAGAGCGCACCAGACGTAATGACTGAGTGCTAATGGCATCAAGATCGATTTCGCTGACCTCAGCCTCCATTGAACCTTCCAAACTGCTGGCGTGCTGAACCTCTTCTTCGCCGCGGGCGCGTTGGGCGAGGATCTCTGCCCGCCGGTGCTTTGCGCGATCGAACGCCAGGCGACGGCGCTGAATTAACATCCAGCGGCGAATGATGTGATAAACCACCAGCAGCAGGAACCAGATGGCGACCGAGGTTTCCAGCCTGGCCAGCAGCGCCTGAGACGTGGCGAGGTAACCGACCGCCGCCGCCAGCATTGCTACCAGCGGCGCGCCGAGCAGCATATTCCACAGCAGCCGGTTAACCATATTGTCGCCGCTACCTTCTTTGTCGAGGTACAGCGGTATCCCGGCGCGCTTCAGGCTCAGGGTGACCACCGCCAGCGCGCCGCAAATCAGCATAAAGCAGAGGCGGCCCAGCGAGGCGGAAAACTCGCGATCGTTAAGGTTATCGAAGGTGATCAGCGCCATGATCAGCGGCACAATCAGCCC
This sequence comes from Klebsiella sp. 2680, assembly GCF_900198535.1. Lineage (NCBI taxonomy): Bacteria > Pseudomonadati > Pseudomonadota > Gammaproteobacteria > Enterobacterales > Enterobacteriaceae > Klebsiella > Klebsiella sp. 2680. The sequence goes on along the minus strand of NZ_FZNJ01000004.1, from coordinate 260,204 downwards.
GATACTCATCAGGTAGTAGCGCATCGCTCTGCTGACGCGATTGCGCGGCCAGCCAAAGTGAGCGATGAACAGGCCGTCAGGACGGGCGAAGGTGGCGCAAATCATCACCACCCACAGCAGCGGCACGGTGGCGGTGACGCTATCGCCAATGGCGACGGCCAACGGATACGGCCAGGCGGCCTGCAGGCCGTAACCCAGCGTCATCCACAGGACCGGTAGCGGCGAAGCCACCAGTATCGACCAGAAAACGGTGCGTAAGGTGAGCCAGAAGTGATCCTGAGTAACCTTACCGACGCGGGCGCTGGAGCGCTCAAGAAAGCGCGTGAAGTGGCGACGAGAGCTGATACTGAACCCGACCAGGATCAGCGCGCCGAAGAGCGGCAGGAGCGTCTCTTTGCTGGTCAGCATCATGATGCTGGCTTTACCGAGCTGGCTCATGGTATCGAGCGAAATCAGCCGACGTAAATCCTGAACGATTTCCAGCGGCCATGAAAAACCGACAGGGCTGACGTCTGAGGTCCAGAACAGATACCGGTGGGTGGCTTCGTTGATCTCTTTAAGCGCGTCCTCCAGTTGGCCGTTGGCAACCTTCAGCTTGGTCAGTTCAAGCATCAATGTATCGCCGCCGCGCAGCAGCGAGTTAAGCAACTCGGTTTGCGTGCGCATCTGGGCCTGCAGAATACGGTTCTGCTCGCGGGTAAGCGGTTGACCATCGGCCTGACGAATTTGCCTTAACTGTGATTGCTTGTTGAGCTGATCTTCATAGCGCAGGCGCTGTACGCGAAGCTGCGCCATTTCGGTGTCCAGTTGCTGCGGGCGCGGTGTATCTGGCAGTCGGGCGACCTGAGCCCGTAAGGCTTCGCCAAGCAGATTGGAAGAGCCCAGCCACTGCGCCTGCTCGCGTAAGGTGTTTAGCGCCTGACGCACCTGCAGGGTCTGGTTGCTGGCCTGGCGCTGCTGAGAGGCGATCAGATCCATGCGTTGAGCCTGTTGATTCAGCGCCTGTGAAAGCTCCCGGTTGACTTTGAACTGGTTCACGATGTCGGGCGGCAGATTTTCGCTGTTTTCCGCCAGAAGCTCAGTACTTTCCAGCGCTTTTTCCGCTTCGCGCTGTCGCTGGCTGTTAAGCTGATTACGCAGCGCCTGCAGCCGGGCGTCAAGCTGTTCGCTCTCTTTCTGCGCCAGCTCTGCGCGCAGCCGTGACAGCTCCTGACGGTTATTGGCGGAAAGCTGCGCCAGATCCAGTTCATCGACCAGGGCTTTGAGCCGCGCGGACTCCGCCTGCAGGCCGAGGTTTTGCGCCTGTGCCAGCGGCGTATTGCTGTTTTGCGCGCCGATTCGGCGTTCTACCTCGTTCAACTGACGACGGGCATCGCTCTGCTGCTGCGGTAGCTGATTGAGCGAGTCGGCGATGTCACGCGCGCGATCCTGCTCCTGCTGGGCCGTGCGGCTGACTTCCAGTAGCTGGCTGCTGACCTGAAGAATCTCCTGGTTCAGCGCCTCTGAGGAGAGGGTGGTGGCGATCTGAGGCGGCTCATCGCTCAGATTATTGAGCTGCGTGCGTAAGGTTTGCGAGAGTTTCGGAAAGTTATCGATAACCTGCTGATACTGGCGAGCGCGTTCAAGGGAAGCATTACGCTCGTCAAGCGCATTCAGGGCGGATTGCAGAACCTCAACGGTTTCAGGCTGGGCGGGCTTCGCCGCCTTTGCCTGTTCCAGTTCCTGAGCGATATGTTTAGCATCCGGGGCGGTCGCAGCGTACGCCCCAAAACTGAGGCTCAAGGCCAACAGGAAAGTGTATATCAGGCGCACGGCGTAACCTTTTTTCTCAGGAATTAACCTTCGTCTTGTTTATCGTCAACCAACGGGCTGGCCGCGTGTTCGGCGCGGACTTCCTCTTCCGACAGCGGAGCCGGTTGGTCCTGGGGAGCGGCTTCAGGGGCGATTGCCAGCGGCTGGCCAATTTTGGTGACTGACAGGCTTTGTAATTGCTCAACCCATTTAACCTGACCCGGCGCAAACAGGTTAATCACGGTTGAACCGAGCTTGAAGCGGCCCATCTCCTGGCCTTTAAGCAGGGCGACGGAACCTTCATTATCGCCAGCAGGCCAGGTCCAGCGTTTAATAATCCCTTCACGCGGCGGCGTGACGGTGCCGGACCATACGGTTTCAATGCTGCCGACGATGGTTGCGCCCACCAGGATCTGTGCCATGGGGCCAAATTCAGTATCAAACAGGCAGATGACGCGTTCGTTGCGGGCAAAAAGATTTGGCACGTTTTGCGCGGTCAGGTGGTTTACAGAGAACAGATCGCCCGGCACGTAGATCATTTCGCGCAGAATGCCGTTACACGGCATATGTACGCGGTGGTAGTCGCGCGGTGAAAGATAGGTTGTGACGAAGCGTCCATGACGGAACAGATCGGCCATCTGGTAATTACCGGCCAGTAGCGCTTCCAGGCTGTAGTTGTGGCCTTTGGCCTGCAGAATTTTGTCGTCTTCGATGGTGCCAAGCTGACTGATCACACCGTCGGCTGGCATCACCAGAACGCCAGGATCGGTGTTTAGCGGGCGGACGTCGTCGCGCAGCGGACGGACGAAGAAATCGTTAAAGGTGCGGTAGCTGGCGGTATCAGGCTTCTGCGCCTCCTTCATATCGACCTTGTAGTATTTCACGAACAGGTCGATGACCAGTTTTGTCAGCCAGCCTGCTCGCTTGCGCGCTCCCCAGCCTGCGAGGCGGGTGAGCCATAGTTTCGGCAGAATGTATTGCAGTGAAAGTTTAAGATCGTTTAACAAGGTAGCCTCCAGGCCATGATTTATCGTTCCTGACCTCACCTGTTAGCGAGAGGTCTGAAAAAAAGGGGGACGATTCTAACGGTGCCCAGCTTAAATGTCAGTCATCGGTTGATGAAAAGCTTTTACGCGTTTTTACCTGCACCTGCGCCATGCTTTCCAGAATACGGTGGTAGTTTTCAAACCGGCTCTCGGCGATTTCGCCGTTTTCTACCGCCTGGCGAATGGCACAGCCTGGGTCCGTGTCATGTTTGCAGTCGCGATATTTGCAACGGCCTAAATAATCATGGAATTCGACAAAACCGTGGGTGATTTGTTCCGCGTCGAGGTGCCACAAGCCAAACTCGCGCACGCCAGGAGAGTCAATCACATCGCCGCCGTGCGGGAAGTGATACAGGCGGGCGGCGGTGGTGGTGTGCTGGCCAAGACCGGACACATCAGAAACGTCATTAGTGAGAATTTGATCGTCCCGCAGACCCAACAGCGCATTCAGCAGGCTGGATTTACCGACCCCGGACTGCCCGGCAAAAATACTGATACGCTCGGTGAGCGCCTCTTCAAGCGGCTTCAGGCCATCCTGAGTACGGCTGGAGACCATCAATACGCGATAGCCAATATCGCGATAAATGTCCATTTGCGCGTTGACAAAGTCCATACCTTCCTGATCCAGCAAATCGATCTTATTGAGCACGATCAGCGGCTCAACGTTCAACGTTTCGCAGGCGACGAGATAGCGATCGATAATATTCGGCGATAGTTCAGGCAAAATCGCCGAAACAATAACAATCTGATCGATATTGGCGGCAATGGGTTTAACGCCGTCATAGAAATCCGGACGCGTCAGGACGGAAGTCCGCTCATGCACGGCTTCGACGATACCTTTCACATTCACGCCTTCCGCCGCGCTTTTGCCTGGCCGCCAGACGACGCGATCGCCGGTAACCAGCGAACGAATGGTGCGACGAATATTGCAACGGTGGACGCTGCCGTCGGCGGATTCAACATCGGCATGCATACCAAAGCGGCTAATGACGATACCTTCGGCTTTCTCACCGAACAGATTGTCATCAAAATCGGCCTTCTCCGAAGTCGTTTTCAGGCGGCGCTGGTGATTGGCCTTTACGCGGCGCTGCTGGCCTTTGGAGAGTTTATTTTTACTCAATCGGACTGGCTCCTGGTCGCCCTGTAGGGGCAAAACATCTATGATACACGCTATTTTAGATGAATATATACCCGTCATCCTTCAAGTTGCCTCGGTATTGGCTGCGGATTACTCGGCTCATCCATGCTCTCACCGGAGGCCGACTTTTGGCTGGTCAAGTTCGTTTCTGACGAATGTGTCGCTCGCTTGCCGCTTTGATGCGACTTGAATTATTTAGGGTATAGTCACGTGAGAAGGGTGGAAAATAACATGAGTGCAGATGAAAACAACCTGATTTGGATCGATCTTGAAATGACGGGGCTGGATCCGGAACGCGATCGCATCATTGAGATCGCCACCCTGGTGACTGATGCAAACCTGAATATTCTGGCGGAAGGGCCGACAATTGCGGTACATCAGTCGGAGGCGCAGCTGGCGCTGATGGATGAGTGGAACGTGCGTACCCATACCGGTAGTGGACTGGTGGCGCGGGTGAAAGCGAGTACGCAGGGCGAGCGTGAAGCGGAGCTGGAGACAATCGCATTTCTCAAACAGTGGGTGCCGGCGGGTAAGTCGCCGATTTGCGGTAACAGCATCGGCCAGGACCGGCGCTTTTTGTTTAAATATATGCCAGAGCTGGAAGCCTACTTCCACTATCGGTATCTGGACGTCAGCACGCTGAAAGAGCTGGCCCGTCGCTGGAAGCCGGAAATCCTCGACGGTTTTAAGAAACAGGGAACACACCAGGCGATGGACGATATTCGCGAGTCGGTCGCGGAACTGGCCTACTACCGCGAGCACTTTATTAAGCTTTAATGGCCTGGCCGGGGGCACAAACGCTGAGGTATCCCCGGCTATTTAAACCATTTCTGTTCCATTTGCTGGAATTCCGCTGAGGCTTTGACCGTCTCCAGAGCGGCATTAAGGTTATTCAGCAGTTCAGGATCGTCTTTACGCACCGCGATGGCGATCTGCTTTCCGTAGTAGCCCGGGTCCGTCGCGCGTTGATCCATCATGGCGTAGCTTGGGTTATCCTCAAGCCATTTGCTCAGGGTTTCCTGATCGCCTATGACCCCGCTGATCGCACCTTCTTTCAGCGCGTTTAAGGCACTTTCGTCGCTCTCGTAAGGCACCGCATGAATGGCTTTTTGTTTATCCCGCAGATAGCGCTGATGAATCGTCCCTTTCACTACACCGAGCGTTTTATTTTGCAGATCGGCAAAGGTGTGGGCGGCATCCTTTGCGGTCACCACTACGCCGGATAGCGCCTGACGATAGGGGTGGCTAAAGGCAACCTGTTTTTCTCGCATCGGAAGCACTTCAATGCCGGCAATAATGGCGTCGAACTTCTTAAAGCGCAGCGCCGGTATCAGCGTATCGAACCGCTGGGCGGTAAATTTACATGTGGCCTGCAGCTGTCTGCACAGGGCATTGGCCAGGTCGATATCGAAACCTGTGGGCTGATTTTTACTGTTGACGGTTTCATACGGCGGATTGGCCGTTGTGGTCCCGAAATGTAGCGTTGTCGCCGCTGCTGTTCCTGCGGCAAATGTGGACAGTAGCAGGACGGTAAGCGCTTTGTTCATTTTATTTCCCGGATTGCCATCGTTGTTGACCGTTAGCGGGCGATATCCGCCTGTAAACCTGAGCGATTTTGCCCCTTTAGCGGAGCAGGAAAAAGTGATTTTGCTGAATGTGCTGATTATTCAGACAATTTAAACGCATATTTGATGATAAAGTGGGCACTTAAACTAAAAACGAAAAAAATTGCTCTCAGGGGGTTGCAGGTAAATCCAATTCTCGTATAATGCGCCTCCCGTGACGAAGCAGAAATGCGCATCACGGCACCATAGAAATATGCGGGAATAGCTCAGTTGGTAGAGCACGACCTTGCCAAGGTCGGGGTCGCGAGTTCGAGTCTCGTTTCCCGCTCCAAAAATTTGAAAGCACCATCCTGATGACAGGATTTCAGGTTGCGGTAAAGTAGTTAACGCAGAAGCAGCTTGAAAGACGAAGATTAAGCGGGAATAGCTCAGTTGGTAGAGCACGACCTTGCCAAGGTCGGGGTCGCGAGTTCGAGTCTCGTTTCCCGCTCCAGATTTTGATTTACAGATAGCCGCAGTTATCTGTAAGTCTATGAAAAAGGACCTTCGGGTCCTTTTTTCGTTCCAGCGCATCCCACAAAAATTTCCCCACTCCCGGACTTTTTCGTCTGTTTTTAGTCCATCGTCTGCACGCAGTACCTCCCAAACCGGCCGAGCTTCCTGGCGTTGATGTTGTCTCTGATTTGCAACGTAAGAGAATGCGGATGATTGAGGTCTTTGAGGCGCCCTACAACTAACCGGTTGTGCCGTTTTCCCGGTTGGCGGGCAAGTACAGGGATAAAATCAATCGTGGTCAACCAATCCTTAACTGAACGGCATTACAGGCGGGATTTCCCGGCTGGCGCCGCCCGCCGCCCTGAGAAGTGAGCTTTTTACCCCAGAAGGGGATTAGCATCTGTTGCGGAAAACATCTTGCCCGCCTGGTGAAACTGAATGCGGGTCGCATGGTAATAAGTGTTATCGGTTATGTCCTGTCTCCGCGTATGATTGGCACCACGAAAAGCAACTTGTTATTCGAGACCCTTTCTCAGCTACGCAAGATGGGGATAGATATCTCTGTGCCGCAGACGGCCATTATCAGAAATACCTGGCCTGAGAAGGTGTCACCTGGAATATCACTATGCAAATTGAACCATTACCGCCGCTTAATACCTTGATTGCTTTTGAGTGTGTCGCGCGCTACGGGAATATCTCACGGGCGTGCCTTGAATTGAATCTGACGCAAAGCGCCATTAGCCGACAGATAATCCAGCTCGAAGAGATGCTTGGCTGCAAATTGTTCCTGCGCACGCAGCGTCGGGTGTTGCTGACGCCGCGTGGCGAGGCTTACGTCGCCCAGGTGCGGACACAACTGGCGGCGCTTTCCCAGGCGACGGCGGAAGTGATGGGCTGGAATGGTCAGCCCCTGGTGACTATCGCCTGTACCAGCGCGATGAGCTCTCTGTGGTTATCTCCCCGGTTAGCGGCGCTACATCGCCAGTTGCCGGACCTGCAAGTGCGGATGCGCATTTCCGATAGTTTTGCCGATTTGCGTACTTCCGAGTTTGACCTTGCGATTTTTTATCTCCGTGAACCCCCGCCAGGGCTGGAGTCGACCGTATTATTTGACGAAATCTGTTACCCCATGTGTGCGCCGGACTATCTGGCGAAAATGGGGCCGCTCGACTCCGCCGCAGATTTATTGCGATTTACGCTGCTGGTTCAGGACGACCCGCAACGGGAATGGACTGGCTGGCGCGAATGGTTCGAGTCCCAGCAAGTGCCTGGTTTTTTCCCCCGCCAGTGCTGGCGGGCCAATAACTACCCTTTTCTGGTGCAGGCGGCGGTTCAGGGGGATGGCATTCTGCTGGGATGGGAAGGATTAGTACAAGACCAGATTACCCGCGGGGAACTGGTCCCCGCCTGGCCTGGCAAACTGGGCGCGGCGGGGAAATGTTTCCTGATGACTCCGAAAGAGCGTTATCTCAAGCCGGTTATTCGCCAGGTGATTAACGCGTTATATCAGTCGCGTTAAACCCCTTGTTTTATCTGTCAGGAATCATTCCGCTGAGATAAATAAACCCCTGATAGCGTAGTGGAAATATCATTACTTTCTTATATGTCCACGCGGGCAGTAAAAGCATTTAATTATAATGATAGACTTTTGTTTATTAAGGTTATTCATTATCCGGTAGTTTTTTTATCCTTGACTATGCTGCGTCTTCTGCGTGAAGTATGCATACCAATAAGGGTGAAAATTAACCACATGCTTTGTGAAATTGCCGCGGCAAGATTAAAATCATGGCTGAGGGAATAAAGTCCGCATACCCCGCCAATAATATTCAGAATGGCATAAATGTCAGAATCTATCTGTAGATTACGCATTTGTACTAATGCATAGGCTAACAGGTAGCAGAATACCCCAATTAACCCGACGACCGTATGTAATTCCACCGGACCTAATTCCTTTTGTATAAATCATTACGATGAAAATAACGTTTTCAGGGGTGTTCTGCCGCCTGTTTTTTGCATAGTCTGATACGAAAAATTCATGCATTAGTCATAAAACATTTTGATATAAATCATAATTGCGACACTCCACGATGCAGAGGAGATGCGTAAAGCAGACTGATAACTCACGGAGAAAAATAAATGAAAGAGAGTCACTCCCATTGGCAGGAATTATTTCAACAGGGGCGTCTGAGCCGCCGGTCTTTTATCACCGGCGCCGCAGCACTGGGGATTGGTAGTTCGTTTTCTCTTTCTCCTCTGAATGTTTTTGCCGCCGATGCCGTTCCAAAAAAAGGCGGCACGCTGAAACTGGGGATGTCCGGCGGGAATACCAGCGATACGCTGGACCCACGTCTGTTTACCGACTGGGTGCCTTTAAACCAGGCTTATATGCTGATGAATGGCCTGGTGGAAATTGATGAACATAACCAGGCGGTGCCGGAACTGCTGGAAAGCTGGGAAGCCAAACCGGGCGCGAAAGAGTGGGTGTTTAAAGTACGTAAAGATGTGACATTCCATAATGGTAAAACACTCGATGCGGATGACATTCTCTGGTCTATCAATTTACACCGTGGCGACCAGTCGCGCAGCGCCATTAAAACGCAACTGGACAGCATTGTTAACCTGGTGAAATCCGCACCGGACGAAATTACGCTCACCCTGGATAGCGGCAATGCCGACTTGCCTTATCTGCTGGCGGATTACCACCTGCTGGTGGTGCCCAATGGTTTTAATGATTGGTCGCACCCGATTGGCACCGGCCCGTTTGTGTTCGGCCAGTACCAGCCAGGGGTACGTTCGTTATTCCAGCGCAACCCCCATTACTGGAAGCCGAACCGCGCGTTTGTCGACGCGGTGGAAGTGCTGGTCATCAACGACGCCACCGCGCGAACCAATGCGTTGATCTCAGGCCAGGTGCACGCCATCAACCGTGTGGACTTCAAAACAGTCGATTTCCTCAAACGTAGCCCTGCGTTGAATATCGTGCGCTCGTCCGGCGGGCAGCATTTCACCTTCCTGATGGATTGCCGCACCCCGACATTCAGCAACAATGATGTGCGTCTGGCGATTAAGTACGGCATCGATCGCGAAAAAATTCTGTCAACCATCCTGCGCGGCTACGGCCAGTTGGGCAACGATCACCCCATTCCGAAAACCGATCGTTTCTTTAATCACGCGCTGGAACAACGGGTGTACGACCCGGACAAAGCACGTTTCCACCTGAAAAAAGCCGGAATGGATAGTCTGGCCGTGGAGCTGTCTTCATCGGATGCGGCATTTGCCGGGGCGCTGGATGCGGCGGCTCTGTTCCAGGATCAGGCGAAAAAAGGAGGGATTCAGGTCAGCATCAAACGCCAGCCCGCGGACAGCTACTGGGACGATGTCTGGATGAAAGCGCCATTCTGTATGGGGTACTGGGGTGGGCGGCCTACCGCCGACCAGATGTTCTCCACCGCCTGGCAATCCACGGCGAAGTGGAACGACACCCACTGGAAAAATGAAAAATTCGACGCATTGCTGCTCCAGGCGCGCTCGTTGCTGGATGACCGCAAACGCGCGGAAATTTATGGTGAGCTACAAAGCATTGCCCGTGACGACGGAGGGGCGATGATCCCCCTGTTTGGTGATTATCTGGATGCCGCCAGCAAGAAGGTCGGCGGTATCGCACCGCATCCATTGTTTAACTTTATGGGTGGCCGCCTTGCGGAACGGGTCTGGCTGGAGGCGTGATGAAAAAGCTGATAATCCAGCGTTTGTTGCTGGGGATCGTAACCTTGTGGCTGGTATCAATGCTGATTTTCCTCGGCACCGAATTATTGCCGGGAGATATCGCCAGCGCGTTGTTGGGGCAAAACGGTACTCCGGAAACCATCGCGGCGCTCCGCAGCCAGTTAGGGCTGGATCAACCCGCCGCATGGCGTTACCTCCAGTGGCTGGGCGGGGTGTTGCACGGCGATTTGGGGGTGTCACTGGCGAATAATGAGCCTGTCAGCGCAGTGTTACTGCCGCGTCTGGAGAATACCCTGTTCCTGGCCGGGTATGCGGCGGTGGTGGCTATCCCGTTAGCTATGGTGCTGGGGATAGCCTCGGCTATCTGGCGCGATTCCTGGTTTGATCGTCTGGCTAATAATCTGACGTTGCTGAGTATTTCGGTACCGGAGTTTTTTGTCGGCTACCTGCTGGTGATGTTCTTTGCTATCCATTTCGCGTGGTTTCCCAGCCTGGCGACAGTCGCCCCAGGAGTGAGCTTCGGCCAGCGTTTGTACACCTGCACATTGCCGATGCTCACGCTGGTACTGGTGGTGCTGGCGCATATGCTGCGCATGACGCGAGCGTCGGTCGGGGCGGTCATGTCCAGCAGCTATATCGAAACCGCGTTGCTCAAAGGGCTGCCCAAATGGCGCATTGTTCTCAGCCATGCCTTGCCCAATGCGCTGGCGCCCATTATTAACGTTATCGCGTTTAACCTGGCTTATTTGATAGTAGGGGTCATTTTGGTGGAAGTGGTGTTTGTCTACCCGGGGGTGGGTCAGTACATGGTGGATGCCGTTACCCGGCGCGACCTGCCGGTAGTGCAGGCGTGTGGACTGATTTTCGGCGGCACCTATATTATCCTGAATATGCTGGCGGATTTGTTGGCTATCTGGTGTAACCCTCGTTTACGTCACGCGAGGTCTTCATGAACAGAGTGAGACAATGGCGTATACCGCTGTCGGCTATGCTGGGGTTGGCGATTATTGGCGTGAACCTGGTCGCCGCGTTGTTCGCGCCCTGGATCGCGCCGCACAGTGAAACCGCGCAGGTGGGTGATGTCTGGATGCAGTCGGCGGCGGGTTTGCCGTTTGGCACGGACAGCCTGGGGCGCGATATGCTTTCCCGCCTGTTGTTTGGCGCGCGCACCACTATTTCTATCGCGCTGATCATCACATTTTGCTCGTTTCTGCTGGGGATTATCACCGGTTTTACGGCCGCGATTTATGGCCGTTGGGTGGATGTCTTGCTGACGCGTATCGTCGATACCCTGATGTCTATTCCGGTGCTTATCCTGGCGTTGATTGTGTTGTCGGTGCTCGGCACCTCCATTCCGGTCCTGGTGGCGACCATCGCCTTGCTGGACGCGACCCGTGTGTTCCGCCTGGCGCGCCTGGTTGCCCAGGACATTGTGTGCCAGGAATATGTCGAAGTCGCTCGCCTGCGCGGGGAGGGGATTGGCTGGGTACTGCGTAAAGAGATCCTGCCCAACGCGATTCCCCCGTTACTGGCGGAATTCGGCATGCGTTTTTGCTTTACGTTTTTGTTTATCGCGGGCTTGAGCTTCCTGGGGCTGGGCATTCAACCGCCTTATGCCGACTGGGGCAGTATGGTGCGCGACAACGCGCAGGCGATTAACTTCGGCCTGTTGGCGCCCCTTTATCCGGCGGCGGCTATCGCGTTGCTGACCATTGGCGTAAATCTGGTCGTGGACTGGCTGTTAACCCGCCAGCACCTTTCTGTCGGGGGGGAATTATGACGCAACCTGTTCTTGAGATGCGCCAGTTGCGTATCGAAACGTACGAAGGCTTACCGCTGGTGCAGGACATTTCCCTGACGCTGCTTCCTGGCGAGGTTCTGGGGCTAATTGGCGAATCTGGCGCGGGGAAATCCACCATCGGCCTCGCGGCGTTGGGATACGCGCGCCCCGGTTGCCGGTTCGGCGGTGGGGAAGTCTGCATCAATGGCACCGATCTGCTGGGGCTGTCTTCCGCGCAAAAACGCGATTTTCGCGGCAAACGCGTGGCTTATGTAGCGCAGAGCGCGGCGGCGGCATTTAATCCCTCGCTTACCATTGGCCAGCAGGTATGCGAAGGACCGGTACGCCATAAGCTGATGAGCAAAGAGGCGGCCCGGCAATGGGCGGTGACCTTGTTCCGGGCGCTGGATCTCCCGGACCCGGAAAATATTGGCAAACGTTATCCGCACCAGCTTTCCGGCGGGCAGCTCCAGCGCGCGATGGCGGCGATGGCGATGTCCTGCAAGCCCGATCTGTTGGTGATGGATGAACCGACCACCGCGCTGGACGTGACCACCCAGATTGAGGTACTGGTGATGCTGCGCAAACTGGTGCGTGAATTCCACACGGCGGCGCTGTATATCACCCATGACCTGGCGGTGGTGGCGCAAATCGCCGACCGCATTATGGTGTTGCGTCAGGGGCGGGAGGTGGAGTGTGGCACGGCCGGGCAAATCCTCCAGCAACCCCAGGAAGCCTACACACGCCAGTTGGTGAGTGAACGCACCCACCCGCTGGCGCCAGCCCAGGCGCAAACATCAGACCCGCAACCACTGCTGGCGCTGGAGCGGCTCAGTACCAGCTACAGCGGTAAAACCGTGGTGCATGACGTTTCCCTGAGCCTGACTCGGGGCGCGACGCTGGCGGTTATTGGCGAATCCGGTAGCGGCAAAAGCACCCTGGCCCGCGCATTGTGCGGCTTAAATAATGAAACTCAGGGCACGGTGCGCTTTCAGGGGGCCACGCTGGCGAATCACTACAAACAGCGCGATAAAGAAACGCTGCGCCGTATCCAGATGATTTATCAGTTGCCGGATATCGCGCTGAACCCGCGCCAGACGGTGCTGGAGATAATCGGCCGCCCGCTGGTGTTTTATTTCGGGTTCGACAAAAAACAGGTGCGCGCCAGGGTCGGGGAACTGCTGCGCCTGACGGAGTTGCCGGAAACCTTACTGGAACGCACGCCAGGCGCGTTATCCGGTGGCCAGAAACAACGCGTCTGTATTGCCCGTGCGCTGGCCGCCAACCCGGATCTGATCATTTGTGATGAAGTGACCTCGGCGCTGGACCCGCTGGTGGCGGAAGAGGTGCTGAATCTGTTGCGCCGCTTACAGGAGCAACTGGGGCTGTCCTATCTGTTTATCACCCACGACCTGAGCACCGTAAAACGCATCGCTCACCAGGTTGCCGTGATGTATCAGGGCAACATCGTCGCGCAGGGCGCGACCAGCGATGTCTTTAGCGCGCCGATGCACACTTACACTGAAAAACTGCTGACCTCGGTGCCTGAAATGCGTACCACCTGGCTGGATGATGTGCTGGGGAAGCGGGGCGGCAATAATTTACTGGCAGGCGCGTCATGAAAAAAATCCTTACCCACTTCCCTTATTCGGTCACAGTCAGTGAACACGTGTGGATCCCGCTGGCCGATGGCACCCGGCTGGCCGCGCGGATGTGGCTCCCCGACAGCCCACAACCCGTGGCGGCGATTCTGGAATATATCCCGTACCGCAAACGGGATGGTACCCGTACCCGCGATGAACCCATGCACGGGTATTTCGCGGGCCATGGGTACGCCGTGTTGCGCGTGGATATGCGCGGTAGCGGCGAATCCGATGGTTTACTGGCTGATGAATATCTGCTTCAGGAGCAGGAAGACGCACTGGAAGTTATCGACTGGATAAGCCGCCAGTCCTGGTGCAGCGGGGCGGTGGGCATGATGGGCAAATCCTGGGGCGGGTTTAATTGCCTGCAACTGGCGGCACGTCGCCCGCCGGCGCTGAAAGCGATCATTACGGTGTGCTCCACGGATGACCGTTATAACGACGATATCCACTACAAAGGCGGTTGCCTGCTGAACGACAACCTGTGGTGGGGCGGGATCATGCTGGCCTACCAGAGCCGCCCCCAGGACCCGGCGCTGGTGGGCGATAGCTGGTTCGATGCCTGGCGTGAGCGCCTGGAGAACATGCCTTTTTTCCCGGCGTTGTGGATGGAACACCCGCACAAAGACGCCTACTGGCGACATGGTTCCGTCGGGGAGGACTGGGCGGCGATTCAGTGCCCGGTCCTGGCGGTCGGTGGCTGGGCGGATTCCTACAGCAATGCGGTGTTTCGTCTGATGGATAATCTGACGGTGCCGCGTCGGGCGATAATCGGTCCCTGGGCCCATATCTATCCGCAGGACGGTACGCCCGCGCCAGCAATAGGTTTCCTTCAGGAAGCGGTGCGCTGGTGGAATCACTGGTTGAAGGGGGAAGACAACGACGCACTGGCAGGGCCGCGCCTCCAGGTCTGGCTGAATGACAGCCAGCCGCCTGCCGCCAGTCGCCCGACGGCGAGTGGCACATGGGTCGCCGTGGATTGCGACACCGCCGATGCCGCGCGTCAGATGGCCTGGTATCCCGCACATGGCCGCCTCGCGCTTCAGCCCGACGCACAGGCAGGCTGGCAGGCGATATGTTCCCCGCAAAGCCACGGACTGATGGGCGGCGAGTGGATGGGGGCGGGCGTTCTGGGGGAAAGTCCGCCGGACCAGCGTATCGACGACGGCCAGGCGACCTGTTTTGAGAGCGCACCGCTGGATGCTCCCCTGACTATTTATGGCTTCCCGCGTTTTCGGGTGGCGCTGCAGAGCGATAAACCGGCGGCCATGTTGTATGTCCGGTTGTCGGATGTCGCCCCGGACGGGGCGGTGACACGCATCACTCATGGTTGGGTCAATCTCTGTCATCATCAGGGGCAACACCAGGCGCAGGCATTAACGCCCGGGGAAACCATTGATGTTGAGGTGCAGTTAGATGGCATCGCCTGGCGGTTTGCCCCCGGACACCGGGTGCGTATCGCGCTGGCGACCACCTTCTGGCCTATGGTCTGGCCCATGCCGGAGGCGGCGACGCTGACGCTGGATCTCGCGCGGGCGGTGTTGCATCTGCCGGTGTGCGATAGTCTGGCTACGATCCCTGGCCCCAACCCGCATCCGGAAACGGCGCCGGATACTCCGCTGACGGTGTTAAGTCCAGGCCGGGTGGATCGCGAGTTGCATTATGATGTGGTGACGGATAGCTGGATCTGCGTCACGCAGGGCGTAGGTGGGGTATTCGGGGAAGGGGTGTATCGCTTTGATGATATCGACACCACGGTAGATCACAGCCTGCGCCGCGAGCTGACTATCTGCAACCAGGATCCATTGTCGGCCTGCTACCAGCTTACCCAGACGATGAAGATTGGCCGGGAAGGCTGGTGGACGCAGGCGGATGTCGCGTTGACGCTACGCGGCGACAAAGACGATTACCTGATTAGCGGGGAAATGACGGTCACGCACAACGATCAATCTGTCTGGCATCGTTGCTGGGAACAGCGCATTCCTCGTCAGTAATTAGCCGCTCTCCCGGTGGGATTTCCCGCGGGGAGAGCGGAAAATTTTTTTAACTCAACGAGTTAATGTGTGGATTTTCGTTTTGTTTCCCACTCCCGGCGTTTTTCGCTGATCCGCCAACGGATACCTGCCAGCACCTTTGACCGGGTTTACCGGATGATTCTCCGACAAACCCGGAAGGTACGGACGGTCAATCCCCCGTATCATTAAACGACGGGGTCAGGCCCGTTTGTTTATCATGGCTGCGTATTCCGCCAGGGGTTAGTCTCCGGACCAGTTACCATGTAGCGACATGCGTAAACGGAAGGGAATTTTGACTCTGGCCAGCGGACCCTGTACCCAGTGCGCAGTATCCATAATAAGTAGCTCAGAGGTGTGCGCCCGAAGGTCGTTCATGACGCACACAACCCATCCATCACCTTCTGGCGCATCTTTGCTGCGCGGGATAAAGGCTGGCTCCTGGAAACACTGCGCATCGCCTGGATACCACATTTCACTTTTCCCGGTGACAACATCAATACGCGCTAACTGGTTGAAAAACTGGAACGGAAGGGCGCCCAGCGTTGCCGAATCAAAGGGCAACTGCGGATCGTAGGCGAGCGTAAAACCATAACGATAAGGTTTGCCGTTATAGCGTTCGTCACAGCGTGGGAATTCGCAGGGGAAGGGCGTGGCCGTCAACAGTTGCGGCACAACATCATGGTCTTCGGCGTCCAGGTCGAATGTCCAGCGCATCAAGGCGGCTTTCAGGGATTCCGGCGGTGGGACGGCGCCATCGGCCTGAGGGAAAAAATAGAAGACGTTGCCGTTTGTGACCGGCATATCGACAAAAATTTTATTGCCCTCTTCATAAGCATTGAGCGTATGCCCCTGAAAGCCATTCACCGGCCCATAAAACCAGCGTATATCTTGCGCCGAGCCGTTACGCGGCAGGACACCGAAAAGCTGCGGCAGGTCAGGTTGCCACTGGAAGTGTTGCCCGCCTTTGCGCATACGTTCAAGATCTGCTGTCAACGGGATAATCGGGAAAATGACGTAATTTTGCGTGACGGCAAAGTCGTGGATCATGGCGGCATAGGGGGCCTGGAACCAGATTTCCCTGGTCAGCTCCCCGGTATCGCTGATTTCGAAATAGGCGATGTCCGGCGTGGCGTCGCCTTTGGCTTCATACGCAAAGCAGAGAAGCGCATCGTTATCCGGGTCCCGTTTGGGGTGTGCGGTAAAGGTCGCGGATTTAATCTGCCCGTTGAAATCCCATTCACCGATTGTTTCCAGTGTATCGGGGTTCAACGCCCAGGGCAGCGAGTCTTCCTTCATGGACAGCAGAATACCATTGTGTGTAATCACTGTGGTATTCGCCGTTGTATTATTCGAGGCCGCCAGGGGATCGTTGGTGTAGACGTTGCGATAAACCCCATTCAGGGAACGATGTTCGCGGCGTTGTGCTTTCAGGCGCTCGGTTTCGACATAGCGTCGTTTCAGGCTGACTTTCCCGCCTGTAAAGCGAAATGCGCTGACAATACCATCGCCGTTAAAGAAGATATCGTTGCCGAGCATGGGAGGATATTGCGGATCGGGAGCTACCTGATAGAAGGTGCCGTTGATGGCCTCCGGGATAGTGCCCTCCACCTCAAGGTCGACAATGCTGGCTTCCACGCGACTGGGTTTGTAAAGACCGGTGAATTCGGGTGTATCTGGAAATTGCAGGCTCATATATTACGCTCCATTAATCATGGTTATGGGTTTCGCGTCATGTTCAGAATGGGTAAGAAAGGCGCGAGTTTTGTACGCTTATCCAGTGTTCTGTCGTAAATTCGGCGATCATCCAGTCACCGTTAAAGCGGCCCAGACCGCTGTTTTTTTCTCCGCCGAACATGCAGTAGGGATCGTCGTTAGGCGAAATGTCGTTTATGTGCGTCATTCCCGCTTCTATCTGCCGGGCAAAGCGCATGCCGCGCCCTTCATCCCGGGTGAACACCGCACTGGACAGGCCAAATTCAGTTTCGTTGGCTAATGTCAGCGCATGTGCTTCGTTGTCGGCCTTAATGAGCGGGGCTATCGGGGCGAATTGCTCGGATTGCGCCAGATCGGCGTGGTTTGGCACATCAATGAAAACGTGCGGCGGCAGAAGACAGCCATCGGCCTCGCCGCCCAGCGCCAGCGCGATCCCAGCCTGACGGGCGGACTGAATACGCGATAACGCGGCGTTTAGTTGTTTGTGGTTGATCAACGGGCCGATCACGGTGTCCGGCTCGTTTGGATCGCCGACTTTAAGCTGGCGCGCCCGTTCCACAAAAGCTTCCGTGAATCGTGGGTAGATGCTGGCATCGATAATGATGCGATTGCTGCTCATACAAATTTGCCCCTGGTGCAAAAAACGTCCGACGATGGCACCGTCTACCGCCAGAGCGATATCCGCATCGTCCAGCACGACGCAGGGCGCATTGCCGCCCAGTTCCAGTCCGACATGCTTGAGCGTCGGCCCCGTCGCCGCCAGTTTGCCAATATGCCTGCCGACCCGCGTGGACCCCGTAAAGGAAATCAGACGAGGGACGGGATGGAGCGTGAAGGCGTCGCCAATCTCCTGCACATCGCCAATGACGACATTCAGTACACCCGGAGGCAAACCCGCCTGTTCGTAAATGCTGGCCAGCAACAGGCCGCCCGTTACCGGGGTATCTTCGGCAGGTTTGAGCACAACGGCGTTCCCCAGGGCCAGCGCTGGTGCGACGGAACGGTTTGACAGGTGCAACGGAAAATTCCATGGGCTAATGACGCCGATAACACCCAGTGGGGAACGGTAGATTCGATTTTCCCTGCCAGGCACATCGCTGGGCGGTATGATGCCTTGTACACGCCCCGGCAACATCGCGGCGGCGAAGGTGCAGTCGCGCGCGGATGCATATTCGATTTCGGCTTTGATTCGGGTACTGCCGGATTCCGCGATTAGCCAGTCGACGATTTCGTCATGACGCTGCTCCATGATGTGCACGACGTTAAGCAGCACGGCGCTACGGTGGGCGACACTCGTCCCGGCCCAGGCTTTTTGTGCGATGGCGGCACTGCGATAGGCCTCGTCAAGATCGGCCTGGCTGGCCTGGGCTATTTCGGTCAGCACTGATTGATTAAAAGGATTGATGTCAATGAGTGGGGTGCCCGATGCGCCGGGACGCCAGTTTCCATTAATGTATTGGCCAGTGTAAGCATGTTGGTGTGTGTTCATGATGAACTCCGGTTGCAGGTGAGATAGCGATGAACCAGCCGTGCTGCCAGCATTGTGTGCAGGCCGTTGTCAGTTTTCTGGCGGTTAAACGCGCGTTTGTTATTGTGAGTGTGAAACTGGAGAGCAGTGCGCTGCCCCGGACGTAGATAGCAAGCCCTGACCTGATGAACTGCGCATCCTGGCTAAGTTGTGGCGCAATCCATCGCAGCAACAGGCAATCCACCAACGTGTTGGCCGATGGCTTGAAGGGTTGATTTTTTCTCACAGCACTCCTCCGTCGCGTGGTGGTGTAGTGGACAGGTACCGGGGCCCGGTCTGGCAATGCACAGGCCGTCTCCAAAAGATAAATGAACGACTACGTTTACTTTATTCACAGTATAGATAAAAGATCAACATTTCTGTACCATGTCGTTCACAAATGAGGGAGCAGAAAACACAATGCGTAAAAAAACAGAAGCTCGCCGCCTGCAATTTGTCATGGCTGCCGGGAAATTATTTGTCACTCAGGGATTTGCCTCGGTCACCATGGAAGCGATCGCTGCGGAGGCATCCAGTTCCAAAGTGACGCTGTACAACTACTTCTCATCCAGGGAAGCGCTGTTCGAGGCCTATATCATCGAGGCGGGTAAAGGCTGGGTGGAGCGTTTGCTGGATGCGCCAAAGACAAGCCAGAGTCTGTCTGACACCTTGCATCATCTGGGGATGGCTTATCTGGATTTGGTCACTAAAGCAGATATCGTGGCGCTCAACCGGCTGATCATCGGCGAGGCGGGGCGTTTTCCGGAGCTGGCAAATTTGTTTTATCAATTAGGGCCGAAAAAAACGTTGTTGCATATTGGCGAGGTCATCAGCGGGCTTATGGAGAAAAAGTTGCTGCGTCAGGGAGACACGCGGGCATTATCTCTGCATTTTAAAGCGCTATGTGAGGCGGGGATTGTCGAACGGATTATGTGGGGTCTGGATCCTGTTCCCGCCGATACGGTCCAACTGGAATCAGCAGTCAGCACCGCGACCGCGGCGTTTATTCAACTTTATGCGCAGCCTTAGGGCCGTTGCGTCAGGTATTGCGTATTGGTAATGAAAACAGGAAGCTAAATCTCCCGTTATGGCGGAATTCTCTGTCGTCACGCGGATAATGAAGTGCAATAGCCTGTGGCTAACGGCACACATTCGATACCCGTAAACCCCTACGGTTTAACCGTAAAAAACTGGGATTCACATTGCCGCGCAATCTCCCACAACTTATTACGGATCACCTGCTTCAGCTGCAGGGTCGATTGTGACTGAGGTCGGTCGCGTCGGCTGAGCAGCATCACCTCGAACGGCAGCGGCTGTGCTACGGGTAACAGCTTCAGTTGATCGGCATAGCGACAGGCGGTGAACAGATCGACAATCCCCACGCCACCGCCCGCCAGTACCATGTCGGCAATCACCGAGTAGGTTTTTATCGATAGCGAAACCCCAGGATTTAACCCTTTATCGCGCAACGCGCGATGCAGCACGCGTCCCAGCGGGTCCTGGTTTTGCATCATCAGCAGGTTATTAGCGCACAGCCATTCGAGGGTGACCGGTTCGTTGTGCGGGTGAGCCAGCGGTAACAACGCCACCATCGAAGATTGGAATAAAGGTTCCGCCAGCAGGTTTGCATCCGCCTGCTGACCAAACACCAGCGCGAAATCGAGCTGGTTGTCGAGAATGCCGCGGCACAGGGTGCTGAAGTGTTCGGTGACCAGTTCTACGCTGACCGACGCAGCCTGCTGACGCCAGGTCACCAGCGCCGGGGCCAGCACCATCTGGCCAAAAGCGTGCGCGGCGCCGACGCGTACCGTCTGCCCTTCGCCGTGCCGCAGTTGCTCCGTTAACTGGGTAATGGCTTGTAAACGTTGATACAGATCTTCCACTTCCGGCAGCAGACGCCGCCCTTCCGCGGTGACAATCATCCCCTGGGTACGCCGTTCAAACAGCGCAAAACCAAGCTGCTGCTCGGCATGATTCAACACCCGGCTGACATTTGGCTGCGACACATTCAGCAGGCGTGCCGCACCGCTGATGCTACCGGTCTGCACTATGGCCTGAAACACTTCAATATGCCGCAATCGCATGGTTTATTCGCCCCAGGTGGCGTCGAGCACACGCAACCAGTTACCGTAACAAATCTTCTCCAGCAGGTTTTGCGTATAACCGCGTGCTGCCAGTGCCTCCACTACCTTCGGGAAACCGGCTACGTCTTTTATATCGCCGGGCATTGTCGCGCCATCGAGGTCGGAGCCAAAGCCGACGCCATCTTCACCGACTTTCTCCAGCAGGTATTCGACATGACGTACGATAGCCTCCACGGTGGTAGGGGCGTGGCGATCGCCATCTTCACGCAGGAACGGTACGGCAAAGTTCACGCCAACAAAACCCCGGGTTTCGGCAATCGCCGCCAGTTGACGGTCGGTAAGGTTACGCGACTGGGCGCTCAATGCATGCGCATTGGAGTGGCTTGCCACCAGCGGCGCATTGCTGATGTCCGCCGTCTGCCAGAAGCCTTTTTCATCCATATGCGACAGATCCACCATGATGCGGCGTTGGTTACAGTCGCGTACCAGCTGCTTACCCGCTGGGGTCAGACCATTGCCGATATCCGGCGAGGAGGGATAACGAAACGGCACACCTTCGCCAAACTGGTTCGGGCGGCTCCACAGCGGCCCAAGGGTGCGCAACCCGCTGGCGTAGAGAATGTCCAGCAGCTCGCCGTGCGTATCCAGCGCTTCCGCCCCTTCAATGTGCATTACCGTCGCCAGCACCCCTTTCGCCATGCACTCACGAATCTCCCGCACGCTGCGGCAAATCTTTACCTGACCGTTTGACGCCTGCTCAATACGCAGCAATAACGCAAGCATAGAGAAGGTCGCATCGCGTGCACTGCTGATAATTTCCTGAGGAAAATCTGAGAGATCTGGCGTACTTCTTGCAACTGATGGATGTGACGGCACCCAGGTGGCAAAAATTCCACCGGTCATATTCCCCTGGCGGATGCGGGGAAAGTCCATCTGGCCTGATGCGCTGCCGTTGAAAAAGACCTTCACCGCATCGGGTTGATGGTGTTGCCACAGTTTGTTCAGGACATCGTTGTGACCATCAAAAACCGGAATGGCAATCTGCTTGGCGTTAGGTGAGTCAGACATGTTGTATCCGTTGCTTATTCAGGGGAAAGCGTAAAGCTGCCAGTTAGTGGGGCAGGATGCACCAAAACAGGGCGAACGGCCGCACATGAAACAAAAGGTTAATGCCTGTTATTAATCCCCCCGCACGGCGGGAATGTCAAGACAAAAAAACAGCAAATGATATTTTTTTATCATAATAATCAATGAATTGGAGTTGGCATGGTAACCAGAAGACGTTTTCTTGTAGGATGCACAGCCGTACCTTTTCTTTCGTATCTCAGCCTCAATTCCGCCTTTGGCGCCACTCCGCCCAGTATGCTGGTGATGGCGATGCAATTGGATAATATGACCAGCCTCGATCCTCACGAGAGTTTCGAAGCCACTGGCGGGCAGATTTGCGGCAACCTGTATCAGAAGCTGGTGATGCCTGACCCGCAACAGCCGGATAAGGTGATTGGCGCCCTGGCAAAAAGCTGGGAGGTCAATGCCGACAACAGCGTGTATACCTTCCATATCGACCCGACGGCCAAATTCGCCGATGGTACCCCCGTCACCGCCGAAGATGCGGCGTTCTCCATCGAACGTATCGTAAAACTGGATAAAAGCCCGGCGTTTATCATCAACCAGTTTGGCTTCACTAAAGATAACGTCACCCAACTGGTGACCGCGAAAGACACCCATACGCTGGAGATGAAGCTGGGTGCTCCGGCGGCTGAAACCTTCCTGCTGTATTGTCTGTCGGCCACCGTCGGCAGCATTGTGTCGAAGAAAGCCTGCCTGGCAAATCAGCAGAATAACGACTTCGGCAACGCCTGGCTGAAACAGCACAGCGCGGGTTCTGGCGCTTTTACCCTGCGTACCTGGAAAGCCAGTGAAACCGTGATTCTGCAACTCAGCCCGCAGTTCGCGGACCAGAGCAAAATCAAACGCGTGATCCTCAAACACATCACTGACCCGGCAGCACAGGCGTTAATGCTGAAAAAAGGCGACGTGGATGCGGCTTACGACCTGACCACCGAACAACTGTTACAGGTGAAAAACGACCCTGCGATCTCGCTGGTGACGCAGCCGCTTTCGGCTATCATGCTGATGTCGTGCAACACCAGTAATGAGTACCTGAAAAAACCGCAGGTGTGGCAGGCGCTAAAATGGGCGCTGGATTATGACAGCATCCAGAAGAACATTCTGTCAATGAGTTTCACCACTCATCAGAGCTTCCTGCCGAGCGGTTTCCCGGCGGCGCTGGATGATACCCCTTTCCATAAAGACGTTGCCAAAGCCAAAGCGTTGCTGGCCGAGGCGGGCTATCCGGACGGTTTTGCCATCACCCTCGATCACTACTCGATGCAGCCGTACCCGGATATTGCACAGGCGATTCAGACCCAACTGGGTGCGATTGGCATCAAGGTATCGCTGATTGCCGCTGAGAACCGCCAGGTGTTGACCAAAATGCGCGCTCGTCAGCATCAGCTGGCGCTCACCGCGTGGGGAGCGGATTACTTCGACCCGAACTCCAATACTGAAGCCTTCTGCGTTAACACCGACAACAGCGATAACGCGCGCGACCGCACGCTGGCGTGGCGTTGTAGCTGGTCTGACGATGAGTTCAACAAACTCACCGCACAGGCGCTGCACGAAGCCGACCCGGCCAAACGTATCGCGCTGTATCACCAGCTTCAGCAGATGGGGCGTGAGAAGAGTCCGTTTATCTACATGATGCAGAAAACCAAAAACGTCGCCGTTGGCAAAAATATCAGCGATGTCCACATGACCGTTCTGGAGCAGTGGCCGTATCAGCAGGTGAAAAAAGCCTGATGCAGTTACTGAAAAAGATCGTCAGCACCCTGAGCAGCCTGGTGCTGACGTTGTTCGGCTTGTCGGTTTTGACCTTTTTTATTGGTCGCGTGATGCCCACCGATCCGGTGCTGGCGGCGGTCGGTGATAACGCCCCGCAATCGGTAGTGGAACGCGTGCGTGCGGAAATGGGGCTGGATCAACCGCTTTACATCCAGTTTGGTCATTACCTCAATCAGCTGTTACATGGCGATCTCGGTAAATCGATTTTGACCTCCAATCCGGTCACTACCGATATCGCGCGTTTCTTTCCAGCGACCATGGAGCTGGCGACGGCGGCGATTATTATCGCCGCGTTGATCGGCATCCCACTCGGCGTGTGGGCGGCGGTGCGACAAAGTAGCTGGGTGGATCAGACCATTCGTGTGGTGTGTCTCGCCGGCCATTCGCTGCCGGTATTCGTGCTGGCGTTACTTAGCCTGCTGGTGTTCTACGCCGTGCTGGGCATTGCGCCGGGACCCGGCCGTCAGGACATTATCTGGCAGGATATGGTGCCGCAGGTCACCGGCTTTCTTACCATCGACTCTTTGCTGGCGGGTGAGTATGACGCCTTTCGCGATGCGCTGGCGCATATGGCCCAGCCGGTGTTGATCCTCGCCTATTTCAGCATGGCTTACATCACGCGGATGACGCGCACCTTTATGCTCAATGCCCTTAGCGGCGAGTTTGTGATCACCGCGCGCGCCAAAGGATTGTCTGCGGCGCGGGTGATCTGGCGCCACGCTTTTCCCACCGTAGCGGTACAACTGGTGACGGTACTGGCGCTGACTTACGCCGGGCTGCTGGAGGGCGCGGTAGTGACGGAAAACGTTTTTTCCTGGCCGGGGCTCGGACAGTATCTGACCACTTCGTTGATGAACGCTGATATGAACCCGGTAGTTGGCGCCACTCTGCTGGTCGGCACCGTGTATGTCGTGCTTAATCAACTGGCCGATCTTCTCTATCGACTTTGGGATCCGCGCGTAAAATGATCTTCTTTTCTCGTGACTGGCTACTTGATGACACGCCAGCGAACCGCCGCCAGGCGGTATGGGGCCGTCGCTATCGCCTGTGGCTCAGCCTGCGTAACAACCCGCTGGCGATGGCGGGGCTGCTGGTCATTTTCCTGATGTTACTTCTGGCGGTGTTTGCGCCGCTGCTGACGCCGTTTGATCCAGGAACGCAGCATCTGGCTAATCGCCTTGCGGCGCCGTCATGGGCGCACTGGCTCGGCACCGATGAACTGGGCCGCGATGTCTGGACGCGAATCATCTATGGCGGACGCACCACGCTTGGTATGGTGATCGCGGTCGTGGTGCTGACCGCGCCGCTCGGCCTGCTGATTGGCTGTATCGCCGGTTATGCAGGCGGGATTGTGGACAAGGCGTTGATGCGACTGACGGATATTTTCCTCGCTTTCCCGCGCCTGATTCTGGCGCTGGCGTTTGTTGCTGCGCTGAAACCGGGCGTCGAGAGTGCGGTTCTGGCCATCGCGCTGACTGCCTGGCCGCCCTATGCGCGTCTGGCACGGGCGGAGACCTTACAGTTCCGCAACAGTGATTTTATCGCCGCCAGCCGTCTGACCGGCGCAGCGCCGTTGCGTATTATTCTGCGCCATATCATGCCATTGTGCGTGCCGAGCCTGATTGTGCGCGTCACTCTTGACATGAGTTCTATCATTATCACCGCCGCCAGCCTCGGCTTTCTCGGCATGGGCGCTCAGCCGCCTTCACCGGAATGGGGCACGATGATTGCCACTGCGCGTCGTTTCCTGTTTAGCGAGTGGTGGGTGCCGCTGATGCCGTGCATCGCCATTTTCCTGACCTCGCTGGCGTTCAACTTTCTGGGCGACGGTCTGCGCGACGTGCTTGATCCGAAGGAGCGCTAAATGCTGGTAGAAATTGAAAATTTGCGCATTGCCTTTCGCAACCGCGCCGACACCTTTGAAGCGGTGCGCGGCGTCAGTTTTAGCGTTGGCCGGGAAAAGTTTGCCCTTGTCGGCGAGAGCGGTTCCGGCAAATCGCTGACGGCACGCAGCCTGATGCAACTGCTGCCAGGCAACGCGGCGGTGACGGCGGACGTCCTGCGTTTTGATGGCATCGACCTGCGCGGCGCCAGCGAAAAAGTGCTACGTCAGATCCGCGGCAAGCGCGTTGGTTTTATTTTGCAGGACCCGAAATATTCGCTCAATCCGGTGATGACGATTGGTCAGCAGATTTCCGAAGCCTGGCGCGAACATAAGGGGGGGAGCAAAAAGGCGGCGCTGCAGGCCGCGATTGGCTTGCTGGAACAGGTAAAAATCCGCGATCCCGAATCGGTGGCGAAACGCTATCCACATGAAGTTTCTGGTGGGATGGGCCAGCGGGTGATGATTGCCATGATGCTGGCGCCGGACCCGGAGTTGCTGATTGCGGATGAACCTACCAGTGCGCTGGATGCCACGGTACAGGCGGAGATCCTCAAACTGATTGACGACCTGGTGTCTGCTCGTGGCATGGGACTGATCCTGATCAGTCACGATCTGCCGCTGGTGTCGCATTTTTGCGATCGCGTGGCGGTGATGTATGCCGGGCGTATCGTCGAACAGTTAGCGGCCGGACAACTGCAACAGGCGCAGCATCCCTATACCCGCGGGTTGCTGGCCTGCCTGCCGTCGCTGCGCCATCCGCGCGATCGATTACCGGTGCTGCAGCGTGATGCGGCGTGGCGGGATTAATGCCGCATCCAGGTATTGCGCGATTTATCGCGCGGGTTGCAATGCAGGGGGCGGATTTTAGCTCAACAGGCAAAATACATGATTCAAATTGATAATCTGCGTATCTCTTTTGGTTCGCTTACGGTGGTAAAAGACGTCAGCTTTTTTGTTGCTAATGGCGAGAGTTTCGGCCTGGTTGGCGAAAGCGGTTCCGGTAAATCCACCATTCTGCGAGCGCTGGCCGGGCTGAATGAACACTGGCAGGGCAATATGATCTTTGGCGGTCAGGCATTGGGCGCCAAACGCAGCCGCGCTTTTTTTCGCCAGGTTCAAATGGTCTTCCAGGACCCGTTTGGCTCGCTGCATCCGCGGCAGACCATTGACCGCATTCTGCACGAGCCGTTGCTGGTGCATCAGTTCGATCGTGCTGAACAACGCATCAGCCGGGCGCTGAGTGAAGTTGGTCTACCTGCGGCGGTGCGTTTTCGCTATCCCCACCAGCTTTCCGGCGGGCAGCGTCAGCGTGTGGCGATCGCCCGGGCGCTGATTGCGGAGCCGGAGGTCCTGCTGCTGGATGAACCCACCTCGGCGCTCGATGTATCGGTACAGGCGGAAATCCTTAATCTACTGAGCGATCTTCGCAGCGAGCGTGAACTGACCTACATTATGGTGACACATAATCTCGCGGTGGTGACGCATTTGTGTCAGCGCATTGGCGTGATGCAGCATGGCGAGATGGTCGAGCAACTGAGCGCTGACGATCTGCGCGCCCGCCGCATCCAGCATCCGCACACCGCGCAACTGTTTGATCTCAGCATGACGCTGGAGGAACCGGTATGACAACAGCCCGCTGGCAGCAGGCCGCAGATGTGGCAGATTCGATCGTGCAAAGCTGGCGACAACCCGGTGCGCCAGGCGGTGCGATCGTGTTGTTTGATGCCGACCATATTCACTCAACGCATTACGCCGGGCTGGCCGATCTGTCCCGGCAAACGCCGTTTACGGTGGACAGCGTGGTGCGTTTTGCCTCAATAACCAAACATCTGTTTGCCGCCCTGGTCACCGGCCCGGGAAGCCGATTTATGCAGCTGGATGACACGCTGGCGCAACATCTGCCGCAGCTGACCGGCGCCAACGGCGCGGTGACGATAGGGCAGGCGCTGGATATGAGCAGCGGCCTGCCGGACGTGCGTGAAACCCTGTCGCTGCTGGGTTTATCGGTGTATAACGCCACTACTGCCGCCGATTTGCTCGATTTTGTCGCTCGCGAAGGCGATCTGAACTACCCGCCGGGCAGCGAGATCTCCTATACCAACACCGGCTACCGTCTGGTGGAGGAGGCGCTGAAAGCCAAAGGCGTGCTGTTTAACGAGCTGTTACAGCAATACGTGTGCAACCCCCTGGATATTAATCTGTTCGCGGCGGAAAGCTGGTTTGATATTGTCCCTGGCCTGGTGCCGGGTTACTGGCACAACGGGCAGCAGTGGCAACTTTCCAGCGCCGGTTTGCATCTGTCGGCATCCGGCAGCGTGACCGGCAGTCTGCGGGATCTGACTCGCTGGCTGCAAAGTCTGCTGGCGGATACCGGTCCGGGTGCCGGTGTGCTGCAACGGCTGAGCGCGCCGCGCAGGCTGAATGACGGGCGCGCCAGCGGTTATGGGCTGGGGATAACGCGTTCGACGATCGACGGCCAGACGCTGTTTGGTCACGGCGGTTCCCACGCCGGTTATAAAAGCTATTTCCTGTTGCATCCGGCGTTGAAGATCGGCGTGGCGCTGGTGGCAAACCGTGAAGATGTCGCCACTTCCGAAAGCGCTCTGCGCATTCTGGCCGCCGCGTTGGGCCGCGCATTACCGGAAAAAGGCCACGATCTGACGCCCGGGCTGTATGTGGCGCCGGATGCCGCCGACTGGCTGGAGATCAGCGGCGTGACCGCCACCTGGCTGGGAGCGGGTGAAACGCTATGGCGCGATGAACACGCTGGTGATGCCATCTCACTTTCCAGCACTTTCCCGATGCGATTACATCACGAGGGCGCCGCGATTGCCGGTGAAATCGGCCATGCGGCGCGCCGCTTTGTACCGGTGCAGCCGGATTGCGCCAGCCTCGACAATATGCAGGGCTGCTGGTTCGCGTCGCAGTGGCGTAGTGAGATGGTGGTTGCGGCGGATACCCTGACGATGGGAATTGGCCCGGCGGCGATTCGCGCCACGCTGCAATCGCTGGGTGGCGATCGTGTGCTGGCAACGGCGCAGGATGGCCCGTGGGAGAAACGTTTTGTGCTGGCGCGAGCGGGCGATAGCGTGCGGCTGCTGCTCAACCGCAGCCGCGTTGTGACCTTCAGACGCCAGCGATGAGCCTTAGTTTTGCGTACTCGCCAGATAGGAGAAGGCGCTCAACAGGCTGATTAGCGTGCCCATCTTCTCCGCGCGATAGCCCACGGTGACCGCATCAATGCGCGTTACGCCCGGGATCAGGCTGAAGAGATCGGCCAGCACCGGTTTACTCGCCTGAAGCTGCATCTCATAAGGGGAACTGATGCGGGTGGTTTCAACCTGACCTGCACGCTGTACGACTGCCGTGGCGGCGACGCGGATAGCATCCTGCGCCGCCCGCGGGCTGATGGATTCTGCACAGGTATGGGAGATGGCGCGTTTGACGCAGACGTAATCAACCGACGGGTAATGTTCGCCAATCCAGCCCTGGAGCCGATCGTCGCCGCTCACCAGCCACAACGGCGTGCCCTGTTCGGCCGCCGCCGCCGCATAGATATCGCTTTCGCCCATCACTTTGCCGTTGATATGGATGCGCCAGAACGCGCGCCCGTTAATGGTATGCGCCAGCACGCCGGGCTCGCCTGCCGCGCTGTGATAGCCGATAAAAAACAGACCATCGAAGGGCTGCTGTTCCAGCCCTTCCACCATTGACAGACCGCGAGGTTTGCCCTGGACCAGTCGGGCGCGGGGATCGATATTTTCCGCACGCAGATTGGTCATTTGCGCGTGGCTGTCAGCCACTACCACTTCGGTTGCGCCACCGGCAAACGCCCCATCGATGGCGGCATTAACTTCCTGTTCCATCAATCCGCGTGCCAGCTGGTATTCCGCATGGCCTGGCGAACATTGTTCCGGGCGCATGACGCCCGCGATGCCTTCGATATCGGCGGAGATAAAGATTTTCATTGTCTGATGTTTTCCGTTAATCGCGATATACCCGTTGTATTTCAGGTCGCTTGTACATTGGCTACGCCCGTTTCTGTGTCGGGTATAAACCCCAATATGATGTGATCAATCGCGCCGTTACGGTAGCGATAACCTGTTCAGCACCTCGGTCAACGCCGGACGGTGGTGGCCGCGAAAACCGGTGACCGCTTCCGCGCTCAGCAACGCATCCAGCACCGCGTGTTCGGTGGCATCGGCAGCGGCGGCGAGCAATGGCTCCAGCGCCGCATCTTCCGGTGGCTGAGGCTGAACGCAGGTAGAAAATGCCACCGCAATATCACCGGAACCGTGTCCCCAGTAACTGCCCAGTCGTCCGAGGCCTGCCCCGGCGCGTTTTGCCACACGCTTCAACTGGCGCGCGTCAAGCGGCGCATCGGTGGCCATAATGATGATGATCGAGCCCGCATCGCGCTGGGGCGCCAGTTCCGGCAACAGCGGGGCGATCATCTCGCCAAGACGCACGCCATCCAGCGTTAACGCTGTCAGCGCGCCAAAGTTCGCCAGCACCAGTACGCCAAGCGTGGCATTCAGAGCGGGGATCAGGCGCGAGGCGCTGCCAATGCCGCCTTTCAGGCTAAAACAACTCATACCGCGCCCGGCGCCAACGCTACCACGGGCGAAATCGCTCTGCGCATTCTGTAGGGCCTGTTGCGCCAGCGTTTCTGTCACCGCCAGCGCCTGGATGTCATTGAGCCAGCCATCGTTACACTCCAGCGCCAACGGATTGACCGTGGGCATACTGCGGCCCAGCTCCGGGTTGCGGCTGATGGCATCGCGCACCAGGGTGGTAAACAGCGTGCCGACCGCCAGAGTGTTGCTAAGCAGGATCGGCGTCTGCAATACCCCCAGTTCTTCCAGTTGTACCAGCCCGACCGGTTTGGCAAAGCCGTTAAATACCGCCGCCGCGCAGGGCAGTGGTTGTCGGAAAAGGTTATCACCCGGCGGCACAATCGCCGTGACACCGGTCTGGATCTCGCCTTCTGCCAGAGTGGCGTGGCCGACGCGCACGCCAGGTACATCGCTGATCAGGTTGGTCGGCCCGCAGTGGCTGCGCGGCTGACCGAGCTGACGATCTTCACGCCAGCGTTGCAGCAGCAGGTCACGCTGCCTCTGTTGAAAATCCATGTTTAACTCTTCAGTTTGGGATCGAGCGTATCGCGCAGGGCATCGCCCAGCAGGTTAAACGCCAGTACCGTAATAAAAATCGCCAGGCCGGGGAAGACGCTGATGTGCCACATGCCAGCCATCATCATATTGCGACTCATCGCCAGGATGTTGCCCCACTCAGGAACGTCCGGCTCCGGACCAAGGCCGATAAAACTCAGTCCGGCTGCGGTGAGAATACTGGTGCCGATACGCATGGTGAAGTAAACAATCACGTTCGACAGGGTACCCGGCAGAATATGGCGCAACAGAATGACGCGGTTTGGCGCGCCAGCACAGCGTACCGCTTCAACATAAGCGGCCTGTTTCAGCGACAGCGTCGAGGCGCGTACGATACGGGCAAACACCGGCACGCTGAACACCGCGACCGCGATAATCACGTTATTCAGACCCGGACCGAGAATCGCCACCACCGCAATCGCCAGCAACATGCCTGGAAAAGCGAAGAGGACATCGGAACCCCGCATAATCAGCATGTCGATCCAGCGGCCATAATAGCCGGCCAGCAGCCCAAGCAGTACTCCCACCACCATGCCAAGCGTTACCGAGACGACGCCAATATACAACGAGATACGCGCGCCATAGATGATACGGCTCAGCAGGTCGCGACCGAGATCATCGGTGCCCATCCAGTGCGCGGCAGAGGGCGGTGAGGAGAGCGCCATCCAGTCCGGCGCCATCGGATCCCAGGGCGCCAGCCACGGAGCGAAAATCGCCACCAGCACCAGCAACAGCACAAACCCGCCCGAGACCAGCGCCAGTGGATTGCGCACAAAGGCATGCAGAAAATCGCGCCACGGCGAACGGATCGCCTCCTGCGCATTGGCAGGCAGAGATTGTAGGCTCATCATGGCTCCTGTCGCAGGCGAATCGCCGGGTTCACTACTGCATACAGCAGGTCGACCAGCAGGTTAATCACAATAAATTCAAACACGAACAGCATCACCAGCGCCTGGATCACCGGCTGGTCTTGCGCTTTGATCGATTCGATCAGCAGCCAGCCTAATCCCGGCCAGTTGAACACGCTTTCCACCACGATCGAGCCGCCCAGTAGAAAACCAAACTGCAAACCGAGCATGGTGATGACCGGGATCAGCGCATTGCGCATTACATGCTTCCAGGTCACCAGACGATTGCGCAGGCCTTTTGCTTTGGCGGTACGGACATAATCTTCCTGCGCCACCTCAAGGAAGGCTGAGCGGGTAAAACGCGCCATCACCGCAGCCACCGAGGAACCCAGCGTGATGGCGGGGAGGATGATATCCGTGGGCTTATTGAAGCCGCTGACCGAAAACAGGCCAAATGGCATAGCAACAAACTGGATCAGCAACAGGCCCAGCCAGAATGTCGGCATGGAAATACCGCCCACGGCAACGCTCATTAGCGTCCAGTCCTGCCATTTTCCGCGTTTCAGGGCTGCCAGCACGCCAAGAAACAGGCCGAGGATCACTGACCAGGCAAAACCGGCGAGCGCC
This sequence comes from Klebsiella sp. 2680, assembly GCF_900198535.1. NCBI lineage: Bacteria > Pseudomonadati > Pseudomonadota > Gammaproteobacteria > Enterobacterales > Enterobacteriaceae > Klebsiella > Klebsiella sp. 2680. Next base: position 228,266 of record NZ_FZNJ01000004.1, on the reverse strand, counting down.
AGCCACATGGTAGGCATAAAGCTTTTTTCGATCACTTCCAGCACCGGCTGCTGTGTGCGGTAGGTTACGCCGAGATCGCCACGGAACAGGCCGCCCAGCCAGTGCAGATATTGTTGCGGCAGCGGGTCGTTAAGACCGAGATGCTGGCGCGCGGCTTCCACTGCTTCCAGCGGCGCATCCGGCCCGGCATAGATGCGTGCCGGATCGCCCGGAAGCAGTTTGATAAAGCCGAATACCAGCAGTGAGACCACCAGCAGAACCGGGATCATCTCCAGCAGACGACGAATAATGTATGCGAACATGCGTTTCCTTTAATTCGGTACGGACATCCCCCTCGCCATTAATGGCGAGGGGGATGCAGGGCTTACTTAAACGCCGCCTGGGTATACAGCAAGTTACCATCCGGCAACATCGAGACGCCGCTCAGATCGCGACGTTTGCCCACCAGGTTATCCGGCGTGCCGAGGAAGGCAACCGGCGCATCTTTCCACAGCAGCTTCTGCGCTTCGGCATACGCCACGGCGCGCTTCGCCGGATCTGCGGTAGCCAGACCCTCGGCAATCGCTTTATCTACCGCCGGGTTGCTGAAGTAGGAGACGTTGTAGGAAGTTGGCACCCAGGATTCGGTGGCGTACAGCGGACGCAGCGCCCAGTCAGCATCGCCTGTAGAGGTAGACCAGCCGCCATAGTAGAGGTCAAATTGCGCCTGCTTCGGATCTTTCACCCCCCACAGTTTGGCGTCGCGCATACCGGAATCCATTGGCGTTACGGTGACGCGGATCCCCACAGTAGCGAGCTGTGCTTTCAGGAACTGCGCCGCGCGCACGCTGGCGGTGGCATTGGTGGTCCACAGCTTCAGATCGAGACCGTTCGGGTATCCCGCCGCTTTCAGCAGCGCTTTGGCTTCATCCGGTGCATAGCGATAGTTGGGGTCGCTCTGCTTTTGGTAGAACTGTACTCCTTCCGGAATGGCTGAACTGGCGGGTTTGCCCATACCGGCAAACGCCACTTTTAGCCACAGATTACGGTCGATGGCGTAGTTAATCGCCTGACGTACGCGCACATCCGCCAGCGGTTTATGCTGGTTATTGATCGCCATGTAGTAGAGGTAAATGCTCGGATCGCGCTGGATTGCCAGTTTGCTGTCGTTTTGTACGGTGCTGATCAGATCGGACGGCAACGGCCAGATCGCATCAGCCTGACCTGACTTCAGCGCTGCCACGCGGGTGGCATCTTCCGGGCTGGGGGAGAAAACCACCTTATCCACCTTCGGCCAGCCTTTCTGCCAGTAACCGTCGTATTTGGTCAGAGTGACGGCTTTCCCCGGCTGCCAGTTGACAAATTTAAACGGACCCGTGCCCACCGGATGCAGGCGCAACTGCGCTTCGTCCGGATACTGCTTGAGGATCGCCGGGCTCCACATCACCGCTGACGGGTGGGCCAGGGTATTGATGAATGCGCCAAATGACTGGTTCAGATCAATTTTCACTTTGTCTGGCGCCAGTACCGTAACGCTCTCAATCATCTTATACAGACTGTTGCGCTTCAGTCCTTTGGTCTGATCGGCGAGACGATCGAGGTTGGCTTTCACCGCCTCTGCATCGAAGGGCGTGCCGTCCTGGAAGGTAACGCCTTTGCGCAGCGTCAGGGTGAATTCAGTGGCGCTGTCATTACTGGTGTACCCGGTTGCCAGCCAGGGTTGCAGCTTCATCCGGGCATCGAACTGGAACAGGCGCTCGAAGATGCCGCTTTGCACTGAATAACTGACGTTGTCTGAGGTATCGTGTGGATCGAGGCCGGTGATATCCGCATACATCGAGATATGCAGATCCTGCGCCTGCACAGCAGCCGCCAGGGAGAGGGTAAGTCCGAGAGCGAGCGAGGTGCGACGGAAGAACGGGTTCATAAAATCTCCTGGTATTGGGGTTAGCACGGAACAATGCCATCAGCGACCCAGTGCTGCGGGGCAACCTGGCGATAACGGGGTTTAATGACCGTTTCTCCTGCTTTGCGTAACGGCGAGGGGATCTCGCTGTCCTCGAAAGCGCGTTGTGGACGGTTCAGTGGATCAGCGACCGGCACCGAGGCCAGCAGCCGTTGGGTATAGGGATGTTGCGGATTATTGAATACCGACTGGCGCGGCCCCAGTTCAACAATCTGGCCGAGGTACATTACCGCCACGCGGTTAGCAATACGCTCCACCACCGCCATGTCATGGGAGATAAAAATCCACGCCACACCGGTTTGCTGTTGCAGATCCATCATCAGATTCACCACCTGCGCCTGAATCGACACATCCAGCGCAGAAACCGCTTCGTCCGCAATGATCACTTTGGGTTTCAGCGCCATAGCGCGGGCAATGGCGATACGCTGACGCTGGCCGCCGGAAAACTCATGCGGATAACGGCGCGCATGTTCCGGTTGCAGGCCAACGCTTTTCAGCAGTTCCGCCACCTGCGGCGTCGCCTCTTCCAGCGACTGCACCACGCCATGCAGCAGCAGCGGCTCGGCGATGGTGAATCCCACGGTTAAACGCGGATTAAGCGAGGCATAGGGATCCTGAAATACCATCTGGATTTCACGCCGTAGCGGCTGAAACTGGGCCTCTTTCAGGTTGGCGATTTCGTTACCCTGGAAATGGATGCTGTCGGCATCGCTGTTGATTAAACGCATCAGCGCGCGACCGGTGGTGGATTTACCGCAACCACTCTCGCCAACAATCGCCAGCGTCTCCCCCGGCCACAGGGTGAAGTCGATCTGCTCTACCGCATGAACTTCATGGGTCAGTGCCGAGAAAATACCGCTGCGAATGGGGTAATAGACTTTCAGGCCGCGTACATCAAGCAGGGGGTTATCATCGTAACGAGCGGTGCGTTGTTCATCCTTCTCCGTTTCTTCTGCGCCGAGTAACGGAAAGCGCTGTGGCCATGCGTGTTCGCGCATGTCCCCCAGTTTTGGCACCGCTGCCAGTAACGCTTTGGTGTAGGGATGCTGCGGCGCGTTAAAAATCGCTTCCACCGTTCCCTGTTCCACCACATTGCCGCGATACATCACCACCACACGGTCAGCGATTTCTGCCACGACGCCCATATCGTGGGTGATAAACAGCACCGCCATCTGCCTGGCGCGTTGCAAATCACGCAGAATTTGCAGAATGCGCGCCTGTACCGTGACGTCGAGCGCGGTGGTTGGTTCATCTGCAATCAACAGTTGCGGATCGCAGGCCAGCGCCTGGGCAATCATCACTCGCTGACGCATCCCGCCCGACAGCGAGTGCGGATAGCTTTTCATGACCCGATCGACATCGGCAATACGGACCTGGCGCAGCAGTTTGCGGGCGCGTGCATTCGCCTCGGCTTTACCACAAATTTTTTGGTCGAGCAGGGCTTCTGTCAGCTGATCGCCGACACGCAGTACCGGGTTCAGCGACGTCATTGGCTCCTGAAAAATCATTGACATCTCACGACCACGCAAAGCATTGCGCTGCGTTTCGTCGAGTTTTTCCAGGTGATATAATTGACCATGACGATCGCGGAACTGAATGCTGCCGTGATCGATATGACCTGAGGCAGCCAGTAGCCCCATTACCGACAGCGAGGTGACTGATTTTCCCGATCCGCTTTCGCCCACTACGGCGACGATTTCGCCCTGGTGTATCTCAAAGTTGATGCCTTTCAGCGCCTGGTTAACGCCGCTACGGCCGCGAAAGCTGACGCTGAGATCCTGAATAGCGAGTACCGGCGCAGAGGCGGAACCGGCAACGCTGGCGGCGTTCTGCATGGGTAAAGTGTCCGTCATCGTTGCTCCGTGTGCGGGTTATAGCCAGATTTGGCCTCTGGAATAGGAGAGGAACGGCGAACTGTCTGCCGCCAGCCAGATCGGGCCATCGAGATCGATATGTTCGGCGGCAATCGCCACCGGCAGCGCGGCTTCCATTGCCAGCGATGAACCCAGCATACAGCCCACCATCAGACGCATATCCCGCTTTTTCGCCTCTGCCACCATCGCCAGCGCTTCGGTTAATCCGCCACATTTATCCAGTTTGATGTTGATCATCTCGTAGCGATTACGCAGTTGGGCGATATCTTCCCGCGTGTGGCAACTCTCGTCGGCACAGACCGGGATTGGATGAGTGAAACGCTGTAAATCCTGGTCCTGACCGGCCGGTAACGGTTGTTCGATCATCGCGATGTTATAGGGCAACAGCGCGTTGAACAGGCTGTGCAGATCGACACCGGACCAGGCTTCGTTGGCATCAATAATCAGCGTGGCGTGGGGCGCGGCGGCACGGATCGCGGCCACTTTTTCCAGAATATCGTCACGGTTGAGTTTAATTTTCAGCAGGATGGCGCCACGTGACACCGCGTCAGCGGCGGCCCGCGCCATATTGTCCACGCTATCCAGACTGAGTGTTTCGGCGGTGATGACCGAGACGGGGGGAGTCCGGCCGCTCATCTGCCACAGCGTCTGTTTCGCCAGTGCGGCATCCAGTCTCCACAGCGCGCAGTCCAGCGCATTACGCGCTGAACCCGCATGCAGACGGGTTTGCAGATCGACTCGGCTGAGACCGGCTTCGATGTCGCCGCGCATCGTTTCCAGTTCGGCGTTGACGCTTTCCGGCGTTTCGTCGTAACGCGGGGTAGGCGTGCATTCACCGCGACCAATAAAGCCATTCTGCTCCAGGGTGACGCGAATCACCGTCACCGCGGTGCGTGTGCCGCGTGAGATGGCAAACGGGCGCGCCAGCGGCAGTTCCAGCACCTCTATCTGCATACGTCGCATCTTATCCGCGCTCCTTCAGGAAGGCTGCGATTTCCGTGATGCCAAAGCGCACCGGATCGGTGGCGGGCACGCCAAATTCGGCGCTGACTTCGGCGCAGTAAGCGCGCGCTTCTTCTTCACTGTAGTTTGAGGTGTTGATGGCAAAACCCGCCAACTGCACGGTGTCGCTGGTGACAGCGGCGGCGCGCAGGTTGGCGTCGACGCAATCCTTCAGGCTGACCATCGGCTGATGCGGCAGATGGCGCATTTTTTGGCGGCCCATTTCGTGACACATCACCAGCCATTGTGGCTGGGTGCCGTGGATCAGCCCCATTGATACGCCTGCATAGGAAGGATGGAACAGTGAACCCTGACCTTCGACGATATCCCAATGGTCGTCTTCGTTGGCGGGGGACAGCGCTTCCGCCGCGCCGGCGATAAAGTCTGCAATGACCGCGTCGATGGCGATACCGGCTCCGGCAACCAGGATACCGGTCTGGCCGGTGGCCCGGAAATCGGCCTTCAGACCGACGTCGCGCATTGCCGCTTCCAGCGCCAGTGAGGTGTACATCTTGCCGACTGAGCAGTCGGTGCCGACAGTAAGCACACGCTTACCGGCACGTTTTTTACCGCTGCCAACACTCAGCTTCGGACGCATGTGGCGGATATCAAACAGTTCCACGCCAAATTCCTGCGCTAACGCTACGAGCTCCGGTTCATCTGCCAGACGATGGTGCAGGCCGCTGGCGACATTCATTCCGGCTTTGATAGCGTTGCGTACAGTATCCAGCCAGTGCGGCGGCAGATATCCTCCGGCGTTGGCGGTACCGAGTACCAGGGTTTTTGCCCCGCGCGCTTTGGCGGTGGCAATGTCGATCTCTTCCAGACCGAGGCTGACGGTGCAACCCGCCAGTTTGATTTCACCAACGCACTGTTCCGGCCGCCAGACGTGAATACCGCGCGCCGTTTTTGCCGCCAGGGGATCGGTGACATCACCAAGAAAGAGTAAATAAGGTTGAGGGATCAGCATGATGTTTCTCGTATCAGACAGGTGAAAAGGATCTGTACTGACTATTCCATGCTGCGGGCTGAGGGAGGAATGCTTGTTTAGTGGCAGGATATAACTTCAGGCTATATCCAGAAGAAAAACTGATGTTTTACGGGGAAAAATGGTGATTTTAAGGGCGTGTGGGGAAAATCATCCGTGTGAGAGATAAGAAAATCATTGATATTTACCGCTCGACGCGCATAGCGAGCTGTGTCCTTCGCGATGAAAAACCCATCGGCGCTCCTGTCTGATACAGGGACGTGACGGTCGGGCGTATGGGGGCGTTGTTGTTTTTTCTGTATGGAAATTGTTCAGTTGTGCATAAAATTAAGAACAGGGCTTGCCATTGCCTCATGGTTAGTCCATAATGCCGTCCATCCTGTTGCAGGATAGGTGTAAAGGTTATTAAAATCAATAAGTTAAGCTCATGATTTTAAATTATCTTTCCACGTTCAGAATTTGAATGTCTCCATTCTAATCACTGAATTTCAGGTTGCGGCAAAGCCGTTAGTGCTCAGGCAGCTTGAAACGACAATTAAGCGGGAATAGCTCAGTTGGTAGAGCACGACCTTGCCAAGGTCGGGGTCGCGAGTTCGAGTCTCGTTTCCCGCTCCAAAATTTCTTCCGGTACTTATTTTATCCACAGCGCAAGATCGCGTCAGAGATGATTTCCGTCAGGCCATGCAAAATACTGTGAACAGAGTTATCCACAGATTGTTTTTGGCGGCTTTTCACGAGGAAATTGTCTGCGGTGTAAACGGTGTGTTTTTATGTTATTGAAACATAAGTATTAAATTTCAATGAAAATTGTTAATTCGATCACTTGACGAATGACTGCTCATTGAAACGCAATGCATTTTTATTTTTATCCACAGCCTGTGAATCACTCAGGCATCTCGCGGCAATCCTTTCTCCACCACTCTTACCAGCCGTAGTTTCTTCGGCAATTGCACTTCAATCACGTTGGCATTTCGCTTGTCAATTTGCTGCGTAACCGCCCATTCTATGTGCTCATCGAGAAGTGGGTGCTCACCTCGGCGACTTTCCAGAGCCGTAAGATTCGCTTCATCCCAGGGCGCATTTCCCAATGCGACGGCAATATTACGCAGCCAGCGCAGATGACCGATACGCCGAATGGCTGACCCTTCAGTCACTTTCAAGAAATAAGGCTCACTCCAGGTGAACAGCTCCTGGAGTGCAGGTGCGTGTAATGCCTTACGCGGGCTAAAGTCCTCTTCATCAGTGAGTTGCGCGAAGCGGTTCCACGGACAAATGAGCTGGCAGTCATCGCAGCCGTAAATGCGGTTACCGATCAGCGAGCGAAATTCTTCCGGGATCGCCCCTTCCAGTTCGATGGTCAGATAGGAGATGCAGCGCCGGGCGTCAACGGTATAGGGCTCGACGATAGCGCCGGTTGGGCAGATAGTCATGCAGGCGACGCAGCGTCCGCACGCTTCTTCGACGGGATGATCGACGGGCAGCGGGAGGTCGATAAGCAGTTCACCGAGAAAAAAGAACGAGCCGGCATCGCGACTGAGGATGAGTGAGTGCTTACCTGTCCAGCCAAGCCCTGCTTTTTCGGCTAAAGGACGTTCAAGAATCGGCGCGGAATCGACAAAAGGTCTAAAATTGAGCGAAGCACACTGTTCCTGAATCTTCTCACCTAATTTTTTCAGGCGATTACGTAACAGCTTATGATAGTCCCGACCGAGGGCATAGCGGCTAACGTAACCCCGCGCGGGATCCTTCAGGGTGCGGGCGAAAGCGGCGTTAGCGGGCAGGTAGTTCATCCGCACGCTAATCACGCGTAATGTACCGGGCTGGAGTTCATGAGGGCGCGCGCGCATCATTCCGTGGCGCGCCATCCACTCCATTTCGCCATGGTATTGTTTATCCAGCCATGCCTGCAGTTTAGGCTCACTGGCGCTGAGATCGGTATCGGTAATACCGACCTGCTGGAACCCCAACTCTGTGCCCCATTGTTTGATTTGCTGCGCTAACTGATTGAGATCGAGGGGCTGTGACATGATGGACCATACGATGACAAAAAACTCTGACAGTATACCACACATCATCTGGCCGGCAGATGCGCTACGGCAGGCGGAAAAAGAGGCGGCGGATAGCCTCGGGCTTACCCTATTTGAACTGATGCGCCGCGCGGGTGAAGCGGCCTTCCAGCTCGCCCACGCGCAATATCCGGCCAGCCAGCACTGGCTGATTCTCTGCGGCCATGGTAATAACGGCGGCGACGGTTATGTGGTGGCCCGTCTGGCGCAGGCGCAGGGGATTAAGGTTACCCTGCAGGCACTGGAGAGCGAGAAACCGTTGCCGGAAGAGGCCAGTGCCGCGCGTGAAGCGTGGTTGAGCGCTGGCGGTACGATCCATGCTGCAAACATTGTCTGGCCGGAAGATATCACGCTGATTATTGACGGCCTGCTGGGAACCGGGCTGCACAGCGCCCCGCGGCAAGAAATAGCCGAGATTATCGCCCATGCGAACTCGCATCCTGCCCCGGTCGTGGCGCTGGATATTCCTTCGGGGCTGAACGCGCAGACCGGGACGACGCCGGGGGCGGCGATCAATGCCGCGCATACCATTACCTTTATCGCGCTCAAACCCGGCCTGCTGACCGGTAAAGCCCGCGATGTCGTGGGCCATCTGCATCATCATGCTTTGGGGCTTGAGGGCTGGCTGGCAGGGCAATCTACGCGATTAAACCGTTTTGATGCTTCACAGCTCGCGGAGTGGCTGCCGCCGCGACGTCCCACATCGCATAAAGGCGACCACGGTAAACTGGTGATTATCGGCGGCGAACCGGGAACGGCGGGGGCTATCCGCATGACCGGCGAAGCCGCGTTGCGCGCAGGCGCGGGACTGGTGCGGGTTCTGACCCATAAAGACAATATTGGGCCGATTCTGACCGCCAGGCCGGAACTGATGGTCCATGAATTGACAGCGCGCTCGCTGGCACAAAGCCTGCAATGGGCTGATATCGTCGCGATTGGCCCGGGGCTGGGGCAGAGTGAGTGGGGCAAAAATGCGCTGCGCCAGACGGAGAATTTTCGTAAACCGATGGTCTGGGATGCGGATGCGCTTAACCTGCTGGCAATCAATCCCGATAAACGTCACAATCGCGTGCTGACACCGCATCCCGGCGAGGCCGCCCGTCTGCTGAACGTGAGTGTGGCAGAAATTGAAAGCGATCGCTTACATTCTGCACAACGTCTGGTAAAACGGTATGGCGGCGTTGTTGTGCTTAAGGGGGCGGGCACGATTGTCAGTAACGACGCTGGCGCAACAGGCATTATTGATGCCGGTAACGCAGGAATGGCCAGCGGTGGGATGGGCGATGTACTGACTGGTATCATTGCCGCATTGTTAGGGCAAGGTCTGACGCCATATGATGCTGCCTGCGCCGGATGCGTTGCTCATGGCGAAGCCGCCGACCAGCTTGCGGCCAGAAATGGTACGCGCGGCATGCTGGCGACCGATCTTTTTTCCACGCTCAGGCGTGTTGTTAACCCGGATGTGATTGACGTAGACCATGATTAACCGAGTGATTCCTTTACCTGATGAACAGGCCACTTTACACCTTGGCGACCGCGTAGCACAGGCGTGCACTGGCGCCACGGTTATCTATTTGTATGGCGATTTAGGTGCGGGGAAAACGACCTTTAGCCGCGGTTTTCTGCATGCGCTCGGTCACCGCGGCAATGTCAAAAGCCCGACGTATACCCTGGTCGAGCCTTATCACCTTGATCGTTTCGTGGTCTACCACTTTGATCTGTATCGCCTTGCGGATCCTGAGGAGCTCGAATTTATGGGGATCCGCGATTATTTTTCTGACGATGCCATCTGCCTGGTGGAGTGGCCGCAACAGGGCACGGGTGTCCTGCCTGAACCGGATGTCGAAATTCACCTTGAGTATCAGGCGCAAGGGCGTGAGGCGCGCGTAACGGCGGTCTCCGCATTGGGTGAGTCTTTATTGGCGCGTTTGGCGAATTAGCCTGAAGGACGACGGGATGATATATCGCATAATCAGTTGGCTGGCCGCCGCACTGATACTGTTCAGTATTCAGGTCTCTGCGGCAAGTTTATCCGATATTCAGGTCTCAAACGGAGATAAGCAGGCCCGCATTACCCTTAACTTTATCGGCGATCCTGAATATTCGTTTAGCCCTCAGGGCAAACGTACGGTGGCGCTGGATATCAAGCAAACAGGTGTGCTTCAGGGTCTACCGCTGCAGTTTAGCGGCAATAATCTGGTGAAAAGCATTCGTTCCGGGGCACCGCAGAACCTCCAGTCGTTACGCCTGCTGGTTGATTTAACCGCCGATGGGAAAACGCGGGCGGTGAAACAACAACACGGCTCTAACTATACCGTGGTGTTCACCATTAATGCCGACGCACCACCACCGCCGGTGGTGGTGAAACAGGTCGAGAAGCCCGTTCTGCAACCTGCTCGTCCGAGTGAACCGCCGCGTAATCCGTTTAAAGCCGATAATGACCGGCTCACTGCGGTGACCAGTACGCGTACCGCAACGGGCTCTGCGGCCCGCACCGTATCGACCAACGATAAAGTGATTATCGCTATTGATGCTGGTCACGGCGGTCAGGATCCGGGGGCTATCGGCCAGAACGGCACAAAAGAGAAGAATGTCACCATCGCGATTGCCCGTAAGCTTCGCACGTTACTGAATGCCGACCCGCAGTTTAAAGCGGTGATGACCCGTGACGGCGACTATTTTATTTCGGTAATGGGCCGTTCCGAGGTCGCGCGTAAGCAAAACGCTAACTTCCTGGTCTCCATTCACGCCGATGCGGCACCGAACCGCGATGCGACAGGCGCCTCGGTTTGGGTGCTCTCCAATCGCCGGGCAAACAGTGAAATGGCCGGTTGGCTCGAACAGCATGAGAAACAGTCCGAGCTACTTGGCGGTGCGGGCGATGTGCTGGCCAATAGCCAGTCGGATCCCTATCTGAGTCAGGCGGTGCTGGATTTACAGTTCGGTCATTCCCAGCGCGTCGGGTATGATGTGGCGACTTATGTGTTAAGTCAGCTACAACGTATCGGCGATTTACATAAGCGCCGTCCAGAGCATGCAAGTCTCGGCGTGCTGCGCTCGCCGGATATCCCGTCAATCCTTGTTGAAACGGGGTTTATCAGCAATACCGGTGAAGAGCGCTTGCTGGCCAGTGACGCTTACCAGCAGCAGATCGCGGAAGCAATTTATCACGGTCTGCGTAACTACTTTATGCAACATCCGCTGCAATCGGCGCCGCGTGGAGCGGCGGCGCAGACGGCCAGTGCAGGTGCGTCGGACGGTATGTTGTTAAATTAAGGAGACGTCCATGCCGATTCAGGTTCTGCCGCCGCAGCTCGCCAACCAGATTGCCGCCGGTGAAGTCGTGGAACGTCCGGCGTCGGTGGTTAAAGAGCTGGTGGAAAATAGCCTCGACGCCGGGGCGACACGCGTCGATATTGATATTGAGCGCGGTGGCGCGAAGCTGATCCGTATTCGTGATAACGGCTGCGGTATTAAAAAAGACGAACTGGCTCTGGCGCTGGCGCGTCATGCAACCAGCAAAATCGCGTCGCTTGACGACCTGGAGGCGATAATCAGCCTCGGTTTTCGCGGAGAAGCGTTAGCCAGTATCAGTTCAGTGGCCAGACTGACGCTGACGTCGCGCACTGAGGAACAGCAGGAGGCCTGGCAGGCCTATGCTGAAGGGCGCGATCAGGCGGTGACCGTCAAACCGGCGGCCCACCCGGTGGGGACGACGCTGGAAGTGCTGGATTTATTCTATAACACTCCCGCGCGCCGCAAATTCATGCGTACCGAAAAAACCGAGTTTGGTCATATTGATGAAATTGTGCGGCGTATCGCATTGGCGCGTTTTGACGTCACTATCAACCTGAGTCATAACGGTAAAGCGGTACGTCAGTATCGCGCCGTGTCGCAGGACAGCCAGCGTGAGCGGCGGCTTGGCGCCATATGCGGTACGCCTTTTCTTGAGCATGCGCTGGCTATTGAGTGGCAGCACGGCGATCTCATGCTCAGCGGCTGGGTGGCCGATCCCCTGCACACCAACCCGTCGCTGGCGGAAATTCAGTATTGCTACGTCAACGGACGGATGATGCGCGATCGCCTGATTAATCACGCGATTCGCCAGGCCTGCGAAGATAAACTGGGCGCCGATCAGCAGCCTGCCTTTGTGCTGTATCTAAAGATCGATCCGCATCAGGTGGATGTGAACGTTCATCCGGCGAAGCATGAAGTGCGCTTTCATCAGTCGCGGCTGGTGCATGATTTTATCTATCAGGGCGTGCTGAGCGTGCTTCAGCAGCAACTGGAGGCGCCATTGTCGGCAGAAGGCAGTGAACCCGCGCCGCGGATGGTGCCGGAAAACCGTATCGCGGCAGGCGGCAACCATTTCGCTCAGCCGGCAGTCGCGCGTGAAACGGAGGCTCCCCGCTATCGCGACGAGCCCGCTACGCCGCGTTTTAATGCCGGAGGTTCACGAGAGCCCTCGGCTTCCGGTTCCTCTGGTGGCGCTAACTGGCCGCATGCTCAGCCCGGCTATCAAAAACAGCAGGGAGCGCTGTATCGCCAGTTGCTGGATACCTCGGCAGCGGAGCGAAAAGCGAAATCACCTGCTCCGGCAGAGGAAGGTCTGGCGGGGCACAGCCAAAGCTTTGGCCGCGTATTGACGATTGTCGATGGCGATTGTGCGCTGCTGGAGCGCGACGGGCAGTTAGCACTACTGGCGTTGCCGGTTGCTGAACGCTGGCTGCGTCAGGCGCAGCTGACGCCTGGCGCGGAGGCGGTTTGCGCTCAGCCGCTGCTTATTCCACTGCGGATAAAGGTGTCCGAAAAGGAAAAAGAAGCGCTGAACCACGCGCGGTCGACGCTGGCCCAGGTCGGTATTGAGCTGCAGTCCGATGCGCAGCACGTGACTATTCGTGCGGTGCCTTTACCCTTACGACAACAAAATTTACAAATCTTGATTCCTGAACTGATAGGCTACCTGGCGCAGCAGCAAAAATTCGATGTTGGCAATATCGCTCAGTGGATGGCGCGTAATCTGGCGAGCGAGCATGCGCAGTGGAATATGGCGCAGGCGGTTGCTGTACTGGCGGACGTTGAACGTTTATGTCCGCAACTGGTTAAGGCGCCGCCGGGTGGTCTGTTGCAACCTGTTGATTTACATTCGGCGATGAATGCCCTGAAAGATGAGTGATGTAACCGAGGCGAGCCTGCCTAAGGCAATATTTTTAATGGGCCCGACGGCCTCCGGGAAAACCGCGCTGGCGATCGCCTTACGTAAAGTTTTGCCAGTGGAGTTGATTAGCGTTGATTCCGCCCTCATTTATCGAGGAATGGATATTGGGACGGCCAAGCCTGATGCCGCAGAGCTGCGCGCTGCGCCGCATCGTTTGCTGGATATTCTCGATCCGGCTGAGGCTTATTCCGCCGCGGATTTTCGGCGCGATGCGCTGGCCGGGATGGCGGAAATTGTCGCTGCCGGGCGTATCCCGCTGCTGGTCGGCGGAACGATGTTGTATTTTAAAGCGTTACTGGAGGGGTTGTCGCCTTTACCTTCCGCTGATCCAGCGGTCAGGGCCAGAATTGAGCGACAAGCCGCAGAGCAGGGGTGGAACGCGTTACATCAGCAGTTACAGGCGATCGATCCGGTTGCCGCCGCGCGTATTCATCCAAATGATCCGCAAAGACTTTCCCGAGCACTGGAAGTTTTTTTCATTTCGGGTAAAACTTTAACGGAACTGACGCAAACGTCAGGTGATGCTCTGCCGTATAAGGTGCATCAGTTCGCCATCGCCCCGGCGAGCCGTGAACTGCTCCATCAACGCATAGAACAGCGTTTTCATCAGATGTTGGCTTCAGGTTTTGAAGCTGAAGTACGGGCGCTATTTGCCCGGGAAGATTTGCATACGGATATGCCTTCCATTCGTTGTGTCGGATATCGCCAGATGTGGTCATACCTCAATGGCGAGATCCCGTATGATGAAATGGTTTATCGAGGTGTTTGCGCTACGAGACAGTTGGCGAAACGTCAGGTGACCTGGTTGCGCGGTTGGGAAGGGGTTCACTGGTTAGACAGTGAACAACCTGAACAGGCGTTCAACAAAGTATTACAGGTTGTTGGTGCTAGCCTGGACTGAACGTGTACAATTGAACGGGTATCGTGCGTAATTTTTAAGAATCGTAAGGTTCTGAGTACAAAACAAGCATACATATAAGGAAAAGAGAGAATGGCTAAGGGGCAATCTTTACAAGATCCGTTCCTGAACGCTTTGCGTCGGGAACGTGTTCCGGTTTCTATTTATTTGGTGAATGGTATTAAGCTGCAGGGGCAAATTGAGTCTTTCGATCAGTTCGTGATTCTGTTGAAAAACACGGTCAGCCAGATGGTCTATAAGCACGCAATTTCTACCGTTGTCCCGTCTCGTCCGGTGTCACACCACAGCAATAACGCGAGTGGCGGTACAAACAACTATCACCACGGTGGTGGTGCGCAGGGGTCGTCTGCGTCGCAGCAAGACAGCGAAGACACCGAATAAGGTCAGTGCTGTTTTTCCACGTCGGGGAGCCAGGTTTTCTGTGTTCCCCGCTGGTATTTTATAAGGGGTTTACGCTTGTTTGACCGTTATGATGCCGGTGAGCAGGCGGTACTGGTACACATCTATTTTTCGCAAGACAAAGATATGGAAGATCTCCAGGAGTTTGAAACTCTGGCCTCTTCCGCCGGTGTCGAAGCAATGCAGGTGATTACCGGTAGCCGTAAAGCACCGCACCCGAAGTATTTTGTTGGTGAAGGTAAAGCTGTCGAAATTGCGGAAGCCGTAAAAGCGACCGGTGCGTCGGTCGTGCTCTTCGATCATGCCCTGAGTCCGGCGCAGGAACGAAACCTTGAGCGCTTATGCAAATGCCGGGTTATTGATAGAACCGGTCTGATTTTAGATATTTTTGCCCAGCGAGCGCGTACCCACGAAGGGAAACTACAGGTTGAGCTGGCGCAGTTGCGTCATATGGCAACACGTCTGGTTCGTGGCTGGACCCACCTTGAAAGACAAAAAGGCGGGATTGGTTTACGCGGTCCGGGGGAAACCCAGCTCGAAACTGACCGTCGATTGTTGCGTAATCGTATTATGCAGATCCTGTCACGACTGGAAAAAGTTGAAAAACAGCGTGAGCAGGGACGGCGGTCACGTGCCAAAGCCGATATTCCCACCGTGTCGCTGGTCGGTTATACCAACGCCGGGAAATCAACGCTGTTCAACCAGATCACTGAAGCTGAGGTCTATGCCGCGAACCAACTGTTCGCCACGCTTGACCCAACGCTGCGCCGGATTGATGTCCCTGATGTGGGAGAAACCGTTCTGGCCGACACCGTGGGCTTTATCCGCCACTTACCGCACGATTTGGTCGCGGCATTTAAAGCGACCCTGCAGGAGACACGTCAGGCGGCGCTGCTGCTGCATGTGATTGACGCGGCGGATGTTCGCGTGCAGGAGAATATTGATGCTGTGAATACAGTCCTCGCCGAAATCGAGGCCGATGAGATCCCCGCGCTGCTGATCATGAACAAAATCGACATGCTGGATGATTTTGCGCCGCGTATCGATCGGGATGAAGAAAATAAACCGATTCGGGTCTGGCTTTCCGCTCAGACCGGGGTCGGTGTGCCACTTCTTTTTCAGGCTTTAGCGGAGCGACTTTCGGGTGAGGTGGCCCAGCATACGCTGCATCTGCCGCCCCAGGAAGGGCGTCTGCGGAGCCGGTTTTATCAGCTTCAGGCGATAGAAAAGGAGTGGATGGAGGATGACGGTAGCGTTGGTCTGCAGGTGCGCATGCCGATCGTTGACTGGCGTCGCCTCTGTAAACAAGAGCCAGCGCTGGTTGAATACGTGATTTGACCTTGCAGCTTGCCTGAAGATATTAACCCCTGTGGGGATATCAAAAACAAATATGGAGCATATACATGGCGTGGAATCAGCCCGGTAATAACGGACAGGACCGCGACCCGTGGGGAAGCAGCAATAACCAAGGCGGCAACTCTGGGGGAAATGGCAACAAAGGTGGTCGCGAACAAGGGCCGCCCGATCTGGATGATATCTTCCGTAAGCTAAGTAAAAAACTTAGCGGCCTGGGCGGCGGAAAAGGTGGACTGGGCGGCGGTAGCGGCTCCCAGGGATCGCGTGGCCCAATGGGGGGACGTATTGTCGGTATCGTTTCTGCTGCTGCGGTTATTATCTGGGCCGCCAGCGGTTTTTATACCATTAAGGAAGCTGAACGCGGTGTTGTCACCCGTTTTGGCAAATTCAGCCATCTGGTTGAGCCCGGTCTTAACTGGAAACCCACCTTTATTGATAATGTCCAGGCGGTTAACGTTGAATCCGTACGCGAGCTGGCGGCCTCCGGTGTCATGCTGACGTCTGATGAAAACGTGGTGCGCGTTGAGATGAACGTGCAATACCGCGTGACCGATCCGGAGCGTTACCTGTTTAGCGTAACCAATGCCGACGACAGCCTGCGTCAGGCGACCGACAGCGCGTTGCGCGGGGTTATCGGTAAATACACCATGGATCGTATCCTGACGGAAGGTCGTACCGTGATTCGTAGCGATACCCAGCGTGAGCTGGAAGAGACGATTCGTCCATATAACATGGGGATTACCCTGCTGGACGTTAACTTCCAGACCGCGCGTCCGCCGGAGGAAGTGAAAGCCGCGTTTGACGATGCGATTGCCGCGCGTGAGAACGAACAGCAGTACATTCGTGAGGCTGAAGCTTACGCTAACGAAGTTCAGCCGCGGGCGAACGGTCAGGCGCAGCGTATCCTTGAAGAGGCGCGGGCGTACAAGACGCAGACTGTTCTCGAAGCACAGGGTGAGGTGGCGCGTTTTGCCAAGATCCTGCCTGAGTATAAAGCAGCGCCGGAAATCACTCGCGAGCGTCTGTATATCGAAACCATGGAAAAAGTGCTGAGCCATACTCGCAAAGTACTGGTGAACGATAAAGGGAATAACCTGATGGTTCTGCCTCTGGATCAGATGCTGAAAGGCGCGGGTGCGCCAGCGGTAAAGAGCAATAGCAGTAGTGCAAGCGATCTGTTGCGTCTTCCGCCTGCGTCCAGCTCAAGCAGCGCCAGTAATGTTCAGACCTCAACGGGAGGCACCATTATGGACCAACGCCGCGCCAACGCGCAGCGTAACGACTACCAGCGTCAGGGGGAATAACGATGCGTAAATCTGTTATCGCGATAATTGTCATCGTGCTGGTGGTGCTCTACATGTCCATCTTTGTGGTTAAAGAAGGCGAGCGCGGCATTACTCTGCGTTTTGGTAAAGTGCTGCGCGATGATGAAAACAAACCACTGGTATACGCACCGGGTCTGCACTTCAAGATCCCTTTCATTGAATCAGTGAAGACCCTGGACGCGCGTATCCAGACGATGGATAACCAGGCCGATCGCTTTGTCACCAAAGAGAAAAAAGACCTGATCGTTGACTCCTATATCAAATGGCGTATCAGTGACTTTAGCCGCTACTACCTGGCGACCGGCGGCGGCGACGTCTCCCAGGCCGAGGTGCTGCTGAAGCGTAAATTCTCTGACCGTCTGCGTTCTGAAATTGGTCGTCTGGATGTGAAAGACATCGTAACCGACTCCCGTGGTCGTCTGACTCTGGAAGTGCGCGATGCGCTGAACTCCGGCTCCGCCGGGACCGAAGATGAAGTCAGCACGCCGGCTGCCGATGATGCGATTGCCAAAGCGGCGGAGCGTATCGAAGCAGAAACTAACGGTAAAGTGCAGGTGATTAATCCGAACAGTATGGCCGCGCTGGGTATTGAAGTGGTTGATGTGCGGATCAAGCAGATTAACCTGCCTGCCGAAGTTTCTGAAGCGATCTACAACCGTATGCGCGCCGAGCGTGAAGCGGTTGCTCGTCGTCATCGTTCGCAAGGTCAGGAAGAAGCTGAAAAATTGCGCGCGGCAGCGGACTATGAAGTGACGAAAACGCTGGCAGAAGCTGAACGTCAGGGGCGTATCCTGCGCGGTGAAGGCGATGCTGAATCGGCGAAGCTGTTTGCTGATGCATTCAGTCAGGATCCGGGTTTTTATGCCTTTATCCGTAGCCTGCGCGCCTATGAGAACAGCTTCCAGAGCAATCAGGATGTGATGGTGCTCAGCCCGGACAGCGATTTCTTCCGCTATATGAAATCGCCTGAGGCGGCGGCAACTCGCTGATAAGTGATGATGTAAGTAAAAAAGGCGCCGTAATCAGGCGCCTTTTTACATTGCGCAGAGTGAGTGACGAGGGCGCCCATTCAGCAGTTCATCGACAACAGGGACCCGTGCTGGCGTTTCTACGATAGCGCCGCTGATCATTGCGCCAGTATTTTCAACAATATCGGGAATATTCACCGGACCAAATATGGGCAGATCAACATTCAGATTGTCGCCGGGAAAGAATATTGCAGAACTTGCTTTGTTGGCTTGGCCCTGAGCGGCAAAACCACTTTGTCGCCCGCAGGCGCCGCTTACCACATTGATTTCAACAGCGATCAATTCTCCGATAATCATCATCCTGATTATCTTATTGCCCGCATCTGAATCTGGTATGCGACATTATAATTGACGCTTTAAAAAGAACATTTAATACAACAGGTTATAAATTTTATTTTATAAAATTGATTCATAATAGCAGTGAAATAGCGGACAATATGCTGCGAAAGCAAACATAACGTGGGCAACCCGTCGTCCGTACGGCGCGGCGTTTATATATAAGGTGAAAAATGAACTCAACTATCTGGCTGGCACTGGCGCTGGTTTTAATACTTGAAGGGCTTGGGCCACTGCTTTATCCACGCGCGTGGCGTCGGATGGTCGCTACCATGAGCCAACTGCCAGATAATTTATTACGCCGGTTTGGCGGGGGGCTTGTGGTTGCCGGAGTCGTCATCTACTACATGTTGAGGAAAACGATTGGCTGATCAAAAAGTGGTCGGATTTGCCGGTTTTAGCGTGCAAAAAGTGCTGTAACTCTGAAAAAGCGATGGTAGAATCCATTTTTAAGCAAACGGTGATTTTGAAAAATGGGTAACAACGTCGTCGTACTGGGCACCCAATGGGGTGACGAAGGTAAAGGAAAGATCGTCGATCTTCTGACTGAACGGGCTAAATATGTTGTGCGCTACCAGGGCGGTCACAACGCAGGCCATACTCTCGTAATCAACGGTGAAAAAACCGTCCTCCATCTTATTCCGTCAGGTATTCTTCGCGAGAATGTCACCAGCATCATCGGTAACGGTGTGGTGCTGTCTCCGTCTGCGCTGATGAAAGAGATGAAAGAACTGGAAGACCGTGGGATCCCCGTCCGCGAGCGCCTGCTGCTTTCTGAAGCTTGCCCGCTTATCCTTGAATATCATGTGGCGCTGGATGTTGCGCGTGAGAAAGCGCGTGGCGCGAAAGCCATTGGTACCACCGGCCGCGGTATCGGCCCGGCTTACGAAGATAAAGTGGCTCGTCGCGGTCTGCGCGTTGGCGATCTGTTTGATAAAGCCACCTTCGCTGAAAAGCTGAAAGAAGTGATGGAATATCACAACTTCCAGTTGGTGAATTACTATAAAGCGGAAGCGGTTGATTACCAGAAAGTGCTGGATGATGTGATGGCGATTGCCGACATTCTGACAGCGATGGTGGTTGATGTTTCCGACCTGCTCGCTCAGGCGCGTCAGCGCGGCGACTTCGTGATGTTCGAGGGCGCGCAAGGTACGCTGCTGGATATCGATCACGGTACCTATCCGTACGTGACGTCGTCCAACACCACCGCCGGTGGCGTGGCGACGGGTTCCGGTCTGGGGCCGCGTTATGTCGACTACGTTCTGGGCATCATCAAAGCTTACTCTACTCGCGTCGGCGCGGGTCCGTTCCCGACTGAGCTGTTTGATGAAACCGGCGAGTTCCTGTGCAAGCAGGGTAATGAATTTGGCGCAACGACTGGCCGCCGTCGTCGTACCGGCTGGCTGGATGCTGTCGCGGTGCGCCGCGCGGTGCAGATTAACTCCCTGTCTGGCTTCTGCCTGACCAAACTGGACGTGCTGGACGGCCTGAAAGAGGTGAAAATCTGTGTCGCTTACCGTATGCCGGATGGCCGAGAAGTGACCACCACTCCGCTGGCCGCCGACAACTGGGAAGGTATTGAGCCGGTTTATGAAATCATGCCCGGCTGGTCTGAAAGCACCTTTGGCGTGAAAGATCGCAGCGGGTTGCCGCAGGCAGCGCTGAACTACATCGCGCGCATTGAAGAACTCACCGGCGTACCGATCGATATTATTTCCACCGGTCCTGACCGTACCGAGACGATGATTCTGCGCGATCCGTTCGACGCATAATGATCTTCCAGAGGCGCCGTTCAGGCGCCTCTTGTTTTGCTGTTAGCCCGCCCATTTTAAATAAATTAGCGGCCTGAGCGCTGGCTGGTTTATCATCAATAGAAATGACGTCTACCGACACATCCTGTATTTCTTTTCCCTGAGGTTGATTGTGCAGTTAACGAGTTTCACTGATTACGGGTTACGCGCGCTGATTTATATGGCGTCGCTACCGGAAGGAAGAATGACCAGCATCACTGAGGTGACGGAGGTTTACGGCGTTTCACGTAATCATATGGTTAAAATAATCAATCAGTTAAGTCGGATAGGCTATGTCATGGCCGTTCGGGGAAAGAACGGAGGTATTCGCCTCGGTAAACCCGCAAATATGATTCGTGTGGGGGATGTCGTTCGCGATCTGGAACCGCTCACTTTGGTTAATTGCAGCAGCGAATTTTGCCATATTACGCCTGCCTGTCGTCTGAAACAGGCGCTTGCAGAAGCCGCGCAAAGTTTTCTCAAGGAACTGGACAACTACACGCTGGCCGATTTGGTTGAAAAGAATCAACCGCTTTATAAATTATTGCTGGTGGAGTGACGTAAACTTCACCAGAGATGACAACGGAGGAACCGACATGTCACAAGACCCTTTCCTTGAGCGCGAATCTGAAAAGTACGCCAATCCCATCCCGAGTCGGGAATTCATCCTCGATCATTTAGCAAAACGCGAAAAACCCGCCAGCCGGGATGAGCTGGCTACAGAACTGAATATTGAGGGTGAAGAACAGCAAGAAGCATTGCGTCGTCGGCTGCGAGCCATGGAACGCGATGGTCAACTGGTCTTCACGCGCCGCCAGTGTTATGCGCTGCCGGAACGTCTTGATCTATTGAAAGGTACTGTTATCGGTCATCGCGATGGTTATGGCTTCCTGCGCGTGGAGGGCCGTAAAGATGACCTTTATTTGTCCTCTGAGCAGATGAAGACCTGCATTCACGGCGACCAGGTGCTGGCGCAACCGCTGGGCGCTGACCGTAAAGGCCGTCGGGAAGCGCGTATCGTCCGCGTGCTGGTGCCCAAAACCGGGCAGATCGTCGGCCGCTACTTTACCGATGCGGGCGTGGGCTTTGTGGTACCGGATGACAGCCGCTTAAGCTTTGACATCCTGATCCCTCCGGAAGAGGTGATGGGCGCGAGAATGGGGTTCGTGGTGGTGGTTGAACTCACCCAACGCCCAACCCGCCGCACTAAAGCGGTCGGCAAAATTGTTGAAGTGCTGGGCGACAACATGGGAACCGGCATGGCGGTCGATATGGCCCTGCGCACCCACGAAATCCCCTACGTCTGGCCGCCTGCGGTAGAAAAACAGGTCGCCGGACTGAAAGAGCAGGTGCCGGAAGAGGCGAAAGCAGGGCGCGTTGATCTACGCAGCCTGCCGCTGGTCACCATTGATGGCGAAGATGCCCGCGACTTTGATGACGCGGTGTATTGCGAGAAGAAACGCGGCGGCGGCTGGCGCTTGTGGGTTGCGATTGCTGACGTCAGCTACTATGTGCGCCCGGGCACGCCGCTGGATGACGAAGCGCGTAGCCGCGGTACGTCAGTCTATTTTCCGTCGCAAGTGGTCCCGATGCTGCCGGAGGTGCTGTCTAATGGTCTGTGCTCCCTGAATCCGCAGGTCGACCGGTTGTGTATGGTGTGCGAGATGACGATTTCGGCAAAAGGTCGGCTGACCGGCTTCAAATTCTATGAAGCGGTAATGAGCTCCCATGCCCGCCTGACTTATACCAAGGTCTGGCATATGCTGCAGGGCGACCAGGATCTGCGTGAACAGTATGCGCCGCTGGTGAAGCATATCGAAGAGCTGCACAACCTTTACAAAGTGCTGGACAGCGCACGTGAGGAGCGAGGCGGTATCTCATTTGAGAGTGAAGAAGCGAAATTTATCTTCAATGCTGAACGCCGTATTGAACGCATTGAGCAAACTCAGCGTAATGACGCGCATAAACTGATTGAAGAGTGCATGATTCTGGCGAACATTTCCGCCGCGCGTTTTGTTGAGAAGGCTGAAGAGCCAGCGCTGTTCCGTATTCATGATAAACCCAGTACGGAAGCGATTACCGCGTTCCGTTCCGTTCTGGCGGAACTGGGGCTGGAGCTGCCCGGCGGCAATAAGCCGGAACCGCGCGACTATGCGGAATTGCTGGAATCTATTGCCGACAGGCCGGATGCGGAAATGTTGCAAACCATGCTGCTACGCTCGATGAAACAGGCGGTGTATGATCCGGAAAACCGCGGCCACTTTGGCCTTGCGCTCCAGTCTTATGCCCATTTCACTTCGCCGATTCGTCGCTATCCCGATTTGTCACTGCATCGCGCTATCAAGTATTTGCTGGCGAAGCAGCAGGGGCATAAAGGCAATAGCACCGAGACAGGCGGCTGGCACTACAGCATGGAAGAGATGCTGCAACTGGGCGTCCACTGCTCGATGACCGAGCGTCGCGCGGATGAAGCTACTCGTGATGTGTCGGATTGGCTGAAGTGTGATTTTATGTTGGATCAGGTGGGTAACGTCTTTAAAGGCGTGATCGCCAGCGTCACCGGCTTCGGCTTCTTTGTGCGTCTCAATGAACTGTTTATTGACGGTCTGGTGCACGTTTCTTCGCTCGACAACGATTACTACCGTTTCGATCAGGTGGGGCAACGTCTGATTGGCGAATCCGGTGGTCAGACGTACCGTCTGGGAGATCGGGTAGAAGTGCGCGTTGAAGCGGTTAATATGGACGAGCGTAAGATCGATTTCTCGCTTATCTCCAGCGAACGGGCGCCGCGCAACGTCGGTAAGACCGAGCGTGAAAAGGCAAAAAAAGGTGCTGCGGGTAAATCATCCGGGCGTCGTCGTCAGGCTGGGAAGCAGGTAAACTTCGAGCCGGATAGCGCATTCCGCAAACCGAAAGGCAAATCTCAGTCGAAGGCCGCTCAGCCAAAAGGCGAGAAGAAAGCGAAGAAGCCGTCGGCGAAAACGCAAAAAATCGCCGCCGCGACCAAAGCTAAGCGCGCGGCGAAAAAGAAAATCGCTGAGTAAATTGGATTCCCTTAACTCCCTGTATCGCGGGAAGAGCGGAGAAAGGGAACTGATAACAGAAATTAAAACGAGTAGATAAATGAGTGAAATGATTTACGGCATCCACGCGGTGCAGGCACTGCTGGAACGCGCTCCTGAGCGCTTTCAGGAGGTTTTTATTCTGAAAGGCCGCGAGGATAAGCGCCTTCTGCCGCTGATCCATGTCCTGGAAGCACAGGGGGTGGTGATTCAGGTCGCCAGCCGTCAGTTCCTTGATGAGAAAAGCGAGGGTGCCGTTCATCAGGGAATTATTGCCCGCGTGAAGCCCGGGCGTCAGTACCAGGAGAACGATCTGCCGGATCTGATCGCCTCTCTCGATCAGCCGTTCTTTTTGATCCTCGACGGCGTGACCGATCCGCACAATCTCGGCGCCTGTTTGCGGAGCGCCGATGCCGCTGGCGTGCATGCGGTGATTGTGCCGAAAGATCGCTCCGCGCAGCTGAATGCTACGGCGAAAAAAGTGGCCTGCGGGGCGGCGGAAAATGTTCCGTTGATCCGCGTTACCAACCTGGCGCGCACCATGCGCCTGCTGCAGGAAGAGAACGTCTGGATCGTCGGCACCGCCGGCGAGGCCGACCATACGCTGTTCCAGAGCAAAATGACCGGCTCGCTGGCGCTGGTGATGGGGGCGGAAGGCGAAGGTATGCGTCGCCTGACCCGCGAGCACTGCGATGAATTAATCAGTATTCCCATGGCCGGTAGCGTTTCGTCGCTGAATGTATCTGTCGCCACCGGGATTTGCCTGTTTGAAGCGGTACGCCAGCGCAGCTAATTAAAGCCGCTATAAAACCAAAAGCCCCAAACCATCCTTCGGGATGGTTTTTTTGTGACTGCTTTCGCGGGCGTGGTTTGTTCCCGGTGACCATACTTAATGGCGACGCCATTGAAGGAGGGAAACACCATGCACTGGCAAACTCACACGGTATTCAACCAACCTACGCCGCTGTGTAACAGTAACTTATTCTTGTCCGATAGCGCTCTGCGTGAAGCCGTAGTGCGTGAAGGCGCGGGCTGGGATGGCGATCTTCTGACGAGCATTGGCCAACAGCTGGGGACGGCAGAATCACTGGAACTGGGTCGCCTGGCCAACAGCAACCCGCCGGAACTGCTGCGCTACGATGCGACGGGCTCGCGCCTTGACGATGTGCGTTTTCATCCTGCGTGGCACCTGCTGATGCAGGGATTGTGCTCAAACCGGGTACATAATCTCGCCTGGCAGGAAGAGGTGCGTGAAGGCGCTTTTGTCGCTCGGGCCGCCCGCTTTATGCTGCATGCCCAGGTAGAGGCGGGGACCTTATGCCCCATCACGATGACTTTTGCCGCGATCCCGCTGCTACAACGTTCATTACCCAGGCTATTTAGCGACTGGTTATCCCCCTTGTTAAGCGATCGCTATGATTCCCATCTGGTGCCGGGCAGCCAGAAGCGCGGGCTACTTATTGGCATGGGCATGACCGAAAAGCAGGGGGGGTCTGATGTTCTGAGCAATACCACGCGAGCGGAGAAAACCGCCGAAGGTTTTTATCATCTTGTCGGGCATAAGTGGTTTTTTTCGGTCCCGCAAAGTGATGCCCATCTGGTGCTGGCGCAGACGTCGGCCGGGTTATCCTGCTTTTTTGTCCCGCGCCTGCTGCCGGACGGCCAGCGCAACGGTGTTCGCCTGGAAAGGCTGAAAGAGAAGCTGGGTAACCGGTCAAACGCCAGTAGCGAAGTTGAATTCTTCGACGCCTGCGGTTGGCTGGTAGGCGAAGAGGGCGATGGCGTTCGGCAAATCCTCAAAATGGGGGGGCTGACTCGCTTTGATTGTGCCCTGGGTAGCCACGCGCTGATGCGCCGGGCCTATTCGGTGGCGCTCTATCACGCTATGCGCCGTCAGGCGTTTGGTAAAAATCTGGCCGATCAGCCGATGATGCGTCAGGTACTAGGCCAGATGGCATTGCAACTCGAAGGGCAAACGGCCTTTTTGTTCCGTCTTGCGCGCGCCTGGGACAGGCGTACCGATGTGCAGGAGGCACTGTGGGCAAGGCTGTTCACGCCAGCGGCGAAGTTTGCTATCTGCAAATCCGGGATGTCGTTTGTCGCCGAGGCGATGGAGGTTGTGGGGGGCGCAGGCTACTGCGAAGAGAGCGAATTACCGCGTTTATATCGTGAAATGCCGGTAAACAGTATCTGGGAAGGGTCGGGCAATATTATGTGTCTTGATGTGATGCGCGTTCTCATCAAGCAACCCCAGGCGCTGGAGCTTCTGGCGGCGGAATGTGCGGAGGTGAAAGGACAGAATCGCCATTTCGATCGCACCTGGCGGCAGTTGCAACAAAGGCTGCGGCGGCCTCCGGAAGAGCAGGGGCGAGAGATTACCCGGCTGGTTTATCTGCTTGGGGTTGGCGCGCAGGTATTGCGCTTCGCTTCGCCACCGTTGGCTGAGTCATGGTGCCGTATGATGCTCGACACGCGCGGTGGTATGCGCCTGGATGCGCAGACGCTGGACGATTTATTATTACGGGCAATGGGACGTGGTCGCCAGGCGCCTCAGGCGTAGAGAATGGCCTGTACCCGCCAGTTATCTGGTTGCTGATCTTCGTACATCTGAACAATACGATACCAGGATGCGCCATGCTCATCGGCCTGCACAGCGATAGCGTGTTCCACATCCTGTTGACTACCGGAGATGTTGTTAACGCAAATCAGACCAATTTCATTCAGGCCCGTTACGCAATCGGCGCTGGCCAATTCTGCTGGCTGGGCAGAAGTATTGGCGGTGACGGGGGCCAGCATCATGCCGGGTAGAGTAAAGGTTCTTTTCATCGTCAGCTCCATTTCACATCGTCCTGAGGGCATCCCGTTACTGGCGTCCCGCCAGAATTACCGCTGGCTGAACAGTATTATGCACAGGAGAATGTGAATGGATGCAAAGCAAAGTAAAGCTGGCTTAAAGATTACCGCGATTTTCGGTATAAAATTGCCTGCGAATACCACTGACCGGGAACCTGGGTGTCATCAATCATGATGATGACATAGTATTCCGCTTTAGCGGCCTCTGCTTTGGCCTTTAGCGCAGCTTCTACATCCATCGGCGAGCCGTACAGTAATACGCTCACCGTCCCCATCTTCTGCAGACCCTTCGTCTGGTTACGCGGGATCTCTTGCGGATGGTCGGTTGCTGGCGGCGGCGCTTCTGGCGTCCCTTGTAGGGCGCTACAGCCAGTTAAGGCGATAGCCAGTAACCACGGTGTAAACCTACGCATAACCCTATCTCGTTTCCTGATAGTCATAGTGTAGTGGTAGCCTTAATGTCATTTTCGGGGAATGTTCCCGAAGTGTTATCCGGTACGCGATTTTCGAATGAAAATATCGTGAAAGCGTAATCTGCTTCTCAAGATTATGCGCTATGTGCGAACAAGTTACTTGAGTAATAACAAAACATCACTATAGAGAAGGGAGACGGTAAATGATTGCACTAGAAATGCGTGACCTTGCGGGTGGGGATGTTCTCCACGCATACCCGCAGAACGCAGCGGATACACCATTGCCGTGTATCGTATTTTATCACGGCTTTACCTCTTCTAAGCTGGTCTATAGCTATTTTGCCGTTGCGCTGGCGGAGGCCGGGTTTCGGGTTATTATACCTGATGCGGCGGAACACGGTGCGCGCTATCAAGGGGACGCACAAGGGCGAATGCAGCGCTTCTGGCCGATCCTGATGCAGAATTTTGTCGAATTCCCGGCATTGCAGGAGGCGATTCGCGCTCAGGGATGGCTTGCCGACGACAGGCTGGCAGTTGCCGGAGCGTCAATGGGCGGCATGACGGCCCTGGGCGTGATGACGCATCATCCGGAGCTGAAATGCGTGGCCTGCCTGATGGGGTCTGGCTATTTCAGCTCACTCTCACAGGCGCTTTTCCCTTCACCTTCACTGCGTGCAGAACAACTGGCGGAGTGGGACGTCAGCCAGCAACTGGCGACGCTTGCCAGTCGGCCGCTGCTGCTCTGGCACGGCGATGAAGATGATGTTGTGCCGCCGGACGAGACGCTCCGTCTTCAGCAGGCGTTGCAGCAAAACGATCTGGCCGACAATTTGACCTGCATCTGGCAGAAAGGCGTCCGTCACCGCATTACGCCTGAAGCGTTAGCGGCGACGGTGGCATTTTTCCAGCGTCATCTTTAAACGCGAATGACCTTGACGCCCTGATCCTCAAGCTGTCTGAGGATCGCTTCATTGGCCTGTTTTCCCGTAATCACCAGGTCGATTTGCCCGGCCTGGCTGAACAGCATTCCGGCGCGTTCCCCGACTTTACTGCTATCGACCAGCACCGCGAGTTTACCGACGACGTTAAGCATCTTCTGCTCCGCCATCGCCGTGAGCATATCGGTTTTATAGAGCCCTTCGGCAGTCAGTCCTTTGCCGCTGGTGAACATCCAGTGCCCGGCATACAGGCTGTTTTCACTGCCCTGTGGGCTCAGGGTGATGGAGTGGCTGCGGTTATACTGACCGCCCATAATGATAACGCTGTCGTGTTCCTGATCGATCAGATAATTAGCCAGCGGCAGATAGTTAGTGATGATCTGCACCGGTTTACCGCACAGTTCCTGACCAAGCAGAAAGGCGGTCGACCCGCAGTTGATGACGATGCTTTCACCAGGGTTAACCAGTTGCGAAGCCGCGTGGGCGATGCGTACTTTTTCGTCATGGTTTTGCGCCTGATGAATATTCATTGGCGACCAGCGCGGACGCTGTTCGCTAATTGCTTCCGCGCCATTGCGGACTTTTTTCAGTTTGCCGCTGTCATCGAGTTTATTGATATCGCGACGCGCCGTCGCCGGAGAAATTCCCAGCCGGGAAATCACCTGCTCCACGGTGACAAATCCCGTTTGTGCCAGCAAATCCAGTAAAATTTGATGTCTTTGCGCTTCCGTCATGAGCAAATCCGATTAAAAGTGATAAGCAAAGATGATATTTGAAATCAGGTGAAAATACTAATGCCGACGGAATAATTTCCGGCGAGCGCTAATCGTTAATCGCTCGCCGAAGAAGGCTTACAGGAAGGACTTGAAGGGCAGGTCCGGTTCCATGGTGAAGCAGTCGTCGAATCCCCGTGGATAGTGGTATTCGAAGTTGTCTTTATCCAGCGGCCAGGTGAACTTCCCGCCAACCTGCCAGATGAAAGGCTTAAAGCCGTACTTCAGCCGATCTTTCTTCATCTCCCACAACACGCGGATTTCCTGCGGGTCCGCCTGGAAGTTTGACCAGATATCGTGATGGAACGGGATCACGACTTTGGTATTCAGCGACTCCGCCATACGCAGAATATCAGCGCTGGTCATTTTGTCGGTAATACCACGCGGGTTCTCGCCATAAGAACCTAACGCCACATCGATCTGGTGCTCATTACCGTGCTTCGCATAGTAGTTGGAGTAGTGGGAATCACCGCTGTGATACAGGTTGCCGCCCGATGTTTTAAACAGATAGTTCACCGCGCGCCGATCCATGCCATCCGGCAGTATGCCCGCCGCTTTTTGATCGACCGGTAAAGTAATCAACGCAGTACGGTCAAAAGCATCAAGGGCATGGATCGCCACGTCTTTCACTTTCACTACATCGCCCGGTTTCACTACGATGCAGCGCGCTTCCGGTACGCCCCAGCCAATCCACAGATCGACGCAGGTTTGCGGCCCGATAAACGGTACGTTATCGGCGCAGTTCTGCATCACGGCGGCCGCAACGTTTACATCGATATGATCGTTATGATCGTGGGTGGCCAGTACGGCATCAATCTGGCGAATGGCGAATGGATCCAGAACAAACGGCGTGGTACGCAGGTTGGGCTGGAGCTTCTTGACACCCGCCATGCGCTGCATCTGATGGCCCGTTTTCATCAGCGGATTACCGTGGCTTTGCTTGCCGGTACCGCACCAGAAATCGACGCAGATATTGGCTCCGCCCGCCGATTTCAGCCAGATGCCCGTACAACCCAGCCACCACATGGCAAAAGTACCCGGTGCAACCTGCTCTTGTTCAATCTCTTCATTTAGCCAGCTACCCCATTCCGGAAACGTGTTCAGAATCCATGATTCGCGGGTGATGGTTTGTACTTTACTCATTGATTTTTCCCTCAATGGTTATCACAAGTAATCATTTAATGATTTGCTTTGACAAATACTGTCATCATTTATTCAGGAATGCAATCCTGAGTTTTGTCCTTTACAGGACAGTGATGGAGGGTTAGACGGTGGAACAGGCTTACTTTATGATACGCATTAAATTTTATTTAATTGATTTTAATTGATTATTTTTTATTTTTGTTAAATGAGAATTACTACAACAACAGATTAAATGATTATTTGCGGTGTGCGTCACATTTAATCAAATATAATCTTGTTGTGATTATTTTTGATTATTAGAGTGTTTGCAACAACAAATCCTGGGCGTAGCCTGAGTTCAGCGCGTCCACCTTCTGGAGTGTGTTATGGAGATTCTCTACAACATCTTTACCGTTTTCTTTAATCAGGTCATGACTAACGCCCCGCTGCTGTTGGGGATTGTGACCTGCCTGGGCTATATCCTGTTGCGTAAAAACGCAGGCGTTATTGTTAAAGGCACGATTAAAACCATCATCGGCTTCATGTTGTTGCAGGCGGGGTCCGGCATTCTGACCAGCACCTTTAAACCCGTGGTGGCGAAAATGTCCGAGGTCTACGGTATTAACGGCGCTATCTCTGATACTTACGCTTCGATGATGGCGACGATTGAGCGGATGGGGAATGCATACAGTTGGGTCGGCTATGCGGTGCTTTTGGCGCTGGCGCTGAACATCTGCTATGTCCTGCTGCGGCGTATTACTGGTATCCGTACCATCATGCTGACCGGGCACATCATGTTCCAGCAGGCCGGGCTGATTGCCGTTTTTTTCTATATCTTCGGTTACCCAATGTGGACCACCATTATCTGCACCGCGGTGCTGGTGTCGCTCTACTGGGGGATCACTTCCAATATGATGTATAAGCCAACCCAGGATGTGACCGACGGCTGCGGTTTCTCCATTGGTCACCAGCAACAGTTCGCGTCATGGATTGCTTATAAGGTTGCGCCGTATCTGGGGAAAAAAGAAGAGAGCGTTGAAGATCTTAAACTGCCGGGCTGGCTGCATATCTTCCATGACAATATCGTCTCAACGGCGATTGTGATGACCGTTTTCTTCGGCGCGATTCTCCTCTCTTTCGGTATCAATACCGTACAGGCGATGGCGGGGAAAACCCACTGGACGGTCTATATCCTGCAAACCGGTTTTTCATTTGCTGTGGCTATTTTCATCATCACCCAGGGCGTTCGTATGTTCGTTGCTGAACTCTCCGAAGCGTTTAATGGCATCTCCCAGCGCTTGATCCCAGGCGCCGTTCTGGCGATTGACTGCGCGGCGATTTATAGCTTCGCGCCAAACGCCGTCGTCTGGGGTTTTATGTG
Source organism: Klebsiella sp. 2680 (assembly GCF_900198535.1). Classification (NCBI taxonomy): domain Bacteria; kingdom Pseudomonadati; phylum Pseudomonadota; class Gammaproteobacteria; order Enterobacterales; family Enterobacteriaceae; genus Klebsiella; species Klebsiella sp. 2680. Next base: position 197,478 of record NZ_FZNJ01000004.1, on the reverse strand, counting down.
GGGAACCATCGGCCAGCTGATCGCTGTCGGTATTCTGGTGGGCTGTGGCTCTTCCATTCTGATTATCCCGGGCTTTATCCCGATGTTCTTCTCTAACGCGACCATCGGTGTCTTCGCTAATCACTTCGGCGGCTGGCGTGCGGCGCTGAAGATTTGTCTGGTGATGGGGATGATTGAAATCTTTGGCTGCGTCTGGGCGGTCAAGCTTACCGGCATGAGCGCCTGGATGGGGATGGCGGACTGGTCGATTCTGGCGCCGCCGATGATGCAGGGTTTTGCCTCTGTCGGCATCGCGTTTATGGTCGTCATGATCATTATTGCGCTGGCTTATATGTTCTTTGCAGGGCGCTCGCTGCGTGCTGAAGAGGACGCGGAAAAACAACTGGCAGATTCTTCTGCCCAATAAGGAGTTCTGACGATGACCGTACGTATTCTGGCTGTATGTGGCAACGGGCAAGGGAGTTCCATGATCATGAAGATGAAAGTGGACCAGTTTTTGACCCAGTCAAATATCGATCACACGGTGAACAGTTGCGCGGTGGGTGAATATAAAAGCGAATTAAGCGGCGCGGATATCATCATCGCCTCCACCCATATCGCCGGTGAGATTAGCGTTTCCGGCAATAAATATGTGGTTGGCGTACGCAATATGCTGTCGCCTGCGGATTTTGGCCCGAAACTGCTGGAAGTGATCAAAGCGCATTTTCCGCAGGATATGAAGTAAGGATGGCAAATGAAATTACGTGATTCTCTTGTGGAGAATAATTCCATCCTTTTACAGGCCGATGCCAGCACATGGCAGGAAGCGGTAAAGCTGGGCGTTGATTTACTGGTTAAAGCCGATGTGGTCGAGCCGCGCTACTACCAGGCCATTCTGGATGGCGTTGCTCAACATGGCCCTTATTTTGTGATTGCACCCGGTCTGGCGATGCCCCACGGGCGTCCGGAAGAGGGCGTCAAGAAAACCGGCTTTGCGCTGGTGACCTTAAAAACGCCGCTGATTTTCAATCATGAGGATAACGATCCGGTCGATATTCTGATCACCATGGCGGCCGTCGATGCCACTACCCACCAGGAAGTGGGCATCATGCAGATCGTTAACCTGTTTGAAGACGAAGCGAATTTCGACCGTTTACGCGCCTGCCGCACTGAGCAGGACGTTCTTGATTTAATCGATAACGCCAATGCGGCGGCTGTTTAAAAGGAACATCACATGTCATTACCTATGTTACAGGTTGCGCTGGATAACCAAACCATGTCTTCTGCGTATGAAACGACGCGTCTGATTGCCGAAGAAGTCGATATTATCGAAGTCGGAACCATCCTTTGCGTCGCCGAGGGTGTGCGCGCCGTGCGCGACCTGAAGGCGCTGTATCCGCATAAAATCGTGCTGGCGGACGCCAAAATTGCCGATGCCGGTAAAATCCTCTCCCGTATGTGCTTCGAAGCCAACGCCGACTGGGTGACGGTGATCTGCTGTGCCGATATCAACACTGCTAAAGGTGCGCTGGATGTGGCGAAAGCGTTTGACGGCGATGTCCAGATCGAACTGACCGGCTACTGGACCTGGGAGCAGGCGCAGGCGTGGCGTGAAGCAGGTATTCAGCAGGTGGTTTATCACCGTAGCCGCGATGCGCAGGCCGCAGGCGTAGCGTGGGGCGAAGCGGATATCAGCGCGATCAAACGCCTGTCTGAGATGGGATTTAAAGTCACCGTAACCGGTGGTCTGGCACTGGACGATTTGCCGCTGTTCCAGGGGATTCCGATTCACGTCTTTATCGCCGGCCGCAGTATTCGCGACGCGGCTTCTCCGGTCGAAGCTGCACGGCAGTTTAAACGTTCCATTGCCCAGATTTGGGGCTAAGGAGCGGATATGCTGTCGAAAAAAGTTCCGCTCGGCATTTATGAAAAAGCGCTCCCCGCCGGGGAGTGCTGGCTGGAGCGCCTGCGGCTGGCGAAAGAATTAGGTTTTGACTTCGTCGAAATGTCGGTAGATGAAACCGACGCTCGCCTGGCGCGGCTCGACTGGAACCGGGAACAACGCCTGGCGCTGGTCAGCGCGATTGCGGAAACCGGGATTCGCGTCCCTTCTATGTGCCTGAGCGCTCATCGACGTTTTCCGCTCGGTAGCGAAGATGACGTAGTGCGGGCACAGGGGCTGGACATTATGCGTAAAGCCATCCAGCTGGCCCAGGATGTGGGTATCCGCGTCATCCAGCTTGCGGGTTATGACGTTTACTATCAGGAAGCCAACAACGAGACGCGCTGTCGTTTCCGTGATGGATTGCAAGAGAGTGTCAGGATGGCGAGCCGCGCGCAGGTGACGCTGGCGATGGAGATTATGGATTATCCGCTGATGAATTCCATCAGCAAGGCGCTGGGCTACGCCCACTATCTGAATAATCCATGGTTCCAGATCTACCCGGATATCGGCAATCTCTCTGCGTGGGATAACGACGTGCAGATGGAGCTTCAGGCCGGGATGGGGCATATCGTGGCGGTGCATGTTAAAGACACGAAACCCGGCGTGTTTAAAAACGTGCCGTTCGGCGAAGGGATAGTGGATTTTGAGCGCTGTTTTACGACGCTCAAGCAGTGCGGCTACTGTGGCCCCTGGCTGATCGAAATGTGGAGTGAAACCACTGACGATCCGGCGGCGGAGGTGGTGAAAGCGCGCGATTGGGTGAAAGCGCGGATGGTCAGCGCAGGCCTGCTGGAGGTAGCATAATGCAGACGCTCAAACAGCAGGTCTTTGACGCCAATATGGATTTACCGCGCTACGGACTGGTGACTTTTACATGGGGTAACGTCAGCGCCATTGATCGTGAACGCGGGCTGGTGGCGATTAAGCCCAGCGGCGTGGCCTACGAGAGCATGAAAGTGAATGATATGGTCATTGTGGATATGGATGGCAATGTGGTTGAAGGAGAATATCGCCCTTCTTCCGATACCGCGACGCATCTGGCGTTATATCGTCGCTATCCGGGCCTCGGCGGCGTGGTGCATACTCACTCGACCCATGCGACGGCCTGGGCGCAGGCGGGCCTGGCCATTCCCGCGCTGGGAACGACCCATGCGGACTACTTCTTTGGCGATATTCCCTGCACCAGAGCACTATGCGCCAGCGAAGTTGAAGAGGCTTACGAACTGAACACCGGCAGGGTGATTATCGAAACCCTGGGCGAGGCAGAACCGCTACATACGCCGGGCATTGTGGTGTACCAGCACGGGCCTTTTGCCTGGGGTAAGGATGCGCACGAGGCAGTGCACAACGCGGTAGTAATGGAAGAGGTGGCGCGGATGGCGTGGATTGCTTGCGGTATTAATCCGCAACTGAAGCCTATTGATAGCTGGCTGATGAACAAACATTTTATGCGTAAACACGGGCCAAACGCCTATTATGGACAGAAGTGAAAGACGCGGAAAAATCGTTCGTCATCGTCTTACGGCTTCGCCCTTATACAGAGCGAAGTCGAGAGGCGAAGCATTAGCGGTAAATGACCGCGCTTGCGTGAATCAGGCCGTGGCTTCCGGGCTCATGAATCAGGATCGGCTGAAAATACTTCGCGCCCTGAGCGTCGCTCTGTTGATTAAGCGCCTGCTCCGCTTCCTGTTCAGTAGCGATATTGTGATTGATATAAATAACGCCGAGGCTTTGCACATCGTCCATGTTACGGGCCTGGCGGGCGTCGATTTTAATAGCAGCCTGCGCGTTGGCGCTTAACAAAAGCGCTGCCATTAGGGTTATGAGGATGGATTTCATCATCTGCTCTCCTTACGACAGTCCTGACGTTAACCTGGGTTCCTTTGGGTTATGGATATTTCTGATCTAAGTGTAATCGCTGCCTGTCTGGCGTATCGCGACCATTTTTGATGCAGTTGTTCAAAAAAATGTCGTTTCTGTCGTTGGTTAATTTTAAATCACTGGCGGCGGTGAGTTTGGCGCTAAGTGCGAATTGTTTGCACAATTCACTTGTCTTAATCCACGCTCGCACGTATTATGACGCGTCAATTTTTCAGCCGCCCTTTAACACGTTCCTTGCCTCCATGGGCCGCGGCTGACCCAGACAGGAGGCTGAATAATCCGTAAGGAGCAATTCGATGCGTCATTACGAAATCGTTTTTATGGTCCATCCTGACCAGAGCGAACAGGTTCCGGGTATGATCGAACGTTACACTGGTGCAATCACTGCAGCAGAAGGTACGATCCACCGTCTGGAAGACTGGGGCCGCCGTCAGCTGGCTTATCCGATCAACAAACTGCACAAAGCCCACTACGTTCTGCTGAACGTTGAAGCGCCGCAGGAAGTGATCGATGAGCTGGAAACTAACTTCCGCTTCAACGACGCCGTTATCCGCAGCATGGTAATGCGTACTAAGCACGCCGTTACCGAAGCATCTCCGATGGTTAAAGCGAAAGACGAGCGCCGTGAGCGTCGCGAAGATTTCGCTAACGAAACCACAGATGATTCTGAAGCTGGGGATTCTGAAGAGTAATCCTGATGACCAATCGTCTGGAGCTGTCCGGCATGGTATGCAGGACTCCACTTCGTAAGGTCAGCCCGTCAGGAATTCCACACTGCCAGTTCGTGCTTGAGCATCGTTCAGTGCAGGAGGAAGCCGGTTTTCACCGGCAGGCGTGGTGCCAGATGCCCGTGATTGTTAGCGGACACGAGAACCAGGCCATTACTCACAGTATAACGGTCGGCAGCCGCATAACCGTTCGAGGGTTCATCTCTTGCCACAAGGCAAAGAACGGCCTGAGTAAAATGGTTCTGCATGCCGAGCAGATTGAATTGATAGATTCTGGAGACTAGCCATATGGCACGTTATTTCCGTCGTCGCAAGTTCTGCCGTTTCACCGCGGAAGGCGTTCAAGAGATCGACTATAAAGATATCGCTACGCTGAAAAACTACATCACCGAAAGCGGTAAGATTGTCCCGAGCCGTATCACCGGTACCCGTGCAAAATATCAGCGTCAGCTGGCACGCGCCATCAAACGCGCTCGCTACCTGTCCCTGCTGCCGTACACTGATCGTCATCAGTAATCGGTCACGGTCCATTAATACGACTTTGAGAGGATAAGGTAATGCAAGTTATTCTGCTTGATAAAGTAGCAAACCTGGGTAGCCTGGGTGATCAGGTTAACGTTAAAGCGGGCTATGCTCGTAACTTCCTGGTACCGCAGGGTAAAGCTGTTCCAGCTACCAAGAAAAACGTTGAGTTCTTCGAAGCACGCCGTGCTGAACTGGAAGCCAAACTGGCAGAAGTTCTGGGCGCTGCTAACGCTCGCGCTGAAGCAATCAACGCGCTGGGCAGCGTTACTATCGCGTCTAAATCTGGCGACGAAGGTAAACTGTTCGGTTCTATCGGTACCCGCGACATCGCTGATGCTGTTACTGCAGCTGGCGTTGCTGTTGCGAAGAGCGAAGTTCGTCTGCCGAACGGCGTTCTGCGCACCACCGGTGAGCATGAAGTCGACTTCCAGGTTCACAGCGAAGTTTTCGCTAAACTGGTTGTTAACGTTGTAGCTGAATAATTTATTTTTCAGTTCGCGTCGAGACGCCGGCCTTGTGCCGGCGTTTTGCTTTTCTGCGTTTGCCCGGTTTTTTTATCTGAACGTGCGTAGCGGCTATTTCCCGGGGCGCGTTGATAAGGGTTAACGGCAGGCCCGGTCACTGACCCGGCGGCGAAAATGCATTAATACGGCGTTAGCGCGCACGAATAAAGCTGCCGTTTGACTGGCGGGTAAACAGCACCTGTTGACCGTTGTCGGTATCGATCGCCAGCCCGGTGACCACGCCATTTGCGTTCTGGCGAATCTGTACCGACTGCCCGGTTTGCAGGGAACTTAGCGGTTTGTCCGGGCCTTCTACCTGCGCCATCGCGTAAACGTCAGTCGGCGGCAGGTTATGATCGCGGAACAGTTGTGCGAGGGTTTTGCCTGACTCAATGCGGTAAGTCCGCCACTGCTGCTCTATGCCGGGGGCCGATTGAGGTTGATGATGGGGCTGAGACGCGGTCTGTCGTGGCGCTTGCTCTGTCGGCTCTTCCTGAATCGGCTCCGGAGAGACAGGTGCAACCTGATTGGCATCGTTGACCGATGGCGTATTGGTGATTGGCGGCAGGGGGACAGCCCGATGGCTTGCAGATTGCGGCTGCGACTGGGATTGTAGATCGAGACTCGCCTCGTGGCTCGCCTGAACCGAGGGAGCGTTATCCTCAGAAGGGAGCAGAATACCGATGATCACCAGCAGGGCGCCGACAATGATGCCCCGACGGTGCATGGGCGGTAACGGATCCATAATGCGAATGTGATCCGGGGCGTGCCAGATCTTCGCCAGGGTAGATGTCAGTTCAAAGCGCCCGGGCATGGCTTTCCTCCTGCTCCGCATATTTTATCCTGCTTTCTAGAGTATAGATGGCTAACGTCCTGAAGAACGAGACAAAGATATGTTTCGTGAGGTTAACCTGATATCTCTATTGTTTCTGTTTCCCTTAGATTTGTCATCATCCTGGTGACAAAGTTTTACCCGCCGTGCTATGGCTGATATGCTTCCCACCTCTTTTCTCTGCTCACGGCTTTTTCGTGGTTTGAAATCCGTAGAGCATGAGTTCCCCCTCGTAAAAAGGAACAAAGATGGCAACCCCGACTTTTGACACGATCGAAGCACAGGCAAGTTACGGTATCGGCTTGCAGGTTGGACAACAGCTGAACGAATCTGGCCTGCAGGGGCTGCTGCCGGAAGCGCTGGTCGCTGGTATCGCTGATGCGCTGGAAGGTAAACAGCCGCAGGTGCCGGTGGAAGCCGTTCATCGTGCGCTGCGTGAGATCCACGAACGCGCTGACGCAGTGCGTCGCGAACGCTTCCAGGAAATGGCGGCAGATGGCGAGAAATACCTGCAGGAAAACCGCGAGCGTGAAGGCGTGAACAGCACCGAATCCGGTCTGCAGTTCCGCGTTTTGACCCAGGGTGAAGGGCCGATCCCGGCGCGTACTGACCGCGTTCGTGTCCATTATACCGGTAAACTGATCGACGGTACCGTCTTCGACAGTTCTGTCGCCCGCGGCGAACCGGCTGAATTCCCGGTTACCGGGGTTATTGGCGGTTGGGTTGAAGCGCTGACCCTGATGCCGGTAGGTTCCAAATGGGAGCTGACCATTCCGCATAACCTGGCCTATGGCGAGCGCGGGGCGGGTGCATCCATTCCTCCGTTCAGCACGCTGATTTTTGAAGTGGAACTGCTGGATATTATCTAAATGGCAGTGGTCTTCTCTCCTTGAGGGGAGAGAAGACGTGTTAAATAGCGCAAAACCCTTTAGTTGGAAATATATTGGAGTTTTATATTGCATATCCGCGTAATGGGTGTATTTTTATGAGCTATTTTTCATGGCCAGGGTGATATAACACTCACTTTCAACATAAAATTAACATTATCTCTGAATCACAGTATTCATCCCCCCGATTCTTACCTAATATCGATAAACCTCGTTCCGGGGTTATGACGAATGAAGGGCCAAGAGAGCCCGCACAACACAGACAGGTACAACAGGAAAAAATCACATGGTAGATCAGGTCAAAGTCGTTGCCGACGAGCAGGCCCCGACTGAACAGGCGTTGCGGCGAAATCTTACGAACCGGCATATTCAGCTTATTGCTATCGGTGGCGCGATAGGCACCGGACTGTTTATGGGCTCCGGCAAAACCATTAGCCTCGCCGGGCCGTCAATTATTTTTGTTTATATGATAATCGGCTTCATGCTGTTTTTCGTTATGCGCGCCATGGGCGAATTGCTGCTGTCGAATCTTGAATATAAGTCATTCAGCGATTTTGCCGCCGATTTGCTGGGGCCGTGGGCGGGCTACTTCACCGGCTGGACTTACTGGTTCTGCTGGGTTGTGACCGGAATGGCGGACGTGGTGGCGATCACCGCCTACGCCCAGTTCTGGTTCCCCGGACTTTCCGATTGGGTTGCGTCGCTGGCGGTCATTCTGCTGCTGCTTGTGCTTAACCTCGCTACGGTGAAGATGTTCGGCGAGATGGAGTTCTGGTTCGCGATGATCAAAATCGTCGCCATTGTGGCGTTGATTGTTGTTGGCCTGGTGATGGTACTGATGCACTTCCAGTCGCCGACCGGCGTGGAAGCCTCTTTCGCGCATCTGTGGAATGACGGCGGCTGGTTCCCGAAAGGCATTAGCGGGTTCTTTGCTGGCTTCCAGATAGCGGTTTTCGCTTTCGTCGGTATCGAACTGGTGGGAACCACGGCGGCGGAAACCAAAGATCCCGAGAAATCCCTGCCGCGGGCGATTAACTCGATTCCGCTGCGGATTATTATGTTCTACGTCTTCGCGCTGATCGTTATTATGTCAGTGACGCCGTGGAGTTCGGTGGTACCGTCAAAGAGCCCGTTTGTTGAGCTGTTTGTGCTGGTGGGGCTGCCTGCGGCGGCGAGCCTGATTAACTTCGTGGTGCTGACCTCGGCCGCTTCTTCCGCCAACAGCGGCGTGTTCTCTACCAGCCGGATGCTGTTCGGTCTGGCGCAGGATGGGCAGGCGCCGAAAATGTTCGCAAAACTGTCGAAGCGCGCGGTACCAGCGAAAGGCCTGACGTTCTCCTGTATGTGTCTGCTGGGCGGTGTGGTGATGCTGATAGTCAATCCAAGCGTGATTGCCGCGTTCACCATGATTACCACGGTTTCAGCGATCCTGTTTATGTTTGTCTGGACGATTATCCTGTGTTCATATCTGGCTTATCGCAGAAAGCGTCCGCAGTTGCATGAGCAATCCAAATATAAGATGCCGCTTGGCAAACTGATGTGCTGGGTATGTATGGCTTTCTTTGCCTTTGTGCTGGTGCTGCTGACACTGGAGGCGGATACGCGTGAAGCGCTGATGGTGACCCCGCTGTGGTTTGTGCTGCTGGGCGCGGGATGGCTGTTTGCCGGTAAGAAGCGTCTGGCGAAATAAAAAATGGCCACCTGAAGTGGCCAATAAGACTGACAATATTGGGCGCCTGAGGGCGTAATGCTGGTCAGTTAAGGGGTGTCAGTTGTATTTATGGCTGGCTGAGCGGTTCTGTCAATCGGTGGTTTAAACGAAAATCTGATTCGGTTGGTTCGCTTACTGAGCTGATACGGGCTGAAATATAAAGGATATAACTTTTTTTATGATTTTCAGCTTCTGAAAAGCCCCTGACGAATAACGGACTCACCGCATGGGGGTTGGGCGCATCAAGGAAACCTGGCGGGAACGCAGGCGCGCATCCAGGACTGGCCGCCAGGACGGCGGCCAGAGGGCGGGTCGAGACAGGGACGTCGAGTCCCGCCCGGTCCGCCAGATGAAGCCGGAGTGGAGCGGACCGCGCAGCGGCAGGTTTTCAGCGCCATGCCGGGGGTGCAGGGGGACGGGCGAAACGTCCCCCTGCCCGTTCACACGCTGTGGATATAACGAATATCCGCGTATTTATAGTGAACGGAACAGGCCACTAAGCCAAACCTGGTGAAAACGAAAAATGCCATTTTCGCCAGAACCACCGATAATGCGATTGCCACAGGCAAATAAAACAAAAGACAACACCGATGATTTGCTTAAGTGAACGATATTGCGCCTGAGGGCGCCTTTTTATTTAGTTTCCTGCGAGGGCACGCGGGAACAGCACGTTATTTTCCAGGCTGATGTGCTCCATCAGGTCATCAATCAGTTCGTTGATACCGTTGTACATCGCCTTCCAGGTGGTACAGGCCTCCGGCGGCGGCGTCACGTTATTAGTGATATGCTTAATCACTTCCAGCAGCTCGCCCGCTTCATCATGTTCGCTTTCCATTACGCTGATAGGGCCGCCAGCCTGAGTCCCTATCCCCTGTTTGATCATCGGAAACAGAATCTGCTCCTCTTTCAGCATATGGCTGGAAAGTTCGTCGTACAGCATCGTCAGGTATTTGGTTAAGCCTTTCGGGACGTTCGGTTTGTCGGCGTGAACGCGTTCAACTTTGGTAGCCTGTAAAATCAGTTCCGGCAACTGTTCGCGATGCCTGTTGTGGTAGCGAACGATAATGTGATCGATGATGTCTGCATAGGTTGCAACACGCCAGTCGCGCTCTACTGGATCTTCCGCCAGTCTTGCCAGTTCGGCTTCAATCATCGCGACGTTCAGCGCTTTGCGCGATGCCGCGCGTTCCAGCGTCTGTTTGCCGCCGCAGCAGTAGTCCATATCGTATTTACGAAACAGCGCGGAGGCGCGCGGAATGGTCAGCGCCAGCTCGCCTAAGGGTTGGTCACGGAAAGCCATAGCAGTTACCTCGTCATCAATAATATAAGTTGTATTTTAAATGCGACTTATATTTAAAGAAATACCCCTTTAGGATAGCTGGCTATTTTTTCTCACAGACTAACTCTTGCAGGAGAGGTTTATCCAGGCGAGTACGCACTGCCGACACCACGCCAAGCACCAGCAGCACAATACCGCTGAACGTTAAAAGCGGCGGCAGGCTGTGGCGCAAAATAAAGGTATACAGCAACCCGGCAAGCGTTTCGAAGACAATCAGCGGCCCAAGAATCACCGTCGGCAGGTGCTGGCTGGCGATATTCCAGCACCATGCGCCAACCCACGAACAGAATACGGCGATCGCCAGCATCAGGGGAATAAATACCACCGGACGCGGGCCGAAGGGCAGAGGAAAGTCAGGGTGCTGATCCTGTAGCCACCAGCAAGCGATGAGGTATCCGGCCAGCGATACCGGCAGGGTGACCAGCGCCTGTGCGGTGGCCCACATCATCGGGGGGTTATCCGGGTTTTCCCGCAGCCAGCGGGCGTTGCGTAGCGCATACCAGGCCCAGCAGGCCACGGATATCAGTGCCAGCATAATCCCGGCGCCGTAGCGCAAAGGACTGAAATCAGGCAGGCCCCGATGCAGTTCGGCAGTATTAACGCAGACCAGGCCGATGGCAATACAGATAAGCGCCGGGAACAGGCGTCGCCACGGTAGCTTACCGTCGCGCTGGCTATAGAGCAGGTTGGCAAAAACCGGCAGCACCACCGGCAGTGTACCGATAATCATCGTTGAGACCGGTGCGCCGGTACGCTGAATAGCGCTGGCCAGGCAGACGTAGTAGATGAGGTTGCCGATCATGGTCAGCCCCAGCGCCGTCCACCAGTCTTTGCCGGAGAGCAGACGCAGTTTCGCGCGGCCCAGCCAGGCCAGCGGTAGCGCGATCAGCCCCAGCGCCAGATAACGCCCCATCGACTGCAGTACCGCCGGATATTCCGGGACCAACAGCGGCCCCACGAAAATCAGTCCCCACATCAGCCCTGCCAGCAGGGCGTACAGCACACCACTAATCATCATGCCTTCCACGACTCTTTCTGTTGACGAGAGTGTAGATGAGGCGTATGCGGGAATATTGTATAAGGTTGCGCATTAGCGCTTAAGAACCTGTTTTTGATAACGCACAGGCGTAATGCCGTAGTGGCGAGTGAACGCGCGGGTCAGGTGCGACTGGTCGGTTAATCCGCAGGCGGCGGCGACATCGGCGGCGGCCATGCCGCGGGTGAGAAAAGCTTTAGCGCGCCACAGACGGATCGCCATTAACATCTGCTGCGGCGTAACGTGAAAGTGCGCTTTAAACTGACGCTGAAAATGGTACGGGCTGAGCGCCGCGACCTTAGCCAGTTCATCAAGGGTTATCGTCTTCATATAGTTGTCGTGCAGATATTCACGTACTCGATCGAAGCGGTGACGGGCTTCAGGCAAGACTGGCGCGTGGCGCGCGAACGGGCGGAAAGTATCGATTAAATCCTGTAGCAGACCCTGCTGCGCCAGCGGGTCGTCAGTATGCCACAGACCGTAGATAAGATTGCCGATTTGCCGGGAGCGCAGCGGATCCTGGCGTACCACTTCACTGAACCACCAGTGGTCTGCGCCGGTCACTTCCTCCAGCATATCCGGGTCGAGATAAATCATGCGATAGCGCCAGCCATCAGCGGTTTCCGCTTCGCCGGTGTGCAGTTCATCGGGATTCATAGTGACGACAGTGTTGACCGAAGCGACATACTGGCTGCCTCGATAGCGAAAGCGTTCGGCGCCGAGTTCTATCGTACCGATACCAAAGGCTTCATGGGTGTGCGGGGCAAAAGCGTAGCGGGAGATATGGGCATGGTATAGCTCAACGCCCGGCACCTGCGCCAGATGGCGAAAGCGCGCGCTGTCTCTTTCATCATGGAACTGTTCTGGTACGCCTTGCATGCAATCACTCCCGACGGACATCGTTGCATTATTGGGGATGCGCCGTCGGGATGCTACAAGAATTAACCAGCCTGTAACCGTTACAGGATGCCTTTGACGCTTTCGGCAAGCGGGGTGGTCGGGCGGCCGATCAGCGTGCTCAGGGTCCGGCTGTCGTCGAACAGACCGCCTTTCGACGCGCCGATATCAGAGTCAGCCAGCATATCCGCCAGCCCGGCTGGCAGACCGACGCCTTTCAGTGCGGCGGCGAAGTCGGCTTCGCTGAGGTTTTGATATACCACGTTTTTACCGCTTTGTTTGCTCAGTTCCGCGGCAAGTTCACTCAGCGTCCACGCGTTATCCCCTGCCAGTTCGTACACTTTCCCGGCATGCCCCTCTTCACTGATAACGCGGGCCGCAGCGGCGGCGTAATCCGCGCGCGTGGCGGAAGCAATTTTGCCGTCACCGGCGGCGCCGATAAATACGCCATGTTCAATCGACGGCGGCGCGCTGGCGAGGTAGTTTTCGGTGTACCAGCCGTTGCGCAGCAGTGCGTAAGCAATACCGGCGTCGGCAAGCATTTTCTCGGTGGCGATATGTTCATTCGCCAGCCCCAGCGGGGACTTATCGGCGTGTAGCAGGCTGGTATAAGCGATGAATTTCACGCCAGCGGTTTTTGCGGCGTTAATAACGTTGCGGTGCTGCGCGGCGCGCTGGCCCACTTCGCTGGATGAGATCAACAGCAGTTTGTCGACGCCCAGCAGGGCGGCAGTCAGCGCGGCTTCATCGCCGTAGTCGGCCTGACGAACCACAATGCCTTGCTGGCTAAGGGTTTCAGCTTTTGCCGGATTACGCACAATAGCGACAATCTGGCTGGCAGGGACGCTATTTAACAGGTTTTTCAGAACGAGCTGGCCAAGCTGGCCGGTTGCACCGGTAATCGCGATCATGGGTCTTCTCCTTCGTATTTATAGATAGTGGTGGTAAGCTAGCACTGTTACTAACTTTTAGTAAGTACGCACAAAAAGGTAAGTATGAATATGGCAAATCTGACGCTGAGCGAGCAGCTACGCAATGGCAACCTGTTTGCAGAACAGTGCCCCTCACGGGAAGTGCTCAAGCATGTTACCAGTCGCTGGGGTGTACTGATTTTGCTGGCCCTGCGTGACGGTACTCACCGTTTTAGCGATCTGCGCCGTAAGATTGGCGGCGTCAGCGAAAAGATGCTGGCCCAGTCGCTGCAGGCGCTGGAGCAGGATGGTTTTCTCGATCGCGTGTCCTACCCGGTGGTACCGCCGCATGTTGAATATAGTCTGACTCCACTCGGTGAGCAGGTGAGTGAGAAGGTGGCGGAGCTGGCTGACTGGATAGAGCTGAATCTGCCCGCGGTTCTGGCGAACCACGGGCAGGTGGCGTGAGCCGGGAAAATTCCCCGGTTGTCGCTGGCGCCTGTGTATCCCCGGTAAGCGGAGTGGGGCGCGACCGGGGGACAGGAAGTTACTTACTCAAATCCAACTGATAAATGGCAAAGCCGATATCGTCAGTGGCGACCTGGCGCATCGGATATTGCGCTTTCTCTTTGATGAACGCCGCGGCTTTATCACCCGGAGAGGTTTCAAAACGGATATCCAGCGGGACGTTGCTGTGGATCGGCGCCAGACGCCAGTTATTATCCGCAGCCGGATGGATCTCGCCGTGTTTCTTCGACTCCGCGCCAATCCACGCCGCCAGTACCGAGCGGTTCTCATCCGGTGAGGCAAAAGCAATATGGTTCTCACCGGTTCCCGGGAATTTACCGCCGTAGGCACGGTAGTTATTGGTGGCAACGAGGAAAGTGGCCTTCGGGTCTATGGGTTTGCCGTTAAACGTCAGTTGCTTGATCCGCTCGGCCTGCGGGTTAACGCTGTTACATTCGCCGTCATAGCGCGCCGGTTGCGTGATATCAATCTGATAGTTCACGCCGTCGATAACATCAAAGTTATAGGTGCGGAAGCCGTCCCAGTTAATTAAAGACTGCGGCTTGTTGCTGGTGGGGTCAATCTGGTTGAACTGGCCGGCGGAGCACTCCAGCCACTCTTTGACCTCTTTACCGCTCACTTTCATCACCACCAGCGTGTTCGGGTACAGGTACAGATCGGCGGCGTTACGGAAGGTTAGCTGGCCTTTTTCCACCTCAACAAAGCTGGCCGGATCATTTTTACGCCCACCGGCTTTAAACGGCGCGGCGGCGGAGAGCACCGGCAGTTTCGCCAGATCCGGGTCGCCCTGGATATAGTGCTCCACGTAGGCCTTCTGCGCCATATTCACCACCTGCACGGTCGGATCGTCCTGCACCAGCGCCAGGTAGCTGTACATATTATCGGAGGATTGACCGATCGGCTTACCGACAAACTCGCGAGTGGCGTCATGGTCGGCTTTTAAGACCGCCACCATGTGGCTGTCTTCCGCCGCGAGGGATTTTTTTGCGACCGAATCATAGATGGGGCGCGCCTCGGCTTTTGCGTCAGTGACCTGCCATTTGCCGCTGTCGTTATTCAATACCAGGTCGACCACCCCAAGATGGTCGCCCCACATACCCGGCATTACCGCCGGGACGCCATTCAGTGTGCCTTTGGTGATATCTACGCCTTTAATCGTGGCGAAGTCTTTGCCCGGGAAGACGGCATGGGCGTGACCAAACATAATGGCATCCACGCCAGGGACCTGACTTAAATAGTAAACGGAGTTCTCCGCCATCGCCCGGTACGGGTCGGCAGAGAGACCTGAGTGGGCAATAACCACCACGACATCCGCTCCTTTCTCACGCATTTCGGGAACGAATTTGCGCGCGGTTTCGGTAATGTCGTTGACGGTGACCTTACCGCTAAGATTGACTTTATCCCAGGTCATAATCTGCGGCGGGACGAAGCCGATATAGCCGATGCGCAGCGTCTGCGTGTTACCTTCGCTATCCTGAACCTGAGTATCCTGAATCAGATAAGGCGTAAACATCGGTTTGCCGGTTTTAGCGTCGATAATGTTGGCGTTGACGTAGGGGAATTTCGCGCCAGCCAGCGCCTTGTGCAGGAAATCGAGGCCGTAGTTAAATTCGTGGTTGCCGAGATTTCCGACCACATAATCGAGGGTATTCATCGCTTTATAGACCGGGTGAATATCGCCCTCTTTAAGCCCTTTTGCGGCCATATAGTCACCCAGCGGGCTGCCCTGAATGACGTCGCCGTTATCGACCAGTAGGCTGTTTTTACTTTCCTGACGAGCTTTCTCAATCAGCGATGCGGTTCGCACCAGGCCAAATTTTTCCGTCGGCGTATCTTTGTAATAGTCGAAGTCCATCATATTACTGTGTAGATCGGTGGTTTCCATGATCCGTAAATCGACTGTCGCCGCATTTAGGCTGGCAGCGATCAACGTTGCCAGCAGCGTTGCGCTAAACTTAATCATCGTGGCGTCCTTTTTATGAGCAATGGCACAGTAGAAAATGTATTTACATTCTGTTGCTTACAGAAGTGTGAATCATGCCATAAAAGCGCGGGTGGAAACCGTCAGCGTTATCACAGATAGCGGAACTCACTATGATGCGATATAAATAAAACAACGAGTTAACGCCACTGTAATCAGACGAGGTGGAGAATGTTAGAACAAGTATGTCAACTGGCACGGAACGCTGGCGATGCCATCATGGAGGTTTACGATGGAAAACAGCCGATGGACGTTGCCAGTAAAAAGGATGATTCTCCGGTCACGGCAGCGGATATTGCGGCGCATAAAGTGATTATCAGCGGCCTGCTGGCCATGACTCCCGACATCCCGATTCTGTCGGAAGAGGACCCGCCCGCCTGGGATGTCCGCCAGCACTGGCAGCGTTACTGGTTGGTGGATCCGCTGGACGGCACCAAAGAATTTATCAAGCGCAACGGCGAATTTACCGTCAATATCGCCTTGATCGAAAACGGCAAACCCATACTTGGCGTGGTCTATGCGCCGGTGATGAAGATGATGTACAGCGCAGAAAAGGGAAAAGCATGGAAAGAAGAGTGCGGCGTGCGTAAGCAGATTCATGTCCAGGATACGCGTCCGCCGCGCGTAGTCATCAGTCGCTCCCACGGCAATGACCCGGAGCTGGAGGAGTACCTGGAGCAGCTTGGAGAACATCAGACCACGTCCATTGGTTCCTCGCTGAAGTTCTGCCTCGTCGCCGACGGGCAGGCCCAGCTTTATCCGCGCTTCGGGCCGACTTGTACCTGGGACACCGCGGCAGGTCATGCGGTCGCCAGCGCCGCCGGGGCGCAGGTTCACGACTGGCAGGGGCGCACTCTGGACTATACGCCGCGTGAATCGTTCCTCAACCCCGGTTTCCGGGTTTCTATTTATTAAATCCCCTGCGCTTCCTCGCTTTGCCTCTCTGGCAATAATGAAGAAGCGCAGCGTCAGTTCTCTTCATTACTCAGATAAGCGGAAGGTGCGGGCGCGATCCCCATTCTGCGCTCAACCCAGGCCACGAGAAGAAAGGTTACGGCGCTCACCAGTGAACCCGCAATAATTGCCATGATTCCGTAAGGTTCGCCGGCCAACTGCCAGCCCAGCCCGGCAAGTGAACCAAAAATAATTGACCATAGACCGGCATTGGGTGTCGCCCCCTTCCACAGTAGGCCAAATAAATAGGCGGCGAAGGGTCCGGTCGCGCGTAGCGTAAAGGCAAACATTAATAAGCTGATTATTTCCCCGCTCCATAAAGCAATCAGAATGGCGAGGATGCCGACCACCAGCACCACCCAGCGGCTCATTGTCAGCGTATTGGTCGCTTCTTTATGAAAATATTGTTCGTGAATATCTTTTACCCAGATACTGGCGGCACCCAGCAGATCGCCGGATGCGCTGGATAAGGTGGCGGAAATCACCGCCGATAGCAGCAGCCCGGCGATCCCCGGAGGCAATAACTGTACCGATACGGTTGCCAGCGCATTATTCGGATCAATATCAGGGAAGGCGGCGAGGGCGATTAATCCCAGCACCGCAGGGATAAAGGCGTATATAGCCATAAACAGGCTGCATAGCAGGGAGCCGACGATTGCCACCCTTTCGTTTTTGGCGGAGTAGTAACGCTGGACGGCTTCTTGCCCGGTGGAGAAGGTCATAAAGTACATGACCGTCAGGCCGATAATGGTTTTCCAGCCCAGACGCGTCATCTCAAACTGGCTTTCGGGAACATGGGAAACGACATAGCCCCAGCCGCCGTCCAGCATGGATAACGACACCGGAATAGCGACAGCAAAGCCTAAAATAATTAAAAAGAACTGCACAAAGTCCGTTAATGTTACGCTCCACATGCCGCCAATCCATGTATAAAAAACGACGACAATGCCGGAAATAATAATAGCGTATTGCGTATTAAAACCGGTAAGAACATGCACAATTGTGGCCGTTGCGGTTATTTGTGCGGCACCCAGTGCGACCAGCGCTAATAATGAAAGAACGGTGGTAATAAGGTAGCTGCCTTTACCGTAGCGACGGCCAATGATTTCCGGTACGGTTGTCGCCATTGCCCGGCGCATATAAGGCGCAATAAACGAAACCAGAAAAATACCCAGGCCAGTAGCGACCACGTACCATCCGGCCGACAGTCCCCATGCGCCGTAGGCTTTTGAGGCAACGCCTACCGAGCTGCCGCCGCCGATTTCCGTCGCGGCCAGCGTTCCTGCCAGCATAATAGGTCCAAGACGACGCCCGGCGAGGTGATAATCTTCGGTATTTTTAATTTTTGTTCTGGCATATAGTCCGATGCCAATCATTGACATCATATATAATATGATAATGATGTATATTGTGGTTTTGTGATCCATCCCTTTCTCCTGTTACGGTGAAAGGGATATGTATTCAATTACCATGCCAGTGTGAATGGGTAATAGGGAAAAACAAATGCGAAACCGGTCACTATTATTTACTCATAATGATAAATCCGCTTCACATTGATAACGATATTATCAATTCACCTCATCTGGCCTGTATTTTGTGTGGCTAGAGCCGAATTGTGCTTATGGATCGCGTCCCTCCCGCGATGACGGGAGAGATTCAAGATTATTCAGCCAGCAGCTTGTGCAGCAGGGCGATAACCTGCTGCACTTCATCCTGGGTGAGTGCGCCGTCTTTGGCCCATTGTACGCGGCCATTTTTATCCAACACCACAATCGCTGAGCTCTCTTTGTTAAGCTGCCACGCTTTGCGTACCTGGCCGTTGCTGTCGACGATAAACTGCGACCAGGGATAGCGCTGTTTGTTGCTCTCGATACTGCTGCGGACAAAGATTCCTGAGCCAGGGATCGCATCATCGGTATTGATGATGGTGGTGGTCTGATAGCGATCGTGTGGGAACTTCGCGTTTTTAATGGCCTCAATTAACATGGCGTTTTTTTCTTTCGCCGAAGAGCGTCCGGCGATGTGCTGTACGACGCGTACTTTTCCTGTCAGTTGTGCGCTATTCCAGTTTTTATAGCTAAATTTATCATTATCCAGCACTAACTCTCCGCGGTCTGCTACACCGACTGGCGCGACACGTTGTCCGTCGACAAAGTTATGCGCTGACGCCATCAGTGGCAACAAAAGCGATGAAACGGCCAGCAATTTACGTAGGGTCATGATGTTTCCTTATTATCGTTGCAGGTGATCCGACCACTTGGTCTGCTTTAAGCATAAGTGCGATTGCCGGTCTTACCCGCAATGATGGTGCCAGTTTGCGCGTTAACGCACAAATTCGTCTAATATCGGGGACTTATACTCTGATTGCCGGATGTCTGAAACGAAAACTCTGAATTAATGTCATTAAACGGTAAATAAACTTATACAAACTGGGTATCACTGAGATTCTGGACTATAGTTTCAGGGCACTAAAATTTGCGCTCCCGATACGTGGGCTAACTGTGGCACCACAAGAGCGTAACCCTGGCAGGAGACAACAATGAAAATTTTCCAACGCTACAACCCGCTACAAGTAGCGAAGTACGTGAAGATCCTGTTTCGTGGACGTTTGTATATCAAGGACGTTGGCGCTTTTGAATTTGATAAGGGTAAAATCCTTATCCCGAAGATCAAGGACAAGCTGCATTTGTCAGTGATGTCTGAGGTCAACCGTCAGGTTATGCGTCTGCAGACAGAGATGGCCTGAGGGTAAAAGATGGCTCCCGACGGGAGCCATATTTCGTTTTAAAAGGGCTTACGCCGATGCTTTTTCGTTATCCGCGGCATCCGGTATTTTGGGGGACAGCACCGTCGGCTTATTGTCGATACGGGTCACCAGCAACTGGTCGATGCGGTAGTTGTCGATATCCACCACTTCAAACTTATAGCCAGAGAATTTTACGGCGTCGGTGCGTTTGGGAATTTTACGCAGCATAAACATCATAAAGCCGCCAATCGTTTCGTAATTACCCGACTGTGGGAATTCATCGATATCCAGCACGCGCATCACGTCATCAATCGGTGTACCGCCGTCAATCAACCATGAATTTTCATCGCGTGCGACGATCTGCTCTTCCAGCCCCTGACCGACCAGGTCGCCCATCAGCGTGGTCATCACGTCGTTAAGGGTGATAATCCCCACCACCAGCGCATACTCGTTCATGATTACAGCAAAGTCTTCACCGGCGGTTTTGAAGCTTTCCAGCGCTTCGGACAGCGTCAGAGTGTCCGGGACAATCAGCGTATTGCGGATTTGCACACCCCCGGTTAACACTAGGCTTTGATTCGCCAGCACGCGGTTAAGCAGATCTTTGGAATCAACGTAGCCGATGATGTGATCGATATCTTCGTTACAGACCAGAAATTTGGAGTGCGGATGCTCTGCGACTTTATTTTTCAGGCTCTGTTCATCTTCATGGAGATCGAACCAGATGACGTTTTCCCGGGAGGTCATGGATGAAGGAACGGTGCGCGACTCCAGCTCGAACACATTTTCAATTAGCTCATGTTCCTGTTTACGCAGCACTCCGGCCAGCGCGCCGGCTTCCACCACGGCGTAAATATCATCAGAGGTAATGTCGTCTTTACGCACCATTGGAATTTTGAACAAGCGGAAGATGTTGTTAGCCATGCCATTGAACAACCATACCAGCGGGCGAAAGGCAAACAGGCAGAAGCGCATCGGGTTGATGATGCGTAAAGCGACGGCTTCAGGCGCAATCATACCGATGCGTTTCGGAGTCAGGTCAGCAAACAGGATGAACAGGCTGGTGACCAGGGTAAAGGAGATGATAAAGCTTAGCTGTTCGGCCAGCGCGGGGGACATATAGCGGCTTAGCAGACCATCGAAAGCCGGTGAGAATGCGGCATCGCCGACGATACCGCCGAGAATCGCCACCGCATTGAGGCCGATTTGCACCACGGTAAAGAAGGTGCCGGGGTTCTCCTGCATTTTGAGAACGCGTTGGGCGTTCACATTGCCGTCATCGGCCAGCAGTTTGAGTTTGATTTTACGTGACGCGGCCAGCGAGATCTCCGATATCGCAAAGAATGCACTGACGGCAATCAGACAAAGTATGACTAAAATACTGTTTAACATATCTTATCTGATCGTTGAGATCAGATCCTCGGAAGGGAAGTGAATAATACTCATGTGGAACACACAAAAAACCGGTCCGAAGGCATAGGACCGGCTTGTAACACGGGGTAGTATAGCGTAAGGCACCGTATAGCCGCCAGCGCGTAAATTATTCAGCCAGGCAGTAACATCAGGCCTGTGGCGGCAGACACACGCCGATCCCCCCGATACCGCAGTACCCGTATGGGTTTTTGTGCAGATACTGCTGATGATCGTCTTCCGCATAATAGAATGGCTTCGCCGTCGCTATCTCAGTGGTGATCGTGCGCGAGTCGTTCGCTTCGTGCATTGCCGCCTGGAAACGCGCCAGGCTGGCTTGCGCCGCTTTGCTTTGCTCCTGCGTCAGCGGGTAAATCGCTGAACGATACTGGGTGCCATGATCGTTGCCCTGCTGCATGCCCTGCGCCGGGTCGTGATTTTCCCAGAATACCTGTAATAACTGTTCATAACTGATGACCTGGGGATCGTAGACCACACGGACGGCTTCCGCATGACCGGTCTGACCGCTGCAGACTTCGCGGTAGGTCGGATTTGGCGTATAGCCTCCGGTATAGCCCGCGGCGGTGCTGTAAACGCCAGGAAGCTGCCAGAACAGGCGTTCGACGCCCCAGAAACAGCCCATAGCAAACAGGGCGATCTCCATTCCTGCCGGAATGTTGGTCATTGAGTGGCCATTGACGGCGTGGAGCGTAGCCACCGGCATCGGCGTATTGCGTCCCGGCAGCGCGTCCGCCTGGGCGACAAGATGCGTTTTATCAAATAGACTCACGGTGGGCCTCATAAAAACAGAAAAGGGGGTTTAGGTTGTAACCAGGCGTGTCTTTTAACACAATACACACGCTCAATACGTCTAAATTTAAACATAAGAACTATTTGGGCTATTGTCACTTTTTCAACCCCTGGCTGTTAGTGGGTTGTTAAGCCGTGGAGCGGCGATTTCGTTTCCTTCGGGGCAAACAAGGATATTCAGGAGAAAACGTGCTACAAATCCGCCAGTTATGTATCACCAGCCTTTTACTGGTCAGCGGGGTCGCCAGCGCAGCGAGCGTGCGTTTGCAAGTGGAGGGGTTATCCGGGGAGCTGGAAAAAAACGTCCGCGCCCAATTGTCTACGATCCAGAGCGATGAGGTGACGCCGGATCGGCGCTTCCGCGCGCGCGTGGACGATGCTATTCGTGAAGGGCTCAAAGCGCTGGGTTACTACGAACCGACGATCGATTTTGATTTGCGTCCGCCGCCAAAGAAGGGGCGCCAGGTCCTGATTGCTAAAGTCACGCCCGGCGAACCGGTGCGTATTGGCGGTACCGAGGTTATTTTGCGCGGCGGAGCGCGGACCGATCGCGACTATCTGGATCTGTTAAAAACGCGCCCGGCCATCGGCACTGTGCTCAATCATAGCGATTATGATGGCTTCAAAAGTTCACTGACCCGCATTGCGCTGCGCAAGGGATATTTCGATAGCGAATTTAATAAAAGCCAGCTTGGCGTCTCTCTCGACAGACATCAGGCCTTCTGGGATATCGACTACAACAGCGGCGAGCGCTATCGCTTTGGCCCGGTCACTTTCGAAGGCTCGCAGATTCGCGACGAATACCTGCAAAACCTGGTGCCGTTTAAACAGGGCGACTACTACACTTCGCAGGATTTAGCCGAACTCAACCGCCGTCTGTCGGCTACCGGCTGGTTTAGCTCTGTGGTCGTGGCGCCGCAGTTTGCAAAGTCCCGCCAGACCAAAATTCTGCCTTTGCAGGGCGTTGTCTCCCCGCGTAAAGAGAATACCGTTGAAACCGGCGTCGGTTACTCAACTGACGTCGGCCCGCGGGTCAAAGGGACGTGGAAAAAGCCGTGGATGAACTCGTACGGCCATAGCCTGACTTCCAGTCTTAGCGTTTCCGCTCCTGAGCAGCAGCTTGATTTCAGCTATAAAATTCCGCTGTTAAAAAGCCCCCTTGAGCAGTACTACCTGATGCAGGGCGGATTCAAACGTACGGACCTCAACGATACGAAAGCGGACTCAACGACCCTGGCCGTTTCGCGCTACTGGGAGATGTCGAGCGGCTGGCAGCGCGCGCTGAATCTGCGCTGGAGCCTTGACCACTTTACCCAGGCTAACGTGACGAATACCACGATGCTGATCTATCCGGGCGTGTCGGTGAACCGGACCCGCTCGCGGGGCGGTCTGATGCCAACCTGGGGCGATTCGCAGCGCTACTCGGTAGACTATTCCAACACCCTGTGGGGCTCGGATATTAACTTTATCGTCATGCAGGCGCAGGATGTGTGGATCCGAACGCTCTACGACCGTCACCGTTTCGTGGTGCGCGGCAATCTCGGCTGGATTGAAGCCGATAACTTCAGCAAAGTTCCGCCGGACCTGCGTTTCTTCGCCGGGGGGGACCGGAGTATTCGTGGTTATAAATACAAATCTATCTCGCCTAAAGATGATGATGGCAAGCTGATAGGGGCTTCGAAGCTGGCTACCGGCTCGCTGGAATATCAGTATAACGTGAGCGGCAAGTGGTGGGGCGCGGTGTTTGTCGACAGTGGTGAAGCCGTGAGCGATATCCGTGAAAGTGATTTCAAAACCGGCGCGGGCTTTGGCGTGCGCTGGCAGTCGCCGGTCGGGCCGATCAAACTGGATATCGCCAGGCCGATAGGCGACAAAGATGAGCACGGTTTACAGTTTTACATTGGTCTGGGGCCTGAATTATGAGTTTATGGAAGAAAATAAGCCTCGGCGTACTGATTTTTCTGGTGTTGTTACTGGGAACAGCAGGGTTTCTGGTGGGCACCACTACGGGCCTGCATCTGGTGATAAACGCCGCCAATCGTTGGGTTCCGGGGCTGGAAATCGGCAAAACCACCGGCGGCTGGCGTGACCTGACGCTCAATAATATACGTTATGAACAGCCTGGGGTGGCGATAAGCGCAGGTCAGTTCCACCTTGGCGTCAAGCTGCGCTGCCTGTGGGACAGCAGCCTGTGCGTCAACGATATCTCTCTGCGCGATATTTATGTGACGATCGATACCCGTAAAATGCCGCCAGCTGAGCCGGTGGAGGAAGAAGAGAGCGGCCCGCTAAATCTTTCCACTCCCTATCCGATTACCCTGAACCGGGTGGCGCTGCATAACGTCAATGTGAAAATTGACGATACCGCCGTTTCGCTGCGTGATTTTTCCAGCGGCCTGAACTGGCAGGAGAAAAACCTGACCCTGACGCCGACTTCGTTGCAAGGGTTGCTTATTGCGCTGCCGAAAGCAGCAAAAGTGGCGCAAGAGCAGGTGGTCGAACCGAAAATCGCCAACCCGCAGCCGGAAGAGAAACCGATTGGCGAGATGATGAAAGATCTCTTCTCGAAGCCGGTGCTGCTGGAAATGGCAGACGTTCATTTGCCGCTGAATCTCAATATTCAGGCGTTCCGCGGCGAACAGCTGCGCCTGACCGGCGATACCGATATGACCATCTATACGCTGTTGCTGAAAGTCAGCAGCACTGACGGGCAGATGAAACTGGATGCGCTGGATGTGGACTCCGACCAGGGCAACGTGAAGGCTTCCGGTCGCGCGCAATTGCAGGGAAACTGGCCGGTTGATATCACCCTTAACAGCACGCTGAATATCGATCCGCTGAAGGGCGAGAAGGTGCAACTGAACGTCGGGGGCGAGGTGCGTAAAAAGCTGACGGTTGGCGTGGATTTAACTGGCCCAGTGGCAATGACGCTGCGTGCCGAAGCGCAGCTGGCTGAAGCGGGCTTACCGCTGGATATGGAGGTTAAAAGCAACCAGCTCTACTGGCCGTTTACCGGCGAGAAAGCGTTCCAGGCCGATGATCTGCTGCTGAAATTTAACGGCAAAATGACCGACTACACCATGGCTTTCAGCACCGCGGTGAAAGGACAATCGCTGCCGCCGGCAAAAATTAGCCTGAACGCGAAGGGCAACGAACAACAGGTCAATATCGATAAGCTGACCGTCGCCGCCCTGGAGGGGAAAACCGAGCTGAAAGCGCTGCTTGACTGGCAGCAGGCGATCAGCTGGCGTGGCGAACTGACGCTCAACGGCATTAACACCGCGAAAGAGGTGCCTGAGTGGCCCTCGAAGCTCAACGGTCTGATTAAAACTCAGGGTAGCCTGTACGGCGGAAGCTGGCAGATGTCGGTGCCGGAGCTAAAAATCACCGGTAATGTGAAACAGAATAAGGTCGATGTGAACGGTTCGCTGCAGGGCAATAGCTATATGCAGTGGAAAATCCCCGGCCTGCATCTGGCGTTAGGCCCTAATCGCGCCGACGTGAAAGGCGAACTGGGGGTGAAAGATCTGAACCTCGACGCCACGATTGATGCGCCGCGGCTTGATAATGCGCTGCCGGGACTGGGCGGCACGGCGAAGGGACTGGTGAAAGTCCGCGGTACCGTCGATGCGCCGCAGCTACTGGCGGATATCACCGCCCGGGCGCTGCGCTGGCAGGAGCTGTCCATTGCGCAAGTGAACGTGAAGGGGGATGTCAAATCTGCAGAGCAGATTGGCGGAAACCTTGATGTACGCATCGATCGTATTCGTCAGCCGGGTGTCAATATCAGCCTGGTACAGCTCAATGCGAAGGGCGACGAGAAGCAGCACGACCTGCAACTGCGGGTGCAGGGCGAGCCGGTTGCCGGGCATCTGTCGCTGGCAGGGAGCTTTGATCGTAAAGCAGAGCGCTGGAAAGGGACGCTCAGCAATACGCGTTTCCAGACGCCGGTGGGGCCGGTTGCCCTGACGCGGGATATTGCGCTGGATTACCGTCATCTTGAGCAAAAAATCAGTATCGGGCCACATTGCTGGACTAACTCTGATGCCGAGCTATGCGTGCCGCAAACCATCGACGCGGGGGCGAGCGGGCACGCGCGGGTGGATCTCAGGCGTTTCGACCTGGCGATGCTGAAGCCGTTTATGCCGGAAGAGACGCGCGCCAGCGGCGTATTTAGCGGTAACGCTGATGTGAGCTGGGACACGACCAAAGAGGGATTACCGCAGGGCAAGGTCACGCTAAACGGGCGTAACGTGAAAGTGACCCAGATGGTCAATGACGCGCCGCTACCGGTGTCTTTCGATACCCTGAACCTCACGGCCGATTTGCACAAT
The DNA here is from genome assembly GCF_900198535.1 of Klebsiella sp. 2680. Lineage (NCBI taxonomy): Bacteria > Pseudomonadati > Pseudomonadota > Gammaproteobacteria > Enterobacterales > Enterobacteriaceae > Klebsiella > Klebsiella sp. 2680. The sequence continues at coordinate 171,541 of NZ_FZNJ01000004.1, read as the reverse complement.
AACCGCGCGCAGCTGGGCTGGTTGATTCGTTTGACCAACAACGGTCAACTGGACGGGCAGGTTCAGGTCACCGATCCGCAGGGACGCCGCAATCTGGGGGGCAATGTTAATATCAACAACTTCTCGCTGGCGATGATAAATCCTGTTTTCGCGCGCGGTGAGAAGGCTGAGGGGATACTTAACGCGCATCTTACGCTTGGCGGTAATGTGCAGAACCCGCAGTTGCATGGTCAGATGCGGCTCAATGGCGTGGATATTGAAGGCAACTTTATGCCGTTCGATATGCAGCCGAGCCAGCTGGCAATGAATTTTACCGGCACCCGTTCAACATTGCAGGGAACGGTGAATACCAGCCAGGGGCAAATTGCTTTAAGCGGTAGCGCCGACTGGACGCAGATTGATAACTGGCGCGCGCAAATCGCGGCGAAAGGCAGCCGGGTGCGGATAACCGTGCCGCCGATGGTGCGCCTTGATGTATCGCCGGATGTGGTCTTTACTGCCACACCAAGCCTGTTTAGCCTTGATGGCAGCGTCGATGTGCCGTGGGCACGTATTGTCGTCAATGAAGTGCCGGAAAGCGCCGTTGGCGTCTCTTCTGATGAAGTGATGCTGGATAAAAATCTGCAACCGATTAAGCAGCAGAGCGCCAGTATCCCCATCAACAGTAACCTGATGATCCACGTCGGCAATAATGTTCGTCTGAGCGCCTTCGGCCTGAAAGCCCGTTTGACCGGTGATTTGAAAGTCGCTCAGGATAAACAGGGGCTGGGCCTGAACGGGCAGATCAGTATCCCGGAAGGCCGTTTTCACGCCTATGGTCAGGATCTGATTGTGCGTAAAGGTGAGCTGATGTTCTCCGGCCCACCGGATCAGCCGTTGTTGAATATTGAAGCTATTCGTAATCCGGATGCCACTGAAGATGATGTGGTTGCTGGCGTTCGAGTGACCGGTTCGGCCGATCAGCCGAAAGCGGAAATATTCTCTGACCCGGTAATGTCGCAACAAGAGGCGCTCTCTTATCTGCTGCGAGGGCAGGGGTTAAGCAGCGGACAGAGCGATAGTGCGGCTATGACCTCGATGCTTATTGGCATGGGGGTTGCACAAAGTGGTCAGGTTGTGGGTAAAATCGGCGAGACGTTTGGCGTAAGCAATCTGGCGCTGGATACCGAGGGGGTGGGTGACTCCTCCCAGGTGGTGGTCAGCGGCTATGTACTGCCGGGTCTGCAGGTAAAATATGGGGTAGGGATCTTTGATTCCCTGGCGACGTTGACGTTGCGTTATCGCCTGATGCCTAAGCTATATATGGAAGCGGTGTCTGGCGTAGACCAGGCTCTCGATTTGCTCTATCAGTTTGAGTTTTAGCAATGCGAATATTTGTTTACGGCAGTTTACGACGCAAACAAGGCAACAGCCACTGGATGACTAATGCTCAGTGGCTGGGCGATCATAGTGTCACTGATTATCAACTGTACAACCTGGGCCACTATCCAGGTGCAGTGCCGGGTAAGGGCACAGTACATGGTGAAGTTTATCGTATTGACGCTTCGACGCTGGCTGAATTGGATGCGTTGCGTACCAAAGGGGGCGAGTATGCTCGTCACTTAATCCAGACGCCCTACGGTAGTGCCTGGATGTATGTCTATCAGCGCCCCGTTGAGGGGTTTGTGCTGATAGAAAATGGCAACTGGTTGGACAGAGACCAGTATCAATAACGGCAACGCCACCTTCGGGTGGCGTTGTTTTCTTTAGACAAAAAACACCGCCGAAGGCGGTGTTCGTTGGTCAGAACGCTGCGGGATTACTTCTGTTTCGCGCGCTCAAAGGAAGCAACGATTTCAGCTTTCGCCGCTTCGGCGTTGTCCCAGCCATCAACCTTAACCCATTTGCCGGCTTCGAGGTCTTTATAGTGTTCGAAGAAGTGGGTGATCTGCGCTTTCAGCAGTTCCGGCAGGTCGCTCACATCTTTGATGTGATCGTACTCTTTGCTCAGCTTGGTGTGCGGTACCGCAACCAGTTTGGCATCTTCACCGGATTCGTCGGTCATTTTCAGCACGCCAACCGGACGGCAGCGGATCACTGAACCCGGCTCCAGCGGGTACGGCGTCGGGACCAGAACGTCCACCGGGTCACCGTCCAGAGACAGAGTGTGGTTGATGTAACCGTAGTTGCACGGATAGAACATCGCTGTGGACATAAAACGGTCAACGAACAGTGCGCCGCTCTCTTTGTCGACTTCGTATTTGATTGGATCTGCGTTCGCCGGGATTTCGATCACGACGTAGATGTCTTCCGGCAGATCTTTGCCTGCAGGTACGTTGAGTAAGCTCATGTCTGTTTCCTTTAAAATGTATGGCAAACAAGTGCCAGGTATTATAGCCAACTCACATCGAATGTCTTCGCTTCTTTTTCCGCGAAATGCATGGCAAGCGTCTGAATTTTTCCCCGTTAAACAATCGAAAAATCCATAAACATAGCCGCATACTGAATAAATTTATGTAACCGTTTTCATTGCATGTGCTTGATATCTCAATACGTGCAAAATTTCATCATAAACAGCCATCATCACACAGGGCGCGAAGCCTTATGGGCTCTCTGCTGGCGTAAGTTGTGTCGATTAACATCTAATTAACTTTTTTGAAGTGTGATGTAACGCATCCAGTTACATCTCCGATTGTCTATAGTTTGTCCGCAGGTGAGGTTTTAACCAACAATAACCCTACGAGGATCTTCTTATGTGGAAGCGCTTACTTCTTGTCACAGCAGTTTCCGCAGCTATGTCGTCTATGGCTATGGCTGCCCCTCTTACCGTAGGTTTTTCTCAGGTCGGTTCAGAATCCGGCTGGCGTGCGGCTGAAACCAACGTCGCCAGGGCGGAAGCGAAAGAACGCGGTATCACCCTGAAAATTGCCGATGCGCAGCAAAAGCAGGAAAACCAGATTAAGGCAGTACGTTCTTTCATCGCGCAGGGGGTTGATGCCATCTTTATCGCTCCGGTGGTGGCGACCGGCTGGGAGCCGGTACTGAAGGAAGCCAAAGAGGCAAAAATTCCCGTTTTCCTGCTCGATCGCTCGATTGATGTAAAAGATAAAGATCTCTATATGACGACCGTCACCGCGAACAACGTGCTGGAAGGTAAGCTGATTGGCGAATGGCTGATTAAAACCGTTGATGGTAAGCCGTGCAACGTGGTTGAACTGCAGGGCACCGTCGGAGCAAGCGTGGCGATTGATCGTAAGAAAGGCTTTGCCGAAGCCATTGCTAACGCGCCGAATATCAAAATTATCCGCTCCCAATCCGGCGACTTTACCCGTAGTAAGGGTAAAGAAGTGATGGAGAGCTTTATTAAAGCGGAAAACAACGGCAAGAACATTTGCATGGTTTACGCCCATAACGACGATATGGTCATTGGCGCAATTCAGGCGATTAAAGAGGCCGGGCTGAAGCCGGGCAAAGATATCCTCACCGGCTCCGTTGACGGTGTACCGGATATCTATAGAGCAATGATTGCCGGTGAAGCGAATGCCAGCGTCGAGTTGACGCCGGACATGGCCGGGCCGGCATTCGATGCGCTGGAGAAATACAAAAAAGACGGCACCGTACCTGAGAAAGTGATCATCACTAAATCAACGCTCTACTTACCGGATACCGCGAAAGAAGAGCTGGAGAAGAAGAAAAATATGGGCTACTGAGTGGTTGTCTGACGACTGCACGGCTGAGAACCCTCTCCTCCCGGAGAGGGTTAAGGTGAGGGGAGAGCATGAACGACGAATCACATCAGGAAATTCTTCGTACCGAAGGGTTAAGCAAATTTTTCCCCGGCGTGAAAGCGCTGGATAACGTTAATTTCAGCCTGCGGCGGGGCGAAATCATGGCCCTGTTAGGTGAAAATGGCGCGGGCAAATCAACCCTGATTAAAGCGCTGACCGGGGTCTATCATGCGGATCGTGGGGCTATCTGGCTGGAAGGGCAGGAGATCGCGCCAAAAAATACCGCTCATGCCCAGCAGTTGGGGATTGGCACCGTCTATCAGGAAGTAAACCTGCTGCCCAATATGTCGGTGGCGGATAACCTGTTTATTGGCCGTGAACCGAGACGCTTTGGCCTGCTGCGGCGTAAAGAGATGGAAAAGCGCGCGACGGATCTGATGGCGTCCTACGGTTTTTCCCTTGATGTGCGCGAACCGCTCAATCGCTTTTCGGTTGCGATGCAGCAGATTGTGGCGATCTGTCGGGCGATTGATCTGTCCGCAAAAGTGTTAATTCTTGATGAACCCACCGCCAGTCTGGATACCCAGGAAGTGGAGATGCTCTTCACCCTGATGCGCCAGTTGCGCGATAGCGGGGTCAGTCTGATTTTCGTTACCCATTTTCTTGACCAGGTGTATGCGGTGAGCGATCGCATCACCGTCCTGCGCAACGGTTGCTTTGTTGGCTGCCGGGAAACCCGCGAACTGCCGCAAATCGAACTGGTGAAAATGATGCTGGGTCGTGAGCTGGAGCATAACGCTCTGCAACGTGCAGGCCGTACTCTGCTGAGTGAGAAACCGGTCGCCGCCTTCGAAGATTTTGGCAAAAAAGGCACCATCGCGCCGTTTAATCTCCAGGTTCGTCCTGGAGAGATCGTGGGTCTGGCGGGCCTGCTCGGTTCGGGAAGGACGGAAACGGCGGAAGTGATCTTCGGCATCAAACCCGCGGATTGCGGCAAAGCATGGATCAAAGGCAAACCGCAGACTCTGCGTTCGCCACATCAGGCATCCTGCCTCGGGATCGGTTTTTGTCCCGAAGATCGCAAAACAGACGGTATTATCGCCGCTGCGTCGGTACGGGAAAATATCGTTCTCGCGTTGCAGGCGCAGCGCGGCTGGCTGCGGCCGATTGGCCGACGTGAACAAAATGAGATTGCCCAGCGCTTTATCCGCCAGTTGGGGATTCGTACCCCTAACGCTGAGCAACCGATAGAGTTCCTCTCCGGGGGGAATCAGCAGAAAGTTTTACTCTCTCGCTGGCTACTGACCAAACCACAGTTCCTGATCCTCGACGAACCGACGCGCGGTATTGATGTCGGTGCCCATGCGGAGATCATCCGTCTGATCGAATCCCTGTGTGCCGATGGCCTGGCGCTGCTGGTGATTTCTTCAGAGCTGGAAGAGCTGGTGGGCTATGCCGATCGGGTGATTATCATGCGCGATCGCCAGCAGGTGGCGGAACTGGCGCTGAGCGAGCTCTCCGTTCCGGCGATCATGAATGCTATTGCGGCATAAGGAGTAACCGATGATGCCTCAATCAGTTCCGAAAACCGGACAGCCGAAACGGCGCTTTACCTGGCCAAAGGGGATGCCGCAAATTATTGCCTTACTGCTGGTGCTGGTGATCGACAGCATGGTTTCCCCGCATTTCTACCAGATAGTGCTCCAGGAAGGGCGGCTGTTCGGAAGCCCCATTGATATTTTGAACCGCGCAGCGCCGGTTGCCCTGCTGGCGATCGGCATGACGCTGGTTATCGCCACCGGCGGGATTGACCTCTCTGTCGGAGCGGTGATGGCGATTGCCGGCGCGACGGCGGCGTCGATGACCGTGGCGGGACACAGTCTGCCGGTGGTGCTGCTGGCCTCGCTGGCCGCTGGCGCGCTGGCCGGTCTGTGGAACGGGATCCTGGTGGCGATGCTGAAGATCCAGCCTTTTGTCGCCACGTTAATCCTGATGGTTGCCGGTCGCGGCGTGGCGCAGTTAATCACTTCCGGGCAGATTGTGACCTTTGATTCCCCACACCTTGCATGGCTTGGCAGCGGTTCGCTGCTGCTTTTCCCGACGCCGGTGATTATCGCTGTCCTCACGCTGCTGCTGTTCTGGCTGTTTACCCGCAAGACCGCGCTGGGGATGTTTATCGAAGCGGTGGGCATTAACATTCGCGCGGCGAAAAACGCCGGGGTGAATACCCGCATTGTGGTGATGCTGGCCTATGTATTAAGCGGCGTTTGTGCGGCGATTGCCGGGATTATTGTCGCGGCGGATATTCGCGGGGCCGATGCCAATAATGCCGGTTTATGGCTGGAGATGGACGCTATTCTGGCGGTGGTGATCGGCGGCGGTTCGCTGCTGGGGGGGCGTTTTAACCTGCTGCTTTCGGTGGTTGGGGCGCTGATTATCCAGGGGATGAATACCGGGATCCTGCTGTCGGGATTCCAGCCGGAACTTAACCAGGTCGTCAAAGCGGTGGTGGTGCTGTGCGTGCTGGTTGTCCAGTCGCCGCGCTTTATCAGTTTACTGAAGGGGATGCGCAGCCATGATAAAACGTAATTTACCGTTAATGATCACCCTGGCGGTATTTCTGCTGGGGTACCTCTACTGCCTGGTTCAGTTTCCGGGATTTGCTTCGACGCGGGTAATCTGCAATATCCTGACCGATAATGCTTTTCTTGGGATTATCGCCGTCGGCATGACTTTCGTGATCCTCTCCGGCGGGATCGATCTGTCGGTGGGATCGGTTATCGCCTTTACTGGCGTATTTCTCGCCAAAGCGATCGGCTTCTGGGGATTTTCGCCGCTGGTGGCGTTTCCGCTGGTGCTGGTGATGGGGTGTGCTTTTGGCGCATTTATGGGCTTGCTGATCGATGCGCTGAAGATCCCGGCGTTCATCATCACGCTCGCCGGGATGTTTTTCTTGCGCGGTGTCAGCTATCTGGTTTCCGAAGAGTCAATCCCCATCAATCATCCGCTGTATGACACCCTCTCCGGACTGGCATGGATGATACCCGGCGGCGGTCGTCTGAGCGCGATGGGGCTGCTGATGCTGCTGGTGGTGGTGGTAGGGATTTTTCTGGCTCACCGTACTCGTTTTGGCAATCAGGTTTATGCTATTGGCGGCAATGCAACATCGGCAAATCTGATGGGGATCTCTACGCGCAGCACGACGATCCGCATCTATATGCTTTCCACCGGGCTGGCGACGCTGGCGGGGATCGTTTTTTCCATTTATACCCAGGCGGGCTATGCGCTGGCGGGCGTGGGGGTCGAGCTGGATGCGATCGCTTCGGTGGTGATTGGCGGCACGCTGTTAAGCGGCGGTGTCGGGACGGTGCTGGGCACCTTGTTTGGCGTTGCGATTCAGGGGCTGATTCAAACCTATATCAACTTCGACGGTACGCTGAGTTCATGGTGGACCAAGATCGCCATTGGCATTCTGCTGTTTATCTTTATCGCGTTTCAGCGAGGTCTGACGGTATTATGGGAAAATCGGCAGAGCTCGCCGGTATCAAGAGTGGAGCGCTGAGGGGAGATGCCCCCTCCCGTCATCAGGAGGGGGAAGGGCTTTACGCGTCCGGGAACGCTTTAATAAAGTTCTCGACGTCTTCCACCATATGATTATTGCCGACGAAGAAAGAGCGACGCTGGTGCAGGCTTTCCGGGATAATATCCAGAATGCGCTCTTTGCCATCACTGGCTTTGCCGCCCGCCTGTTCAGCGAGGAACGCCATCGGGTTGCATTCATACAGCAGGCGCAGCTTACCTTCCGGGTGGCTGGCGGTGCTCGGGTAGAGATAGATGCCGCCTTTTAGCAGGTTACGGTGGAAATCCGCCACCAGAGAACCGATATAGCGCGAGGTGTAGGGGCGCTGGGTCTCTTTATCTTCTTCCTGGCAGTACTTGATGTACTTCTTCACGCCCATCGGGAATTTGATGTAGTTGCCTTCGTTGATGGAATAGGTGTTGCCTTTTTCCGGGAAGCGCATGCGCTCCTGACACAGGCAGAAGACGCCAAGGGACGGGTCGTAGGTAAAAGCGTGGACGCCGCAGCCGGTGGTATAGACCAGCATCGTCGAGGAGCCGTAAACCACATAGCCTGCGGCGACCTGCCGGTTACCCGGTTGCAGAAAATCTTCTTCGGTAACGGGCGTGCCCACCGGTGTGACGCGACGATAGATAGAGAAAATCGTGCCGACCGAGACATTAACGTCAATGTTAGAGGAGCCATCCAGAGGGTCCATCAGCACCACGTATTTGGCGTGTTCGCACCCTTCAAAGACGACGATTTCATCTTCTTCTTCAGAGGCGATCCCGGCAACAATATCACGTGCTCGCAGTGCAGCTTTTAATTTTTCATTGGCGAACAGGTCGAGTTTTTGTTGTACCTCGCCCTGAACGTTTTCCGCACCGCTGGCACCCAGGATATCGACCAGACCGGCCTTATTGATATCGCGGTGGATGATCTTGGCGCCTAACTTTATCGCCGACAACAAAGCAGTAAGCTCGCCAGTAGCGTGAGAGAACTCATGCTGCTTTTCGACAATAAATTCACCTAACGTTTTCATAACCCGTTCCCTGCATGTTTATGTGAAGTAAAACGAACATCACAATCTTAACAAAGAATAAAAAAAGTTCGCACAGGTGAATCGCGCCAGCAAAATGCGGATTCGCCCTAAATGCATTTCTTTCCCCCCCAACATCCCGGTAAACTGTGCTTCAGATAAGAGAAGGAAATGACGAATGCGCATTCATATTTTAGGAATCTGTGGCACGTTTATGGGGGGGCTGGCGGTGCTGGCGCGCTCCCTTGGTCATGAGGTAACGGGGTCGGATGCGAACGTTTATCCGCCGATGAGTACCTTGCTGGAAACTCAGGGAATTGAATTAATCCAGGGGTATGATGCCAGCCAGCTGGATCCGCAGCCGGATCTGGTGATCATCGGTAACGCGATGACGCGCGGCAACCCGTGCGTGGAAGCGGTGCTGGAAAATAACATCCCGTATATGTCCGGGCCGCAGTGGCTGCACGACTTTGTCCTGCGCGATCGCTGGGTGCTGGCGGTTGCCGGGACGCATGGTAAAACCACCACCGCCGGGATGGCGACCTGGATCCTTGAAGCCTGTGGCTACAAGCCGGGCTTTGTCATCGGCGGCGTACCGGGCAACTTTGATGTGTCCGCGCGCCTTGGCGACAGCCCGTTCTTCGTGATTGAAGCCGATGAATATGACTGTGCTTTCTTCGATAAGCGCTCTAAGTTCGTTCACTACTGCCCGCGTACGTTGATTCTCAATAACCTTGAGTTTGATCATGCGGATATCTTTGACGATCTGAAGGCCATCCAGAAACAGTTCCATCATCTGGTGCGCATTGTGCCGGGCAAGGGCAAAATCATTCTGCCTGAGAACGACATCAATCTGAAACAGACGATGGCGATGGGCTGCTGGAGCGAGCAGGAACTGGTCGGCGAACAGGGCCACTGGCAGGCGAAAAAGCTGACCACCGATGCTTCCTCATGGGAAGTGTGGCTGGACGGAGAGAAAGTTGGCGAGGTGAAGTGGGCGCTGGTCGGTGAACATAATATGCATAACGGCCTGATGGCCATTGCCGCCGCCCGGCATGTCGGCGTACAGCCTGCCGATGCGGCCAATGCGCTGGGCAGCTTTATCAACGCCCGCCGCCGTCTGGAACTTCGCGGCGAAGCCAACGGCGTCACCGTATACGACGATTTTGCCCACCACCCGACGGCGATTCTGGCGACTTTGCAGGCGCTGCGCGGCAAAGTTGGCGGTACCGCGCGAATTCTTGCCGTGCTTGAACCGCGTTCCAACACTATGAAAATGGGCATTTGCAAAGACGACCTGGCGCCATCGCTTGGTCGCGCGGATGAAGTCTTCCTGCTGCAGCCTCAGCATATTCCGTGGCAGGTCGCTGAAGTGGCTGACGCCTGCGTACAGCCTGCGCACTGGAGCGCCGATGTCGATAATCTGGTGGATATGATTGTCAAAACCGCGCATCCGGGCGACCACATTCTGGTGATGAGTAACGGCGGGTTTGGCGGCATTCATCAGAAGCTGCTCGATAAGCTGGCGAAAAAAGCGCAGGCTGCCGGGTAAGCGAGACGCTTTGTTTATCTGCCCTCTGTGTGAGGGCAGATGCTTTTCGTTACCGGGTTACGCTATCCTCTGTGCGTGACATTACTCTTTCGCGATCGGCGTTTCGTTTTCCGCGACTGGGGTATTTCCTTGAATAGCGGCAATTTTCTTCTCAATGTCGGCCACTTGTTTGCTGTTATGCAGCAATGTATAGGTCAGATCGAATTGCGTGCTGGCCCCAGGCTGAAGCTGCTTAACGCGTTTCTGTTCACGCTCGATGGTTACCGGATAGGCGTAGCTGGTGCCGGGTTCAATACCGGTCACATAGCCTTGTTTCTCGGTATCAGTATTTTTCCATAGCGTCAGCACCGGTAGCTGCCGGGTATCGAACTGAATGGACGCGCCTTTATCTCCCGCTTTGTTGACCACCGCAGCCAGGCTCTGATGATTAGCATCCGCCAGCGGCTGGATATTAAAGACCATCTCATCGAAATTTTTGGTCGGACCGGCGTAGGTTTGCCAGGTTTTTAAACCGGCTTTAGCATAGTCATTGAACGGGCTGATACTGGATATTGGCGCGATAAATCGGGCGCCTTCTTCGAGGATCGGTTTACCGAAGTTGCTGTGATAGATGATTTGATAATCATGAGGATAGTCGGCGTGGTTGGTTAAGACATCATGCAGGCTGAAGCTATTGCTGCCAGGCACATAGCGCAGCTCAGTCATGGTTTGTAAATTCACTTTCTTGAAGGCGCTCTCTTTTATTAGCCCGCGCACGCGAATTTCATAAGGCGCGCTATCCGCCACCTCAACTTCTACCTGAGAGGCTGGCGTGTTGCCGGCTCTGCCATGCAGGGTATAAATTTGCCCGTCGGCGGTCACCGGATGGCCGGTCCATTCATAACCGCAGCGCACCATCATCTCATTGAACCCTTCCAGCCAACCCAGACCATTACGACTTTCCAGGTTAATAAAGGCCGGGTTGACCACCTCTTTTACCGGTGAGTCCCAGCCCATTCGCGAGCCGAAACCTTCAATTTTCAGCAGATCCATGCCACGGGTCGGGCTCAGGGTAATAGTCAGGCCATCTTTGCTGCGGATTATGAGGATTTTACTGCCCTCCTGTTTACCGCCGTGCAGCACTTTTTGCTCAATGCTGAAGGTATGATCTTTTATCTTCAGCTGATCGCTGGTTATTTGCCAGTTTCCTTTATCCATGCCGCTTTCAGCGTTTGTCAGCACCCATGTTTTTGCCATGACCGGCCCAGAGATAAGCATGGTGATTGCTGTTAAAGCTAATGTCTTTTTCATTTTTCATCCCTTTTGCTGAATCGATTGTGTTTCTGGTTCGGGAAATTTAGTGGTAACTGGATTTTTGAAATGTGAGATGTTTCACCTGGTGAGGAAATATGCGATTTTATATCTATAAATGAGATTTAAATCTCATTTTTATTTGTAATTAACCATTCATATATATGAAATATGTGAACTTAATCGTTTTTAGCTTTAACGATTCATCTTTGATTTATCCTGCGACGGGAACAGAAAAAAGAAGGCGGTAGAGGTGTGGATAACCCCTACCGCCTGATGCAACGTATTTTGCGGTTTAAAAAGCCGACGGGATGGCGATTATGCGCCGTAGAATGCTTTAGTATATAACCCCTTCACATCCTGAACCGACGGATAGTTGGGGTTTGTTAATGTGCAGGGATCGTCGACGGCATTGGCGCTCATTCTGTCGAGAACATTCACGAAAGTCACTTCATTAATATCAACTTCATTACACTGACTTAATGTTGGTGGGATTTCCAGACGTGTATTCAGATCTTTAATCTTCTCAATCAGATTAGTTATCCCTAACGCGGCTTCAAGCTGGTGATATTTTTTCGTGAATTTCGCATTATACTGGATGATATAAGGCAACATAATGGCGTTTGCCAGGCCATGTGTAATGCCGAACTCGCCGCCAATTTTATGCGCCATTGAATGCACTAATCCTAACGATGCATTGGTAAAGGCGATTCCCGCCAGCGCAGAGGCATTATGCATATGCATGCGAGCGTTTAAATCATCAGGCGAGCGGTATGCTGTTTCCAGATATGTAAACACCAGGCGAATAGCTTCTACTGCATAGGGGTCGGTAAACGAGTTGGATGCGGTGGATACATAGGCTTCAATCGCGTGGGTCAGGACATCCATACCGGTGTGGACGGTGACGTGCGGCGGCATTTTAGCCGGGATCGTGGGATCGAGAATGGCGATATCTGGTACCAGATCGGCGGCGACAATGGGGTACTTAATATGATTCGCCGTATCGGTAATCACCGAGAATGCGGTGATTTCTGATGCGCTGCCGCTGGTGGACGGGATCGCAACAAACCGGGCTTTGTTGCGCAGCGGCGGCATGGCGCCGACCGGGATGATCTCTTCGAACGTCAATTGCGGGTGCTCATAGAAACACCACATGACTTTGGCGGCATCAAGCGCGGAACCGCCGCCGATTGCCACTATCCAGTCAGGCTCAAAGGCCAGCATCTCTTTTGCGCCGCGCCAGACAGTTTTAATTGACGGATTAGGTTCAACATTATCGATAATAATGCATTCGATACCCGCTTTGTTAAGTTCAGTGATGGCTTTATCCAGAAAACCAAAGCGCTTCATTGAACTGCCGCCGGTGACTAATGCCGCTTTTTTACCGCTTAGCGTCGACAGATGTTCTAAAGCATTTTCGCCATAAATAATACTGCGTGGAATTGAGAAGGCCTGGATCATAGGGAACTCCATTTTAATATTAAGGATTTTTTTAGTGTGCATTGGCCATGTGAGATGCAATGACAGGTGCAGAGTAAAAAAATCCCATTAATACCCCAGATATTGCTGTCGCAATATCTGGAGGGAGTGATTTCCGTTATGCTTCAAGTTGCAGGCACTGTTAAAAACGGTTGACCATTTTTCCCTGCAACTCGAATTATTTAGGGTAAAGATTTTATTTGCCGATTAAATCGTACCGTCCCAGGAGTCGACTTTTTCACGCTTCGCTTCTTCTTCATCAAACCAGCGCGTAGTGACGCATTTTGATTCGGTATAGAAACGTACGCCATCTTTACCCAGACAGTGCAGATCGCCGAAGAAAGAGTGTTTATGGCCTGAGAACGGGAACACGCCAACCGGTACCGGGATGCCGACGTTAATCCCTACCATGCCGCCGTGGGTACGTTTCTGGAACTCACGGGCGTAGTAGCCGCTCTGGGTGAAAATAACCGAGCCATTGGCGAAAGGGTTATTGTTCATGACCTGCAGACCTTCCTCGAAGGTTTTCACCCGTTTAAAGCACAGGACCGGCCCGAAGATTTCTGTTGTGCCGACGCTCATTTTCTCGGTGACGTGATCCAGCACGGTTGGCCCGACGTAGAAACCGTTCTCCTGGCCCGGCACTTTAATGTCACGCCCATCGAGAACCAGCCTGGCGCCTTCTTCGAGCCCTTTATTAATCCAGTTGATGACCGACTGTTTGTGGCTTTTGGAAATCACCGGACCCATATCGGTATCGCGCAAATAGCCCGGGCCGACTTTGAGCTGTTTGGCTTTTTCGACGACCGCGGCAATCAATTTATCGGCGATCTCTTCCTGTACAACGACCACCGGCAGCGCCATGCAGCGTTCGCCTGCGCAGCCGAACGCGGCGTTGATAATCCCGGCAGCGGTGCGGTTAATCGGTGCGTCGGCCAGCACCAGCGCATGGTTTTTCGCTTCGCACAGCGCCTGGACGCGTTTACCGTGGGCGGCAGCTTTGGAATAAACGTGGAGACCCACGGAGGTGGAGCCGACAAAGGAGACGCCGTTAACATCGGGATGAGTCAGCAGAATATCGGCCTCATTACGTGAGCAGGTCACAATGTTAATCACGCCATCCGGCACGCCTGCTTCCTGATAAAGTTTGGCGATCTCCATGCAGGTCATCGGGGTCATACTGGCGGCTTTGATCACTATTGTATTACCGGAAGCGACGCATAACGGCGTCATCCAGCCCATCGGGATCATCGCGGGGAAGTTAAAAGGCACGATACCGGCGAATACGCCAATGGGTTCGCGATAAAGGTTGGTGTCGATCCCGGATGACGCGTCCATCAGGTTTTCACCCGCGATCAATGTCGGGATGCCGCAGGCAAGCTCGGTGCCTTCTTTTGCTTTTAATACATCACCTTCGGCATCGCCCCAGGCCTTACCGTTCTCTTTTGCCACTAGCTCGGTTAAGCGTTCCTGGTTCTGAATTAATAATTCGCGAACGCGGTACATAATTTGTGAGCGTTTAATTGCCGGAGTATTTGACCACGCCGGAAAGGCTTTACGGGCTGCGGCAATCGCATCCAGCACTTCTTGCTCGGTACAGCAGGGAGCCTGAGCCATGACCTCCCCGGTACTTGGGTTATAGACGTCCATATAGCGTTCGGTCTGCGAAACGCGCCATTGACCATCAACGAAATATTTCAATCTTGGGACGGTAGTCATATTTTTCTCCATGATGATATCGTTCTACGTGCTCTAAAAATCAGGTTCTGACCTGGCGGCGAAAATAACCCATGGTTAATTTTCTGCTGCCGGGTCAGGGACTCGTGTGAATCTGTCAGGCGACACAGTTGTTATTTCTCAGTGATGGCCTCCGGTTTGGTGGATTTTTCGGTGGCCGCAACCCGTGGTTTTTCCGTATATTTATTGCCGTAGAAGCTGTCTAACAGCAGTTGTTTTAATTCGGCAATAAGCGGATAGCGTGGGTTCGCTCCGGTACACTGATCGTCGAACGCATCTTCAGACAGCTTGTCTACCTGAGCCAGGAAATCCGCTTCCTGCACGCCCGCTTCGCGGATGGATTTTGGAATACCCAGATCGGCTTTGAGGATCTCCAGCCATGCCAGCAGCTTCTCGATTTTCGCCGCGGTGCGATCGCCCGGCGCGCTCAGGCCGAGGTGGTCGGCAATTTCCGCATAACGACGGCGGGCTTGCGGACGGTCATACTGGCTGAATGCCGTCTGCTTGGTCGGGTTGTCGTTAGCGTTATAACGGATGACGTTGCAGATCATCAGGGCGTTCGCCAGACCGTGAGGAATGTGGAACTGGGAACCCAGTTTATGCGCCATAGAGTGGCACACGCCGAGGAAGGCATTGGCAAAGGCGATCCCGGCGATGGTTGCCGCATTATGGACACGTTCACGGGCCACCGGGTTTTTCGATCCTTCATGATAGGAGGCTGGCAAGTACGCTTTCAGCAGTTTCAGCGCCTGCAGCGCCTGGCCATCGGAATACTCGGACGCCAGTACGGAAACGTAAGCTTCCAGCGCGTGCGTGACCGCATCCAGACCGCCGAAAGCACACAGGGATTTCGGCATGTCCATTACCAGATTTGCATCGACAATCGCCATATCCGGGGTCAGCGCGTAGTCTGCCAGCGGATATTTCTGTCCGGTGGCATCATCGGTCACCACCGCAAATGGCGTCACTTCAGAGCCGGTGCCCGACGTTGTGGTGATGGCGACCATCCGGGCTTTGACGCCCATTTTCGGAAAGGTGTAGATACGTTTACGGATATCCATAAAGCGCAGCGCCAGCTCTTCAAAGTGAGTTTCCGGATGTTCATACATGACCCACATGATTTTTGCCGCATCCATCGGGGAGCCGCCGCCCAGCGCGATGATCACGTCTGGTTTGAAGGAGTTTGCCAGCTCCGCGCCTTTACGCACGATAGTCAGCGTCGGGTCTGCTTCAACTTCAAAGAAAACTTCAGTTTCAACGCCAGCCGCTTTCAGCACGGAGGTGATCTGGTCAGCATAGCCATTGTTAAACAGGAAGCGGTCAGTCACGAGCAGTGCGCGCTTATGGCCATCGCCGATCACTTCCGCCAGGGCGATGGGCAGGGAACCGCGGCGAAAATAGATAGATTTGGGAAGTTTATGCCACAGCATATTTTCAGCTCGCTTAGCCACGGTTTTCTTGTTGATCAAGTGCTTAGGCCCGACGTTTTCCGAGATGGAGTTCCCCCCCCAGGAGCCGCAGCCCAGCGTCAGGGAAGGGGCGAGACTGAAGTTATAGAGATCGCCGATCCCGCCATGGGAGGTCGGGGTATTAATCAGAATGCGTGCGGTTTTCATTTTTTCGCCAAAAGCCATTACCCGGTCTGACTGGTTATCCTGATCGGTATAGAGACAAGAGGTGTGGCCGATACCGCCCATATCCACCAGCTTCACCGCTTTTTCCACGGCGTCGGCAAAATCTTTTGCCCGGTACATCGCCAGCGTCGGCGAAAGCTTCTCATGGGCAAAAGGCTCGCTGTCATCGATAACGTTGACTTCGCCAATTAAAATTTTGGTCTCCACAGGAACGCTGATCCCGGCCATTTCGGCGATTTTAACCGCCGACTGGCCGACAATCGCCGCATTGAGCGCGCCATTTTTTAGCAGAATTCCCTGAACCGCTTTCAGTTCTTTGCCCTGCAGCAGATAGCCGCCGTGGCTGGCAAAGCGCTCGCGAACCGCGTCATAGACGGCATCCACCACCACGACCGACTGTTCGGAGGCGCAGATAACGCCGTTATCGAAGGTTTTTGACATCAGAATAGAGGCCACCGCGCGCTTCACATCGGCAGTTTCATCAATTACCACCGGCGTGTTGCCTGCACCGACGCCAATTGCTGGTTTACCGGAACTGTAAGCGGCTTTCACCATGCCCGGCCCACCGGTCGCGAGGATCAGATTGATATTCGGGTGGTGCATCAGTCGGTTAGATAATTCAACGGTTGGCTCGTTAATCCAGCCAATGATATCCGGCGGCGCACCGGCTTCGACTGCTGCGCGCAGTACGATTTCCGCTGCACGATTAGTGGCATTTTTCGCCCGCGGATGCGGAGAAAAGATGATCCCATTACGGGTTTTTAAGCTAATCAGCGATTTAAAAATGGCGGTGGAGGTCGGGTTGGTGGTGGGAACAATGCCGCAGATCAGCCCGATGGGTTCGGCGATAGTGATCGTGCCGAAGGCTTCATCCTCGCTAAGCACCCCGCAGGTTTTTTCATCTTTATAGGCGTTGTAGATATATTCGGAAGCGAAGTGATTTTTAATGACTTTATCTTCAACGATGCCCATGCCGGACTCGGCGACCGCCATTTTTGCCAGCGGAATACGAGCATCGGCAGCGGCCAGCGCCGCGGCGCGGAATATTTTGTCGACTTTCTCCTGAGGAAAGGTCGCATACGCCTGCTGCGCTTTTCGTACCCGTGCGACCAGGGCGTCGAGATCGTCATTACTGGTTATGAGTGACATAAGTTTTCTCCATAAGGGATTCAATTCTCTTAAGTAAAACGCGTGCCTTAACTGTAATGACGCCAAACCGTCCGCCACTGCAGATGCCTGGTTTTAATTAACAGAACTGACCGATCGGAATGTGCCAACGTGTGATTCGGTTTTTATTCACGCCATAATGAAATTTATTTTTCAATTACAATAATGAATGAAATACAAAAACCGTTTTGAGAGATGGATCAAAGATAAGCAAACTGCTGAAAAGAGCAGCGCTTTAACAAGCGGACTTTTATATCGAGATTAATAAAAACAAACAGATATGTTTATTCTGGATTCGCTGATGAACCTGAAAATGAGGCGATAGTGAGAAAAATATAAATGATTATGTAAAATAAAAGTTAAATATAAAAGTCATTCAAGATAAAAATGAAACATTTAAACCTTTAAGTGAATAGAATATTCAATTTGCCCTCGACTTCACCGCTGCCAGGGAACATGACTGCGGTTTTACGAGCAGTCACGAATATTCACATCGGCGCCCGGATCGGGCATCGGCCATAATCCGGGAGATCGGGAAAACTTAGCCTTCGCTCTCGGCCAGTTCACGCAGATACTGGAAGATAAGACGCGCGGACTTCGGCGGCTTGTTGCCTTCTTTCTCTTTTTTGGCGTTACGGATAAGCGAACGTAGCTGCTGACGGTCGGCGTCAGGCCACAGATTCAGTACTTCCGCAACGGCATCGTCACCATTATCAAGCAGACGATCGCGGATCTGTTCAAGTTTATGGAACAGCGCAACTTGCTGATTGTGGCGGTTCTTCAGCTTGTCCAGCGCCTGACGAATCGGTTCCACATCACGATTGCGCAGCAACTTCCCAATTAACTGTAGCTGGCGGCGACGGCCTTCTTTCTTGATTCGCTGGGCGAGTTCAATGGCGTCACGCAAGTCAGTATCCAGCGGGATTTTATCCAGCGCGTTTTTTCCCAGCTCGACCATTTCCGCGCCAAGACGCTTGAGCTCTTCCGCGTCGCGCTTAATTTCACTTTTACTGACCCAGATAATTTCATCGTCTTCATCTTCGACGTCATCACCGGGAACGTCGTCGAGCCAGTCTTTGGGCTGCTTTGTCATTTCAGGTTCCTTAAAAAAGAGGCTAATGTTACCAGTTAAGGCGCGCACTGAAAAACGGTTCTCTGTTAGACTTCAGTTAACTCCTTCTTACATTATGGCATTAGCGATGAAAGTCATCTCTCAAGTTGCACAACAGCGTAAGACGCTGGAAGAGGCCGTGACCACGGCGCTGGAACTGGCGGCAGGCAAATCCGACGGTGCGGAAGTCTCCGTCAGCAAAACGACCGGCATCGGCGTCAGCACCCGCTACGGCGAAGTGGAGAACGTAGAATTTAATAGCGATGGCGCATTAGGCATCACCGTTTATCACCAGAACCGTAAAGGCAGCGCCTCCTCGACGGACCTTAGCCCACAGGCGATTGCCCGCACGGTGCAGGCGGCATTAGATATTGCCCGTTACACCTCGCCCGATCCGTGCGCGGGCGTGGCGGATAAAGCGCTGCTGGCCTTTGAGGCGCCGGATCTCGACCTGTTCCACCCGGCGGACGTTTCCCCGGATGAAGCCATTGAACTGGCATCCCGGGCAGAGCAGGCGGCGCTGAAAGCGGATAAACGCATCAATAATACCGAAGGCGGCAGCTTTAATAGCCACTACGGTATCAAAGTATTCGGCAACAGCCACGGTATGCTGCAAAGCTACTGCTCTACCCGCCATTCACTCTCCAGTTGCGTGATTGCCGAAGAGCAGGGCGATATGGAACGCGATTACGCCTACACACTTGGTCGGGCGATTGACGATCTGCAATCGCCGGAGTGGGTTGGCGAGGAGTGCGCTCGCCGCACGCTGTCACGTCTGTCGCCACGCAAGCTGTCGACGATGAAAGCGCCGGTGATTTTCGCCAGTGAAGTGGCCACCGGGTTGTTTGGTCATCTGGTCGGGGCGATTGCCGGCAGTGCTGTTTATCGTAAATCCACCTTCCTGCTTGATGCTTTGGGTAGCCAGATCCTGCCGGACTGGCTGACCATTGAAGAGCATCCGCATCTGCTGAAAGGGTTGGCTTCCACCCCGTTTGATAGCGAAGGCGTGCGTACCGAACGTCGTGATATCGTTAAAGACGGCGTGCTAACCCAGTGGCTACTGACTAACTATTCTGCCCGTAAGCTGGGGTTAAAAAGTACCGGCCACGCGGGCGGTATCCACAACTGGCGCATCAGCGGCCGCGGTTTGAGTTTTGCAAAGTTGCTTAAAGAGATGGGTACCGGTCTTGTCGTGACGGAACTGATGGGGCAGGGTGTAAGCGGCATCACCGGCGACTACTCACGCGGCGCATCTGGCTTCTGGGTAGAAAACGGCGAAATTCAGTATCCGGTCAGTGAAATCACCATTGCAGGAAATCTGAAAGAAATGTGGCGTAATATCGTGACCATCGGCGACGATATCGAAACGCGCAGCAACATTCAGTGCGGTTCAGTACTGCTGCCGGAGATGAAAATCGCCGGGCAATAATACCTGTTTGCTTAATAATAAAAAAGGAAGTGAGCAATGCGTAAAAAACTGTTAGCGATGCTGGCTGTCTCTGCTTTCGCCCTCGGTTCGGCTTCGGCTTTTGCCGATCTGGGCGAAGATATGGATACCCTCGCCGAGAATCTGCAAGTGGTGCAGAAAACGTCGGATGCCGGCGAACTGAAAGCGGCGCTGAATAAGATGCGTACTGCGGCGGTCGACGCCCAGAAAGAGACGCCGCCCCGGCTGGAAGGTAAAGCCGCCGATAGCGCGGAAATGAAAGATTATCGTCATGGTCTGGATGTGCTGATTGGTCAGATAGACGGAGCGTTGAAGTTCGCTGACGAAGGTAAAATCAAAGAGGCCCGGGCTGCAGCGGAAGAGTTTAAAACCACCCGTAATACTTATCACAAGAAGTACCGCTAATTTCTTTTTTCAGGAGGGTGTGTGCCCTCCTGCAATGAAAAAGCGTCGTCCCGTCACATTTTTCCGCTTTTCTGTTCCGCTATACCCGCCTTGTTGATGTCTCTATATTGTGATATGCGTCACAATAATATGTAAAAAAGAACATTCTACTCATGTTTATGTGATCAAGATCGCATCAGCCGTCCATCTTTCCACTTCGAAGTGGAAAACAACTCGCTACAAACTCTTTCTCCTCAGTATTAGTTTTATCCCCAGAGATATCAACGGGGAAACGTAAGTGAATAACGGAGCGGTAACAAACGTCTCAGAGGAACAGGCCATGCTCACTGAACAACTGGCCGACAAGATGCTGCAGCAGGTTTTTGTACTATTAAGCCATCGCAACATCGTTCCCAATGACGTGCAGGAGCAAATGCTGACTTCCCACGTGCGGGCGATGGCCCATCGGTCAATCAGCGGCGAGCCGCTGCCGGAAGTGGATGCCAGCCTGTTCGAAGAGATTTCAGACGATTCAATGATATTGGCTCGCGAAGTCGTCGCGCAATTCGGCAATCTGCCAGATGAAGAAGCCTGGCTGCTGTCGGTTCACTTTGAAGTCGCGAAAGACAATTTATAAGGAGAAAAAATGGAACAGATTACCGTCGTTATTGGCGACCGCCTGGGTAAAGGGCAAAAAGTGGCTGCTGGTGCGGAAAAAGCCGGTGCTCGCGCAGTGGTGGTACCTGGCGTTGCTGCGGATATGAAACTGGGCGACATGATGAAGGCCGAGAACGCCACCTTTGGCATCTCTTTCTGCGGCAGCGGCGGAGCGGGAGCGATCACCGCGCAGAATAAACATGGCTACAAAGCAAAATATGGTATGCGCTCCGTTGATGAAGGCGTCACCGCGATCAATGAAGGCTACAACGTGCTGGGTTTCGGCTTTATGGATAAAGAAGAGCTGGGGGAGCGCCTGGTCGAAGCCTGGAAGAAGAAGTATGGCGTGTGAGTATGAAAGAGCAATTCACCGTTACGGTGAGCGTTACCGGCAAAGGCGAGAGCAAAGCGCGGGCCTTTGCCGATGCTCTGAACCATGTACAGGCGATGGTCATGAAAACGTCGCCGCATATCTTACTGCGTATTGAGCCACAGGATGTGGAGGTTGTTTATGCGCGTGAAGCGATACGAAAAGAGGCGTTCTTGTTCATCTTTTTGCGCCGTGAGCGACGGACTTACAGCGTTGAGCTGAATGTTACCGTCACCGTGACGGCCATTAATCTCGATAAAGTGGATTTCGTCACGCAAACCTGATTTTCACCAAAGGGTCAGACTATGTTCCTGATAATTTTAATAAAATCGCTCATTATCGGCGGCCTGGTTGGCGTCGGTGTGGGCGCCGGAGCGGCACGCATGTTTCATGCGCCCACCACGCAAGGGATGGGCGCATTTCGTACATTAGGCGAGCTGAATTCATGTGAAGGCGATCCGGCTTCTCACTTCTCTTTTGGCCTCGGTTTTTTCTTCAACGCCTGGGCTTCTTCTGTCGCAGCAGGCTCCTTCACCCAGGATGTTGACCACCGCATTATTCCGAACTGGGGGGCGGCGGCGCTGATGATCAAAAACCGCAATGTCGGCGAGACGTTGCATGACCCGAAGAGGATGGCGATCGCCTGCGGCATTATTGGCATGATCGTCGTCACCTTCCTGAACCTGACCGCGTCTTCAGTACCTGAAGCGCTACAGGTGACGGCGGTTAAAGTGCTGGTACCCGCGGCAAACTTGCTGGTGAATACCGTGATGCCGGTTATCTTCTGGCTGGCGGCGATTGAGGCCGGGAAAAAATCCGGTTTCTGGGCCACGATTTTTGGCGGCGCGGCGCAGTTGATTATGGGGAATGCGGTTCCAGGTCTGGTGTTGGGGATCTTGATTGGTAAAGGCGTGGAAGAGAGCGGCTGGCACCGCGTCACTAAAGTCATGATGGCGGCGATTATCGCGTTGTTCGTTCTGAGTGGTTTCTTCCGTGGTTTCGATATGAAGATGATTGAATCCTTCCATCTGACCGTGCCGAACTGGCTGGAACTGATCCACAACTCGCTCAGCGGTAAATAACTGGAGCCTCTCATGGAACAAAATAAAGGTTTTTGGTATGCCGACTGGTCGTTCCCGATCTTTGTTGGCTTGCTCTCATCCGGCGTTTTTGCCGGAACGCATATGTACTATCTCTATGGCATTGGCGCGTTTAACGAAGTGGCCTTCGTCGCCATGTTGAAAGCGGGAATTGATACGGGCGCCTACGGCGCGGTAGCGGCTTTCGGTGCCAGTTTTCTGTTCGCCCGAATTATTGAGGGCTCACTGGTAGGGATTCTGGATATCGGTGGGGCGATTCAGACCGGGGTTGGTTTAGGTGTTCCGGCGCTGCTGTTGGGGGCGGGTATTATGTTCCCGGTGACCAACTTTATCGCCTCCCTGGTTACCGGTCTGGTGCTTGGCCTGGTGATTGGCTACATCATCATCCTGGCGCGTAAATTCACCATCAACCAGAGTGACTCCACCTATGGCGCGGATGTAATGATGGGCGCAGGGAACGCCTCCGGCCGCTTTCTTGGGCCGTTGATCATTCTCAGCGCAATGGCTGCCTCTATTCCCATCGGTATCGGTTCTCTTGTTGGCGCGCTGCTGTTCTACATCTGGCAGAAGCCAATCACTGGCGGCGCAATTCTTGGCGCGATGCTACTTGGTTCTATCTTCCCGGTGGCAATTAGCTGATTGACTGATGGTGCTGTGCCGATCAGGCCTACGGATAAGTGATTTTTCGTAGGCCTGATAAGGCATTTAGTCGCTATCCAGGTAAAAGGTTTACCTGGTTTTACAGGAGATGGATATGTTTGATTTACTTCTTCGTCGCGCGCGCCTCGTCGACGATACCCTGACCGATATCGCCATCCGTGACGGGAAAATTGCCGATCTGGGCGATATTAGCGCCCCTGCGCGCAAAACCGTCGAGCTGGGGGGGCGCTATTACGTCAGCGCTGGCTGGATTGATTCCCACGTCCACTGCTATCCGAATTCACCGATTTACCATGATGAACCGGATAGCGTTGGTATTGCCACTGGTGTGACTACGGTGATTGACGCGGGCAGTACCGGTGCGGACGATGTGGATGATTTCTATCAGCTGACCCGTAAAGTATCGACTGACGTTTATGCGCTGCTCAATATTTCCCGCGTCGGGCTGATTGCCCAGAACGAACTGGCCAATATGACCAATATTGATACCGATGCGGTGAAGCAGGCGGTCAACCGCTACCCGAACTTTATCGTCGGGCTAAAGGCGCGGATGAGCAGCAGCGTGGTAGGGCAAAACGGTATCACGCCGCTGGAACGCGCGAAGGCTCTCCAGCAGGAAAATGGCGGCTTGCCGCTGATGGTGCATATTGGCAACAATCCGCCGGATCTTGAGGAAATCGCCGATCTGCTGACGTCTGGTGACATCATTACCCACTGCTATAACGGCAAGCCCAACCGCATTCTGACGCCATCCGGTGAGCTGAAGAGCTCGATTACCCGCGCCTTACAGCGCGGCGTGCGCCTTGATATCGGTCACGGCACTGCCAGCTTCAGCTTTAAAGTGGCGCGCCGGGCGATTGCTATGGGCATTTTGCCGCATACCATCAGCTCCGATATTTACTGCCGCAATCGTATTGATGGCCCGGTGCGTTCGCTGGCGCTGGTGATGTCGAAATTTCTCGCCATCGGCATGTCCCTGTCGCAGGTCATTGACTGCGTAACGGCCAATGCCGCTGACGGCCTGCATCTGACGCACAAGGGACGGCTGGACGTAGGCTATGACGCGGACCTCACGCTATTTACCCTCGCGCACAGGCCAACGGTGTTGGTAGATGCTGAAAACGACAGCCTTCAGGCTGATAAGATTCTGCTGCCGCTTGCCGCCATTCGTGCGGGCAAGGGCTTTCTGACCGAACAAGGGAGTGCGGAAAATGCCTTCGATTTTTGAGAAATACGGTTTAAAACAGGTGATTAACACCTCCGGTCGTATGACCATTCTCGGCGTCTCCACGCCGCGTCCGGAAGTGGTGGAAGCCGCGATGGCGGGAATGACCCAATATTTCGAGATGAAAGATCTGGTCAATAAAACCGGCGCCTATATTGCGGGATTGCTGGATGTTGAAGGAGCGACCATTGTCTCTTGCGCCTCGGCGGGTATCGCGCAGTCGGTGGCGGCGGTTCTGGTGAAGGACAACGACTGGCTGCTGGAAAACCTGCATGTGACGCCGATTGCAAACAATGAAATCGTGTTGCCAAAGGGCCATAACGTCAATTTTGGCGCGCCGGTGGGCACCATGGTGGCGCTGGGCGGCGGCAAACTGGTCGAAGCGGGCTACGCCAACGAATGTTCCGCCGAGCAACTGACGGCAGCGATCACGCCACGTACTGCGGCTATTTTGTATATCAAATCCCACCACTGCGTACAGAAAAGCATGCTTAGCGTGGCGCAGGCGGCCGCGGTTGCGCGCATTCATAATCTGCCGCTGATCGTCGACGCCGCGGCGGAAGAGGATCTACAGACCTACTATTACGCCGGTGCGGATCTGGTTATTTACAGCGGCGCGAAGGCTATCGAAGGGCCAACCAGCGGGCTGGTGATCGGTAAAACGAAATATGTCGAGTGGGTAAAACGCCAGGCTAATGGTATTGGTCGGGCGATGAAAGTGGGCAAAGAGGGGATTTTGGGCCTGACCTGCGCTATCGAACACTTCCTGACATCAACCAAAGAGAGCGGGAAAGAGATGGTGGCGAAGATGACGCCGTTTATTAACCAGATTAATACGCTTGATGGCGTGAGCGCGCGGGTGGTCTGGGACAGCGCGGGTCGCGATATCGCGCGCGCTGAAATTAAGTTTGATGAAGCGGTAACCGGGGTGAGCACCGGCGATCTGGTGAATTCGCTGAAGCAAGGCGAATACGCCATCTATTTCCGTGGTTATAAAGCCAATGAAGGCATTATTGAGGCCGATGTGCGCAGCGTAAATTCCCGACAGTTGGAGATTGTCTTCCGTCGCATCGCAGAAGTTCTGAATAAGGAGAAAAAGGCATGAAGTTGACCCCTAATTTTTACCGTGACCGCGTCTGTCTGAACGTGCTGGCCGGCAGCAAAGAGAACGCCAGTGAGATTTACGTCGCGGCGGAAGGCCATGTGCTGGTGGGCGTGCTCTCCAAAAATTATCCGGATGTCGCCAGCGCGGTAGCCGATATGCGCGAATACGCGAAGCGAATTGATAACGCGCTTTCGGTGGGGCTGGGGGCGGGCGATCCTAATCAATCGGCGATGGTCAGCGAGATCTCTCGTCAGGTACAGCCGCAGCACGTCAACCAGGTGTTTACCGGTGTGGCGACCAGTCGCGCGCTGTTGGGGCAGAATCAGACCGTGGTTAATGGCCTGGTGTCGCCCACCGGCACGCCAGGGATGGTGAAGATCTCCACCGGTCCGCTCAGCAGCGGCGCGCCAGATGGCGTCGTTCCGCTGGAAACCGCCATTGCCTTACTGAAGGATATGGGGGGAAGCTCGATCAAATACTTCCCGATGGGCGGTCTGAAGCATCGTGACGAGTTTATTGCGGTAGCTGAAGCGTGCGCCCGCTATGATTTCTGGCTGGAACCGACCGGCGGGATCGATCTGGAAAACTATGGCGAGATCCTGCAGATCGCTCTGGAAGCGGGAGTGAGCAAAATTATCCCTCATATCTATAGTTCTATTATTGATAAAGCCAGCGGTAATACCCGTCCGGCGGACGTGCGTCAGCTGCTGGAGATCACCAAACAATTCGTTAAATAGCGTCGATTAACCCTCTCCTTCAGGGGAGAGGGTGAGGGGATACGCTCCGCCAGGCCATCAGGGAGTCACCATGCTAACCGCTCATTATCTGCTTGTTGCTTTACTGTCTCTGCCTGGAGCCGGCGCTGCCGCACAAACCCTTGACGCTTACAATCCTGACAAAGAAGGTCTGTACCGCTTTATCGTTACGCCAAAGAATGGCAGGCTAATCTTCCCCCTGGACTCCGGCCAGCAGTCCGTTGCAGATGGTGATATCCGCTCAACCTTGAGTCGTAAGAAAAAGGAACTGACATGCGATTTCCCAATCAACGTTTAGCGCAGCTGTTTACTCTGTTGCAAAACGAAACGCTGCCGCAGGAGGAACTGGCGCAGCGGCTGTCGGTTTCTACGCGCACTGTGCGCGCGGATATCACCGCGTTAAACGCGCTGTTGTTGCGTTACGGCGCACAGTTTATTCTTACTCGCGGTAGCGGTTATCAGCTGGTGATTAACGATCCATTGCGCTATCAGGCCCTGAAAGAGAGCGCGCCGAAAACGCAGCACATCCCGCGTACCGCGGCAGATCGTATCCATTTTTTGCTGGTGCGCTTTTTGACATCCGCCTTTTCTATCAAACTGGAGGATTTGGCCGATGTGTGGTTCGTCAGCCGTGCTACCTTGCAGGGGGATATGGCTGATGTCCGCGAGCGTTTTCAGCGTTATCAGCTCACCCTGGAAACCCGTCCGCGCCATGGCATGAAGCTTTCCGGTAGTGAAGTCTCTGTTCGCGCCTGTCTGACCGATTTGCTGTGGGAATTAAGTCAGCAGGGACCGCTGAACCCACAGATCTGCGAGGAAGCGTTTGATGTCAGTGTACCGACCTTGCTGGAAGGCGTGTTGCAGGAAACGTTAACCCGCCATCATGTGCGCCTGACGGATGCGGGGGAACGCTTTATCTGCCTGTATGGCGCGGTTGCCGTGCGCCGGGTGAGAGAGGGATATCCGCTGGCGGATTTTTGTGCTGAAGATGTGGAACAAAATGTGCGCGATGCCGCCAGTGAACTGGCCAGTGTGATGCAAAAGTTAGCGGGGAAACCATTTGCACCAGCGGAAGAGGAGTGGCTCTGCGTACACTTTGCCGCTCGTCAGGTGCAGGACGTCGATCCGGGGACAATCAGCGCTGACGACGACGAAGCGTTGGTGAATTACATCCTGCGTTATATCAATCAGCAATATAATTATAATCTGCTGGACGATGCTCAGCTACGCGCGGATTTATTGACCCATATTAAGACCATGATCACCCGCGTACGCTACCAGATAATGATCCCCAACCCATTGCTCGACAACATCAAACAGCACTACCCGATGGCCTGGGATATGACTCTGGCGGCGGTATCCAGTTGGGGAAAATATACTCCCTACGCCATCAGTGAAAATGAGATTGGTTTTCTGGTACTGCATATCGGCGTCGGGCTGGAGCGTCACTATAATATTGGCTACCAGCGTCAGCCGCAGGTGCTGCTGGTATGCGATACCAGCAACGCAATGGTGCGGATGATTGAAGCTATTTTGCAGCGAAAATATCCGCAGTTGCAAATTGCCGCCACGATCTCGCAGCGTGAATATGAACAGCGAAAGGAGGTGACGGAGGATTTCGTTATTTCCACCGTGCGTATCAGCGAAAAAGAGAAACCGGTGGTGACTATCGCCCCATTCCCTACCGATTATCAGCTTGAGCAAATCGGCAAACTGGTGCTGGTGGATCGCACCCGTCCGTGGATGCTGAATAAGTATTTTGATGAAGCCCACTTTCAGGTGGTTTATACCCCATTGGATCAGCAGACGCTGTTTGCCACGCTGTGTCAGCAGTTACAGCAGGAGGGATTTGTTGATGCGGAGTTTCATGATTCGGTAGTGGAGAGAGAGGCTATCGTCAGCACGATGCTCGGCGATGGTATCGCGCTGCCGCACGCCCTCGGCCTGCTGGCGAAAAAGACCGTCGTCTACACGGTGATCGCGCCGCACGGCATTGCCTGGGGCGATGAAACTGCGCATATCATTTTCCTGCTTGCCATCAGTAAAAGCGAGTATGAAGAAGCGATGGCGATCTACGATATTTTTGTCACTTTTCTGCGTGAACGCGCGATGGCCCGCCTTGCCGTCACCCGCAGCTTTGATGAGTTTAAAACGGTGGCGATGGAATGCGTCAGCCGATTTTGAGTATCGTTTGCAAGATCCGCACGTCACGTCCACTGAAAAGCAAATAAACGGTTGTGGCCAGCGGCTATCTCAGGTGGTGCACAACCTGGTTGCTACTGCCGCGCCAGATGAGCGCCGGGTCTTTGAGATCCTGCACAAATTTACCATCAACCAGCACGTTGATTAAATCCACCACCTGCATCTGGGCGGCGTTCAGTTCCGCCAGCTTATAGCCGGTCCACACCCAGATATCTTTGCCAGGGCACTCGGCGCGAACGCGCTGAACCAGTTTGAGGATCTCCGGTACGTTCTGCGGATGTAGCGGATCGCCGCCTGAGAGGCTAATTCCCTGGCGTTTGATCCGCGTATCGTTGAGATCGGCAATGATTCGGTCTGCCAGCTCGGTGGTGAACGGCAGGCCGGAGTTCAGCCGCCAGGTACTTTTGTTATAGCAGCCGGGGCACTCGTGCACGCAGCCGGAGACAAATAGCGTGCAGCGGGTGCCGGGGCCGTTCACGATATCTACTGGGTAGTACTGATGGTAATTCATTGTTTCCTCTTCTCATTTGACGCTGTAGCGGCGTTGGCTGCGCTCGTGCGCCCAGGTCACTTACTTCAAGTAAGCCCCCCAGGACTTGCTCGCTTGCCGCCTTGCTACAATGCCAACTGATTTGAGGAAACCCATATAGTGGCGGTAGCCCTGGAAAAAAAAGCGCTTTGCGGCGCGATGCGGGAGCGGCTCTTGAATGGTCAAACGGCTACTAATTGATCCCCTCTCCCCCTTGGGGAGAGGGTGAGGGGCTAAACCACCTGGAATTAACCGATCTGCCCGTTGCCCAGATGCTTCACGCGGCGCTTCACTTCTTCCTGCTTACCGGCATTGAACGGACGGGCGTCCGGGCTGCCGAGATAACCGCATACCCGGCGGGTTACCGATACGCGAGTCGCGTCGTGATTACCGCATTTCGGGCAGGTGAAACCTTTGCTGGTACACTCGAACTCGCCGGTAAAACCGCACTCGTAACACTCGTCGATTGGCGTATTGGTACCGTAATAGGGAACGTGCTGGTAGCTGTAATCCCAGACGTCTTCCAGCGCTCTCAGGTTGTGCTGGATATTCGGGTATTCGCCGTAGCAGATAAAGCCCCCGTTAGCCAGCGGCGGGTAGGGCGCTTCAAAATCGATTTTGTCGTACGGATTAACCTTTTTCTCCACGTCGAGGTGGAAACTGTTGGTGTAATAGCCTTTATCCGTCACCCCTTCAATCACGCCGAACTCAGCGGTGTCCAGACGGCAGAAACGATCGCAGAGGTTTTCGCTTGGCGTACTGTACAGGCTAAAACCGTAGCCGGTTTCTTCCTTCCACTGATCTACCGCTTCGCGCAGACGGCGAACGATGGCGACGCCTTTCTCGCGCAACACTTCGCTATCGTAGATATGCTTGTTGCCGGACAGCGCATTGATGGTTTCATGGATGCCGATATAGCCCAGAGAAATCGACGCTCTGCCGTTTTTAAATATTTCGGCAACATCGTCGTCCGCTTTCAGACGCACGCCGCAGGCGCCTTCCATATACAGAATCGGTGCGACGCGGGCTTTCACCCCTTCCAGACGGGCGATACGGGTCATCAGCGCCTTACGCGCCAGCTGCAGACGTTCATCCAGCAGTTTCCAGAATGCCGTCTCGTCGCCTTTGGCTTCCAGCGCGATGCGCGGCAGGTTTAGGCTGATCACGCCGAGGTTATTGCGACCATCGTGCACCTGTTCGCCATTTTCGTTTTCCCACACGCCGAGAAAGCTGCGGCAGCCCATCGGGGTTTTGAACGAGCCGGTGACTTTCACTACCTGATCGTAGTTGAGGATATCCGGATACATGCGTTTGCTGGCGCACTCCAGCGCCAGCTGTTTGATATCGTAGTTAGCATCGCCAAACTTATGGTTCAGGCCGTCGCGAATCGCGAACACCAGTTTCGGGAATACCGCCGTTTTGCGGTTTTTGCCCAGACCGGCAATGCGGTTACGCAGAATGGATTGCTGAATCAGACGCGATTCCCAACGGGTGCCGAGGCCGAAACCAAAGGTAACGAACGGCGTCTGACCGTTGGCGGTATGCAGGGTATTCACTTCATATTCCAGCGACTGAAAGGCGTCGTAACACTCTTTTTCCGTACGCGAACGGGCATAACCTTCCGCATCGGGGATCTGCCACTCTTCAGCAATTTGACGATGCTTATTGAAGCTTGCGGTAACGAACGGCGCCAGCACTTCATCGATACGGTTAATGGTCGTACCGCCATAAATATGGCTGGCGACCTGAGCGATAATCTGCGCCGTTACCGCCGTCGCGGTAGAGATGGATTTCGGCGGTTCAATCTCAGCGTTCCCCATCTTAAAGCCGTTGGTCAGCATGCCTTTCAGATCGATCAGCATACAGTTGAACATCGGGAAGAACGGAGAATAGTCGAGGTCATGATAGTGGATAACGCCGCGTTCATGCGCCATAACCACGTCATGCGGTAGCAGGTGTTGACGGGCGTAATGTTTGGCGACGATGCCCGCCAGCAGGTCGCGCTGGGTCGGGATGACTTTACTGTCTTTATTGGCGTTTTCATTGAGTAATGCCGAATTGGTCTGCTCAACCAGGCCGCGAATTTCCTGGTTCAGACGGCCGCGCTTTTCACGTTGGCTATC
The DNA here is from genome assembly GCF_900198535.1 of Klebsiella sp. 2680. Lineage (NCBI taxonomy): Bacteria > Pseudomonadati > Pseudomonadota > Gammaproteobacteria > Enterobacterales > Enterobacteriaceae > Klebsiella > Klebsiella sp. 2680. The sequence goes on along the minus strand of NZ_FZNJ01000004.1, from coordinate 140,709 downwards.
ACGGTCATGGCGATATTCAATGTAGGCGCGCGCCAGCTGCTTGTACGGACCGGACATCAGCTGATTCTCAACGGCGGTCTGGATCTCGTTGATATCAACCTGGGCGCGGCCCTGCATTTGTTGGCTAACGACTTCTGCGACGGTGGCGCAATAGTCTGCGTCATCGACTCCCGCTGCTTTAGCTGCACGTAGAATTGCATCATTAATGCGCTCTGACTTAAACGGTACTTTACAGCCATCGCGTTTCATCACATGCGGTGTCATGATCACTCCATACTTTTATAGAACAGGTTATCCACAGAGGCGGAAGGTCAACCAGCGTCCCGAGGCGCTATAGCTACTGCTGTTTTCCTCCGATCCTGGCCCTTTTTATCCACATCCCACCACCACCAACGAACGACGGGTTGTGGTGACATAATAGACTATTAATACAATATGTGGGGCCGGGTGGCATTTTAAGTTCTATATATAGTGCTTTGCATCAAAGATGTTTGCAATTTTATTGATGCAGGACAAAGTAAAAAGATGAGAGTACAGATGATGGGCGCTAGCGCTAAATGTAAATTTATCTGCTTATAAATTAAGCATAATTTGCGTCCGCTCGGGGAGCATGTAGATTGCAGGTAAAGGAATGGTCAAATTCAGGCGGGGCGGAGGGATCAGCATCCCCGGTAACATCGCTACCGGGGGCGCCACTTACTCCTGTAACCACCATACTGCTTCAAATGGACGCAGGAGCATGTCCGAGGGGCGATTGGCTGCTTCGGCATAGTTGCTCATTAGCACCTGCCATTCACCTGCTACGCCTTCCGCTCGCCAGGACTGGAATTCACGACTCAGGTTAGCGGCGACAACCAGCGTTTGCCCTTGCCATTGACGGCGATAGCACCATAGCGAAGGATGTGCTGGCAGCAAATCCTGGTAATCACCCCAGGTCAGTACCGGCGTGCTTTTACGCAACGTAATCAGCTGTTGATAGGTATAAAAGACCGATTCCGGGTCAGCCAGCGCCGCGTCGACGTTGATCTCACGATAATTATCGCACAGCGCAATCCACGGTTTGCCCGCGCTGAAGCCGCCGTTTTCGCCGCTGTTCCACTGCATTGGCGTACGGCTGTTATCGCGGGATTTGCTGGCCAGAATCGCCAGCAGTTGATCGGCGCTCTGCCCCTGGGCCGCACGTTCAATAAACATATTGCGGCTCTCTACGTCGCGATAATCGGTAATGCGCGTAAAGTGCGGGTTAGTCATGCCTATCTCTTCACCCTGGTAGATATAGGGGGTGCCCTGCATGCCGTGCAGCACCATCGCCAGCATTTTCGCCGCCGGGACGCGGTATTCGCCTTCGTCGCCAAAGCGGGAAACAATGCGCGGCTGATCGTGGTTACACCAGAACAACGCGTTCCATGCGCGATTGTGCATCCCCTGCTGCCAGTGGCTGAACAACGATTTCAGCGCCACATAATCCGGGCGCGCCAGCGTCCACTTCTCACCGCCGGGATAGTCCACCTTCAGATGGTGAAAGTTAAAGGTCATCGACAATTCGCCGCCATCCAGCGCCGCATACCGCTGGCAATGCTCCAGCGAGGTGGAGGACATTTCCCCTACCGTCATCAGATTCCGCGGTCCGAAAACATCGCGACTCATCTCCTGTAAAAATTCGTGCGCTCGCGGGCCGTCGGTATAAAAACGGCGGCCATCGCCATCCGTATCAGACGGGAAAGTCTGATCTTTGGAGATCAAATTGACCACATCCAGACGCAGACCGTCGACGCCGCGATCGGCCCAGAATTCGCAGACTTTTTTCAGCTCTGTGCGTAGCGCCGGGTTTTCCCAGTTCAGATCCGCCTGCTCCACGGCAAACAGATGCAGATAATACTGCTCGCTTGCAGCGTGCCACTGCCAGGCGTTGCCGCCAAATTTAGAGCGCCAGTTATTTGGTGGAGTGGTTGGTTCGCCGTCGCGCCAGATATAGAACTGGCGATACGGACTCTCTTTGTTAAGCGCTTCCCGGAACCAGGCATGCTCAGTAGAGGTGTGGTTAAACACCATATCCAGCACGATACGGATCCCGCGATTGTGCGCCTGCGCAACCAGTTCGTCGAAGTCGTCCAGCGTGCCATAGGCCGGGTCGATAGCGGTATAGTTGGCGACATCGTAGCCATTATCGACCTGCGGCGAGACGTAGAATGGCGTCAGCCAGATCGCGTCAATGCCCAGCTTTTGCAGATAATCAAGACGTGAGATAACGCCGCGTAGATCGCCGGTTCCTGTACCGGTGGTATCCTGGAAACTCTTCGGATAGATTTGATAAATAACGCCGTTTTGCCACCAGAGGGGAAGGGTATTCATTTCGCGTTCCTGCTACGACAAGGGGCGACAGCGCGCCCCGAAAATAAGAAGTCAGACAATCTGTAAGGTGCCCTGGCGGAATTTACGCTGATAGACGACCGTCGTCAGGATAATCGGCACCACCACCGCAATGGCCATCGCCAGAGCGTAGACCTGCCAGTAGCTCGGCTGAATGGAGAGAATACCCGGCAGGCCGCCGACGCCAATACCGTTGGCCATCACGCCGTTCAGTCCGCACAGCAGTCCGGCAAGACCGGAGCCGATCATCGCGCACAGCATCGGAAAGCGGTATTTCAGGTTGATACCGTACATCGCCGGCTCCGTCACGCCGAGGTAGGCGGAAATGGCCGCCGGGACGGAGATTTCACGCTCGTTTTGTTTGCGGCTGGCGATGATGATTCCGACGACCGCTGACGCCTGGGCGATGTTAGACAGCGCAATCAGCGGCCAGACCGGCGTACCGCCCATGCTCTGAATCATCTGCATGTCGATGGCCAGGGTGGTCTGATGGACGCCGGTAATCACCAGCGGGGCATACAGGAAGCCGAACAGCGCGGCGCCAATCGGCGCGAAGCTACCGGTCATCAGATGACGCACGGCCCAGGCCACGCCGTCGCCAATCATGCGGCCAAATGGACCAATAAAGGCGTGGGCGAGGAATACCGCGAGGATCAGGGAACATACCGGCACCACCACCAGGTAGAGATAGTCAGGAACGATGCGTTTCAGGCGAATTTCGATAAAGCCGAGCGCCAGTCCCGCCAGCAGCGCCGGAATAACCTGGGCCTGATAGCCCACTTTGGCGATAGTAAACAGACCGAAGTTCCACACCTCCGGCACCTGTTGGCCCAGCAGATAGGCGTTCATCAGCTGCGGGGAGACGAGGGTGACGCCCAGCACAATGCCGAGGATCGGCGTGCCGCCCATTTTCTTCACCGCTGACCAGCAGATACCTACCGGCAGGTAGAAGAAGATCGCTTCGCCAATCAGCCACAGGAAGTCATAAATGGTTTTCAGCGACGGGTGCATCTGCGCCAGCGTCTGGCCGTTGCTCATCGGCAGATCGCCGATGACGTTACGGAAGCCCAGGATCAGGCCGCCGCTGATCAGTGCGGGCAGCAGCGGGAAGAAGATTTCCGCGAAGTGTGAGATGAGCTGTTCGTGCCACTTCATGTTTTGTCGGGCGGCTTTTTTGGCCTGCTCTTTATCTGCGCTGGCTTGCCCGGTGGTGGCCAGCAGCGCTTGATAGTAATCGCCGACATCGGTGCCAATCACCACCTGGAACTGCCCGGCGTTGGTAAAGCAGCCTTTCACCATGCGTAGCTGTTCAATCTCTTTTGGTCTGGCGATGGCGGGATTATTCAGCACAAAACGCAGACGGGTAATACAGTGGCTGACGGTGGCGATATTGTCGCGTCCGCCCACCAGTTCGATAAGTTTATCTATATCCTGCTGGTTAACTTTACTCATGATGAGGCCTCATGACCGGGAGGAGAGGTTGGGTATTTACTTGGGGCGGATCCTAACCGGTTCGCTTTAATTACAAAATGGGAACGTTCCCGAAACGCTGCGAAGATCACATAAATCGTGCAGACGGGCCTAATTCAAGATGGCGGGAATCACGATTTGACGAGGCGCTCTGCTCCCGGCGATCTGCTCGATCAACTGCCGGGCTGCCCGGCGTCCGGACTCGGCGTAGCCGGGATCGACGGTGATGATCTCTGGATGAAGAAATGTCATCAGCGGTGTACTGCCGACGCTGGCAAGCTGGAGATGGTCAATTCCCTGCTGCTGAAGATATTTGCAGGCCCCAAGGGCGAGCATATCGGTGGCGCAGACCAGCGCGCTGGTCTCAGTCGTCAGCACACTGGCGACGTTTTCATAGCCTTGTTTCATCCCTAGCCCCGGCAGGGCAGCAAGGGGGGAGAGATGCTTTTTCTCGCAGAAATGGATATAGGCCTGATGGCGGCGTTGCCCGGTTGTCACATCGCTATGCGGCACGCCGAGGAAACTGATATGGCGATGGCCGCGATCGTACAGACGCTGCATCAGCATGTTGATGGCCCCTTCGTCGTCATAGCAAACGGAGGCGATCCCCGGTGCATCGCGGGCCAGCAGCACCAGCGTCTCTCGCCAGGGAGTAAGCATCTCTTCATGAATACCGGTAAAGCCAAACAGCACTACGCCGTCAATATTGCGCCGGGCGAGTATGCCGAGATGCTCTTCAACCAGCGTTGGAGAGAACTGGCTCTCCATCATAATCGGATCGTAGCCCTGCTCGTAAAAGGCGGGCAGCATGGTTTGCACGGCGAGGTTTTCCGAATGTGAATCCAGACGGGTGACGATTATCGCCACCACCTTATCGCTCTGGCCGCGCATCGCTCTTGCAGAGCGCGAGGGGGAGAATCCGTGCTGCTGCATCACCGCTTCCACCCGTTCGCGGGTGCGCTCGCTAACGCCGCTTTCATTATTCAGCACTCGCGATACCGTCGATTTCCCGACGCCGCTTAAGCGCGCAATATCTTTGATGGTCAGCCGGTTTTGCATGCTGGGTTCCCGTTGTGATCCGCTTAAAGTGAGCCTAATGCTACTCAACGAAGCCACGTTGAGCAAAGCCTGGTTTACGTCTGGTTTAATGACACGAGGGTATTATCGCCATAATAGCCCTGACTCGGTTATTGGTAGTTTTAGAGCCTATCCCACCAGGCGTTATTGGCGCAGACAGTTTGAACACGGCCAGCGCGGAAGAACCGGGCGTACACGTAGTACGTGAGGATTCTGAGCACTGCCCAGGTTCAAAATGACAAGCAAAATAGCCCTAATGGGATAGGCTCTTAGCATTCGTGTCGTTTGTATTCATTTACCGGAGATTTTATGGACCCTGATCCCACTCCTCATCCTCGATGGAGCCCCCTTTCTTTCCGGTAAACCTGTTTTGCGCCGCTTTACCGGAAAACGTAAAGCAGCGATGTCTTTGATGTCCTTGCCATAAAAATAACATGCCTGACAGGTAAGGTTTATGCGCGTCTGTCGGTGATGCTGCGTTCGTTCGCGCGAGCGCGGAGGGACTGTTTATGTTGAAAAATTTTACCCGGCAACTGTTTGCTCAGCTTAGCCGCCATTTACCGCGTCGTCTGGTACAACGCGATCCGCTACCTGATGCCCGTCATCTGGCGAGCGCGCCAATCCCGGATTCTCTCGGCAAGCAGTGCCTGAGTGTAGCAGTCATGGATGAAAATGCGCTCTGGCACGCTTTTGCCAGCCATCCGGAAGGGCTCAATGAAGGTGAAGTGGCGCAGAAAATCGCGCAGTATGGCGCAAACCACATCCCGGCGCAGAAGCCATCGCCGTGGTGGGTGCACCTGTGGAGCTGTTATCGCAATCCCTTCAACCTGCTGCTGACCGTTCTGGGTATTGTCTCCTACTCGACGGAAGATCTGTTTGCCGCAGCGGTGATCGCGCTAATGGTAGGGATATCCACGCTGCTCAATTTTATTCAGGAAGCCCGCTCGACCAAAGCGGCGGACGCCCTGAAAGCGATGGTCAGTAATACCGCGACGGTGCTGCGGGTGGTGAATGAGCAGGGCGAAAGCCGCTGGTGTGAGCTGCCCATAGACCAGGTGGTACCGGGAGATATCGTGAAACTCTCGGCGGGAGATATGATCCCGGCTGACCTGCGCGTCATTCAGGCGCGCGATCTGTTTGTTGCGCAGGCCTCGCTGACCGGGGAATCGTTGCCGATCGAGAAAGTGGCGCACACCCGTGACCCGCAACAAACAAATCCGCTGGAGTGCGACACGTTGTGCTTTATGGGCACGAACGTGGTGAGCGGTTCGGCGCAGGCCATGGTTTTCGCCACCGGCGGCAGCACCTGGTTTGGTCAACTGGCGGGGCGCGTCAGCGAGCAGGAAAGCGAGCCTAACGCTTTCCAGAAAGGCATCAGCCGGGTCAGTATGTTGTTAATCCGTTTTATGCTGGTGATGACGCCAGTCGTGCTGTTGATTAACGGCTATACCAAAGGCGACTGGTGGGAAGCGGCGCTGTTCGCGCTTTCGGTGGCGGTTGGCCTGACCCCGGAGATGCTGCCGATGATCGTCACCTCGACGCTGGCGCGCGGGGCGGTGAAACTGTCGAAACAGAAGGTTATCGTTAAACACCTTGACGCGATTCAGAACTTTGGCGCGATGGATATTCTGTGCACCGATAAAACCGGCACACTGACTCAGGATAAAATTGTGCTGGAGAATCACACGGATGTGTCGGGTAAGGTGAGTGAACGCGTATTGCACGCAGCCTGGCTGAACAGCCACTACCAGACCGGGCTGAAGAACCTGCTGGATACCGCAGTGCTGGAGGGGGTAGAGCTGGAGTCGGCGCGGAGTCTGGCGGCACGCTGGCAAAAAGTGGATGAGATCCCGTTCGATTTTGAACGCCGCCGCATGTCGGTGGTGGTGCAGGAGCAGGATAACGTCCATCAATTGATCTGCAAAGGGGCGTTACAGGAGATCCTCAACGTTTCTACCCAGGTGCGCTATAACGGCGAAATCGTACCGCTGGACGAAACCATGCTGCGACGTATTCGTCGGGTTACTGATACGCTGAACCGTCAGGGGCTGCGGGTAGTGGCGGTGGCGAGCAAATACCTCCCCGTCCGCGAAGGCGACTACCGGCGTGCGGATGAATCAGATTTAATCCTCGAAGGCTATATTGCTTTCCTCGATCCGCCGAAGGAGACCACCGCCCCGGCGCTTAAGGCGCTGAAGGCCAGCGGCATTACGGTGAAAATCCTCACCGGCGATAGCGAGCTGGTAGCGGCAAAAGTGTGCCATGAAGTGGGACTGGAAGCGGGCAACGTGGTGATCGGCAGCCAGATTGACGCGCTAAGCGATGATCAACTTGCCGGGCTGGCAAAGCGTACCACGCTGTTTGCCCGCCTTACTCCGCTGCATAAAGAGCGCATTGTGACGCTGCTGAAACGCGAAGGGCACGTGGTGGGGTTTATGGGCGATGGCATTAATGATGCTCCGGCGCTGCGGGCGGCAGATATCGGTATTTCTGTTGATGGCGCGGTGGATATCGCGCGCGAGGCGGCGGATATCATTTTGCTGGAGAAAAGCCTGATGGTGCTGGAAGAGGGGGTTATCGAAGGCCGCCGGACTTTCGCCAACATGCTCAAGTACATCAAAATGACCGCCAGTTCTAATTTCGGCAACGTCTTCAGTGTATTGGTGGCCAGCGCCTTTCTGCCGTTCTTGCCGATGCTGCCGTTGCACTTATTGATTCAGAACCTGCTGTACGATGTTTCCCAGGTGGCGATTCCGTTCGATAACGTTGACGATGAGCAAATTCAACAGCCGCAGCGCTGGAATCCGGCGGACCTCGGGCGCTTTATGATCTTCTTTGGACCGATCAGTTCGATATTCGATATTCTGACGTTCTGCCTGATGTGGTGGGTGTTCCATGCCAATACGCCGGAACATCAGACGCTGTTCCAGTCCGGCTGGTTTGTGGTGGGTCTACTGTCGCAAACGCTGATTGTGCACATGATCCGCACGCGACGGATCCCGTTTATCCAGAGTCGTGCGGCCTGGCCGCTGATCGTAATGACGCTATTGGTGATGGTGGTGGGGATGACGCTACCGTTCTCGCCGCTGGCGAGCTATTTGCAACTGCAGGCGCTACCGCTGAGCTACTTCCCGTGGCTGATTGCCATTCTGGCAGGTTATATGACTCTGACTCAGATGGTGAAAGGCTTCTATAGCCGCCGTTACGGCTGGCAGTGAGCAGCGGGGAGTTGGGGACGAGCGTGAACCTGGCGAAAATAGCAAATGCCGCCGTTGATTTACGGCACATCCACCGAAAGGGGGCTTAACGGGTCTGTATTACAGCCGGAGGCTGTAATACAGATTGCTGACAAAGCGGGTTCTTCAGCAATTGCCGGCGGCGCTTCGTTTGCGCGAGCCGACAAAAAAATCGACGAAAAACCGTAACATAGTGATATTGTTGCTCTCCCGAACCGGGTAAGACGCCAGTCGCCACCCGGTCGAAATTCCAGCACAATATTTAAATCCGGTTTGTCATCAGCCTTTTTTACAGCCAGAGGCTCTATTTTTTCACACTGTCGCCAATCAGCGGCGAATGGCGATTGCTTCGATCTCAATCTTCACGTCTTTCGGCAGGCGAGCGACTTCCACGCAGGAACGCGCCGGGAAAGTGGCGTTATGCTCGGTGAAGAACGCTTCATATGTGGCGTTAACGGTGGCGAAATCGTTGAGATCTTTTACGAAAACGGTAGTTTTAACAATATCGCCTACTTTCAGACCGGCTGCTTCAACGATAGCTTTCACGTTGTCCAGAGACTGACGCGCCTGAGCGGCAACATCTTCCGCTACGCTGCCGGTTTTCGGGTCTACCGGGATCTGGCCGGACGTGATGATCATGTTACCCAGATCGACACCCTGAACGTATGGGCCGATGGCTGCTGGTGCATTTTCCGTCGCAATAGTTTTAGACATGAGTTCTCCTGAATAACAGCATAATGAAGTCGTTATACAAACTTTTCTCGTTGCCGACAGCGCAACATGCAAAAAGATAAGATGCGGTAAACCCGACCATTATAGGCAGCCGGGTACGCAATACCAACCGCAATTAGTTAGCCAGGACCACATTATGTGAGAACTCTTTCTCACAATATTTGCACTTCAGCGCAATATCATTTTCACGTTTTTTTACCGCAAAGCTGGAAGCGACCGGCTCGGCATGGCTGATGCAGTTACTGTTCGGGCACACCAGTACATTGTTGATGCGTTCCGGCAGATTCGGGCGAGATTTGCCTACGACTTCATAATTATCGATACGGTTTACCGTTGCCTGCGGCGCATACAGGGATAGCTGGTTGACCTGTTCATCGGTCAGGAAGGTATTCTCGATTTTGATTAAATCTTTACGGCCCATTTCACCGGAAGGCAGGTTCAGGCCGATGGTGATGCGCTGATCCGTTTCGGTCAGTTTGAACAGGGTCAGTAGCTTAAAGCCGACCTGCGCCGGGATATGGTCGATAACAGTGCCGCGTTTGATGGCTTCAACCTGCAATTTATTGTCGTGTGTCATCTCTTTTTCCCCCTTACAGTGCCAGATCGCTATTCAGTACCAGTGCCAGTAACGCCTGGCGGGCGAAGATGCCGTTCCCTGCCTGCTGGAAGTACCAGGCGTGCGGCGTTTTATCGACATCGGTGGTGATCTCATCCACACGCGGCAGCGGGTGCAGCACTTTCATATTGGCTCGTGCCCCTTCCAGGTCGGCTGCGCGCAGAACAAACTGTGCTTTAACGTTGGCATATTCTGACGGGTCAAGGCGCTCTTTCTGCACACGGGTCATGTAAAGAATATCGACCTCTTCTATCACTTCTTCAATGGCGCTATGCAGGCTCCAGCCAATGCCTTTTTCGTCGAGCATATCGAGAATGTACTGCGGCATCGCCAGCGCGTCCGGCGCAATAAAGTAGAAGCGGTTGCCGTTAAATTTGGCCAACGCCTGGGTCAGCGAGTGGACGGTGCGACCATATTTCAGGTCGCCAACCATCGCGACGTTGAGGTTTTCCAGACGGCCCTGGGTCTCCTGAATGGTGAACAGATCCAGCAGTGTCTGCGTCGGATGCTGGTTAGCGCCATCACCGGCGTTAAGCACCGGAATACCGCCGGAGAACTCTGTCGCCAGGCGCGCCGCGCCTTCCTGCGGGTGGCGCATGACGATGGCATCGACGTAGGTACTGATCACCGAGATGGTGTCGGCCAGGGTTTCGCCTTTTTTGCCCAGCGAGGTATTGCTGCTGTCTGAGAAACCCACCACGCTGGCGCCCAGCCGGTGCATTGAAGTTTCAAACGACAGACGGGTGCGGGTAGAGGCTTCAAAAAAGCAGCTGGCAATCACCTTATGCTTCAGCAACTCTGGCTGCGGATTGGCTTTCAGTTTGGCTGCGGTCGCCAGTACCCGTTCAAGGTCTTCGCGGCTGAGATCGTTTATGGAAATGATATGTTTTTGAAATAGCGGGTTAGCCATGTTTATCTCCTGACGCCTGGGCAAAAAAAAGCCCCTTAAATAAGGGGCTTAGAGACTTTATTGAGCAACGGAAAGAAAAACGCTACGCCAGCGCCTGTTTTCAGACGCGGTAAGACAGAATGTCGTACACAGTAGGTCATGCTTCCTCCCGGCAAATTGTCCGCGATTATACGCAGCTCAAATTTCGGATCAAGTGATTAATCCACAAACAAGTAAACGTTTGCCTGGATATTCCTGCGCTAACGCAAAAAACCCTTAAATAGGGGTGGCAGGGTAGCAGGAAGGGCGGTATAAAAGCGTAAAATGAAAAGCTGTTTTATATTTTAGGAGGCATTATGATCGCCGGAAACATCCACAATCTGCAACCCTGGCTACCGGAACAGCTGCGTCAGGCTATTGACTATATTAAAGCCCATGTTACCGATGCGACCCCGCTCGGTAAGCATGATATCGATGGTAATCGCCTGTTCTATCTGGTTTCCGAAGACATGACCGAGCCGTTCGAAAAGCGTCGTGCGGAGTATCACGGGCGCTATCTCGATATTCAGATCGTATTAAAGGGGCAGGAAGGCATGACCTTTAGCACCCAGCCTGCGGGCGCGCCGGAAACCGACTGGCTGGCGGATAAAGACATCGCGTTTTTGCCTGAAGGGGCAGAGGAAAAAACGGTGATCCTGAATGAAGGCGATTTTGTGGTCTTTTACCCCGGGGAAGTCCATAAGCCGCTGTGCGCCGTGGGGGCGCCAGCTCAGGTACGCAAAGCGGTCGTGAAGCTGCTGGTTGAATAAGACGTATTGCCGGGGGCGCGATGCAAAACGCCTCATCCGGCCTGCGGGAGTATATTCTGCAGGCCGGATAAATAAGGCATTATCGTTATTTCGCCAGCGTTGCCACCATCACCGCTTTGATGGTGTGCATGCGGTTTTCCGCCTGGTCAAATACGATGCTGGCCGGAGATTCAAAGACCTCATCGGTTACTTCCATTCCGCCGTGCAGGCCATAATCCGCCGCCATCTGTTTGCCGAGCGTGGTCTGATCGTCATGGAATGCGGGCAGGCAGTGGAGGAATTTCACCTGCGGATTGCCGGTCAGCGCCATCATCGCGCTATTTACCTGATAACCGCGCAACAGCGCGATGCGCTCTGCCCATTTCTCTTTGGCTTCGCCCATCGATACCCAGACATCGGTATAGATAAAGTCCGCGCCTTTTACACCCGCTGCAATATCTTCAGTCAGCGTAATATTGCCGCCGTTCTTTTGCGCCAGCGCTTTGCACTCTGCGACCAGGCTTGCATCCGGCCAGCATGCCTGTGGAGCCACCAGGCGTAAATCCAGCCCCGTCAGCGCGGCGGCTTCCAGCATGGAATTGCCCATGTTATTACGCGCATCGCCAGCGTAAACCAGCGTCATCTCATTGAAGGCTTTGCCCGGCAGGTGTTCCTGCATGGTCAGCAAATCCGCCAGCAGCTGCGTGGGGTGAAATTCATTGGTCAATCCATTCCACACGGGAACGCCCGCATATTCCGCCAGCGTTTCTACGATTTCCTGGCCGTGGCCGCGGTACTGAATACCGTCATACATGCGTCCCAGCACGCGGGCGGTGTCTTTAATGGACTCTTTATGCCCAATCTGGCTGCCGCTTGGCCCAAGATAGGTTACGCGAGCGCCCTGATCGTATGCGGCAACTTCGAAAGAGCATCGGGTACGGGTCGAGTCTTTTTCGAAGATGAGCGCGATGTTTTTGCCGATGAGATGCTGGACTTCAATATTGTTTTTTTTATCTGCTTTGAGTCTGGCTGCCAGCTCAAGCAGGGAGGTAATTTCGGCAGAGGTAAAATCGAGTAACTTTAAAAAGTGCTTCTGATAAAACGCTGACATGGTTTCCTCACATGGCTTAGGCCACTTACTGAATTAAAATTCACTTTATATGTATTAATATTCATTTGCAACCCCGTGCGATAAATCTTTCTCTCAGAAGGTGGAGGCAATCACGGCGGTATGTGACAATATGCAGTATCCGCGACATATTATGAGGAACAAGCCATGGCAAACCCGGAACTACTGGAAGAGCAGCGTGAAGAAACGCGTCTGATTATCGAAGAGCTGCTCGAAGATGGCAGCGATCCGGATGCGCTGTACACCATCGAACATCATCTTTCCGCCGATGATTTCGACACGCTGGAGAAAGTGGCAGTTGAAGCCTTCAAACTGGGTTACGAAGTGACCGAGCCAGAAGAGCTGGAAGTTGAAGAGGGGGAGATGGTTATTTGTTGCGATATCCTCAGTGAATCTGCGCTGAATGCTGAGCTGATCGATGCCCAGGTCGAGCAACTGATGACGCTGGCTGAAAAATACGACGTTGAGTACGACGGCTGGGGCACCTACTACGAAGATCCCGACGGGGAAGACGAAGAAGGTGATGACGACGAAGATCTTATGGACGACGACAACGGCATTCGCCACTAAGCATTTCTGCGTTGAAGTAAACGACGGCAAGGTATGCCGTCGTTTATATCCATCATCATTCACGTTGGCAACAGCACGCTGTTCATCCCGGAGCCGTGTTCTTTGCTGTCGCGATGTATCTGAATGATTGTGTGTGTAGCAAGGAACGTCAATGGATTATCCGCAAATACTCTCCCCGATCTTAGAATTTTTACATTGTCCGACGCCGCAGGCGTGGATCGATGAAGCCCGTAAACCGGAAAATCTCCCGCTGCTGCTGACGGACCATATGGTATGCGAGCTAAAGGCGGCGCAAAACGCCATGCTGCTGGTGCGTCGATATGTGGCGGATAAAGAAGAGTCGGATGAGCTTTTGGCCTGCCTGAAGCCCTATGAGGATTTCACCTGGCGACGCGGGTCAGAGCCTGATTTTGTCGCGCTGCATAAACAGATTAATAAAAGCGTCATGCCGCAGACCGACGATCCCTGGGGGCGTCAGCTACTCGACAGCATGATTTTGCTGATCAAAGAAGAGCTGCATCACTTTTGGCAGGTTCGCGAAATCATGCTTTCCCGTGATATCCCCTACGTCAAAATTACCGCCAGCAGCTATGCGCGCGGGCTGCGTCGGGAAGTGCGTTCTCATGAACCTGCGATGCTTATTGATAAACTGATTTGCGGCGCTTACATCGAAGCCCGCTCCTGCGAGCGTTTTGCCGCGCTGGCGCCATGGCTGGATGATGATCTGCAGACGTTTTATTTGTCGCTGCTGCGCTCGGAAGCACGCCATTATCAGGACTATCTGGATCTGGCGCAGCGGATTGCCGAAGATGATATTCGCGAACGCGTGCGCCAGCTTGGCGAGGCGGAAGCCGTGTTGATTAACACGCCGGAAACGGAATTCCGTTTCCATAGCGGTGTCCCGGCCTGAACGCTGACCGCCGTTTAGCCACGGCGGTCTGGTGTTCGCTACAGATTGGCGTTTTTATCTTTTTTCCCCGCAGTGGCGGCTTTCGGCGCGCCGAGAGTCGCTTTAAACCATTTCACCACGCGTTCAATAACCGGCTTCTGATACCAGTTATCATCCCCATGGTTTGCGCCTTCCAGCAACACGTAATCCGCCTGATTACCCTCCTTTTTCAGCGCTTCATAGAGTTGCTTACTTTGTACCGGCGAGACCAGCGTGTCAGCGCTGCCGTGCATAATCAAAAACGGCGGTTTCTTACCGTGAATATGGCCCATTGGGCTGGCGGCCAGCGCTTTCTGTTTATCGCTGTCGATGGTGGCTCCCGGCCAGTCGCGGAAGGCGCTACCGTTTACCAGTAGCGCCTCTGTGACAGCCGGCGACTGGTGCACTTTTTGTATCGCTTCCGGGAAGCCCTCGCCAATGTTCAGTAAATTCGAAATCCCGTACAGCGTCGCGGCGGCCTGGACATCGGAAGATTGTGCGAGATTGTCGCCACGGTCGAATGATTTATCGCCATTGGTCAGCGCCAGCATCTGCGCCAGATAGCCGCCGGCGGAGTCGCCCAGTACGCCAATGCGGGACGGGTCGATACCGTATTCAGCGGCATGCTCGCGCAGGTAACGAATCGCGGCTTTACCATCGACTACCGGAGCCGGAAAGGTGTCGGGAATCGTGCGGTATTCCGCCGCTGCAACAACGAATCCGGCCTCCGCCAGCGCCATGCGCATTTGGATAAACTTATGCCATGCTGAACCGGTGAATCCGCCGCCGGGGAAATAAACAATTGCCGGTTTCAGGTCGTCGTTGTATGGCACCAGCAATGACATATGCAACTGACGAACGGCTACGGTGCTTTTAACCTGGCTGTAAACAATATCGTTTAGCGCATCGATACGGCCCTGTGTTTTTTCCACGTGCATGATCTGGGCACCTTCGGTATTACCCGGAAGCGCGTTGGCATAGACGCTGGACACCATGCCGCCAAAAATCAGGCTGCTGGTCAGCAGGAATGGGAGTTTTTTCATTATGTTCGATCCTGAGTAATGCCTGCCACGGTGGCAGGCTAAAAAATAGCGAATACTCAGACAGTGTATTAGCGAAAATTTACCGTGAATAATGCTCTTTTTGTATTAGATTGATGCAATTTTTCGATGAACCGGCGCGGTTGTTTCGGCGTGCTACAGCGTTTTTAACATTCTGACTTCGCAGTCAACATGTCCGGTGCAGCCCAGCGGGCCGTCGATATGCTTAAAGCCAAGGTGTTCATATAAACCAACCGCTTCTTTAAGGAAGGCGGTGGTTTCCAGATAGCAGCGTTTGAATCCCTGTTCGCGGGCGTGATCCAATGCCATCAGCGCCAGCTTCTTTGCCAGCCCGTGGCCGCGTGCAGAGGCCATAAAATACATTTTTTGTAGCTCGCAAATATCGGGCTCGCTACAGGTCAGAGGCGCAATTCCGCCACCGCCAACGACCAGGCCATTTTGTTCGGCTACCCAATAGGCAGAGCCCGGCTGGCTGTACAACTGGAAAAGCTCATCCAGATTCGGGTCGGCCACCGTATAGCCTTTATCGGGGGTTAAGCCATATTCAGCGGAAACCTGGCGGATAACGCTGGCAATGGCGGGGTTATCGTCAGCGGTGATTCGACGCAATGTCGCCGCAACCGGTGAAATCACACTCATAGCGAAACTCATGACATAAATGGCTGAACATATGCAGTTAATAACACTGCCGGGAGGGGGAGTGCAAGCGACGATAATTCAGGCGGTTGGAAGCGTAACGCGGATAACCCGGAGTCGGCGCTGCTGCGTCTTGTCCGGGCTACCCGAAACCGTAGGCCGGATAAGCGTAGCGCCATCCGGCAAACAGTCTGGTACGATCTTTACAGCGCGGCGATAACCGCCTGCTGCTCAATCAGCTTCGCTTTCGCTTCCGCGTAGCCTTCCAGTTTCTCACGCTCTTTGGCGATCACCGCTTCCGGCGCGCGGGCGACAAAACCTTCGTTCGCCAGTTTGCCCGAAATACGGCCAATTTCCGCTTCGACCTTCGCCACTTCTTTCGCCAGACGCGCCAGCTCGGCTTCTTTGTCGATAAGACCGGCCATCGGGATCAGCAGTTCGGCTCCGTCGATGATTTTGGTCACGGAAACCGGCCCTTTGTCATCGGCTGGCAGCACGGTGATGCTTTCCAGACGCGCCAGGTTCAGCAGGAAGCTGCGGTTGTCGTTGACGCGACGAATCGCCGCCTCGCTGCAACCACGCAGCAGCAGCGCCAGCGGTTTACCCGGCGCGATGTTCATTTCCGCACGGATGTTACGCACCGCAACGATCGCCTGCTTCAGCCATTCGGTATCGGCCAGTGCGGCTTCATCCACCTGGGAGGCATCGTACTGCGGGAACGGCTGTAGCATGATGGTGTCGGCGGTAATGCCGGAAATCACTTTCACACGCTGCCAGATGGTTTCGGTGATGAACGGGATGATCGGGTGCGCCAGGCGCAGCAGACCTTCCAGCACGGTGACCAGCGTGTTGCGGGTGCCGCGCAGTTCTGCTTCAGAGCCGCCGTTCATGACCGGCTTGGTCAGCTCCAGATACCAGTCGCAGAACTGGTTCCAGGTGAACTCGTACAGAATGCCCGCTGCGATATCGAAGCGGAAGCTGTCCAGCGCTTCGCGGTACGCTTTGATGGTCTGATTGAATTCCGCCAGGATCCAGCGATCCGCCAGCGACAGAGTCATCTCGCCGCCGTTGAAGCCGCAATCCTGATCTTCGGTATTCATCAGCACAAAGCGGCTGGCGTTCCACAGCTTATTACAGAAGTTACGGTAGCCTTCCAGACGCTTCATATCCCAGTTGATGTCGCGGCCGGTAGAGGCCAGCGCCGCCAGGGTGAAGCGCAGAGCGTCGGTGCCGTGCGGCTCAATACCGTTCGGGAACTGCTTCTCAGTACGTTTGGCGATTTTTTCCGCCAGCTGCGGCTGCATCATATTGCCGGTACGTTTTTCCAGCAGCTCCGGCAGGGAAATACCGTCAACCATATCCAGCGGGTCGATAACGTTACCCTTGGATTTGGACATTTTCTGCCCTTCGTCATCGCGAATCAGACCGGTCATATAGACGGTCTTGAACGGCACCTGCGGCTTGCCGTTTTCATCTTTGATGAAGTGCATGGTCATCATGATCATGCGGGCAATCCAGAAGAAGATAATGTCGAAACCGGAGACCATCACGCTGGTGGGGTGGAACTGACGCAGCGCGTCGGTGTTTTCCGGCCAGCCGAGCGTCGAGAAGGTCCACAGCGCGGAGGAGAACCAGGTGTCCAGTACGTCGTCGTCCTGGCGCAGGGCAACGTCGGCGCTCAGGTTGTTTTCCTGACGCACTTCGTCTTCGCTGCGGCCAACGTAGACGTTGCCGTCGTTGTCATACCATGCCGGGATGCGATGGCCCCACCACAGCTGACGGGAGATACACCAGTCCTGAATATCGCGCATCCAGGAGAAGTACATGTTTTCGTACTGTTTTGGCACGAACTGGATGTCGCCGTTCTCAACCGCTTCCACCGCCGGTTTTGCCAGCACGTCGGCACGCACGTACCACTGGTCGGTCAGCATCGGTTCGATAACCACGCCGCCGCGGTCGCCGTACGGTACGGTCAGATCGTGCGGTTTAATCTCTTCCAGCAGGCCGAGGGCATCGATAGCGGCAACCACCGCTTTACGTGCGGCAAAGCGCTCCAGCTTCTGGAATTCCGCCGGAATGTCGCTGGAGTAGACGTCGGACTCTTCGCCTTTGGTGTCATACACTTCCGCAGTTTCGCGGATATCGCCATCAAAGGTGAAGATGTTGATCATTGGCAGGGCATGACGACGGCCCACTTCATAGTCGTTAAAGTCGTGCGCCGGGGTGATCTTCACACAGCCGGTGCCTTTTTCCATATCGGCATGTTCATCACCGACGATCGGAATGCGGCGGTCAACCAGCGGCAGAATGACGTATTTGCCGATCAGGTCTTTATAGCGCGGATCTTCCGGGTTGACGGCCACACCGGTATCGCCCAGCAGGGTTTCCGGACGGGTGGTGGCGACCACCAGGTAATCTTTACCGTCTGCGGTTTTCGCACCGTCAGCCAGCGGGTAGCGGATGTGCCACATGGAGCCTTTGGACTCGCGGTTTTCCACTTCCAGGTCAGAGATAGCGGTGCGCAGTTTCGGGTCCCAGTTGACCAGACGCTTGCCGCGGTAGATCAGATCTTCTTTGTACAGGCGGACAAACACTTCTTTCACCGCGTTGGACAGGCCTTCGTCCATGGTGAAGCGCTCGCGCGCCCAGTCTACGGAGTTACCCAGACGGCGCATCTGACGGGTAATGGTGCCGCCGGATTCCGCTTTCCACTGCCAGATTTTGTCGATGAAGGCATTACGCCCGTAATCATGGCGGGTTTTACCCTCTTCGGCGGCAATTTTGCGCTCAACCACCATCTGGGTTGCGATCCCCGCGTGGTCGGTACCGACCTGCCACAGGGTGTTTTTACCCTGCATGCGCTGGTAGCGGATCAGGGTATCCATAATGGTTTGCTGAAAGGCATGACCCATATGCAAACTGCCGGTGACGTTCGGCGGCGGGATCATGATGCAGAAGCTTTCCTGGCTTTCGTCGCCATTGGGTTTGAAATAGCCCTGCTTTTCCCAGTGCTCGTAAAGCGGCTGTTCGATATCTTGGGGGTTGTATGTCTTTTCCATTATTTCCAGGTTGCCGTGTTCAGGTTGAAACCAGCCATGCGGTACGCTTTATAGCGTTCGCGCGCCAGTTGCTTCAAAGAATCTTCATAGGGGACGAAGTCTATCACTTCTGTGAAAGCGGTGGCAAAATCTGCAAAGTTTAGCCGCAGGCTGATCAGAATATCCCGCGGGCTGCTGTTGCGTTTCTGCGGCCAGGCGATCTCCACTGGCGCACCGCCTGCAGGGCCTTCTCCCGACAGATTATGTGGGACAAAACTCTCCGGCGGTCTTGCCCACAGCGCTTCATCCAGGCGGATAGCCTGTTGGTCGTCTTCACAGGCAATCAGCACGCGTTTACCACTGCGCCAACGTTCTGCGGCAATGTCGCACACCAGTTGTTCAACGGCGCTCAGGCCATCAACGATGGTGTCATTGTCCAGAATATAGAACGTTGCATTCTTCATATATGGGGCTTCTTGTTGTGGATTTAAATGCAAAGCCGGGTGGCGCTACGCTTACCCGGCCTACAAACGGCATTTTTCCGTAGGCCCGGTAAGCGTAGCGCCACCGGGCATCAGACGGCAATCACTCTTCGCCGTTAAAACCCGCACGACTGAGCAGGAACTGCGACAGCAACGCCACCGGACGGCCGGTGGCGCCTTTGGCTTTGCCGGAACGCCATGCGGTGCCGGCGATATCCAGGTGCGCCCAGTTGTACTTACGGGTAAAGCGCGACAGGAAGCAGCCCGCGGTAATTGCCCCGCCAGGACGGCCGCCGATGTTCGCCATATCTGCAAAGTTAGACTCTAGCTGTTCCTGGAACTCATCGCCCAGCGGCAAGCGCCATGCGCGATCGCCCGCCAGTTCGGATGCGCCAATGAGCTCATGGGCCAGCGGATTATGATTCGACATCAGGCCGGTGATATGGTGGCCAAGCGCAATCACGCACGCGCCGGTCAGCGTCGCCACGTCGATAACCGTTTCCGGCTCGAAACGCTCAACGTAGGTCAGCACATCGCATAGCACCAGGCGCCCTTCGGCATCGGTGTTCAGCACTTCAACCGTCTGGCCGGACATGGTGGTCAGCACGTCGCCCGGACGATACGCTCGCCCGCCCGGCATGTTTTCACACCCGGCCAGTACGCCGACGACGTTCAACGGCAACTGGAGCTCGGCGACCATACGCATCACGCCGTACACCGCCGCCGCGCCGCACATATCGTACTTCATCTCATCCATACCTTCGGCAGGCTTGATGGAGATGCCGCCGGAGTCAAAGGTCAGCCCTTTGCCCACCAGCACGATCGGCCGTGCGTCTTCCGACGGGTTGCCTTTGTATTCGATCACCGACATCAGCGATTCGTTCTGCGAACCGTGACCGACCGCCAGGTAAGCGTGCATCCCCAGCTCTTTCATCTGCTGTTCGCCGATGACGCGGGTGATGACGTTCTTGCTGTAGCTGTCGGCCAGCTGGCGCGCCTGGGAGGCCAGGTAGGCTGCATTGCAGATATTCGGCGGCATATTGCCGAGATCTTTCGCCGCTTTAATCCCGGCGGCAATCGCCAGACCGTGCTGGATCGCACGCTCGCCGCTGGTCAGTTCCCGACGGGTCGGCACGTTAAAGACCATTTTACGCAGCGGGCGGCGCGGCTCGCTCTTGTTGGTCTTCAGTTGATCAAAGCTGTACAGCGTCTCTTTGGCCGTTTCGACAGCCTGGCGCACTTTCCAGTAGTTGTTGCGGCCTTTGACGTGCAGTTCGGTCAGGAAGCAGACCGCTTCCATTGAGCCGGTGTCATTCAGCGTATTGATGGTTTTCTGAATGACCTGTTTGTACTGTCGCTCGTCCAGCTCACGCTCTTTACCGCAGCCGATGAGCAGAATGCGCTCCGACAAAATATTCGGCACATGGTGCAGCAATAATGTCTGGCCAGGCTTGCCTTCCAGTTCGCCGCGACGCAGCAGGGCACTGATATAACCATCGCTAATTTTGTCGAGTTGTTCGGCGATGGGGGAGAGCCGACGCGGTTCAAAGACGCCAACTACGATGCAGGCGCTCCGCTGCTTCTCCGGGCTACCGCTTTTTACACTGAACTCCATGCACTATGCTCCTGAATCTTAAAGACAACAGTGGTCGCTACAGATATACTCGTCGTCTTTCACGTTGCAGATGCGTTGGCTGCGCCTGCTCACCTCAGTCACTTACCTGATGTAAGCGCCGGAGCTTCACAGTCTTTGCCGCCTGCCTGCAACTCGAAATCCATAGAGTACAGAAATTGAAAGCTTTCGTAACTCATGTCCGCTGTTGTGGTGACTTCATGTTAATCTTAACGTTATTACGGCTTTGGTTCGTCAGAAAAGATCCTGATACGCGGAACCAGCGAGTCATTTAATCTTAGCGATGTTTTCGACGACCAAAGAGAATAAATGACGTTTAAGCCATGAAACAAGCAATTTTCCTGCAATAAAACGGGTTTTTACGGGCGTATTTATAGTGTTAATCATAAGATATCTGGTTCGTGAGACGCTGAAAAGCCAGTTGGCGATCTTGTTCATCCTGCTACTCATTTTCTTCTGTCAGAAACTGGTCAGGATCCTTGGCGCCGCTGTTGATGGCGATATCCCGACGAATCTGGTGCTCTCACTGTTGGGGCTGGGCGTACCTGAAATGGCGCAGCTCATTCTGCCCCTGAGTTTGTTTCTCGGGCTGCTAATGACGCTGGGTAAACTGTATACCGAAAGTGAAATTACGGTGATGCACGCCTGCGGCTTGAGTAAAGCCGTGCTGGTGAAAGCCGCGATGATCCTTGCACTATTTACCGGCATCATCGCGGCGGTTAACGTCATGTGGGCCGGGCCCTGGTCGTCCCGCCATCAGGATGAAGTGCTGGCGGAAGCGAAAGCGAATCCCGGTATGGCTGCGCTGGCCCAGGGGCAGTTCCAGCAGGCCAGCGACGGCAGCGCGGTACTGTTTATCGAAAATGTCAAAGGCAACCATTTCAGCGATGTCTTCCTGGCACAACTCCGTCCCAAAGGTAACGCCCGTCCTTCGGTGGTGGTCGCGGACACCGGCGAACTGACATTGCGTAAAGACGGCTCGCAGGTGGTCACCATGAATCAGGGCACGCGCTTTGAAGGGACCGCGATGCTGAGAGATTTCCGCATCACCGACTTTAAAAATTATCAGGCGATTATCGGCCATCAGGCGGTGGCATCCGATCCTAACGATACTGAACAGATGGACATGCGTACGTTATGGCGTACTGATACCGATCGTGCCCGGGCGGAGCTGCACTGGCGTTTCACGCTGGTGGCGACGGTGTTCATCATGGCGCTGATGGTTGTGCCGCTCAGCGTGGTGAATCCGCGTCAGGGCCGCGTGCTATCGATGTTGCCCGCGATGCTGCTGTATCTGGTGTTCTTCCTGCTGCAGACGTCGATTAAATCGAACGGCGGTAAAGGAAAAATGGATCCGATGATCTGGATGTGGGGAGTCAATCTGCTCTATTTCGCATTGGCCGTGCTGTTGAACCTGTGGGATACGGTGCCGATGCGCCGCTTCCGTGCCCGTTTTAATAAAGGAGCGGTGTAATGCAGGCGTTTGGCGTACTTGACCGTTATATCGGTAAGACGATCTTCAATACCATCATGATGACGCTGTTCATGCTGGTCTCCCTCTCGGGCATCATCAAATTTGTCGATCAGTTGAAAAAAGCGGGGCAGGGTAACTACGATGCGCTGGGCGCGGGGATTTACACGATCCTTAGCGTGCCGAAAGATATCCAGATATTCTTTCCGATGGCGGCGCTGCTTGGCGCGCTGCTGGGGTTGGGGATGCTGGCCCAGCGCAGCGAACTGGTGGTGATGCAGGCTTCCGGTTTTACCCGTTTTCAGGTTGCGCTGTCGGTAATGAAAACCGCGATCCCGCTGGTATTGCTGACTATGGCTATGGGTGAATGGGTTGCGCCGCAGGGTGAGCAGATGGCGCGTAACTACCGTGCTCAACAGATGTATGGCGGTTCCCTGCTTTCCACTCAGCAGGGGCTGTGGGCGAAAGACGGCAATAACTTTGTTTATATTGAACGGGTAAAAGGTGCCGATGAGCTCGGCGGCGTGAGTATTTACGCTTTTAACGACCAGCGTCGTTTACAGTCGGTTCGCTATGCCGCTTCAGCGAAATTTGATACCGAGAACAAGCTCTGGCACTTGTCGCAGGTGGATGAATCCGATCTTACCAACCCGAAACAGGTGACCGGTACCCAGAGGGTCAGCGGGACCTGGAAAACCAATCTGACGCCGGATAAACTGGGCGTGGTGGCGCTGGACCCGGATGCGCTGTCGATCAGCGGTCTGTATAACTATGTCAACTATCTGCGGTCCAGCGGTCAGGATCCGGGGCGTTATCAGCTCAATATGTGGAGCAAAATCTTCCAGCCGCTGTCGGTGGCGGTGATGATGCTGATGGCCCTGTCATTTATCTTTGGCCCGCTGCGTAGCGTGCCGATGGGGATCAGGGTGGTTACCGGGATCAGCTTCGGTTTTATCTTCTATGTGCTGGACCAGATTTTTGGCCCGTTAACCCTGGTATACGGTATTCCGCCGATTATCGGCGCGTTGTTGCCGAGCGCCAGCTTCTTTTTGCTGAGCCTCTGGTTGATGATGCGTAAATCCTGATGTAATACACCCTCTTTCTGATGTCGAAAGGGGCGTTTTATCGCCCCTTCCTGTCTGACACGTTTCCTTGTATTTCCCGGTTTGCCGCACGACCGCGCCAGGGGCCAGCAAATCACCTACGCGGTGTGTTCGCTTCAGGCACAGTGATGTTGAAGTAACGCTATGCTCTGCTCGATTTCACGACGAATATCATCCTCACTCCAGGTCATCAATGCCGGTGAGAAGGGCTCGAACGCATACACGCCCTGATAGCCGCGCGCTTCCAGATTTTTGACCTGTTCGCAGCTGTGCAATTTGTCTTTCGTTGTCAACATGATCCGTTCGTTATCGGTAAGCGTTTCGCGAGGACGAGTATCCTCAACGCCAGAAAGATGTACCAGGCCGATTTCGCTGACATTGACCTGCGCGAACTCCTCTTCTGCCTGCGGATAAAGATGATGGTGGAAGGTATCGATCAGTAACTTGAACGGTACGCGTGCGTCGTGGATGAGTGTCTGCGCTTGCGCGGAGGAGCGCAGAGAACTTTGCGGAAAGCCGAGCGGTTCGACCAACCCCTGAATATCGTAAGAAGCGAATAATGGTGCCAGATCGCGTAGTGCGTTGAGCGTTTCGCTTTCCGGAACCGCGGTACCATCGTTTAGCGGACACAGTACCAATGATTTTGCACCGACGGCTTTCGCCTCTTTTAGTAACGACGCCGTCAGGCTGCGAACCTCTTCGGTACGACAGTTGAACGGGTAGACCGCGTTGATGGTAACTATTTCAATATGGTAGTGCTCAGCGAGCTTGCGAACCTCTTGAGCACTGAGATCATCAGTCACCTTTCCGCTGGGAAGGTCATTACGTAGCTCAACCTTATTTAACCCCAGGCTGTTCACCAGACGGAAGAAGGCTTCAATGCTGAGTGAGGGGGCAATCTTACGATTGACGCAGAAACGTTGCGATGCGATAGCCATTTTGATTCTCCTGAAACAGTAGGGTCCGGGTTCGTTCGATTACCGCATAATCAAAACATTTATTCCAAAAATGGCAACGTGTGAAATGATGGGTTTTTGAACCGGATCGCAATATGAGTGTCTGTTGCGTTTTTGTTACTACCGTTCGCCGATTCCTGTCATATCTCATCTCTTTTCGTGACTGTTTAGCCTGCGAAGTGACATTTTCTTACAGGAAAATGCGACTCTCATCACCAAAATAGAATTTCATTATAGATGAATATTGAAATATTAATTTCATTTTACTACGGTTATAGCATAGCAGATCCAGCAATGGGCCGTACTGCGTTGGCCCCGATACTCCATACTATGAGGCGAAAGCATGACTATCACAGGAAACTTTATTGGCGGGCAGACCGTTACCAGCAGCAGCAATAAAACGATACCGGTTTTTGACCCCGCGACGGGCAAAGTGGTCCGCGAAGTCACGTTATCGACCGCCCAGGAAGTGTCTGACGCCATTCAGGTTGCTCGGGATGCTTTTGAGGGCTGGTCGCGTACCACGCCGCTGCGCCGCGCTCGCGTGATGTTCAATTTTAAAATGTTGCTTGAACAGCATGCCGAAGAGCTGGCAGGGATTATTGTCAGCGAGCACGGTAAAGTCTTTTCAGACGCAATGGGTGAGCTGACCCGTGGCATGGAAGTTGTTGAATTTGCCTGCGGTATTCCGCACCTCATCAAGGGGGAATTCTCCTCGGATGTGGGGACCAGTGTTGACAGCTATTCCCTGATGCAGCCGCTGGGTGTGGTGGCGGGCATTACGCCATTTAACTTCCCTGCGATGGTGCCGATGTGGATGTTCCCGCTGGCGCTGGCTTGTGGAAATAGCTTTGTTCTTAAGCCGCCTGCGCTGGCGCCGACCGCCGCTGTACGTCTGGCGGAACTGCTGAAAGAAGCGGGCCTGCCGGATGGCGTCTTTAACGTGGTGCACTGCAGCAATGAAGACGCTGAACAGCTGTATAAGGACCCGCGTATTGCGGCGGTAAGCTTTGTAGGATCTTCCGGCGTGGCGGAGCATATTTATAAAACCGCCAGCGCGTATGGTAAGCGGGTTCAGGCATTCGGCGCGGCGAAAAACCACGCGATTGTTATGCCGGACGCGGATCTTGATGCCACCGTTAACGCCATTATGGGCGGCGCATTCGGCTCAGCAGGCGAACGCTGCATGGCGCTGCCGGTCGTGGTGGCTGTGGGTGATGAAACGGCTGACAAGCTGATCGCACGTCTGAAACCGTTGGTGGAAGCCCTGAAAGTCGGCCCGGGATGTATGCGCGGCAAAGAAGAGAACGAGATGGGACCGGTTGTTTCCGATACTCATCAGAAGAAAGTGCTAGGGTATATTGATAAAGGGGCCAGCGAAGGGGCGACGCTGGTTGTTGACGGACGTAAGCTGCGGGTAGCCGGGTTTGAAGAGGGGTACTACGTCGGCGGAACGCTGTTTGATAACGTTACCCCAGAGATGACTATCTGGCGCGAAGAGATTTTTGGCCCGGTGCTGGGGATTGTCCGCGTGGCGGATTACCACAGCGCGCTGGAGCTGGTGAATAGCCATGAGTTTGGCAACGGCAGCGCCGTCTTTACCAGCAACGGGCACACCGCACGCGAATTTGTACATGATGTTCAGGCCGGAATGGTTGGGGTCAACGTCCCTGTTCCTGTTCCAATGGCCTTCCATAGCTTTGGCGGTTGGAAACGCTCCGTATTTGGCGCACTGAACGTGCATGGGCCGGATGGGGTACGTTTCTACACGCGTATGAAAACCGCCACCGTCCGCTGGCCGCAAGGGCAGCAAACTGTATCTGAGTTCAGTATGCCGACGTTAGGCTAATCGGCGAAGGAGAACGCCATGTCTTTACTGGCTAAAGCGAAACAAGAAGGGCAAATCCAGCACATCACCCCGCAAAGCGCGGGGTGGAAATATATCGGTTTTGATGTCTGGATGTTAAAGAAAGGGCAAACCATTACGCTGGATAGCGGCGATCGCGAACTGTGCCTGGTGCTGGTTGCCGGGCTGGCTTCGGTAAAAACCACGAAAGCTGACTTTCCGAATCTTGGTCAGCGGATGTCGCCGTTTGAGCGCACGCCGCCATGGTCAGTCTACGTGCCGCCGCAGGATAAAGTCGAAGTGACGGCGGATTCTGACCTTGAGCTGGCCGTATGCAGCGCGCCGGGCAAAGGTACGCTTCCTGCGCGAGTCATCTCCCCGCAGGATGTGGGCGTGGAGCATCGCGGTAAAGGCCGCAATCAGCGTCTGGTGCATAATATTCTGCCGGATAACGTGCAGGCGGATTGCCTGCTGGTGGTGGAAGTGTACACCGATGAGGGCGCGACCAGCTCATGGCCATCGCATAAGCATGATACGGCGCTGCCGGGTCAGGAAACCCAACTGGAAGAAACCTATTATCATCGTTTCGATCCGCCGCAGGGTTTTGCGTTTCAGCGTGTTTACACTGATGACCGCAGTCTGGATGCCTGCATGGCCCCTTATAACCACGATGTGGTCATGGTGCCGCGCGGTTATCATCCGGTGGCAGCGATTGCGGGTTATGACAGTTATTATCTGAACGTTATGGCGGGCCCGGATCGTAAATGGCTGTTTACCTGGGAAGACGATCACGCGTGGATCAACAGCCCTGAATATCCCCGTCACGGCGAATAGTTGTTGATGATGAATTACTGATATTACTGATATTACTGATATTACTGATATTACTGATGACGAAAAGGCCGATTAGCGATGCTAACCGGCCTTAAATTTTGCAATAGTGCCCGTATTCTGTGCCGGATGGCGGCTGGACGGGCAGACACAACGCGCAGCCCAGGGAAAACCAAAAAATTAAGCCTGCTGCTTCGCTTCTGCCTCCTGGCTGCTATTCAGCGCCAGAGAGACCGCCAGCGTCTGAGCCAGACACAGGGAGGCCACCTGAGAACGGAAACCATCAACCTGCGCCTCGCGTACCACAAAACAGACATCGCTGAAGGCCGCCAGCGGGCTGACCTGACTGTCGGTAATCGCTATCTGTCGGGCTTTGCGTTGTGCCCCCAGTTCCACCAGTTCGACGACTTCACGCGCATAGGGGGAGAAGCTTACCGCGATGACAACGTCCTTCTGGCTCACAAGGCTGAGCTGTTCGGTGAACATCCCGCCGAGGCCGTCAATCAGGAACGCTTTGCGGTCCAGATGGCGCAGGGCGTAGGTCAGATAGGAGGCGACGCTAAAGGAGCGACGCAGGCCAATCACGTAAATGTTTTCCGCCTCTGCCAGCAGCGCCACCGCGCGCTGTAGCTCATCGCCGGAAGTCTGCATTGCCAGCTGCTGTAACGCCTGTGTGTTGACCATCGTAAACATATTCAGGATTTCGGTCGGCGTTTCCGGCGGGCTGGAGTCATCTGTGGTGGTCTGGCGGAACAGACGCGCACGTTCAGTATAGTTAGCGGTCTCCTCCATCAGATGCTGTTTAAACATCTGCTTCATTTCATTAAAGCCGCTAAAACCAAAGGCATTAGCGAAACGAATCAGTGTTGAAGGCGGGACATCTGCCTGCTGCGCGATAGAGGCCACGGTGTCGAAAGCGACGCTATTACTGTTATCCAGAATATAACGGGCTACCTGCTTCAGGCGTTTACTTAATGTGTCGTAGCGACGCCTGATTTCATCCTGCAAGATGGTAAGTTGAGTCGGATTATTGGCCATAGATTGCGCTCTGAAAAAAGAAAAGGAATATAATTTCCAGTGTATCAAATGAAGCGAATTTTTCATTCACTTCGCTGAAATTCTCGGCTTATTTCGTGAAGATCCAGAAAAAAAGCCCGCATCTTCAGGAGAGGATGCGGGCCGGTTCAGAATCAGCCGCGGGCTTCGCGCCAGTAGCCGATGAGCGTGAGGTAGTTGTGTTTCACTTCTTCAATCAGTGCCTCGTCGGTCAGTTCTCCTTGCATCCAGCGGCGTGAAGGCTGGCCAAAGATGGTGCGACCAACGGCAAAGCCTTTGATCATTGGATGCTTCGCGGCTTCGGCAAAACCGGCGCGCAGGCGATCCGATGGCGCATCCAGGCCGAGGATCAGTATCCCACGACACCAGCTATCTTCACGTTCAATCAGCTTGCTGATCCTCTCCCATTCAGCGCTCGACAGCGGCGGCAGCTTCCACCAGTCCGGCTGAATACCCAACTGATAGAAGTGTTCCAGCATATCGTGGTAATGGCGTTCATCGTTATCCGGGCCGTTCTCCGGCAGGATAATTTCCAGCAGTAGTTCATGACCCGACTTGTTGCACGCCTGCCAGACCTCCAGCAGCAGCGCGTCCTGCTCGGCGCGCAGTTCTGCGGGATCGGCCGGATGGTAGAAGACCAGACATTTCACCACATGCTCCAGCGGCCAGTCGATCAGTTGGGAACCGATGTTGCCATGCTCCAGACGTAGCGGACGTGAGCTCGGCATTTCGATCGGACGACCAATCCACCAGCCTTTACCGGTGATGGCATTGAGTGAACTCTGACCGTAGGTGCCATCGGCGAGGATACCGCTGCGTCCATCAAGTCCGGCTTCTTTCGCGGCGGCTTCCGCGGCGGCCAGCAGCAACAGCTTCAGAGGTGGAATGCAGGATTCATCGCGCCCGGTTTCCAGTGCCAGATCCGCCAGTTGTTTACGGTGGTCAAAGGCGAAGATACACAGCTCAGGCCATGCCTGACGGCGGCTGGTGACACGATGGAGATGGTTGAGGCGCGCGTCGACATCCGGACGCGGGACCGATTCTGCGCGCGACAGGTAGTCGTCAAGCTCGACTTTGGTTGGCATTGCCGGTGCGCAACCGTGGCGCGAGACCACCAGCGCGCCGCAGGCGTTAGCGTAACGGCAAGCCTGCTCCCAGCCTTCATCGTTAAGCCAGCCCCGCAGGAGGCCTGACATAAAGGCGTCGCCAGCGCCCAGAACGTTAAGCACCTCTACGCGCACGCCCTGGTGCAGCGGTACGCTATCCCAGCTGTCCGGAATGGCACCTTCCAGCACCACACAACCCATCGGACCGCGTTTACAAACCAGCGTCGCTTTAGTGGCATTACGCACGTTTTTCAGCGCGGTTAGCGTATCAGTGCTGCCGCCGGCAATATGGAACTCCTCTTCAGTGCCGACCACTAAATCGAACAGATGCAGCACTTCCTGGAGCTGGCTGGTTACCGGGCCGGATTCAATGAAACGCGTTTCACCATCGCCCAGCGAAGTTAAGCCCCAGAGTACCGGGCGATAATCGATGTCCAGCGCGGTACGCAGGCCGTGACGACGGGCATACTCCAGCGCTTTCAACACCGCTTCACGGGTATTGGCGTGCGAAAGGTGAGTACCGGTTACCGCCAGCGCCCGGGAAGAGGCAATATACTCTTCCTTAATATCTTCTGGCGAAAGTGCCATATCGGCGCAGTTATCGCGGTAAAAAATGAGCGGGAACGTCTCCTGATCTTTGATTCCCAGCATCACTAATGCCGTCAGGCGCTGCTTATCCGTGATCAAGTATTCCGTATCGACGCCGGCGCGGCTAAGCGTTTCACGTAAAAAACGGCCATTATGTTCGTCGCCTACGCGCGCGAGCATGGCCGATTTTAATCCCTGAATGGCGGTACCGAAGGCGACGTTGCCGGAAGAGCCTCCAAGGTATTTAGAAAAACTGGCAACATCTTCCAGCCTTGAGCCAATTTGCTGGGCGTAGAGATCGACTGCCACCCGGCCAATACAGATGACATCGAGTCGCTTTACTGCTGCATTCATAGCTAGGGTTTCCTTTTGCATTTCTGCTGTACGGAAGAGTCGGGATGCCGACAGCGTCTCCGAAAACAGCCTGAGGGTTATTGGTTCCCCTTAGTTTGAGAAATAAATATTTCATTTGCAAACTAGTTCGAAATTAAAAAACCAAAAATGTGAGGGATCTACCACTATGCCGCGCTGAGCCTCATTCCGGGATGGATCTTGCGAGGCGGCGAAAAGGCGTCCCGGACGGCGTGTGTTATTTTCTTTATCTATGATTTTTAAGGAAATATAAACGATATGGCCTCATAAACCGCGCGTCCAGCCAAATGCGGGCTGTTAATGAAACGTGTGAAATGCACGGGTAAGCATTTTATCCATAAAACTGCCGCCTTTTGTCGGCCGCTAATCTGTTGGGGTAAAATGATCCGGCGCACTCTTGCCTCTCATCCTGGCCAACCATAACATCACCGCGCCCCCGCCTGTTTCTGATGGATTTCAGACTGCTGACAAACTGCGCCGCGAGGGCATGAATCGTGGGTAGCGTGCCGTAATGGACTGGGGGTATCTATATAACTTTTTGATATTACATGTTTTTAAAGATAGGGTAAGGCGTTAGCCATCATTCGGAAAAAATGTGCGTACCTTATCGAGGGCCGGTTTTTTCATGATGCTCAGATCTGTTTCTGACAGATTTGCTTTTCATTCCAGCCACCTGGCTTGCGCATGCTCATGGGGATGCTGTTTGTTGCCGCCTGAATACCGACTGAATGATTTTATGTATAGTTTGATCCCTCTCGCAAAATGAAATATTTCTTCTGTATTTCTATTTAATGAAAAAAATGTTTGCCTATAATCCAACAGTATTCCTGTGACGTTAACGATTTCCCTGAGTCATTAATCGTATCACTGTACAGGCTGTACAGGGCAAACGCGCTAACCCACACAACAAATACTGAAATATAAGGATTAGGCAACATGGGCAGACTGAGACTGACAACGGCGCAGGCGCTGGTTAAGTTCCTGGATAATCAGTACCTGGACGTCGATGGTGAAGAGCATAAATTCGTGCAAGGTATCTTTGCTATCTTTGGCCACGGCAACGTTCTGGGGCTGGGACAGGCCCTGGAGCAAGATAGCGGTGAAATGCGGGTCTATCAGGGGCGTAACGAGCAAGGGATGGCGCATGCTGCGACGGGTTTTGCCAGACAGTCTTTACGCCGTCAGATTATTGCCTGCACCTCCTCCATCGGCCCCGGTGCGGCGAACATGATTACCGCCGCCGGCACCGCGACCGCCAACCGTATTCCTCTGTTATTGCTGCCCGGCGATGTGTTTGCCACTCGCCAGCCCGATCCGGTTTTACAGCAAATTGAACAGAGCCATGATCTGAGTATCAGCACCAACGACGCGTTTCGTGCGGTGAGCAAATACTGGGATCGCATTACCCGCCCGGAACAATTGATGAGCGCCTGCATCAACGCCATGCGCGTGCTGACCGACCCGGCGGAAACGGGCGCGGTGACCCTGTGCCTGCCGCAGGATGTTCAGGGTGAAGCCTGGGATTATCCCGCGTCTTTCTTTACCCGTCGTGTACACCGTCTCGACCGTCGCCCGGTTAGCGCCGTGCAGCTGGCGGACGCGGTTGCCGCAATTAAATCCAGCCGTAAACCGCTGATTGTTTGCGGTGGCGGGGTGAAATATTCCGGCGCAGGCGAGGCATTGACCCGTTTTGCCGAACGCTACGGTATCCCGTTTGCCGAAACCCAGGCCGGTAAAGGCACCGTGGTCTCTTCGCATCCGTTTAATGTGGGCGGCGTTGGTGAAACCGGGTGTCTGGCAGCCAACCTGCTGGCGAAAGAAGCGGATTTAGTTATCGGCCTCGGTACGCGGTTCAGCGACTTCACTACGTCGTCGAAATGGATTTTCCAGCATCCGGAAGTGCGTTTTCTCAATATTAACGTCAGCAATTTCGATGCCTGGAAACTGGACGGTATTCCAATGCTGGCCGATGCGCGTGAAGCCCTTACTGCCCTGGATGACGCCCTGTCCGGCGAAACCTGGCAGGCCGGGTGGGGCGAGCAGATTGAAAGCGTGCAGAGCCGTCAATTGAAAGAGACGCAGCGCGTTTATCAGGCGGTGTGGCAGGAAAAGTCTTTCGTACCGGAAATTGATGATCATCTGGATCGTGAGTCGGTGTATCGCGAATTCCGCCAGATAACCGATTCCACCCTGACACAAAGCAGCGTCCTCGGCGTGCTGAACGAAACCTTACCGTCCGACGCGGTGATTGTCGCGGCGGCGGGAAGTTTGCCGGGAGACCTGCAGCGCGTCTGGCGCAACCGGGCAACCAACACCTATCACGTGGAATACGGCTACTCCTGCATGGGTTATGAAGTCAGCGCTGCGCTGGGCGTCAAACTGGCTCAGCCCCAGAGTGAGGTTTACTCCCTGGTGGGCGACGGTTCGTTCATGATGCTGCACTCCGAGCTGGTGACCTCGCTGCAGGAGCGTACGAAGATCAACGTGATACTGCTCGACAATATGGCTAATGGCTGCATTAACAACCTGCAAATGGAACACGGTATGGACAGCTTCGGCACCGAGTTCCGTTTCCGTTGCCCGGAGTCTGGTAATTTGCAGGGTGGCCTGGTGCCGGTAGATTTCGCCACCGTCGCTGCTGGCTATGGCTGCAAAACCTGGCGCGTCACAACATTGGATGAACTGCGCCATGCGCTGGATGCCGCTCGCCGCGAAACCGTCAGCACCCTGATAGATATAAAAGTGCTGCCGAAAACCATGGTGCATAAATACGGCAGCTGGTGGAACGTGGGCGTCGCGCAGTCTGCACTGTCCGAGCGAATCCGCAATGTAGCCAAAATGATTAACGAAAAACGCGCTCAGGCGCGGGATTACTAAAACTGAGCACTAACCCTGAACCCTACAAATCTCGGGAGAAAGCCAACTATGCCACTTAAATTAGGTGTCATCGGCGCAGGCGCCATCGGTAAAGAACATATCCGTCGCTGCACTCAGGTACTACAGGGCGCCACCGTCGTGGCGGTTTCGGATATCAACGAAGCAAATGCACGCGCGGCGGTGGCGTTGCCGGGCGTCACGGCGGAAATTTATGCGGACGGTCACGACGTCATTAAGGCCAGCGATGTCGACGCTATCCTGGTCACCTCATGGGACCCGACCCACGAAGAGTATACGCTGGCCGCCATCGAGGCCGGTAAACCCGTGTTCTGTGAAAAGCCGCTGGCGATGACGGCGGAAGGCTGTCGCCGTATTGTCGATGCGGAAATGAAAGCGGGGCGCCGTCTGGTGCAGGTCGGTTTCATGCGGCCTTATGACGAAGGCTATCGGGCGCTGAAAAAAGTGATTGATGAGGGGGATATTGGTACGCCGCTGATGCTGCACTGCGCGCACCGTAACCAGTCAGTGGGGGAAAACTACACCACCGATATGGCGATCACCAATACCCTGATCCACGAGCTGGACGTTTTGCGCTGGTTGTTGAATGATGACTATCGTTCGGTACAGGTACGCTTCCCGCGTTCCACTTCATACGCCCATGAGGGGCTGAAGGATCCGCAGATCGTGTCGTTTGAAACCCGGAAAGGCACGCTGATTGATGTTGAAGTGTTCGTGAATTGCCAGTACGGCTACGACATCCAGTGCGAGGTTATTGGTGAAACCGGCATTGCCCGTCTGCCTGAGCCATCAGCCATACAGATGCGCAAAGCCGCAAACCTGTCAACCGCGATCCTGACCGACTGGAAAGACCGCTTTATCAAAGCGTATGACGTAGAGCTACAAGCTTTCATTAACGATGTTAAGGCTGGTCAACTGCAAGGCCCATCGGCCTGGGATGGCTATGCGGCATCGGTTGCTGCCGACGCCTGTATCAAAGCGCAGGGAACCTGCGAGCCGGTAGACGTCACGCTGCCTGAGTGCCCGGTATTCTACAAGCGCTAAGCGCGTTTTGCAGACAGATCTTTTTGCATAGGTAACGATGATGAAAATTGCTTTTGATGTTGATGTGATTAAAGACCTGGGGATTACTCAGATGGTTCACCAGGTAGCGGAGTGGGGATACAAGTACATTGAGCAATCTCCGCATCCCCAGATCAACCCTTTCTACAAGCACCCGCGTGCCAGCCGGGAAATCATGGCTGAGTATAAGCAGGCGCTGCGTGATACGGGTCTGGAACTCTCTTCCTTTATCTGCGTATATCGCTGGTCCGGTCCGGATGAAATGCGCCGTCAGGCGGCAGTCAAAAACTGGAAACGGCTGATCGAGATCGCGGTTGAAATGGGCGTGCAGGTAATCAACACCGAGCTTTCCGGCGATCCTAACCAGCCCGAGATCTGCGACGAGATGTTCTATCGCTCAATGGAAGAGTTGCTGCCAATTTTTGAACGCGAAGGCATCCGCGTTGAGATTCAGGCGCATCCGTGGGACTTCTGCGAGGAGAACGACGGAACGGTCGATCTCGTCAAGTCGTTCCGTAGCGATAACGTTAAATACGTGTACAGCGTTCCGCACACCTTCTTCTATGACAAAGGCGTCGGCGACGTTGAAAGAATGTTGCGCTATTGCGGGGACGACCTCTCCCACGTGCTGATCGCGGATACCCGCAACCATACAAAACATTGCCGCTATATCGTTAACCCGCCGGGCGTTGATGCCGTTGTGCACCAGCACGTGGGCGTAGGTGAAGGGGATGTTGATTTCGACACGTTGTTCCGCACTTTGCGCGATATGAAATTTGCCGAGCAGACCTTTAAGGTCGGCGGGGAGCCGATTGTCGCCACCTCGCTGTTCGGCTACCCGGAAAAAATGAAATTCCAGGCAGTGGAAACCCGTGAGCTTATCGAACGCGAATTACTGCGCAGATAAGGTGTTGAGGCAGGAGCCTTACTATGAACAAAGACAACGTGAAACTGGCTATCGCCCCGATTGGTTGGACCAACGACGATATGCCAGAGTTGGGTAATGAAAACACTTTCCAGCAAATCGTCAGCGAAATGGCGCTGGCGGGTTTTACCGGGAGTGAAGTCGGCAGTAAATATCCACGTGACCCGGCGGTATTGAAGCCGATGCTGGATATCCGCGGCATTCAGATTTGCAACGCCTGGTTTAGTACCTTTTTTGCCAACGGGCAGCGGGAAAAAACCATTGATGAATTTGTGAATCATATGAATTTTCTTCATGCCATGGGCGCGAAAGTAATCGGTTGTTCTGAGCAGAGTGGCAGCATCCAGGGGCTGGAAAAACCGATTCTTGGCAATGTGAAACCGTGTTTTAGCGAAGAAGAGTGGCAGCGGGTTGCGGAAGGTTACAACACCATCGGCCGTCTGGCGGCGGAAAAGGGTATGCAGGTTTGTCTCCATCATCATATGGGAACCGGTATCCAGACCACCGAAGAGATCGACAAGTTTATGTCGCTGGTAGATGACAAGGTCTTCCTGCTGTTCGATACCGGCCATGCCTGGTATTCCGAAGGCGGTGAGGAGCCGATGCTGGCGATTCTGAAAAAATATTTGTCGCGGATTAATCATGTGCACCTGAAAGACGTGCGTCCGCCGGTGATTGAACAGGTGCGTCGTGAAGGGCTCTCTTTCCTTGATGGGGTGAAGAAAGGGACCTTTACGGTTCCGGGCGATGGGGTGATTGATTTCCGCCCGGTGTTCAAATTATTGGACGATCATGGTTATAAAGGCTGGATGGTGGTCGAGGCCGAGCAGGATCCGGCGCTGGCCAACCCATTCGAATATGCGGTAAAAGCACGTAAATACATCCGTGAAACGGCAGGAATCTAATCGTTGTTTCATTTCAGGCCACAGCGTGCTGTGGCCTGCTTTTTCCACTTTCCTCTCAGTGGAATAAAACTCCTGGGCACTCGCTATCTCTCCAGTCATCAATATCGTACAGTTTTTCTTCTCGCAGCCAGTCTGAACGGCGGTATATGTCTCGCACCGAGCTCACCACAACCTTTAGAACAGAACGGTTATTTTGTGATCGAGATTAAAAAATACGCACTTCCGGCTTCCTTACCATTTACCTTTTCTTTGCTGGCGGCATAGTATGATCGTTAAATAAAAGAACATGGTTCTATAATATAGAACAAAATGATTCAGCAAGGGGATCTCATGCAGCAAACCATGCAGTTCTCAGGGATTATTCCGCCTGTTTCGACTATTTTTACCGCCGATGGTCAGTTCGATGAAGTGGGTACCGCCGCGTTGATTGATGACATGATTTTCGCTGGCGTTGACGGCCTGTTCATCCTCGGCAGCGGCGGGGAGTTCTCTCAGCTTAATGTCGATGAGCGTAAAACCATTGCCACCTTTGTCATTGGTTATGTGGATCGGCGGGTGCCGGTGTTGGTTGGCACCGGTGGCACTAACGCCCGGGAAGTCATCGAACTTAGTCATCACGCACAGGAAGTGGGAGCCGACGGGATTGTGGTCATCAACCCCTATTACTGGAAAGTTTCTGAACACAATCTGATTCGTTATTTTCAGCAGGTGGCTGATTGCGTGACTCTGCCGGTGGTGCTGTATAACTTTCCGGCGTTAACAGGCCAGGATCTGCCTCCTGAGTTGGTAAAAACGCTGGTGGATTCGCGACGTAATATTGTTGGCATCAAAGACACTATCGATTCGGTAGCTCACCTGCGCAGCATGATCAAAACGGTCAAATCGGCGCACCCACACTTCTCGGTACTTTGTGGTTACGATGACCACCTGTTTAACACTCTGCTGCTTGGCGGTGATGGGGCGATCTCTGCCAGCGTCAATTTTGCGCCGCAGATATCAGTGAAGCTGTTGCAGGCTTTCCGCGATGGCGATCTGGCGCAAGCGGTACACTATCATCAGACGCTGTTGCAAATCCCGCGAATCTATCAACTGGATACACCGTTCGTTAACGTGATTAAAGAGGCGATCGTCATGTGCGGTCGCCCGATTTCGACACACGTACTCCCCCCGGCCTCTCCGCTGGATGAAGTGCAAAAGATGCAGCTTAAAGCGCTGTTGCAACAGCTTAGACTCTGCTAAACCGGAATAATAAGATGGCGATAGAGAAGATATTCATTTCCCAGGATGATGCCTTTTATGCGGTCATCACTCATGCATCCGGACCACAGGGCGTGCTGCCACTGACGCCGCAAATGCTGATGGAATCGCCGAGCGGTAATCTGTTTGGCATGACGCAAAACGCCGGCATGGGCTGGGATACCAACAAGCTTACGGGGAAGGAGGTGTTGATTATTGGTACCCA
Source organism: Klebsiella sp. 2680 (assembly GCF_900198535.1). Taxonomy (NCBI): domain Bacteria; kingdom Pseudomonadati; phylum Pseudomonadota; class Gammaproteobacteria; order Enterobacterales; family Enterobacteriaceae; genus Klebsiella; species Klebsiella sp. 2680. The sequence continues at coordinate 103,476 of NZ_FZNJ01000004.1, read as the reverse complement.
AGGGGGAATTCGCGCCGGTGATGGTCGCCCGGTGGCGTTAGGTTATCATACCGGGCACTGGGAAATCGGCCTACAGATGCAGGCGGCGGCAAAAGAGATAACGCGCAATGGCGGCATTCCGTTCGCCGCTTTTGTCAGCGATCCGTGCGATGGACGATCTCAGGGTACCCATGGGATGTTCGACTCCTTGCCGTACCGCAACGACGCGGCGATTGTGTTTCGTCGTTTGATCCGTTCGTTGCCGACGCGTCGGGCGGTGATTGGTGTCGCCACCTGTGACAAAGGCCTACCGGCGACGATGATCGCGCTGGCGGCGATGCACGATCTACCGACCATTTTGGTACCCGGTGGGGCAACGCTGCCGCCAACCTTTGGCGAAGACGCTGGAAAGGTACAGACTATTGGCGCACGCTACGCCAACCATGAATTGTCGTTGCAGGAAGCCGCTGAACTCGGCTGTCGTGCCTGTGCCTCGCCGGGCGGCGGCTGCCAGTTCTTAGGCACAGCGGGTACCTCGCAGGTTGTGGCGGAAGCGCTCGGGCTGGCGCTGCCGCACTCGGCGTTGGCGCCATCAGGGCAGGAAGTGTGGCTGGAAATCTCGCGCCAGTCGGCACGAGCGGTAAGCGAACTGGATAATCTCGGCATCACCACTCGCGATATTTTGAGCGATAAAGCGATCGCAAACGCGATGGTAATCCATGCGGCGTTTGGCGGTTCGACCAATCTCCTGTTGCACATTCCCGCTATTGCTCATGCTGCAGGCTGCACGATTCCTGACGTTGAACAGTGGACACGTATAAATCGAAAAGTTCCGCGTCTGGTCAGCGTGCTACCGAATGGACCGGACTACCACCCGACGGTACGCGCTTTTCTCGCCGGTGGAGTGCCGGAAGTGATGCTGCATTTGCGAGGTCTGGGCCTACTGCATCTGGATGCGATGACAGTGACTGGTCAGACGGTGGGTGAAAATCTTGACTGGTGGCAAGCTTCCGAACGACGTGTGAAATTTCGCCAGTGTCTGCGCGATCAGGATGGAGTCGATCCGAATGATGTGATCCTCCCCCCGACCCGTGCAAGGGCTAAAGGACTTACCTCGACGGTTGCCTTCCCTGTTGGCAATATTGCTCCGGAAGGAGCGGTGATCAAAGCCACGGCGATCGATCCGACTGTGGTGGATGAGGATGGTGTGTATCGTCATACCGGGCCTGCGAGGATATTTGTTTCTGAAGCGCTGGCGATCAAAGCGATCAAAAACGGCGAGATCGAACAGGGAGACATTATGGTAGTGATTGGTGGTGGGCCGTCCGGCACTGGCATGGAAGAGACCTACCAGCTTACCTCGGCGTTGAAGCACATCTCATGGGGAAAAACGGTATCCTTGATTACCGATGCCCGTTTCTCCGGGGTTTCGACCGGTGCCTGTTTTGGTCATGTCGCTCCGGAGGCGCTGGCGGGCGGGCCGATCGGTAAACTGCGCGATGACGACATTATTGAGATTGTAGTCGATCGTTTTGCTTTAACCGGCAGCGTTAATTTCATCGGCACAGTGGAAAAGCGATTGACGGTGGAAGAGGGGGGGATGGAATTAGCGGCGAGACCTCTCCATCCTGACCTGCATGCTCATGACTGTTTACCCGACGATACTCGCCTGTGGGCGGCTTTGCAGTCGATTAGCGGTGGTACATGGAAAGGCTGCATATATGATACTGATAAAATTATTGAGGTGATTAACGCCGGTAAAAAAGCCCTTGGACTTTAAATAAATTTAAGTTTTTCTCGCTTGTGTGAAATATTTCGCGGGCCGTTTTTTTATGTCTTAAATAAGCCAAATTCCATTTTCTTATATGTTTGTAATTAGCTAAAAATAAAAGATAAAAATATTTTTTATTTGTGTTTAATGTCGATGGAAATCACAAAAACTAAATAACATAATTCATAAGTAAAAAATGACCATTGCCGTAAAAAGGAACAACTCCGTACACTGAAATAACACGAAAACGTGAATTAAGCACACGTATCATGGGTGTATTCCTGATTCTTCAGCGGCTATTTATTGCTTTTTTCAGGTCCCTGACGTTTGCACGATATCCACTCTCTGGATCGGGGATAAATATGCAATTAACTATGAAAGATAAAATCGGGTACGGGCTGGGCGATACTGCCTGCGGGTTTGTCTGGCAGGCAACGATGTTTCTGCTGGCTTATTTTTACACCGACGTATTCGGCCTGTCCGCCGGCATTATGGGTACGCTGTTTTTAATTTCCCGCGTTCTGGATGCCGTCACCGATCCGCTGATGGGACTGCTGGTGGACCGTACCCGTACTCGCCACGGTCAGTTTCGTCCGTTTCTGCTGTGGGGGGCGATTCCATTTGGGGTCGTCTGTATGCTCACCTTCTACACGCCGGATTTTTCTGCGCAGGGGAAAATTATTTATGCCTGCGTGACCTATATTCTGCTGACGCTGGTTTATACCTTCGTCAACGTGCCCTACTGCGCGATGCCGGGAGTAATTACCGCCGATCCAAAAGAGCGCCATGCGTTACAGTCGTGGCGTTTTTTCCTTGCGGCGGCAGGTTCGCTGGCGATCAGCGGCATAGCGCTGCCGTTGGTGAATATTATCGGTAAAGGTAACGAACAGGTCGGTTATTTTGGCGCGATGTGTGTGCTGGGACTGGTCGGCGTGGTACTGCTTTACGTCTGCTTTTTTACCACCAAAGAGCGTTACACCTTTGAGGTACAGCCAGGGTCGTCGGTGGCGAAAGATCTCAAGTTGCTGTTCGGTAACACCCAATGGCGAATTATGTGTACCTTCAAAATGATGGCGACTTGCTCCAACGTTGTGCGCGGTGGGGCAACGTTATACTTCGTGAAATATGTGATGGATCATCCAGAAATGGCGATGCAGTTCCTGCTTTATGGCAGCATCGCTACTATGTTCGGTTCGCTGGCCTCGTCACGCCTGTTGGGCCGCTTTGACCGGGTAAAGGCTTTTAAAGCGATTATCGTCGTCTATTCGCTGATAAGCCTGCTTATTTTCGTTACTCCTGCTGAGTACATTGCGCTGATTTTCGCTCTCAATATTGTTTTCCTGTTCATCTTTAACACCACTACGCCACTGCAGTGGCTGATGGCTTCCGATGTGGTCGACTATGAAGAGAGTCGTAGCGGGCGGCGTCTCGATGGTCTGGTGTTCTCTACTTACCTGTTCAGTCTGAAAATTGGCCTGGCTATTGGCGGCGCGGTGGTGGGCTGGATTCTGGCATATGTGAACTACTCCGCGAGCAGCAGCGTACAGCCGGTGGAGGTTTTAACCACCATTAAAATCCTGTTCTGCGTGGTGCCTGTGGTGCTCTACGTTGGCATGTTCATCATGCTTTCATTTTATAAATTGACCAATGCCCGCGTTGAAGCCATCAGCCAGCAATTACGTAAGCATCGTGAGGAGCCGAAAGAGGCTATTTCTGCCGCGACCACTGCGACGTCAAATTAATGAGGAGGCAATATGTACACCATTACTAACCCTATTCTGACCGGGTTTAACCCGGACCCATCGCTGTGTCGCCAGAATGAGGATTATTACATCGCAACCTCCACCTTCGAGTGGTTTCCGGGGGTACGCATTTATCACTCGCGGGATTTGAAAAACTGGTCGCTGGTGAGCGCACCGCTGGATCGCGTGTCGATGCTGGATATGAAAGGCAACCCTGATTCCGGCGGCATTTGGGCACCATGCCTGAGCTATGCCGACGGGTTGTTCTGGCTACTGTATACTGATGTGAAAATCGTCGATTCGCCATGGAAAAATGGTCGTAACTATCTGGTGACCGCACCATCGATTGAAGGGCCGTGGAGCGAGCCCGTTGCGATGGGCAACGGCGGCTTCGACCCATCGCTGTTTCATGATAGCGATGGTCGAAAATACTATATTTACCGACCATGGGGGCCGCGTCACCACAGCGATCCGCACTGTACCATCGTGCTACAGGAGTATTTTCCGCAAACCAGGACCCTGTCTAAAACGCGCAAAACTTTGTTTACCGGTACGGCGCTGCGTTATACCGAAGGGGCGCACCTTTATCGCAAGGATGGCTGGTATTATCTGCTGGTCGCTGAGGGAGGTACCAGTTACGAACACGCGGTGGTTGTGCTCAGGGCGAAAAATATTGACGGGCCGTACGAACTGCACCCGGACGGGACAATGATGACCAGTTGGCATCTGCCGGAGAACCCGTTACAGAAAAGCGGCCACGGATCGCTGCTGGAGACGCATACTGGCGAGTGGTATATGGCCTATCTTACTAGTCGTCCGAAGCGTTTACCCGGCGTGCCGCTGCTGGCCTCCGGCGGTCGTGGTTACTGTTCACTGGGACGAGAAACCGGAATTGTGCGCATCGCCTGGCATGACGGTTGGCCGTCCGTGGAAGGAGGAAAACACGCCCAATTGACCGTGCCGGGGCCGCAAATGGTTGAAAGTCGTGCGGCTGCGGTGGTGAACTGGCGAGATGACTTCAATGGCCCGACACTCAATCCAGAGTTGCAAACTCTGCGTATTCCGTTTGATGACACGCTGGGCTCCCTCAGCGTGCGGCCGGGATTTTTACGTCTGTACGGTAATGACTCGCTCAACTCTACCTTTATCCAGTCCACGGTGGCGCGGCGCTGGCAGCATTTCGCCTTTCGCGCCGAAACACGGATGGAGTTCGCCCCGGAAAACTTCCAGCAGAGCGCCGGATTAACCTGTTATTACAACAGCAAAAACTGGAGCTACTGTTTTGTTGACTATGAAGAAGGGAAGGGGAGAACTATTAAAGTATTGCAACTTGACCATAACGTACCGTCGTGGCCGCTGCACGAACAACCCATTGCAGTGCCGGACGAGACGCGGAGCGTGTGGCTGAGGGTTGACGTTGACCATCTTATCTATCGCTACAGCTACTCGTTTGACGGTGAGCAATGGCAAACTGTGCCGGTGGAATATGCAGCCTGGAAGTTGTCGGATGATTACATCGGCGGACGCGGATTCTTTACCGGTGCTTTTGTTGGCTTGCACTGCGAGGATATTAGCGGTGATGGTTGCTACGCTGATTTTGACTACTTCAGTTACCAACCGGTCATCGAGTAAATCCTCAGGCCGGGTAGCCCAGCGCTTTCGACAACTGGCGCCCGGCCTCTTCCAGCAATCCGCGGTAGCGGGCCAGCTCGTCGTCATCGACACGGGAGGTTAACGTTGACAGGCTCAGCGCTGCAATAACGCGAGATTCATGGTTCCACACCGGCACTGCTACGCAGCGTACGTCTTGTTCATTCTCTTCGCAATCCAGCGCATAACCCTGGACGCGGGTTTGTGCCAGCGTCGCCAACAGATCTTCGCGGCAGGTAATTGTTGCTGGAGTGAACGATGTGTACTGATAGCCTTCCAGCAGAGTATTCAGCTCTGTCTCGCTTAGCCAGGCAATCAATATCTTGCCGATAGCCGTCGCATGGATCGGTAAACGACGACCGATACGTGAGTAGGCAATGGCGGCAAGCCTGCCTTCAATTTTCTCGATATAAACGCCTTCGCGTCCGTCAAGAATACCAAGATGGGTGGTCTGTCCGGTGCGTTGCGAGAGTTCCGTCAGCCAGCGTTTCGCCTTCTGACGAATGTCTATGCTGCTTACCACAAAGTTGCCGCGCTCTACTAGCTTCATGCCCAGGCGGTATTTGTCGTTTTCCGGGTTCTGGTCGATATAGCCGTATAACTGTAAAGTTTTGAGTAGCGAATGGAGGGTGCTTTTACTCAGGCCCATCTGTTTGCTGATGTCGGTGATTTTGAGTTCCGTAGCCTGTTCATTAAACAGATCGAGGATCGTCAGTGCACGTTCAACAGACTGAATAATAGGCATAATGCATGACCGCTCACGCTGGGGGGGAGGGAAGATGAAAAAGTACCTTTTTTACGTTGAAAAATCAAACGGCTGGGGCAGAAAGGACGAGTGATATCATCTTGTACTGGCCTGTAGCACCAGTCAGCGAGGTACGATCGGGGAGATTCACGGCGGCGAGTAACCTCCCAATTCACGCCGTGACTGAACGCGCTCCCCACCTCATCGCGGTGTACCGTCTGAGGAGAAAATGCTTACTTCACTTCCGCCAGGGCAGTCTTATCCACGTAGGGTTTCATCAGCGCGTCGGCCTCTTTCTGTGCCGCCTGTGCCGCCGCTTCCGGAGTGACTTTAGCATCGTTCATCACCGCGGCCAGCTGGTTTTCCATCGCTTTACGCACGGCGACAGTCTCCCAGGTGGCGTACCACGGATGCGCATACTTCAACTGCTCAAGAGCGATCGCCGCGCGCGGATCCTGCTGCAAATAGGCCTTCATTTCGGGCGTATCGTAGGCGGCTTTACGCGGTGAGAAATAGCCAGTAAAGCGGCTCCAGGCCCCGTTAACCTGCGGGCTGACCAGATACATCAGGAACTGATACGCGGCTTTTTTCTGCGCGTCGTCGATCCCCTTAAAGCTCACAAGGCTGGCGCCGCCGATCGGCACCGCGCGCTGTTCTTTGGCCGGCAGCATCGCCACGCCGAGTTCAAAATCTTTGCTGTTCTCGCGCATAAAACCCAGCGCGCCGGTGCTGAGCATCGCCATTCCGACTTTACCGGAGAAGAAACTGGCGCTGATCTGTTTCGAGTTCAGCACGCCGGAGGGCATCACTTTGTCTTTATAAATCAGGTTCTGCCAGAAGCGCAGGGCACCGATAGTGGTCGGCGTGTTGTAATACACTTCGCCCGGATAATCCTCGTTAAAGTATTGCCCGCCGTTGGCCCGCACCAGCGCTGAGAAGATCCAGCCGCCGTAATCATCGTTAGTTGACGGCAGCATGATCCCCCATTGCCCTTTACTCGCGTCGGTCAGCTTTTTGGCGTCCGCCAGCAGCTCGGCCCAGGTCTGGGGCGGCTGTTTGATCCCGGCCTGATCGAACATGGTTTTGTTGTAGTAAAGGATTGGCGTCGAATTATGGAACGGGATCGCATAGGTGGTGCCCATCACCTGGGCATTTTTACGCATTGCCGGCCAGAACGCCTGCTGCAAAAAATCCCCCGCTTTTTGATTGCCATAACGGAACAGCTCGTCCATCGGCAGGATCTCATCTTTTAGCGCCAGATCGGTGGTGAAGTTAGCGGACATAATTACCAGCGCGGGCGGTTGTCCGGCCTTTTGCGCCGATTCGGCTTTGATTTTGGTGGTATCGTAGTTGCCGGTAAAGATTCCGCGCACTTCGACATCCTGCTGCGACTCGTTGAAGGCCTTAATGATGCGGGTCATCTCCATGGTCAGCTTGCCATCCACCGGCGCCGGAAACATGAAGTCAATTTTCTCTTTTGCCAGCGCCACGCCGCTGAGAGCGAGGCTTAGCCCAACCGCAAGAGCCGTGAGAGGTTTAAACATGATTAATCTCCTGGAGTAAGCGCCTGATGCACAGGCGTTAAATTATGCTGTTTCTCAGCATGAAAAAGATGAATATCGTCGGGCGAAAAGCCGAGAAGCAGGGCGTCGCCTTTCTCCGGCACCGCTCCGCGATGGCGACGGCTAAAGCGTAAGGTGCCGATAGGGGTGCTGACGTGGAGCAGATAATCGGCTCCCATCAGTTCTCGTTGCAGCACGGTGGCGGGCAGGCGCAGATGGCTCTCTTCCACGCGATCGCTGATATGTTCCGGACGAATACCTAACCAGACGCGGGATTCTTCCCGGTAGCCCGGCGGTAGCGGGTGACGTTGTTCGCCAAGGAGTACCTGACCGTCGGCGCAGGGCAGCGACAGCAGATTCATCGCCGGGGAGCCGATAAAACCGGCGACAAACAAATTGGCCGGATTCGCGTAGAGATACTCCGGGCGTCCGACCTGCTGTACGTGACCGCCGTTCATCACCACAATACGGTCAGCCATCGACATCGCTTCCGTCTGGTCATGGGTGACGTAGATGGTGCTGATGTTGAGCTGCTGGTGGAGGTCCATAATGCTGTCGCGTACTTCGCTGCGCAGGCGGGCATCAAGGTTGGAGAGCGGCTCATCCATCAGGAACAGGCGCGGGTTGCGCACAATTGCCCGTGCCATCGCCACCCGCTGCCGCTGACCGCCGGAAAGCTTCGCCGGTTTGCGGTCCAGCAGGTTTTCCAGTTGCAGCATCTGCGCCACTTTCTCCACCCGCGGCTGCCAGCTGGTTTTATCCTCTTTTCTCACCTTCATGCCGAAGGTGATGTTGTCGCGCACCGACAGATGTGGAAACAGAGCATAGTTCTGGAAAATCATCGCAAAATTACGCTCTCTGGGCGACATTTCGCTGATGTTCTCATCATATAGCCAGATTTCCCCCGCGCTGACCGGCTCCAGCCCGGCGATCAGGCGCAGCAGGGTGCTTTTGCCGCAGCCGGACGGGCCGACCAGCACCACGAATTCACCGTCGTGAATATCCAGCGACAGGGCGCTGAGGGCCGGTTTACCGTCAAATTGTTTACTGATGTTTTGCAGACTAAGCATGGTGATTAGCGATCTTCCGTTGGGCAACTGATATGTTCGTCGTACATCCACGGCCCGGCGTAATGAGTCAGCGGATGTTGATAGCTCACCCACCGATCGCCCACCTGGCGATGCATCAGGCATGACGCGGGGGAGAGGTCGTAATACGGGCGCGTATCTTCGTGAAAATAGGGGACCTGGTGGACGGTTCCCGGAATGGTGGAGATGATGGCCTGGCGATATTGAGTCATGGTCAGACTGTGGTTATGGCCGCAAAAAATGCGCGTCAGCGACGGGAAACGTTCAACCAGCGCCAGCAGACGGTGGCCGTTCTCGCAGGCGATGGGGTCCATCTGCGCGTTGCCCAGCGGCAGCGGCGGATGATGCATAAACACCGTCGCCGGTTTGTCGCCGCCATCAAATAGCTGCGCTTCCAGCCATTTGATGGTGTCGTCCGTTAGCCAGCCTTTCGACGTCCCCGTCCGGCTGGAGTCGATAAACAGCAGGCGAGTGGCAAAATCGTCTACCGCATAATGCATATTTTGCGCATCGTTACCGAGCAGCGGACACAGGGGATGCAGATATTCCAGAAACAGTTCTTTATCGTCGTGGTTGCCGGGAATGAGATAGCGTGGATAGTTGAGGTTGCCGAGGATCTGCCGGGCGACCTGATACTCTTCCGGGCGACCGCAGTTGACGATATCTCCGCTTACCACCACCGCGTCCGGGCGCTCCTGCAGGGCATTAAGCTGGGAGACCACATCGGCGTTGGCGGCGTTGACATCAATAAAACCGTATAGCTTCCGGCCGTGGCTGCGGAAATGGGTATCGGAAATTTGCGCGAGCAGCATGAATAACTCCTTATTTGATCCCGGCGAAACCGAAGCTTCGCAGGAACTGTTTCTGGAAAAGAATGAACGCCAGCATCAGCGGCAGGCAGACCATTAGCGTTCCGGCGCCGATGGTGCCCCACTGGCCGCCGGATTCCGCGCCCATGGCGAAGGAGACCAGCCCCACGGTCAGTACCTGTTTATCCGGGTCGTTAAGCATCATCAGCGGCCACAGATACTCGTTCCAGTGGTAGGTAATGCTGACGGTGGCGAAGGCCAGCACCGAAGGCCATGACATCGGCAGCAGCACGCGGAACAGCACCTGCCACCAGCGACAACCCTCCATCAGCGCCGCCTCTTCCAGCTCTTTGGGAATGGCGAGAAACGCCTGACGCATCAGGAACACGCCGAACGCCGAGGTGAAATAGGGCATCATCACCCCGGTGAGAGTATTGAGCAGGCCGAAGGTTTTCAGGGTCAGCATGTTCGGCACCATCATCACTACCGGCATGATCATCAACTGCACGAGGAACAGCAGAAACAGCGTCTTTTTGCCGCGGAACTCGTGGCAGGCGAAGACGTATCCGGCGGTGGTGATGGTCAACAGCTGTACGCAAAAGGTGCCGAAGGCGAAGATAATGGTGTTGGCATAGAGGTTCAGCCAGTCGGCGCTGGCCCAGGCATCGCGAAAGTTATCCAGCGTCAGCGGCAGCCTGGGCAGCAGGGATGCCATATCTTCGCCGAAGGTTGTGGCGCTGAATGAGGTCGCCAGCATCCACAAAAACGGGCTTATCCACAGCAGCGCCAGGCAGCACATTAATACCGTCACGGTAAAGGGCTGCGAGCGGCGCAGGCGCAGCCACAGCGGGCGCGATGCGCGCTGCGAACGTAGTACCAGCGGTGAGATTTCAGCGCTCATAATGCGCTCCTTTCTCCAGCAGTTTGAGGTTAATCAGCGAGAAGGCGAACAGCCCGGCCAGGGTCAGGAAAGTGGCGGCGGAGGCTTTACCTAAATCGTGGGTGTCCCAGGCGAGGTTCTGAATGTAGTAAAGCAGTACGGTAGTGGCGTTATCCGGACCGCCACGGGTCATCACCGCTACGTGGTCAATCTGGGTAATGGAGTAAATCAGCGCCGTGGTGATCACGAAGCTGAGCGTCGGGCGCAACAGCGGCAGAGTGACGTTAAAAAAGACCTGCGTGCGGGTGGCCCCTTCCATGATCGCCGCCTCGCGGGTTGACGCCGGGATGCTTTGCAGCCCGGCAAGGAAAAACAGCATGTAGTAACCGGCGAACTTCCACACGCCAATGAGCGCCAGCGCCAGTAGCGCACTGTTGCTGCGTCCCAGCCAGTTGTTGTTCATCGGGCCGAACAGCTTCGCGAGGTAATGGTCCAGCAGTCCGAGACCGGGCATAAAGATAAACAGCCACAGCGCGGCGGCGCTGACCATCGGGATAATCATCGGGAAAAAGAACGCGGTGCGCAGCCAGCGATTCACGCGGTGATTTTCGGCCAGAGCGACCGCCAGCAGCAGGGCGAGAGTGACGCCCGGCACCACCGTCAGCAGGATATAGAGCAGATTATTAACCAGCGACTGCCAGAAGACGTCATCGGCAAACAGGCGGGCGAAGTTTTCCAGTCCGACATACTGGCCGCCATCGCTGGCCATTCGGGTATCGAACAGGCTGTCATACACCGAACGCCCCAGCGGCAACCAGGTAAACAGTAATAAAAACAGCAGGGAAGGCGACAGTATCATCCAGGGGAGCCAGTATTTTCTCATGGCGGCAGATGTCTCGTACAGGCGTTTGTAGAAGCCCGGATTGTGAAAAGGAATGACTGCAAAGGTATGGCAGAGAGATGACGGTTTAATGAACGAATCAGATATGCCGGGCAGAGGGGCAGCCCGGCATGGGGATGAGCGTATCGCCTAAATTATTTGCCTCCAGGCAACCTGCGCATTGCCTGAAGCATAGACGGGAGCGTCAGAAATCGGCTTTTAGCACCACACGATAGCGGGCCTTGCCCTCGCGAACGTGCTTCAGCGCGTCGTTGATTTGCGACATCGGGAACAGCTCAGTGGTCGGCGCGACTTTGCTACGCCCGGCAAATTTCATCAGCTTGCGCAGCTCAGACGGGTTGCCGGTGGCTGAGCCGGAGATGCTGCGGTCGCCGCCAATCAGGGTAAAGGCGGAGACCGGGAACGGCTTCATCACCACGCCGACGGTATGGAAGTTGCCGCCGTAAGCCAGCGCGGCAAAGTACGGTTGCCAGTCGAGGTCGACGGCGACGGTGTTGATGATCAGGTCGAACTGACCGGCGAGCGCTTTTAAGGCGTCAGGATCGCGGCTGTTCACCACTTTATCGGCGCCCATCGCTAGCACTTCTTTCTCTTTTGCCGGGTTAGAGCTGAACGCGGTAACTTCACATCCCATCGCATGCAACAGCTTGATGGCGATATGACCCAGCCCGCCAATGCCAATCACCCCGACGCGGCTGGTGGCGGTGACATGGTGCATCAGCAGCGGTTTAAACACCGTGATACCGCCGCACAGCAGCGGGCCGGCGGATTCAATATCGATACTTTCCGGAAGCGGGATCACCCACTGCCAGTCGGCGCGTAGCTTATCGGCAAAGCCGCCGCGGTTAGTGATGGTTGGTACCGTTCCTTCCAGGCAGTTAATCTGATTGCCGCTGATACAGGCATCACAGTGCCCGCAACTGCGCGCCGTCCAGCCGATGCCCACCTTCTGGCCGATTTTCAGTCCTTTATTCTGCGCCGCATTGCCCAACGCAGCCACGCGACCAATCACCTCGTGACCGGCTACCAGCGGATAGCTCGACATACCCCATTCGTTGTCGATCATCGACAGGTCGGAGTGGCAGATGCCGCAGTATTCCACCTGTACTTCGACATCTTCCGGCTTGAGATCGCCGGCATCGTACTCCCACAGCGACAGATCGGCCCCCGCTTCTTTGGCGGCGTAACTTTTAATTTTGCTCATCACAGTTTCCTTGGGTTTGGCGTGGTTAAGAAGGAAGTGTAGAGCATACGGCGGGCGGGTGCTGAAAGAAGGTGGAGCAGGAGAATGGGAAAACGGGCGCTTAAAGAAGCTAAGGCACTGAACAGATGAAAAATTCATCACTTGATGGCTGGAGGACGTAACGTTGCTTGCATGGCAGCGTATGACAGGTATAATCCACAACGTTTCCGCATCCCCTTCAGTGCCGAAGTGGCGAAATCGGTAGACGCAGTTGATTCAAAATCAACCGTAGAAATACGTGCCGGTTCGAGTCCGGCCTTCGGCACCAATCAAGTCTTTTTTTTCGTCTACTAAAGTCTATTTACGTACACAAAATCAATAAGTTAGATATCCTGCCTCTTGTTTCAGGTCTATTAAAGTCTACTGTCGTATATCAACATCTACCAACAAATGATGGTATAACTGTTGGTAGCTTCGGTTCGATTGAAATTGATACCAACAAGGGGAGGGGGATCTATGGCTCTTACTGATATCAAAGTCAGAACAGTTAAGCCTGCAGACAAACCTTTCAAACTTACCGATGGTGAGGGGATGCACCTGTTGGTTAACCCCAATGGCTCAAAATACTGGCGTCTTCAATATCGTTTTAGTGGCAAACAGAAGATGCTGGCGTTAGGGGTTTATCCAATGGTTTCATTGGCAGAGGCTCGTAAGAGGCGCGATGCCGCAAAGAAACTGGTATCTGATGGTATCGATCCCTCTCAAAAGAAAAAAGAGGACAAGATTGAAGAAAGCGGAGCACTAACCTTTGAGGCTGTAGCAAGAGATTGGCATGCATCCTGTAGCAAAAAATGGTCTGAGTCCCATAGTGAGCGGGTGCTTAAAAGCTTAGTGGATAATCTTTTCTCTGCGTTAGGTAAACGTAAGATTTCGGAACTGAAGACTCGGGATCTACTCGCTCCAATTAAGGTAGTAGAGGCGAGTGGGCGATATGAAGTAGCTTCGCGTCTTCAACAGCGAACGACCGCAATCCTACGTTTTGCCGTACAAAATGGTCTACTTGATTATAATCCAGCTCAAGATATGGCTGGCGCAATAGCTGTAGCTAAACGAGTACACCGCCCAGCGCTTGATTTCGAACGCCTTCCCGAATTGCTTGATCGTATCGAATGCTTTAAAGGTCGAAAGTTGACTAAATTAGCAGTGAAACTAACACTGTTGGTATTCATACGTTCAAGTGAACTGCGTTTTGCAAGATGGGAAGAAATCGATTTTAAAAATGCGCTTTGGACGATACCTGCACAACGAGAACCTCTGAAGGGCGTAAAGCACTCGCATCGTGGTTCTAAAATGCGTAGCCCTCATCTTGTACCTCTAAGCCGTCAGGCACTGAAAATATTAGAAGAGATAAAACAAATCAGTGGGGATTACGAGTTGGTCTTCATTGGTGATCACCAGCCGGATAGGCCGATGAGTGAGAACACTGTTAACAAGGCCCTGCGCTCAATGGGTTACGACACTAAAACGGAAGTTTGCGGACACGGGTTTAGGGCGATGGCTTGTAGTGCGTTGATCGAATCAGGTTTATGGTCAAGGGATGCTGTTGAGCGACAAATGAGCCATCAGGAGCGTAACAACGTCCGCGCCGCTTACATCCATCTTGCTGAGCATCTTGATGAGCGGAGGCTAATGCTTCAGTGGTGGGCTGATTTCTTAGAGCAAAACATCATTAAAAGCATCAAACCATTTGAATATAAAAAATGGGCAGTGAAGTTGAATGCCTCCTAACAGACCATCGATTTCACATCTTCTAAATGATACCGATACTGTTTTTATATACAGTTTGTAGCTACGCAATCGTAACGATGGTATCATCTAAAACATTTGACTAGTTTAAAGTAGGCATCAGTAAGCAATGGCACTGAAAATGAAAGGTAAAAACAAAAAGTTTACAATGAACTCCTTCTTTGCAGGGATTGGAGGATTTGATTTAGCGTTTGAAAATGCCGGTTTTACTACCAATTTTCAGTGTGAGTTGAATAAATTCTGTGTGCGCATACTCGAAGAGCATTGGCCAGATGTTCCTCGCTACGGTGATATCCAGTCACTTGATGCAAAGGATATACCAGATGCCTCAGTTTGGTGTGGTGGTTTTCCATGCCAAGATGTATCCGTCGCAAGAGGCTCAAAGGGGCGATTGGGTCTCAAGGGGAAAAACTCTGGACTGTTTTTCCCATTTATCAATCTGATTGAAGCTAAAAGGCCACAAGTTGTTCTGCTAGAAAATGTTACGGGGTTGTTGTCGTCGCATAATGGGCAAGATTTTCGTGTTATTTTGGAGCGACTAACATCATTAGGCTATGTAGTCAGTTGGCGGGTGATGAATAGTCGATTTTTTGGTGCACCACAATCTCGTCCAAGGGTTTTTATTTGTGCGGCATTGAACAATAGTTCAGTCGCGATTAGTTCTTTATATGAAAAAGATAAAGGCAAACACTTAAAAAATATTAGAGAAGGTTTCCTGAATATAAGTGCCTGTGAAGTAAGCGGTGCCAGAGTCGCTGATGTAGCATATTGCCTTGCTGCTACATCTGGTAGACATACAGGAACTGACTGGAGTAGAACTTATATATCCTATGAATCCTCTGTGAGAAGGATGACTCCAAAGGAGTGTGAAGGCGTCCAAGGTTTCCCTATTAACTGGACTCTACCTTTATATTCTACAAGCAAGTCTGAAGATATTGATAGCGAAAGATATCACGCATTAGGTAATGCAGTAGCAGTTCCCGTTGTTGAGTGGATAGCTAAAAGGCTATTCACTGCATTGAAGAATAACGATATTGTCGAAAATGAAGTGGCTAGATCCGAAAGCATTGAAAATGTAATGAATAATCATCCTGATATAAAAGTAGAGAATGGAAGAAAGCAAGCGCTATCAGAATTACATTTTGACACTTTGGACAAAAACAAAAAACTTCGCTGGCTTTCAGGTGGAATTGCTTTCGGAAATATTTGTTATGATTTCAAAGTGCCTGATGCACCCTCTAAGCCTAAGCTGGAAAAATTGATTTCAGTAATTGAGAAGGTGAGCGTGGATGATAAATATTTTATTAGCGCAAACGCCGCTGAGGGTATATTGCGTAGAGTAGACAGTCAGAATCGTAAGTTATTCCCTCCATTACATGAAGCTCTTTTGAAACTAAGTAAAAAGAAAAGTGTTGCTTAAGAGTGGATCAAATATTAACTGGAGTTAGAGATGGAATTTTTAGTTATCAGACTTGGAAAAGATAGTGTTTCTGATATAAAAAAATTGGATAGCATAAAAAATGGGTTAGAACAACCATTTTCTTTTTTCTTCAAATGCAAACAAGTTGAAGAGAAGATCTTTACCTCATTCAAGAATAATATCAGTTTATATTGTTTTATTTATCTTGGCTCTGATAACAACAAAGGCATTGCGACAACTTGGGTTAAGGGAATTAGGGCAATCGCAAAACTTGAAGCGCTGGATGGCTGGTATGATTTTCAGTCGGAATGTATCTTAACGCTCAGGGTTTTATCTGTATTTCCGGAGAGCTATGATAAATTTAAATTTTTAGAAGATAGCCCGGAACAATATAAAAAATTTAGTAATTATCCAGTTATTGGACTTAATAGCTCAAGAAATAACTCAGTCCAACTTGTTCATGAAGGGTACAGGGAAAATACAGGTGCCTTAATTAATGCGATTTTAGAGTTATATCCCAATTTTAGGCTAGATGTAGTCAGAAATGCTCCTGAATTGCTTTATCTCTTTGATCAGGAATCACATGATGTTGTGGAGGGATATGACGATGAAAGCAGAGATAACTCTAAAAGCGTTGGCTGGGGTGAAGACTACCCTTTAAATACAGTTTTGGTTAGGAACGAAATAAGAACAATTGCAGAAGTCATTAAACGTATTGAAAATAATAGATATAAATTAGATCCTGATTTTCAAAGGGATTTTATATGGTCAGAGGAAAAACAGTCCAAACTGATTGAGTCATGCTTGATGCGGATTCCTCTGCCTGTTTTTTATGTTGCTGAGGATAAAGATGGGAAAATCATCGTCGTTGATGGTTTGCAGAGGCTCACAACTTTCAAAAACTATTTAAGTGATAAGTTTTCTTTAAGCTATTCAAACTCAAATGGGCTTAATGAACATGCAACATTTTTAGGTAAAAAATTCAGTGAATTACCTATTAAATTGCAAGAGCGAATTGAAGATACTCAGCTAATTTTTTATATCCTAGATGAGAAAGCCCCTGAACGGGCAAAACTAGATATTTTTGAACGGGTTAATGGCGGCGAGCCTATAAGTCGTCAGCAAATGAGAAATTGTCTTTTTAGTGGGCCCGGAACGATTCTGCTGAAAAAAATTGCTGCTAGTGAGGATTTTATCCGAGTAACAGGGAAGGGTCTAGATTCGAAAACAATGCGTGATCGAGAAGTTATTAACAGATTTTATGCTTTTTATCTTCTGGGATATGAGTCGTATAATGGTGATATGGATGATTTCCTAGCTAAAGCATTGTTAATAATGAATAAAATGGATGTTGTTGAATTAAATGAACTGAAAGAAGTGTTTTTTAAAACATTAAAAAATAACTATACATTGTTCCAACAACACGCCTTTCGAAAATCGTTAGCAAATAAAGGCCTAGCGGTAAACCGATCGGTAATTAATATATCTTTATTTGACGTTTTTTCTGTGATTTTGGCAGGCTTAGATGAGCAATTTGTTGTTGAAAATAAAAATATTTTGGTAAATAAATTTACAGAGTTATTATCTGATTCTTCCTTTGATGATGCTGTTACTATTGGTACGAATAGTAGAAGTAAAGTTAATACGCGCTTTCAATTAGCGAATGAAATTTTATGGGGGGTGGAAAAATGAATTATATAAAAATAAATGGCTTCAAATGTTTTGATGAAGTATTTTTGTCCCTATCCAACTTAACGTTATTGACGGGGTTTAATGCTGCAGGTAAGTCATCTCTTATCCAATCTATTTTATTAATGGCGCAGGCAATAAAATATGGGAATAATGCCCCTGAAATATTATTGAATGGTCCTCTTGTTAATTTAGGATTGCCATCTGATGTATTTCATCAATCAAAAAATGACAAAGAAGAAGATGCTAAAATATCTTTTTCTTTTGAGTTTGATGATTTTAAAGTTGCATGGGATTTCAAATATCCAAAAAAAAAGAATTATCCGGTTCTGGCATTATCTGAAATATCATATAATGATATAGAGAATAAAATAATAAATATTAGTGATGCAAAAAAACTACTTCCGGAAGAGATAAAAGAGAAAGTAAAAGAGTTTGATAGTCTTGTCTACATTAGTGCTTGCCGATTAGGTGCAGTTGAAATTTATCCAATACCTTCAGATTTCAAATATTCTGATACTAACGTAGGAGTACAAGGTGAGTATGCTGCATGGCTAATGGAGCAGAATAAGGACGAAGATATTTTAGTATCTCGATGCCATGACTCTGATTCTGCATTAACACTAAGACGACAAGTAAATGCATGGTTAAAATATATCTTACCTAATGCAGAAGCAGATACTAGAAATATAGATAAAGCTTCATTAGTGCAGTTATTTTTTAGGAATGACGGCATCAGCGAGTGGAGAAGACCTGCAAATATTGGTTATGGGCTTACTTATGTATTTCCTATAATAATAGCGGGACTATTGGCTAAAGAAGGTCAAATATTAGTCATCGATAGCCCAGAAGCTCATTTGCATCCATTGGGACAGTCAAGGATTGGTGAGTTTTTATCTAAAATGGCAAACTCGGGAGTGAAAGTAATCATTGAAACTCACAGTGATCATATATTAAATGGTGTTAGGTTATCTGTAAATAATCGCGTGATTAGCTCTGACAAAGTAGGGATACATTTCTTCGAAAAGAATAACAGTGATAATAAAACAAGAATTGTTTCACCGCAAATTGACAGCCACGGTAATTTAAGTGAATGGCCTGACGGATTTTTTGATCAATCCGATAAAGATTTAGGTAAGTTAATTGGATGGTAATATGATGAAATGTTATTTGAATGAATTATCACTATCAGGACAATTCAATTCACCTGAGCTATTCATTGAGCATTTAAAAAAAATACTTTCAATCAAAGATAAATATTCAAATTTCTTTAAGAATTTCTATTGTCCAAGAGGGCTTCCTGAAGCAAAAGTATCTGGTGAATCATCATTCCGAGATGCAGTTGTAGCTACTCGGGATAAAAATTTTGTTCGTAAAGTGATTCTCTGGCTCGATCGCCATGGGCCATTTGTCGATTCGGAAAATATAGATCCCGAACATCCATTTATTCATGAAATGAATGGTATGGACATAACTGGAACTTCATTAGCTACGGTCACTGAGTTAACACATTTCAGAGATACTGTTAGTGTGTATAGTTTTGATGCTTCAGAACCAGATTTCTCATATTCACCACTTATAATGCAATATTATTATAATGATATAATAAATAGTGTGGAAGTTGAAAATATCTGGGATGTAAATGATTTAGAAAAAATAGCAGAAAAGTATGAGCAGGAATCATTTGTTTATCCAGATTCTTGGGATGGTTTCCTGAAATATGTCACAGAGAAATTTCCATTCGTTAGATTTTCAACTAATGCAATAGAGGTTTTGAATAAACAGCAATTTAATAATGTCGCTTGTGAAAGAGGGATATTTTTGACATCTATACTTAACGAATATGTAGAAAGTAGAAATGCTGATGGAACATACTCGGAAAGGACAAATGTTATATTAAAGGATTACTTTTCTGGGAGTAGGGCATTGTTCACTGATGAATCATCAACAAATAAAGATGTTTTCAAAAGTGATATGACGTTTACTATCGATGGAGCTAAGGTTCTATGTTCATGGCATGGTAAAATTAGTTTTAGAGTATTTAGAATGCATTTTAATTACCCGATAAAAAATAGTGATAAAGTTATCGATGTTGTTTATTTTGGTCCTAAATTAACAAAGCATTAAAATGCCACAGGGCTTTAATTAAAGCCCTGTGTTTGTTGATGATTGGCTCTTTTTTTTATTTGGTCTTTTATTTCTTTCGTTAATGCATTCATTTTTATAATTAGTAATTAAAGTGACGTGATATAGGGACTATTGTTGCCTACCCACTATATCAGCCAGAAACCTTTTGCCACGAAGTTTAAGTCTTGCTTTATCACCCGCATTAATATTTGAAGATTGTAATACCAGTCCTAATATAAATTCTTTATCAACATCTTCTACTCTACAGCCAATTGCTTTAGCCACTTCTGCCCCAAGAATAATCTTCAGGCGTGTTTCAGCGCTTTTGGATAAATATTTCTCTTTGGTCTTGAGACTATTCAAACGCATCTGTGCCGAAGCTATTTTTTGCTTAATTGTTTTTTCTGTTCGTGGTTTTCTACTGTTATCAGCATCGCTCATAATTACACCTCCTTTTAGTTCTTAAAAACATGAAATACAATTAAAAAAGGAAAAGGTCAAATCATAGGCAGAAGGTTGATCAGCGCTAGATGATTGTTCCAGACAATCATTTGCTGAAGAGGCTTGCCCTGTTAATGATGAGAATTATTCCGAAAATGCTTTTTTGTTTTAAAAATGAGATAGCAGCAAGGTTAAAATAAAAATGTGCAATACATACGAGTGCAATCAATAAGTTAAAATATCTAATACTCTCCGCGTTACTTATTTTATCAAATCAATGAAAACAATTTCATCTGTTATCTTTTGATTCTGATTTCTGTTCTTAACCTGTAAATTGTGCAACACGTGAAAGTAATTTTTATTTTCACTATTTTATCTTAATTCAGTATTCCCGCCTTACGGCGGGAGGAAAAAGCTCATTTTGCCCTTCCGGGCGTTATCTAAAACACAAAAATGCAATATTATTATCCTACCTCAGCCGTTCATCGGATTCCTGCCCTGTTAAGTTAACAGATACTAAAACTAGTGTTATTAATTAAGAGTAAGAAAACTTTTTACATTGTCGTTATTTTTAGCTCCTTTTGGAGATATAAAAATAAAGCAATGCCCACCTATACACTGCTACGCAGCGTGTGGGGTCTACCGACGGTTGCCTGCCGCAGGCTAAAAGCAAGGTCAACGTCAACACCAAAGTTTTTCTTACGAAAAACTAAAACCAGCATAGTCACATTGGAGATTTATATTTTGGTTTGATATTTAAATTTATATTGAGGTTGTTTTTATTGTATGGCTATTTTTCATCTTGATTTTAAAATTGTGAAACGAAGTGAGGGCAAATCTTCCGTTGCGAAAGCTGCTTATCATGCTCGTACAAGGATAACAGATGAAAGAACAGGCGATACGTATGATTATAGCCGCCGTACCGATTTATACGGACATTTCATATTAGCACCCGTTAATGCTCCTCAACATATTGTAAAAGACTCTACAGCATTGTGGAATGAAGTTGAAAGAGTTGAGCGTCAGAGTAACGGACAAACAGCTCGTTATTTCGATGTTTCCATTCCTACCGAGTTAAATAATGATGAAAAGAAAAAACTTGTCCTTGAGTATTGTCAGAAAAATTTCGTTGATAAAGGTATGATTGCTGATATCGCTTTCCATGATCTCGATAGCGACAACCCACATGCTCACGTTATGTTGACGTTAAAAACCATTGGCCCGGAAGGGTTTGGTAAAAAAGAAAGAAGCTGGAATGACAGAAAAATGTCTGTGTTGTGGCGTGAATCATGGGCATCTATGGCGAACAGCTACCTTGCTGCTGCTGGTTCGTCAGAACGTATTGATCATCGTTCCCTTCAGGCCCAGCATGAAGAAGCATTAGAAAAAGCGGCGGTTGCTCTGGATAATGAAGAAAAAGCACTATGGCTTGCCAAAGCCGCTGAAACAAACCGTCCTCCAATGAAGCGTATCCACAGTGCCAAATGGCGTAGTAAAGCAGCTCAGGAGCAAAGAGCCACAGAACAGGCTGTTCGTGATGCTGCCAAGCAAGAAGCCGTTGAAGTCTACAAAACATTCAGTGAGCTTGATCTTGAAATCGTCGTTGATGTCAGAAGCTTTACGATTACACATCTTGCTGAACCAGAAGAAATTGTATTACCAAAAACAAGCTCCAGTTCTTCTGCTAATGAAACGCAAAGACCTGTACTTGTAGCACCACCTCCTCATACTCGTATGCGAGGTGTTAAATCCTATCGTGATAAATCCAAAGTCAGTAAGGTTGTTGCTGGTAAGAAACCATTGGTCAATATTTCTGATTCTGGAACAAATACTATTCTGAAAACATCCTCCTCTCAACCCCTAAACAGGGCATCCAGAAGCGCCCCTGAACGTGTTAAGAGGGCACAGGCTATTCCACGTCAGAATAATATTTTTAAACGCTTCACAACTCTTGTCATAGATTTTTTAAAGCAGAAGTTTGTATGGGCAAAATCAAACAAATCCCAAATTGATCTTATCAGTGAAGAACATGATAAACGTATTGCTGAAAACTATGTCTTTGACGAGGTATTAGGCCATCGTGTTCCACGTGCTGAATATGAGAAAAAAGCCAAGTTTAACCAAGATGACTATAAACCAACACCGGATGAGATCAACCGTTTCTCGAGTCGCCCAAAAACTGGACTACCAGAACGTGATCATAGTATGGATCTCACGCCACCCACCCTACCTGAACAGGCAAAAAGGAGTCGCTATCCGCAGTTGAAGCCGCTGAGGAATCGAGATAGGTAACAGCTCTCATAACTCATAACTCATAACTCATAACAACATTTACCCAAATGCTTTCATCGCATACGTTAAAGTAGTTCAAATTTTCAGCATTACGTGATGAAACGTGAGGATAGAAAATCAGTCTTATGTAACGTAGATATTGTATATTTTCCCGCTGATAATTATGTTACTAAATTCTAGACGAATGACACTTCCTTTTAATTATTGTGTATCCTATAGTGAACAATAAGAGCGATTCAAAGTATTAACTTAATACCAAGACAATACGGCTTCTTAAAAAGAATTTGAATAATTACCTTTGTATTATAATAGACAACATAAAATAGCATGACATTAATTCAGTATCGGGATGGTCCGAAAGTTTGCACAATCCCGACATAACGAAATTATAAACCATTATCTAAAGAATCATACTCTTTCAGTAAACTCCCTTGTAATATCTTGTAGCCCAGAATTCCAGCCACAGAAAATGTAAATGCTATCAGGTTGATTTCAGGTTTTACAAAATATATCAGTTTTAATTTGTCGAGTGCACATATATAATAGAAGAGTATACTGATAAATGAATTTAATACGTTTTGAAAAAGCAAGATTATTACCAAAGACATTCCTAGCATACATATATATTTCTTTTTTAATCGTTTATTTTTAGGCGAACCTTCGATTGTAAGAACATTAATCGTCTCTTTGGCGGAACTATTTCCTAAACCGAACGGCAAAATAACCCATCCTAAAATAATAGACATGTATAATAAAAAATTAATTGATATAGTATTGTAACTGTTGAATAACTCCGAGACTCCTTTCATATAAAATTCTCTTACATCTAGAAATCTCAAGCAAAATACAGAGGCGATAATTAAAAATAAAGTCAGAAATTTTAAAGCACAACTCACTTTGATGGCTAGTAATCTTTGTTGAGTGCTAATTGCATTACCAAGTGAGAAATAGAAGAAAACTATATATATAAAAATGTTAAACCACTCTTTCATCTTACCTCCTATGTAGCAAATATATTCCAGTTCATTATTTTATCACATTTATCACTCCCATCAAACAGTTCTTTTTCTTCCTCTCAAAAACGACATTTTAGTTAGTATAGGGTTGATGTGAAGATCTTACACCTTTTCCTTATATGCATTATGGATAATATAATATTAATTCTAAAATCGCCCACATTAAATATACTCTAAGTCATTTAAAGATCTTCTCATATTGTCTTCATCCGTATTCTCTTTGAAAATAAAACGATTCGTATTTTTATAAGGCAATATAAATTCTTTACTATTTCCGATAGTGTATCATATACTTTTGTTTTGAAAATGGCAGTACAAGTAGCCACATCTTATGTTAACGATGCGGCTCTAAGATTAACGTACGTTAAATCCTTCGCCTAAACACAACATTGTCAGAGAAAATTGCCTTACCAGCTATAAACCCAACAGCCGCAATGATTGGTAGGCTGATAGTCGCACCCGCCATGCCTGTAGACATTCCGATCAGTATAGACAGGCCGAAGGCCAATACTATAACAACGAAAGCATACCAACCGGGGTAGGTTCCATATAAAACAGTTGCCATGCAGCCGGTGCAAACATGAACCCCACGTTGGCTCTCTTTCAGGCAAAATGGACACTTGATGGTATTGTTTTCCATGATAGCCCCTTAGATCGCTTTCCAGCCATTGCTGGTTTTAACAAGATTAATCATGCTCTCTTCAGGTTCATTCATACCCTTGACGCTGGAGAACGCTTTTTTGTCCACCCATGCAGGAACATCCGCCAACTTCCATGTATAAGACACGCGAACAATTTTCTGATTACCGTTTCCCGGTTCAGTCCATTCCTTTATCTCAGCAACCGCACGATGACCAACACAGGCACCATCTTTACGATCCCAAAACTCAACCGCTTGGCCTTTGTCTGTTACTTCCAGAACATCGACACTACTGAAACCATTAGCTTGTTGAGAAACATCAAGCAGCCCCTGATTAGCCAGACCTTTCAATATTTCATCACTGGCACTATACCCCGCTGAACGGTAGCCATGGTTGACCCGGATGGGGAAGCCCTTATTGAACACAATGTCATTATCCTGCAAGGAGTAGCACAGCTTTGAATGTGAAATCTTCGCATTGATAGCTTTCTCAAAATCACCTTTTTCACCGCAGCCTGATAACAACACGGTAAGGCCCGCAATGGCTAAAAATTTACGCATGGTTCTTATCCCTTTTTGTGACTGATAGTGCCGTTTTTCAGAACAACCAGACGAACTGGCATATCGGCATTGTTGACGGTAGCGAATCCACGGACTTCGAAATTGTTTACAGTTCCGGTGACGCTGACTTTCTGGCCTTTCTTATAAGTAAGAACTGCATTATCAATACCGGAGTAGTAATCCAGCCAGACCATCCCGCCGCAGTAGCTGGTATCGGTTGTTTTAAAGAGCAGATAATAGTTAGGTGCTGATTTGGGCATTCCTGTCATCATGTCGCTGGCACTTCTGCCCTTCGTAACTTCAAGAACAGTGGCATTGGTGATAGAGATCCTTTTGCCAGTCCAGTTTTTCACCGCTGCCATTGCGTTTTCTTCATAGTCTTTGCAGACAGCACCAAGGCCAGATACAGACGATACCGGGCCAAGGCTTTGAGTGGTAGCAGTTCCCCCCAGCGCTTTACCTACTGAAGACAACGAAGAACTGATTGCTCCATTAACTGTATTCACGCCATCGTTGAGCTGCTGGCAGCCAGAAAGAAACACCAGAGAGACCGCCAGTGGTAAGAAGTTATGTCCTTTCATTTATTCCTCAAGGATTTAGTCAGATTCGTATACCCCAATCCCGGCGCACTGACCTATAGATCAGGAGTTATCGTCTAATCAATTGATAGAATTGAATTATTTTTAGTGTTCGTCACATCGTTTAAATCGATCGATACAAAACAAATGATAGTCACAAGCTATCATAAATAACATATCGATCGATTAAATCAATTAAAAAACCGATCGATAAATCTTTTTTAATCGTTAAAATCTATCAATATAAACTTATCGATCGATTTTACAGATCATTTTGCTTGAGTATGCTGGCACTGGCGACTATGCTGGGCTGAGATAAAGCAGTAAAACAGCGAGGGACGAGCATGGAAAACAACAACGAGCAAAGCTCTATGGAAATCTTCGAAAAAGATCAAAAAATCGCTTTTGTTGACTCGTTCAGCGATGCTGCTTTGTCTTACGAATACGAACAGGCGGGCTTCACCATTAATTTAATGCAACGCTCGGTCCTTCTCTTTAACCATAATATAAAGAAATACGTAATGTCTTCGACATTGCGTAAAAACATGAACAGCACATTTATATATCCATATAGCAACATCAGGGAAATCAACTACTCGCTGCCTGATTGCAGAGCCGATGATGGCGAGATCTGTATTATGACTGATGATGTATTAAATCCAGTCTGGACGTTCAGGGTTCCATCTCATGCACATTATATTTGCGAGCAATGGGTGGAAGTATTTAATAACCATATTTTCTTTGGCCCATAAACGAAGTATTAAACAAAAGGAAATTAAATATCTGACTAATGATATTAATTAATAGAATTATTTGCTTTTTAGTGAATTAATGTTTAATTATATACACATATAATATTTAATATCGAGGTACATTTATGTCTGGAAAAAATCCATTTTGGAATTATGATTACAATGCGGCACAACGTAATAGAGAAATTGTAGATTCTTACCAACAAGCAAATGAGGCAAGGCTGGATTCTCAGCAGGCTCAGTTTGAAGCATCTATGGCTAATGACAGGGTTAGCAGAATACAGATGCAGTTGAATAACACAATCAACAGCCATAAGAAGGTTGTGGCTGATTATGAGCAACGTCTGGAAGGATTTAAGCATAATCTCTATAAAATAGCTATTCAGCGAAATGTTTTTAAGACCACATTAGATCGACTTCAAGAACAATGGCCTGAACGTAAAGAGGATATCCTTGATGAAATCCAACGACAGAGAGACCGCTGTAATATGCCTGAATATCGTGAAACATGGTGGAATGCTGTATCCCATAATAATATAGGTGATAGTGTTTTAGAGTTCCCTTATTCTAAACGTGAGTTAAAAAACAAACCATAATAGAAAATGCGATCTTTTTAAAGCATCATTTTTTTATAAGACACTTTCCCAATGTGTCTCCTACAAACACATCTAAAACAAATCAATCACTTTGTGGAGCTACGCGCATGCCCCATGAGAAAAAGCAGTATAAAAAATCATACAAGCATACACTTGTTGAGTATAGTGAATCCACCGAAGAGTTAAGCGAGCAAGATATAGAAAATAGTGATAGTGCTATACAAAATCATAGTAATGTTCTCAAAAATCGGCAAGCAAAAGCTATTTTGTTGGATTTTTCACTTGTCTTTATTTTAGTGCCTTTTATTGGTTTCGTGCTTTATATAATTATTAAATTTATGAACTCAACACAGCCACGTATGATTTCGCCACCGGACAACTATGTTGACGTAGGGATCTTTTTATTTATGGGAACTGCCATCTGGTTACTTTATAAAATTAGAGGTAAATCATTTAAAAATTTGAATGATACAATCTTATTTATTGGAACAGCTATTGGCTTTGTATTATTTTTTCACAAAGATGTTCCAATTATAGATCATAACAACGCCACATGGATTTTTGGTCAAATAGTTTTAGCGGGTTGTTCTGTTGGCAAAGCTCTTATTGCATTTACAGAATTTATTGTAGAACGAGTTGATGAAACAAAAAAATCAGTAGAAAAGAAAACTTATCCTCATCCCTAATCTTACATACATCAGATGTATTAACTCAAATTTAATCTGATAGTTGCCGGTTATTTATATAGGTGGCTGTCAGATTACATCTGGTTTAAATTTCGCTCAAAGTATTCTCTATAATTCCGTCTTGTTCACCTTTTCATTATCACACATTGACAAGGGAATTCCGCATTTAAAAAATGAATATAAACTTAATAACATTAACACTGTCAGCCACATGAAGTTCAACGACTTAAAAGAAAATCTCAGAAAATATTTTAAGAATGTCATCACCGCTCCATATTTTTTAGACATGGTTTTATCCTTTTACTATGCACTTATATACATCAATATCAAATAGCTGCAATCTGTTATTGATCCCTGTACGTATAGTTAATATATAAATAAATGGCTGTCAAACATGATCTTTATTCAGCGTAATTTTATAAAAGTCATGACCATTACTAACATTAACCCATAAAAATTAATGAATTGATTTTACGGACAAGAACGATTAAAACTATAATGTTATTGCTTGTATTCTTTACCACAAACATTAGGGAAATCGCATGTCTGATGCTTTAAAGGTTATCAACAATATTCGCACTCTCCGTGCTCAGGCTCGTGAACTGACACTTGATACTTTGGAAGAGATGTTAGAAAAACTCACTATCGTTGTAGAAGAACGTCGTGAAGAAGAAGCCTCATTTCTAAAACAGCAGGAAGAGAAACAGGCCAAGCTGGAAGCATTCCGTCAGAAGTTGCTGGAAGATGGCATAGACCCTGCAGAGTTGCTTTCAACTGTTAACTCATCTTCTTCCAAGACCGGAACGAAACGCGCCCCACGTCCAGCTAAATATAAGTATATCGATGCTGATGGCTCTGAAAAGACGTGGACAGGTCAGGGCCGAACTCCTCGTGCTATCGCTGCTGCGCTCGAAGCCGGTAAGACGCTGGAAGATTTCGAGATCAAATAATCTTCATACCAAGTCTACCAAATCCGCTGGCCCAGCGCTGGCGGTTTTTTTAATGACTTCAATTATTTTGTTGCCTGAGTCGCTCTTGTCGCATTTGTTTTTAAATTATTCAGCATTTGCTTATCAACTGGTTGTAGTTGTTGTCCTAACAGAGCCGCAAGCAAAATATTTGTGTCTTCTGTTCTTTCGATTTGAAGCATTTGTAATCTTAAATCAAGTGCCTGCATTCTTGCCTGCTCATGCGCAGTTTCTTTTTCATCAGCACTACTGATTTTTACCTGCCAAGCGTCAGCGCCTGTTGTATCTGCATAGCGTGAATAGATCTCATATCTTAACATTTCCCACTCTGAAGGATTATCCGGGAATGTTGTGCCGGGAAATAAGGTCGCATACTTGTTTTTTACGGAAGCATCTGACCAAGCAAGGTTTGCTCCCTGCGTAGAACCTAATGTGGATCCTATTTTGGCTCCTCTTGAGTTCACTGATACATTACTTGCTTTTTTCATTGCCAGTACGGAATCAATGGCGTTTGTTCCAGCAGTGCTTCTGGAGACAAAGCTCGAAAAGGCGGATAAATATTCTCGACCTTCATTTGTGTCTTCTAATCCTTTATTTTTCAATGGTTCAACGGGCAAGTTCCCTATAAGATTTCTTTTTGCAGCTTCAGCAACTTCAATTTGCTCAACAGAATAGGACTGATTCGAAACCTTATTAGACAATGCATCGGATTTAGATAATGGTGGTGTAATTAGGCTTGATGCCGATTTATCTTTATCAGGATACTGACCTATAGTATTGCACCCACCTCTGTTATATTTCACATCATCTTCAGAGCAAACATTTATTGATACTCTGCCCATGATGTTTTTCTTGGCCTCATTTATTCCGGTATTTGCTTGTGTAAACATCTTAACGCTGTTTTCAGATAAAGCCTCTTTCGCTGAGCTTGTATTCGATCCTGCTGCACCACGACCACCTGCGCTCGTGACTTCTTCACAGGCGTTGGTATCAGGTATTCTGTTTAAGATATTTTTCATATGCTGTTCTTGGATTGCCTGACTGGCATTACTGACGACAGCATTCTTCTGATTCTCATTGGCTGTTATGGTTGCTTGTGCCAGCTTGTCGTTCATTGAAACTAATGTTTCAATTATTCCATTGCCCATAGATTGGGGTGAAGCCCCCATAAGATACGGCGTCAAAACCTCTTCTGTGACGGGCCAGACAGCAAAAGCTGTATTTGTATATAACACTGAAAAACACAAAGCCGAAACCACTGTTATTCTCTTTAATTTAAATTTATTGTTCCTCATCACAATACTCCTGTTAACTTATTACTTTCTTTATTATTTAACCAATTAAATATGAACTGTCAATTTTAACAAAAATATTAATTTGGCTTCCAACTTAAAAATAAGCACAACAGGAAGCGTATAAATTCAACGAAGTAGATCCCATGAAAGAGCAAGGTGCTTTTATAGCTTTATCGATAAAAATAGATAGCATGAAGAAACTTGTTTTTTACGAGAGCATAAATCTCTATAAGAGTATATTCTCACTCAAAAAAGGCCGTAGCGATATTTTATTTTCGGCGCAGCTATTTCAACTTTATTTATAAGGGAAAAATATAAAGTGCGTTTCATTACATATAACAATCAGTTAGAAAGAGGACCGTAGCCCTCTTTATATATTACTCTTTATCGGCACCAACGGATGAAGATTGGTCACTTCCACCACCATCATTTTTACCCGGAGCCTTAAAACTCTCTATAGGCGACGCTTTACCCTGAAGGTTTACCGGCAACAATGGCCTGTTATGCTCACCAAATGAGACTGCTCTGTCAGCAGCCTTTTGAGCTACATTCATATAACCCGCTGCGCCAGCTGTATCACCAACAGCATCTGCTGCCTCAGCCGCATTATAAGCAGAGTTAGCACTTTCAAGAGACTGATATTCATCCTGCTGATCCAGTGGGCCAGCATTACTCATATGAGTTCTGAATGCAGATCCCGTATCATTGGCTTTATTAGCTGCCTGTGCTTTCCCCTGTTGAGCTTGTTGATGCTGCTGAAGCTCACGTTGCTGTTCACGGTCTTTGTTGATTTGCGCATTCCTGATCTGATTACCCATCGCATTTGAGGTATGAGAAACCTGATCCAACACGGTTTTGGTAAACATAGCACCTTCAACACCTTTTGATGCCGACTGTGCGTAACCCGACATGCTCTGACCACCATGAACACCAAGCCACTTCATAATTTCATCAGGGATGATGTGAATCAGTGAAAGTGATTTCTTCACTACCGTGAACATCATCGCAATATAAACAGCAATGAGAGCCAGTGACTCGATGATACCTATCCCGGCATTGGCTGACATCATGCCAAACGCGCCGGAGAATGTTTCATTGACGATCCCACCAAGGATAGGGAGCATCGTATAGGCTGCAATTAATCCTGTTATCATTAGCGCTGGTCGCATGGTTAACGATAAAACCAGACCATAACCAGCGCCACCACGACCCACTACGCCATCACCGTCTGGATGTAAATGTGTTATTACCCATAATGGTGCTGCGACCATTGCTTCAAGGCACAGGATCATCCAGCCGACACAAACACCAAACCACATGACGTAAGGCAACATAGGAATAACGACGGCTAAAGTATCGCCAGCTATCCATAATGGGATAACCAGTGGCATAACAATCCCCATAGCGCCAAATGCACCCGATACCCAGCTTGCAGTCCATGAAGTCCATGCACCAAGACCTGCGCCAACAACAGCAGAACTCCCTAATAACGTCCAGCCAGCGGCACTGATCGTATCACCAAGCCCTTTGACAGCTAATAACGGGTTTATCGCCTGTAAATTGGCAGCGGTTGTGTCGGTTGAAAACGAGACAATCTTCCCTTGCTTTCTGCCATTAATAACGCTGGAACTGAGAAAGCCAGCCATCGCACCAGAAATGCTCTTATTGGCTTCACTTTGAAGAGAAGAAACTATTTTCCCGGCATCATCTGTTTTAGGGCCTGCACCACTTTTACCACTGGTATTGGCTTCCGTTCGGTTTTGCGCATCAATACCATTCGCATATCTTGAAGCTGTCGTTGATTTCGCCATATCCTGAGCTACTTTTGCCATAATCGCGTTCAGACTGTTATCGAATATATCGCCGTATTCCATTGTTGCTTGTCCAGCTACAGGAAGATTATGAGCTGCTCCATTAATCGCATCCTGCACACGGATCAGTTTCATACTCCATGCGCCAGCCATAAACCATCCGTCTTTCTGGACATTCTCTTTGAAATCATCCCACTGGTCGCCAGTGGAGAAAACTGTTCGTACTGCAGTATCAATAATGGATACATATGAGGCCGTTGCGCTGTTTATTCCGGTCTGAATATCAATATTATTATCGGCCACATACTGTTCAGCCAGCGTTTTCATACTATTATCAAGACCGATGAATGCGGCATTGTGTGCCTCAATAACATCGGAAATATTCGTCTTTATATCCTGTGGCATATAAGCCATATACATGCCGCCAGCAGCAATGGTAGCCTGAGCTTTAGCCTGTTCGTCATAAGAAGCTTTGGCCTTCGGGTCTGTAAGCGTGATGCTTCCACATGCAGCCTTGGATACCAGTAAATTTTTATTCATATCATTACCGGCATTGCTGGCTCCATAACTGTATGTGTATAAATAGGCACCTTTCTCCGGTGTCATTTCAAACGCAGGCGTGACGTGTGGGAAGGGATCGGCTGCTGCTGATTTCTTCCATAATTCTCCCGCCTTTAACATACAGACGTTATTGATAAAGGCAGTTTTCGCTATACGGTCAAGTTCCTGATAAGACGCTGATGTTGTGATAACAGCTCCATCTGAGGGGTTGGATGCATAGGTATTCCAGACGGTATCTGCCAGACCGACTCCCTGATTAATCATCCACAGCACCATAACCTGAGCGGCACAGAAACCACCTGCTGCCGGGAGTATCATTGCCGTGCCTAATGCAGTTCTTACGGGCAACCACATGGAAGACCATTTCTTACCCAGCATTTCTCCGTCATGTGCCGTTGACATGGTTCCGGCAATCAGCGTGTAGGCAGCTAAAATGCCACCAACCAGTAAAACAGCGCTGTTGAGGATCGTCATTGTGCTGGCTAAGGGGCTTTCCGCTAAATTCTCCGGGAATAAGATATCCAGAAACCACAGCTTTGATTTGTCTGTCTCCGGGACGGTAAATAAATCTGCGGCATAAGCTGACTGAGTTAATAACAGGCAAGCTAATATTGCTAATAATATCGACACTTCTTTTTTCTTTATATTTATCATCATTACATTCCTTTGCCTCTTACTTCATTGAATTACTGATGCTGCTCCAGACATCGGTTCCATTGACGGTTGCTCCCGATCCTGATGAAGAGCCAGTTCCTGTAGAAACACTTCCATTTGCGATATTCCCAATCACGGGCATATCAATAGAAATACTTTCGGATATACTTCCGGTCAGTTGACTGACTTTTTCTCTCGCAATCGAACAGGCTTTACTTATTGCCGCTTCCTTCGTTTTTTTAATTATTGAATCCACAGATGGCAGGCTGATGCCGAGGTTTCCCACAGGCCAAGCGTCCGTACAACCAATCGTCTCAAGTGACTGATTGATGTTATCCATGAAATTCTTCGCTACCAGCTCTAACTGAGCCGCATCCTGCTTCATTACGTTATATTGCGCTTGTTTTAATGATGAGCTGACATCCGGGCTACAGACTGCTGCGTTAGTTGTGGTTGCTGAAATTAATATTGTTGCGGGAAGGATTATTTTGAAAATGCGGACACATACATTTGTTCGCCATTTATTTTTACTAAGTTTATTCATTTGATACTCCTTTGATTTATTACATTTTATTCACCATATTTTCTTCTTCTGATTAAATAAAAATACAATGCCTTATTAATATATATTAAATAAAATAGAATTAATCAAGAGAATGATAATTTAATTTGACAATGACTTTATTTTTGATTATTGTTTAAAAGTAAATAAATGACTACTCCAAAAATTTATTACAATACTCTGAAGAGGCCAGTTTATCTGGCTTCTTTTAATTTAATAAGGATTTCATCTTCCACATCCCAACGTTTAAAATATGAATATATGTGTATAAAAAGTTCAGAGAAGTCGCGTTAATGGATCACTAAATATTATCCCAATCTAACGGTTCTTCTGGTGGCACAAGACTTGTGTTCTCTACAGAAGGAATTTTATTTATACTTTCACTCTTCACTAACCCTTGAGACTTTTTAGCCTGCAATCTTGCGATTAACAAATCTATGTCATCTTGGTTATTAACTTCTTGTATAACTGCTTCAATTGACCTGTTTTTATCTTTAAGTGTGCTATTGCCGCCGCCATTGACGACTATGCTTTCGGGTTGTTCTTCCATTGCTTCTTTCTTTTTTATAATCTCTGAAACAAAGCGAGCACGATCACCATTGAAGACAATAGCAGGGTTTATGAAATACCAGTTTTTCTCATTGGTTTTAGCAATAATACGTTTTTCGATGAGTTCTTTGATCCCTCTGTAAAAGATAGATTCAGACAAGACAAAGTGATCTATCTTTTCCGCAAGAGACATTGCCTTTTTACAGCTCAGGTAGAAATGATCTTTGCCTATCGCATCCTGATATATTCGTAAAAATATGAAAAAAACTTTGTATGCTGTTTTCGTAAGATCAAAGTATGCTTTTATCTGAGAGGTATAGAGTTTAATGAACTCTTCTTTATCGACCTCTTGCGTATGCACAATATTGGCGAAGTAGCTTTTACCTGTATCTTTCTTTTCGATAAGTTCTGTGCCTCTTGAAACAGTTAGATTTTTCTTTCTTGTTTCAATCTTTATCTCTGTCTCAAAGCAAAAAGGGTTTAAGCCTAAATCTAAATCAACTTCTATTTCATTCATCACGTTATTACCTCTTATCATTTTATCTTTAATTAAATACCATGCACAAAATAGATATCAAGTTTTTTGCATATTTTTTTGCGAAAATATTTTAGAAATCGCAAGTATTCCAGTGACTAGAATTTAAAACACAGTCATTTTTAGTTTATAAAATGACATAGAAACTGACTACAGAGTCAGGAAAGCTCACTGTACAGTCAGGAATACTGACCACAGAGTCAGGAACACTGACCGTACAGTCAGTCACGTATTTTCGTCATAAATCTTATACCGCAAGGGCTACAGGCCGATTTTTTCTTAATTTAATTTTGCAAGAAGTAAGAGGTAATACTTAAGAGGATTAAAAGAAACCGGGCGATTTTTATGATCGCCACATGGGGTTTCAACATTAAAAATGATTAGGTACTTATGAATGAAATTTATATTTTTATTGTAAAGCGTTCCTCTCTGTTTGATTAAAATCCTTTTTTGATAATATCCACCATCTATGAGCTGAAGCTCATGTGCTGACGCACGGCTACGCCCTGACTCTGACATTAATATATTTTTTCTTGATAAAGTAGTTCAATATTTCTAGTAAAGGCGTAAAAGATCGGTTTTAGATCGTTTTATCATTCAGTTATAAAAAAATGATCCTATGTTTGAACATAGCATTACTGTAATAAAATATAACATTCTCTCTTGATCGTATAGGAAAACTATATTCATAAAAGCAGCACTTAGTGATTGTTCAAGACAATCACATTGCTGGAGCAGGGTTCATCCCTGTTAGTGATGGATTTATCCAAAAAAGATCGCGTCGAAGACGCACACAAAGTAAAAGGCAAATTAATTAATCTCTCACAATAAAAGCAGCGATTCGTGATTGTAGAAAACAATCACTCCGCTGTAATAACAGAATAAGAAAAATAAACAGATTACATCATTGGTGCCATTTTCATAAGGCACAAATAAACTTCATCGCAAAACGTTTCTGGACAGATCAATTAAGAAATATTTCAATACAATTCATCCTTCATTGCTGAAAACCTCCAACGCCATTCATAAAACAGCAGGTGCCATTCAACAGGCACACATTCCCTTTTACTATATTAAACTTATTACTATATTACAGCTGTTATTTCTCATATAAAACAATATATTACAGAAAAAAGGTTATAGGTTCCTATAACTATGGTTATCGATATCTATAACTCGGATTATAGTTTACTATAACCATAGTTAGCAAAAACTATAACTATAGTTCCGCACTAAAACTATTATTCAATAACTGGCGGACACTCCACTCTAAGTAAACTTATTCCAGCCAGAAAGTAATAAGCTTTTTATCCATC
The DNA here is from genome assembly GCF_900198535.1 of Klebsiella sp. 2680. Classification (NCBI taxonomy): domain Bacteria; kingdom Pseudomonadati; phylum Pseudomonadota; class Gammaproteobacteria; order Enterobacterales; family Enterobacteriaceae; genus Klebsiella; species Klebsiella sp. 2680. The sequence goes on along the minus strand of NZ_FZNJ01000004.1, from coordinate 68,311 downwards.
ATACTCAATGGATAGCTTTCCACTATTTTATAACTTTTTCCACTGATTTTTGACTTTGTTATTGACGATAGTGTTTAATCTGTTATGTATTAATAAAAAACAATAAAAGGAAATATACAATGACACAGATAGATTTTAAATCCCTTAGCAGTCTATCACCCTTTCAGCTAACACAGTATATTGATGACCATCATTTTACTACTGAACAGAAAGTGCAGATATTCGAGCATTACCACAGCACACATAAAGATATTACCAATATCTATTCAAGAAAAGAAAACATCAAATCCATCAAGAAAGATGTTGATTATGTTCATATGTTCACGAAAAACTTCCAGCAGCTCGCAGAACTTGATATCTCAAAGAATGAGTTAAAAGTTATCGCAAGGATCTTAAATATCATGGAGTTTGGAAACTGCTTTCATATCTCACAGGCAAAGCTATGCCGAGAGTTAGATATTAAAAAGTCAAATATGTCCCTTGTCTTTAAAAAGCTCAAAAAGAAAGGGATCATTATTGATAAAGAAGGAGATCTCTTTATGAACTCCAACATATTCCTTAAAGGACAAGCTCATTCTATTAACGCAAAACAGCGACCTAATGTCAAAAAGGCACAGGGATTTGTTGTTGATGAAAAGGAAAGATTTGAGAACGTTTATACTTTTAGAACAGATACGGATGAAAATAATGACGTAGACAGCAATAGCCAGCTATCTACGGATGATGAAGTCTTGTCTCTACAACGCCCTAAGATACCCGAATGTCTATTTAATGAAGTAGAATAATAGATATTTTATCAAGGGTATTATATTGAGCGCTTCACTGTAATTTTACACTTAATCTTCAACTCGTAATATATAATATAACAATCATTTTATAATGAGATTTTATATGAGAAAAATAAAAACAGATAACAGTGAGTTAATCTAATATTTAGATATAGCCAATGAACTAAAAATCAATTCCCGAAAGAAGAACACACAAATAATATGTTAAACTACGTTCTGATGCCGAGACCATCATCATACATCTTCCCAAGCAGAAATTGCGCGTCAACATCATTTTGGGCAGCTGCTTTTTCATACCATGATTTTGATTGCTGATAGTCAATATCCAGTATTTCTCCATATAAATACATGAGACCCAAAGCATACTGAGCTTCTACATCTCCGTTTTCACCTGCTGATTTCAGTCTTGAAAGCGTAGAATCCCTGTCACTGATAGCTGTGTAAACAATCGCAAGAAGTATAATAAGTCCTGCTATTAGCCAATATTTCATTTTTCCCATGTCATACCCAGTCCATTTAAAGGCTATAGCGCCTCTACAGAGATCTTTACTCCAGACTGTCCCAGTCTGGAAGATTGTTAACTACCTTTCGCCACCAATGATACGCAGCCATAAGAACACCAAAGCAAATACCTGCGACTATGCTTGAGACAAATGCAACGCCCGGTTGCATACCACTGTCCTTCCATGAAGAAAACCACATACAAATCCCCCATGCCGGACCAAACCATACCCCCATCAGCAAGGTTATTTGCAAGAATGAGGCAAAAGGTAGCGGTGGTATCTTGAATCCAGCTTTCCATGCGAGGCGTAGCAAGGGAGGGGCATAATTACTACGCCACATCTTCTTGCTTTCCATAATGGCAATAGCGTGTTCCTTTTTAGCTTCAAAGCTCATACAGTTCCCTCCAGATTCACCTAACTATCGATAAAAACCATTATAAATGATAATGATTATCGTTTCTACGTTTGTGTTCTAATAAAACTCAAATAGTCATTCCTTGAGATCCTCTGGTGAAACACGATCACATGTCATTTTCTCAAGTAATCTTTGTGCTCTTTTCATTCTCAACTTACGTGCTTTTTTCTCACCAATCTCCCGATAGTATTCTTCCCGGCGCTCCGCAACAACTTGGCGGAACTTCTTCAAAAACTGTTCCAGTGTTTTGATGTCGGTAGTAGCCGCTTCAGCTTGAATTTTTTTGTACATATACATAACATGGAATTCATCAATCATGTTGGTTATCTCCGATTCTTTACAGGATTATTTCCCTCTGTACGAGGGAATATTCATCATATTTTAATATCAGATCACAGTGAACTTTAGCTTCCAATAAATAGGATCTTGATTTTTATCCTGCTTTAGACTTCTCATAACAAGTTCTATGATGTGTTCTTTATGCCAGTATGATATTGTGGCTTTTAAATCTCTTCTATCTATATCAGATACATCATTTTTGATAGAGTATTTCTTCATCTCACGAGTTATCAAAACATCATATATGACGCCTGAAAGGAACCCTCCATTCAATATATCGATTGCTGTTTCAGGATGTTTTTCATAAATGGCATATATCTCATCACAGTATCTTTGTAAGATGTTAGCAATAAGTTCGTTTTTTTCTTCTTCACTTTTATTAAATATAATCTCTTTCATGTTTAATCCTTTTATTATGTTGATAGTTAGTAAAAATAATCAGCTGTTATGAACAATGTTGATGATGACGCAACCATATTCCAGTCCTAAATCATCAACCTGCTCGTTATTAATAAATCGATTTAATTCATCAAGTAAGTTGCTATCATCCATGATTTCTTCTACTGAATATCCAGTAATGGCAACATACACTTCAAAACGTTCTTGAATAGTATTCATTACTTCAGGGGTTTCTTCGCACAACATACTTACTGTGACAGATATTTTATTTGTCATTTATATTTTCCTCTTATATTTTTGGTTAGCCCCTTGCGGGGCAAGATTGAACATCACTTTCTAAAGCTTTCTGAATATCCTGCTAACATGGCAGCGACTTGTTAAAAGTTAACCTCATGAATATCGCCACTGTTTCCTTCTTGGGCTGTGAATCTCTCAAAGTTATTCTGAATATGGTCAATAACATAAATAATAAATAGATTCTTGAAATCTGGGTCATCCAGATAATCATTTGCGTCCCCATCACCATTGACTTCCATGAACATCTCCCAACTTGCTGTAAACGACCTACAAGCAAGGTCATAGAACAGTTCAGTTGATTTATTACTAGCAATACTTTCTTTAGACATATTTATACCCTCATAGTTAAATGCTTATTTAATTCATTGTTTTTTATTAGCCCCTTTCAGGGCCGAACATGCTATTATTAACTCATACTAAAAAGTAATGCTTTAGTATGCACATATCTCATTTCAAACATAACTTTATCCATATCAACATAGATAAGTCTTTCTCTTTTACCAGCTTCTTCCATATGTTCATCAAAGCGTTTTGCCAGATATTCTTTAACATGCAAAATATATGACTCCGTTCTGTTGCTATCTAACATTATGGCTGCCAATATCTCATGCTCTTCTTGTTCTTTATATATACGTATTCCTGTGATATAAAGATTCTTCGCCATAGCAGTAAAAGCTTTAGTCGATGAGTCCTTAATGTTATTTAGTTCTTCAGTATTCATATGGTTACTCCTTACTTTTTTGAATGTATAGCCCCCTACATTTTCATGCATTATTTGAGAGCAGATTATATTTTTTGTTTTATGCTGATGCTAAGTTCGATTGTGTTTACATATGACCTCCTGCGTTTATATTTTTTGGTTAATAGACTAACTGGCTGTACCGAAACCATTGTGATTTTGATTTTTATGCTACTTTATTACGTGATAAAGAAATCTTTTCATCAATCCACTTATCAATATCACTCTCTAAGAATGCTATTGCTCTTTCACCAAGTTTTACTTGGGCCGGAAATTCATTACGACTAATCAGGCGATAAATCCAAGCCTTACAAAGGCCAGTTCTATTTAATACTTCAGGTAAACGGATAAATCTTTTTCTTTCGTTCATATATTTCCTCGTCGTTGTTTTGATGAGGTTATTATTCGAATATCGCTTATGACAATCAACACCTGTTTTTTCGGAATTATTGCGTAAATGAGTGTTTTTTGTACAAATCAGAAAGGAATAGATTGAATGCTGTTACAAGACGGGGCTTAGAGGGCTTTAGCAAAAAGTGCTATTTTTAGAAGCGGGAAAGGGATTTTAAAAATACACTTATTTATCAACGAATTATGATGATTCAGTTTAAATTCTGTACTGCGGAGGATACCCCTTGAACAGCGCATCCCCCTTTGCTCGCTTTATCTCAATCCATCAATACCGCTTTGTGGTAGTGATAGAACTGATTTTAAACTGAGTTCAATTCGACTGATGATTGCTTCTCATGGGCCACTGCGCCAACCCGCACTCGCATAGAAATCATCAAGAATGCTTTTCATCTGTTGTTCACTTTCAAAAGCCCGTATGAGGTAGTAGCTGTCAGCATCGTGCAGAGAGTTTCCGTACGCAACCACATCGATACGGTTCCGGGTATGAAGTGGAACACTGACTTCGCGCATGACCTAGGGGACAATAACTGACACGCCATTTCTATCTAATATTACTTTAGCTTCCTTATACGGAATGTCAGAGTTGTTCTTGCCAACAGCTCGTTAAGAGATTTAAGCTGTAGGTATACTAATGAGTTATCACGCTGTTCGATAATCACTGAATGGGACTGTTGGTATATTTGTTGGTACTGAAAATTGTCTTTTAAATTTTATTGCTTCTTAACATAGGGTTAAATGCGATGTTCGAGTCCGGCCTTCGGGCACCAAGACCTTTTCCAAGACCATCCGAGAAAGTCCACTAAACCCTTTAAAATCAAGGCTTGCAGAGATTTTTGTATCCGTCATTGTCCGAGCCCGTCCATTGAAATCCGGGGGGCACTGGGGGCATAATTGGGGGCATCTTAACTTCGATTAGAAATGTGCCCCCAAAATGAAGCTCAACGCCAGACAGGTAGAGACCGCAAAGCCTAAAGATAAAACCTACAAAATGGCCGATGGTGGTGGTTTGTATCTTGAGGTTTCGGCAAAGGGTTCTAAATACTGGCGCATGAAATACAGACGCCCCTCTGACAAAAAAGAGGATCGTCTCGCTTTTGGTGTCTGGCCTACTGTTACGCTTGCTCAGGCTAGAACAAAGCGCGATGAAGCTAAAAAGCTGTTAGTGCAGGGTATCGACCCGAAAGCTGAACAGAAGGAAGCTCAGGCCGAAAACGCAGGGGCATATAATTTTCAAACCATCGCCCTCGAATGGCATGCGAGCAATAAGCGCTGGAGTGAAGATCATCGATCGCGCGTTCTTCGTTACCTTGAGCTATATATCTTTCCTTATATCGGCTCGTCTGATATCCGCCAGCTCAAAACCAGCCATCTTCTAGCCCCGATCAAGAAAGTTGATGCCAGCGGTAAGCATGACGTCGCGCAGCGTCTGCAACAGCGTGTCACGGCCATCATGCGTTATGCAGTACAGAACGATTACATCGACTCAAATCCAGCCACTGATATGGCCGGTGCGCTATCTACAACCAAAGCGCGACATTACCCCGCTTTACCCTCTAGCCGATTCCCTGAGTTCCTTGCACGTCTTGCTGCATACCGTGGCCGAATGATGACCCGGATTGCTGTAGAACTTTCTTTACTCACTTTTGTTCGTTCCAGTGAGTTACGCTTTGCGCGGTGGGAAGAGTTTGACTTTGAAAAAGCAATATGGCGCATACCAGCAAAGCGGGAAGAAATTAAAGGCGTGCGTTACTCTCATCGTGGCATGAAGATGAAAGAGGAACATATTGTTCCTCTCAGTCGGCAGGCGATGGGGTTGTTAGCGCAACTCAAGCAAATCAGCGGTGATAAAGAACTTCTATTTCCGGGAGATCATGATGCTGCGAAAGTCATGAGTGAGAATACGGTTAACAGCGCCTTGCGTACAATGGGTTATGACACTAAAACCGAAGTCTGCGGGCATGGGTTTAGGACGATGGCGCGCGGTGCGCTGGGGGAGTCGGGGCTATGGAGCGATGATGCGATTGAGCGCCAGTTGAGCCATTCTGAGAGAAATAATGTACGTGCTGCGTATATTCATACTTCTGAGCATTTGGATGAACGTCGTATGATGGTACAATGGTGGTCAGATTACCTTGACGCAAATAAAGCGAGCGAAGTTAGTCCATATGATTATGCTAAAATTCAGAAGTAGTAATTTATTAAAAATTATTTTTAATTGTTAATGTGAATATTGAGGAATCAATGATTAAATGATGCCTCAATATAATGATTGATGTTATTTTCCAGTTATTTCATCTTCTAGGTTTTTGAGTATTTCGTCTAAGGCATCATGTGGTAAAGTACTTGCATCTGATATATATTTTATTTCAACCTGTTGAAATCTACTACACCAATTATCAATTGTCTTAGGTGTTTTTTCTTTCCAGTTGATGTCGTTGGTGAAGTATTTAATATCATTATCATCTAAATATGCTACCCAAATCCCTCCTTCTGGAGAGATCATTATTATTCCCTCCATATAAGTATACATTCCTCTAACTCCACCATGAAAAACTTTGGCCTCAAAAGTATCTAGATTTTCGTATTTACCAATACCCTCCATTCTCTTTTTGAAATCAAAATAATATGATCCCATGACATTGTATATTCTTTGTAAGTCAAGCTCGTTAAGAAAACCTAGTTCAAAAAGGTTATCGCTGGACCATTGGAATTCACCACTGAATATTACTCCCATACCTCTATGACTTGAGCAACTGGCAGTTTCTTCTATCGACAAAAATTTCTTTCCATCAACTATGTTGCGTCTGAAGCTGATTTCACCGTATTCATCATTGTAATTTGGTATTTTTGCATAAGCCATATCTCTTGAAACGAAAATAGCTTGTGATGTGATCTTTCCAGAATGAGAACCACTATAAACTGAAAGGTCAAATAAAAAACCTGCTGCGGAAGTTTCTCTTATGAATAAATGACCTCCATAGCTTCTTCCATGATTGTAATTAATCCATTCGCCCCACCATACAGGAGCACCTGAGCCACTTTGTAGCGAACCGATGCTTGAGTCTTTCAGTGCATATTTTAAAGCATTTTCAAGTCTGCCTTGTAATACACCTCTGACCTCAGACTTAGTGTCGTCTTGTGGACCATAACTATAAGTGACAACCCTGCGTCCACGTAAATCAAATGGTAGTTCTTCAGGTCCACCAAACAATGTGTTTTGTATAAGGATTATTCTATCCCACCCTAATTGAGAAATAGCGAATCCTAGCTCAATTAAAACATTTGGGTTTGAAGTTTTTTTGCTACTTTCAGAAGCGTTAATAATCGAAACATCTGCTATAAAAACATCTGAGGTCGATATTTTTTTAAAAATTGTATCGCTAATTGATGGCGAACCAGGGGTTCCCGCAGTATCTCGATCTAGCACAGGCTCAACGGTTTCATTTTCATCTCTTTTTAACGCTGATAAAGATCTTTTTAATGCCTCCTCAATAATATTTCTATTTGACTTTGACGGTAAGTCAGATTGCCAAGAGTAAAATATTGTTCTTTTCATCTTTGCTCCTTAAATATTGATTTTTTGATTACCAATTAACCATCCATTCTGTTTTTTTCATTTCATCGAGTTCTGTTTGGCATCTAAGAAGGAGAACATTTCGGGTGTCTATTTTAAATTTCTCAAATTTATTATTGCTAATTTCACTTATGTAAAAAAAAGCCTTGCCGTTGTTGCATTGCCTCAAAATAAACTTGTCTTGGTATCGCCCTACTACAACTTTTTCATCGTCAGTTTGCCAAATCCCACCAGGAAAAAAACTATGATAATTAAGTCCGAAAAAATAGGAGAAACTAAGGAAGGCTAAAACTGCAAACATGCAGGGTTTAGCATTCAATGTATAATATCCAGTTTCTTGCTTAATTGCGTTTGGAATTAAATATAACAAGCATATTAAAATAACGAAGCTAGTTCCAACATTTATTACGGCCATGCTATTTAAAGGCTGCTGATGGCTTAATGCGGCTATTTTTATAAGTTTTGTGATAAGTGCTATAGCAATAAATAAAATAAAAAGCTTGGTGGGTATGCGTATAAATAAAGATAACGTAATGATGATTATTATGACAAATGATAGTTTAAGTAAGGTATTTATAACTTCATTTGTATCTAAGTAAATATAATATGACGGATAGCCAAAAAACATAGCTTCGCCACTTTTGAAAGCATAGACTGAAATGAACATCATTATTGAAAGGATTGTGGCTGCTGAGATCTCATTCTTAATTTTCATGATTGACCTATAGATTAATAATCGACCACCCTAATGATGAGATTTTATGATTCATCACTTTGTTGCTGAGTTTTCGAATCAGCTCAATGTATCTGTATAACATGTGTTATAAGGCTACATCATTTATGATTGTAAGTTCATCAATTTCTAATGATGATTCCAATGTTGGCGGGCAGTGCTTTCCCGCCTTGTGGGGCGGTTTTCATGCAGGTGCATGGCGATTCAGATTGCCACAGGCCCGAATACGTCATGGAAATGGGAGCTTTAGAAGCGATACAATGAATGCCGAAAAGACAGATTTCTGTCGCCGCCGGACGGCTTTCACTTACCCCTCGACTGGCCTTCTCAGAAGCCCGTTACACTCTTGAACAAAATCGCACTAACCATCAATACCCTCGAGAGTCTGTACAGCGCAGTGACGCGCTCATGCCGCGGAAGTAAACAGAATTAAATAAATGCTTTACCGCTGGCGCGCAGTGCTTTCCCCGCCTCGCCTGCCCGCTTAACGGGGCGGTTTTAATGCAGGTGCATGAGACGGCTCAGACCGCGCCGGGACTGGTGCGTGAAGGGGTAAAAAAGGTGAATAAACACATGCAAAACCATGCACCCTGGGGATGCATGGCGTAATTCAGGAAAAATAGCGGGATTTTCGGTGATTTTCAGGCGGGGTGCTGCGCGGCCATGTCTGCACACCGGCGCGCATAAATCTGGTTCTGTGCAGGCGTATATTTTTCCTGATTATCTGCCCGTGAAGCCGCGTCAGGCCTGTGTCCGGCGGCGGTTAAAATGTCATTATCCTGCGCACAATAATGAATTTCCTGACCGGTATTCAGCCACGCGGCCAGCGCATCACGCAGATACGTGGTCGCACGGTCGAGGGCGCGACGTTTAATAAAGTCCGGCTGGCCGTTCAGCGCTTTTAATTCCGGGGCCAGCACGGCGGCCAGTGTGGCCCCGTGCTGTTGCATAAATCCCTCAAGGCCGTTTTGTATGCTGACGTGCTGTAAGGTTTCATGCGAGCGGATATAGCGACCGGCTGCCCGGTTAATCTGCCATTTATTCACCTCAATGCGCCCGCGCAGTGCCGCCACCCTGACCGGGCAGTTTTCACTGTCACCGGAAAGATGCGCGTTGAGCGCCTGCTCTGCCTTTTCCCGTTCCGTTTTCAGGTTAAGCCAGGCGGTTTTGTCGGCCTGACAGATGTCAAAGGCCTGCTGTGGTGTGAGTGTGGTCAACGGTGTTCTCTCCGTGGTCTTTAACAGTGTATGAGAGGGGTATTTACGGTGCCGGTGGACTGTCCGGCTCCGGGGACGGCACAAGCACCCCGGCACGTATCACCCCGTCAACCGATTCGGTGGTACGGAACGTGGCTGAGCATTCAATATTCCGGCACTGGTGATAGCGGCGTTTGACGTTTTCCGACAGGTAGCTGCTTGTGCGCGAATGGGCGGCGTGCTTGCAGAACGGGCAGTGAAACATGATTTATACCCCCGTCCCGTTAGCGGCTTTTTTTGCCGCCAGTGCCTGCGCGAGTTGCGTACGTCTGGCCGGGCTGTTATAGAGCTTCATATCCAACCCCGTCAGTGCCGGGCGGTACAGACCGGTGACGGACAATACCGGCTCCTGTGCCATATCAAACTCGTGAACAGCCTTCATTGTCCCCAGGCTGTTCGCAAGCTCACGGGCCGCAGTGGCACAGGCCGATTCGCTGCCGCTTAACTCCAGCGAACGGATGCGCAGCACAAAAGCGCGTATCAGTGCCGGGTCAATGGCCGTAAGGGCACAGGCCCATTCACCGTCGGCATACGTGGTGAATGCGGTGTTGTGGGCGGTTGTGTACTGACGTGCTGACCTGCATGCGCCGAGCATCGCACTGTCTTTATCGTCTTCCAGTTCGGCAATCAGGGCGGTGAACTCTTCCGCCAGTTCGCGGTTCGCAATGCGCTGTGAGTGTTCGGCTTTCATTTCCGGGGTGAGGTTACCGCGCAGACTGCGGAACCGGCTGCGCCAGCTCTGTTCCGCTTCTGCGCTTTCATCCAGCGCGGCCTGCCGTTCCTGTTCACTGCGACGAATGGCCGCTTCGGTGTCATACAGTTTTTTCATGCTGGCCGTGTGGGCGTCACGGGCCTGCGTGAACGCCTCCAGTGCAATGGCCACGCTCTGTTCGTTCTCTTTCCTCTGCTTCTCTGTTGTCGCTTTCATGGCGGCGGCAATAATGTCTGCGGGCTTCATCATTTCAGGCTCTCCGTGTGTGTTGGCTGAGGTCATTCTGCCGTGCACCACACAACGGGGCGATTCATTAGGGTTGTGGCAGGGATGGCACAAAAGGGACGTAACCCCGGCTTGCCAGAAAGAGGTCGCAGGAAAACCTTACTCACCGTTTATTTTTTTACTGATAACTGTTCACTACTGTTCACCGTAAATAAAAAGATAAGTAATACAGTAAGTTAAAGGGTGAACAGTTGAGGGGGTAACTGTTCACCGACTGTTCACCACTGTTCACCGTCCTGATTTTTCACTCAGCCTACTCATTAGACCTTTTTATCGATTAAAAAAGGAAAATATATAAATAAAAGTAATCAAAAACGGGCCATCAGTTTGCCAACATTTACCAAAAGATTGCCAACGTTTGCCACTGCTTAAAAATCACTCTGTTGTGTGGTGGGTCAGTACAAAATGACTTGTTGCCCCGTGTTAAAATATTCACAAAATAGGGAGCTACCCGAAGCCGGACAGACATGCCCGGCGCTGTATAAACCCAATGAGGTAGCCCGATGCACACTGCTTTTTCTTCTCCATCCTCCGCACCGCTTACCCCGGTGATGCCCGTCCCTGAAAGGACTCAGGAGCGCTTTTTACGCCTGCCCGAAGTGATGCATCTTTGTGGCCTGTCCCGTTCGACCATTTATGACCTCATCAGCCGCAGCGAATTTCCGCAACAGGTCTCTCTCGGTGGAAAAAATGTCGCCTGGGTACATTCCGAGGTCAGCGCCTGGATGGCGGACTGTATCGCCCGTCGTAACGGAGGGATGTGCGCATGATTATCCTGACCCTTGGCGGACAGAAACACACCCTTTCCCCCGAAGATGCCCATCTGCTGAGTCTTGCCCTGACCTCTGTCACGGAAGGGAAAAGCGCCAGCCGGGGCTACAGAGTGCGTTCACCGGCATTCAGTGTGGAGCGTGCCGCCCCACAGAGTGAGCAGAAGCATCACCGTTCCCGCCCCGCCGGGAAAGACACGCTCACTGACTGCTGAGGTGCCGTTGTGTTAATTATTCTTTTCCCTGGCTTGCCTGCCGGGGTTTTTTACGGGTATAGTTTCCGCGCTGTCGCAAAATCGGCAGCCGGGCGTAGGAACCCGTGTTACTTCAAGGCGACAACAGACGCGCCATGCGTCTTTTTTTATGTCGTGGCTCAGGCACACCCGTTTTCAGGGCTGTGGTGTATTCACTCACACCGTGGCTCTATAGTGATAATGGTGGTCCGGGCGGGGCAGCCTTCGGGCTGGCCGGTTCCCTTGAAGGCCGGTATTCCTACCCCCGTCCGGGTCACCACCCATGAGCGTAGGAACTCCGGTGGTGGCAATAACCGCTACTTCAAGGAGGTTGCCGCTATGGCTACGACCCTCACCCCGTCACACCCGCAGTTTGTCTTTGTATTTGCCGCCGTTCGTCGTGCAGACCGTAAACCCCGTATCTGTATGCTCCGCACCGTGGCCGGTGATGAACAGGCCGCCCGCCTTGCCCTTGTCCGTGATTACATCCTTTCGTTTGCCGGCCGCCTGCCGGTTGCGGAGGTGCGCGCATGAACGAACTGACCCTGACCATCACCCGTGCTGACCTCCTGCACCTTGAGCACCTGCGCAATGTCGGCCAGCTTGTCGGCGAACTCATGCAGGTACAGGACTGCATGTCTTCCCGTCGTGACCCGGAGCAACAGGTACAGCTTGCCTCCGTCATTCACCTGATGACCGCCCGGCTTGATGATGTGGTTGAACGCTGCAATGCACGCTGGCTCACTGAGGAGGTACGCGCATGAAACAGCCCTTACCGCCTGTATTACGTGCAGCACTGTACCGCCGCGCCGTCGCCTGTGCCTGGCTGACCCTGTGCGAACGTCAGCACCGCTATCCGTATCTCACCCTCGATGCACTGGAAAGCGCCATCGCCGCCGAGCTGGAGGGCTTCTATCTGCGCCAGCACGGCGAGGAAAAAGGCCGCCAGATTGCCTGCGCGTTGCTGGAAGACCTGATGGAAGCCGGGCCGCTTAAGGCCGCCCCGTCACTGTCCTTTCTGGGACTCGCCGTCATGGATGAGCTTTGCGCCCGCCATATCAAAACGCCTGTGCTGCACTGAGGGAAAAACAATGAACATGAACGTAACGGAAACCGTCAATCAGGCATGCGGCCACTGGCCGCGCATTCTCCCGGCGCTGGGGGTGAAGGTCATTAAAAACCGGCATCAGGCCTGCCCGGTCTGTGGCGGCTCTGACCGCTTTCGCTTCGATGACAAAGAGGGGCGCGGCACCTGGTTCTGTAACCAGTGCGGTGCAGGCGACGGCCTGAAACTGGTCGAAAAGGTGTTCGGTATTAAACCGGCTGAGGCTGCCCGCAGGGTGAACGCCGTCACCTGCAGCCTGCCGCCGGTTTCCCCGGCGGTGATTGCGGCCGCAGAAGATGAAATCGGTGCTGACCGTAAAGCGGCGGCTGCGCTGGCCGTCAGACTGATGGAGAAGACCCGCACGGTCACCGGCAATGCGTACCTGACCCGCAAGGGCTTTCCCGCGCATGAATGCCTGACCCTGACAGCCACGCACAAAACCGGCGGCGTGACGTTCAGTGCCGGTGATGTGGTGGTGCCACTGCATGACGGGACCGGCGCGCTGGTTAACCTCCAGCTTATCGATGCTGACGGCCTCAAACGCACCCTGAAAGGCGGGGCAGTCAAAGGGTGCTGCCATACCCTTGAAGGGAAAAAACAGGCCGGGAAACGCCTGTGGATAGCGGAGGGGTATGCGACGGCTCTCACCGTGCATCACCTGACCGGGGAAACCGTCATGGTGGCGCTGTCGTCCGTTAACCTCCTTTCTCTGGCGAGCCTGGCCCGTCAGAAGCACCCGGCCTGCCAGATTGTTCTCGCCGCCGACCGTGACCTCAACGGTAACGGCCAGAGCAAAGCCGCAGCGGCCGCAGACGCCTGTAACGGCACGGTTGCCCTGCCGCCGGTGTTCGGTGACTGGAATGATGCGTTTATGCAGAAAGGCGAAGAAGACACGCGTAACGCCATTTATGACGCCATCCGGCCACCGGCACAAAGCCCGTTTGACACCATGAGTGAAGCAGAATTTACCGCCATGAGCGCCAGTGAAAAGGCCATGCGGGTGCATGAACACTATGGCGAGGCGCTGGCGGTGGATGCGAACGGCCAGCACCTGTCCCGCTATGAAAACGGCATCTGGAAAATCATTCCGCCGTCTGATTTTGCCCGCGATGTGGCCGGGCTGTTCCGGCGTCTGCGCGCCCCGTTCTCGTCGGGAAAAATTGCCTCCGTCGTGGAGACGCTGAAACTGATTATTCCGCAGCAGGACACCCCGGCGCGGCGTCTGATTGGTTTTCGTAACGGCGTGCTCGACACGAAAAGCGGGACATTCAGCCCGCACCACAAAGCGTACTGGCTGCGCACCCTGTGCGATGTCGATTTCACCCCGCCGGTGGCGGGGGAAACGCTGGAGACCCACGCCCCGCATTTCTGGCGCTGGCTCGACCGGGCGGCCGGTAAAAATCCGCAAAAACGCGATGTGATTCTGGCGGCGCTGTTTATGGTGCTGGCGAACCGCTACGACTGGCAGCTCTTTCTCGAAGTGACCGGGCCGGGGGGCAGCGGGAAAAGTATTCTGGCCGAAATCGCCACAATGCTCGCCGGGGAGGATAACGCCACCTCCGCCACCATCGAAACGCTGGAATCGCCCCGCGAGCGCGCAGCCCTGATTGGTTTCTCACTGATTCGTCTGCCTGACCAGGAGAAATGGAGCGGTGACGGGGCGGGACTCAAGGCCATCACCGGCGGCGATGCGGTCTCCGTTGACCCGAAGTACCAGAACGCCTATTCCACCCACATTCCGGCGGTGATTCTGGCCGTGAACAACAACCCGATGCGTTTCACCGACCGCAGCGGCGGCGTCTCCCGTCGCCGGGTGATTATTCACTTCCCGGAACAGATTGCCCCGGAAGAACGCGACCCGCAGCTTAAGGACAAAATCGCCCGCGAGCTGGCCGTGATTGTGCGCCAGTTGATGCAGCAGTTCAGCGACCCGATGAGCGCCCGCACACTGTTGCAGTCTCAGCAGAACTCGGACGAGGCACTCAGTATCAAACGCGACGCTGACCCGGCCTTTGATTTTTGCGGTTATCTGGAAACGCTGCCACAGACCAACGGGATGTTCATGGGGAACGCCAGTATCATCCCGCGTAATTACCGTAAATATCTCTATCATGCGTATCTGGCCTATATGGAGGCCAACGGGTACAGGAACGTGCTCAGCCTGAAAATGTTCGGGCTGGGGCTGCCCATGATGCTGAAAGAATACGGGCTGAATTATGACAAGCGGCACACAAAACAGGGGATCCAGACAAACCTGTCGCTGAAAGATGAAAGCTATGACGACTGGTTACCTAAGTGCGACGAACCCGCAGCAACATAACCTACCTCAGACCGGCAACAGCCGGTCTTTTCCTTTCTGACTATCAGCAAGAGGTGAACAATCCACTGTTCACCCGTCACCGTATGTTCACCCTTTATCTCTATGAAATTATTGATAAAAAATCAAAGGTGAACAGTGTGAACAGTAAAACCAAAAAAAACTATTTATACCCCCTCGTCACCATCGTATTTCGCTGATGTTCGACCGGAACAGATCAGAGACGTGCTGAGGTGAATAGTTAACTGTTCACTCTTCACCGACTCGTCACCATCTATCTATCTGATATTAAACATGAAAATTAAGAGGTGAACAGTGTGAACAGTTAAATGCAAAAAAACTTTTTTTGCGTATGATGTCGCTATGCAATTTCATGGGAATATCTTAGCAGTGGAAAAGACCAGAGATTTCATTCTAGAAGGACTATCCCGCTTCCACTTGGCTGATTTGCCTGGTCGACCTTATGACTGCGCTTTTGACCTCTTGGCTGCAACACCATCGAGAAAGCGGTTGATCATGATGGGCTTTAATGGCTCGTTAGCTGATTCAGGCATGACAAACCGCCAGTCTATTCTTCAAGATTATGCTCATCCTTTGCTTTCCGGTATTCAACAAGGGATACAAGGGAAATGGGGTATCACTCATCTTGCTAAAAGACTACAGCAAATACCTTGTTCTCTCGGTTATAGCTGGGAAGATGTTGTTTATACCAACGCATTCATGATGTGTTCTCAGAATGCTGCAACCCTGAAAAAAGAAGCAGCTTGTCGCAACATGACAATGAATGAAATCGAAGCAAACTCAATGGCATTTTTTGAGCATGTAACAGCCCGTTTGAGCGAACCAGATCTCATCGTTGCATATAGCAACAGCCTCCAGTCAATCTCCGCTGCTAGTTTGTTGCTAAAGCACTTTGGCGATGCATCTACTCTCAAATTTTCTCACCCGAAAGGCTACCACACCACTTTCGCTTTTATGGCCAATCTTAATAGCAGAAATATCCCGGTTATTTGTGTGCGACACATGTCACGATTCAAACCTGAAGAAAGTTATATCAAGGCGGCTTTCGAATTAATGAGTTGTTAATTTTTGTTCCGATAAGGATCCGTATAGCGGAACCTTACCGGCTAAGAACAACTAAACCTAAAAGGTATATGCTTCAATCTGTTATCAATACGGTGGCGACAAAACGACTGGGGGCACAAAAAGGGGCATATTTTTGAGTGTTATAATTAAATCTTTTTAATATCAGTGTGTTGTGTTGGGTTTTGAGTCCGGCCTTCGCACCAAAAGTATATAAATAGACGTCAATCGACGTCTTTTTTTATGCCCAAAATCCGCGCTACACAAGGCTTTACCCGCTTTTCCCCTCAACTGAAGTCAACCTAACTCAACCCACATCAACAAGCCTGTGAGTATACTAATGAGTATATTTGTCGATTCGATATTGCTTGTATACTCACGACATACCAATGGAAGGAGGACCATTATGGCCTTAACGGATACTAAAGTTCGTTCTGCGAAACCTGAGGAGAAAGAGTATTCACTTGTTGACGGCGACGGTATGTCCTTACTTGTAAAACCTAACGGCTCAAAGTATTGGCGATTTCGTTTCCGTTTTGGCGGTAAACAACATTTGATGGCGTTCGGTGTCTATCCTGAAATCTCGTTAGCTAATGCCAGACAAAAGAGAGAAGAGGCTAGAAAGCTGGTTGCTGCTGGCATTGATCCTCGTGAGCATAAGCGTGCTTTAAAAGAAGAGCAGGCGAAAGAGATTATTACTTTCGAGAAGGTTGCCAGAGAATGGCTTGCGACTAACCAAAAATGGTCGGAAGATCATGCTAATCGCGTAAAAAAGAGCCTGGAGGACAATATCTTCCTGGCAATTGGTACTTGCAACATTGCTGAACTGGGTACTCGTGATTTACTGGCACCAATTAAAGCAGTGGAAGTGTCTGGACGTCTTGAGGTGGCTTCTCGTCTCCAACAGCGCACCACGGCCATCATGCGTTATGCAGTACAAAGCGGGCTGATTGATTACAACCCAGCGCAGGAGATGGCTGGAGCCGTCGCCTCTGGCAATCGACAACATCGTCCGGCGCTGGAATTAAAGCGTATCCCTGAGTTACTCGAGAAAATAGACGGTTATACCGGCAGGCCGCTAACCCGCTGGGCAACGGAACTTACTCTGCTTATCTTTATTCGCTCCAGTGAGCTGCGTTTTGCTCGCTGGTCAGAGATCGATTTTGAAACGTCAATGTGGACCATCCCGCCTGAGCGAGAGCCTATTCCCGGCGTGAAACATTCTCAGCGAGGATCAAAGATGCGTACACCTCATCTGGTTCCACTTTCCCGTCAAGCTCTGGCGATTCTCGAGGAGATAAAGACGTTCAGTGGGGATCATGAACTGATCTTTATTGGCGATCATAACCCTCGCAAACCGATGAGTGAAAACACGGTGAACAAATCTTTGCGAGTGATGGGATATGACACACAGGTTGAAGTCTGCGGTCACGGTTTCAGGACAATGGCGTGTAGTTCGTTGATTGAGTCAGGGTTGTGGTCGAGAGATGCAGTGGAACGGCAGATGAGCCATATGGAGCGTAACTCTGTGCGAGCGGCTTACATTCACAAAGCCGAGCATCTTGATGAGCGCAAATTGATGCTGCAATGGTGGGCTGATTTTCTGGATGCGAATAGGGATAAGGCGGTGAGTCCGTTTGATTTTGCCAAATTAAGCATGGAATGATTAGATGTATTTAAGGTATGTATCTGACATACCTTATTTTTTTCTTTAACATGGCTTCTGATGCGGTGTTCGTTTTTGTAATGAAATCTGTTGTTCAATGCCAAAAACTCATATTGTAAGCTTGGTTCAAGTGAAAGGTAGTTTTACACTGTTTCATCAGAAAAGCAGCATCTGAGATTTAGCCATTCATTCAGATAGAAGCGTTCTTACTGTTACATTAAAGGCAGGAGCCATGACTAGTCGCCCACAGATGATTATTAATGTTCTTCAGGCTAATCCTGATGAGCAATTTACAGCCCGTCAGCTTGCCCAAAAAATCATTGATCACTATGGCGCAGAGCTTGCTGTAAAGCGTCAAAATCCTCGATTCGCCAGTGATGAAGATTTCTTGAGTCAAATAGCTGCTGAAGTCGGTGGGAGCAGAACCGTTCAGGCAAAAGCGATGTGTCCTCAGGTTATAACGCGTGACAAACCTCGGCCCAGACTTTATTACTGGGGTAAGGAAATCGATAATGGCGTGCAACAAGAGTCATCTTTTGATATTGCTCCGACTCCGTCTGCTGAGACGGTAGCTTTTTCTGAGCATGCTCTTTACCCGCTTTTGATTGAGTACCTTTCTGAAGAAGAAGAACTGCTTTGCCGTCGTATCGATGAAAAGCGTTCAAGCAACAACAAAGGTCTTGGGGCAAACCATTGGCTTTATCCGGATATTGTTGCTTTGCAGCCTCTCGATAAAGGTTGGGATAGCGTTGTGCAAAACTGCGTACGGTATAGCGAAGGGCGTTTAACCCGTCTGTGGTCTTTTGAGGTAAAACGTCAGCTTAACCGTAGCAATGTTCGAGAATGTTTCTTCCAGGCAGTGAGCAATTCAAGCTGGGCCCATTTTGGTTATCTTATTGCGACCGAAATAAATGAAGATAAGCAGCGTGGTGTAGAAAAAGAGCTGCAGATGTTGTGTGCATTGCATGGTATTGGCGTGATCCTTCTTAATCCGCAAGATCCCGGTAATAGCCAAACGCTGATTCCTGCACGAGAGCGAACAAGTATTGATTGGCAATCCGTCAACCGCCTGGTGGTAGAAAACAAGGATTTTAAAGAGTTTATCGATCTGGTTTCCGATTATCACCAGACAGGAAAAATACACAAAGCGCTCTGGAATAGATAATCTACTCTAATGCTTCTTAATAAAATATTAGAGTAGATTAAAAATATAGATTAATGAACAGTGAGCTATTTAGAATTAGTGATATTTAAAAACTCTGTCTGCAAATCGATGGAGTAGTGAATATAATAAAAGTTAGGAAATTCAGTAAGCCACTTCAATGTAGATCTAAATTGTATTGGCTAAGATTTTACCTGACACAGCTATGGTACAGATCTAAACCTATTCTGACAGGCAGCTTCTGTGCCAGAAGCAGACATTTTGTGGACAGTTTTTTAGAGCGGTACTGATAATACTATTAATAATTAATTTTTATCTGTATATGTTGTACTGAAACCAGCCAATCAGATATTGCAATCACCAAAAAAACAGACTAATATCACTAAAATTCATAGTGTTTATACGTATATGTTCATTCCTCGCACCAAATAAATAAGGAAGTGAAATGTTATGAATGTTATTCCTGCCTTTACTCAGCGTGGTGAGTTACCCGAAGGAGTTCACCGTTGTAATGGATACGAATTTATTGAGAGATTCTGTCAGGATGAATTTCGCAAACCCTATACTAAAACAATCACAGACATTCTAGATTTTGCAAAAAGCCGTTATGCTAGATTCGTGTTTATAGGTGGATCATTTGTAACCAACCATAGAAACCCATCTGACATTGACGTTGTCATTGTCCTCCAAAAGAAAGAAGATATCCCGAGCAAAGGTGAAAGACTAATTTTAAGTGGAAAAAAAGCTGATATCATGTTTTGCTCTGAAGATGACCCTAAGCTCGTTAATGCATTTATCAACCTTTTTTCAAGAGGAAGGTTTGGTCAGAAATATGGAGTAATACAAATTTTGTTAGATGAAAGGAGTTCTGAATGGGAAATACATCACGAACCAGATGATGACACACTGGAAATAGTTAAAAGAGCATACTGCCACCGCGAAGTAATTGATTTAAACGAACCTGTAGGTGTTTTAGTTACAATCCATGGCTTGCTAAGCAATGCTTCGTGGAATAGTGAATTGGTCCCAATTTTTAGCAATGATGGTTGGACTGTCGCTCCTTACTATTACGGATATACAACGCCTGATATTCTATTAAGAAAAGGTGAGAGACGCAAAGCTGTTGATGACTTTCGTGAGTGGATACAATCTATTAAAGACCAATATTGCCAATCACCAGATACAAAAATTTCAGTTATTGCTCATTCATTCGGTACATATATCATTGGAGCCTATCTTGCGGGGTTTGAAGGTGATCCACCAGTTCAATTCGAGTCAATCATTCTGACTGGAAGTATTCTCTCGGAAGATTATGATTGGGGGAAAATGGAAAAAACCTATTCAGTAGGAAACGTTAGAAATGAGATCGCACCTAACGATCAATGGGTGAAATGGATGCCTGATAGCTCATGGATTAAACTTGACGAACTTTTCGGTAAAGCCGGAACAAATGGATTTAGCAGCACATCCTCGATCCTTGAACAAATAAAAACATCAATATTTGACCATAATAATGTAATAAAGCGAGATGTGATACTTAAAAAATGGCTGCCGTATTTAAAAACGAATAAGGGAGTGTTAGATGAAAGAGGATATAATTTGATGATGCAAAAAATAAAAGAGCAGCATAATATCTAACCTCTTATTTTTAATTAAACTCAAGTGAAAAAACAATATTTGCCTGAGTTTAAATTTTATATTTAACATGCTATTCAAAACTATATTAATGATATCCATCTCACATGAGAATAAATGCATTAAATTAATACATGAACGCTCCGTCAGGTTTGTTCAAGAACGTTTTAACAAAAAAAGTTTTTTCTTGGTATTTTCCATATCCATTATGTTTAGTCGAGTTGAGGTACAGCGCAATTTTCGCTCCTCGCTCAAAGCAGACTGTCAGATTTGATTATGTGCCACCAGCGAAAATATTCAGATCAAGTCTGAGTGAATACATCTAAATATATCAATTTAAAAATAGACCGCGTCTATTAGCGATGGTTTTATCGATCGTTATCTAATAACCCGGAATATGCACTTCAGTCAATAAGAATATATTTATCACTGACAGTTGTATCGAACACTGGCATAGGGGGACCACTTTGTCCCCCTATGCGCCCACGGCTAAATTTGTCCACCCACCCCTTTAAACTTCTCAATAAATTCACCAATTTTCTGGAAAACGGTCTGTTTTTTCGTTTTGTACTGCGGGTTTAACGGACTAAGCTTCGGTAGAGTCTCGTTTAACTCAGTACCATTTTCGGTGGCATATTCGCGTTTTAGCGATGTACGGATATAGCGCTTTGCAGCCTCTTCATTCAGGTTTTCTTCTTTTATCAATGCGTCAGCTTCACGCTGCTGCTCACGCTGAGCAAAAATGAAGAACGCATCAATGATGCTGGCTTTGTCCGGCATGTCATCAAGGTTAGTCTGCTGAATAAAGTCAACAATCAGACCTTCTTTTGCCCTGTTACCTAGACTTGAGCGAATTAACCGTCTAACCTCTTCAGTCAGTGCCTCTTTACCTTTCTTCTGCCTGTTGTGTTCAAAAATTAGACCAAGAATGTAGTCCAGGTTAATTTCCTGAGATTTCAGTAGGTCAATTTCAAACACGACATCATCCCAGTCAGTGGTTGAATTATCCTTGTCATTAGTCACTTTCTCGCGACGCTGCCAGTCACGGATATCATTGTAGGCTGAACGATAGTCCTGAATCTTACGTTCTGTGGGGAGACGAATGGTCTGTAATTCGGCAAACTTTTCATCGTCAAGATAATGCGCTGTCTTGAAGGTTTCCACGGCATCGGAATCGCTGATATCGACTTTTTGCAGATCTTTCAGCATGGCAAATTCGTCGTAGTTTTGCAGGATATTTTCAGCCCGCAGGTATTCACCAAACAGTTTAACGAAGGCTTTTTTCCCCTTCTCGCTATCAATGCTAGCCGGATCAGGGAACTGGTGTTCCAAGGTCGTCACAATATCCATAAAGCCGCGCTTGGCCTCACCTGTCACGATATCAGTAAAGCCCTCCATGTACTCTTTGTAGCTTTTCTCCAGCACCACATTTTTGGTGTTCTTATCACCAAACAGCGTAATAGCATCAATGGTTGCGCGTTCAAGATCCCTGAACGTCACTATATTGCCGAAGGTCTTGGTGGCATCAAAGATACGGTTGGTACGGGAGAATGCCTGCATCAAGCCGTGATAACGCAGGTTTTTATCGACGAACAGGGTGTTCAGCGTCGGAGCGTCAAAACCGGTTAAAAACATTCCCACCACAATGAGCAGGTCGATGTCCTGATTTTTAACTCGCAGGGCCAAATCACGGTAATAGTTTTGAAAGCCGTTGCTGTCAGTGCTGAAATTCGTCTTAAAGTGAGCGTTATAATCATCAATGGCTGCATCCAGAAACTCTTTGGCGCTGCTATTCATTGCACTGGTATCAAAGCTTTCATCAGTAATGTCACCGATAGCACTTTGTTCTTCATTAGCCGCAAAAGAGAAGATAGTTGCCACCCGCAACGGTTTATAGCTGGCTGATTTATTAGCCACCTCTTTCTGTAGCTCTTTAAACGTCGCGTAATACGCTTTTGCCGCATCCACGCTACTTACTGCCAGCATGGCATTAAAACCTCTGGCACCAGGGAAAGTGCGATGTGTTTTCTGGCGGAAGTTGTTCAGTATGTACTGTGTGATTTCCTGGATGCGCAGCGGGTGAAGAAAAGCCTGCTGATTTTCCGCGGCACTGAGTTTTTTCTCGTCGGTTTCGGTTTCCAGCGCCTTAAACTGGGGGCGGACATCGTTATAGTCCACCTTAAACTTCAGCACCTTTTCATCACGAATGGCATCGGTAATTACGTAAGAATGCAACTCACGGCCAAACACGCTGGCGGTAGTTTCCGACCCTAATGCGTTTTGCGGGAAAATGGGCGTGCCGGTAAAACCGAACTGGTAAAAACGTTTGAATTTCTTTTTTAAGTTCTTCTGCGCTTCACCAAACTGACTGCGGTGACATTCATCAAAAATGAAGACGACTTGCTGCTGGTAGACGGGCAGGTCCGCTTCCGCCTTCATTAGGTTATTCAGTTTCTGGATAGTGGTGACGATAATTTTGTTATCGTCTTTATCCAGATTCCTTTTAAGGCCTGCAGTATTGTCAGAACCATTGACACTGTCCGGCGAGAAACGCTGGTACTCCTTAATGGTCTGGTAATCGAGGTCTTTCCTGTCGACCACAAAGAAAACTTTATCAATAAAGCCCAGTTCCGTTGCCAGACGTGCGGCCTTAAAACTGGTCAGGGTTTTACCTGATCCGGTGGTGTGCCAGATAAACCCTCCGCTTTCTGGCTTTGACCAGTTCTTCGCGGTAAAGGAACTGTTAATTTTCCATAAGATTCGCTCGGTGGCAGCAATCTGATAGGGGCGCATCACCAGCAGTGTCTGGCTACTGTCAAACACGCTGTAGTTAAACAGCACATTGAGCAGGGTATGCTTCTGGAAAAACGTGGCGGTAAAGTCTTTCATGTCTTTAATCAACGTGTTATCGGACTTCGCCCAGTTCATGGAGAAATCAAAACTGTTTTTATCCCGCTTGGTGGTGTTGGCAAAGTAACGGGTATCGGTACCGTTGGAAATGACAAACAGTTGCAGGTATTTAAACAGAGAATTATCGCTGTTAAAGCTTTCCTTGCTGTAACGGTGAATCTGGTTAAAAGCTTCACGAATCGCTACACCGCGTTTTTTCAACTCGATTTGTACCAGCGGCAGGCCATTGACCAGAATGGTGACATCGTAGCGATTGGCGTGAGTGCCGGTTTGCTCGAACTGCTTGATCACCTGCACTTTATTGCGAAGGATGTTTTTTCTATCCAGCAGATAGATATTCTGAATACGGCCATCGTCGAAGACGAAATCATGAACATAATCATCATGAATTTTGCGGGCCTTTTCGACAACACCATCGCTGGGCTTGTCCATCCAGGTTTCCACAAAACGACGCCATTCAGCCTCCAGGAACTCCACATTGTTAAGGGTTTGCAACTGTTCCCTGACATTAGCGAGCATAGCCTTGGTATTGTTCAGCGTTGGCAGGTATTCATAGCCCTGGTTAACTAAATCCTGAATCAGCTCACGCTCCAGATCACCTTCGCTCTGGTAGCTCTCGGTAATCTTCCAGTCCGGGTTGTATTTGTCCAAAATGATAAAATTATTGGACTCAGCAATTGGCTTGGTGCAATCAACCATTTTTTTGTTCCTGCTGCCAGAAGCCACAGTTGTTCTTCAAGTGATCGAGCAACAGTTTGACAGTCGCTTTCTCCGCTGGCGTTGGCTCCGCAACGGCTTCATTCGATAGCGTGCTGTGGCTGGTGAAATTGATGATTCTGCTCAGATAAAGCTGCTTGTCGTCAGGCAAGAGTTCAGACCATTTAGGGTAGCCCAGAAAGCTGGCCGTTTTCTCATAAAGATTGCGCAGTAACGTGAAGTGATATCTTTCAACGTTGTTGTCAGCAATTGCCTGTTCGATTGTTTGCTTTAGGTGGAGATGGTAGGAAAAACTCTTGTTAGAGTCGCCATATTTTTCCGTGAGGGCAAATGTACCATCCTCAAAACTCTCCAACATGTAACAAGCTTTCCCGTTCAACTCATTGAAAAGCACGTTATAAAATATTGCACTATGTGTCGTGATAATGAACTTCAAATCGGATTCGCTGGATTTGATCAGCCCCGCAAGATTAACCGCCAGTTCAATCAAATGGTTATCATCTAGAGAGCTGACGGGATCATCAATGAATACATACTCCAGTTGATCAAATGCGGGGGTTTCGCGCGCATCTGGGTCGGCGACATTGAGAATTGTGACCACTTGATCCAGTAGGGTGTAAAACACACTCCAGATGAAGTTGCTTTCTTCACCTTTGGATAACTTGATATGGGCGGAACGCTCATCATTGCCGCGTTCCATAGAAAAAGCGACTTCGGTAAAATCTGGATTGAAGTGTGGCGTTAGCTTGTCGTTCGCATAGCGCTGGAAATAACGGACGATATTGCCATCCTGTCCCAAATCTTTTAGCAAGGTCAGCAACCAGTTTGTATAGGAATTCGGCTGCACCTTCAGCTTCGGTTCTGCGTCTTCTTGCAGATCGTTATCCCAATAGAACAAGTCCTCGGTGAAGGCATTGTAATAGAGGATCTTTTTATGCGACAACTCGGACTCTTCACCTTCTCCGTCAATGACTTTGGGCGCAATCAATTGCTTGAAATCACGGGAAAGACGTGTCTTCCCCGTGCTATTGAAAGCGTAGATTAACTGCACCTTTGGCACGGCCCTGGTCGCTTCAACTTCTTTATGAACTGTCTTCTTGACTTTCTGAGGCGTACTAAGCTGTTGAGCTATTTCCGGGAGTGTTTTGCCCATGTCACGCCTCTGCCACTTCCTGTTTCGGGAAGCTAAATAACATGTCCCGATAATATGCGTACTGCTTCTGGCGTAGCTCGATTTCGCGAGGAAGGCCTTCAGTGATGGAGTTTGTTAATGCATCAAACTTATCGAGGATTGAAACGATCCTCTCTTTTTCTTCTGGCGACGGATTTGGGATACGGATGCTCTCTAAGTTTTTCTTATTCAGCTTAGGTTGTGCAGCACCTGAAATATAGGTTGTTAAGTCAATACTATTCAGATAGTACTCAACGTATCTTCTTTCTGCATAGGTATCGAATTTAAGCACATGAGCATGATTGTTCACCCAAGTCTTACCGCTGATACTGAACGCTATCGGAGTATTGCGAGCCAACAGGTTTGCGCCATCTTCAGATACTAATAGAAAGTCGCCATCGAAAATATAATCTTTTACATAATCGACAATCCCTGATGCTCCGTAATAAGGTATTTTCCCTGCTTCCCTCAAACCACTAGTGATTGGCTTTCTTTTGGAGTCAAGATTCTCTGCCAACTCTCCTAGCGTCTTCCACTCAACCTCATCATCGTCAAAACTCAGCAACTGGTCGCGATAGTAGTTGTACTGCTTTTTACGCATGCTAAGCTCAGCGGTAAGCTCAGCGGTAAGCTCAGCGGTAAGTGCAGTAAATGTATCCAGAATCCGGATGATTTCAGACTGGATGGCAAGGGATTTTTCTGAAGTGTCCGGGCAGGGGATAGGGATTTTCAGCTTATTTAAAACTGATTGTGTCTGGCTTGGCACGCCACCTGCTTGGTTCATTTCGCCAAGACCTACCGTCGTCAAGAAGTAGTAAAGATACTTTGGGCGAATTTGTGCTTCATCAATTTCCGTATAAAAAATGGTGTCAACGGTCCAGAACGGAACATCAACGAAAAATAGATTACCAAGCGAGCCCTTTCTCGGAATTAAAACAGAAGGTTTGTTGTAGGCGTAGGTGTCTGCGTATCGCATAATTCCACCTGAACCGTAAACCGGAAATTCGCCTTCGCCAAGCGCCTTGTGATCCTTGCCGTTTTTGATGCGAGCCACATCACCTAAACGCTTCCACTCAACATCAACCCCATCTAGCAGTTTTTCAAGATAACTCAGTTCGCTCATTTCTGCTCCTCGCCACCTTCAATCTCAGCCACAATCGCATCAATGTCTTTGCGTAACTGGTCGATTTTGCTGACGGTAGTTTTCAACTCAGCATTCAGTTCCGTAATATCGACGATTTCACGGGTGTCTTTCGCTTTCACGTAGCTGCTGACAGAAAGGTTGTATTCATTCCCGGCCACTCTTTCAAAGGGCACTGATTTTGCCAGATGGTCAACATCTGATTTGCTGCTGAACACCTGCATGATCTGAGCGATATGGGCATCGGTGAGAATGTTGTTATTGGTTTCTTTCTTAAATAGCCCACTGGCATCAATAAATTGCACTCTGGTATCGGTTTTGTGCTTTGAAAGCACAAGAATATTGACGGCAATGGTGGTGCCGAAGAACAAGTTCGGTGCGAGAGAAATCACCGTCTCAACATAGTTGTTATCAACCAGATACTGACGGATTTTCTGCTCTGCGCCGCCACGGTAGAAGATCCCCGGGAAGCAGACAATCGCCGCTCGGCCTTTGGCGGAAAGATAGTTCAGCGCATGAAGCACAAACGCAAAGTCAGCTTTTGATTTTGGAGCCAGCACACCTGCCGGAGCAAAACGCTCATCGTTTATCAACGTCGGGTCGTCACTGCCAATCCATTTCACCGAATACGGCGGGTTAGAAACAATTGCATCAAACGGCTTTTCATCGCCAAAGTGTGGTTCAGTCAGGGTATTACCCAACCTGATATCAAATTTGTCGTAGTTGATGTTGTGCAGAAACATGTTCATACGCGCCAGGTTGAACGTCGTATGGTTTATTTCCTGACCAAAGAAACCTTCTTCGATGATGTGGTTATCAAAATGTTTCTTCGCCTGCAGCAGCAGTGAGCCCGAGCCTGCTGCCGGGTCGTAGATTTTGTTAACGTGGGTCTGACCGTGCATTGCTAGTTGTGCAATCAGTTTTGAAACGTGCTGTGGTGTGAAGAACTCTCCGCCTGATTTACCTGCATTTGCCGCATAGTTAGAAATCAGGAACTCGTACGCATCACCGAACAGGTCAATCTGGTGGTCATTAAAGTTACCCAGTTTTAAACCTTCTACACCTTTCAGCACGGCGGCCAGACGGCTATTTTTGTCTTTTACCGTGTTACCCAGACGATTACTGGTGGTGTCAAAATCAGCAAACAGGCCTTTGATATCGGCTTCAGATGGATAGCCATAAGCTGAACTTTCAATGGCGACAAAAATGCTGTTTAAATCAGCATTCAGCCTGTCGTTGGTATTCGCTTTAGCTGCAACGTTGCAGAATAGCTGGCTCGGGTAAATGAAATAGCCTTTGGTTTTGATGGCATCATCTTTGATCTCATCGGTAATGATACTGTCATCCAGCGCAGCATAGTTGATGCTGTCATCACCGGCTTCGATGTAACTGGAGAAGTTTTCACTAATAAAGCGGTAGAAAAGTGCACCAAGGACATACTGCTTAAAGTCCCATCCATCTACCGAGCCTCTGACATCGTTGGCGATAGCCCAGATTTGGCGATGTAGTTCTGCACGCTGTTGAAAGCTGGCCATTTTTTATCCTGTTTTCGATTCTTAGCAACTGCTGTTGACGGGATTTTACCGCAATTTGTTCACAAGGACTGTATCTATATCAGATCCAGTTATGACTCTTCCGATAAGTGGTTTCACGACGACAGAAAGGCTATGCCAGTTACCTGTATCTGTGTGCATTAGTAAAATTTGATTATTTGCTGTGCTGCAGTAATCGTTTTCTGGTCTGCCGCATTGGCCTACTGTGACGCTTGCTCAGGCAAGGGCCAAGCGCGACGAAGCTAAAAAGCTGTTAGTACAGGGCATTGACCCAAAAGCCGAACAGAAAGAAGCTCAGGCCGAAAACGCGGGAGCATATACTTTTGAAACCATTGCTCGCGAATGGCATGCCAGTAACAAGCGATGGAGTGAAGACCATCGATCGCGCGTTCTTCGCTATCTTGAGCTTTATATCTTCCCTCATATCGGTTCGTCCGACATTCGCTAGCTCAAAACCAGCCACCTGTTAGCCCCGATTAAAAAAGTTGATGCCAGTGGCAAACATGACGTCGCGCAGCGTCTTCAGCAGCGTATCACGGCCATTATGCGTTATGCCGTACAGAACGATTACATCGACTCTAACCCGGCCAGTGATATGGCTGGTGCTTTATCAACAACCAAAGCACGACACTATCCAGCTTTACCCTCTAGCCGGTTCCCTGAGTTTCTTGCTCGTCTTGGAGCATATCGTGGTCGTGTAATGACCCGGATCGCGGTCGAGCTTTCTCTGCTAACTTTTGTGCGTTCCAGCGAGTTACACTTTGCTCGTTGGGAAGAGTTTGATTTCGATAAATCTCTTTGGCGTGTACCTGCAAAGCGAGAAGAAATTAAAGGCGTGCGTTACTCATACCGTGGGATGAAGATGAAAGAGGAGCATATTGTTCCGCTTAGTCGGCAGGCGATGATTTTGTTAGACCAGTTAAAGCAGATTAGCGGTGATAAAGAGCTGCTTTTTCCGGGTGATCATGACGCAACTAAGGTTATGAGTGAAAACACGGTAAACAGCGCATTGCGTGCGATGGGGTATGGGGTGATGTAACCCGCTGACAACGGGGATTGAGGCGAGATCACTAAGCCGAGATGATCCTCAAGGTTGAGTGCTGAAAGGCTGAAGAACATGAACCCGTTAATCCGCCTCTAGCGATACTCCATTCAATGATGAAAGTATTATTCAGGAACATATCAACGCCGGTATCACACTAGCCGATGCCGTTAACTTTCTGGTGGAAAAGTACGAACTCGTGCGTATCGATCGCAGGGGATTTAGCTGGCAGGAACAATCGCCTTATCTTCGGGCTGTAGATATTTTGCGGGCGCGACAGGCAACTGGTCTGTTACGACAAAGCCATAATCTTTTGACACGCTGAATCTTGCGAGCCTCCTTCCCAAATTACATTCCCGATCTGTCTTCCTTATTTACTCATTGCATAATGCGCCTGCCACTCCCGGCGGGCGTGTTTGCTTTTTACGGACAAAATATCATGCAAACAGAAGCTGAAGTTTTAACCGATCATAATGAGCTAATTTGCTCGACCAGCATTGAGCGTATCGTCACAGGACGTGATGCTGCGCTGAGCTTGATAGAAATCCTGATCCATAAGCTTGATGATATCTCGCGGCTAACCTCCAGCATCGGTGGTGATATAGCGGAGCATTGGGCGATGCGACAGGGCCATTCCTTTGACTGTTGGCTGATGCAATCAGTAGATAAAGCGATGCCGGTGATTACCCGCAATATCGACCGCAGTATCTGGCGCGATCTCATGCTGAAGTCCGGGATGTTGACCCTGATGGATGCCGAAGCCCGCAGTCAGTGGGCGAAGAACCTGGAGGAGGGCGATCTTCCGGCGATTAGCGAAGCCAACATCCTGAGTACCTTTGAACAACTCCACCACAACAAGCAAGAGGTCTTTGAGCGTGGCATCATCAATGTATTTAAAGGGTTAAGCTGGGACTACAAAACCAATAATCCCTGTTATTTCGGTAAGAAGATTATCGTCAACAATCTGGTGAAGCATGACAGATGGGGCTTCAGTCTGAATTGGGGCTGGCGGCGCGACCAGTTAGCCGATCTGGAGCGCATGTTGTTCCTGCTGGATGGTAAAACCATTCCCGATAACCGGCACGATGTGACTATCCGACTGATGGATTTCATTCGCGATGATCCGTATCAGCAGGTCTTTGAGGATGAGCTATTCACTATTCGTTATTTTCAGAAGGGGAGCGGACATATCATATTTAAGCGTCTGGATCTGGTGGAGAAGATGAACGATATCGTGGCGAAACACTATCCGGGGATGTTGCCTGTGAAATGAAATGTCGTATGTTTGCTATCAAAAATGTCGTATGTTTGCTAATCTATATGCAGTGACTCAGGAGGCGAATATGACGATAAAAGCACGCATTCAGTCACGACTGAAACGCTCAAAACGCTATGTATTCACTCGTGACGATTTCAAAGATATTGCAGGCTATGATCAGGTCGGCAGGGTATTGCGCGATCTCATTAAAGAAGGGCAACTGCTGAAGGTGGGCTATGGCGTATACACCAAAGCACGCCGGAACAGCATCACCGGTAAGGTCATGCCTGCAGCTCCAGGAGGATCTGCAGCGGTGATCGTTGAGACGCTGGATCGTCTGAAGGTACGCTATCGTTTTGCCGGAGCAACGCAGGCATATAACAGCGGTGAGTCCACGCAAATCCCGGCATCACCAGATATCAGAATATCTCCGCGTTTTAAGCGCGCATTGTCCGTAGGGAACAGCAAATTAAATGGATGATCTAACATTACTTTTTTCTGATGTGGCAGACGCCCTTGGTATCGAATCCGTCGCTATTGTGGAAAAGGATCACTATATTGTTGAGCTTCTGAGTTTGCTTAAACCGCTGGCGTTCGATACTCATCAACTGGTGTTTGCCGGAGGAACTGCACTTGCTAAATCAGGCGTTGCACTTAACCGGATGTCGGAAGATGTAGATATAAAACTGGTTCCGACAGCTGATTTTCAGGCGCTTTCGCGCTCCCGACGCAAAAGTATTCGCAAAGAAATCGTTCAGACAATCTCTAGTGCAATAACCGCAACGGGCGTATTTAGCTTCGACGATACTCACCCAAAGGTGACGCGGGATGAGTATCGGTATAGCGACATTCCTGTCCGCTACCCGCAGCGAGTGGCACAAGCGCCCTGCCTTCGACCTTTTATTCGACTGGAACTGATGGAGGCCGAGCTGCTGGAAGTGCCGGAGTCGCGGGATATCCACTCACTGGTGACATCGCTTACGGGAAAAGCGTCTGTAGTTTCGGCTTTCCCCTGCGCAACCATTACTAGCACGCAGGCTGAAAAGCTGGTGGCGATGCTGCGTCGCACGGCAGCAGTGGTAAGAAATGTTGAGCGCCTGGACGATGCTTCGCTGGTGCGCCATATCTACGATACGTATTGTATTGTTGAAGCAGGTAATGTCGATATGTCTCTGCTTACTGATTTTGTTCAGCGAACGATTGAGCAGGATATTCAGCGCTACGGCAACCAATACCCGCAGTTTTGCGTATCACCTGTTGATGAGCTAAAAATGGGGTTGGATGAGCTGTCGAATAACCCGCTTTATCAGATGCGGTACCAGCAATTTGTCGCACCGATGGTGTATGGTACACGCAGAATTTTGTGGGATGATGCATACGCCAGTTTTCGACAGATAGCGTTAATCATCCTGAATGCTTATTAAGCGGTACGGAGATTGGGGTTCGGTTATAGCACTGCAAAACATATCAATGGGGCCTGTCACTTGACAAATAGTTCCTCTGTTTCTTTAACAATCCGATACCCCATCGCTTTATACCCTCGTTGCCGCTTATCCCACATTCTTAACAATACCGGATGACCGGTATCGACGAAATCAATAATCCTTACGTTTGTTTTTCCTGCCTGTTCCCGATGGAGCCGCCCTGCATATTGTTGTAGCGTCCC
The DNA here is from genome assembly GCF_900198535.1 of Klebsiella sp. 2680. NCBI lineage: Bacteria > Pseudomonadati > Pseudomonadota > Gammaproteobacteria > Enterobacterales > Enterobacteriaceae > Klebsiella > Klebsiella sp. 2680. The sequence continues at coordinate 36,431 of NZ_FZNJ01000004.1, read as the reverse complement.
TTTCCAGGATACAGGCATCGCCAGAATAAGCATATCCAGCGGAGGGTGATCGAAACCTTCGCCAACCAGTTTTCCTGTCGCCAGCAAAATCCTGGGGGAGTCTGGTGACATAGCGTTCAGGTTAGTCATAAGTAATGAACGCTGTTTTTTTGACAGCCGCCCATGGAGGACAAACGCTACTGAAGCAAGATCGCCCAGTGATTCCACTATAGCGGTCAAATGATCTGTACGCTCAGTTAATACCAGAACTTTATGTCCCTGCTCATAAGCGATTTTGATCTCTCTGGCAATTGCTGAGGTTCGCTCCTGATCCTGGGAAATATGCCGAAATATATCCTGAACGCCAGTAGCAATGGGAAGAGTAATCGTAGAAAAACGGGAATGGGGGAAAACCTCCAGATTCTGGGGGCTGCCGACTGGTTTGCTTGCTGTATGTCGAATGGGGCCGCACTGCATAAAGATAATGGGTTGCTGGCCATCGCGTCGAATTGGCGTGGCTGTTAATCCCAGTACATAGCGTGCTTTTGTTCGCCGGAGTATTGCATCAAAAGATGACGCACCAACATGATGGCATTCGTCAACAATAACGTGACTATAACTTTCAATAAGGGGATCGACTTCGCCCTGTCGGGACAGGGACTGCATCACTGCAATATCAATTTTTCCGCCAGGCTTACGTTTTCCTCCGCCAATAATGCCTGGGTTACAGTCGGCGTTTAAAAATACCGATAATCGCTCCTGCCATTGTTTTAATAGTTCAGAGCGATGTACCAGAATAAGCGTATTAACACTTCTGCGGGCGATAATCGCCGCTGCAACTACGGTTTTACCAAACGCTGTTGGTGCACAAAGTACTCCGGTGTCGTGGCGTAGTACGTCATCTATAGCCGCTTCTTGATCGACGCGTAATGTACCAGAAAACTCAACCTCTATCGCCTCTCCAGGAAAGCGTTCATCTTTTAGCTGGTAAGTAACGTTGTTGTCCTGGAGTAAGGATAATGCTGCCTCTAAACAGCCGCGAGGTAATGCAATATGCAACGGAAAATTCTCTGCGCAGCTAATGACTCGCGGTTTATTCCATACTGACATCCGCATCGCCTGGGTTTTATAAAACTCAGGGTTCTGAAATGCGGCCAGGCGGATAAGTCGATTGGCTAATGCTTGTGGCAATTGCGATTTTTCAAAATAAATCAGGTTAGCCAGCGTGATATTCAGCGATTCTGGCATTGACACTAACAATTTTTGTGATGAATGGGTTTGTCGCCATGGCGTGGCAAGATCTTCATCATCAATAAATGTAATATCCAGAGGATGGGCACCGCCAGATGCGCGTAATATCGTTGCTTCAACATCACCAACAGGTAGTGTTTTTATCGTGGATAGAAGTGCCCATTGATCAACATATGGCTGGAATCGGGTATCAACAAAAACACTCCTGTTTTTCTCTCGCGGCTCTTTTTGCAAAGGTAATACGATCAGGTTACCAAACCCTCCTTTAGGCATGATGTCCTGATTGGGAAATAGCCGGTCGTAGGAATTGAGCTGAAGTTGTCGGGTTCTGGCGCAGGTGTGGCTGATAATAGCTGTACCTAATCGGCGGGCATCGCGGGCTGGAACCCGATCGCTGAAGAATACCCAGATGTGTGCACCCTGGCCCGAACGGGATATTTCCAGCGCGGCTGGTATACCGAGTTCTTCGCAAGACTGTATAAATGCTTTGGCATCGTCACACCATTCCGCTTCATCAAAATCAACAGCCAGAAAATAGCAGGTATCGTCTTCCATTAATGGATATACGCCCACAGTCTGTTTTCCTGTCAGATGGCGATAGATTGTGGTATCGGAGACAGGTATTAACTGGCGGTTAGAACAATCGCTACATTTGATTCGTGGTTTTGCACAAATCCCCGGATGCCATTCATTAGCGCAGGCGGGAGAATAACCCGATTTACCCGTACTCTGACTTTCCCATCTGACTGGGTAAACGTCCGTCCGACCTTGAAATAATCGGCGAAATAGCGCAATTTTGTCTTCAGGGGAGAGTTGCGATGTTGCTGATTCTGGAATTTGTCCTGCTGGATGCCATTCGATACCGTTAGATTCGAGTAATGCAATCAATCGCGCATTTTCTTTTCGTAGCGCGTTCAGTTCATCATGTTTCGGCCCGGTATGCATAATCGTTCAGCCTCTGGTTAGGAGGAGCTTTGTTGGAACTATACCTTTTCGTTGGGGAATGGTCTTTTCAAATCGTATCTTAATACTTTAGTACCTGTGACAACTTTTCATTCAAAAAAACACAATCCTGTGTCTTTACTCATTTATGTGTTTTAATGGCACCTTCTGCCTCCTTCTGCCTCCTTCTGAAGGATGGATCCCATGTTACAGAACAATATCAAACAGCTTCGTACCCAGCTATCTATCACCCAACGCGAACTGGCATTTATGGTCGGCACCAGCCAGCAGCAAATTCAGCGTATCGAAACCGGAAAAGTCGCCGCAAAGTTGAGTCTCGCGCAGGCAATATGCAATGCCCTGGATAAGCCTCTAAATGTTGTGTTCCCGGAAAGCGATCGGTTGATAAACGACTTCCGCAAGAAGCGTCGTAAGCGTCGTCTGAGTACCGTCTGGTCCAGAATCCAGGATCCTGTAACTTAAGCACCCACTTATTTTGAAGGTGGACACCTCATGCGCGCCAAAGAACGACTTCCCCGGAAACGCTATTCTCCTGAATTTAAATTGGAACTGGTCAGGCTGGCCCTTGAACAAGAAGGCAGTATCGCCGCTCTGGCCCGTCAACATGACGTCAACGACAATCTGCTCTTTAAATGGATAAGGCTCTGGCAGCGTGAAGGGCGGGTCTGTCGACCCCGAAAAAATGCATCGCCGCTTCCTGCCCTGATCCCCGTGCAACTTCAGGCGGAGTCTTCTCTCTCAACATTCGAACCACCATCCTGTTCACCTCCCACTGCCTGCCACATAAAATGTCGGATAACACTGACGCATCCCTCTGCTGAGCTCATGAGCACACTCCTGCGCGAGCTGATACGGGGGCCTGTATGATAAATCTTCCCGCAGGCACAAAAATCTGGCTGGTTGCCGGTATCACCGATATGAGAAATGGCTTTAACGGCCTGGCCGCTAAGGTGCAGACAGTGCTGAAAGATGATCCAATGTCAGGCCACGTCTTCATCTTCCGGGGGCGCAGTGGCAGCCAGGTTAAACTGCTGTGGTCCACCGGCGACGGACTGTGCCTGCTGACAAAACGGCTGGAGCGTGGGCGCTTCGCCTGGCCGTCGGCCCGTGATGGCAAAGTGTTCCTCATGCCCGCCCGGCTGGCCATGTTGCTGGAGGGCATCGACTGGGTGCGACAAGAAGTCGCTTAATATATTGTTTTAACACGATTTATGTATAGAACCCGTTATCCCATTAGCGGTAACCTACTGAGGCAGGCGACACCGGTAACAGTGTGGTCTGAAGCCCTCAGGACAACGTAACTCTGGAAATATCCGATCTGAATCCGTGAGGATAGAGGGGCATCTGCAAGCATCGTGCGGATGGAGAGCCAGGCTGAGCGGTTATGTGAACTGCTGATAAACGTCGTTATACCTGACAAGCCAAAGATGCTGACAGGCTTGAACCAAAAGGTGTGTGATCGGTTATTTCCTTCCAGTCTGGAAATACATGGGCTAGAGATCACCGGTGGAGAGGCGGAACCTAACCCGTTCATTTGTATATTAAGTGGAACCTGGTAAGCCCGTATAAAGGCTTGAGCGGTGTACCGAGAAACTGGTACGCACCGTTCTGAGGGGGCGGCGGCACAGCAATGTGTTGCTGCTACCCGACCGCCAGCCAAAGCGCCTGCTGTCGCCCCTCACGCTGCTGTAATTCTGGTCACACGGCGGGCAACCTGGTAGCATGCCCGCCATGAACGAACCTCTTCCCGACGACATCGCCCTTCTTAAACAACGTCTGACCGGCCACGGGTTTTGTCCGGTCACGCTGTAGGCTGATACCACCAGGTCCGGGCGAAAATGGCGTACCTTCATTGACGTGCGCACGGAATAACCAAACGGTGTGCATTATAACCAGTAGCAAACGCCAACTACCTGATACTGCAAGCATTCCGGCGATAGGGCAGAGACGCTGATTTCCGGTGTAGTAATAGCAAAGGCCGGGAGAGAAACCGCTGTTGGCAACATAAATCGCTTGATCATAAAAACACCTGCAGCAGTGAATATGATGCAGATGTAACGGTTTCAAATCGAACCGGCCTTATAAAATTAAATATCCAGTATGTATAATTTCAGTATCGTCAGTTTCTCGCTGTACCCTTCGCGCACAGCGTATCCAGTACCAGTCTGATAAAGCGCCGATAATCAGCCTCCACGCTGATCTGGATTTCCGGCAGGTGATACCAGTTGTGTGAGTGACGGAAATCAGCCACGGTTTGGCCCAGCGTGGCCTGTCCTTGTGTTTCCACCGCTACTCGGGCGGGCACGGTTTTCAGCAGATCCGGAACTAACACTACCGCGACGGCCATGGCATCAATCATCACGCAATAGGACTGGTAGCCTCGACCAAGGACGAAGCGCATCATTTTAGCGGCGTGGTTCGCCTCCGGCTGTGGGGAGTGTTCGAGCCGCAGGATATCGTCTTCGCTGACGTTTACGTTAAAGTGCGTTGCCACATCGAGCCCGACCGCCTGAAATGCCACGCCGGACTCCAGTACAATTTTCGCCGCTTCCGGGTCAACAAACACGTTCCATTCCGATTGCGGGTTATCCCCCGTCGCATTCTCGAACGATGCGCGGTTTGTCCCCCATGCTCCGGCTATCGCCACCACGCGCTTAATCAGCGGCGCGATATCCGGGGCTTTTAACAACGCCATGGCGAGATTGGTCAAAGGGGCAAGTGTGATAACGGTGATTTCATGAGGGTGTTGGCGCGCGCTGTCGATGATGAAATCTACGGCGTGCCTGGGCTGGGCCGCGAGCTCTGGAGCTGGATGATGGTTGTTGCCAAGGCCATCATCACCATGGCTGAAAGGATCTGATGGTAGCGGGCGGATCAGCGGTTTGCTCATCCCTCGATATACCGGAATATCCGGGCGTTTGAGCAGTTCCAGTACGGTAAGCGCGTTGTGGGTGGTTTTTGCCACCGGCAGGTTGCCGCAGACAGTGGTGATACCAAGAATGTCCAGTGCGGGCGATTTTGCCGCCAGAATCAGGGCGATGGAATCGTCCATACCGGGATCGCAGTCAATAATCACTTTTTGCATGAGTTTCCTCCACAGGGGATGTTGAACAGACGACAGGGTTTTTAAAGCCGAAGATAAAAATCAGCAGCGTGATGACGCCAGCCACCACCGGGATCAGCCAGACAATGCGCCACTGCGCCAGGTTATTGACATCATTAACAAAAACGTTGAGGACATTGCCCATTACCAACGAACCGAGTAGGGAGCCTGCCCCCATCGAGATAAACATCATCAGTGACTGTGCCTGAGCGCGGATGGAAGGCGGGGCCATCATGTCCGTTACCATCTGTGAAACGATGATGTAAAAACCCATAATGAAGCCGTGCAAGGCAATCGCGATGATCGCCAGCGTCAGACCGGGATAGGTAGTGCTGGTTAGCAACAGTGAATAGCGCAGCACAATCGCCAGAAGCCCCATTACCATAATGGTTTTCAGGCTGAAACGTAGCGCAAACAGCGGGATCAGCGCGGTGACCAGAACTTCACTCACCTGGCCTACAGACATAAAAGCAGCAGTTCGCTCCAGTCCCGCAACATTGAAATAGAGGGGAGCATACTGATCGTAAAGCGTGGACAACATAGTGGCGAAGCAGCAGCACAGCACGAAAACCCTGAACCCACTTCCAGGGCGGTCCAGAGTGCGAAAAGCGTCTGCACCAGTGATATCACGCAGGCGAAACACGCTATTCCCAGCGGCTGGTGGCGTATGCGGCAGAATAAACAGATAAATCAGTCCGGTGACGATCGCCACACCGCCGCTAATGATAAACGGTGTAGCGGTTTTTTCGGCCTGTAGCAGGCTGATCAGCGCTGCAGCGGCAATCCATCCCACCGTTCCGCCGATACGGATAAGCGGAAAGAACTTGTTCCGGTCGGTGACGTGGGTCATCGCCACGCTGTTTGCCAGCCCGACTGTGGGGGCATACAGCAGCTTATAAAGAAAAAACAGCACGACAAATAACAGCGGGCGGTGTGAAAAGTACACCACCAGTAACAAAATGCAGCCACAGAGTATAAACAATGTTGCAATCATTTTGTTCGCCGGGAAATAGCGGTCGGCAATGGCTCCTGACAGTAACGGAGATATCATCATCGACAACGGGAAGCCGGAAACGGCATAAACAATATATTCCCGCATTCCTGCTTCATTCATATAGATGGTCAGGGTGATCATCGATGTTCCCATCAGGAAATAGACGGTGAACATCATTGAAAAAAGCAGGATGTGGATACGGTGGGGATGATGGGCACGGAGAAGCGAGATGGCGTTTATCATGATGGCTCTCCTTCAGTAGCGGCTGTAACAACCTGCTGGTGCAGTACAGACAGGATGGTAGTTTGCATAAACAACTCTCCTTATCGACGCAATGTGAATGCCCTGCCTGACGATGAGAAAAAGCGTTCCGGGGCAAGGCGTTAATGTTTCTCCGGAACCGGAAAATTGGAGGCTGCCAGGGGCGGTTTTGTGTCCGGCAATGGATGTTTCGGCAGGCGGGAATCTTCCTGACAGTGGTAGCGAGTGGGCCAGATAGTGGCCGGATAAACGTTCAGTGAGGTGGCAATCAGCCACTCGCCTTTCGGCCAGGGACGTGAAAGCGCATTCGCCAGCGTGGAGGAGGCCAGCTCCGCTTCCCGCGATACCACTGCCATACTGGTGCCGCATTTGTGCAGGGCGGCGATGATGTCGGCTGGATGCCAGTCTTGTTTAGTCACTCCTTTTACCTCACAAACTTGCATGTTTAACAAATTATCCTGTTTTGGGATTATTTTGTAAATCACTGATATTCGATTTTGGGATAAAAATCGAGTATCACAAATGTCATCTATTTATACTGAACAGTATCAGCAGGTTATAAGACTGTTGCGTTCGGCGAGACAGGAGCGAGGTCTGACGCAAGCGCAACTTGCAAAAGCATTGGGTCGTCCACAGTCATTTGTTGCCAAAGTTGAAAATGGTGAGCGTCGTCTGGACATCATCGAATTTGCCCATATTGCTTATTTGCTATCTTTGGATCCTGCTGCCGTACTGAAAACAGTTTTGCCTCAGAAGTGACGTTTTATAAGCTCATCGTTGTTGGATTTGATAGTAAATATCCTATTTTTGGATATTTAGCCGGTGCCATGATAGTCGGGCCTTAATTTATTGTTGAGGCTGACGAAATGACTTCTGTCTACTCCATTGAATACCTGATGGTTATAAAGGCATTACGTGAAGTGCGGGTTGCTGGCCATATCACCCAGGAAGAGCCAGGTAAGGCGCTGGGAAGACAACAATCTTTCATCGCAAAAGTAGAAAACGGAGAGCGGCGGTTAGATATCGTTGAGAGTGTTAGAAATTCTGTGTCATTCCAGTAATATACAATCAAGAAGGAATGACACATGTCCCAGCCCTTCGATTTCGACAAAGCCCTCAAGGCACTTCAGTCCGCTCAGGCATTAACCGGTAAAGATGGTATCTTAACACCTTTAATCAAACAGTTAACCGAAGCTGCACGGGTTGCCTAACTGGATTCTCATCTGTCTCAGGATGTTGAAGCTAACCGGAAAACGGCTCTGGTAAAAAGACCATCAAAGCACCGACCGGTAGTTTTGAACTGGCAACACCGCGTGATCGAAACGGCACGTTTGAACCGCAACTGGTGAAAAAGCATCAGACCACACTGTCCGACGAAATAGAGCGCAAGATCATTCGGCTGTTTGCGCTGGAAGCAACTGAGCTGATGTATCTCCACAAATAAAGACAGGCGTAATGGCATGTCCTTCTGTCCGCCAGTCCTCATATCCAACCTAACATCCCTGACATTTCCCCTGCCTTCATCTGGTGAAACGCTTGCACCGTTTGTGATCGACGCGGTGCCATATTGCCCCCTTTTGGTATTCCGTTGTCATCGCTGTTTTCAGGGTGCGTGAGATTATAAATATTTACTACCAGTGATTTCAGTGGATTACAAAATTTGGCACCAGAATTGCTTATTCATTAATGGCTGATGGCCGCACACAGAAAAAGCGCACTTAAAATGCGCAATGCAACCACATAACAACATTTCTCCACACAGGATGCTTTATGAAAAAGATTATGTTCTCTACTTTATTCGCAGCAGCTTCTCTGCTTGCCGTCGCGCAGCAAGCGCATGCGGGCGCCACGTTGGATGCAATTAAGAAGAAAGGGTTTGTTCAGTGCGGTATCAGTGATGGTCTGCCGGGGTTCTCTTATGCCGATGCCAGCGGCAAATTCACCGGTATTGATGTGGATGTCTGTCGTGCCACTGCGGCTGCGGTGTTTGGCGATGCCAGCAAAGTCAAATACACGCCACTGACGGCAAAAGAGCGTTTTACCGCGCTGCAATCCGGTGAAGTGGACATTCTGTCCCGTAACACGACCTGGACCTCTTCGCGCGATGGCGGCATGGGCTTCCTGTTTGCCGGCGTGAACTATTATGACGGCATCGGTTTTCTGACCCATAAAAAAGCCGGTCTCAAAAGCGCGAAAGAACTGGATGGCGCCACCGTCTGTATCCAGGCCGGTACCGATACCGAGCTGAACGTAGCGGATTACTTCAAAGCTAACAATATGCAATACACGCCGGTGACCTTCGACCGCTCTGACGAATCCGCCAAAGCGCTTGACAGCGGCCGCTGCGATACCCTGGCGTCCGATCAGTCTCAACTGTACGCGCTGCGTATTAAGCTGGGCAAACCGGATGAGTTCATTGTTTTACCGGAAGTGATTTCGAAAGAGCCGCTGGGCCCGGTGGTTCGTCGCGGGGATGACGACTGGTTCACCATCGTTAAATGGTCGCTGTTCGCCATGCTCAACGCTGAAGAAATGGGGATTAACTCGAAAAACGTCGATCAGCTGGCGGCAAAACCCTCCAACCCGGACGTGGCTCACCTGCTGGGTGCTGAAGGCGACTTTGGCAAGGATCTGAAGCTCGACAACAAATGGGCGTTCAACATTATTAAACAGGTCGGTAACTACCAGGAAAGCTTTGACCGTAACGTCGGTAAAGACAGTGCTCTGAAAATCTCGCGTGGCCTGAATGCGCTCTGGAATCAGGGTGGCATTCAGTACGCACCGCCGGTGCGTTAATTCTGCCTTCCCGTCGGGCACTGCGCCATGCGGTGCCCAATGCGTTTTTTCACTGAGGTTTCAATATGTCTCAACGCCCAACCGTAAAAAGGGATTTTTCCATCGGTAACCCTACGGTTCGCGCCTGGTTTTACCAGATAGTCGCCATTGTGGCTGTGTTTACCGTTGCGGGATATCTCATCCACAACACGGTAATAAACCTGGCCAATCGCGGCATTACCTCCGGTTTTGGTTTTCTTGAACGTAACGCTGGCTTCGGCATTGTCCAGCATCTGATTGATTATACGGAAGGCGATACCTACGCGCGCGTGTTCCTGGTGGGATTAACCAATACCCTGCTGGTTTCCGCGCTCTGTATCGTTTTCGCTTCTATTCTCGGCTTCTTTATCGGCCTCGCGCGTCTGTCGGATAACTGGCTGCTGCGTAAGCTATCAACCATTTACATCGAAACGTTCCGTAATATTCCACCGTTGTTACAGATTTTCTTCTGGTATTTCGCGGTGCTGCGTAATCTGCCCGGTCCACGCCAGGCATTGAGTGCGTTCGATCTGATATTTGTCAGCAATCGTGGCCTGTACATCCCATGGCCTACCTCAGCGCCGGGCTCCTGGCCCTTTGTCATCGCACTGGCGCTGGCGATTGCCGGTAGCGTTGGCTTGCTGAAGTTTAATCGCAAACATCAGTTAAAGACCGGTCAGTTGCGCCGTACCTGGCCGTTTGCCGTGGCCATGTTCATCGTCTTCCCGCTGATCGCTCATCTGCTATTTGGGGTCGCCGCCCACTGGGATATCCCGCAACTTCGTGGATTTAATTTCCGCGGTGGGTTCGTCATGATCCCAGAGCTGGCTTCCCTGACCCTGGCGCTGTCGATCTACACATCGTCGTTTATTGCTGAAGTGATTCGCTCCGGTATTCAGTCGGTCCCGTCCGGGCAGAATGAAGCCGCCCGTTCGCTGGGATTGCCGAATCCGGTCACTATGCGCCAGGTGATCATCCCGCAGGCAATGCGGGTGATCATTCCGCCGCTGACCAGCCAGTACCTCAACATCGTGAAAAACTCCTCACTGGCGGCGGCGATCGGCTACCCGGATATGGTATCTCTGTTCGCCGGTACGGTGCTGAATCAGACGGGTCAGGCTATTGAGACCATTGCCATTACTATGGCGGTGTACCTGAGCATCAGTCTGATTATTTCGCTGCTGATGAACCTTTACAACCGCAAGATCGCGCTGGTTGAGCGTTAAGAGAACGGAATAACTATGTCTGTTACCACACATGAAACACCGCCTGTGCCGACGAATCCGGTCAGTAAAGCCTGGGCCTGGGCACGTAAAAACCTGTTCTCCAGCTGGTTCAATACCCTGCTGACGCTGCTATGCCTGTGGATTATCTGGAACGTGATCCCCCCGGCGCTGAACTGGCTGATCTTCCAGGCGAACTGGGTCGGATCAACCCGTGCCGACTGCACCAGAGAAGGTGCCTGCTGGGTGTTTATCCATGCGCGTTTTGGTCAGTTTATGTATGGCCTTTATCCCCATGAGCTGCGCTGGCGTATCAATCTGGCGCTGGTGATTGGGCTACTGTCCATCATTCCGATGTTTATCAAATCGATGCCGCGCCGTGGCCGTTACATCGTCTGCTGGGTGGTGGCCTATCCCATTATCGTCTGGCTGCTGATGTACGGTGGCTACTTTGGCCTTGGCCGCGTGGAAACCCGCCAGTGGGGCGGCCTGACGCTGACGCTGATTATCGCATCGGTGGGGATCGCCGGCGCGATACCGCTAGGTATTTTACTGGCGTTGGCGCGTCGTTCAAAGATGCCGGTCGTACGAACCCTGTCGGTAATTTTTATCGAATTCTGGCGTGGGGTACCGCTGATTACCGTGTTGTTTATGTCATCGGTGATGCTGCCGCTATTTATGGCCGAAGGGACCACCATCGATAAGCTGGTGCGCGCCCTGGTCGGGGTCGTTCTGTTCCAGTCGGCCTATATCGCGGAGGTCGTGCGCGGTGGCTTGCAGGCGCTGCCCAAAGGGCAGTATGAAGCGGCGGAATCGCTGGCGCTGGGTTACTGGAAAACGCAGATTCTGGTTATTCTGCCCCAGGCGCTCAAGGTCACGATCCCCGGTCTGGTCAACACCATCATCGCGTTATTTAAAGATACCAGTCTGGTGATCATCATCGGCCTGTTCGATCTTTTCAGTAGCGTGCAGCAGGCAACGGTTGACCCTACATGGCTGGGAATGTCGACGGAGGGCTATGTTTTTGCCGCTCTCGTCTATTGGATTTTTTGTTTTAGCATGTCTCGCTTTAGCCAGCATCTGGAACAGCGTTTTTACACCGGGCGTAAATCGCACTGAGGTTTTATATGACACAATCTATGATTAATTCTGCTGACGCAATGATGATTTCGCTCGAAAATGTGAATAAATGGTACGGACAATTCCATGTGCTGAAAGATATTAACCTGCAGGTGAAACCGCGCGAACGTATTGTGCTCTGCGGGCCTTCAGGGTCGGGCAAATCGACCACGATTCGCTGCATCAACCACCTCGAAGAACATCAGAAAGGGCGTATCGTGGTGGATGGTATTCATCTCAACGATGATGTTCGCAATATAGAACGCGTGCGAACGGAAGTCGGTATGGTATTTCAACACTTTAATCTTTTCCCGCACCTGACTGTTATACAGAACTGTACGCTGGCGCCGACCTGGGTACGTAAGATACCGAAAAAAGAGGCGGAAGAGCTGGCAATGCACTATCTGCAGCGGGTACGTATTGCTGAGCATGCGCATAAATTTCCGGGACAACTGTCCGGCGGCCAGCAGCAGCGCGTCGCGATTGCCCGTTCGCTGTGTATGAAGCCCAAAATCATGTTATTTGATGAACCGACTTCCGCCCTTGACCCGGAGATGGTTAAAGAGGTGCTCGATACCATGATTGGTCTGGCAGAAGACGGTATGACGATGCTGTGCGTTACCCATGAAATGGGCTTTGCCCGCACGGTGGCTGACCGGGTGATCTTTATGGATCGCGGGGAGATTGTGGAGCAGGCGCCCCCGCAGGAGTTCTTCTCTCAGCCGAAGTCAGAGCGTACCCGCGCATTTCTGTCGCAGGTTATTCACTAGACGCTCGATCATCCCCCTCGCTTAGGCCGAGGGGGAAAAGGAAGAGGCCGGCCAGAGACGTCCAACACGCGCAGCGTCCCCGCCAGCAACTGCGTATTGCGTTTTATCCGGCCCTTTAACAAATGCCGTGCGCAGCCGGCACCGAAGCATTTCGCTACCCCGCTGAGATACCAGGTCAGTTCGGGAATCAGTTCGCTGAAAGTGGCGATATGCTGCGTTGCCAGCGCGGCGTATGCCTCATTCTCGATCACCGGTATGCTGTAGCGCAACGCTTAGCGCCTCTTCACAAAGACATTGGGTTGACAGCCTTTGTGATATTGATAATCATTATCAATAGTGCATTTCTTCCACGACGCGTCGGTTTACTGCAGCCGCGTCGTTCCACGGGGACTTAAGAGCATGTCATCATCCTCGATTGCGTCTTACACTACCGATTGCTGCATCGTAGGCGGCGGCCCTGCCGGGTTAATGCTCGGTTATCTGTTAGCCCGGTCGGGCATTGACGTGACGGTACTGGAGAAGCACGCAGATTTTCTGCGTGATTTTCGCGGCGACACCATTCACCCTTCCACGCTGGAGCTTATGCACCAGCTTGGTCTGCTCGACGATCTCCTGATGTTGCCGCACCAGCGCGCGGAAAGCCTGTGGGCGGAGATCGGCGGGCGCAACGTGATGCTGGCCGACTTCTCCCACCTGCCGACGCGCTGCAAATTTATCGCCTTCATGCCGCAGTGGGAATTCCTCAGTTTCCTCGCCGGACAGGCCGCCGCTTTTTCCCATTTCACCCTGATACAGTCGGCGCAGGTGATCGCGCTGCGCTATAAGCAGGGCCAGGTGTGCGGCGTACTGGCGGACAGCCAGGAAGGGCCGATCGACGTTGCCTGCCAGTTGGTGGTCGGCGCCGACGGCAGGCACTCCGTGGTGCGGGAAAAAGCAGCGCTCAGCAGCCGATCATTTGGCATGCCGCGGGATCTGCTGTGGATGAAACTCAGTAAACAAGTGGGCGATCCGTCATGGTCGATGGGTCATTCCGGGCCAAAGCGTAACTTTATCATGATCGATCGCGGCGATTACTGGCAGTGCGGCTATGCGATCGAGAAGGGGAGTTTCACGACGATCCGACAGAACGGACTGGAGAAATTCTTGCTGCAGGTGGCGAGGGTGGCTCCGTTCCAGGACGATCGCTTTCAGGAGATTGTCAGTTGGGAGCAGGTCAGATTGTTGAGCATCCGTATCGACAGGTTGAAGCAGTGGGCGAAGCCGGGCGTGCTGTGCATCGGCGACGCGGCGCACGCGATGTCGCCGATCGGCGGAGTGGGCGTCAATCTGGCGATTCAGGATGCGGTGGCGGCCGCTAACGCTATTATCCTGCCGCTGCGCCAGCGGCGTTTGCAGCTAAAACATCTGCGGCGGGTGCAGCGGCGGCGTGATTTTCCCACTAAAGCCACGCAATTTTTACAAATCAAAATGAGCCGGCGCAGGACGAAAAAACGCCGTCCGGCGGGCCGCTCCCGTTTGATGACCTGGCTCAGCAACAGCCGCTGGCTGCCGCGGTTAGTCGGCCGCATCATCGGCCTTGGGTTCCGCCGCGAAACGCCACGGATGTCTTAGCGGCATGGGGATGCCGCCTTCGCCATCTGCTGAGGCCCGTTTACCAAAGCTCACACTGTTGTCGCTGACGACATCTCAGGCCATGATGCTGAGCGTCTGTGCTTCCCTGATTCTGATTGCTGAACGTGATGGTCGTTGTCTCATCTCGCATCATCAGGGAAGAGAGGGGCCTTAATACCGATATCCGACCATGCAGGTCGTTCAGTAGGCCGCGATAATCTGTTGATAGAGCGCCTCGGCGGCGGCGAGTTTGCCCAGCTCGCAGTATTCATCGGTCTGATGCGCCATCGAGGGTTCGCCGGGGCCGAGAATAATACACGGTGGCGTATTAAGCGCAGGCAGCAGCAGCGAGGCATCGGTGAAATAGGGAACGATGCGCGGAACCAGCGGTTGCGGGTGTAAAGGCTGGCACAGGCGGAACAGATCGCGGATCCACGGCGTATCCGTATCGCTGAGTACGGCGGGCAGATCCACTAATGTTTCAAGGCGCACGTCTTCCCCCAGATGCTGATGCAGGCGCGTGCAAATATCAGCGTGCCGGAGATTTGGCGCGGTACGGATATCTACATCGAACGCGGCGCTGTCCGGGACGGAGTTGATATTCAGCCCGCCGCTTATCCTCCCGACGTTCAGCGTCGGCTGGCGCATCAGCGGATGCGGCGGGCCAGGCGAGAAATGACGGATCGTTTGCAAGGCGTCTGCTGCCCGATAAATCGCGTTAATCCCCAGTTCCGGCATCGCGCCGTGGGCGGTTTTTCCCCTGGTACGGCAGCGTAGCCAGAGTGCCCCTTTATGTCCGATGACAGGATAGTTCGCCGTCGGTTCGCCGACGATCAGCGCCCCGACGCCGGGTAACTGCCCCTGTGACAGCATCGCCTGCGCGCCATCGCAGCCTGTCTCTTCCCCGCCGGTCAACAACAGCACTACGCCACTCCCCGCGCGGATTTCTTCCAACCGCGCGACGCAGGCGCAAAGAAAAGCGGCGATCGCCGCTTTCATGTCGCTGGCACCACGGCCATATAACCGGTCGCCATCCACTTCGCCAAACGGATCGCGAGTCCACGAGGCGTCGCCGAGAGGAACGGTATCCAGATGTCCGGTGAAGGCCAGCGGTAAACCGTTTTGCTGGCCGGGTAAACGGGCCAGCAGATTGCAGCGCCCTTCGCCAAAGGTCGACAACGAGACCTGAAATCCTCGTTCCCGCAGCCAGTCGGCCAGGAACGCCATGCACTCCGCTTCATGGCCTGGAGGGTTGATCGTATCGAAGCTCAGCAACTGACGGGCGAGGGCGAGCGAGGGAGTATTCATTGGCGCGCCCCGGTTAGCCAGTCGAGCGCGTTAATCCACAGGCGGCGATAGCCATCCCAGGCGCTGAACGCCTCCGGTAGCCAGTGGGCCGACATATCGCTGGTCCAGACCAGGGAGCGTCCGCGCTGATACTGACGTACCGCCAGCAGCGGATGGCCGGTTCCGGCGATGGTCGCCAGCAGTTCGCCCTGCGGATGCATTTCCACCTCGTTATAACCCAGCAGCCATGGCCATTCACCGTCCAGCCCGTCCAGCACCGGATGACGGGCGACCGTTTCGGCGTAGCAGCCTTCTGGCGTTTCTACCCGGTCGTCCCACGCCAGGCAGCGTACCGGCAGCACTTTTTCGACAGCGGTGTTACGGAAACGGGCCGCGCCGTTAATCCCCTGGAAACTAAAGTAGCCGCCGATCATCATCAGGTTGCCGCCTGCCGCCACGTAATCGTGCAGCAGCGTCAGGCGGTTGGCGGTCCGTTTGCTCTTCAGCCAGGTATCCGGATGCAGCAGCAGCGTATTGGCGCCGATATCGGAAAGAATAATCACATCCCACTGCTGCAGCGCTTCAAGAGTCAGCGGAAAGTGGTTTTGCGCTTCATGGGCCGGCATGTGGGTGACGGCATAGTCGCTGTCCGCCAGCGCCTGCATAAACGCGTCCGCCCCGCTGTGAAAAGTGGCGGTAAAGAACTGATCAAAACCCTTTACGTGCGTGGCGCTGCTGGTCCATGATTCGCCGACCAGTAAAACTGATTTTTTCATTGATTTCTCCATTAGCCGCCGAAGACGCGCTGCGGGTTAGCGATCATCAGCGTTTCCAGTTGTTCGTCGCTGACGCCGTGACGGCGCAGACGCGGAACAAAATGTTTGAGGATGTAGCCATAACCATGGCCGCCGTAGCGAGTCAGCATGGTTTTCAAAAAGACGTCCTGCGAGAGCAGAATTTGCTGAATAAAGCCGTCGTCGATCAGCTCGCGGATGGCGCGGGCGTTCTCCTCATCGGAGGGGGACTGTGCCGATTCGTCGGCGTAGTAGTAGCTCATCCCGATCATGTCATATTCGAGAAACGCGCCGCGTCGGGCGAGATCGCGCTGATAGGTCTTATCCGCAAAGCTGGGGTTCATATGACACAGTACGGTGTGGCGCAGGTCGGCGCCTTCCTCTTCAAGGATATCCAGCACCTTGTGTCCCAGCCGCTCCCATCCCGGAAGATGTACTTCAATCGGCACGCCGGTGGCGGCGTTGGCGCGTCCCGCCGCACGCAGCGATTTCTCTTCCAGCGGCGTAAAACGGCTGGAGACGCCAATTTCGCCAATCAGCCCGGCAATCACCGCGGGCTTCTCTTCTTTGCCGCCGACGTCGTAGATCAGTTTGTCGGCGAGCGTGGCGACGTCCAGCGCTTTTGACCACTCCGGATGCGATGGCTCAAGGTAGAGCCCGGTGCCCATCACGATATTGAGTCCGGTCAGGCGTGAAATGCGCTGCAATGCCCGTGGGTCGCGGCCAATCCCGAGGTTGGTAGGGTCGACCACGGTGTCGCCCCCCAGAGCACGAAATTTGAGCAGTTCGGCTATCGCTGTATCGACATCGAACAACTGGCAATTATCGCGGCTCATCAGCGGATTCATCGCCAGCTCGCCAAGATTTTCAATGCTCACCGGCGCTTCGGCAATATGCCGATCGCTACAGCAGCAGGGAGCAACCCATTTCCCGGCGGCATCAAGCAGAATATGCTCGTGCATCAGGGTAACCCCCATTTTCGCCAGCGGCATCGGGCCGAGAACGGTCATTACGTGGCCACCGTTCACGCCAACCGGCAATGGCTGTGGATGACGAAAAATGGATCCTTTCACGTTCATGGTTACTCCTTAGCCGGGCGGCGAACCGGATTGAGAATGCGGGTGTTCAGCCAGATCGCCAGAAGGATGATGGCGCCGGTGGCAATCTGGGTATAGAACGGGGAGATATGCGAGAGAATCAGCCCGTTCTGGATCACTGCGATGGAAAGCGCCCCCAACAGACTGCCAATAATGGTGCCGAATCCGCCGAACAGACTGGTACTGCCGAGTACGACCGCAGCAATCACTTGTAACTCAAAGCCTTCCCCCTGGTTGGAGGATCCACTACCAAGACGCGCGGTGATGATCATCCCCGCCAGCGCGGCGGCCATACCGCTGAGCATGTATACGCGTATCGTCACAGACTGGGTATTGATCCCGCCGCGTCGCGCGCCCTCCGCGTTGGCGCCAATTGCGGTAACGTAGCGGCCAAAACGCATATGATTCAACGTGATATGTGCGACAATCAGTACCGCGATGCCAATGAGCGCTGGCATAGGTACGCCGAACACCCAGGCCCGTCCCATCTGGATAAACGGGTTGTCTTCCGGCACCGGAATTGAATAACCCTGCGTGATCAGCAGCGCGATGCCACGCACGATCGCCAGCGTCGCCAGCGTGACGATAAACGCCGGGATCCCTTCACGGGCGATAAAGAATCCATTGATCGCGCCGATCAGCGCCCCCACCAGCAGACCGCCGATCAATACGACCGGCCACGGCACTCCCCATTGATTAAGGGCGATCGCCGACAGCGCGCCCACCAGCGCCAGGGTTGAACCAACGGAAAGGTCGATCCCCCCGGTGGTGATCACAAAGGTCATTGCGCTGGCGACGATCAACAGTGGCGCGGTCTGGCGGATGATATTCAGCCAGTTGCTGCCGGTGAGAAAGTTGCCGGTGATCAGCGAAAAGACCACGCAACAGAAGACAAAAAACAGCGCAATGCTGACCACCCCGGAGTGGCTGTGCATAATGCGCTTCGGTAGCGAGTGTTGCATGACGCGCGGGCTGGATAGATTAATCATACTCATCGATATCCCCTTAATGGGCGCGAGCGGAGTGAGCGGTAAATTTCTCTCCGACGATCAGGTTAACGATATCCGCCAGGCTGGTATCACGGACCTGCCGTTCGGCGACGCTGGTGCCTTCATACATCACCATAATGCGGTCACAGACGAGAAAGAGATCCTGTAGACGGTGGGTGATCAGAATGACGCTGACGCCGCGGGCGCTTACCCGCTTGATCAACGTCAGCACCGCCTCCACTTCGGCCACCGCCAGCGCGGCGGTGGGTTCATCCATGATCAGCACTTTAGGATTGAACGCGGCTGCGCGGGCAATGGCGATAGCCTGACGCTGACCGCCGGATAAATTACGCACCATCACTTTGGTATCGGGGATCGAGATCCCTAAACCTTTTAGCATGTTGCGCGCGTCGGCATGCATTTTGGCTTCGTCAAGAAAGGGGAGGCCGAGGATTTTTTTAATCGGTTCTCGGCCCATAAACAGATTACCGGCGACGTTGACGGTATCGCACAGCGACAGATCCTGATACACCATTTCGATCTGGCAGCGACGGGCGTCGGATGGCGTCAGAAATCGCTGCTCGACACCATCGATACGAATTGTACCGCTGGTGGGAACAACCGCGCCGGAGAGGATCTTGGTTAGCGTGGATTTACCGGCGCCGTTGTCTCCCACCAGTCCCAGCACTTCGCCGGGAGCGAGCTGAAGATTAACGCCGCGCAATGAGCGTATCGAACCGTATGTCTTGGTGATGTCCACCATTTCGACGCGGGCCGGTGCTGCCTGTTGATGCATGCCATTACTCCCAAAAATGTATAGATGGTCGATGACGTTGCGGTCGGGCGGCGTATCATCCGGCGGTTCACTTCTTGTAAACCGGTTTACTTCATGATGACACGACGCCCTTTGGTTTCTGCTGCTGTATTCGGTACTCGTTCGCCATGGTGATTAAAGCAGCAAACGTGCCAGTTGCAGGAAAGGTGGCGAGTAAGTCTGCTAACTGTATGAGTAAACAGTGATTATTAATGATGTGTTAAGTAAACCGGTTTACTTCGAGCGGAAGGTAAAAGGGGATGTGGCGATAAAATGTGCTAAGAGTGTGCAAAAGATGCTCTGATTTAGTGCATCAACGTGCGAATAGAGTCTCTGGCGATCCATTCAACGGGCAAACGGGTTTGATCCGCAACGCTTTCGCCGCGCAGCAGACGTAACATCAGATTGACAGCGGTGTGCCCCATTTGATGGGCCGGCTGGCGGATTGTCGAAATCCGTGGCTGGGTGAATTCGGCGTAGCTGGCGTCATCGAAACCCACGACCGATAACGCTTCCGGCGCCTGCAGATGCCGGGCGCGTAGACCGTCAAGTATCCCCAGCACCAGAAAGTCGCTGGCGGCGAAAATTGCGGTTGGCGGTTCATCATAAGAGAGCAGATGGTCGAGCGCACGGGCGCCATATTCACGCTCATATTGACCATACATCGCCCATTCTGGCGGGCAGTTAAGCCCCGCCAGCGCCAGCGCCTCGCAAAACCCCTGATAACGCTCGCGTACGCTCATTAACGCGTCCGGGCCACCGATAAAAGCGATGCGGCGGTGTCCGGCGGCGATCAGTTGCTCGGTGGCTAACCGCCCGCCCTGTAGATTGTCGGCGAAGACTTTGGGGGCGCTGCTGCCGGGAATATCTTCATCCAGCAGCACGATGCGCTGGTGGCGCTGAATTTCACGGCGGAGCAGGCCATCATCGGGGCGGTTGGTGGTGAAGAGCAGACCATCGACCTGGCAGGTATCCAGCCAGCGAATAAACTGGCGCTCCTTTTCTGGATTGTTGCGAGTAATGCACAGCACCAGGCTATAACCCTGTGCGGACGCCGCTTCTTCCGCGGCATCCGCCAGTTCGGCGAAAAAGGGGTTGGTGATATCAGGCAGCACCAGCCCCAGGGTTTCACTACCGCCTTTGCTGAGGCGGCGTGCAAGGCTGTTGCCGCGATAATCCAGCTCACGAATCGCGGCCTCTATCCGGTCTGCGGTGTCTTGAGGTAGCGCCAGGCTGCGGTTGAGATAGCGCGAAACCGTGGCTTTGGAAACGCCTGCTCGCTGGGCGACATCGGAAAGAACGACTCGTTTTTTTATCATGGCGGCATTGCTGATAGTGTCGGAACCTTATAAGTAACATAGAGTGTGGTTAAGTTATACTTTTCTGTTGAACCGTTGTTCAGGTTGTCATGATCGATAAGAGACGCTCGCTGACTCAGAAAATATAGTTTTTTCTTATGTCTTCCTGAAATAACACTTTTGCCACTTGACAAGTCGGCACAAAACGCGAATTTTAATAACCGTTCCCGACGTTGCTTCTGCTTTTATGTTTTCCCTGAGATAAATGGATGGCAGGGAAGGCCTGCTGCTCGATCATTACCAGAACGCTATTCCGGCGTCTGTATTTCGTTATTCGTCCCGCCTGAACATTCCCCGTTTTCCGGGGTTAACCATCCTTTATCTTTTGTCGAGGGCGTTATCTATGTTACTCAACACCAGCAAAAAAATGGCATTAATGGTCGCATTCAGTCTGTCTGCCCTGTTTTGGGGAAGAGCGTTTGCCGCCGCACCAACTTATGCGTTAGTACAAATTAACCAGCAGGCGTTGTTCTTTAATGAAATGAATAAAGGCGCACAGGAAGAAGCCAAAAAAAGCGGTAAGGATTTAGTTATCTTTAATGCTAATAATAATCCGGTGGCGCAGAATGATGCGATTGAAAACTATATTCAGCAAGGTGTAAAAGGCATTATGGTTGATGCCATTGATGTTAATGGTATCATGCCTGCGATAAAAGAGGCGGCGGCGAAACATATTCCGGTCATTGCTATTGATGCCGTACTTCCTTCCGGGCCGCAGGCTTCACAGGTCGGCGTGGATAACGTCGAAGGCGGTAAAATCATTGGTCACTACTTCGTGGATTACGTCACTAAAAATAGCGGTGGGAAAGCGCGAATCGGTATTGTTGGCGCGCTAAACTCGGCTATCCAGAATGCGCGCCAGAAGGGGTTTGAAGACACGCTAAAAGGCCATGATGGCATCTCTGTCGCCAGCGTTGTCGACGGGCGCAACGTTCAGGATGACGCGATGACCGCCGCGGAAAACCTGATCACCGGTAACCCGGATCTCACCACCATTTATGCCACTGGCGAACCGGCTTTGCTGGGCGCAATCGCGGCGGTGGAAAACCAGGGTAAACAAAAAGAGATCAAAATATTCGGTTGGGACCTCACCGCTCGCGCCATTACCGGTATTGATGGCGGTTATGTCACGGCGGTATTGCAACAGGATCCGCGCAAAATGGGGGAGGAAGCGGTGAAAGCGCTGAATGCGATTGCCAGCGGTAAGACCGTTGAAAAAAGCATTTACGTACCGGCGACGGTAGTCACGAAAGCGAACGTCGACAGCTACCGTCCGCTTTTTAAATAATCCGCGGGCCTCACGCGTTGTTTTGCAACAGTGAGGCCAGTATGTTGGCATCGGGAAAGGCTTGCAGGGTGCCGCTACGGCTGATGGTTAATGCCGCTGCACGGCTGGCGTGACGCAGAGCCAGTTCATCAGGGCGCGTTTCCCTGCGCAGGGCGGAGGCCAGCATCACCGCCAGGAACGTATCGCCTGCGCCGGTGGTATCGACGACCGTTGTCGGTTCGGCGGCGACGTCGATAATCCCCTGATGGTGATAGAGTCGGGCGCCCAGCGCGCCGCGGGTTTCCACAATCAGCGTGGTGGCGGGGTCAGGATGTAGCAGTCGGGCTTCGTGTTCGTTAAGTACGGCGATATCGACCAGCGGCCAGAGAGCGGCAAACGCCGGGTGTACCGGAGAAGGGTTAAAGACCGTGACCATCTGTTTACGGCGGGCAAGCGCGAAGAGCGAGCCGGTTTTTGCGGCAGAAAAATTTCCCTGTTGCAGCAAGATATCGCCGGGGCACGCATTGGCTAACAGCGGTTCGATTATATCGAGCGTGAGGGCTTCCGCGGCGGCAGTGGTGGTCATAATGGCATTATCATCATCTTCGGTGGTGAAAATAATTGAGGTGTCGCTATGTGTTGATATTGCGTGCTGGGGATAAAATAATAATGACTCCTGGCGAAGGGTATTATGTATCCATTGGCCATAATAATCATTGCCGCTACCAGCGATTAATGTCACTGGTAGTCCACAGCGGGATAAAACAATGGCCTGATTAGCACCCTTTCCGCCAATATCCTGGGCTGTTTTTTCGCCGTGCAAAGATTCTCCTTTTTGTGGTAACAAGGCACAGCGCCAGATTTCATCGACAGTGATATTACCGACAACATAAATATGCATAACCGATTCCTTTAAATATGAGGTTGATTTATGAGTGTTATATCAGCAGGAAAAAGTAGCGCAATTCAAGATGTTTTTTCACGAAGTAAAGCGGTTATTGGTGTTATTCATTGTGCACCTTTTCCTGGTGCGCCAAAATATCATGGGGAAACGGTGGGTTATATTATTGAGCGTGCCTTGAAGGATGCGGAAAATTATCTTGAAGGCGGCGTTCACGGCTTAATTGTCGAAAATCATGGCGATATTCCTTTCTCAAAACCGGAGGATATCGGCCCGGAAACCGCAGCGTTAATGGCGGTAATCACCGACAATATTCGTCGTCGTTTCCCGGTTCCGCTGGGAATTAACGTGCTGGCGAATGCGGCCATTCCCGCGCTGGCGACAGCGCTGGCGGGCGGGGCTGATTTTGTGCGCGTTAACCAATGGGCCAATGCTTATATCGCCAATGAAGGTTTTATCGAAGGCGCTGCGGCAAAGGCGTTGCGTTACCGTAACCAGCTGCAGGCCAATCACATCCGCGTCTTTGCCGATAGTCATGTTAAACATGGCAGCCACGCTATAGTTGCCGATCGTTCGATTCCTGAACTGACCCGCGATGTTGAGTTTTTTGAGGCCGATGCGGTGATTGCCACCGGGCAACGTACCGGCGATAGCGCCACGTTGTCGGAAATTGATGAGATCCGCAGTGCTACCTCGCTCCCTTTACTGGTCGGTTCCGGCGTTACGCCGGATAACGTGGTGGAGATCCTTAGCCGTACTCAGGGGGTTATCGTCGCCAGCACCCTGAAAGAGGAGGGGGTGTGGTGGAACCCGGTTGAACGGGCGCGCGTGAAGCACTTTATGGCCGTGGCTCAGGCGGCGCTGGAGGAGGAGTAATGGAAACGTTCAGCGACCGTTTATTGCGAGAACATCAGGCGCTGTGGCAGGCGATGCAGCGGCATCCATTTGTGGAAGCGATAGTGGAAAATCGGCTGGCCGAAGAGGATTTCCATCGTTATCTGGTCTATGAAGGTGACTTTGTGGCGACGGCGGTAAAAATCGTGGCGCTTGGTGTGAGCCATGCGCCATCTCTCTCCCGGCAACGCTGGCTGATCGGCGGCCTGAATGCGTTGGTGGACACTCAGCTTGGTTGGTTTGACGCGGTGCTGGCACGACGTGGCGTGCAGAAGGAAAAATACCAGCCGATCCCGCCGGGGATCGCGCGTTTTCATCATGGCATGCTGCTGGCTGCGCAGCGCGGCGGCTATGCCGACATCATTACTCTGATGTTCGGCGCCGAGTGGATGTACTATCACTGGTGCGCCCGCGCCGCCGCCTGCCCGCAGGCGGACAGCGACCTGAGCGCTTGGCTGGAGATGCATGTTGACGACGCCTTTTATGGTCAGGCCTGCTGGCTGAAAGAGGAGCTCGATTGCTGCGCTCAGGGGATGGATGACGCGCAAAAGCAGCGTCTGTCGGCCCTGTACGCCGATGTTCTGCGCTGGGAAATTGATTTTCACTCCGCCATGCTGGCGACCTAAATAAATAAGCGGGCGCGCCGTTGCGCCCGCCGGTTCAACGTATTCGCCGTTCAGCAAGCCGCAAGATGCCCGCCGCCAAAATCGATAAAGCGCTGTTGTTCCCCCCGCCAGCCGAGGGGTTTGATGGGATCGGGACGTTCCGGCGCTGGACTGGCGATACGCGCTTCCCGTTTGCGCTGGACGTCAGGCATGGGAACGGCGCTGAGCAGGTGCCGGGTATAAGGATGCTGTGGATGGTGCAGCACCCTATCGCGCGGGCCGATCTCAACGATCTGGCCGCCAAACATCACCGCCACGCGATGGCAGATGCGTTCCACTACCGCCATGTCATGGGAAATAAACAGATAGCTGAGCTGGTAGCGCTGGCGCAAATCCTCCAGCAGCGTCAGCACCTGCGCCTGTACTGACACATCCAGCGCAGAGACCGATTCATCGGCGATAATCACTTTGGGGTTTAGCGCCAGGGCGCGCGCGATACAGATACGCTGGCGCTGGCCGCCGGAAAACTGGTGCGGATACCGCCGCATCGCGTCTGTCGGCAGGCCGACCTGCTGCAACAATTGCGCCACCCGCTCTGCGCGCCGTGCTGTTGGCGTCTGCTCATGAATCAATAGCGGTTCGCCTACCAGATCGAAAATGGTTTTGCGAGGGTTGAGTGCTGCCCAGGGATCCTGGAACACCATCTGCAAATCACGCCGTATGGCTCTTAACGCCTCACCCTGAAGGCCGTGTAGCTCCTGCCCGTTAAGCTGTGCGCTGCCGCTAAACGGCACCATATTCATCAACGCCTTTGCCGTTGTGGATTTCCCGCAACCGCTTTCACCGACGAGGCCCAGCGTTTCGCCGGGGAAAAGATCGAAGCTGACGCCTGCTACGGCATGGACTTCGCGGCGTACGCGCAGGCCGTCGCCGCGCACTGGGAAGCGTACACTGAGGTCGCGGATACTGAGCAGAGGCTGGATTTGTTTAACCGGCGCCAGCGCGGGGGCCTGGCCCAGCACCGGTACCGCCTGCAACAGTTGGCGGGTATAGGGCGTCTTTGGTGAGGTAAACAGCGTCTTTACCGGGGCTTGCTCCATGATGTTGCCGTGATTCATGACCAGCACATCATCGGCCATTTCTGCCACAACGCCCATATCGTGAGTGATCAGTAGCAGGCTGGTAGAAAATGTCTGCTGCAGCTCGCGCATCAGATCGAGGATTTGTGCCTGGATAGTGACATCAAGGGCTGTTGTCGGCTCATCGGCAATAAGTACCTGAGGCTGGCACAGCATCGCCATGGCGCTGACCCAACCGCGTCGTTCACGGCGGTCCAGCGCTAGGTATGGCGAGTGCCACCGCGGACATCAACAGGATGTCGGGAGCGCGCAGGTTCATTTAGCGGGGGCTTTGTTGAATAAATCGAACTTTTGCCAAGCGGCAGGATCAGATCACGCATTATCCTGATAATGCAGACAACATCGTGGCAAAGCAGAAGTACAAAATTACCAACTGGAAGGCCTATAACAAGGCCCTCATTCATCGCGGCTCCGTCACTTTCTGGCTGGACGACGAAGCCATTCAGGCGTGGTACGAATCAGCAACGCCCTCATCACGAGGCAGACCTCTGCGTTATTCAGACCTTGCCATCACTACCGTTCTGGTCGTTAAGCGCGTTTTCCGGTTGACCCTGCGGGCTGCACAGGGCTTTATTGATTCCATTTTTGCCCTGATGGGCATTCCTTTGCGCTGCCCGGATTACACCAGTGTCAGCAAACGAGCGAAGTCGGTTGATGTCAGCTTTAAGACACCCAGCCGGGGGAAATAGCGCATCTGGTGATTGATTCCACAGGACTGAAAGTCTTCGGTGAAGGCGAGTGGAAAGTGAAAAAGCACGGCAAGGAGCTGCGTCGTATCTGGCGAAAACTGCATCTGGCCGTTGATGCAAAAACACATGAAATCATCTGTGCAGACCTGTCGCTGAACAATGTGACCGATGCTGAAGCTTTCCCGGCTCTTATCCGACAGACACACCGGAAAATAAAGTCTGCGGCGGCAGACGGGGCTTACGATACACGGTTATGCCACGACGAACTGCGTCGGAAGAAAATCAGTGCACTTATCCCTCCCCGGAAAGGCGCGGGTTACTGGCCGGGTGAATATGCGGACCGAAACCGTGCAGTGGCAAATCAACGGCTGAGCGGGAGCAATGCCCGGTGGAAATGGACGACAGATTATAATCGTCGCTCAATAGCCGAAACGGCAATGTACAGGGTAAAGCAGTTGTTAGGCGGTTCGCTGGCGCTACGGGACTACGACGGTCAGGTTGCAGAGGCTTTGGCGATGGTGCGTGCACTGAACAAAATGACGAAGGCGGGTATGCCAGAAAGCGTGCGCATTGCCTGAACAGTGAGCTGTTACAGGAAGACTCGCCTCAAATCTGATTTATTCAACAAAGCCCCTCAGCAAGCGTGACTCTGCAGGAAGATGTTAATAACACGCTGACTTACTTCGCTAAATATATGGCAACGGGCACCGTTGGCGCAGGAACGGCAAATTCTTCTACGTCATTTACCGTGACTTACCAGTAAAAGCAGGGCCCCTTGTGGCCCTGACTCTCTCAGGATCTCTTCATGTTTCAGAAAGTATTAAAAAAAGTCGTGGTGAGTCTGTTACTTGTCTCAGCAACGGCGATCAGTGGCGTGGAAATAGGCGGTACCCGACTTGTTTATAACGGTAGTGGCCAACAGGCGGCTATCAGTGTGAGTAACCCGGATAATACACCGTATTTAATTCAGTCATGGGTCAGTAACAGTGAAAACAGTGACGATGGTGATAGTGTTTTTATTACCACGCCGCCGTTATTTAAATTAAACCCACATGCACAGAATTCGGTTCGCGTAATGTTAACTGACAACACCGTACCTCAGGACAGGGAAAGTGTATATTGGCTGAATATTAAATCAATACCTTCATCATCGGCGGATGCGAAAAACGCATTGCTGATTGCAGTGAAAAGTAAAATGAAGATTTTTTATCGCCCGGCGGGATTAAAAGGCGACCCTTCATTAGCTTATCAGCAATTAACTTTTTCAACGGCTGGTGGAAAGCTGAATGTGCATAATCCGTCACCTTATAGCGTGTCGCTCTATGATGTGAAAGTTAATGGCAAAGAATTAGAAAAACCTCCAATGGTTTTACCATTTCAAACAGTATCGCTATCTCAGGCAGCGGTAACTGGTGGTGAAGTATCGTGGCGTGCGATCAATGATTTTGGAGGTATTACGGCTGAACATAAATTTAAAATTTAGGTTAATCATTCATGCTCCATGTCAATGCTGTGTCAGGTTATGTGAAATTAACTCAGTTATCTGTGCTTATTTATTTATGCATGCACGCTCCTGTGCTACTGGCTGAGGATTATTTTGCCCCGGATTTTATTGAAACCCGTGGAAATGTTCCACGTGATATCGATATCTCCCGTTTTAGCAAAGCCGACGGGCAGATTCCCGGTGTTTATCATGTCGATGTTTATCTCAACGGGAGCTATGTCGACTCACGCGATATCACTTTCATCGGTAATGAAAGTGATTTGGTGCCGGTTCTGACACGTGCAGATTTTACCCAATGGGGCGTGAAACCGAATGCGCAGCCTGGCTGGATGGATGTGCAGGAGTCGGCATCGGTCGAAAATATCAGCGCTCTCCTGCCCGGCAGCCAGCTTCATTTCCAGTTTAATGGCATGCGGCTTGAGCTCTCCATGCCGCAGGAGTATCTGCGACGGGATCCTCAGGGATCTGTATCGCCAGTGCAGTGGGATGATGGGCTGAATATGCTGTTTTTGAATTACAACTTTTCTGCTGCTAATAACCATAGCAACGGCAACTCACGGAACGACAGCTATTTAAATCTGCGCAGTGGTTTCAATGTGGGATCCTGGCGGCTACGTAATTATTCAACCTATAACAACAGTGATGGAGTGAGTCGCTGGAATACTATCGGTACGTCCCTTGAGCGGGATATCAAAAGGCTGAAAAGCCAATTTAGCGTAGGCGACGGTTATACCCAGGCTGGCGTATTCGACAGCGTTAATTTTCGTGGCGCCCAGCTTTATTCCGATGATTCGATGTTGCCGGAAAGCGTGCGTGGGTTTGCCCCGGTGGTACGCGGTATCGCACAGAGCAATGCTCAGGTCACCATACGTCAGGGCGGGAATATTATCTGGCAGTCTTATGTTCCCCCGGGACCTTTCGTGATTGACGATCTTTATCCTACCGCTGCCAGCGGCGATCTCGACGTCTCAGTACGCGAAGCGGATGGTTCGGTGCATCAGTTTATCCAACCGTTTTCTGCGGTACCGGTGATGCAACGGGAAGGTCAGTTCAAATATGCGCTGGCGGCGGGGAAATATCGGGCGGCAAACGACCAGGATAAGGAACCGACATTTCTGCAGACCACGCTGAGCTATGGTTTGCCGTGGGATACGACGGTTTATGGCGGGACGCTGCTTTCCGGAAATTACCGGGCTGGCGCATTGGGTATGGGTAAGGGGTTTGGCGATTTGGGCTCACTCTCTTTTGACACCACGTTTGCCCGTTCGCAATTACCCGAGAAGACACAGGAAGGGGTTTCGCTACGCGCGCAGTATGCTAAAGATTTTGCGACAACGGGGACGTCCCTGAGTCTGACGGGGTATCGCTATTCCTCATCGGGCTTTCGCGATTTTCAGGAAGCAAACGGCGATGTAAATCCGTTTCGCATCGCGGACGATGAAACTCGTCTTGATGACAACTGGCGCTATCAGCGTAATAAACGCAGTAAGGCGCAAATCACGCTGAATCAACGGCTCGGCGACTGGGGCAACATAAATCTCTCAGCCTGGCAGCAGGATTACTGGGGTGGCGATAGCGAGAGTAGCGTTAACCTGGGATACAACACCAGCGTTAACAACATCAATTATGGCCTGAACTACAGCTACTCGAAAGGCCCATGGCGTCATGACAACGATCATATTGTCGCTTTTACCGTGCAGATCCCACTCTCACGTTTTCTGCCGGACAGCTGGATGACCTTATCTGCTAACAGCAATAAGAAAGGAGATACCGTTTCACAGATGGGATTATCTGGTGCAGCGCTGGAAGACAAAAACCTGAGCTGGAACGTACAGCAGGGCTATAACAGCAAAGGCTCCGATACGATGGGGAGCGCCTCGGTTAATTATAAAGGTCGTCATGGTGAGTATCAGCTTGGCTATAGCTACTCTCGTGATAACAGTCAGTTTTCCGTTGGGGCAATGGGCGGGCTGGTGGTTCACCCGTATGGTATTGCCGCGACTCAGCCTCTCGGTGAGACCCTGGCACTGGTAAAAGCGGATAACGCCGCCGGGGTGAAGGTGGCAAATAACAGCGGTATCTACACCGACAATAAAGGTTTTGCCGTGGTGCCATACGTCACGCCGTATCGGCAGAACAATCTATCGCTGGATACCGCGACATTGAATAAAAATACCGATGTGCTCAATGACACTCGTACGGTAGTCCCAACTAAAGGCGCTTTGGTCCTGGCTGATTACCCCACCGTAACGGGTTACAGAATCATGTTGCAACTGACCGGGAAAGCGATCCCTTTCGGGGCAACGGCCGAAATTAAAAACCGCGACAACATGACGGATGGAATTGTTGATGAGCGTATGCGGGTCTGGCTAAACGGCGCGCCGGAAAAGGGAACCGTAGAGGTTCGCTGGGGAGGCGAGAGCTGTCATGCAACATATCAGATAACGCAGATTTCAGACAAAACGCACAACGTTACTGCGCAATGCCATTGAGCAGGAGAGAAAGAAACATGAAACATATTTTAGTCACCCTGATTTTTGCTGTACTGGGGATGTTTTCCCATGCAGTCCAGGCCTGGAATTGCACAACATTAACGTCGTCAACCACCGTATCGCCGCAAAGTATTACAATATCGCGAGATTTGCCTGTTGGCGCGGTTATCGGCACGCAGCTCGTGACCCCGACAATTAATGCGTTTAGTTGCTACGATTCTGCGGAGGGCGTTATCT
Organism: Klebsiella sp. 2680; assembly: GCF_900198535.1. Lineage (NCBI taxonomy): Bacteria > Pseudomonadati > Pseudomonadota > Gammaproteobacteria > Enterobacterales > Enterobacteriaceae > Klebsiella > Klebsiella sp. 2680. The sequence continues at coordinate 6,276 of NZ_FZNJ01000004.1, read as the reverse complement.
CTAATCAGGTTTTAGGTGTGAAGGCGAACGGTACCTTCGATTCGATGGTGAACGGTTTGCGCGTTTATAAAACCAACATCGACGGTATTGGCTATGCGATATCGGGTTCAACGACAAAATGTGCGGGCGGTAGCGCGGCGGTCACCGGCAGTAATACGCTCCGGGGAGATGTTAATACCGCCAGACTCTGTGAGAACACCACCGGAATGGTGAGCTCCACGTTGAATGGCACTGTCACGGTGACGTTTTATAAAACTGCAACAGAAACTGGCTCCGGAACGATAACCGCCAAAACGGTAGGTGCGCTGGTCCTGTTGAATAACTCATTGCTTTGGCAATCCCCGGATGCCGCCGTCAATATCAATGCGTTTACGGTTACCACACCAGCCTGTAAGCTGACGACGGCATCAATACCTGTTGATATGCGTGAGGTGGATAAAAATGAATTTAATGGCAAAGGATCCACGCCCGGGGATGCATACACTCAGTCGTTTAATCTGCCGATGACCTGCAATGCCGGAACGAAGGTTAGCGTGAAGATGGAAGGGAATATTTTTGATGCGACTAAAGGGGTGATTAATACCACCGGAGGAACAGACGCTGCCACTGGGGTTGGGATCCAATTGCTTTATAACAATCAGCCGATGGCGTTGGGTTCCGATGTCGCCGTTGGCGCGTCCTCTGCTGGTGGATCATTCAGCGTGCCGCTCAAAGCGCGCTATTATCAGACCGGCGATCGCGTGACTACCGGTAGCGCGAACGGTGTGCTGTCATTCACGATGACGTATCAATAGTGATATTGTCAGCGCCCAATGGTATTTTATTCAGCCGTTTGTCGCGGTGGAATATCTGAGAACGCTGAATTCAGGTGACGCGTGTTGCCAGATTTCCCCGCCGATGGCGGCGGGGCCGATTTATCAGAACACGTTAAACTTATATTCGATAATCACTTCCGAAGAGAGCGAGTTAGCGCGACGGTAATCACCATCGGTAAGCACCGGGGTTTTGCCACTCATCTTATACGACCAGCCCGGTCCAAACATCGCCCAGACGGTGAGATTTTTCAGCCTTGGGTGCGACGGCACCCAGCGGCTGAAAGCGTTGATTTCCCCCGTGCGAACATGATTGCCGCGGTAGTTGAACTGGGCAATATTGCCTGCCAGGCCGATAGCCAGTTCTGGTGTCAGGTTGTAGTCCGACATATTCGAGAGCACCAGTTCGCCATCGCGCATATAGTCATTACCGGCATAGGCCATGGAGGTAAAGGTTCCCCGCGAGTTTTTGCTCATATGACGCGGATAGAAGCCCACCGCATTGGTCTTGTTGGCATCGGTATAGCCCAGACCCCATTTGGTACTCCATTTATCGTCCTGCCATTTAACATCCATGGCGATATGCCAGGCATCGTCGTCAAAATCACGCTTGTTTGCCGGCATGGCTTTGTACGCATCCAACGCGTGAGTAGCGTACACCTGGGTACCAATGTTCAGCGCTTTTATCGGCTTGAGATTGGCAAACAGAATATGGCGGCGCAGATAGTCATCGCTTTCGCCATAGCTGTATTGCATGTTCAGCCGTTCGCTTTTCCACTGAATATCGCCGCTGGCGATATGGTTAATATAGCGCCCACTGTTGGTCTGGAAGCGCTTCTTATCCGGTGAGTTACGATCCATTGCGCTTTCAATGTAAGCGCCGCGCAGGGTGAATGGGCCGTAGTTCACGGCGCCGGTCCAGCCAAAGTAGGTGGTCGGAGAGAGCCGGGTTGAATTGGATATTACGCCAAAATTTTTCATCGTTTGCCAGCCCCAGCGGCCATTCAGCCCGACGCCTTCCAGTTGGTATCGCAGCTTAACGTTGCGTTGACCGAATTTTGAAAAGCCTTCAGCATTACTTTTTTTATTACCGCTGCCGTTGTTGTAGAGCACGCCGCGGGAGTTAAAGTAATCGCTGGCACCAAGCTTTACCGCGCTATACCAGGTCGCGTCAAAGCCAATAATATCGGCAAAATAGCCGGACTGATAATCAATGGCGACCCCCTGACCCCAGGCATTGTGGACTCTTTTCGGCCCGCTTTCTTCTTCCTTCAGATATTTCCAGTAGTTTTTAAAAGATACGTTCATATGTGACTGGCTAAATAATGGATCCTCGAGCACGGTGTCGACCATATCGCGTTCTTTAACGTTGCTTTGTTGGGGGGCGGACCAGACACTGGCGGGAATTACCAGCATCATAATGGCGATTGTAATAGTATTGAATTTCATAATAAACCCCAGAGTCGGGAAGTAGTGATTCAGGCGAGGTCATTTCGCCTGAAGCCTGCCGTAATGAATAATTAAATGCGAATATTATTGTTTGTCGAGAGCACGTTTCCCGGCTTCAACATACTTCATCGTGCCGATTTCAGGAATGATATATTTACCGTCGTTATAAATTATTTTTACCACGGCAGCATTGGCGAGCGGTTTATTTTTTGCGTTATCGTCCGTTAAATCTGAAATCATAATTTGCATTGCGGTACCGGATGAAATCGCCAGCACATTTTTTTCCCCACGCGCCTGCGCATTCTCAACGATAGTGCGCAGGGCTGCCTGGGTGCGGGTTTTTACCTGCTGATAATTTTCCGCCATTCCTTTTGGATCGGCAGCAGCCAGCGCATTTTGGTTGGTATCGACGGATAGTTTTCCTGCTTTCATTTGGCTGAAAAGCGCCGCGCCATCTTTAAGACCTAACTGCCTGGCACCTGCCGCAGCCATCTCTTTGTTATAGCCACCTTCGAAACCGCCGAAGAACGCTTCACGCAAACCGCTTAGCTCAGTGAGTTGGTAATTACTTACTCCGGCTTGTTTGAGGATAACATGCATGGTTTCACGCTGACGTCCGGCATCGCTGGAATAAAAACTATCAAATGGAATGCCTTTTAACCCCTCGCCAAGATAGCGGGCAACGCGAATGCCGTCTTCGGTGAGCGGTGAATCGGCCCAGCCTTGAACACGGTCAAACGTATTCAGCAGTGTTTTTCCATGGCGAGCGAAATAGATATTCACGCCATCGTCATGTTTAACTTCAGTCGCAGAGCAGGTTGCTGCGCCTGCCGCCATCATTAATACGACTATCCATTTCTTCATATTATTCTCCATCTGAATGGTCTTTTTATATGCAAAAAAAAACCTACGTCAGATACCCGATGTGGAACATAAATAACATTATGTTCGCCGGTGCTATCCGATGTAGGTTTCGCCTGCTCTTAACAGTAACAATCCAACACCGGAGACGTTATCACTAAAGATGAGAAAAGGCATCTTCTGCGTATTATGAATATCAATAAATGTGATCATCTTCATGACGGTAATTCTGATGGTAGGGTTTTATTCTGAATTTAATTTTCGGACTAATAGGTGATTTTGAATTGGGATTATTATCAGGGATTGAGCTTTGTCACAAAATTCAGTGATTGCGACTGGACTCTTCCACGCTCTGACGTTATTTTCCTCTCTCTATCTGGGATTGTTACTGACCGCAGGCAAAACCTAAGATTCTTGTACGTCAATTTGGCTGACGACAGGCGTCTTAGGTTTTTTTTTGTCGAAGAAATAGCTCTGCTACCCAATAAGGAGTGAAGATGAGAACGAAAATCCTGACCGCCGCCATTTTGGCGCTATCTTCCGCCAGCGTACAGGCTGCTGAAAAACCGCTGAAAATACTGCTGGTTAATGATGATGGTTGCCAGTCTGTGGGCACGACCTCGTTGCAGGAAAAACTGGCCGCCAAAGGGTATGACGTCTGGATGGTGGCGCCGACAACCAACCAGAGCGGTATTGGTTCGGCAATTACCTTTAAGACGGGTAAAATTTTTGACGTTAAAAAAGTTGCTGACAAGCGCTACTGCTTTCCGGGAACGCCCGCGGATGCGCTGGATTTTGGCCTGTGGGGCGTTCTGAAAGATACGCCGCCGGATCTGGTTATTTCGGGTGTCAACGATGGCCCCAATACCGGTATGGCGCAGGTTAACTCCGGTACCGTGAGTGCCGCGGCCCGTGCTTTACGCTATGGTTTCCCGGCGATAGCGGCCAGCATTGGTTATCGCTTCACGGAAGAAGAGATGAAAAACAAGTGGCCGAGCACGCATAAATATTGGCCCGATTCAGTGGATTATGTTGTCTCATTGGTGGATAAACTGAATGCCGCCCATAAACCGGGTAACCCAATTTTGCCGCAGGGATCGGGACTGAGCATTAACTATCCGCCGCTGCCGTCGGCTGAAATTAAAGGCATTCATTATGTTGGGAATGAACAATTTCCTGCGCCGCAGATTGGTTATGAACTACTCCCTGATGGCACGGCAAAACAGACGATGAATCCGGAAGCGATAAAACCAGCGGAAGGAGATAATGATTCAGGCTGGTTGAACAAAGGATATGTTACTTACACTCTGTTTGATGGTTCATGGAATGCGCCGCAATACCAGGCGCAATATGAGACTCTGCTCGGAAAATGACGATATAGCGATATGCAATATAAAGAAGACGCGTCAATCCGCGTCTTCTCCATAAATTGATGATGAATATTATTCGTTGAAGAACCAGTATCCCTGATTAATTAAACGAGTCAATTCGGTAATAAAGGCCGGGTTGCGTAGCGCCGTCTCACCCAATTCATGTTTACTCAGGAGCGTATAGCGGCAAAGCGCGTCCAGGGCCTGAGGGTCCGTAGGCTCCAGTTGTTCACTATTCACAAAGAAACAATCGCCGATATGTAGTACGCGCAGGCCGCTCAGGCGAGTCAGCATTTCGCCGCCCAGTAGCGCATCGACAATTTCTTCTTCTTCATAGGGCGGTTCAGCAGGTGCAATATCCAGTTCGTGACGTGAAGTGGTGGCGAAGCTGCCAAACCACTGCGTGAAATCTTGCGGCTGGCTAATCATTTCGATCATCATGCCGCGCAGACGTTCGAGTTCATACTCTTCCACCCTGCCCGGATGTTGGCGGCAGGTTAAATCCGGATCGCTGTAGTGCTCGCTGCCGAGATCATTCTCCAGCACGTAATCAGCAAAACTGCTGATTAAATCGCGACCATTTGGTCCCCGGAAGCCGACAGAGTAGTTCAGCGCCGTTTCGTGGGTAATCCCGTCATGTGGGAATCCCGGTGGGATGTACAGAATATCGCCGGCGCACAGATCCTCATCAATAATCGGCGGGAACGGTTCGACATGTAACAGCGCTGGATGTGGGCAGAACTGACGCATCGGCAGTTTATCGCCCACTCGCCAGCGACGGCTGCCCATACCCTGAATAATGAAGACGTCATACTGGTCGATATGCGGGCCGACTCCGCCTCCAGGCACCGAAAAGGAGATCATTAGATCGTCCAGACGCCAGTCTGGCAACACGCGGAAGGGGCGCACCAGTTCTGCTGCGGGCATATGCCAGTGGTTTACGGCCTGTGCCAGTAATGACCAGCCGGTTTCGCCGAGATCATCAAAATGTTCAAATGGACCGTTGCTGGCCTGCCATTGGCCGTGCTTCAGGCTTACCAGCCGACTGTCGACTTCTGGCTCCATAGCTAACCCTGCCAGCTCATCTGGCGTAATCGGATCGACGAAGTTCGGGAAAGCGTTCTTTAATACTACCGGCTGCTTTTGCCAGTATTTTTCTAAAAACTCGGGCCTGTTAATGTTGAGTTGATAAGCCATAGGTTTACACCAGATAAGAAGAAACGGCCCTGATTATAGAAACATGCAACCACACGCCGCTTTGTCATGGGTCAAGGCTGTTGCTTAAGTCGTCAACCGGGCGTAAAGATGCAGAAAAAAGAAGAGTCGATGAGGACAGTGCTAATTTTCACAAAGTGTTATTTTTGACCGAAAGTCGCGACAGACCATGCAATATCTGGCTTTGTTCTGTTTCGTGTACATAGACAGTTGTGGCTAGAAGATTAAATTATGAGCGGTTGATAAGTTTTTTGTATTTTAAGGGTTGCTATATCCCGGGAGCTCCCTATAATGCGCCTCCACTGACACGGCAGACGTGAATCACTTCACAAACAATCCGGTCGGTTGCAGAGAAAAATCCTTAAATAACGGGTTGACTCTGTAAGAGGAAAGCGTATTATACGCCACCTCGCGACAGGCGCTGAAGCGCGTCGCAACTGCTCTTTAACAATTTATCAGACAATCTGTGTGGGCACTCAAAGTGACATGGATTCTTAATGTCTTCGGACAATAAATGAATACCAAGTCTCTGAGTGAACACGTAATTCATTACGAAGTTTAATTCACGA
>NZ_FZNJ01000003.1:0-849346 GCF_900198535.1 Klebsiella sp. 2680 | reverse complement strand
TGGAGGTATCAGAAGTGCGAATGCTGACATAAGTAACGATAAAGCGGGTGAAAAGCCCGCTCGCCGGAAGACCAAGGGTTCCTGTCCAACGTTAATCGGGGCAGGGTGAGTCGACCCCTAAGGCGAGGCCGAAAGGCGTAGTCGATGGGAAACAGGTTAATATTCCTGTACTGTGTGTCACTGCGAAGGGGGGACGGAGAAGGCTATGTTGGCCGGGCGACGGTTGTCCCGGTTTAAGCGTGCAGGTGTGTGGACCAGGCAAATCCGGTTCACTTTAACACTGAGGCGTGATGACGAGGCACTACGGTGCTGAAGCAATAAATGCCCTGCTTCCAGGAAAAGCCTCTAAGCATCAGGTGACACGTAATCGTACCCCAAACCGACACAGGTGGTCAGGTAGAGAATACCAAGGCGCTTGAGAGAACCCGGGTGAAGGAACTAGGCAAAATGGTGCCGTAACTTCGGGAGAAGGCACGCTGATATGTAGGTGAAGTGATTTACTCATGGAGCTGAAATCAGTCGAAGATACCAGCTGGCTGCAACTGTTTATTAAAAACACAGCACTGTGCAAACACGAAAGTGGACGTATACGGTGTGACGCCTGCCCGGTGCCGGAAGGTTAATTGATGGGGTTATCCTCGCGGAGAAGCTCTTGATCGAAGCCCCGGTAAACGGCGGCCGTAACTATAACGGTCCTAAGGTAGCGAAATTCCTTGTCGGGTAAGTTCCGACCTGCACGAATGGCGTAATGATGGCCAGGCTGTCTCCACCCGGGACTCAGTGAAATTGAACTCGCTGTGAAGATGCAGTGTACCCGCGGCAAGACGGAAAGACCCCGTGAACCTTTACTATAGCTTGACACTGAACACTGGTCCTTGATGTGCAGGATAGGTGGGAGGCTTTGAAGTGCGGACGCCAGTCTGCATGGAGCCGTCCTTGAAATACCACCCTTTAATGGCTGGTGTTCTAACGTGGGCCCGTGATCCGGGTTGCGGACAGTGTCTGGTGGGTAGTTTGACTGGGGCGGTCTCCTCCTAAAGAGTAACGGAGGAGCACGAAGGTTGGCTAATCCTGGTCGGACATCAGGAGGTTAGTGCAATGGCATAAGCCAGCTTGACTGCGAGCGTGACGGCGCGAGCAGGTGCGAAAGCAGGTCATAGTGATCCGGTGGTTCTGAATGGAAGGGCCATCGCTCAACGGATAAAAGGTACTCCGGGGATAACAGGCTGATACCGCCCAAGAGTTCATATCGACGGCGGTGTTTGGCACCTCGATGTCGGCTCATCACATCCTGGGGCTGAAGTAGGTCCCAAGGGTATGGCTGTTCGCCATTTAAAGTGGTACGCGAGCTGGGTTTAGAACGTCGTGAGACAGTTCGGTCCCTATCTGCCGTGGGCGCTGGAGAACTGAGGGGGGCTGCTCCTAGTACGAGAGGACCGGAGTGGACGCATCACTGGTGTTCGGGTTGTCATGCCAATGGCACTGCCCGGTAGCTAAATGCGGAAGAGATAAGTGCTGAAAGCATCTAAGCACGAAACTTGCCCCGAGATGAGTTCTCCCTGAGACTTAGAGTCTCCTGAAGGAACGTTAAAGACGATGACGTTGATAGGCCGGGTGTGTAAGCGCAGCGATGCGTTGAGCTAACCGGTACTAATGAACCGTGAGGCTTAACCTTACAACGCCGAAGATGTTTTGGCGATTTGAGAGACAATATTCAGCTTAGATTCAGAGTCCGAAGGATTTTGCGCTGAGACAAGGCGGCAAACGCAGCGACGGAAGGAGCATACACAGGTATGTGACTGACGTTCGCCAGAGCAGCCAACGCAGTATCAGCGCAAAAGACACAGGACAGAGCACAAAGAATTTGCCTGGCGGCCGTAGCGCGGTGGTCCCACCTGACCCCATGCCGAACTCAGAAGTGAAACGCCGTAGCGCCGATGGTAGTGTGGGGTCTCCCCATGCGAGAGTAGGGAACTGCCAGGCATCAAATTAGAAGTATGGCACAGACTTTCGAGGCAGTTCACTACTCGACAGAGAGCAGGACAAAAGCGAAAGCTTTTGAACGTTGCGAAGCAACGGCCCGAAGGGTGAATCACGAAGTGATTCATAAACTGCCAGGCATCAAATTTAGCGTGCTGATATGGCTCAGTTGGTAGAGCGCACCCTTGGTAAGGGTGAGGTCCCCAGTTCGACTCTGGGTATCAGCACCACTTAATATGGTTAACGTTCGGCACTTTAGAAAAGAATTTGTCTGGCGGCTGTAGCGCGGTGGTCCCACCTGACCCCATGCCGAACTCAGAAGTGAAACGCCGTAGCGCCGATGGTAGTGTGGGGTCTCCCCATGCGAGAGTAGGGAACTGCCAGACATCAAATAAAACAAAAGGCCCAGTCGCAAGACTGGGCCTTTTGTTTTATTTACTGTTTATCGTTGAACATTGCGTAGCAACGGCTGCCCGTGACACTTTTCAAATACGCCAGCATTAGGCTAATGTCAGCGCTAATGGCGAAATTTCCTGCCAGATAGTTTTCCCCATCCCGGCGATTGCCGTAGAATTGCCCGTTTCATGTATCACCACCATTAAGGAAGATACCTTCCATGGACAAACGGTTTGTTCAGGCCCATAAAGAAGCGCGCTGGGCGCTGTGGCTTACCCTTCTCTATCTTGCTGCCTGGCTGGCTACCGCTTATCTGCCAGAAGGCGGTATTGGCATTACGGGTCTGCCGTACTGGTTCGAATTAGCCTGCCTGTTGGTACCGCTGCTATTTATCCTGCTGTGCTGGGCCATGGTGCATTTCATTTTCCGCGATATCTCTCTGGAGGATAATGATGAAGTTTGAAATCATCATTGTGCTGCTCGTTTACCTGCTGGTGGTATTCGGTCTATCGTTTTACGCAATGTGCAAGCGCAGCAACGGCAGTTTTCTTAGCGAATATTTTCTTGGCAGTCGTTCAATGGGTGGCTTCGTCCTCGCGATGACGTTAACTGCCACTTACATTAGCGCCAGTTCATTTATTGGCGGGCCGGGAGCAGCCTATAAATATGGGCTTGGCTGGGTGCTCCTGGCCATGATTCAGGTACCGACAATTTGGCTGTCACTGGGTATTCTCGGCAAGAAATTCGCTATCCTGGCGCGTCGCTACAATGCGATAACGCTGAATGACATGTTATTGGCGCGCTATCAAAGCCGGGCGGTCGTATGGATAGCCAGCGTAAGCCTGCTGGTTGCTTTTGTCGGTGCTATTGCCGTGCAATTTATCGGCGGCGCCCGCCTGCTGGAGACCGCCGCCGGCATCAAGTATGAAACGGGCCTGCTTATTTTTGGTATCACTATCGTGTTGTACACGGCTTTCGGCGGTTTTCGCGCCAGCGTCCTCAACGACACCATGCAAGGTATGGTGATGCTGATCGGTACAATCGTGCTACTGGTTGGCGTCGTTCATGCGGCAGGTGGCCTGCATAATGCTGTAGATACATTACAACACATCGATCCGCAGCTAATTTCGCCGCATGGCGCGAATGATATCCTTACTCCGGCTTTTATGACATCCTTCTGGGTCCTGGTGTGTTTCGGCGTTATTGGCCTGCCGCACACAGCCGTGCGCTGTATCTCTTATAAAGATAGCAAGGCTGTCCACCGCGGGATCGTAATCGGTACTATCGTTGTCGCTATTTTGATGTTTGGTATGCATCTGGCTGGTGCGCTGGGAAGAGCAGTACTACCCGACCTGACCATTCCGGATCAGGTGATTCCAACGCTGATGGTACGCGTTTTGCCGCCGTGGGCTGCGGGGTTATTCCTGGCGGCGCCGATAGCGGCGATTATGTCGAATGTAAATGCCCATTTATTACAGGCGTCAGCTACGATCATTAAAGATCTTTGGCTCAGCGCTCAGCCGACGAAAAGACATAATGAGCAAAAACTCAAGCGGATCTCAACGATCGCTACGTTAGTGCTGGGGATCCTGATGATGCTGGCTGCCTGGCGTCCGCCAGAAATGATTATCTGGCTCAATCTTCTGGCATTCGGTGGACTTGAAGCGGTGTTCCTTTGGCCGCTGGTGTTTGGCCTGTACTGGGAACAAGCGAATGCGCAAGGCGCATTGAGCGCCATGATTGTTGGCGGCGTGCTGTATGCCCTGCTCGCTACTTTTAATATTCAGTACCTGGGTTTCCATCCAATTGTGCCCTCGTTACTGCTGAGTTTGCTGGCTTTTCTGGCCGGAAACCGTTTTGGTTCCTCCGCGCCGCAAGCTGCTACATTGACTACCAATAAATAAAGAGTTCTGTCATGCCATGGATCCAACTGAAACTGAATACGACTGGTGCTAATGCGGAAGAGCTGAGTGATGCTCTGATGGACGCGGGCTCCGTTTCTATTACTTTCCAGGATACTCACGATACGCCAGTATTTGAACCTTTGCCCGGTGAAACCCGTTTGTGGGGGGATACTGACGTTATTGGTTTGTTTGATGCTGAAACCGACATGAAAGAGGTGGTTGCCATTCTCGAACAGCACCGGCTATTGGGGCGCGGTTTTGTGCATAAAATAGAACAACTGGAAGATAAAGACTGGGAGCGCGAGTGGATGGATAACTTCCATCCGATGTGCTTCGGTAAACGTCTGTGGATTTGCCCGAGCTGGCGTGAGGTTCCGGATGAAAACGCCGTTAATGTGATGCTGGACCCAGGTCTGGCGTTTGGTACCGGTACGCATCCCACGACTGCGATGTGTTTACAGTGGCTCGACGGACTCGATCTTAAAGGCAAAACGATTATTGATTTTGGTTGCGGCTCCGGCATTCTGGCCATCGCGGCATTAAAACTTGGTGCAGCGAAAGCGATTGGCATTGATATCGATCCACAGGCTATTCAGGCCAGTCGTGATAATGCCGAGCGCAATGGGGTTTCCGGCCGACTGGAACTTTATCTGCCTCAGGATCAGCCAGAAGCCATGAAAGCCGATGTGGTGGTCGCAAACATTCTGGCTGGCCCTTTGCGCGAGTTGGCCCCGCTCATCAGCGTACTGCCCGTTACAGGCGGTTTACTGGGCCTTTCCGGCATTCTTGCCAGTCAGTCGGAGAGCGTCTGTGAAGCCTATACCGATCTCTTTGTACTTGACCCTGTGGTCGAAAAAGACGAGTGGTGCCGAATTACTGGTTATAAAAAGTAAGCATCGGATACGGCCTGCGGGCCGTATTGTTGTTTCCAGTTGCTGCTTAATGACGTCAGGAAATGCGATTTAGATCGCATTATGGCGTTCTCTTTGGTTGCAAAAACAGCGCTCTGGGCTCCGAAACGCAATCTTTATCTGAGAAAAATCGAGAAGTTTTACGATTTTATAAATGGACACAAATTATTCAATAACATCTAACATAATGATTAATATGTAAATTTATTGCTCATCCTGATGCAAGTGCTGAATTCATTGATCTGCAACAGCGGATTGCTCAAAGTTTGGCCTTTCATCTCGTGCAAAAAATGCGTAATATACGCCGCCTTGCAGTCACAGTATGGTCATTTCTTAACTCATGCGCATCGGACATTACCAGCTCAGAAATCGACTGATCGCAGCGCCTATGGCTGGCATAACAGACAGACCATTCCGGACGTTGTGTTACGAGATGGGAGCGGGATTGACCGTATCCGAGATGATGTCCTCCAACCCGCAGGTTTGGGAGAGCGACAAGTCCCGGTTACGGATGGTGCATGTGGATGAACCCGGTATTCGTACCGTGCAAATCGCCGGTAGCGTACCGGAAGAGATGGCCGCGGCCGCCCGTATTAATGTGGAAAGCGGTGCCCAAATTATTGATATCAATATGGGGTGCCCGGCTAAAAAAGTGAATCGTAAGCTTGCAGGTTCAGCCCTCTTGCAGTACCCCGATCAGGTGAAATCCATTCTGATGGCGGTCGTCAAGGCGGTAGATGTTCCTGTGACTCTCAAGATTCGCACCGGCTGGGAACCGGAACACCGTAACTGTGTAGAGATTGCCCAACTGGCTGAAGAATGTGGTATTCAGGCTCTGACTATTCACGGGCGCACACGTGCCTGCTTGTTTAATGGGGATGCTGAGTACGACAGTATTCGGGCAGTTAAGCAGACAGTTTCCATTCCGGTTATCGCGAATGGCGACATTACTGACCCGCTTAAAGCCAGAGCTGTGCTCGACTATACGGGGGCTGATGCCCTTATGATAGGCCGGGCGGCTCAGGGAAGACCCTGGATCTTTCGGGAAATCCAGCACTATCTGGACACTGGAGAGCTGCTGCCGCCGCTGCCGCTGGTAGAGGTTAAGCGCTTGCTTTGTGCGCATGTTCGGGAATTGCATGGTTTTTATGGCCAGGCAAAAGGGTACCGAATCGCGCGTAAACACGTATCCTGGTATCTCCAGGAACACGCTCCAGATGACCAGTTTCGGCGCACATTCAACGCCATAGAAGATACCAGCGAACAGCTGGAGGCGTTGGAGGCATACTTCGAAAATTTTGCGTAATAGAAATAAAGAGCTGACAGAACTATGTTCGAACAACGCGTAAATTCTGACGTACTGACCGTTTCTACCGTTAACTCTCAGGATCAGGTAACTCAAAAACCCCTGCGTGACTCGGTTAAACAGGCACTGAAGAACTATTTTGCTCAACTGAACGGTCAGGATGTCAATGACCTGTATGAGCTGGTACTGGCTGAAGTAGAACAGCCCCTGTTGGACATGGTGATGCAATACACCCGCGGTAACCAGACCCGTGCTGCCCTGATGATGGGGATCAACCGTGGTACGCTGCGTAAAAAACTGAAAAAATACGGCATGAACTGATATTAATCAGTTAATTGCTTGATATAAAAGGCGCTCTTCGGCATGGGGAAGCGCCTTTTTTATTGGGAGTGAGATTCCTGACGATACACCCTTTGTCTGAGGGCTACGACGGGCCAGGGTGGCCTGCTGTTCTGCCTGAGAGGTGAGACTCGCACACGGTATTGCTTGCGGGCCCGGGCGCGTTGAAGGGAGAGAGGTTGCGGCACTGCCCGCAGAAACAGCTGACAGTAGTGAGATAGTGAAAGGGAGGCTTTGAGCCTCCCTTGCGATTTACCACCTCAGAGCAGAAATAAATTTGCCATATCGTTGGTGGACGGACGCATTATTTTTCCTGCAATCCGAGTTTTTTCTCCAGATAGTGGATGTTGGTGCCACCATGCTGGAAGTGCTCATCGTTCATGATGCGGGTTTGCAGGTCAATGTTGGTTTTGATGCCATCAATGATCAGTTCCTGCAGCGCATTTTTCATACGGGCAATTGCTACATCACGGTTTTCACCGTAGCAGATCAGCTTGCCGATCATGGAGTCATAGTATGGCGGTACAGTATAACCCGCGTAGATATGAGATTCCCAGCGAACGCCAAACCCGCCCGGCGCGTGGAAACGGGTGATTTTCCCCGGGCTCGGCAGGAAGGTATTCGGGTCTTCGGCGTTGATACGGCATTCTACCGCGTGGCCTTTTACCACGACTTCTTCCTGTTTGATAGACAGTGGCTGGCCAGCTGCGATACGCAACTGCTCTTTGATCAGGTCAACGCCGGTGATCATTTCTGTCACCGGGTGTTCAACCTGAATACGGGTGTTCATTTCGATAAAATAGAACTCGCCGTTTTCGAACAGGAACTCAAACGTACCCGCGCCACGATAACCGATATCAACGCACGCTTTTGCGCAACGTTCGCCGATGTAGCGGCGCAGTTCTGGCGTAATACCCGGCGCTGGCGCTTCTTCGACCACTTTCTGGTGACGACGCTGCATGGAACAGTCGCGTTCCGCCAGATAGATCGCATTTCCCTGGCCGTCAGCCAGTACCTGGATCTCGATATGACGAGGATTTTCCAGGTATTTTTCCATATACACCATGTCATTGTTGAAAGCCGCTTTCGCTTCAGCTTTGGTCATGGCGATGGATTGCGCCAGTTCAGCGTCGCTGCGCACCACGCGCATACCACGCCCGCCGCCGCCGCCGGAGGCTTTGATAATCACCGGGTAACCGATGCGTTTGGCGTGGGCGCGGTTAACATCCATATCATCGCCCAACGGGCCGTCAGAGCCCGGTACGGTTGGTACACCTGCCTTCTTCATGGCGGTGATGGCTGATACTTTATCGCCCATCAGGCGGATAGTCTCAGCTTTCGGGCCAATAAAGATAAAGCCGGAACGCTCAACCTGCTCGGCAAAGTTTGCGTTTTCGGACAGGAAGCCATAACCCGGGTGAATAGCGACCGCACCGGTGATCTCCGCGGCGCTAATAATCGCCGGGATATTCAGATAGCTTTTTACGGACGGGGCCGGGCCGATACAGACCGTCTCATCCGCTAACAATACGTGTTTTAAATCGCGATCCGCGGTTGAGTGAACAGCAACGGTCTTGATGCCCAGTTCTTTACTTGCACGCAGGATACGCAATGCAATCTCGCCGCGGTTGGCGATAACAATTTTATCCAGCATGTTCGCCTCGTTATTCGATGACGACCAGTGGCTCGTCAAATTCTACCGGTTGACCACTTTCGACCAGAATCGCTTTCACTACGCCGGATTTATCGGCTTCGATCTGGTTCATCATTTTCATGGCTTCAACGATGCACAGGGTATCGCCCACGTTAACTTTCTGACCGACTTCGATGAACGCTTTCGCGTCCGGGCTTGGGGTGCGGTAGAAAGTACCAACCATTGGGGAACGTACGATGTGACCACTGATTTCCGCTGCTGCAGGGGCATCCACTGCTGGCGTTGCCGTAGGCGCAACAGCGCTGGACAGCGCTGGCTGCTGCTGCATCATCGGTGCGGCGTAAGCCTGCTGCATCACCGGGAAACTTGCGCTCGGCGCGGCGCGGCTGATGCGTACAGACTCTTCGCCTTCAGAAATTTCCAGTTCGGAGATGCCTGATTCTTCAACCAGCTCGATCAGTTTTTTAATCTTACGAATATCCATGAGTGGGTTCCGTACTCTTTGTTTAGTGTGATTGTGACAGGTGTGTTAGCACCGTCTGTAAAGCATATGTATTACGACTGCGCGCAAGATCCTGGCGCTTCTGTTTTATGCTGATATGGCCAGTGCCAATAGCTGAGAAGCAAAATGTGGAACTTATCAGCCATTATGCGGCTATCTTCTGCTATTCTCGGGCAAAAAACAAAATATACCTTCGATGCGCGATTGTCACCTTTTCAGGGGTTAAAAACCCCGTCAGGAAAGCCAAAGTCGCACATTATAACTATTTCGTAGCATTTCGCAGCTAAATACTGGTCTTATCAGGGAAGATAATCAACCGCTATCATGCAAAGCGTTACGCCTGATAAGAGATTTGCGGGGGAAGGCGCATATCCGGAGATTAGCGCCACCACTGGCGGAACTTCTTGTATCGCCATGCTAAAAGTAAGATGGCCAGCAGCGCATAAATTATCGGCTGCGGAGATAAGATCTTCACCGACCACAGGTAGTGAATCGGGGCGAGGATGGCGACGATATAGACGAAGTTATGCAATCTTGTCCAGCGACGGCCCAATTTTCGCTGCATCGCTTGTGTTGATGTCGCGGTCAGAGCCAGCAGAATCAACCAACTGATCAAGCCCAGCGTCAGATAAGGTCTGGTGACCACCTCTTCCCCCAGTAACGTCAGGTTGTTGATGCCGAGTTCAAGCAGTATATAGCTGGTCAGGTGCAGCGTTGCCCAGGTAAAACACCACAATCCTAATAATCGCCTTGTCCGTATCAACAAGGGTTGTTTAGCGTAGCGTGCCAGGGGGGAGACAAGCAAGGTGGCAAGCAGGAATTTAAGTGCCATCCTACCGGTAAAGTGCTGAATATCTTTTGCCGGATCGGCGCTGAAATACCCCTGATATCCTGCCCAGAATAGCCAGAGAAAGGGCAAAAAACCGGCCAGGTGGAGAAGCACTTTCAGCCAGGTTATCTGTTGTACATTAAGGCGCACTAATAGTTCTCCCGTAAATTCAGACCCCGGTAGAGCGATGCCACTTCATCCGCGTAGCCATTGAATAATAAGGTTGGCTGACGTTTAACGTCCAGGATGCCGCCTGCGCCGATAAAGCGCTCGGTGGCCTGGGACCAGCGAGGATGATCGACATGCGGATTAACATTGGCGTAAAACCCGTATTCATCAGGAGCGGCCAGGTTCCAGGTGGTGGGCGGGCGGTCACGGGTCAGTTCAATACTGACGATGGATTTGATCCCCTTAAAGCCGTACTTCCATGGGACGGTAAGCCGTATCGGCGCACCGTTCTGCGGGGGCAGGGCTTTGCCATATACGCCGACGGTGAGCAGAGTCAGAGGGTGCATCGCTTCATCAAGGCGCAATCCTTCAACATACGGATACGCCAGACCGCCGCCGATAAACCGGTCCTTTTGTCCGGGCATTTGCTCGGGGGCATAAAGCGTTTTAAACGCTACGTAGCGTGCATTGCTGGTGGGTTCAACCTGCGACAGTAATTTATGTAGCGGGAACCCGACCCAGGGGACGACCATTGACCATGCCTCCACGCAGCGCATCCGGTAAATTCGCTCTTCCAGCGGGAACCGTTTGATCAGATCGTCATGATCGAGGGTGAGTGGTTTTGCCACTTCTCCGGCAATCGTCAGCGTCCAGGGATCGGTACGCAAACTGCCGGCATTAGCGGCAGGGTCGGCTTTATCCAGGCCGAATTCATAGAAGTTATTATAGCCGGAGACCTTATCTTCGGGCGTCAGCGGCAGACTGTTTTGCCATTTTGCCGGTTTATCGAAAGTCAGCGCTTTACCGGGAGGGGCCGGAGGGCGATCATGACCTTTAAACCAATCCAGCAGATCGGCCCGCGCGGAGGGCGAGAGGGAAAGCGCGGTCGCGCTGATACCCAACAGTTTCAGGATCTGGCGACGTTGAAGCATAAAAACGGACTCTACTGTTACATCGGCTTCCGTTAGTTTTTTCAGTTTCATGGCATCCTCCGTCATAGGTTTTTCTAAGCATGACGGAGGCGGCGAGTTATCGCGAATATGTCACGAAAAATTGCAGATCAGGCAATCTTGACCAGCGTACGGCCCTGAACCTGGTTTGCCATTATCTTATCGGCAAATGCCGGGGCGTCAGCGAGAGAGATTTCAGTTGCGCTTTGCGTATAGAATGATTCTGGCAGATCGCTAACCAGACGCTGCCAGGCCAGTGCGCGACGTGCAGGTGGGGTCATCACGGAATCAACCCCCTGCAGGCGAACATTACGCAGAATAAACGGCATTACCGTGGTCGGCAGGGCAAAACCCCCCGCCAGGCCGCAGGCCGCGACGCAGCCGCCGTAGTTCATCTGCGCCAGCACTTTTGCCAGCACTTTGTCGCCAACGGTGTCCACGGCGCCGGCCCACAGCTGTTTTTCCAGCGGGCGGGTTTCGGCGAACTCATCCCGATTCAGAATACGCTGGGCTCCCAGGTTTTTCAGGTATGCGTGGGTACTTTCACGGCCGGTTACTGCCGCCACGTTGTATCCCAGATGATGTAACAGGGCGACAGCGGTACTGCCAACGCCACCGCTGGCACCGGTCACAACGATTTCGCCATCTTCAGGACGAACACCGGCATCTTCCAGCGCCATCACACACAACATGGCAGTGAAACCCGCAGTGCCAATGGTCATTGCTTTACGGCCATCCAGGCCTTGAGGCATCGCAACCAGCCAGTCGGCCTTGACGCGCGCCCGTTCGGCGAGCCCGCCCCAGTGATTTTCACCGACGCCCCAGCCGGTCAGGAGCACCTGTTGTCCGGCATGAAAACGAGGATCCTCGCTGCTGTGTACGGAACCGGCAAAATCGATGCCAGGAATCATCGGAAAGTGGCGAATGATTTTCCCTTTGCCGGTAATCGCCAGCGCGTCTTTATAGTTAAGGCTGGACCACTCGATATCCACTGTCACATCGCCCTGCGGCAGTTGGCTGGCATCAAGGGTTTGCACCGAAGAGATTGTTTTGCCATCCTGCTGTTCTAAGATTAAAGCCTGCATGCGCCGGTCCTCGTAGGTTGGATGATTGGAAAATTTTTTCTGCAGACTATACTCGCTAACGACATTATTACACCGACATAACGCAATAAATTGCCAGAAGCGTCAGCTTTGATAGTATGCGTCGATCTTTAGCAAGTTAGTGCTTACTTTAATGTAAGCGCAGCAGAGGGCCCGAATGCCCATCGGGCAGTCATTCACATGCGGAGTTAACACAGGGATGCGATTAACGACGAAATTCTCAGCATTTTTCACGCTACTCATCAGCCTGGCTATCTTTGTCACGCTGATTGGCGCTTCGCTGAGTTTTTATAACGGTATTCAGCTAAAAGTGGCGAACCGGGTTCAGGCGGTCGCGACGATGTTGGATAATCGCCTGGTTTCTTCGTCTTTTGAGCAACTCGAACCGCAAATGGATGAGTTGATGGCGCCGGTAGAAGTGGTGCGCGTTGATTTTAGGATCCACGGCAGGTTGGTCTACAGCCGTTCGCGCAGTGACAGCTATCGTCCGCCTGGTAGCAGCCACCAGCTCCGCGATATCACCGTGTCATCGCTTAAGTATCCCGGCATGGATATCCATCTGGTCTATCTGGACCCAATGGCCAATTACTTTCGTTCAATACTTATCACCGCGCCACTCTCCATTGCGATTGGCTTTATGGTGCTGATGATCTTTTTTTCGGTGCGCTGGATCCGTCGCCAGTTGGCGGGGCAGGAGTTACTGGAACTCCGCGCCGCACGTATTCTTAAAGGTGAGCGTGGGCCGCAGGTTCAGGGCTCCGTATATGAGTGGCCCGCCAATATCAGTAGCGCACTGGACACGCTGCTATCAGAACTTCAGTTCGTTAGCGATCAGCGAAGCCGCATGGATACCCTGATTCGTTCTTATGTGGCCCAGGACTCAAAAACAGGGCTAAATAACCGGTTGTTTTTTGATAATCAACTGACGACGCTGCTGGAAGATCAGGAGAAAGTGGGATCATATGGCATTGTTATGATGATCCGCTTGCCTGATTTTGACCTTTTGCGCGATAACTGGGGACGCCGGGCGACTGAAGAACACTACTTTACGCTGATCAACATGCTCTCTACTTTTATTATGCGCTATCCTGGCGCACTGTTGGCGCGTTATCACCGGAGTGATTTTGCCGTTCTGCTTCCGCATCGTACGTTAAAAGAGGCGGACAGCATTGCCGGGTTGCTTTTAAAGGCGATGGATGCCCTGCCGCCGACGCGCATTCTCGATCGAGACGATATGATGCATATCGGCATCTGTGCCTTTCGTAGTGGGCAAACGACGGCTCAGGTGATGGAACATGCTGAAGCGGCAGCGCGCAACGCGGTCCTGCAAGGAAGTAATAGCTGGGCGGTCTACGACGACTCCTTGCCGGAGAAAGGGCGTGGTAACGTGCGTTGGCGCACCTTGATTGAACAGATGCTAAGCCGCGGTGGGCCGCGACTCTACCAGAATCCCGCAGTGTTCCGTGATGGTCGCGTACATCATCGGGAGCTCATGTCCCGTCTTTATGATGGTAAAGAAGAGGTGATCGCGGCGGAATATATGCCTATGGTGCTGCAGTTTGGTTTATCGGAGGAGTATGACCGTTTGCAGATTACCCGGCTGTTGCCATTTCTCGGTTTCTGGCCGGAAGAGAATCTTGCGTTGCAGGTGACGGTAGAGTCGTTAATTCGCCCGCGCTTTCAGCGTTGGTTGCGCGATACCTTGATGCAATGTGAAAAATCGCAACGGCAACGTATTATTTTTGAACTTGCAGAGGCGGATGTTTGTCAATATATCGGCCGATTGCAGCCGGTGATGCGGTTGATTAACGCTTTGGGTATTCGGATCGCCGTTATTCAGGCGGGTCTTACGTTGGTCGGGACCAGTTGGATCAAGCAGCTTGATGTGGAAGTGATAAAGCTGCATTCGGGGTTATCGCGAAATATAGAAAAACGCAGTGAGAATCAGCTATTGATCCAAAGCCTGGTGGAAGCCTGTAAAGGAATGCCGGTTCAGGTTTTCGCGACAGGCGTGCTCAACCGTAGCGAGTGGCAGGTGTTGTCTCAATGCGGTGTCACCGGCGGTCAGGGGGAATTTTTTGCCGCCTCACAGCCACTTGACACTAATGTGAAAAAATATTCGCAAAGATACTCTGTTTGATCTGCCGTTTAGCGTTATTTCACGTAGAATAATGCGCGCCATAGTGATGGGGGTGTGCTTGTCTACCTGCCGGATTGTCGCAATGTAAAATGCCAGTGAATGACCTTTGACAGGTTGCAGATTAAAGCGCGGATCGCTGCTGGAGATTTCATCGGCGGACTGACTCAGGCAAATTTGTAACAAAGGTAACAAACTGCACTAATTTTCACCGCAGCAGATGATTTTTGCGCCTTGTCGCTGCTGCGCGTGGTTGGTAAAGTAAGCGGATTTTGTTTTCCGCCCCAGCTTTCAGGATTATCCCTTAGTATGTTAAAAAAATTTCGTGGCATGTTTTCCAATGACCTGTCCATTGACCTGGGTACCGCGAATACCCTTATTTATGTAAAAGGACAAGGCATCGTATTGAATGAGCCTTCCGTTGTGGCCATTCGTCAGGATCGTGCCGGATCGCCGAAAAGCGTCGCCGCTGTGGGTCATGAAGCGAAGCAGATGCTTGGGCGTACGCCAGGCAACATTGCAGCTATTCGTCCAATGAAGGACGGCGTTATCGCCGACTTCTTCGTGACTGAAAAAATGCTTCAGCACTTTATCAAACAGGTGCACAGCAATAGTTTTATGCGTCCAAGTCCGCGTGTGCTGGTCTGCGTGCCCGTTGGCGCGACCCAGGTTGAACGCCGCGCTATTCGTGAATCCGCGCAGGGTGCCGGCGCTCGTGAAGTTTTCCTCATTGAAGAGCCGATGGCCGCCGCGATTGGCGCGGGCCTGCCGGTCTCTGAAGCGACCGGTTCTATGGTTGTGGATATTGGCGGCGGTACGACTGAAGTGGCGGTGATCTCCCTGAATGGCGTCGTTTACTCCTCTTCTGTGCGTATCGGTGGTGACCGTTTTGACGAGGCTGTGATTAATTATGTGCGCCGTAACTATGGTTCGTTGATCGGCGAAGCTACTGCAGAACGTATCAAGCACGAGATTGGTTCCGCTTATCCTGGGGATGAAGTTCGCGAAATCGAAGTCCGTGGGCGTAACCTGGCGGAAGGTGTGCCGCGTGGCTTTACGCTAAATTCAAATGAAATCCTTGAAGCGCTGCAGGAGCCGTTGACCGGTATCGTCAGCGCGGTGATGGTTGCGCTGGAGCAGTGCCCTCCGGAACTGGCTTCCGATATTTCCGAACGCGGGATGGTTCTGACCGGCGGCGGCGCTCTGTTGCGCAACCTTGACCGTCTGTTAATGGAAGAGACAGGAATTCCTGTCGTAGTTGCAGAAGATCCACTGACCTGCGTCGCGCGTGGCGGCGGTAAGGCACTGGAAATGATCGATATGCACGGCGGCGATTTGTTCAGCGAAGAGTAGTCAGCCTGAGATCCGGGCGGTCCGTATTGGGCGGCCCTGGTCTTGACTGACACGAGAATACGCATAGCCTATGAAGCCAATTTTTAGCCGTGGCCCATCGCTACAGATTCGCCTTATTCTGGCGGTTTTGGTGGCGCTTGGCGTGATAATTGCCGACAGCCGCCTGGGTACGTTCAGCCAGATACGAACGTACATGGATACTGCCGTCAGCCCTTTCTACTTTATTTCTAATGGGCCCAGAGAACTGCTGGATAGCATATCGCAAACGCTGGCTACCCGTGACCAACTCGAACTGGAAAATCGCGCGCTGCGCCAGGAACTGTTGCTGAAGAACAGTGATTTACTGATGCTGGGTCAGTACAAACAGGAGAACGCGCGCCTGCGCGAGCTGCTGGGGTCTCCGCTGCGCCAGGATGAGCAAAAAATGGTGACCCAGGTCATCTCAACGGTTAACGATCCCTATAGCGATCAGGTCGTTATTGATAAAGGCAGTGTTAACGGCGTTTATGAGGGCCAGCCGGTAATCAGTGATAAAGGCGTGGTCGGGCAGGTGGTTGCGGTAGCGAAACTGACCAGCCGCGTGCTGCTGATTTGCGATGCCACGCATGCGCTGCCGATTCAGGTGCTGCGTAACGACATTCGCGTTATTGCTGCCGGGAATGGGTGTACTGACGATCTGCAACTGGAGCATCTGCCCGCTAATACGGATATTCGCGTTGGCGATGTGCTGGTGACCTCGGGCCTCGGCGGTCGTTTTCCTGAAGGGTATCCGGTTGGTGTGGTGTCGTCCGTGAAGCTGGATACTCAGCGCGCGTATACGGTGATTCAGGCGCGTCCGACCGCAGGTTTGCAGCGTTTGCGTTATCTGCTGCTGCTGTGGGCCGCCGATCGCAACGGCGCGAATCCGATGACGCCGGAAGAAGTCCATCGTGTGGCGAATGAACGTCTGATGCAGATGATGCCGCAGGTTCTGCCTCCGCCAGATGCGATGGGGCCGCCAATGCCGGATCCGGCAACGGGGACAACGCAGCCTCTGCCAGCAGGAGGGCAATAGTGGCAAGTTACCGTAGCCAGGGACGCTGGGTTATCTGGCTCTCGTTTCTTATCGCACTATTGCTGCAGATTATGCCCTGGCCGGAAGACATTAGCGTCTACCGGCCAAATTGGGTATTACTGATCCTGTTATACTGGATCCTCGCGTTACCTCATCGGGTAAACGTCGG
The DNA here is from genome assembly GCF_900198535.1 of Klebsiella sp. 2680. NCBI lineage: Bacteria > Pseudomonadati > Pseudomonadota > Gammaproteobacteria > Enterobacterales > Enterobacteriaceae > Klebsiella > Klebsiella sp. 2680. The sequence goes on along the minus strand of NZ_FZNJ01000003.1, from coordinate 832,591 downwards.
TACGGGGTTTGTGATGGGAGCGGTTCTCGATCTCATCAGCGGCTCAACGCTGGGCGTTCGCGCGCTATCATTAAGTATTGTGGCTTATCTGGTCGCACTAAAATATCAGCTGTTCCGCAATCTGGCGCTCTGGCAACAGGCGCTGGTGGTGGTCGTGCTATCCCTCACCGTGGATATCATTGTTTTCTGGGCAGAGTTTTTAGTGATCAATGTCTCTTTCCGTCCGGAAGTGTTCTGGAGTAGTGTAGTAAACGGTGTGCTCTGGCCATGGCTATTCCTGCTGATGCGTAAAGTGCGTCAGCAGTTTGCGGTGCAATAAGATTGATATGACAACGCTGTATCTCGCTTCAGGTTCTCCGCGTCGGCAGGAACTGCTGACTCAGCTTGGTCTCTCCTTTGAACGTGTGGTTCCCGGTATTGAGGAGCAACGTCGCCCACAGGAGAGCGCGCAGCAGTATGTTACCCGGCTGGCGCGCGAAAAGGCGCAGGCTGGTGTGGCGTTAGCGCCGCTTGATCTCCCCGTTTTGGGGGCGGATACCATCGTTATTCTTAACGGTAAGGTGCTGGAAAAGCCGCACGATGCCGGGCATGCCGCAGAGATGCTGCGTATGCTTTCCGGGAAAACCCATCAGGTCATGACGGCTGTAGCCCTGGCCGATAAGCGGCAAACGTTGGATTGCCTGGTTGTGACAGAGGTGACTTTCCGCGTGCTCTCAGAACAGGATATCGCCGGCTATGTCGCCAGTGGCGAGCCTTTAGACAAAGCAGGTGCATACGGAATTCAGGGGCTGGGTGGCTGTTTCGTCAGGACGATAAATGGCAGTTATCACGCCGTAGTCGGCTTACCGCTGGTGGAAACGTATGAGTTGCTGAGTCATTTTAACTCACTGCGTGAAGAAAAGGGATAAAGATGACAGCTGAATTATTGGTTAACGTAACGCCGTCGGAAACTCGCGTCGCATACATTGATGGTGGCATCCTCCAGGAAATTCATATTGAGCGTGAGGCGCGACGTGGGATCGTAGGCAATATCTACAAAGGTCGTGTCAGTCGCGTGCTGCCGGGAATGCAGGCGGCTTTTGTAGATATTGGTCTGGAAAAGGCCGCATTTCTGCACGCTTCCGACATTATGCCCCATACCGAGTGCGTGGCGGGCGAGGAGCAAAAACAGTTTACCGTTCGCGACATCTCTGAACTTGTCCGCCAGGGTCAGGATTTAATGGTGCAGGTGGTGAAAGATCCGCTCGGAACCAAAGGCGCCCGCCTGACCACCGATATCACCATTCCTTCTCGCTATCTGGTCTTTATGCCCGGCGCCTCACATGTCGGCGTCTCTCAGCGTATTGAAAGCGAAGCGGAACGCGAGCGCCTGAAAAAAGTGGTGTCAGAATACTGTGATGAGCAGGGTGGATTTATTATCCGTACCGCCGCGGAAGGCGTACATGAACAGGAGATGGCCGCTGATGCCGCTTATCTCAAGCGCGTCTGGACGAAAGTGATGGAGCGCAAAAAGCGCCAGCAGACACGCTACCAGATGTACGGCGAACTGGCGCTGGCGCAGCGCGTGCTGCGTGATTTCGCCGATGCTCAGCTTGACCGCATTCGCGTGGACTCCCGTCTGACCTACGAATCGTTGCTTGAGTTTACTGCCGAATATATTCCGGAGATGACCGACAAGCTGGAGCACTATAGTGGTCGTCAGCCGATCTTCGATCTTTTTGATGTCGAAAATGAAATTCAGCGCGCGCTGGAGCGTAAAGTTGAGCTGAAATCAGGCGGGTATCTGATCATCGATCAAACGGAAGCGATGACGACCGTTGATATCAATACCGGCGCATTCGTTGGTCACCGCAATCTGGACGACACCATCTTTAATACCAACATTGAGGCGACTCAGGCGATTGCCCGCCAGCTACGGCTGCGCAACCTTGGTGGGATCATCATCATTGATTTCATTGATATGAACAATGAGGATCATCGTCGCCGGGTGTTGCATTCGCTTGAGCAGGCATTGAGCAAAGACCGGGTCAAAACCAGCATTAACGGTTTCTCCCAGCTTGGGCTGGTAGAGATGACCCGCAAACGTACCCGCGAAAGCATCGAGCACGTGCTGTGCAACGAATGTCCGACTTGTCATGGTCGCGGCACGGTGAAAACGGTGGAAACGGTGTGCTATGAAATCATGCGCGAAATCGTGCGTGTGCACCATGCCTACGATTCTGACCGTTTTCTGGTCTATGCTTCTCCTGCAGTAGCGGAAACGCTGAAAGGGGAAGAATCGCACGCGCTGGCGGAAGTGGAAATCTTTGTCGGCAAACAGGTCAAAGTACAAATTGAGCCGCTCTATAATCAGGAGCAGTTTGATGTGGTAATGATGTAATCATCCTCCTGGCCTCTGTTCAGGCCATTATTCCTGAATAAGGGGCGTAAGGGTGACGTGTAAAAAGCTGACAAGGAGAGATGCGTGAGGCGACTGCCCGGGATATTACTGCTCACCGTGGCAACATTGATTGTTATCGTCGCACTGCTGGTGAGTGGTCTGCGTCTCGTATTGCCGCAGTTGAACAACTGGCGTCCGCTGGTGCTGGAAAAAGTTTCCGCGATGACGGGCGTGCCGGTTGATGCCTCGCAACTGAGCGCCAGCTGGCAAAATTTTGGCCCGACGCTTGATGTTCGTGATGTTAAGGCTGACCTTAATGACGGCGGCAAACTCTCTGTTAAACGCGTTACTCTGGCGCTTGATGTCTGGCAGAGCTTGCTGCACATGCGCTGGCAATTTCGCGACCTGACTTTCTGGCAGTTACAGATTCATACCAATACGCCTATCCAGGCGAATAATAATGGCGAAGGTCTGAAACCCGACCGTATCAGAGATCTTTTTCTCCGCCAGTTCGATCACTTTATTCTGCGTGACAGCCACCTCAGCTTTCTGACCATTTCGGGTCAGCGGGCAGATCTGTCCATTCCGCAGCTTACCTGGCTGAATGGTAAAAACCGCCATCGCGCCGAAGGGGAGTTAAGTCTCAGCAGTCTGACTGGTCAGCATGGCGTGATGCAGGTACGTATGGATCTGCGCGATGAAGACGGCCTGCTTAACCAAGGACGCGTCTGGCTTCAGGCTGATGATATCGACGTTAAGCCGTGGCTTGGGCGCTGGATGCAGGACAACATTGCCTTGCAGAGTGCGCGTTTCAGCCTTGAAGGCTGGATGACCATCGACAAAGGTGATGTGGCCAGCGGCGATGTATGGCTGAAAAAAGGCGGGGCCAGCTGGCAGGGCGACAAAGATGAACATCATCTGTCGGTGGATAACCTGACGGCGCACATCTATCGCGATAATCAAATCTGGGGATTTCGGATCCCGGATACGCGAATCTCTATTGATGATAAACCCTGGCCGAGTGGCGCGCTGGCGATGGCGTGGATCCCGGCTCAGCGCGTCGGCGAAAATACCCCCCAGCACAGCGACGAACTGCGTATTCGCGCCAGCAATCTTAATCTCAGCGGCCTGAGTGGGCTACAGCCGATGGCGGACAAACTGGCCCCTGCGTTGAGTAAAATCTGGCGAACGACGCAGCCTGACGGGAAAATCAATCTGCTGGCGCTGGATATTCCGCTACAGACTGTGGATAAAACGCGCTTCCAGGCCGACTGGAGCAACATGTCATGGAAACAATGGAAGCTATTGCCGGGGGCTGAGCATTTCTCCGGAAGCGTTGCCGGAAGCGTGGAAAACGGCGTTCTTCATGCCTCAATGACTCAGGCAAAAATGCCTTATGAGACGGTCTTTCGTGCGCCGCTGGAAATCGCTCAAGGTGATGCGACACTCAGTTGGTTGAAGAATGATAAAGGCTTTGAGCTTGATGGCCGTGACATTGATGTGCAGGCTACTGGCGTTCGCGCTCGCGGCGGGTTCCGCTATCTGCAACCGCAGGGCGAGCAACCCTGGCTCGGTATTCTGGCCGGTATCAGTACCAGCGATGGCAGTCAGGCATGGCGCTACTTCCCGGAAAATTTAATGGGTAAAGCGCTGGTGGATTACCTTAGCGGGGCGATTAAAGGTGGCCAGGCAACCGATGCCACGCTGGTGTACGGCGGTAATCCACATCTGTTCCCTTATAAGCATAACGAAGGCCAGTTTCAGGTCTCGGTGCCGCTCAAGAACGCCACCTTTGCTTTTCAACCCGACTGGCCCGCACTGACCGGGCTGAATATCGACCTTAACTTTATCAATGACGGCTTGTGGATGAAGGCCGATAAAGTCATGCTGGGTAAAGTCACCGCCAGTAACCTGGAGGCGGCGATCCCTGACTATTCGCGAGAAAAGCTGCTGATTGACGCCGATGTTAAGGGGCCGGGTAAAGATGTGGGGCCTTACTTTAACGCGACGCCGTTGAAAGCATCTCTGGGGGCGGCGTTGTCCGATCTGCAACTGGATGGGGATGTGAGCGCTCGCTTACATCTTGATATTCCCCTGGATGGCGAGATGACCACCGCGGAAGGTGACGTTCAGCTAAAAAATAACACATTGTTTATCAAGCCTATTGATGCCACGCTGCACAATTTGAGCGGTAAATTCAGCTTTGTAAACGGCGATCTGAAAAGCGAACCAATGAATGCCAGGTGGTTTAACCAGCCGCTGAATGTTGATTTTTCGACTGCTGAGGGTGAAAAAGCGTTCCTGATTAACGTTGGGATGAATGCTAACTGGCAGCCTGCGCGTACCGGCTTACTGCCAAACGCGTTGGATGGCGCTTTGAGCGGCAGCGTGCCCTGGGATGGCAAGGTGGCAATAGAATTGCCCTACCGCGGCGGCGTCAATTACAAAGTCGATATTAACGGTGACCTGAAGAATGTAAGTAGTCACTTACCCGCACCGATGGATAAGAAAGCCGGTGAGTCCCTGCCAGTAAAAATTAAGGTCGATGGCGGGTTGCGCAGTTTCAATCTTACCGGCGCCGTAGGGGCTAAAAACCATATTAATAGTCGCTGGCTGCTGGGTCATAAGCTGACGTTGGATCGCGCTATTTTGACCTCTGACAGTAAGACTGTTTCACCGCTTCCTGAGCAGTCCGGTGTGGAGCTAAATTTGCCGCCGATGGATGGCGCACAGTGGCTGGCGTTATTCCAGGGCGGCGTAGCAAATGATGTCAGCAGTAACCTGAGCTTGCCGGAGCGAGTGACATTGCGTACGCCTGCGTTAGTGATGGCGGGTCAGCGCTGGAATAATGTGAGTCTTGTTGCCCGGCCCGATATGGGGGGGACGAAGATCGACGCTCAGGGTCGTGAAATCAATGCGACGCTGACGATGAGTAATAATGCGCCGTGGCTGGCGACGATCCGCTACCTCTATTACAACCCGACGTCAGCAAAAAATTCCGCTGCGGCGGAAACTCGCGTTCCTTTGGCCGATGCTCATTGGGATTTCCACGGCTGGCCTGACCTTCAGCTCCGTTGCGCGGAGTGTTGGCTATGGGGGCAAAAATATGGCCGTATTGAGGGCGATTTCACTATCCGCGGTGATACCCTGACGCTGACGAACGGACTGGTGGATACCGGTTTTGGCCGCCTGACGACTGATGGTGCCTGGGTTAACGCCCCGGGCGGCGTACGTACGTCGCTGAAGGGTAAGTTGCACGGTAATAAAAGCGATGATTTTGTGAATTTCTTTGGTATCTCTTCACCGGTAAAAGGATCGTCGTTCGATGTGGATTATGATCTGCACTGGCGTGCGCCCCCGTGGCAGCCTGACGTTGCGTCACTTAATGGGATCCTCAAAAGCCATCTTGGAAAAGGTGAATTTACCGATCTGAGCACCGGTCATGCAGGCCAGCTTTTGCGTTTGCTCAGCGTTGACGCTCTGCTGCGCAAGCTGCGCTTTGATTTTAGCGATACCTTTAGCGAAGGGTTTTACTTCGATTCGATTCACAGTACGGCGTGGATTAAAGACGGCGTGCTGAATACCGACGATACGCTGGTCGATGGCCTGGAGGCCGATATCGCCATGAAAGGGTCTGTGGATCTCGTCCGCCGCCAGCTGGATATGCAGGCGGTGGTGGCGCCGGAAATTTCGGCCACTGTGGGTGTCGCGGCGGCCTTTACTGTTAACCCCATCATCGGCGCTGCGGTCTTTGCCGCCAGTAAGGTGCTGGGGCCGCTGTGGAACAAGGTCTCTATTTTGCGCTATCGCATTACCGGTCCTATCGATCAGCCGCAAATTAATGAAGTCCTGCGCCAGGCGCGGAGCGACAAAAAGCAATGATTTGACGATTGTGGGGAATTATCGCACTCTCAATAGATAGCATTTTGTACCCGTCATACTTCAGGTGGTTATACGCGCGCAGGTCAGAAATGGCCCGACCTGTCCCGTAGGGGGCGGCACAAGCGCCGTTCAGGAGCCTTTTTTGGCATTCCTGCCCGGCAGTCTGCACTATTTAGGGTACTTTTTTCCGCCTGAAAGGCGGCAACAAACGAGTAGCATAACGATGAGTCTGAACCTGGTAAGTGAACAATTACTGTCGGCAAATGGCCTGAATCATCAGGATCTGTTTGCCATTCTTGGTCAACTGGCCGAGCGCCGTCTTGATTATGGCGATCTCTATTTTCAGTCGAGCTATCACGAGTCCTGGGTTCTGGAAGACGGCATCATTAAAGATGGTTCGTACAATATCGATCAGGGCGTCGGCGTGCGTGCGGTAAGCGGGGAAAAAACCGGTTTTGCTTATGCCGACCAAATCAGCCTGCTGGCGCTGGAACAGAGCGCACAGGCGGCTCGCACCATCGTGCGCGACCACGGCGACGGGGAAGTTCATACTCTCGGCGAAGTAGGATACCGCTCGCTCTATACCCGTATCGATCCGCTGCAAAGCATGAGTCGTGAAGAGAAGCTGGATATTCTGCGCCGGGTGGATAAAACCGCTCGTGCCGCCGACAAGCGGGTGCAGGAAGTTTCCGCCAGCCTGAGCGGCGTTTACGAATTAATTCTTGTTGCCGCCACCGACGGTACGCTGGCGGCCGATGTGCGTCCGCTGGTGCGTCTCTCCGTCAGCGTGCTGGTGGAAGAGGATGGCAGACGCGAACGCGGCGCCAGCGGCGGCGGCGGCCGTTTTGGTTATGACTATTTCCTCGCGGTACAAGATGGCGAAGTGCGCGCCGATGTCTGGGCGAGAGAAGCCGTGCGTATGGCGCTGGTCAATTTGGGCGCCGTCGCGGCGCCTGCCGGGATGTTGCCAGTCGTATTAGGCGCAGGTTGGCCTGGCGTATTGTTGCACGAAGCGGTCGGACATGGTCTGGAAGGCGATTTTAACCGTCGCGGGACGTCGGTTTTCAGCGGTCATATGGGGGAACGGGTGGCCTCTGAGCTGTGTACTGTGGTGGATGATGGCACGATTGCCGATCGCCGCGGCTCCGTCGCTATTGATGACGAAGGTACGCCGGGTCAGTATAACGTACTGATCGAAAACGGTATTCTTAAAGGCTACATGCAGGACAAGCTCAACGCCAGGCTGATGGGCGTCGCACCAACCGGCAACGGACGTCGCGAGTCCTACGCGCATTTGCCGATGCCGCGGATGACCAACACCTACATGCTGGCGGGGAAATCGACACCGCAGGAGATTATCGAATCGGTTGATTACGGTATCTATGCGCCGAACTTCGGTGGCGGCCAGGTGGATATCACCTCCGGTAAGTTTGTCTTTTCGACCTCGGAAGCTTACCTGATTGAAAAGGGAAAAGTGACAAAAGCGGTGAAAGGCGCCACGCTTATCGGTTCCGGGATTGAAACGATGCAGCAGATTTCGATGGTGGGTAACGATCTGAAGCTGGACAGCGGCGTCGGCGTCTGCGGTAAAGAGGGGCAGAGCGTGCCGGTAGGCGTCGGTCAGCCAACGCTTAAAGTCGATAATCTTACCGTCGGCGGTACTGCCTGACCTGTCCCAGTGCGCTTTCGCCCCTGCGAAAGCGCAAATCAACTCTGCGGCGTTGCGATGAAAGCCGCACGTCAGCGGCAGACAGTCGAGTGACTCATTCAGCACAGCGCGTTAACTATCGCTACCTTCTTTCCGGGAGATCAGGCGCCTCCGCGGCCATGCATCCCCTGATAAATTTTTGCTACGCCGACGAAATACTCAGTCAGGTAGTTAATGCACACCTGTACTTTCAGCGGCAGTTTATCTTTCTCGGTATACAATGCGTAAACCGGGCGCGGATCTGACTGATAGCTCGGTAGCAGGATCTCGATTTCACCACGGTTTATCTCGTCGATCGCCCACATTATCGGGACATATGCCACCCCGACGCCCGCTGTCAGCCAGCGGACCAGCGTCATGGGATCATTAGTGACAAAACGCCCCTGAGGGATCAGTTTGGTTGAGATCCCTTCCGGGGCGATGATTTCGAATTCATTATCAGGCCGTACACTGTATTCAAGCCAGGAGTGGCTGGCGAGATCTGTCGGCTTTTCCGGATACCCGGCGTGATGAAGATAGTTTTTCGCCGCGCAGAGTACCATCGGCATAGAGCCCAGGCGGCGGGAAAAGAGGCTGGAGTCCTGTAGCGCGCCAACGCGAATCACCACATCCAGGCCATCGGCAATCAGGTCTGGCGCAGGGATGCCGGTGACCAGGTTTATCGATAATCCCGGGTACTCTTTGAGCATTTCCGCCGTTATGCTGGCCAGGACATTCTGTGCCATCGTTGAAGAGCAGCCGATACGAAGCGTACCGATAGGTGTATTGTTAAATGCATACAGCTGTTCATGGACATCCTGAACTTCGAACAACATTCGCCGACAGCCTTGATAATAGATTTTTCCTGCTTCTGTTAAGCCAAGGCTACGGGTACTGCGATTAAGTAGCTTCACCTGTAGTTCATCTTCCAGTTTGGCAACTGTCTGGCTGATGGATGAAACGCTCATCTGGAGCTGGCGCGCCGCGGCGGTAAACGAACCGAGTTCGACCACTCTGGCAAAAATGGACATACGTTTTAGTCGTTCCATTATTCACTCTGGGTTAAAAGTGATTTAGATCACACAATATAGATAAGGCTGCAATTATTACGTTACTATATTGTTAGCTAAATAATAAACGCATCGCATATACCACCTGTACGCTTCTTATCAAGGTCATCATGAGTCTGTTTCCTGTCATTGTGATTTTCGGCTTGTCATTTCCGCCGATCTTCTTTGAATTGCTATTGTCGCTGGCTATCTTCTGGCTGGTGCATCGCTTGCTGGTTCCGACCGGCATCTATGATTTTGTCTGGCACCCGGCGTTGTTTAATACCGCGCTGTATTGCTGCCTGTTTTATCTGATATCGCGTTTGTTCGTTTGAGGTTGATGTGAAAACACTAACAAGAAATACCCTCCGTACCGCAATCACAGTGATACTGGTTATCTTTGCATTTTTCGCTATTTTCCGCGCATGGGTGTATTACACCACTTCACCCTGGACACGCGACGCGCGTTTTAGTGCGGATATTGTGGCCATCGCCCCGGATGTGTCCGGCCTGATTTCACAGGTGAATGTAAAGGATAACCAACTGGTTAAGAAAGACCAGATCTTGTTCGTCATTGACCAGCCGCGATATCAGAAAGCGTTAGCCGAAGCGGAAGCTGATGTCTCCTATTACCAGACCGAGGCGCGAGAGAAGCGCGCGGAAGCCAGCCGCCGTAATCGTCTTGGCGTACAGGCGATGTCCCGGGAGGAGATCGATCAGGCAAATAACGCTCTGCAAACCGTTGAGCAGCAACTGGCCAAAGCAATAGCAAGCCGCGATCTGGCAAAGCTGGATCTCGCCCGTACGGTGATTCGTGCGCCTGCTGATGGGTGGGTGACCAACCTGAACGTTTACAGCGGCGAGTTCATCACGCGCGGCTCAACGGCCGTTGCGCTGGTGAAGCAGAATACTTTTTATGTCATGGCCTATCTTGAAGAGACCAAGCTTGAGGGCGTGCGTCCCGGTTACCGGGCCGAAATCACGCCATTGGGAAGCGGGCATATTCTTAAAGGTACTGTAGATAGCATCGCGGCAGGGGTTACTAATACCAGCAGCAGTAGTGATGCAAAAGGGCTGGCTTCGATTGATTCTAATCTTGAATGGGTACGCCTTGCACAGCGCGTACCGGTGCGCATTCATCTTGATCATCAGCAGGGTAATCTCTGGCCTGCGGGAACCACCGCGACGGTAGTGATTACGGGGAAAAAAGATCGTGATATCCGCAAGGCGAACATCTTCCAGAAACTGGCGATGCGCCTGCGTGAGTTCGGTTAATCGTTATGGGGATCTTCACGATTGACCCTCGGCATCTCCGGTTTGCCGTTAAGTTAGCCTGCGCGGTGGTGCTGGCATTATTCGTCGGTTTCCACTTCCAACTGGAAACGCCGCGCTGGGCAGTACTGACCGCGGCGATTGTCGCCGCAGGGCCAGCATTTGCCGCCGGGGGAGAGCCTTACTCTGGGGCGATTCGCTATCGCGGGATGCTGCGTATCATCGGCACTTTTATCGGTTGCTTTGCCGCGCTGGCGATTACAATGTTGATGATCCGCGCACCGCTGCTTATGTTGCTGGTTTGCTGCCTGTGGGCGGGATTCTGCACCTGGATTTCATCACTGGTACGAGTAGAAAACTCTTATGCCTGGGGGCTGGCGGGTTATACCGCGCTTATCATTATCATCACTATCCATGAAGAGCCGATGCTGGCGCCACAATTTGCCGTCGAACGCTGCAGCGAAATTGTGGTTGGTATCGTCAGTGCAATCATGGCCGACCTGGTGTTTTCACCGCGTTCGATAAAAAAAGAGATCGACCTTGAGCTGGATAATCTGCTGATTGCGCAATATCGTCTGATGCAGCTTTGCGTGGCCCACGGCGACAAAGAGGAAACCGACAGCGCCTGGGGCGCGCTGGTTCGCCGAACAAATGCAATGGAAGGCATGCGCAGTAATTTGATCATGGAGTCTTCACGCTGGGCAAAGGCCAATCAGCGCCTGAAGGCAATCAATACCCTTTCGTTGACTTTAATTACCCAGGCCTGTGAAACCTATTTAATTCAGAATACACGGCCTGAGATGGTTACCAGTGATTACCGTGAACTGTTTGCCGAGCCGGTTGAAACCGTTCAGGATGTGCACCGACAACTCAAGCGCATGCGCCGTTTTCTTACCTGGAAAGGGGAGCATAATACGCCGGTGACGATTTACAGTTGGGTTGGTGCTGCGACGCGTTATTTGTTATTAAAACGAGGCGTTGTCGGTAATACTAAAATCAGCCGTATTGAGGATGAGGTGCTACAGGGCGAGGTGGTTGTTAAAGCTGAGTCTGCTGAGCGTCATCATGCGATGGTCAACTTCTGGCGTACTTCGATCTCTTGTATCCTTGGTACGCTGTTCTGGCTGTGGACCGGCTGGACTTCGGGGAGTGGGGCAATGGTGATGATTGCTGTCGTCACCTCGCTGGCGATGCGTCTGCCCAATCCGCGGATGGTGGCGATTGATTTCCTTTATGGCACGCTGGCCGCTTTGCCGTTGGGCGCACTGTTTTTCCTTGTGATCATGCCTGCGACCCAGCAAAGTATGCTGTTATTATGCATCAGCCTTGCGGCGATGGCGTTTTTTATCGGCATTGAGGTACAAAAACGGCGGCTGGGATCGCTGGGGGCGCTGGCCAGCACGATCAATATTCTGGTGCTCGATAATCCGATGCAGTTTGAGTTTAACCAGTTCCTCGATAGCGCATTAGGGCAGATCGTGGGATGTTTCCTCGCGCTGATGGTCATATTGCTGGTGCGCGATAATTCGCGGGCCCGCACCGGGAGGGTCCTGCTCAACCAGTTTGTCTCCGCGGCAGTGTCGTCGCTGACGACCAATATGACACGGCGTAAAGAGAACCATTTACCGGCACTCTATCGCCAGCTTTTTCTATTGCTGAATAAGTTTCCGGGCGATATCGCCCGTTTTCGTCTGGCGCTGACCCTGATCATCGCACATCAGCGTTTGCGTGATGCGCCGGTTCCCATAAACGATGATTTGTCGGCGTTTCATCGGCAGCTACGTCGTACGGCGGATCGCGTTATTTCCGCCAGTAATGATGATAAGCGGCGCTACTATTTTACCCGTCTGCTTAATGAGCTGGATATTTATCAGCAAAAATTGCAGCAATGGGACGCGTCTGGGCAGGTGACCGAACCTGTACGCAGGCTGGTGGAGGTACTCCATAAATATCAGCATGTTCTCACCAGCAGTTAGCAGCGAATCACTATACTTAATCATCAGAGTAACGACTCTACCACCAGCGTGGAGAGAGACGCCGGATCAGGGGAGATATACCCAAAATAATTCGGGTTGCAGGTGTGGACAGGATGCGTGTGATGATGACTTATACCTTTGACTTTGATGGCATAATCGAGCAGCAGGATTTTTATCGCCAGTTTTCGCGTACCTTTGCTTTAGAACGTGAGAAAGTGAATAACCTTGATTCTCTGTGGGACGCGGTGACCGGCGGGTTGCTGCCAGTACCGCTGGAGATTCAGTTTATTCATTTAAACGATAATCAGCGTCGGCGATTTGGCGCATTAATTTTGCTGTTTGATGAAGCGGAAGAAGAGCTGGAAGGCGCGCTGCGTTTTAATCTGCGTCAGGCATAAAAAGGCCCCTGACAGAGCAGGGGCAAGTCGTCGGATAAGACGACGAGGGTTTATTTGTACAACTCAGCCGTTGCGTGCCAGCTATCGCCAGTACGGGCTTCAATAATACGGTAGCTGCTGGCGCCTTCTTTCTCGGCCTTAGCCGCCAGTTGTTGACGCATATCCATCGGGGCGCTGCCTACCTGAGAAATAGAGACGGTACCCATGGACTGCAGATTTTGTGCCTGCTCTGCGTTCACTTGATTGACTGCCGCATTCGCGCCGAAAGAGAGAACGGATGCCAGTCCCAGGGATGCGATAATCATTGCGCTTTTCATGATCTTTTCTCCAACCTTAGTCATTGCAGCGGCAGGAGGTTGCGATCAACCTGGCCGCTGAAGAGATTCTGTATTCAGTTAATTATCAACTCTCATTAAATCTTATTGATAAAGTTCAGCCGTGGCGTGCCACTGGTCACCAGCGTGCGCTTCGATAATGCGATAAGAAGAAGCTCCTTTTTCTTGCGCTTTCTGGTTCAGCATTTCGCGCATGTCCATCGGGGAGGAACTGACTGCGCTAACGGAAACGGTACCGATGGCCTGCCGGCCTTGAGCCTGTTCGCCGTTGATAACATCAGCGGCGAAAGCACCAAAAGAGAGGACAGAGAGGATGCTCAGTATTGCTACAGTGGTTTTGATTTTCATGATATTGACCTCGTCGAATCTTTTTGTCAGGGGCTTTTGTTTCGTGACCCCTATCACAAAATCAAGTATACACTAATAACTGAAAATATTAATACCGTGCTAATTATTTCTATCAATAATGATTACAAAGAAGTATCTTTCTTATAACGTATAAGAATTACAAATATCATCGTTTGGCCGTTATTACCTGATATATTCAATTAAATCATTATGATAGATGGATTTGATCTTTTGTGCGTTTTAGACTGAACCATTAGGTAAAGGAATGTATAGAGGCGAAAAAACACACAAAATGTTAAAGAAATGATAATTTTTTGAAAGGCATCCCCCTGGCGCTAACCAGAGGGACGTCGTTTAGAGTTCCTGCTCAAACAGGACGAGAATGGCGTCATGCAGCTCTTTAACGGAAAAACCCCTGGCCGGTGTGGTAAAGATGGTGTCATCTCCGGCGATACTGCCAAGGATGCCTTCAGCCTTGCCAAGGGAGTCCAGAAGGCGGGCGATCAGCTGTGCCGCGCCAGGGCTGGTACGGATGACCACGACTGAATCGTTATAGTCGATGTCCAGCACCAGATTTTTCAACGGGCTGGAGGTGGTCGGCACACCAAGCTCGGCAGGCAGGCAATAAACCATTTCCATTTTTGCATTACGCGTACGTACCGCGCCAAATTTCGTCAGCATACGTGAGACTTTCGATTGGTTGATATTATCGAAACCTTCTTCTTGTAATGCTTGTACGATTTCACCTTGAGAGCTGAATTTTTCTTCTTTTAGCAGCGCTTTAAACGCTTTAACCAGTTCTTCTTGTTTTGCCGAAATTCGCATAAGTCACCCAATTATGGTGGTAAAAACCGTCTTATTATGCATAAGCATGCATTTTTATGCAAATAATCCGCAGAGGAGAAGCGTAAAAAATATTATGAAGGGGGCATATTTTAGCAAAAAAAACTAATCAGGAACATGCCTTCGTCACGGTGCGCAAATTGCGGGAAAAGTAAATAAAATGTTATTAAATGATATTGTTCTGTTGAACACGCTGGGTGTATTGTAACCAGTAGTCGTTCCGGTACTACGCTTTGCTGGATGATCGGCCCCAGGGAGAAACGCAATGTTGCTGCATTGCTACGCGCAACGACGCATTCTTCAACCATAATTATTGTAATTATTCATCTCGTGAATTAAGGTCCCGGCCACGGAGTAACGAAAGACGATATTAACCATAATAAGGAGTTTAGGATGAAAGTTGCAGTCCTCGGCGCAGCTGGTGGAATTGGCCAGGCGCTTGCCCTACTACTTAAGACCCAACTGCCTTCAGGTTCAAAACTCTCGTTGTACGACATCGCTCCGGTCACGCCGGGCGTGGCGGTGGATCTTAGTCATATCCCTACCGATGTAAAAATCAAAGGTTTTTCCGGTGAAGACGCGACGCCAGCGCTGGAAGGCGCCGATGTGGTGCTGATATCCGCAGGCGTGGCGCGTAAGCCCGGCATGGATCGTTCAGATTTATTTAATGTCAATGCCGGTATTGTGAAGAATCTGGTGCTACAGATTGCCAAAACCTGCCCACAAGCCTGCATTGGCGTTATTACCAATCCAGTCAATACAACCGTGGCGATCGCGGCGGAAGTGCTAAAGAAAGCCGGTGTTTATGACAAGAACAAGCTGTTTGGCGTCACCACGCTGGATATTATTCGTTCTAATACTTTTGTTGCCGAACTGAAAGATAAATCTTCAACGGCGATAGACGTACCGGTTATTGGCGGCCACTCAGGGGTGACGATTCTGCCTTTATTGTCACAAATTGCGGGCGTGAGCTTTAGCGAGCAGGAAGTGGTGGATTTAACCAAACGCATTCAGAATGCAGGCACTGAAGTTGTTGAGGCAAAAGCTGGCGGCGGTTCAGCAACGCTGTCTATGGGCCAGGCCGCCGCGCGATTTGGCCTCTCTTTGGTGCGGGCCCTGCAGGGCGAACAAGGGGTGGTGGAATGCGCTTACGTTGAGGGCGATGGTCAATATGCCCGCTTTTTCTCACAGCCGCTGCTGTTAGGTAAAAATGGTGTAGAAGAGCGGCGGCCCATCGGTAAACTCAGCGCGTTTGAACAACATGCTCTGGAAGGTATGTTGGACACGCTGAAGAAAGATATCGCCCTCGGCGAGGATTTCGTGAACAAATAGCGTTTAACGAAAAGGGAAGCCGGGGCCTGCGCTCCGGCTTTTTACGCGCTTCTCTGGCTCCTTAATGACTGCAAATCTGTCTTTTGACTGGTAGGCGCCAGCGAGAGCTATGGCAAAAGTCGCTCCGGGATGTTTGCATGAATGATGCCGCGGGAACATCAGATCGCGTGGCCTGTGTGGTGGTCGCTGATGACCGTAACCGGGTTTCTGGTCAGATCCCCGGTCAGGGCTAAATTTGCTGACTAAAAGCGTTCCCTTGTTCGGGCGAGCTTGTTAATTTGTTGCCGGATATTCCTGTACGATGACATGCAGGGTGATTTTTTTATCGTCACGCATAATGACCACCGGAATTTCCGATCCCGGGCGAATCTCCGCCACCTGATCCATGGTTTCCAGCGCCGAAACGGCAGGCTTATTGTTAACCGAGATAATCACGTCGTTGGCGCGGATCCCCGCCAGGGCGGCTGGCCCATCCGGTGCGACGCTGTTCACCACGATCCCCTGGATCTGATCGAGACTGCCGCCACCTTGCGTATGCAGTGGCGCAATCTCTCGACCACTGATACCTATGTAGCCACGGATGACGCGACCATCACGGATCAGCTTATCCATAATCTTGGTTGCCAGTTGAAAAGGAATGGCAAAACCGATCCCCTCTGGCGTTTCGCCATCGTTACTTTTATCAAATGAAAGGGTGTTGATCCCCATCAGTTCGCCCAGCGAATTCACCAGCGCGCCGCCGGAGTTACCGTGGTTGATTGACGCGTCGGTCTGCAGGAAGTTCTGCCGTCCGGTGGGGTTGAGACCGATACGACCGGTGGCGCTGATAATTCCCTGGGTAATGGTCTGCCCGAGGTTGTACGGGTTACCAATCGCCAGCACGACGTCACCAATATGCGGCACACGTTTTGGGTTAATCGGGATGACAGGCAGGCCACCGCTGGCGTTGATTTTTAACACCGCCAGATCGGTAAGGGAGTCGGAACCGACCAGGAGCGCTTCAAAAACACGACCATCCTGCAATGCGACGATAATCTGGTCCGCATCGTTAATAACGTGCTTATTCGTCAGAATATAACCACGTTGGTCCATTATGACACCGGACCCGAGAGTCAACTGATTATGGCTGCTGCTATTAAGGGCGCGATTATAGACGTTGACCACCGCAGGGGCGGCGCGACGAACGGCAGAATTATAGCTGGCGGGGGATTCATCCGCGCTATCGTACTCTGTGGTCGGCGAAAGGTGCCATTGGCGTAGCGAAGGCATAACGGCCAATAATACTCCCCCGACGATCAGACCGATGATTATCGAACGTAAAAGCTTTCCAGGCATGATGCAGATATCGTTGGTGAATGGACAGTCGCAGCATAACACGACTTATCCGGACATCGCACGGTATGCGATGTCCGGAGGCGAGTTAATGCAGGAGCAGATAAATGCTTTCATTACCGCGGATAACGTTCAGCGCGATGACCGTTGGTTTGTTTTCCAGCATTTTTCGCAGTTCCGCAATGGAATGAATACGCTCTCGGTTGAGGCCGATAATCATATCGTCTTTATGTAGCCCTGCCTGCGCCGCAGGACTGCCTTTATCGACGCTATCAATGAGCACGCCCTGAGTTCCATCTTTCATCTTACCGTCGCTTAATGATGCACCCTGTAAGGCGGGAGTAATGAGCTCCGCGCTGGCGGTTGATGAGGTGCTCTTATCCAGCGTGACATCGACATCAATATTTTTACCGTCACGCAGCAGCCCTAACTTCACTTTGGTTCCGGGTTCTGTGGTCGCGATGCGGGAACGCAGTTCGGCGAAGCTACTGAGCGGTTTGCCGTTCAGGCTGACGATAACGTCACCGGATTTGACCCCTGCCTTCGCGGCGCCGGAGCCTGGCAGAACTTCGCTGACAAATGCGCCGCGCTGAACGTTAAGGTTCATCGCTTTGGCGATATCCGCGCTCATCTCCATGCCTTTAATCCCCAGCAGACCGCGTTTGATTTCACCAAATTGGATCAGCTGCTGGGCAAGGGTTCTGGCCATATTGCTTGGGATCGCAAAACCAATGCCGATGCTGCCGCCGCTCGGGGCCAGAATAGCGGTGTTGATACCGATCAGCTCACCGTTGAGATTTAATAGCGCACCGCCAGAGTTGCCGCGGTTGATGGAAGCATCGGTCTGAATGAAGTTTTCCAGCCCCTCAAGGTTCAGCCCGCTACGCCCGAGGGCGGAAATAATCCCGGAAGTGGCGGTTTGTCCGAGACCGAACGGGTTGCCAACGGCGACGGCGAAATCCCCCACCCGCAGTTTGTCAGAATCGGCAATTGCGATTTGGGTCAGATTACTGGGTTTTTGTATCTGCAGCAGGGCGATATCACTCTGTTCATCGCTGCCGACCAGCTTTGCGTCAAACTCGCGGCCATCGTTTAGCTGGACGCTGATTTTCTGCGCGTGGGCGATGACGTGATTATTGGTTAACACGTAGCCTTTCGCCGCATTAATAATGACGCCGGACCCAAGGCCTTCAAAAGGCTGAGCCTGCTCTTGCGGCACGTTGTCGCCAAAATACTTTTTCAACTCTTCCGGCATATTCTGGGTCGGCGAGGCCGAGCCTTCGACCTGTATGCTGACCACCGCCGGTAACACTTTTTCCAGCATCGGCGCAAGGCTTGGCAATGCGCCCTGACCGGGAACCTGTGTCGGTAATGATGCCGCAGCCGGAGGTAAGGCGGACAACGATAACCCAATGCTTAACGCTAACGCACTCAACAGCAAAGTCTGTTTCTTCATTAGATGCTGGCTCTCATAACCTGAGGTGTATGGAAAACGTCCCGAATAGCCTGATGTTATTGAATTTTCGATCAGGTAACAATGTGATCGATGTTTAAATTGTAGCTGGGATGAAAGGGGGAGACGGGCGCAGGAGATACGCCCGGAAAATATTTTTATTACTGAGGGCGCATTAGTCGTGTTTGACACCGCCGCGCAGCAGGCCGGACGCGCCTTCAGAATAATCACGCGGCATTTGCACCGGCGCCTGATCGTTGCCCGCTTCTGACTCCGCCAGTCGGTTACGGAAAGGATTGGCGTCAGCCATGCTGTCCGGCAAAAGGGTACTGGAGCTTTTCGCCATATGCTGGTACAGCTGGCGATAGTCACGTGCCATGTTATCCAGAAGCTCGGCGCTCTGGGCGAAATGGCTCACCAGTTCTTCACGGTACTCTTCCAGCTCTGCTTTATTCTTTTCCAGTTCGAATTGTAGAGCCTGTTGTTGGCGTAATTTGCGGTTGCCAAAACGCATAGCGACGGCGCCAATGATAATACCGACAACTAGCCCAATTAGCGCATATTCCCAGGTCATGAACATCTCCCGTTGTTTTGTGGTTCCGTAGGGTGGTTTTGAGGCTCTCCGCCTGCGCCCGATAATGCCACTATAACCGCTAATTCTACAGAAGTGGAATCCTGGCGTATCATCGCGTAGTGTAGAACGGCCTTTTTTTCGTCAATCGTGAGCTACGGCACGACGGTTTTCAAGGAATAACAAGTAGATCATGCAAAGCCTGTCCCCAACATCGCGTTACCTTTCTGCCCTCAAAGAGGGTCATTACCAACCTGACGACGTTCAGCAAGAAGCGGTTAGTCGTCTTGATACCATTTACCAGGAATTACAGAATAAGCCCGCCGCCGTGCCGCAAAATGAGGGCGGTCTGCGGGCAAAACTCGGTAAGCTGCTGGGTAGACGTCAGTCTGCCGCTGAGCCAGTCGCGGTGCGTGGCCTCTATATGTGGGGCGGGGTGGGGCGGGGGAAAACCTGGCTGATGGATATGTTCTATCAAAGTTTGCCTGGCGAGCGTAAACAGCGTCTGCATTTTCACCGTTTTATGCTGCGCGTCCACGAAGCGTTAACCACTCTGCAGGGGCACAGCGACCCGCTGGAGATCGTTGCCGACCGCTTTAAAGCTGAAACGGATGTGCTCTGTTTTGATGAGTTTTTTGTTTCTGACATCACCGACGCGATGCTGCTTGGCGGCCTGATGAAAGCGCTGTTCGCGCGCGGCATTACTCTGGTGGCGACGTCGAACATCCCGCCGGACGAGTTGTACCGAAACGGTCTTCAGCGTGCCCGTTTCCTGCCCGCCATTGACGCGATCAAGCAGCATTGCGATGTAATGAACGTGGATGCCGGTATTGATTACCGTTTGCGCACGCTGACCCAGGCGCATCTGTGGCTGTCGCCGCTGAACGCAGAGACGCAGCAACAGATGGATAAGCTTTGGCTGGTTCTGGCGGGGGCGAAGCGTGAGCAAACGCCTACGCTGGAGATAAACCATCGTCCTCTGCCGACGCTGGGCGTAGAAAACCAGACGCTGGCCGCTTCTTTTACGACGCTGTGTATGGATGCGCGTAGCCAGCATGACTATATTGCGCTTTCTCGCCTGTTTCACACCGTGATGCTCTTTGATGTTCCGGTTATGACGGCGCAGCTTGAGAGCGAAGCGCGGCGATTTATCGCGCTGGTGGATGAGTTTTACGAACGTCACGTCAAGCTGGTGGTCAGTGCGGCGGTGCCGCTGTATGACATTTACCAGGGCGAACGGCTGAAATTCGAATTCCAGCGCTGTTTATCGCGTTTGCAAGAGATGCAGAGCGAAGAGTATCTGAAGCGGGAGCATTTACCGGGCTAAAAACGGGGACAAATCACATAAAGGGGTCGATCTTTGACCTCGACTTCTCTATAATCTTGCGACCCCACGTTACGAGAAGGTTTTTTTCCCAAAACTTTCTATGCGCCGGCATAGGCTATTCGAAGGGGTAGGTTTGCCGGACTTTGTCGTGTGAACCTCAACTGACCAAACGTTTGGGTGTTCGCCAACGTGTAACTTATTTATTTGGGTAAGCTTTTAATGAAAACTTTTACAGCTAAACCAGAAACCGTACAACGTGACTGGTATGTTGTTGACGCGACCGGTAAAACTCTGGGCCGTCTGGCTACTGAACTGGCTCGTCGCCTGCGCGGTAAGCATAAAGCGGAATATACTCCGCACGTTGATACCGGTGATTACATTATCGTTCTGAACGCAGAAAAAGTTGCTGTAACCGGCAACAAGCGTGAAGACAAAATGTATTACCACCACACTGGCCACATCGGTGGTATCAAACAAGCGACCTTTGAAGAGATGATTGCCCGCCGTCCTGAGCGTGTGATTGAAATCGCGGTTAAAGGCATGCTGCCAAAAGGCCCGCTGGGTCGTGCTATGTTCCGTAAACTGAAAGTTTACGCGGGCAACGAGCACAACCACGCGGCACAGCAACCGCAAGTTCTTGACATCTAATCGGGATTATAGGCAATGGCTGAAAATCAATACTACGGCACTGGTCGCCGCAAAAGTTCCGCAGCTCGCGTGTTCATCAAACCGGGCAACGGTAAAATCGTTATCAACCAACGTTCTCTGGAACAGTACTTTGGCCGTGAAACTGCCCGTATGGTAGTTCGTCAGCCGCTGGAACTGGTCGACATGGTTGAGAAACTGGATCTGTACATCACTGTTAAAGGTGGTGGTATCTCTGGTCAGGCTGGTGCGATCCGTCACGGTATCACCCGCGCTCTGATGGAGTATGATGAGTCTCTGCGTGGCGAACTGCGTAAAGCTGGCTTCGTTACCCGTGATGCTCGTCAGGTTGAACGTAAGAAAGTCGGCCTGCGTAAAGCGCGTCGTCGTCCGCAGTTCTCCAAACGTTAATTGTTTTCTGCTTGTGCAGAACAATTTGCGAAAAAACCCGCTTCGGCGGGTTTTTTTATGAATTAATCAGCCACTTTCTCTCTATAATCGCCCCGTTATTACTACTTTTTCAGCATTTCCAGAATCCCCTCACCACAACGTCTGCAAAATCTGGTAAACTATCATCCAATTTTCTGCCCAAATGCAGGTGATTGTTCATTTTTTGTCTGGATGATGGGCGGAAATGATGTCACGCAAATGGGGTTTTTACATCTGGCTGGCCATATGTGGTCGGCAGCAGTACAAAAATTCTGAATATACCTGGAGGTTTTCATGGCTGTCGCTGCCAACAAACGTTCGGTAATGACGCTGTTTTCTGGTCCTACTGACATCTATAGCCATCAGGTCCGCATTGTGCTGGCCGAAAAAGGTGTTAGTTTTGAGATAGAGCACGTGGAGAAGGACAACCCGCCTCAGGATCTGATTGACCTCAACCCGAATCAAAGCGTACCGACGCTTGTGGATCGTGAGCTCACTCTGTGGGAATCTCGCATCATTATGGAATACCTGGATGAGCGTTTCCCGCATCCGCCGTTAATGCCGGTTTATCCGGTGGCCCGTGGGGAAAGCCGTCTGTACATGCATCGTATCGAAAAAGACTGGTATTCGCTGATGAATACCATTCAGACGGGTACTGCCGCGCAGGCTGATGCAGCGCGTAAGCAGTTGCGTGAAGAGCTGCTGGCGATTGCGCCAGTGTTCACGCAGAAGCCATACTTCCTGAGCGATGAGTTCAGCCTGGTTGATTGTTACCTGGCTCCGCTGCTGTGGCGTTTGCCGGTGCTCGGTGTCGAGCTGGTTGGCGCAGGGGCGAAAGAGCTCAAAGGCTATATGACTCGCGTATTTGAACGTGACTCCTTCCTCGCATCTTTAACTGAAGCCGAGCGTGAAATGCGCCTTGGTCGAGGCTAAATGATGGACGTATTACAGCTGACGCCGCGTCGCCCGTATCTGTTACGGGCATTTTATGAATGGCTGCTGGATAACCAGTTGACTCCGCATCTGGTTGTTGACGTGACGCTGCCGGGCGTAATTGTCCCGATGGAGTACGCTCGCGATGGGCAAATTGTGCTTAATATTGCCCCACGCGCTGTCGGTAATCTGGAACTGGCCAACGACGAAGTGCGTTTCAACGCGCGTTTTGGCGGCGTGCCGCGCAATGTCTCTGTTCCGATGGCTGCTGTGCTGGCGGTTTATGCGAGAGAGAATGGCGCCGGAACCATGTTCGAACCGGAAGCAGCCTATGACGCGGACGTTAGCAGCCTGAACGATGACGAAGAGCAGTCTGACAGCGAAACGGTCATGTCGGTGATTGATGGCGATAAGCCGGATAATCACGATGACGATCCTGATGACACGCCGCCTCCTCGCGGCGGGCGTCCGTCGTTGCGTGTTGTGAAATAAGCAAGACAGACAAGGCCTGTAGATTGATGACAAACCTATATTAGATAGTGTCCTCGCATTTTCGTCGGGGGAGGACTCGCACATTAGCTGGTAAAAAATTAATAATATCATTACGTTATTGTTTTTTGTCGGTTGGGCGAGCGAAGTGCTGTCTGATAGTTCCTGAACAATGCGCTACAGGCCCTGAGGGCCTGTTTTTTTGTCTATAGACCCCCAGCCAGGAGTGGATTCCGTAAAGCTTTCGGCTTTGGGCCTGTTATTCACGCCTGCCACGATTTCACCCCACTTTCGATCCTGTGATAGGATGGCCTTAGTTGCTGTTTTCCTCGACGATTTACATAATGGACGCTATGAACGCATTTGATTCGCAAGCAGAAAATTCTCCGCCAACCATCGGCCGTAGTTTGCGCAGCCGTCCGCTGGCGCGTAAAAAACTGTCGGAAATGGTAGAAGAAGAACTGGAGCAGATGATTCGTCGCGGTGAATTCAGCGAAGGGGAGCAGCTGCCGTCTGAGCGGGAGTTGATGACCTTCTTCAACGTGGGCCGCCCGTCGGTGCGTGAAGCGCTTGCCGCGCTCAAGCGTAAAGGTCTGGTGCAAATCAATAACGGCGAACGCGCCCGCGTGTCGCGGCCTTCTGCTGATACCATCATCAGCGAACTTTCCGGCATGGCGAAAGATTTCCTCTCGCACCCCGGCGGTATCGCCCACTTTGAGCAACTGCGCCTGTTCTTTGAATCAAGCCTTGTGCGCTATGCGGCGGAACACGCGACGGATGAGCAAATTGATCTACTGGCGAAAGCCCTGGAGATCAACAGCCAGTCGCTGGACGATAACGCGCTCTTTATTCGTTCCGACGTCGAGTTTCACCGCGTGCTGGCGGAAATCCCCGGCAATCCGATCTTCATGGCGATTCATGTCGCGCTGCTGGACTGGCTGATCGCTGCGCGTCCTGCGGTCTCCGGGCAGGAATTACATGAGCATAATAGCGTGAGCTATCAAGAGCATATCGCTATTGTCGATGCCATTCGTCGGCGCGATCCAGATGAAGCTGACCGCGCGCTGCAAACCCACCTCAATAGCGTATCCGCCACCTGGCACGCCTTCGATCAAAAGAAAAAATTGCGTTAGCGATCGCGATCCTGACGATCGTTTAGTGAAGTAGATCGCACTCTGTGCGTTCTGTACTGGGGTGCTGTTTATTTGATCTGGTATAACAGGTATAAAGGTATGTAGTCAGATAACACTAATCATCGACAGAGGTCGTTATGGCAAAAGATTTACGAGGCGTAATGCCAGCGTTGTTAACTCCTTTTGATAACCAGCAGAAGCTGGATATTGAGAGCCTGCGCCGTCTGGTGCGTTTCAACATTGCACAGGGCATTGATGGGCTGTACGTCGGCGGCTCGACCGGGGAAGCGTTCGTTCAGAGCCGCGCAGAAAGAGAGCAGGTCCTGGAAATCGTGGCGGAAGAGGTGAAGGGCAAGGTGACGCTGATTGCCCATGTCGGTACGGTCAGCACCGAAGAGAGCCAGCAACTGGCCAGCGCGGCGCATCGTTACGGTTTTGATGCCGTTTCCGCCGTGACGCCGTTTTATTATCCGTTTAGCTTTGAAGAGCATTGCGATCACTACCGCGCCATTATCGATTCCGCTGAAGGATTACCGATGGTGGTGTACAACATTCCTGCGCTGAGCGGCGTGAAGCTGACGCTGGATCAAATCAACACGCTGGTTACGCTGCCCGGCGTTGGCGCGCTGAAACAAACCTCCGGCGATCTCTATCAGATGGAGCAGATCCGCCGTGCGCATCCTGATCTGGTGCTCTACAACGGTTATGACGAAATCTTCGCTTCCGGTCTGCTGGCAGGCGCAGACGGGGGCATCGGCAGCACTTACAACATTATGGGCTGGCGTTATCAGGGGATTGTTAAGGCCTTGCAGGAAGGCGATGTAGCGAAAGCGCAGCATCTGCAAACCGAGTGCAATAAGGTCATCGATCTGCTCATTAAAACCGGCGTGTTCCGTGGGCTGAAAACGGTGCTGCACTACATGGACGTGGTCTCCGTACCGCTGTGCCGTAAGCCGTTTGCGCCGGTTGATGAGAAGTATCTGCCTGAACTGAAAGCGCTGGCGCAGCAGTTAATGCAGGAACGCGGTTGACCGGTTGCCGGATAGCGCTAACGCTTATCCGGCCTACAAAATATGAAACGTAGGCCGGGTAAGGCGAGGCGAAGCCGCCATCCGGCAAAGCGACAATAAAAATCGTCGGGAGAATGAAAAATGAGTACTTCTACCCAGAATATCCCGTGGTATCGCCATCTCAACCGGGCGCAGTGGCGGGCATTTTCCGCCGCCTGGCTGGGATATTTGCTTGATGGTTTTGATTTTGTGTTGATAGCCCTTGTTCTGACAGAAGTGCAGGGCGAGTTTGGGTTAACGACGGTTCAGGCGGCCAGCCTGATCTCGGCGGCGTTTATTTCCCGCTGGTTTGGCGGGCTGATGTTAGGCGCAATGGGTGACCGCTATGGCCGACGTCTGGCGATGGTCACCAGTATCATTCTTTTCTCTATGGGGACGCTGGCCTGCGGTTTTGCGCCCGGCTATACCACCATGTTTATCGCCCGTCTGGTGATCGGTATGGGAATGGCGGGCGAATATGGCTCCAGCGCCACTTATGTCATTGAAAGCTGGCCGAAGCACTTACGTAATAAAGCCAGTGGATTCCTGATTTCCGGTTTCTCCGTCGGGGCGGTCGTGGCGGCGCAGGTTTACAGCCTGGTGGTTCCGGTCTGGGGCTGGCGCGCGCTGTTCTTCATTGGCATTCTGCCGATCATTTTCGCGCTCTGGCTGCGTAAAAACATCCCTGAAGCGGAAGACTGGAAAGAGAAACACGAAGGCAAAGCGCCGGTGCGCACGATGGTGGATATCCTCTACCGGGGCGAACATCGCGTCGTCAATGTGCTGATGACGATCGCCGCCGCAACCGCGCTGTGGTTCTGCTTTGCGGGCGACCTGCAAAACGCGGCGATCGTGGCGGTGTTAGGGTTACTGTGCGCCGTTATCTTCATCAGTTTTATGGTGCAAAGCAGCGGCAAACGCTGGCCAACGGGCGTGATGCTGATGATCGTGGTGCTCTTTGCTTTCCTCTATTCATGGCCGATTCAGGCGCTGCTGCCAACGTATCTGAAAACTGAACTGGCTTACGATCCTCACACCGTTGCGCAGGTGCTTTTCTTTAGCGGCTTTGGGGCGGCAGTCGGCTGCTGCGTGGGCGGTTTCCTCGGCGACTGGCTGGGTACGCGCAAAGCCTACGTTTGCAGTTTGCTGGCTTCCCAGGTGCTGATCATTCCGGTATTTGCGATTGGCGGCGCAAACGTCTGGGTACTGGGTCTGCTACTGTTTTTCCAGCAGATGCTGGGGCAGGGGATCTCCGGGATCTTACCGAAACTCATTGGCGGTTATTTTGATACCGACCAACGAGCGGCAGGTCTGGGCTTTACCTATAACGTCGGCGCACTGGGCGGCGCGCTGGCCCCTATCCTCGGGGCGCTGATCGCACAGCGTCTGGATCTGGGCACTGCGCTGGGATCGCTCTCCTTTAGTCTGACCTTTGTGGTGATCCTGTTGATTGGGCTGGATATGCCGTCTCGCGTACAGCGCTGGCTGCGTCCTGAAGCATTACGTATGCATGATGCTATCGACGGAAAACCGTTCAGCGGGGCCGTGCCGTTTGGCGGCGACAAAAGCACCTTTGTAAAAACCAAAAGCTGATGAGGTTTGCCCGGCCAGTTTGCCGGGCGACCTGCGTAAGGAAGTGGATATGTCGTTACTTGAACAACTGGATAAAAACATTACCGCCAATGGCGGGTTGATTGTCTCCTGCCAGCCGGTTCCAGGCAGCCCGCTCGATAAACCGGACATCGTGGCTGCGATGGCGCTGGCGGCGGAGCAGGCTGGCGCCGTCGCGCTACGCATTGAAGGCGTGGACAATTTGCGGGCGACCCGTGCGCTGGTCTCCGTACCGATTATCGGTATTCTCAAGCGTGACCTTGACGACTCCCCGGTACGCATCACGCCATTCCTTGAGGATGTGGATGCGCTGGCACAGGCCGGGGCGGATATTATTGCGGTTGACGGTACTGACCGTGTACGTCCGGCGACCGTCGATGCGCTGCTGGCGCGTATTCATCAGCACCAGTTGCTGGCGATGACCGACTGCTCGTCACTGGAGGATGGCTTATCCTGTCAGCGGCGTGGCGCGGAAATTATCGGCACCACGCTGTCGGGATACACCACGCCGGACACGCCGGACGAACCTGACCTCGCGCTGGTCAAAGTCCTGCATGATGCCGGATGCCGGGTGATTGCCGAGGGGCGTTACAACACGCCGGCACAGGCCGCTGAAGCCATGCGTCACGGCGCGTGGGCGGTGACGGTGGGATCTGCCATTACGCGGCTGGAACATATTTGTCAGTGGTACAACACGGCATTGAAAAAGGCGACGTCATGAGCACGCTGGCGATCGATATTGGCGGCACCAAGCTGGCTGCCGCGCGGGTGGATGATGATTTACGCATCCGCGAACGACGTGAATTGCCGACCCCCGCCAGCAAAACGCCGGATGCGCTGCGAGAGGCGCTAAAAGCGCTGGTTGAACCGCTGCAAACGACCGCGCAGCGGGTGGCGATAGCCTCTACCGGCATTATCAGAGAAGGCGCGCTACTGGCGATAAATCCGCATAACCTGGGCGGTCTGCTGCATTTTCCGTTGGTGCCGACGTTAGAAGATCTTACCGGTCTGCCGACGCTGGCGGTGAATGATGCGCAGGCGGCGGCATGGGCGGAATACCATGCCCTTACGTCTGATGTCCGCGATATGGTGTTTATTACCGTGTCGACCGGCGTTGGCGGCGGTGTGGTGAGCGATGGCAGATTGCTCACCGGGATGAGCGGTCTGGCCGGGCATCTGGGGCATACGCTGGCCGATCCGCAGGGGCCGGTTTGCGGTTGCGGACGACGCGGCTGTGTGGAGGCTATCGCCTCTGGACGCGGCATCGCGGCAGCGGCGCAGGGGGCCCTGGCCGGGTGCGATGCCAGAACTGTCTTTGCACATGCGGCGGCCGGGAACGAACAGGCCGTGCGTCTGGTTCAGCACTCCGCGCAGGTTGTCGCGCGGTTAATTGCCGATGTTAAAGCGACAACGGATTGCCAGCAGGTGGTTATTGGCGGCAGTGTAGGGTTAGCTGAGGGATATCTGGCGCAGGTACGCCACTTTCTGGCGCAGGAACCGGCGGTTTATCAGGTGGCGTTGAGCGCAGCGCATTACCGACATGATGCAGGGCTACTGGGCGCCGCGTTGTTAGTTCAGGGAGATAAATGATGTTGATGGGAGAAATTCAGTCGTTACCGTCTGCCGGACTGCATCCGGTATTGCTGGATGCGTTAACCCTGGCGCTGGCAGCAAGGCCGCAGGAGAAAACGCCCGGGCGCTACGAATTACAGGGCGACGATGTGTTTATGAATGTGATGCAGTTTGCCACGCAGTCGCCGCAGGAGAAAAAAGCGGAGCTGCATGTGCAGTACATCGACATTCAGCTGTTATTGACGGGTGAGGAGCGCATTCTGTTCGGCGTCGTCGGGTCAGCGCGCGAATGCGAGGAGCTGCATGATGAAGAGGATTACCAGCTTTGCCGCCGCATCCATGAACAGCAGTCCATTACGCTGACACCGGGGATGTTCTCCGTGTTTATGCCGGGGGAACCCCATAAGCCCGGGTGTATGGCTGGCGAGCCAGGGGAGATTAAGAAAGCTGTGGTGAAGGTGCGCGCCAGCTTATTAGAGGCATGAAAATACCGGATGGTTTATAGCCATCCGGTGTAACGTTTTATCTCTTCAGATAGTGCATACTCGTAAAAAGTGCTGGCGTCGGGATTTTTTGCCGATAGTAAACTCACGTGAGCTGACCAGGGTAGCGGAAAAACTTTAGTGAGTTGTATCAAACGTGGAGATTCCGCAGACACTGTCTGCAGAATATTAATATACTGAAAATACAGATAAAATGTTCTCATTTGCCACAGATTCCTGGTGGAGAACTCACGCTTATAGCGCTGGCTTAAATTTGCGGATAACCGCTCAATGAGTTAAATACCCTAAGCCGCTCGTGCTTCGCCACCTTGTTCAAACTCGATAATTCTCCTGCCGATTTCCCAATGGTTGCCGTCATCAAAGCATTCATACTGCGGACGGCTTTGGTATGGGCAGTGTCTACTAATCGAATAATACCGTCATGGATTTGCTGATAATCATCAGCGTGTTGAGGTGGTGTTGTTACAGTCATGTCATCCCTGACGTGATAGTTTCGAAATGAAAAATATATCGCTACCAATACGCTTCAGGCATATCCCGGTCAATCCAGGAGAGGTGTATTACATTGAGTTACAGCCGTATTTGCGAGCGGCTTTCGAAGAACGAATTCGCATATATTTAGCAGAGAAATATTGGCTCCCCATCCATCAGCGTCAGGCTGTGGCAGGGGAGCCAGAAGTATTACACTTCCAGGTAGTTCAGAATCCCATCCGCCGCCTTACGGCCTTCGGCAATCGCCGTCACCACCAGATCGGAACCGCGCACGATATCGCCACCGGCGAAGATTTTTGGGTTACTGGTCTGGAAGGCATTATCGCTGCCTTCCGGCGCAATGACGCGCCCCTGGGAATCCAGCTCCACGCTGTGTTTCGCCAGCCATTCCATGCTGTGCGGACGGAAACCAAATGCCATAATAACCGCATCAGCAGGTACGACGTGTTCAGAACCGGCGACGATTTCCGCGCGCCGACGGCCTTTCGCGTCTGGCTGGCCCATTTCGGTACGCGCCATCTTCACGCCGCAGACTTTACCGTTAGCATTCACTTCAATGCCTAACGGCTGGACGTTGAACTGGAACTCGACACCCTCTTCACGCGCGTTTTTCACTTCGCGTTTAGAGCCCGGCATATTCTCTTCGTCACGGCGATAGGCGCAAATGACGTGAGAGGCGTTTTGACGAATAGACGTACGTACACAGTCCATTGCGGTATCGCCACCGCCGAGGACCACCACGCGTTTACCTTCCATGCTGACAAATGGTTGCTCAGTCGTTTCGCCAAAGCCCATAATCTGCCTGGTATTGGCGATCAGGAACGGTAGCGCGTCGAACACGCCAGAGGCGTCTTCATTTTCCAACCCACCGCGCATTGACTGATAGGTGCCGACGCCAAGGAATACGGCATCGTAATCTTTCAGCAGGTCGTCGAGCTGCACATCACGGCCCACTTCGGTGTTGAGCCTGAATTCAATACCCATGCCGGTGAAGATCTCGCGACGACGAGTCATCACCTCTTTTTCCAGCTTAAAGGCCGGAATACCGAAGGTCAGCAGGCCGCCGATTTCCGGATGACGATCAAAGACCACCGCTTTCACGCCGTTACGGGTCAGCACATCCGCACAGGCCAGGCCAGCCGGGCCGGCGCCAATAATCGCGACGGTTTTGCCGGTTTGCTTTACGCCAGACAGGTCTGGACGCCAGCCCATTTCAAATGCTTTATCATTGATATAGCGCTCGATATTGCCGATGGTTACCGCGCCGAACTCATCGTTCAGGGTACAGGAACCTTCGCACAGGCGGTCCTGCGGGCAAACGCGCCCGCAGACTTCCGGCAGCGTGTTGGTCTGATGCGACAGTTCCGCCGCTTCGAAGATACGCCCTTCATTCGCCAGCTTCAGCCAGTTCGGGATGTAGTTGTGCACCGGGCACTTCCATTCGCAGTACGGGTTGCCGCAGGACAGGCAGCGATCTGCCTGTGCCTTAGCCTGGCCTTCTGAAAACGGCTCATAAATTTCCACAAACTCAATTTTACGGATCTTCAGCGCTTTTTTCGGCGGATCAACGCGCTGTAAGTCGATAAATTGATAAACATTCTGACTCATCTTAACCCCTTACTGCGCCTGCACCCGCAGCTCCGCTGCGGAACGACTACGGTGACCCAACAGTGCTTTAACATCGCTGGACTTCGGTTTAACCAGTGCGAACTTCGCCGAGAAGGCCGGCCAGTTGGCCAGGATCTCTTCGCCGCGCTGCGAACCGGTAAGCTGCACGTGCTCGGTAATCAAACCGCGCAAGTGCTCTTCGTGGATAGCCAGAGACTCAACGTCCAGCACTTCCACCAGCTCCGGGTTCACGCGTTTGCGGAAATCGCCGTCTTCATCCAGAACATAAGCAAAGCCGCCGGTCATTCCCGCGCCGAAGTTAACACCGGTTTTGCCCAGCACGCAGACGATGCCGCCGGTCATATATTCACAGCCGTTGTCGCCAATGCCTTCGACGATGGTGATCGCGCCGGAGTTACGCACCGCGAAGCGCTCGCCTGCGCGGCCAGCCGCATACAGACGACCGCCAGTTGCGCCGTACAGGCAGGTGTTGCCGATGATGCTGGCTTCGTGGCTCCGGAAGGCTGAACCAACCGGAGGGCGAATGGCGATCAGGCCGCCAGCCATACCTTTACCCACATAATCGTTAGCGTCGCCGGTAAGATGCAGTTCAACGCCGCCCGCGTTCCAGACACCGAAGCTTTGGCCGGCCGTCCCGCTGAAGTGGGCGATAATCGGGTCAGCAGCCAGCCCCTGGTCGCCGTGGGTCTGGGCGATATAACCGGACAGCGAGGCCCCAACGGAGC
The DNA here is from genome assembly GCF_900198535.1 of Klebsiella sp. 2680. Lineage (NCBI taxonomy): Bacteria > Pseudomonadati > Pseudomonadota > Gammaproteobacteria > Enterobacterales > Enterobacteriaceae > Klebsiella > Klebsiella sp. 2680. The sequence continues at coordinate 801,196 of NZ_FZNJ01000003.1, read as the reverse complement.
GGTCGGTGTTACGGATATCGAACCAGAACGTTTTACTCTGCTTGCTGTCAACAAAGGGTTTTGCCTGTTGCAGCAGTTGCGCATTGAGCACGCCGTTGTCGAACGGCGGGTTGTTCTCGGTGCAATACAGCGCCTTACCTGGATGCGGTTCCGCGGTTTCCAGCAGTCGGGACAGTTCCAGCTTCTGCTGCTTAGCCGTAAACCCTTCCAGTTCTTTCAGCAAGTCGGTACGACCAATCAGATCCACCAGACGCTTCACGCCAAGCGATGCCATCAGCTCGCGAGTTTCACGGGCGATAAATTCAAAGTAGTTGGTCACTTTGAACGGTAAGCCGTGGTAGTGGTTTTTCCGCAGCTTATCATCCTGGGTTGCGACGCCGGTTGCGCAGTTGTTCAGATGGCAAATACGCAGATATTTACAGCCCAGCGCTACCATCGGGCCGGTGCCGAAGCCGAAGCTTTCCGCACCAAGAATTGCCGCTTTGATGATATCGAGGCCGGTTTTCAGACCGCCATCCACCTGCAGACGAATCTTGTGACGCAGGCCGTTGGCCACCAGCGCCTGCTGGGTTTCCACCAGCCCCAGTTCCCACGGACAACCCGCGTATTTCACTGAAGATAGCGGGCTGGCGCCAGTACCGCCGTCGTAACCGGCGATGGTGATCAGATCAGCATAGGCTTTCGCCACGCCGGTCGCGATGGTGCCGACGCCCGGTTCAGAAACCAGCTTCACGGAGATCATCGCTTTCGGGTTGACCTGTTTCAGGTCGAAAATCAGCTGCGCCAGATCCTCGATAGAGTAGATATCGTGGTGCGGCGGCGGAGAGATCAGCGTCACGCCAGGTACGGAATAACGCAGTCTGGCGATATATGGCGTAACTTTATCGCCCGGCAACTGACCGCCTTCGCCAGGCTTCGCGCCCTGAGCAACTTTAATCTGGATCACATCAGCGTTGACCAGGTAAGCAGGGGTGACACCGAAACGACCGGAGGCTACCTGCTTGATGCGCGACACTTTATTGGTGCCATAGCGTGCCGGATCTTCACCCCCTTCGCCGGAGTTAGAGTTACCGCCGATGCCGTTCATCGCTTCTGCCAGTGCTTCGTGCGCTTCCGGGCTTAGCGCGCCGATAGACATCGCCGCCGTGTCGAAACGTTTAAACAACTCGCTTGCCGGTTCAACGTCGTCCAGGCTGACGGTGGCCCCGTCAGGGGTCACCGCTAACAAATCGCGCAGCGTTGCCGCCGGGCGCTCATTGACCAGCCTGGCGTACTGCTGATAATCACTGTATTCGCCGCTTTGTACCGCTTGCTGCAGGGTACGCACCACATCCGGGTTATAGGCGTGATATTCGCCGCCATGGACATATTTCAACAGTCCGCCCTGGGCCAGCGGTTTACGCATCAGCCAGGCGCGTTTCGACAGGTTCAGCAGGTCTTGCTGGAAGTCGTCGAAACCGGCACCGCCGATACGGCTGACCACGCCCTGGAAGCACAGGTCGGATACTTCGCGATGCAGGCCCACAGCTTCGAACAACTTCGAGCAGCGATAGGATGCGACGGTCGAAATACCCATCTTCGACATGATCTTATACAGACCTTTGTTGATACCGTTACGGTAGTTCAGCATCACCGTACGGTACGCTTTGTCAATCGTGTTGTTATCCACCAGTTTCGCCAGGCTTTCATAGGCGAGGAACGGGTAGATAGCCGTCGCGCCGAAGCCCAGCAGCACAGCAAAGTGGTGCGGATCGCGGGCGCTGGCCGTTTCAACAATAATGTTAGCGTCGCAACGCAGGCTCTTATCCACCAGACGGGTCTGAATCGCTCCCACGGCCATTGGGGCCGGTACCGGCAGGCGGTTTTTACCGATGTTGCGATCGGACAGCACCAGCAGGACGGTACCATTACGCACCATCTGTTCGGCTTTATCGCACAGCACTTTGACCGTTTCAGCCAGCGTGGTTTCGCTGGCATCAAAGGTGATATCCAGGATGTCGGCACGATAGTGCTCTTCTTCCATGGTGGTCAGCTGTTTAAAATCAGAGTACAGCAGAATCGGCGACTTGAAGCTCAGGCGGTGAGCCTGGCCTTCCGCTTCGCAGAAGACGTTCATTTCACGGCCAATGCTGGTGGCCAGCGACATGACGTGCGCTTCACGCAGCGGATCGATCGGCGGGTTGGTCACCTGCGCAAATTGCTGGCGGAAATAGTCGTAAATGATACGCGGCTGGCTGGAAAGAACGGCGAATGGGGTATCGTCACCCATTGAACCGACTGCCTCCTGGCCGTTTTCACCCAATACCCGCAGGACGGAGTCCAGCTCTTCAGCGCTGTAGTTGAACTGTTTCTGGTAGCTGGCGAGGGTATCATCATCCAACTGACGATTACCGACCTCTTCATCGGGCAGCTCTTCGAATGGCACCAGGCGACGGACGTTTTTCTCCATCCACTCTTTATACGGATGGCGGCTTTGCAGATCGTTGTCGGTTTCCGCAGAGTGCAGGATGCGCCCCTCACGGGTATCGATAACCATCAGCTCGCCGGGGCCGACGCGGCCTTTTTCCACCACTTCATCCGGCTGGTAATCCCAGATACCGACTTCGGAGGCGCAGGTGATGAGTTTGTCGCTAGTGATCACGTAGCGCGCCGGGCGCAGGCCGTTACGGTCAAGATTACAGGCGGCGAAACGACCATCGGACATCACGATGCCCGCCGGGCCGTCCCACGGCTCCATGTGCATGGAGTTAAAGTCAAAGAACGCGCGCAGCTCGGGATCCATATCCGGGTTGTTCTGCCAGGCTGGCGGAACCAGCAGGCGCATGGCGCGGATAATGTCCATCCCGCCCGCCAGCAGCAGCTCCAGCATATTATCCATGGAGCTGGAGTCGGAGCCGGTTTCATTGACAAATGGCGCGGCATCGTGGAGATCCGGGATCAGCGGCGTCTGGAATTTATAGGTACGGGCGCGAGCCCACTGGCGGTTACCGGTGATGGTATTGATTTCGCCGTTGTGCGCCAGATAGCGGAACGGCTGCGCCAGCGGCCAGCGTGGCACGGTGTTAGTGGAAAAGCGCTGATGGAACAGGCAAATGGCTGATTCCAGGCGCAGATCCGCGAGATCCAGGTAGAAGCGCGGCAGATCCGCCGGCATACACAGACCTTTATAAATATTGACCAGATTCGACAGGCTGCAAACGTAAAAATCTTTATCATCCTGCAGACGTTTTTCGATACGGCGACGGGCGATGAATAAACGGCGCTCCATGTCGCGCGGACGCCAGCCTGCCGGGGCGTTAACAAAGATTTGCTCAATACGTGGCAGCGAGGAGAGGGCGATTTCACCGAGAACGCCATCGTTGGTAGGCACTTCGCGCCAGCCGACAATAGACAGCGTTTCACGCTGAAGTTCTTCTTCGACGATACGGCGCGCCGCTTTGGCCAGTTCAGGATCTTTATTAAGGAATAACATCCCAACGGCATAATTCTTGGCTAAACGCCAGCCGCGCTCTTCCGCAACAATCCGGAAAAAGCGATCGGGTTTTTGTAGCAACAGGCCACAACCGTCGCCGGTTTTTCCATCGGCAAGGATCGCACCGCGGTGCTGCATTCGGGCCAGTGCGTGTATAGCGGTTCGCACCACCTTGTGGCTAGGTTCGCCTTCTATGTGGGCGATCAGGCCGAAACCACAGTTATCCCTCTCAAGGGATTTATCGTACAACATATCAGTGAACCTCCCCAGGCTCTACGGGACGCCCTCCGATACCGATTGCGCACGGGCACAGAAAGAGCATGGCGACGGGGTTTACACCTCGCATTCGCCCTCTTTAAATCCTTTTCGCATCGGAACACAAGTTTGAGGACTTGCTATTAAGAGGGAATCTCAATTACTGCATAAATATGATGAGCAGAACGCTCATCCAGAAAGCTTCCAGCGGATTCCCAACTTATCGGGAATCCACACATACGTCAAATGGCAATCTTATTTATACAAAAATGTACTATACAACATTTAACGTGATGATTTTTATTAAAATAATCGCATTTTAAATGCCATTGAAACGTATCGGGGGGCATAATCGAGTGTGATCTGTCTCACTATATCAATGGCATGATATTGTATTTATATGCTTAATTATTTTTTATTTTTGGATTTTTTTTCTTGTTTTTTTCTGTTTTTTGGTTTTTAACACTGTTTTGTGCCCTGATAAAGATAATGGTAAATTTGCGGCTATATATAAGGAAAACTCATTACCTTAAAGGTGAATTTAATTGCAGTTATCTTGATTTTTTATGCAACGGGATAAACGGCCACGTTGACGATTGATCCAGGTCATCGTCGTCAGCGGCTAAAAATGGCAGGCTTGGCCCCTTTCTTAAGGCCGGTCTACCAGATTATGCAGTTACAAAAATTAGTCAATATGTTTGGCGGGGATCTTGCGCGTCGCTATGGCGAAAAGGTCCATAAACTGACGCTGCATGGCGGCTTTAGCTGCCCGAATCGTGATGGCACCATTGGCCGCGGCGGCTGTACTTTCTGCAATGTCGCCTCCTTTGCCGACGAAGAACAGCAGCATCGCTCTATTGTCGAACAACTGGCGCATCAGGCGCAGTTGGTTAATCGGGCTAAGCGCTATCTGGCCTATTTTCAGGCTTATACCAGCACCTTTGCTGAGGTACAGGTGCTGCGCGCCCTGTATCAACAGGCGGTCAGCCAGGCCAGTATCGTCGGATTGTGTGTCGGTACGCGCCCGGATTGCGTCCCAGGCGCCGTCGTGGATCTGCTTTGCGAATATCGGCAACAGGGTTACGAGGTATGGCTTGAGCTGGGGCTGCAAACCGCCCACGATAAGACGCTGCATCGAATTAATCGCGGCCATGATTTTGCCTGCTACCAGCGTACTGCGCGTCTGGCGCGTGAGCGAGGGCTGAAGGTATGCTGCCACCTTATCGTCGGCCTGCCGGGGGAAGGGCAGGCAGAATGCCTGGAGACGTTAGAACAGGTGGTGGAAACCGGTGTGGATGGCATTAAGCTGCACCCGCTTCATATTGTGAAGGGAAGCATCATGGCGAAGGCGTGGCAGGCCGGACGGTTGAAGGGGATTGAGCTGGACGACTATACGACCATCGCTGGAGAGATGATCCGCCATACTCCACCTGAGGTGATTTATCACCGTATTTCCGCCAGCGCCCGTCGTCCGACGCTGTTGGCCCCTTTATGGTGTGAGAATCGCTGGACCGGAATGGTTGAGCTGGATAAATATCTCCGCGAACATGGCGTTCAGGGGGCGGCGCTGGGATTGCCGTGGCGCCAGCCTGTCGCGTGAAGTATGAAGGGTCTCTGCATTTTTTGCACAACTTACAGCGTCTTGCTCAGAATTGAGTATTATTGTGCGGAGTTGTCGCTAAGGAATTCCTTATGAAGCAAATTCGTATGCTGGCGCAGTATTATGTTGACCTGATGATGAAGCTGGGTCTGGTGCGTTTTTCAATGCTGCTGGCTCTGGCGCTGGTGGTACTGGCGATTGTTGTGCAGATGGCCGTTACGATGGTGCTGCATGGCCAGGTGGAAAGCATTGATGTTATCCGCTCCATTTTCTTTGGCCTGCTGATCACCCCGTGGGCGGTCTATTTCCTCTCGGTGGTGGTTGAGCAACTGGAAGAGTCCAGACAGCGTCTCTCGCGGTTGGTGGAGAAACTGGAGGAGATGCGCGAGCGCGATCTCAATCTTAACGTCAAGCTTAAAGACAACATCGCTCAACTGAATCAGGAAATCGGTGAGCGTGAAAAAGCCGAGGCGGAGCGTGAAACGACGCTTGAGCAACTGAAAATAGAAATGAAGGAGCGTGAAGAGACGCAAATTCAGCTTGAACAGCAGTCCTCCTTTCTGCGTTCTTTCCTTGATGCATCACCGGATTTGGTCTTCTATCGCAATGAAGATAAAGAGTTTTCCGGCTGTAACCGCGCCGTGGAGCTATTGACGGGCAAAAGTGAAAAACAGCTTATTCACCTGAAGCCACAGGATGTATACAGCGAAGAGGCGGCGGATAAGGTGCTGGAGACGGATGAGAAAGTCTTCCGCCATAACATTTCGTTGACCTATGAACAGTGGCTGGATTACCCGGACGGGCGGAAAGCCTGCTTTGAAATCCGTAAAGTGCCGTACTATGACCGTGTTGGTAAACGGCGTGGGCTGATGGGGTTTGGTCGCGATATTACCGAACGTAAGCGCTACCAGGATGCGCTGGAGCGGGCCAGCCGGGATAAGACCACCTTCATCTCAACAATCAGTCACGAGCTGCGTACGCCGCTTAATGGCATCGTGGGGCTTAGCCGGATCCTGCTGGATACCGAACTGACTGACGAACAGGAAAAATACCTGAAAACTATCCATGTTTCTGCAGTAACGCTGGGTAATATCTTCAACGATATTATTGAGATGGATAAGATGGAACGGCGTAAAATTCAGCTGGACAACCAGCCGGTTGATTTCACCGGTTTCCTCGCCGATCTGGAAAACCTCTCTGGCCTTCAGACGCAGCAGAAAGGTCTGCAATTTGTGCTGGAACCTACCTTGCCGCTGCCGCATAAAGTGATCACCGATGGTACGCGTCTGCGTCAAATTTTGTGGAATCTTATCAGTAATGCCGTGAAGTTTACCCCGCAAGGCGGGTGTGTGAACGTTCGCGTGCGCTATGATGCAGGCGATATCCTGCACTTTGAAGTGGAAGATTCGGGGATCGGCATTCCTGAAGCGGAGCAGGATAAGATTTTCGCGATGTATTATCAGGTTAAAGATAGCCATGGTGGCAAACCGGCAACCGGTACCGGCATCGGCCTCGCCGTATCACGTCGCCTGGCGCGGAATATGGGGGGCGATATTTGCGTTTCCAGTCAGCCAGGTAAGGGAGCGATCTTCACTCTCACCGTACATGCGCCTGCCGTTGCGGAAGAAGTGGAAGATACTCTGGCGCAAGATGATATGCCATTACCCGCACTGAATGTGCTGCTGGTGGAGGATATCGAATTAAACGTGGTTGTCGCGCGCTCGGTGCTGGAGAAACTGGGTAACAGCGTGGATGTGGCGATGACCGGGAAAGCCGCGCTGGAGATGTTTACCCCCGGTGAATATGATCTGGTGCTGCTGGATATTCAATTGCCGGATATGACGGGCCTGGATATCTCTCGTCAGTTGAAGCAACGTTTCACTGCTGATCAACTTCCGCCGTTGGTGGCGCTCACGGCTAACGTACTGAAGGATAAAAAAGAGTATCTGGAGGCAGGGATGGACGATGTGCTCAGTAAGCCACTCTCTGTTCCGGCGTTAACCGCGATTATCAAGAAATACTGGGATTCACCGGAAGAGGAAGAGAACGAGATGCCCTCTATAGATGTCGATAAATCGACTTTTGTGCTGGATATTCCCATGCTTGAGCAATACATCTCGCTGGTGGGACCAAAGTTGATTAATGATGGTCTGGCGGTTTTTGAGAGAATGATGCCGGGTTATCTGGCTGTACTCGAATCAAATCTGACCGCGCGTGACCAAAAAGGGATTGTCGATGAAGGACATAAGATAAAGGGGGCTGCGGGCTCAATCGGCTTACGTCACATTCAGCAGCTTGGTCAGCAGATTCAAACACCGGATCTGCCCGCATGGTCAGATAATGTTGCTGAATGGGTTGAAGAGATGAAATCCGAGTGGCAAAGCGATGTAGCCGTGCTAAAAGCATGGGTCGCGGCGGCGGAGAAAAAATGACCCCGGATAAACCGGGGTGCGCGAATACTGCGCCAACACCAGGGAACGGGTTGTTGGGCCAGAATCATTTGAGTGATTTTTTACGCGGCGCAACCTGAGAATTTGGTTTGCTCGCTCATTAAGATAGCAAACCTTAAATAATTTGTTACGTGAATCGGTAAAATATGTGAAGCATAGCGAGTAAATCAAAATTTTTTACTGGTTTCATAGACTTGTACTAAGGGGCTGATGTGATGAAGAGAATTGGTGTCGTGTTGAGCGGTTGCGGTGTTTATGACGGAAGCGAAATTAATGAAGCGGTCATCACCATACTGGCTATCGTCCGCAACGGTGCCGAGGCCATCTGTTTCGCGCCTGATAAAGTACAAACCGATGTCATCAATCATTTGACCGGTGAAGTGCAGGCTGAAAGCCGCAATGTGCTCGTGGAAGCAGCGCGTATTGCGCGTGGACAGATTCGGCCTCTGGCGGCTGCCAGGGCGGATGAGCTGGATGCGCTGATCGTGCCAGGCGGTTTTGGCGCGGCGAAGAATCTCAGCAATTTCGCCTCACAGGGCAGTCATTGTGAGGTTGATAGCGATCTGAAAGCGCTGGCGCTGGCAATGCATCAGGCCGGTAAACCACTGGGCTTTATTTGTATCGCTCCGGCTCTGTTAGCTAAAATTTTCACCATCCCGCTGCGCGTGACTATCGGTACCGATCTTGATACCGCCGATGCGATAGAAGAGATGGGAGCTGAACATGTACCTTGCCCGGTCGATGATATTGTGGTTGATGAAGATAACAAAGTCGTGACGACTCCGGCGTATATGCTGGCGCAGAATATTGCCGAAGCGGCAAGCGGCATTGAAAAACTGGTTGCGCGCGTGCTGGTTCTGGCTGCATGAAATACCGCTTTTCACCACTGCCGATGATTAAGCGCTTTTTGCTGCGGCTGTTGTTGGTGTGTGTAGCGGTATGGTGCGGAGGAATTGCGTTGTTTAGCATTCTGCCGGTGCCTTTTTCTGCGGTGATGCTGGAGCGGCAAGCTGGCGCCTGGCTCTCCGGCGATTTTCAGTACGTTGCCCATTCCGACTGGGTGGGAATGGATCAGATTTCGCCCTGGATGGGGCTGGCGGTTATTGCCGCAGAAGATCAGAAATTCCCGGAACATTGGGGATTTGATATCCCGGCGATTGAGAAGGCGTTAGCCCATAATGAGCGTCATGAGAACCGGATTCGCGGCGCATCGACCCTGTCACAGCAGACGGCGAAAAACCTGTTCCTGTGGGAAGGGCGCAGTTGGCTAAGAAAAGGTCTGGAAGCGGGGCTGACCGTCGGTATTGAGGTGGTGTGGAGCAAAAAACGCATTCTTACCGTTTATTTGAATATCGCTGAGTTTGGTCATGGAACGTTTGGCGTGGAGGCCGCGTCGCAGCGCTATTTTCATAAGCCGGCGAGTAAGTTGACGGCATCTGAAGCGGCGCTGTTGGCTGCGGTTTTGCCAAATCCGATTCGTTTTCGCGTCGATGCGCCGTCAGGGTACGTCCGCAGCCGTCAGGCGTGGATTTTGCGGCAGATGCGCCAGTTAGGCGGGGAGGGGTTTATGCGGGAGCATAAGCTACATTGATGCTTGCCGTGTTCTCATTTTCTTTCAGCCCCGGTAAGCATAGAACGACCGCGAAGGGTTTAGTCTTCATCAAATCCGGCATTGAAGAGCGCGATAACCGCCGCCAGCGCCTCAGCTTCTTGCGGACCGTTGGCTTCAATCTCAATCTGACGCCCTTTGGCCGAGTCGAGCATCAGCAGGGCTATCACGCTATTGGCTTCAGCTTCAATCCCTTCGTCATTGCGCAACAGCACCTCAGCATCATAGTTCTGCATTAATTCGAATAATTTCATTGCCGGACGAGCGTGCATGCCCAGCTTATTGGTGATCTCAACGGTTTGCTTCACGGTCATGATTTACGTTTTTCCAGCGTCCGGTGACGAGACTGCACGTTTTTACCGCGCGAGCGGAAGTAGTCCGCCAGCTGTTCGGCGACGTAAACTGAACGGTGTTTACCCCCGGTACAACCAATCGCCACCGTCAGATAGCTGCGGTTATTGGTCTCCAGCATGGGTAACCATAGCTCAAGATAGCTGCGGGTCTGGTAGATAAAATTGTGAACTTCTGTGTGTCGATCGAGGAAGGCGGCGACCGGTTTATCGAGGCCAGTCATTGGACGCAGCTTTGGATCCCAGTGCGGGTTTGGCAGGAAGCGCACATCAAAGACGTAGTCAGCGTCGATGGGGATGCCGTGCTTAAAGCCAAAGGATTCGAAGACCATTGTCAGTTCGCGTTCGCGTTTACCTAACAAACGCGTGCGCAGCATTTCAGCCAGCTCATGCACTGACATTTCGGAAGTATCGACAATCAGGTCGGCGCGGGAACGCAAAGGCTCCAGCAGATCGCTCTCTTCATCAATAGCGCTTTCCAGCGACAGGTTTTTACTCGAGAGCGGGTGCAGGCGCCGCGTATCGCTATAGCGGCGAATTAAGGTGTTACGATCGGCATCAAGGAACAACAACTGAGGCGAAAATTCGGCGGGCAGGTTTTTCATCGCCTGCTCAAAGACTTCCGGCGACTCGGGCATATTACGCACATCAATGCTGACGGCCGCCGAAATATTTCTGTCCGCAAGGGTGCGCGCCAGTTCGGGCAGCAGTACAACTGGCAGGTTATCCACGCAGTAAAAGCCCATATCTTCCAGCGCTCGCAGGGCGACGGATTTCCCCGACCCTGAACGGCCGCTGACGATCATCAGTACCATGTACCGTTTCTCCTCAGTACGATAAAGAGTAAGGTGCGATTCCTGTTATGCTTCATCATTGCTTCCTGAACCGGTGATGATGTCATATAGCTCTTCATCACTTTGTGCGGCGCGCAGGCGACGGCAAATGGTTTTATCCGCCAGACGTTTTGCGACCAGCGACAGCGTATGCAGATGCGTTTTTGTTTGATCGGCGGGAACGAGAAGAGCAAACAGGAGATCGACGGGTTGATTGTCGATAGCATCGAATGCGATGGGGGTTTCCAACTGAACAAAAACGCCCACAGCCCGTAGCGTATCCTCTTCAAGTTTGCCATGTGGAATCGCAATACCGTTACCAATCCCGGTACTGCCCATTTTTTCACGGGTGAGAATGGCTTCGAACACCACCTGGGGCGGTAAGCTTAGCTGTTTTGCCGCCAGCTCGCTGATGATTTCCAGCGCGCGTTTTTTGCTTTGGCAGTGAACCTGGCTACGGGTACATTCCTGGTTAAGGACGTTGCTCAGTTGTAGAGCCGAATCGTTATTTGTCATAATTTCACCTGAGCTCTTCCTTGCCAACCGCCGGTAAGCGGTTGGCACAGGCTATTGCCCGGACAATTAGTGTTGTTTCAGTTTATCTTTATGTTTTGTTAACTGTCTCGCCAGCTTATCAATAAGACCATCGATGGCGGCGTACATATCCTGCCCTTCCGCACTGGCATGGATTTCACCACCATTGACATGCAGATTGGCATCCGCAATTTGCGTCACCTTCTCTACTTTTAACACTATATAGACCTGGTTGATCCTGTCGAAAAACTGCTCCAGTTTGCTAAATTTCGCATTCACGAAATCACGCATTGCGGGGGTTATTTCGACGTTTTGCCCTGTAATGTTGAGCTGCATAGTGTCTTCCTTATCGGTTGGGTCAAACTAACTGTTTACGCTGGTTTGACGGCGGAATAGATAAAGATTCTCGGTACTTAGCGACGGTACGGCGCGCCACCATAATACCCTGCTCGGATAACATGGTGGTGAGTTTACTGTCGCTCAATGGCTTCGCGGGGTTCTCCGCGGCGATTAACTTCTTCACCAGCGCACGAATGGCTGTCGACGATGCTTCGCCGCCGCCTTCGGTGTTGACATGGCTGGAGAAGAAATACTTCAGCTCAAAAATACCGCGTGGACTGTGCAGGTATTTTTGCGTGGTAACGCGTGAGATAGTGGATTCATGCATTTCGACGGCCTGGGCAATATCTGCCAGAACCATCGGCTTCATAAACTCTTCACCCTGTTCAAAGAAGGCCTGCTGCTGTTCAACGATACAGCGACTGACGCGTAACAGTGTATCGTTACGGCTTTCCAGACTTTTGATAAGCCAGCGGGCTTCCTGTAGATTACTGCGGATAAACTGACCGTCCGCATCGTTGCGTGCGCTGTTACCCATGGCTGCATAGTGCTGATTGATCTTCAGGCGCGGAAGGCTGTCTGAATTGAGTTCGACCACCCAGCGACCGTTCACTTTGCGCACCAGAACATCAGGAATAACATATTCGGGTTCACCGGTCTGAATGGACTGGCCAGGGCGCGGATCCAGCGACTGGATCAGATTTACTGCTTCTTTGAGGACGTCTTCTTTGAGACGGGTGACGCGCATCAATGTGCGGAAATCATGATTGGCCAGCAGATCGAGATGATCGCTAATGATCTGTCGCGCTTCATCAATCCATGGCGTCTCTTTGGCAAACTGAGAAAGCTGGACCAGCAGGCAGTCGCGCAGATCTTTTGCCGCTACGCCGACGGGATCGAAACGCTGAACACGTTTGAGAACGGCTTCGACCTCTTCAAGCCCGATTTCATCATCGCCGATGCTTTCCACGATCTCTTCAACAGAAACGGTCAGGTAGCCAGTATCATCAACGGCATCGACGATCGATGTGGCGATAGCGCGATCGGTGTCAGTGAAAGGGGTGAGTTCCACCTGCCACATCAGATAATCCTGCAGGCTCTGGGTGGTTTCCCCCTGATAAATCGGCAGTTCATCATCCTGATAATCCACCCCGTTGCCTGACGGGGTACCTGCGGTGTAAATCTCATCCCAACTGGCGTCAAGCGGTAACTCTTCCGGCATATCTTTCTGCTCAAGAGCGTCAACGCTATCCAGAGATTCGCGATCCTCTGTCTCTTTGGTTTCTACCTCATCGTGAAGATCGGTTTGCTCGAGCAACGGGTTACTCTCCAGCGCCTGCTGGAGTTCTTGCTGGAGTTCTAACGTGGACAACTGCAACAGGCGAATTGCCTGCTGTAGTTGTGGCGTCATGGCAAGCTGTTGGCTTAACCTTAATTGCAAACCTTGCTTCATATTCAGAGCTAATATCTCCGGCTAAAACGTCTGTAACCTCTACCCTATCAGAGTCTGAAGTCTTCCCCAAGATACACGCGCTTAACCTGCTCGTCTTCAAGGATTTGTTGCGGCGTACCGTGGGCAATCAGGTGCCCCTGGCTGACGATATAGGCGCGCTCACAAACGGCCAGCGTCTCTCTGACGTTATGGTCGGTGATCAGTACGCCAAGTCCGCTGTCGCGCAGGTGTTCAATAATGCGTTTGATATCGATAACGGAAATCGGGTCAACGCCGGCGAAAGGTTCATCCAGCAGGATAAACTTCGGGTTAGCGGCCAGCGCGCGGGCGATTTCTACCCGGCGACGTTCACCGCCGGAGAGCGCCTGGCCGATGTTATCGCGCAGGTGCTCAATATGAAACTCTTCCATAAGCTCTTTTGCCCGGTCTTCACGCTGCTCATTGCTGAGATCGTCGCGAATCTGCAATACGGCCATCAGGTTATCGTAAACGCTCAGGCGACGGAAAATAGACGCTTCCTGCGGCAGGTAGCCGATACCGCGGCGGGCGCGGGCATGCAGAGGCAGCAAGCTGATGTCTTCATCATCAATAATAATGTTGCCCGCGTCGCGCGGTACAATACCGACCACCATATAGAAAGTGGTTGTCTTACCGGCGCCGTTCGGGCCCAGCAGGCCGACAATCTCCCCGGAGTTGACGGTCAGACTGACATCTTCCACCACCCGGCGGCCTTTATAGGCTTTGGCGAGATTCTTTGCAGTTAATGTTGCCATAACGAATTACTTACCCTTCTTTGACTGATCGTTGCCTTTGTCCTGCAACTGCGAAGGAACCAGTACCGTGGTTACACGTCCACCTTTATTGCTGAACGCCTGCATTTTTTGCTCTTTCACCAGATAGGTGATTTTGTCACCCTGAATATTGCTATCAAGCTGTTCCAGATGGGCATTACCGGTCAGAACGACAAAGTCATTTTGCAGTTCATAATGCATCTTTGATGCGCGGCCTTTTACTGGTTTGCCATTGTCCTGCATCTGGTAGAAGGTTGCCGGGTTACCGTAACCGTCGATCACTTCTTTGCCTTTCTCTCCGCCGGGACGGGTGACGACAACTTTATCAGCATTGATTTTGATCGTTCCCTGCGTGACGACAACATTACCGGTAAAGGTCACGACGTTGCCCTGCATATCCAGCGACTGCTGATCGGATTCAATATGAATCGGCTGATCGGTATCACCCGTTTTTGCCAGTGCCGGCAAGCTGGCGGCCAGTAAGGCGCTGGCGAGCGCAATCTTAAGGCTGAGTTTGTTTGTTCTGAATTTCATAAGAGGTTCTAACCTTTTCAATCAGCTCGGCATTTTTGCTGCGTAGGTTCCCGCGCATTTTCAGGCCGCTGGAATTAAATGTTGTCCCGTACAATGTCACCATGTCATCGGAGGTAACATCCTGTGTCACCAGGTTTATCTGGGCGTTATCCGTCGTAATTTTGCGCAGTTGAGCATCCGCTGTTAGCGCATTGACTTCAACGTGCCCGTAAAGATACAGCATGCGGTCGTTCGTTAACTTCGCTTTATCAGCCGTGACGGACCAGGTCGGTACTTTGTTCGTATCAAAGGTGGTCATCACGGGTTTAGTAAACCACGAGATTTGCTGCGCGGAAAAATACGCCACATGTTCAGCGGTCAACCGGTAACTAAGCGCGCCTTCCGGGCTATAAACTACAGTATCGGTATGCTCGCTGGTATACGTTGGCTCATCAGGATTGACCGCCTGTTGGGAGGTATCGTCCGTACTCGCCAGGTTAAGACCAATCAGGATCAGCGCGGCCAGCGACAGTAAAATGATAACCCAACGTCTGGTTTTACTCATATCGATTGCCCTTTGGCCTCATCCAGCTTGCCTTGCGCCAATAGTAGCAAATCGCACACTTCCCGTACCGCTCCGCGACCACCGTTGATACGCGTGACGTAATCCGCACGTGGGATCAGCAGGGGGTGAGCATCGGCTACCGCGACGCTTAAACCGACTTCAGCCATAACCGGCCAGTCAATAAGATCGTCACCAATATAGGCCGCTTCATCTGCATGAACAGCCAGCTTGTTGAGTAATTCATGAAACGCCAAAAGCTTATCAGATTGCCCCTGGTACAGATGCGTGATGCCCAGCGTCTGACAACGGTCTTCCACCAGTTTAGCTTTTCGCCCGGTAATTATCGCCACTTCAATACCTGAGGTCAGGACACAGCGGAGCCCGTAGCCATCACGGACATTAAACGCTTTCAGCTCTTCGCCATTGTTGCCCATGTAGATAAGGCCATCAGACAGGACGCCGTCCACATCCAGGATCAATAAACGGATCTTCGCCGCCCGGTCGATAAACTCCTGGCTTACTGGCCCATAGCAGGTCGTCAACAGGGCATCAGTATTATTCATTATTTTTTCCTTACTTACACTACACCTGCGCGCAGGAGATCGTGCATATGTACCACACCCAGTAGACGGTCGCCATCGGCAACCAGTACGCAGGTGATGTGACGAGATTGCATCAGGTTCAGCGCATCGACGGCCAGCGTGCCGGGACGGATGCGGATACCGCCTCGCGTCATTACCTCGGCAATACTGGCATTGCGCATATCGATGCCAGTATCAAATACCCGGCGTAGATCGCCATCGGTGAAAATGCCGATGATGTTCATTTCATCATCGCAGATCGCGGTCATGCCCAGATTTTTACGTGTGATCTCCAGTAACGCATCGCGCAGCGTGGCGCGCAGGCTAACGTGCGGAATCTCATCGCCGGTGTGCATAATATCATTAACTCGCAGGAGCAGTTTACGTCCCAGCGCGCCGCCGGGATGCGACAACGCAAAATCTTCAGCGGTAAAACCGCGTGCTTCCAGCAGTGCCACCGCGAGCGCATCGCCCATAACCAGCGCGGCGGTCGTGCTTGTTGTTGGCGCCAGCCCCAGTGGACACGCCTCTTTAGGGACCTTGACGCATAAATGAATATCCGCTGCGCGCGCCATGCTGCTTTCAGGGCGACTGGTCATGCAAATTAATGAAACCTGCTGACGCTTGAGGACAGGGATCAGGGCGAGAATTTCATTGGATTCACCGGAGTTAGACAGTGCGATAACCACGTCATGTGAGGTGACCATGCCTAAATCACCGTGCGCGGCTTCGCCTGGATGAACAAAAAATGACGGTGTGCCGGTGCTGGCAAAGGTGGCCGCCATTTTACGTCCGATGTGGCCGGATTTGCCCATCCCCATCACCACCACTTTTCCGCTACAGCGAAAAATGGTCTCACAGGCGCGGGTAAAATCTTCATTAATGTATTGATCGAGCTGCGTCAGACCTTCACGTTCAATTTCCAGAACCTCACGGCCTGCCCGTTGAAAGTCAAAATCCGCTGGCAAATCTGTTTGCGACATAATGTTATCCCGAATCATTCAACGAAGAGCGGCGCTGTCCAGTACAGCATCGCCAACCAAAGCACAAAACCGCAAACTAACAGGGCACCGACAAGCCTGCCTGGTTGCTGTTTACGACGCCAGCACAGTAGGGCAAACACCAGGCTGACCAGCAGCATGACGCCATAGTCGCGGGTGAAGGCCTCTGCGGTGAAGGCGCCAGGGGCAATTAGCGCGGGGAGGCCGAGGACGAGCACAATGTTAAGAATATTCGCGCCAATGATATTCCCGATAGCAATATCATTTTCACCTTTTCGCGCCCCGGCGATAGCGGTTGCCAGTTCCGGTAAGCTGGTGCCTATGGCCACCACCGTTAAGCCAACGCTCAGCTCGCTGATGGCAAAAAAGTTTGCCAGTACCGTGGCGTTATCAACGACCATTCGCGCGGCCATTGGCATCACAATCAACGCAACGCCCAGCCAAAGCAAGGCGACGGGAAGCGACCCTTCACGTGGCAGCTCCGCCAGCTGTTCGCGGGTCAGGCTATCGCTACCCTGGCGTTCCGCGAGACGGGCGATTTTAAGGGTGAACAGTAGCCAGAGTACGGCCAGCGTCAGTAAAAAAAAGCCATCCATCCTCGTGAGCTGCCCGTCATATAGCACAACCCCCGCCAGTAAACTGACCAGCAACATTAGCGGTAATTCACGACGCAGGATATCAGAATGCACGGTAAAAGGCTGAAACAGCGCAGTGATACCGAGAATCAACAGAATATTGGTGATATTCGATCCGAGCGCGGTGCCAATCGCCAGCTCGGTTTGCCCGTGGAGGGAGGCGGCGGTGGAGACGATGATTTCCGGTAAACTGGTACCGATGCTGACCACCGTCATGCCAATAATAAGCGGGGGGATCCCCAGGAGACGGCAAAGTATTGAAGCGGCGTAGACCAGACGATCGGCGCTGTAGACAACCAGCAATAAACCAATAATTAACAGAGCCGTCGCTAAGAGCATCTAACGTCCTTTCTTCAGGTATAATCGTCGCCTCGCTGGCCGTCCGTAGGCAGCGTAACGAATTCTTAATTTTGACTTTATACCCGTCATACTTCAAGTTGCATGTGCATTGACGCTGAGTGACTCGTTTTATTCATGGGATTTATCCTTATGGGCGGTGACTCTGCGGTGCGCGTTATTTAGGGAATATGTGCGGAAAAAGTAAAACAAATGCCAGTTTTGGTTAACCGGGGCGGGTAAGTTTCTGTAAAAATGTTGGGTTTGTGGTGAAAGAAAGCGCCATGCTTATCCCGATGGGTGTCTAGTAAGGATGATTTTATGAGCCAGAGTTTGGCGAATTTAGTCGAAGTGCGCGGTATTCGCTTCTCGCGGGGCGAACGTGTGATCTTTGATGATATCTCGCTGTCGGTCCCTCGCGGTAAGATCACTGCGATCATGGGCCCATCAGGGATCGGCAAAACTACCCTGTTGCGCCTGATAGGCGGCCAGATCCCACCCGATAAGGGCGAGATCCTGTTTGATGGTGAAAACGTACCGCAAATGTCGCGTTCGCGCTTGTATACCGTCCGCAAGCGTATGAGCATGCTATTTCAGTCCGGCGCGCTGTTCACTGATATGAATGTGTTTGATAACGTCGCATATCCGTTACGTGAGCATACGCGTTTGCCGGAGGCGCTGTTGCACACCACGGTGATGATGAAACTGGAAGCCGTCGGCCTACGCGGAGCCGCGAAACTGATGCCTTCTGAACTCTCCGGTGGTATGGCGCGCCGCGCCGCACTGGCGAGGGCTATTGCGCTGGAACCTGATTTAATCATGTTTGATGAGCCCTTTGTCGGTCAGGATCCCATCACGATGGGGGTGCTGGTGAAGTTGATTTCTGAACTCAACAGTTCCCTCGGTGTCACGTGTATTGTGGTTTCCCATGATGTACCGGAAGTGCTCAGCATTGCGGACTTTGCGTATATCGTGGCGGACAAAAAAGTTGTGGCGTATGGCAGCGCGCAGTCGCTGCGTGAAAATACCGATCCTCGGGTTCGTCAGTTCATTGATGGTATTGCCGACGGCCCGGTGCCGTTCCGCTATCCGGCGGGCGATTATCATCATGATTTATTGGCCAAAGGGAGTTAAGCGACTCATGTTGTTAAATGCGCTAGGCGCGCTCGGACATCGGGGTATAAAAACTATCGCGACGTTCGGACGTGCTGGATTAATGCTCTTCAACGCCGTTGTGGGCAAGCCCGAATTGCGTAAGCATGCGCCGCTGCTGGTGCGTCAGCTGTATAACGTTGGTGTGCTGTCAATGCTGATCATTATTGTATCGGGGCTGTTTATCGGTATGGTGCTGGGCCTGCAGGGCTATCTGGTATTGACCACTTACAGCGCAGAAACCAGCCTCGGCATGCTGGTGGCGTTATCGCTGTTGCGTGAGTTGGGGCCAGTGGTCGCCGCGCTGCTGTTCGCCGGGCGCGCGGGTTCCGCGTTGACCGCTGAAATCGGCCTGATGCGGGCGACTGAACAAATCTCCAGCATGGAGATGATGGCTGTTGACCCACTGCGCCGCGTTATTTCTCCGCGTTTCTGGGCGGGGGTGATCTCACTCCCACTGTTAACCATTATTTTTGTGGCGGTGGGCATCTGGGGAGGGGCGCTGGTTGGTGTTAGCTGGAAGGGTATCGACAGTGGATTCTTCTGGACTGCGATGCAAAATGCCGTCGACTGGCGGATGGATCTGGTTAACTGCCTGATCAAGAGCCTGGTTTTTGCCATTACGGTGACATGGATTGCGTTATTTAATGGTTATGACGCTATCCCCACTTCCGCCGGGATTAGCCGGGCGACGACGCGTACCGTGGTGCATGCGTCGCTGGCGGTTCTGGGGCTGGATTTTGTGCTGACTGCGCTGATGTTTGGGAATTGAGTTCATGCAAACGAGAAAAAATGAAATTTGGGTCGGTGTGTTCTTGCTGGTCGCGCTGCTGGCCGCGTTGTTTGTCTGCCTGAAAGCGGCGAACGTGACTTCCTTGCGTACGGAACCGACCTATCGGCTCTATGCCACCTTTGACAATATCGGCGGCCTGAAAGTGCGTTCTCCGGTGCGTATCGGCGGTGTCGTGGTGGGACGCGTTGAGGATATTTCGCTTGACCCGCAAACTTATCTGCCGCGGGTGACTCTCGATATTGATAAACGCTATAACCACATTCCGGACACCAGCTCGCTGGCAATCAGAACTTCCGGCCTGCTAGGGGAACAGTATCTGGCGATGAATATTGGTTTTGAAGATCCTGACCTGGGAACCTCTATCCTTAAAGATGGCGGCACTATCCAGGACACCAAATCTGCAATGGTGCTGGAAGATCTGATCGGTCAGTTCCTTTACAACAGTAAAGGCGGTGACAATAAGAATTCTGGCGATGATCGGGCTGCGAGCGAGGGGCATACTGATGCCACGCAGCCAGCCGGCACGACGCATTAATTTCAGGAGAGATGAGACATGTTTAAACGCTTACTAATGGTCGCCATGCTGGTGATTGCTCCTTTGACCGCGGCCGCCGCTGCGGATCAATCCAATCCATATAAGCTGATGAACGAAGCGGCGCAGAAAACCTTTGATCGCCTGAAGAACGAACAGCCGAAAATTCAGGCCAACCCGAACTACCTGCGCGATATCGTCGATCAGGAACTGTTGCCGTATGTTCAGGTTAAATATGCCGGCGCACTGGTGTTGGGACGTTACTACAAGGAGGCCACGCCGGCGCAACGTGAAGCCTATTTCGCCGCCTTCCGCGAATACCTGAAACAGGCCTATGGTCAGGCCCTGGCGATGTATCATGGTCAGACCTATCAGATTGAGCCGGAGAGGCCGTTGGGCGATGCGACCATTATTCCTATCCGCGTAACCATTCTTGATCCGAATGGTCGCCCACCGGTTCGTCTTGATTTTCAGTGGCGTAAAAATACCCAAACCGGTAACTGGCAGGCTTACGATATGATTGCGGAAGGGGTAAGCATGATCACCACCAAGCAGAACGAGTGGAGCGATCTGCTGCGTACTAAAGGGATTGATGGCCTGACGGCGCAACTGAAGTTAATTTCCGCACAGCCAATTACTCTGGAACAGAAAAAATAATGGCCGGGCAACTGAGCTGGGACCGTGACGGCGAGACGCTGACGCTACGCGGAGAACTGGATCAGGATTTCCTGCTCCCGCTCTGGCAGGCGCGCGCTCAGGCAACGGTTGGCGTATCGGCAATTGACCTCAGTGCAGTGACACGTGTGGATACTGCCGGACTGGCGCTATTAGTGCATTTTATCGCGCTGGTTCGCCGGCAGGGCCGGGAAGCGAACGTGATTGGCCAGAGTGAAAATCTGCAGACGCTGGTCCGGTTATATAACCTTCCTGCCGATATGATCCCATAATTTTTTCAATGAGTTATTGCTGAAGCTATTCTGAAAGCCCCGTCAAACTTTTTGATGGGGCTTTTTGCTTGTTTAAGACAGCGCCACTTTCCTCTAAGATGTTGGGCTGTTTTCACTATCAGATAAATGTTAGCCCATGGAAAATCATGAAATTCAGACCGTGCTGATGAACGCACTCTCCCTTCAGGAAGTCCACGTCTCTGGAGATGGTAGCCATTTTCAGGTTATTGCTGTGGGTGAGATGTTCGACGGCATGAGCCGGGTCAAGAAGCAGCAGACGATCTACGCCCCGCTGATGGAATATATTGCCGATAATCGCATTCATGCTCTGTCAATTAAAGCGTTTACCCCGCAGGAGTGGGTGCGAGACCGCAAACTTAATGGCTTTTAAGCTGTGGGGATGTTCCCCGCAGCGTATGTGAATTCTTAACAGAGAACAGAATCAATGGATAAATTCCGTGTTCAGGGGCCCACTCGTCTTCAGGGCGAGGTCACCATTTCCGGCGCCAAAAACGCCGCCCTGCCAATCCTCTTTGCTGCGTTACTGGCTGAAGAGCCGATTGAGATCCAAAACGTACCGAAGCTGAAAGATATTGATACCACCATGAAGCTACTGAGCCAACTGGGCGCGAATGTTAAGCGCAATGGCTCCGTATGGATTGATGCTGGCCCGGTTGACGTTTTCTGTGCTCCATATGATCTTGTCAAAACCATGCGTGCTTCTATTTGGGCGCTGGGACCGCTGGTCGCCCGTTTCGGCCAGGGTCAGGTGTCACTTCCTGGCGGCTGTGCTATCGGTGCGCGTCCGGTTGATTTGCACATTTCCGGCCTTGAGCAACTGGGCGCGGAAATTAAACTGGAAGAGGGCTATGTTAAGGCGTCGGTTAATGGACGTCTGAAGGGTGCGAATATCGTGATGGATAAGGTTAGCGTTGGCGCGACCGTGACCATTATGAGCGCAGCGACGCTGGCGGAAGGGACGACTGTTATTGAAAATGCCGCGCGCGAGCCGGAAATTGTCGATACCGCCAACTTCCTCAATACGCTGGGCGCGAAAATTACAGGTCAGGGAACCGATCGTATCACCATCGAAGGCGTCGCACGCCTCGGCGGCGGCGTATACCGCGTGCTGCCGGATCGTATCGAAACCGGTACGTTCCTGGTGGCAGCGGCGATTTCTGGCGGTAAGATCCTCTGCCGCAATGCCCAGCCTGACACGCTGGATGCCGTGCTGGCGAAGCTTCGTGACGCCGGCGCGGATATCGAAACGGGCGAGGACTGGATTAGCCTGGATATGCATGGTAACCGTCCAAAAGCCGTGAACGTGCGTACCGCACCACATCCTGGCTTCCCGACGGATATGCAGGCCCAGTTCACGTTGCTGAATCTGGTGGCAGAAGGCACCGGTGTGATTACCGAGACCATCTTTGAAAACCGTTTTATGCACATACCGGAACTGATCCGCATGGGCGCTCATGCTGAAATTGAAAGCAATACCGCCATTTGCCATGGCGTGAAACAGCTTTCTGGGGCGCAGGTGATGGCGACGGATTTACGTGCGTCTGCCAGCCTGGTGCTGGCGGGCTGTATCGCGGAAGGTACGACGATTGTCGATCGTATCTATCATATTGACCGCGGTTATGAACGTATTGAAGACAAACTGCAGGCGCTGGGCGCGAATATTGAGCGCGTCAAAGGCGAATAAATCGGTAGCGGCAGCAGCCCTCTGGCGTAGGTTCAAGGGCTGCTGTTTATAACCGTACGTTACTTACTCTTCTTTCTCTGACGCATCATCTGCGTCCTGTCGATGAACTGATGGGTATCAGGGTCGTGATAGCGCGACGGCCATATCACCCAGGGAACGGTTTCCAGCGCATTGGCAATGATCAGCTCGCCTTTAGGCCATGGTCGGGTTAATGCATTTGCCAGGGTTGAAGAACTTAAACCATTACGCCGCGATTCAGCCGCCAGAGATGTCCCTCTTTTGTGTAATCCGGCAATAATATCCGCTGGGTGCCAGTCGGTGAACTTATCCATAAATTCCTCCTGGTAAGAAAAAACTTTTCGTCCTTACTGGACGACGAGTCAATCATACCTTGAGTTCCAGTATTGTTCTAACAAGTTCTTTTAAATGGGTCTTATATTTAGGAATATATCAATGTGCCAGGGTTTTAAGGAGTTTGTTGGATTTTATTGGAACTTTCCCGCGATTTTGCACGGGAAAGTGGGGAGGGTTAATGATCGCGTTGTACCGCGATATGGGCGAGACCAATCAGCGCTTCACGCCACTGGGAGTCAGGAAGAACCTGCAGTGCGTTAATCGCTTTATCGGCCTCTTCTTCCGCGCGTTTTTGGGTCCATTCGAGTGAGCCACAGGTCGCCATGGTTTCCAGTACGGCTTCCAGCAGGTGGCGGCCATTACCTTGCTCTATCGCCTCGCGGATCATGGCGGCCTGTTCTGCCGTACCGTGTCGCATTGCGTGCAGCAGCGGAAGCGTGGGTTTACCTTCGTTCAGATCATCACCGACGTTTTTGCCGAGACGCGCGCCATCTGAGCTATAGTCGAGTAAATCATCGATCAGCTGGAAGGCGGTGCCCAGATAGCGACCGTAATCCTGGAGCGCCTTTTCTTGGTCAGCGGTGCAGTTGGCCAGGATGCCTGAACACTGGGCGGCGGCCTCAAACAAGCGCGCGGTTTTGCTGTAAATCACCCGCATGTAGTTTTCTTCAGTGATATCGGGGTCATTGACGTTCATTAACTGCAGAACTTCACCTTCTGCAATGACGTTAACGGCTTCTGACATCACCTCCAGAACTCTCAATGAGCCAAGACGGGTCATCATTTGAAAGGCCCGCGTATAGATAAAATCCCCAACCAACACGCTGGCTGCGTTGCCAAAGGCGGCGTTTGCTGTGGCTTTTCCTCGGCGCATGTCTGATTCATCCACGACATCATCATGTAGCAGAGTGGCGGTGTGGATAAATTCGATCAGCGCCGCTATAGCGACATGCGCGTTCCCGTGGTAACCGACAGCTCGCGCGGCCAGCACGGCAATCATCGGGCGAATACGCTTGCCGCCTCCACTGACGATGTAATAGCCTAACTGATTGATAAGCTGAACATTTGAGTTGAGTTGCTCAAGGATTGCCGCATTAACGCCCGCCATATCCTGCGCGGTTAACTCATTGATTTTTTCTAAATTCATCGCAAAAGCCGGGCCAAATGTCCTGTTACCGCGTATCCGAATGGGATCACAGAAGGAGAAGATAAAATTACAAGAATACGTGATTGTACTGAAAATTTGCCGTAGATAAACGTTGGCGTGAAAGTTGTGTTTTTTTCAGCGTTGATTTGCTAATCGCTCTTGTCAAAGGCTCGCGTTTTGCGTAATATTCGCGCCCTATTGTGAATATTTATAGCGCACTCTGAATCATACGAAGAGGTGCGCGGAAGCGGAGTTCTATATGTACGCGGTTTTCCAAAGTGGTGGTAAACAACACCGAGTAAGCGAAGGTCAAACCATTCGCCTGGAAAAGCTGGACATCGCAACTGGCGAAGCTGTTGAGTTCGCTGAAGTGCTGATGATCGCAAACGGTGAAGAAATTAAGATCGGCGTTCCTTTCGTTGAGGGCGGCGTGATCAAAGCTGAAGTTGTTGCGCATGGTCGTGGCGAGAAAGTTAAAATTGTTAAGTTTCGTCGTCGTAAACACTACCGTAAGCAGCAGGGCCATCGTCAGTGGTTCACTGATGTGAAAATTACTGGCATCAGCGCCTAAGACCTGAGGAGAGATTTAAATGGCACATAAAAAGGCTGGCGGCTCAACTCGTAACGGTCGCGATTCAGAAGCTAAACGTCTGGGCGTTAAGCGTTTCGGTGGCGAATCCGTTCTGGCGGGTAGCATTATCGTTCGTCAGCGTGGTACCAAGTTCCACGCTGGTGCTAACGTAGGTTGCGGTCGTGACCACACGCTGTTTGCAAAAGCAGACGGTAAAGTGAAATTTGAAGTTAAAGGCCCGAACAACCGTAAATACATCAGCATCGTTGCTGAGTAAGTTTTCGTGGTCCGGTAACGGATTGAAGCCCCGCACACGTTGCGGGGCTTTTTACATTAGAATCCCGGATATTTTTCTGCAGGGAAAACGGGTATGAAACAGCAGGCCGGCATCGGCATTCTCTTAGCGCTCACCACGGCGATGTGTTGGGGCGCTTTGCCGATCGCAATGAAGCAGGTTCTGGCAGTGATGGACCCGCCGACGGTGGTTTTTTATCGCTTTTTGATGGCAAGTTTTGGCCTCGGGGTCATCCTGACCGTTAAAAAAAAGCTGCCACCAATGCGAATTTTTCGCAAGCCGCGTTGGTTGATACTGCTGGCCATTGCGACAGGTGGCTTGTTCGGTAACTTCATTCTGTTTAGTTCTTCCCTGCAATATCTCAGCCCCACCGCCTCCCAGGTCATCGGTCAGTTGTCCCCGGTCGGTATGATGGTCGCCAGCGTTTTGGTCCTTAAAGAGAAAATGCGCGGCACCCAGATTATAGGCGCGATAATGCTAATTAGCGGTCTGGTTATGTTCTTTAACACCAGCCTGCTTGAGATTTTTACCCGCCTGACGGATTACACGTGGGGGGTTATTTTCGGCGTAGGGGCGGCGGCAGTATGGGTTAGCTACGGTGTTGCACAAAAGGTGTTATTACGTCGCCTGGCATCACAGCAGATCCTTTTTTTGCTGTACACTTTATGTACGATAGCGCTACTGCCGTTAGCGACGCCATCTCGTGTGTTGGCGCTAAGCAACTGGCAACTGGCCTGCCTGATTTTTTGCGGGCTGAACACCCTGGTGGGTTACGGCGCGCTGGCAGAAGCGATGGCGCGCTGGCAGGCGGCGCAGGTGAGCGCGTTGATTACCTTAACGCCGCTATTTACGCTGCTGTTTTCAGATTTATTATCACTGGCCTGGCCCGACGTTTTCGCCAGACCGTTGTTGAACCTGTTAGGTTATCTCGGTGCGTTTGTCGTGGTTGCGGGCGCGATGTATTCCGCCATAGGTCATCGTCTTTGGGGACGATGGCGCAAGCGAGAAGCGGCTGTGCCGCTGCCCCGCTCAGGCGAATGATTTACGGAGAGTAAAATGAAGTTTGTTGATGAAGCAACGATCCTGGTCGTAGCAGGCGATGGCGGCAATGGCTGCGTTAGCTTCCGCCGCGAAAAATATATTCCCAAAGGCGGCCCGGACGGCGGCGATGGCGGCGATGGCGGTGATGTCTGGCTGGAAGCGGATGAAAACCTGAATACGCTGATTGACTACCGTTTTGAGAAGTCCTTCCGCGCGGAGCGCGGGCAGAACGGTCAGAGCCGCGATTGTACCGGGAAACGTGGTAAAGACGTGACGGTGAAGGTGCCGGTGGGGACCCGTGTTATCGATCAGGGAACCGGCGAGACCTTGGGCGATATGACCAGGCATGGTCAGCGGCTGATGGTGGCTAAAGGCGGCTGGCATGGTCTGGGTAATACTCGGTTTAAATCCTCCGTTAACCGTACGCCGCGTCAGAAGACGATGGGGACGCCTGGCGATAAGCGCGATCTGTTGCTGGAGCTGATGCTGCTGGCAGATGTCGGCATGCTGGGGATGCCAAATGCCGGTAAATCCACGTTTATTCGCGCGGTTTCGGCTGCGAAGCCAAAAGTCGCTGACTATCCGTTTACGACGCTGGTACCGAGCCTCGGTGTGGTGCGTATGGATAGTGAGAAGAGCTTTGTCGTTGCCGATATTCCCGGGCTGATTGAAGGCGCAGCGGAAGGCGCAGGCCTTGGTATTCGCTTCCTGAAGCATCTTGAGCGTTGCCGGGTATTACTGCACCTTATTGATATTGAGCCGATTGACGGTTCCGATCCGGTTGAAAACGCGCGGATTATTATCGGCGAGCTGGAGAAATACAGTGAAAAACTGGCTTCTAAGCCACGCTGGCTGGTCTTTAATAAGATTGACCTGATGGATAAAGCTGAGGCGGAAGCCAAAGCAAAAGCCATCGCTGAAGCACTGGGCTGGGAAGAGAAGTTCTATCTGATTTCGGCCGCCAGTCAGCAGGGCGTGAAAGAGCTGTGCTGGGACGTGATGACCTTTATCATAGAAAACCCGATTGTGGCTGTGGAAGAAGAGAAAGCTGCGGAAAAAGTCGAGTTTATGTGGGATGACTACCACCGTCAGCAGCTTGAAGAAGCAGAGCTCGCGGCGGAAGATGATGAAGACTGGGACGATGACTGGGATGAAGACGACGAAGAAGGCGTTGAATTCATCTACAAGCGTTAATCCCCTAAAATCTCAAGGGCCGCATATGATGCGGCCCTTTTGCTTTAGTAATTCTGATATAAGTCTTTGTACAACCGGCTTTCGAACCGTACCAGTGGAATACGGCGGTTACGCTGATCGGCGGGTTCTACGGCATATCCTGACAAATACTGGACAAAAGCAAGCTTCTGCCCGCTGGCGGTGGTGATGAAACCGGCCAGGTTATACACCCCTTGCAGTGAACCCGTTTTGGCCGAAACTTTGCCATCAACGCCCGCCTCATGAAGCCCAGCCCGGTACTGCAGCGAACCATCATGGCCAGCCAGAGGCAGCATTGAGATGAAGTTGAGCTCATTATCGTGTTGGGCAATGTACTGAAGCACTTTCATCATTGTGGTCGGGGCGATGAGGTCATGGCGCGACAGGCCCGAACCATCAACGATAATGGTGTTTCCCAGGTCAATACCGGCCTGCTGGCGTAGAATTTGCCGCACCGCATCGGAACCGGCTCGCCAGGTACCCGGCACACCGAAACGCGCATGGCCAATGGTGCGGAATACCGTATCGGCAATCATGTTGTCTGATTTTTTCAACATAATTCGTAACAGGTCATGCAGCGGCGCAGATTGTGTGCTTGCCAGAACGGTACCCGCTGCGTTCGCCAGCGTTTGCCGCAGCAGCGTGCCGCTCCAGGTGATGCCGGCATCAGTCAGCTCGGCTTTCAGAATCGCACCGGCATAGCTGGCGCCATCCTGAATGGCGAAAGCCAGTGGCAGCGGCTCGCTACGTTGCGGTAGACAGCCGGTCAGGGTGTAGCGGTTGAGATCGCCGGGAACGACGTCCAGTTCACAATATTGTGCTTCAGAGGCGCCGGGAGCCAGAGTGCGCACCTGGCTAAACATGGTCACCGGGTAGTAAGATGCCACGCGAATAAACGCCAGATCGCCTGGCTTTTGCGCACTATAGAGCGAGATGGAGAAGCAGTTACGGTCAACAATCGCCGCCGCCGGTGGGGCGCTAAAGCACTGGGTCAGATCATTCCACGGCCAGCCTGGTGCTTTGTCATGGCTGGCGAATATGGAGGTATCGATCAGCACATTGCCCTCAATACGCTGGACGCCCGCTTTTTTCAGCGTAGCAACCATATTGCGGATATCCTGGCGGGTAAGCGTAGGGTCGCCGCCGAAGCGCGCAATGAGATCGCCTTTTATTGTACCGCCATCAATGCTGCCTTTCGTTTCCAGCGTCGTGGTAAAGCGGAAGTTCGGCCCCAGTTGCAGTAGGGCGGCCAGGGCGGTGATGACTTTTTGGGTGCTGGCTGGTAGCGCCATTTGCTGGCTGTGATAGTCTATTACTGGCGTTGGAGAACCTACTTTCTGTGCCATAAAGGCCAGGTTTGCCCCAGCAGGCAGCTGAGTAATGTATTCGTCAATATTCGCTGCCTGAGCGCTAATCGCTATACCGGCAGTCAATCCGATGATAAATCTGGGAAATCGCATAATCTCGCGCTAACAACCTGAAACCAGGACGTCATACTACGGCGCAACGCCCTGTAAAGTAAACGATGACCCATAGTGAACTTCAGGGTAAAATACGTATCAAATTGAAAATTGCTGCTGATCTGGAGAGTCCTTTCCGGGTCGGTTTTCTTTTTGCTCAAGTTCTGCATAAGTCTTGACCGGTCATAGCGTAGTGAAGTTTGCTCTGTGGCTGAATGATAAAGAGGTATAAAAATGCAAGCTATTCCGATGACCTTACGTGGCGCTGAAAAACTGCGCGAAGAACTGGATTTCCTCAAGTCCGTGCGTCGTCCTGAAATTATTGCCGCTATTGCTGAAGCACGCGAACACGGCGACCTGAAAGAGAATGCCGAGTATCATGCCGCTCGTGAACAGCAAGGCTTCTGCGAGGGGCGCATTAAGGATATTGAAGCGAAGCTGTCGAATGCTCAGGTCATTGATATCACCAAAATGCCAAACAACGGGCGAGTCATTTTTGGGGCGACGGTGAGCGTGTTGAATCTCGATACCGAGGAAGAGCAAACCTATCGTATCGTTGGTGATGATGAGGCCGATTTTAAGCAAAATCTGATTTCTGTGAATTCGCCGATAGCACGTGGTTTGATCGGTAAAGAGCAGGATGATGTCGTCGTCATCCGTACGCCTGGCGGCGACGTAGAATTCGAAATTATTAAGGTTGAATACCTGTAATCCGAATTCAACGCTACGATGTTGATGGATTGTAAAGAAAGGAAAAAGGCCGCTTAGCGGCCTTTTATCAACGTCCGGAGCATGGCATTTTGCTCGTCTACCCGCAGAAAACCCTCGATTTACACAGCATTGTGTTGATAACCAGGATATTCTTAGCGTGGCAGCGGGATTTTACGCTCTTTAGTCGGGCGATACAGAACCAGCGTTTTACCGATGACCTGTACATTACAGGCACCGGTTTCACGCACGATAGCATCCACGATCAAGATTTTAGTTTCGCGATCTTCCGAGGCGATCTTCACCTTGATAAGTTCATGGTGCTCTAACGCTTGTTCAATCTCGGCCAGTACCCCTTCGGTCAAACCATTGTTGCCAAGCATAACTACCGGCTTGAGCGGATGAGCCAGACCTTTCAGGTGCTGTTTTTGTTTAGTACTCAGATTCATCGTATTTTTTGCTTACGTTGGGATTGAAAACGGGTCATTCTACCGCCATCTCCCATATATCGCCAAACTACTGCGCCGATTTTTACACCGCAAAGTATGATGAACCCGAAATGGGAATGTTAAATGACAGGTAAAAAGCGTTCTGCCAGCTCGAGTCGCTGGCTTCAGGAACACTTTAGCGATAAATATGTTCAACAGGCGCAGAAAAAGGGGCTACGTTCCCGAGCCTGGTTTAAACTTGATGAAATACAGCAAAGTGACAAAATTTTTAAACCGGGGATGACGATTGTTGACCTCGGCGCTGCACCGGGGGGGTGGTCGCAATACGCGGTGACTCAAATCGGTAACAGCGGTCGCATTATTGCTTGCGATCTTTTACCTATGGATCCAATCGTTGGAGTGGACTTTCTTCAGGGCGATTTTCGTGATGAATTAGTCCTGAAAGCGTTACTTGAACGTGTCGGTGACAGTAAAGTACAAGTGGTCATGTCCGATATGGCGCCAAATATGTGTGGAACACCGGCGGTGGATATTCCCCGGGCCATGTATCTGGTGGAACTGGCGCTTGAAATGGCTCGTGATGTATTAGCGCCAGGTGGTAGTTTTGTAGTGAAGGTGTTCCAGGGCGAAGGTTTCGATGAGTATCTAAGAGAGATTCGCTCCCTGTTTACGAAGGTCAAAGTTCGTAAGCCGGACTCTTCCCGCGCCCGTTCGCGTGAAGTGTATATTGTAGCGACCGGGCGTAAACCATAACCGGTAGATTTCAGACGAAAGTTTGAAAGACGCTGGATATAGAGTATCCTGACGCTGTTTTTAACACAGTTGTAATAAGAGGTTAATCCCTTGAGTGACATGGCGAAAAACCTAATACTCTGGCTGGTCATAGCCGTTGTGCTGATGTCAGTATTCCAGAGCTTTGGGCCCAGCGAGTCTAATGGCCGAAAGGTAGATTATTCAACCTTCCTGCAAGAGGTCAATCAGGACCAGGTTCGCGAAGCGCGTATCAACGGACGTGAGATCAACGTTACCAAGAAAGATAGTAACCGTTACACGACTTACATTCCGGTTAATGATCCGAAGCTGCTTGATAACCTGTTGACGAAAAACGTCAAAGTGGTTGGCGAGCCGCCGGAAGAACCGAGCCTGCTGGCTTCTATCTTCATTTCCTGGTTCCCGATGCTGTTGCTAATCGGGGTCTGGATCTTCTTTATGCGCCAGATGCAGGGCGGCGGTGGCAAAGGCGCCATGTCGTTCGGTAAGAGCAAAGCGCGCATGCTGACGGAAGATCAGATTAAAACCACTTTTGCTGATGTCGCGGGTTGCGATGAAGCGAAAGAAGAAGTGGGGGAGCTGGTTGAATACCTGCGCGAACCGAGCCGTTTCCAGAAGCTGGGCGGAAAAATACCGAAAGGCGTCCTGATGGTCGGTCCTCCGGGTACCGGTAAAACCCTGCTGGCGAAAGCTATCGCAGGCGAAGCGAAAGTCCCGTTCTTTACCATTTCCGGTTCTGACTTCGTGGAAATGTTCGTCGGTGTGGGCGCATCTCGTGTGCGTGACATGTTCGAGCAGGCCAAGAAAGCGGCGCCGTGCATTATCTTCATCGATGAAATTGATGCTGTCGGCCGTCAGCGTGGCGCGGGTCTCGGCGGCGGTCATGATGAACGCGAACAGACGCTGAACCAGATGCTGGTTGAAATGGACGGCTTCGAAGGTAACGAAGGTATCATCGTTATCGCGGCGACTAACCGTCCGGACGTACTTGACCCGGCGCTGCTGCGTCCTGGCCGTTTCGACCGTCAGGTCGTGGTTGGGCTGCCGGATGTTCGCGGTCGCGAGCAGATTCTGAAAGTGCATATGCGTCGCGTACCGCTGGCGCCGGATATTGATGCGGCAATTATTGCGCGCGGTACGCCAGGCTTTTCAGGCGCCGACCTGGCGAACCTGGTGAACGAAGCGGCGCTGTTTGCCGCCCGTGGCAACAAGCGTGTCGTTTCGATGGTCGAGTTCGAGAAGGCGAAAGACAAAATCATGATGGGTGCGGAACGTCGCTCCATGGTGATGACCGAAGCGCAGAAAGAATCTACCGCTTACCACGAAGCAGGCCATGCGATTATTGGCCGCCTGGTACCGGAACACGATCCGGTACACAAAGTAACGATTATTCCGCGTGGTCGGGCATTGGGTGTGACCTTCTTCTTGCCTGAAGGCGACGCAATCAGCGCCAGCCGTCAGAAACTGGAAAGCCAGATCTCCACGCTGTACGGCGGTCGTCTGGCGGAAGAGATCATTTACGGCGTAGAGCATGTTTCTACCGGTGCGTCGAACGACATTAAAGTCGCGACTAACCTGGCGCGTAACATGGTCACTCAGTGGGGCTTCTCCGACAAACTCGGTCCGCTGCTGTATGCAGAGGAAGAGGGGGAAGTGTTCCTGGGCCGCAGCGTCGCGAAAGCGAAGCATATGTCTGATGAAACGGCGCGTATTATCGACCAGGAAGTAAAATCCCTGATTGAGCGTAACTACAATCGTGCGCGTCAGTTGCTGAACGACAACATGGACATCCTGCACGCGATGAAAGATGCGCTCATGAAGTATGAGACCATTGATGCGCCGCAGATTGATGACCTGATGGCACGACGCGACGTTCGCCCGCCTGCTGGCTGGGAAGAACCGGGCTCGACCAATAATTCTGGCAATAATGGTACGCCGAGTGCGCCGCGTCCGGTCGATGAACCGCGTACGCCAAACCCGGGTAATACTATGTCAGAACAACTGGGCGACAAATAAGTTAGCCGTTGTTGATGCTGTTGTATTTTTCTAAAACCCCAGGGCGCTTGCTCCGGGGTTTTTCTTTTTCAATCTTTCTCTGACTCAGGGATTTAGTGATGAAACTCGTAGCCCAGGGCTCAACCCTCGATCTCTCTCACCCACATGTGATGGGTATTCTTAACGTTACGCCGGATTCGTTTTCTGACGGCGGGGCTCACAATACGCTGGTAGACGCCGTTAAACATGCCAACCTGATGATCAATGCCGGGGCGACTATCATCGATATCGGCGGGGAATCGACGCGCCCGGGGGCAGAGGATGTTAGCGTTGAGGAGGAACTGGCGCGGGTGATCCCGACGGTAGAAGCGATTGCGCAGCGTTTTGAAGTGTGGATTTCCGTAGATACCTCAAAACCAGAGGTCATCCGCGAATCAGCGCGGGTCGGAGCGCATATTATCAATGATATCCGTTCGCTTACTGAGCCGGGCGCGCTGGAAGCCGCGGCTGAAACCGACTTACCTGTATGCCTGATGCATATGCAAGGGCAGCCGAAAACGATGCAGGAGGCACCGAGGTATACCGATGTGGTTGCGGATGTCGAGAGGTTTTTTGTCGACCATATTGCGCGATGCGAACGGGCAGGCATCGCAAAAGAGAAATTGTTGCTCGACCCGGGGTTCGGTTTCGGTAAAAATCTTTCCCATAATTATGAATTGCTTGCACAGCTTGGCAAATTTCACCATTTCGGTCTTCCGTTGCTGGTCGGTATGTCGCGCAAGTCGATGGTGGGTCAGTTGCTTAACGTCGGGCCGACGGAGCGTCTGAATGGCAGCCTGGCTTGCGCAGTCATTGCTGCAATGCAGGGCGCGCAGATTATTCGCGTCCATGATGTTAAAGAAACGGTAGAAGCGCTGCGCGTGGTGGAAGCGACTCTGGCCGCTAAGGAAAATAAACGTTATGAGTAACCGCAAATATTTTGGGACTGATGGTATTCGTGGTCGGGTGGGTGATGCGCCCATTACGCCAGAATTTGTATTGAAGCTGGGTTGGGCGGCTGGTAAGGTCCTGGCGCGCCATGGGTCGCGTAAAATTATTATTGGTAAAGATACGCGTATTTCTGGCTATATGCTGGAGTCCGCGCTTGAGGCCGGTCTTGCTGCCGCGGGGTTATCAGCCTCTTTTACCGGGCCAATGCCGACTCCGGCAATCGCTTATCTGACTCGTACGTTCCGCGCTGAAGCCGGAATTGTGATTTCTGCTTCCCATAATCCCTTTTATGACAATGGCATTAAATTCTTCTCTATTGAAGGCACTAAATTGCCGGATGAAGTTGAAGAGGCCATTGAAGCCGAAATGGAAAAAGCGCTTACCTGCGTTGATTCCGCGGAACTGGGTAAAGCCAGCCGCATTGTGGATGCGGCAGGTCGCTATATTGAGTTTTGCAAAGGCACTTTCCCGAATGAACTGAGCCTCAATGCGCTGAAAGTCGTGGTCGATTGTGCTCATGGGGCAACTTATCATATTGCGCCAAGCGTTTTCCGCGAACTGGGGGCGCAGGTTATTACGATGGGCTGCGAGCCCGATGGTCTCAACATTAATGAAGAAGTTGGTGCGACCGACGTTCGTGCTCTGCAGGCCCGGGTACTGGCGGAAAAAGCTGACCTGGGGATCGCCTACGACGGCGATGGCGATCGGGTTATTATGGTTGACCATGAGGGCAACAAAGTTGATGGCGACCAGATCCTCTATATTATTGCCCGTGAGGGGCTACGCCAGGGACAGTTGCGCGGTGGGGCCGTTGGCACACTGATGAGCAACATGGGTCTGGAGCTGGCGCTCAAACAATTGGGTATTCCTTTTGTCCGTGCCAAAGTTGGTGACCGTTATGTTCTGGAGAAGCTCCAGGAGAAAGGCTGGCGGATCGGCGCAGAAAATTCCGGTCATGTGATCTTACTGGACAAAACCACCACTGGCGATGGGATTGTCGCCAGCCTGCAGGTGGTGGCCGCGATGGCGCGGAATCATATGAACCTGCAGGATTTATGCAGTGGGATGAAAATGTTTCCGCAGATTCTGGTCAACGTTCGCTTTACCGAGGGAAGCGGCGATCCGCTGGAACATGAACATGTGAAGGCCGTCACGGCGGAAGTTGAAACTGCGTTGGGGAATCGGGGGCGAGTGTTACTGCGTAAATCAGGAACTGAGCCGCTGATTCGCGTTATGGTGGAAGGCGAGCATGAAGAACAGGTCCATGAATTCGCCCATCGCATCGCCGATGCCGTGAAAAGCGTTTAATTCATCCCGCTAAGTGATTAAAAAGGCGATGCTTGTCGCCTTTTTAATCGACAAATAATCGATTTTTGCTGTTTTTTTCCGCACTTGATACAATGGACTGAAATTGCCCTTGCGAAGGTCATTCGCTTTGGTTAGTATTCACACCCGCTTCAGTGGGAAACGTTAAAACGTCCCGCTTTATTGGTTGAAGCACTTGGCATGCGGCGAATCCGCAAGGAACAGGTTGATTATGTACGAAGCTCTTTTAGTTGTTTTCCTTATTGTGGCGATAGGCCTTGTTGGTCTGATTATGCTGCAGCAAGGTAAAGGCGCTGATATGGGAGCCTCCTTCGGAGCAGGCGCTTCTGGCACATTATTTGGTTCCAGTGGTTCGGGTAATTTTATGACCCGTATGACAGGTATCCTGGCTGCGCTGTTCTTCATCATCAGTCTGGCGCTGGGCAATATCAACAGCAATAAAACCAATAAAGGAAGTGAGTGGGATAACCTGAGCGCGCCGAAAACCGAGCAAACTCAGCCGACAGCGCCGGCGCAGCCGAGCAGCGATATCCCGCACTAATAAGTCGTATCCGTGCCGAGGTGGTGGAATTGGTAGACACGCTACCTTGAGGTGGTAGTGCCCGATTGGGCTTACGGGTTCAAGTCCCGTCCTCGGTACCAATATTTAAACAATGGACGTCAACAGACGTCCATTTTTGTATCTGAAATTCACGTAACTGCGCCTTGCTCCCCGATTTACACTCTCCCCAGAATGCTGTGATGAACCTAAGCGAACAAAAGCTGATTTCTGCAAAGGGCTAAAAGAGCATAACGAGATGGTAAAATCCCAGGAGCGAGATGCAGAGAAAGCATTTGAAGCAGCCGTCAGAGACAGGCTCGCGGGAAGAAAGAAATATGCAGCGTTGCACCGCGAACGTATTCTGAATAGGCTTGAAGAATATCTTTTCGCTATTTGAGATAAGTGCTGTTTAGCCGCTCTCACAACCAGAGGCTGATTTACTGATTAAAGCCGTTGAGTGAAGGGACGGTCAATAAGGCGTTACACAGACCGTCCCCGGATGGAAACATCGCGCAGTGATGTGCAGATGATCTTAAATAGCTCTGTGATGGTTGCTGCTTTTGTGAAGAGTCATAATAACTTTTCAGTTTGAATATTTAATTACAGGCTAATACTAATCTGACTACCGAAAACCCACGCATTTTTTATTTCACTGACTCCACCCGGATGAATCAATAGCTGGACATTGGGGCGAAGTTTAAGCCATGGAGTTACAACATAGTTATAATTCAATTCTGCAACATATTCCGAACCGCGAACAGGAGTCCACGATGGATTATCATAATCGTCGATACCTTTAAGCTGATTTGATAACCGGGCTCGCTCGGCAACTTTACTGTTTACATGCATTTTACTGAACCCCAGTCCTATAGAATCCTGGGCACGGCTGGCAAAGGGGCCTTTATAAATGGCACCAATCTGGGTTTGGTAATCCATTGTCGCGGTGTCGCGGTCGTTCATAGCCAGATGCCCGAATAGCGCTAATCCACGTTTTGGATTATCTGCTGCGGCAGTAATCTGTTGCTGTAAATAGATCCATCCACCATAACGGCCGTCGTGAACCTCAGCGGTGTGTTTACTCAGAACATAGGCGTTACCATCGCTGTCATTGAGTACATCTTTAGCATCTGCGGTATTATACCATGCGCCTATTTTCCAGCTTCCCGGGAGTTTATTCTGGCCAAAAGTCGGCGTGCCCCCCATTTCAGCCAGATACATATTCCCTGTACGCCCCGTATTATCTAACTTGAAACTGCCACTGCGCGTCGCATAATTGGGGTTATACATAAATGCACCAACCTGAAAATAAACCTGTGGTGTTATATTATAACGAATGCGAGTTCCCCATTGCCCAATCGGGGTGTTATACCAGACTCCGGCGCCATGTCCTGCAAGGGAACCACACAACGCCAGGTTCTGGAAGTTACAACCAATATTGTCAAAATCTTCACCGACTGGCATCAGCCCGATTTTGAGATCAAACATTTTATCCAGCCATGACTGGCGATACCAAAATTGGGCAGCATGCCATGTTTGTCCCCGTCCGTAGTTACTGTTAACGGTTGAACCAATAATGGGAGCTCGGGGATCCTGAATCCTGTCTTTCGTCAAATCGCGTCCATTACGATCGACTACCGATGCTTTAAATTCACCATCGGTAATACCGGCGATCTTTTCCAGATCTAAATCGAAGCCAATAGTATATTGATCGCTATAGCGGGCTGTCTTATTTCTGTTATAGCCACCGGCGACATTAGTCGCGACTATTGAACCGTATTCTAATGTAAAGTTGTACCCTTTTTTCTTGAGATCGCTTCTGAGCCCTCCCCAGTCGCCTGACATATATTTCCCGTTAGCTGAAAATGGTTGTTCGGCAGCGTGTAAAGGGATAGACACACATGCCGTCATCAGTAAATAACACAAACCTTGCCTTGTATATTTCATTTTATTGTCCCGGCCTGAGAATTTCAGGGTGCTTATAGATTGGACAAAATCATCCTCTCCAGAATTAATTTATGAGCTGGTTTATGAAAAACCTGAATATAAATTATGGAGAGGGCCTGGAAATAAACTTTTAATTATTAAAAATAAGGTCTGTTTGACAGACCTGTTTTAACTAAGGCGACAGTTCCTCCAGTGATTTCCCTTTTGTCTCAATGGCAAAAAGAAGTGTTATGAGCCCGCCAATCAGGGCGATAACGGCAAACACAATAAAGACAAAGCGAACACCAAATCCAGAGACAATGAAACCAACGAGCAATGGTCCGATAGAAGAACCGGCTCGTAGCCAGGCGCTGGAGAATGCTGTTCCTATCGCACGCAGTCGGGTTGGGTAGAGTTCCGCTGAGTAGAGATACAGAGAAAATGCAATTGTTTGCAGGATAGCGTATGTCATACTGCCGAAAATCAAGACTTCAGTCGCAGATTTGGCGCCCAATGTGCACAACGTGATGAGCGGCACGATAGCCAGTAAAAATGCCCAGGAATACCAACGTTTGCGGCCTACTTTATCAATCAGAAGAGCACAAATTATGGAAGCAACAACCCCGCAGGAGGACGTAATCCATCCATATGCCAGGCTCGTCCCCAGAGGCAGGTGAAACCAGGTTTTATACATTGTCGGAAACCAGGTGATCATCCCGTTATTCACGGTATAAACGGTCAACCAAAGTCCCCACAGCATAAATGTCCGGGATTTATACATACCTGAGAAGAGTTCTTTTACTCCGCTAGTTGATGTTTGTTGCACAATAACAGGCTTAATTATTGGCTCAGGCAATTCCATACCACGACGAATAGCTTCAGCTTCAAATTTGGCGACGACTTTCTCCGCCTCCTGTCGGCGACCTTTAGATTCCAGCCAGCGGGGCGATTCCGGCATTAACCAGCGCAGAGGGACCGTCAGTGCAGACGGAACCAACCCGATTAAAAACATCACCTTCCAGCCATAAATCGGGACAAGGAAAAACCCTATGAGACCAGCAAACATCATTCCTATTGGGAAGATAACTTCGTACAACAAGAAAAAGCGGCCGCGTTTTTTTGCACCAACAAATTCGTTGATATAAGCGCTGGCGACAGGGACCTCCGCCCCGATTCCCAGCCCCTGCAGGAAACGAATGACAAGAATAGACCACCCGTTCCATGCAAATAAGCAAGCTGCATCCATGACGACAAACATAATAATAGTGATACGTAATACACCAATACGGCCTATCTTTTCCGCCAGTGAACCGAAGAATAAGGCGCCACAAAGTTGACCCACATAACTGGCCGCAATGATGAGACCAACGAATGTTGGCGTGAGTCCCCATTCCTGAGTGAGTTGAGGGAGCGCAAAGGCAATAGCAATGATGGTGTATGCATCAAAGAACGTAGACAATCCCACCACCACACGGATAGCAAGAAGTCGACGTGTGATGGGCAACCTTTCGAGCCTT
Organism: Klebsiella sp. 2680; assembly: GCF_900198535.1. Lineage (NCBI taxonomy): Bacteria > Pseudomonadati > Pseudomonadota > Gammaproteobacteria > Enterobacterales > Enterobacteriaceae > Klebsiella > Klebsiella sp. 2680. Next base: position 762,450 of record NZ_FZNJ01000003.1, on the reverse strand, counting down.
GCCAGTAACTCCGACGACTTCATCCCGGTGTTACTGGTCATGACATTACCAGAAGTAATAACCTGAGTTGACATATTGACACCCTGTTGATTGAGTTTTTGGGTATACATGCAAGATTACTGACCGCGGACCAGCAGACTGGCAGGCGATCACTTGCGGTACTGGGTACAAATCGGCTTCAACAAAATAATGTGATAACGTTTCTGCAATCGTTTTCACTTCGCGATAATGGTTGGCATAATTCCAGGTGCAGTCAATTCTGGCTGGTGTACAATTGTTAACCTGCTCACATAACAAGCATAATCAAATGGAAAAATGTGACACTAATCAGAAAGTCTGACAGTGAATATAAAAATGTTAATTAAATGTTTTCTTCTGAGGCCAGTAATGACAAGCATGCTGTTAAAGACAGGTAAGATGACATAAAACAAACCCTTTTCTTTTGGGATACGGAAATTTACCGTACCATTCCGCTATGATGCCATGTGCCCCTTGAGCTGTGGCGAACGAAACTTTTATCAATTTTTAATATCCGGAGTCAGACATGGGTCAGGAAAATACAGAAAATGATCAGATGGAAAAAAGACTGATAACCATGCGTGACGTAGCGAATGCGGCCGGAGTGAGTGTGTCGACGGTTTCCCGCATTCTGGATGAAAGGCTCCCTCCCTCAAAAAGCGCATCCGCAGAGAAAGTTCGTCAGGTAGCACGAGAGCTTGGATATCGACGCGACTATGTCGCATCCAGTCTTCGCCGGGGGGGAACCGGTACCCTCGGGGTGCTTGTGCCACGTCTGACCGATGCGGTAACCGCCATGCTGTTTGAGGAAATCGCCAGAGCGGCCGCGCGCCGAGGATATTTTGCGATCGTCGCAACATGTGGAGACGATCCTCTGGAAGAACGCAAGTCAGTTGAGTCACTACTTGACAGAAGAGTGGATGGGTTAATTATGTCCACGTGCCGGCTTGATGATCCGCTTCCCAGGGAATTGCGTAAAAGAGATGTACCGCACGTCCTGGTATTAAGAACTGACGGAATCAGTTTGTCTTCAGTCAGTGACGATGAACTGGGGGGGTATCTTGCAACACGTCATCTTATTGATTTGGGGCACAAAAATATTGGTCTGGTCGGTGGGCCTGATTTTGCATCGAATGCTCTTAACCGAAGAAAAGGGTTTGAACGGGCAATGAGCGAAGCCGGGTTAGAAATTAATCCTTCCTGGTGCTCTTCATCAGACTTTGATATTCGTTCCGGAGAGGAGGCCGGTATGAAGATATTGAACTCCTCTACGCCGCCAACGGCTATTTTTGCTGTCAATGATGAATTGGCTATCGGGATTGTGGCTGCAGCGCACCACCGGGGAATGGTCATCGGGCAGGATTTGTCCCTCGTAGGATACAACGATATTCCACTGGTCAGTCGGCTACCGGTCGCCCTGACGTCGGTCCGTACGCCGCTTGAACATATTGCTGCAAACGCCGTTGACATGCTTCTTAATGCAGATGAAAACCGCCTGATTCGAACTGTTAGTCCAACCCTCATTCCTCGTAAGTCCACGTCTTCTCCTCGCTAATCCTTGCTCGCCGTACTGGTGTCCCGGTCGACATGACGGCGAGTAATTTGCGATATATGTCTCATAAATACGGCATAACCCCTTTGTTTTTGTGACCTCAATTTCATTTCTCATTATACCCCTGTTGACTTGCTCACCAGCCAGGTCCAAATTTAATCACGTGAAAACGATTGCAGAAACGATTTCATATCATTTCAAAACCCATCGCTGAAAGCGACTATTGTCCACCAAGGAGACAGTCATGATTAATATCGACCTGAGAGGTTTGACCCCGGCACCGGTTACCCCATTTAACCGTGATGGCAGCATTGATTTTGACGCGATTCAGCGTCTGGGAAGCTGGCTGGGCAGTATTGACGGTGTTAAAGGTCTGGTTGTGCTTGGCCATGCCGGTGAAGGTACCTTCCTCACGCAGGACGAACAGGCTGCAGTTATCCGCGCTTTTGTAAAATCGGTAGACGGCAAACTGCCTATTATTGCTGGTATCACCGGTGAAGGCACTGAGGTTGCAGCCCTTGAAGCCAAACGGGCCGTTGCCGCGGGCGCTTCCGCTGGTCTGCTCTATCCGTCCCACGGCTGGTTACGCTTCGGCTATCAGGACGGTGCCCCGCAGGACCGTTATCGTGTGGTCTATGAAGAAAGTGGCCTGCCGCTTATCCTGTTCCAGTATCCGGATGTCACCAAAGCCACCTACAACCTGAAAACCATGCTGGATATTTCAGCACAGCCAGGTGTCTTCGCGATGAAGAATGGTGTGCGTAATATGCGCCGTTGGGACACTGAGATTCCTGTTATCCGTCGTGAACGTCCTGACCTGCAGATCCTGAGCTGCCACGATGAATACCTGTTGCACACTGCATTTGACGTAGACGGTTTCCTGGTCGGTTATGGCAACATTGCGCCGGTAGAACTGCTTGAAATGATTAATGCGGGTAAAGCCGGGGATTACAAAAAAGCTCGCGAAGTACATGACCGCCTGATGCCTGTAACCAAAAGCGTTTACCACCGTGGTTCCCATATGGAAGGTACCGTGGCTCTGAAACACGCGTTGGTTGCCCGTGGTATTCTGGAACATGCGACAGTACGTTCTCCTCTGTTACCGCTTGAACACGGTGCAGAAGAAGAAATTCATGCAGCTATTCGTGCTGCTGAACTGGGCCGCGTAACTAAATAACAAGACTTATTAAGAAGGGCAGCATCTCTGCATCGCGGATAGATGCTGCTTTCTTAAGATAGTTATTCTGTTCTCAAATATCACTTGCCTGTGACTGTCACTATTTTCCGATTAAGGTGGCAGTGTTATTTTTGATTGCCAGGTTCCGCAGACAAACAATAAATAATTTTCAGACAATATTACTGTATAACCGGGAGAGCAATGCTCCTGCCGCTCCCGTCCATTCAGGAATGGTATACCATGACTACATTAGTTCTGAATGCCAGTAACGCTGCAACCAGTATAACAACAAACTCAGCTGAACTGGTTGCACGTATAGAACGTATTCCTGTTACCCGAAAATTAATATTTATCCGCCTGGTAACAGGTATTTCCACTTTTTTTGATTCCTACACCGTTCTGGCTATTGCTTTTGCTATGCCAGAACTAATCAGTGAATGGAGCCTGACGCCGCTGTTTGTCGGGCTTATTATCGCGGCGAGTTATGTCGGCCAACTTTTTGGTGCGGTATTCTTCGGTTCACTGGCAGAGAAAAAGGGACGTCTGACGGTCCTGAAAATAACCATAATCATATTTGTCACCATGAGCGCAGCGTGTCTGTTTGCCTGGAATGGATGGTCGTTATTGCTCATCCGCTTTTTACAGGGCATCGGTATTGGTGCGGAGGTTCCCGTTGCCAGCGCTTATATCAACGAGTTTATTGGTTCCCGTAAACGCGGTCGTTTCTTTCTGTTATACGAAGTCATTTTCCCGGTGGGACTGATGTTCGCCGGTATTATTGGTTATTTTCTGGTTCCGGAGTATGGCTGGAAAGCGATGTTCTGGGTGGGGCTTATCCCGCCAATGATTGCCGCCCCTCTGCGCTGGTTGATGCCGGAATCTCCCCGCTGGTTGATTAGCAAAGGACGCCTGGAAGATGCGAACCGTATCGTCTCCAGTCTGGAAAATGAGGTTATCCGCCGGGGCGGTAGCCTTGAAGAGCCCGTAGTGAAGACGTTTAAGGCCCCTCCCCAGACGGCAAATGGATGGCGTGAACTGTTTTCAGGTATTTATCTCAAGCGTACGCTGATGCTCTGGGGGCTATGGATAAGCGCTTATATGGTCAATAACGGCATGATAACCTGGCTGCCGACGCTTTATCGTAGCGCATTCCATCTTTCAGTCCCACTCAGCCTTGCATATGGCTGGATAACATCCGCTGCGGGGGTCGCCGCATCCCTGGCCTGTGCGCTGCTTATTGACAAAACGGGCAGAAAACGCTGGTACGGAACCGCTTTTATTCTGTCATCCCTGGCGTTACTGATTCTGGGGGAAAGTGGGGCATCCAGTGCGGTGATGGTGCTTATTTTTGCCAGTATCGCTTATGCCGTGATGCAAACCGTCACCTTCTCCCTTTATCTCTATTCTGCTGAACTTTACCCGACACGACTACGGGCGATAGGAACGGGTTTTGGTAGCGCCTGGCTGAGAGCGGGATCGTCTCTGGGAACGCTGCTGGTTGGGTTGATTGTCGCAGGCGCAGGGGTTGAATATGTCTTCTTTTTGTTTGCCGCGATGGCACTGATTGGCGGACTCATTACGATGAGTTTTGGTATTGAAACCCGTGGGGCAATTCTGGAAGAACTTTCGCCATAAACGCGCGTATCCACGTGTACAAATCAGGAGTCACAAGACTCTTTGTCTCAACAGTTCAGGAGTGATATTTCTGACTGAAGATTGAAGGTGAATAATGAAACTACTGAGTTTTTCTGTTGACGGAAATGAAAAATATGGCCTGGTCGCACCCGATGGGATAATAGATCTACAGTCATTCTTCCCGGAGTGTCCCGATCTTCGCGCTTTTCTTCCCAATGTTAATAAGCTAAAAAATAATATTTTATTGGGTAAGAAGGCGGACTATCAGATTAATCAGGTCACCTTTTTACCTGTTATAACCCGGCCTAATAAAATTATTTGTGCTGGTATGAATTATCAGGAAAAAAGAGTTGAATTTAACGAGCAGGATCCGGATCCTACGCTGTTTATTCGTTTTGCCGATACGCAAACAGGGCATTTGTGCGGTTTAGTTAAACCTTCGGATAGTAACGAGTTCGACTATGAAGGAGAGCTGGCGTTGGTGATAGGCCGTTACGGCTCACATATTCCGGAGGAACAGGCGCTTCAGTATATTGCCGGATACAGTTGTTATATGGATGGCTCCGTCAGGGACTGGCAGCACACCTGGTTTACCGCCGGGAAAAACTGGCCTTCAACGGGGGGATTTGGACCGTGGCTGGTTACGACTGATGAAATATCCGATCCGCAAAACCTGGAAATTGTTACACGCCTTAATGGTCGGGAAGTTCAGCGTGATAATACTTATAACATGATCCATAAAATTGCTAAATTAATCTCTTATATCAGTACATTCAGTGCACTTTCTCCCGGTGATGTCATTCTGACTGGTTCTCCTGGCGGGGTTGGGAAAAAACGACATCCACCACTTTACCTGTGGCCTGGCGATATGGTTGAGGTCGAAATATCGCAGATAGGTTGTTTGATGAATCCGGTAATAAGCGAGGATAGCGAGAACATAGCGACCTCCGTCGCGGCAATATCGGGAGGTTCCTGATATAACCCGGCTACAGCAAAAGGAAACATCCCACCAGTGGAGGATACACACATGATATTGCTGCAATTTTGCGTCGTTCTGTTATTTATTTTCCTTGGCATGCGGGTAGGCGGAATTGGGGTGGGATTTTCCGGTGGTGCCGGTGTCATCGTATTGTGCATGATGGGCGCAACACCGGGCGATCTACCGATGCTGGTCATTGTTTTTATCATGGTGGTCATTATCGCCATTTCTGCCATGCAGGAGGCCGGAGGCATAGACTATCTGGTCAGGTTAACCGAAAGGATGTTACGTAGTTATCCTCGTTTGCTTGTCATTACTGCACCTTTGTCCACGTGGTTGTTGACAATGATGGCGAGTACCGGCCAGGTTTCATTTGCATGCATGCCGGTGATTGTGGGTGTGGCTAAAGATAATCAACTTCGCCCAACAAGAGCCCTGGCTATTTCGGTAGCCGCTTCTCTTTTGGGGATTGTCGCCTCGCCAATCTCCGCAGCAGTCATTTTTTTCTCAGGAATACTGGAGAAAAATAACCAAGGCTGGGGGTATCTGGAGCTTATTTCAGTGACGATACCCTCAACATTTCTGGCATTGATGTGTACATCTGTATTTTATTTGTTCTGGGATCGTGCCCGGCAAACAGACAAGTTACCCCTCACTGCAGTATATTCTCAATCGACAGATAATAAAATTACTGTCCCGCCAGAGGCGAAACGTTCCGTACTGTTCTTTATTATTGGTCTGATTGCAGTGCTTTTGTACGCCATCATGAGTAGCCCAAGAATTGGTTTTATACAACATCCTGTACTCAACAGCGGGCAGGTACGTATTTCCGTTATGATGGCGGTCGCACTTTTAATTGTCTTATTTTGTCGTGTGAATGTCCATAATATTCCTTCGACGACGGTATTTAAAACGGGAATGACTTCCTGTATCTGTATACTGGGCGTTGCCTGGTTAGGATCTACATTTATGGATAGCAATAAAGTTTGGTTGCAAAATATGGTGTTCGAGTATCTGTCAGACTCGCCGCTGACACTGGCAATAATTATTATGTTGGTATCCTGCTTTCTTTATTCTCAGGCGGCATCAACGAAAATTTTATTTCCGATGGCATTAAGCATAGGCATTGCGCCAACTACATTAATTGCTTGTTTTCCGGCTACTGCCTCGCTTTTTATTCTACCAAATTATCCAACGTTATTGGCTGCCGTCGCTATGGATGACACGGGATGTACTCGCATAGGGCATCGGATTATCGATCATCCATTTGTTATTCCTGGGTTAATTGCTACGATACTTTCAATATTATTTTCGACAGGGCTGGTGTATATTTTTTAAATGTATTTATCCGCGATTTAAATACGTTGTGTAAGATTATCTGTTTTCTTCATACGTCAAGTGACGGGGACGTTGGCCGTGGCGTGTTCGATTCATCCATAGGACGCCCCCGGCGGGCTGCCGCCTTACGGTGTTTAAATCGGTGACTGACAGATTTGTGTTCACCCCAGTCACCTCGCTATTGATACTCCTGGGATTTACTCTCTTGCCATGTGATTTGGCCTTTGGCCTCACTTCTTCGGAGTCGGCGCAAGCGCAGTGAAAAGCGAGTAGCCGTTTCGTCCAGCGACCCGAATTATTTAGGGCATAAAGATATCTTTGGGCTGAATGTATTTAATATAAAAATTATAAAGTTCATAAATTTTTCCGGGTATACAGTTTATGTCCCGGCAAAGTATGGAGTCTTATTCTATGCAGCATAAAATTCAAATCCGTGAGAATCCCCCTGAGCATGCCGAAGCCTGTCTCTGCCATAGTCCCGCCTTTGTTCGGATAAATACGGTGTTAACCCGGGAAGCGGCAAAAGCGCCGCCGATCACGCCTGCAACCGTGGCTTCAGCGCTTCCTGGAAAGAACTCACCGCATGGCACCGCAACGGCGAATGCGTCTCATGTAAAAGTATTTACCAATGTCCGTATTTTTGACGGTATATCGGATCATCTGCGTGATGGCCTGCAGGTGATTGTCGAAGGACATCTCATTAAGGCGATTGAGGCGGAAGGTCAGGCTTTTCCTGACGAAGCCGTGATTATCGACGGGAAGGGCGGCGTACTGATGCCGGGGTTGATTGACGCCCATTGGCACGCGATCATGGCGCGACCGTCGATGATGACAGCCATGACGTCTGATTTTAATTATATACAGGCGCTGGCAATTGCCGAGGCACAGGCGACATTGCTGCGTGGTTTTACGACAGTACGTGATATGGGCGGCCCGGTATTCGGCCTTAAACGCGCCATTGATGAGCAAATCACCAGCGGTCCACGTATTTATCCATCGGGCGCTTTTATCTCGCAAACTGGCGGTCATGGCGACTTTCGTATGCTGAGTGACATTCCTCGCGCGCCTGCTGATAATTTAAGTTATATCGAACGCGTCGGCATTACCGCGATTGCAGATGGTCCGGATCAGGTGTTGTTACGCGCCAGGGAACAACTGATGCGTGGCGCATCGCAGGTCAAATTTATGGCGGGCGGCGGCGTGGCGTCGATGTATGACGGTATTGATGTTACCGAGGGCTCTGTGCCCGAAATCCAGGCGGCGGTAACGGCAGCTGAAAACTGGGGAACCTATGTTACCGTTCATGCCTATACCGCGCGTGCTGTCACGATGGCGATTGAAGGAGGCGTGAAGTGTATCGAACATGGGCAACTGGTTGACGAGGAAACTGTGCGGCTCATGGCTGAGAAAAAGCTATGGTGGTGCCTGCAACCTTTCCTTGATGATGCGGATGCCGTTCCTATGGCTACCCCCGCCTCGCGGGCCAAGCAATTGTTGATGTCGGCTGGCACCGATACGGCTTATCAACTGGCGAAGAAGCATAACATTAAAACGGCCTGGGGCACGGACACGTTGTTTGATGCTCGCCTGGCGACGCGGCAGGGGGCACAGTTGGCTAAGCTTATCCGCTGGTATACCCCCCTGGAAATTTTGAAAATGGCCACTAGCGTCAATGCTGAACTGTGTGCCATGTCTGGCCCTCGCAACCCGTATCCGGGAAAACTGGGAGTGGTAGAAGCGGGTGCGCTGGCGGATCTGCTCCTTGTTGATGGCGATCCTTTGAACGATATTCAACTGATTGCACAACCTGAACAGGCTTTTAAGCTGATAGTGAAGGATGGAGTCATCTATAAGAATACGCTGGAATAACAGTCTCAAAATTAACCTGTTTTTGATACTGGATTGAATAGCTTAAAATCAGGCAATGATCCTAATGCTGGTCAGTCAGAGGGCGGTCAGCCGTGTTTATGGCTGGCTGCGCGGTTCCGTTAATCGGTGGTTCTGGCGAAAATGGCGCATTTTTTATTTTCGCCCATTCAGATTCCGTGGCCTGTTCCGTTCACGATAAATACGCGGATATTCGTTATATCCACAGCGTGTGAACGGGCAGGAGGACGTTTCGCCCGTCCCCCTGCACCCCCGGCATTGCGCTGGAAACCTGCCGCTGCGCGGTCCGCTCCACTCCGGCTTCATCTGGCGGACCGGGCGGGACTCGACGCTACTCGTCCCATCCCTGGGACTCGACGCTACTCGTCCCATCCCTGGGACTCGACGCTACTCGTCCCATCCCTGGGACTCGCCCTTCCAGGGCCAGCGCAAGCGCTGTTCAAAATTGCTCCCGGCAATTTTGTCCCTGTCTCGACCCGCCCTCTGGCCGCCGTCCTGGATGCGCGCCTGCGTTCTCGCCAGGTTTCCTTGATGCGCCCAACCCCCATGCGGTGAGTCCGTTATTCGTCAGTGGCTTTTCAGAGGCTGAAAGTCATAAAAAGTTATATCCTTTATATTTCATTCAGCCCGTATCAGCTCAGTAAGCGAATAAACTGAATCAGATTTTCGTTTAAACCACCGATAATGCGATTGCCGTTGGCCAATGAAACGGACGACAACGCCGATGACTCAATTTAAATGACAGTCTCTGACTGACGATTCAGTAATATGTTTCACACACGGTTCGTCTGTTAGCGGTCTTCTTCCTTATGCCGTGTATTCAATTAAGCTTTGGTAATTATCTTTACCAATCTGATATAAATCATCCTCCCAGTGCGTGGGACTCAATTGCTCTGGCGCCCATACGCCGTTGTAGCCGGTAGCTTTAACAGCCTTAATCCATGCGGCAATATCCACATCGCCTTCGCCTGGCTGGTAGTCGCGTTGCACCCACTCGTCCCAGGCTTCACCTGGCTTCGCGGCGCGTCCGTCGCAGAAATGAACGCCATAAATAAGATTTACGTCCATGTTGGCCACTTCATCTGGGGTCGTACCGCCGCCGGCATGCAGGTGCCAGAAGTCAATGACCAGGCCAATATTGTCGCGGCCAACACGTTTAATAATCTCCAGCGCCTGGCGCAGCGTATTGAAACGAGTGAAAGCAACAATCTCAATCTGGTATTTGACACCGTATTGTTTACCAATATCCGCAATATCACGAATGTTCCTGACCAGGATATCGTTACGTTCATCCTCGCTGAGATGATCCAGTTCGGTCAGCGCCATAATCTGCACTACCGGGCATTTCAGTTCCTGAGCGGCATGGCTAATTTTTTCGGCCTCCCTCAGCATCTCTTCCCGTTCACCGGGCTGATACCGCCCGATGCGTTTCAGGGCATTAATGCAACTGACTTCAATGTCATAGTGCTGCATCAAATGTCGGTATGCCTCGAATGTCCCGCCATTATCGAGGTAACGAAAAAGATGTTCCGGCAGGATCTCCAGCGCATCGAATCCGCTCTCTTTTGCAATGCTTAGCTGGGTGACGGCATTGCTGTACCATACTGAGACACCATGTAGTGCTGTTTTCATTTTTTTTCCTAAAATTCAGTTTGTTAATTTTAAACTCTCTAGTGAGATTTAACCGATCTAATGCTCAGGAACCACGAACAGCGAGGACAAAATCTTGCATTGATTTTGAAATATTTAATTCATTATATATATTAATGAAATTTAAATTCCTTTAGATTGATCACATCGTCAATAAACGATGGGCTGCACATGTTGTCTGTGATGACTATGTGTAAAAATTACTTTTAATTCAAATGTTTATGTTTGTTTGATCTGCGTTGAGGCGGGGAGAGGAAGGTCAGGTAATCGCGTTGAGTGGTAATCGGCAAAATCGCTCATGCAATCTGTTTTTGCCGTAAAAGAAAACCCTCACGTTTTTACGCGAGGGTCACAATCCGCGGTCGCTTACGCGGCCTGCGATTTATTCGGAGCGTTATTTGTCTTTGTTTTCCAGATTTTCCACCTGAGGTAAACCCGTGGCGGAAGAGGCGGTCAACAGGCCAGACTGCGCGTAGCCAAACAGCTTCTCGCGGGTATCGGTAATATCCAGATTACGCATGGTCAGTTGACCGATACGGTCTTCCGCGGAGAACATCGAATCACCTTTCTCCATTGTCAGACGCTCTGCTTTGTAGGTCAGATTGTCAGAGACGGTATTCAGGATGGAGTAGTCGTTGCCGCGACGCAGTTCAAGCGTGACCTCACCGGTGATTTGGCTGGCGACCCAGCGCTGCAGGCTGTCACGCAGCATTAATGCCTGGGAGTCGAACCAGCGGCCCTGATACAACAGACGCCCAAGCTGGCGGCCATGCGCATGGTATTGCTCGATAGTATCTTCGTTGTGAATACCGGTCAGCAGACGTTCGTAAGCGATATGCAGCAGTGCCATCCCCGGGGCTTCATAAATACCGCGGCTTTTCGCTTCGATAATACGGTTTTCAATCTGGTCGCTCATCCCCAGACCGTGACGACCGCCGATGCGGTTAGCTTCCATCATCAGCTCAACGTCGTCGCTGAAGGTTTGTCCGTTCAGCGCAACCGGGTGACCCTGTTCAAAACGCACGGTGACTTCCTCAGCAGGGATTTTGACGTTCTCATCCCAGAATTTGACGCCCATGATCGGGTTCACAATCTTGACGCTGGAGTTCAGGAATTCCAGATCTTTTGCTTCATGGGTCGCGCCGAGCATATTGGAATCGGTGGAGTAGGCTTTTTCTACGGACATTTTGTAATCAAATCCGCAGGAAATCATAAACTCGGACATTTCCTGACGGCCGCCTAACTCGTTAATAAAGTCGCTATCCAGCCAGGGTTTGTAAATTTTCAGTTCGGCGTTAGTCAGCAGGCCGTAACGATAGAAACGTTCAATATCGTTACCTTTATAGGTACTGCCATCACCCCAGATATTGACACCATCTTCTTTCATGGCGGCGACCAGCATGGTACCGGTCACGGCGCGGCCCAGCGGAGTGGTGTTAAAGTAAGTCAAGCCGCCGGTGGTGTTATGAAACGCGCCGCATTGGATGGCGGCAATACCTTCCGCAACCAGTTGCTTACGGCAGTCGATGAGACGAGCCCCTTCGGCACCATACTCTTTGGCGCGACGAGGAATGGCGTCGTAATCGTCTTCGTCCGGCTGGCCCAGATTAGCGGTATATGCATAAGGAACTGCGCCTTTTTTACGCATCCACAACAGGGCGGCGCTGGTATCCAGTCCACCAGAAAAAGCGATACCAATACGTTGGCCAACCGGGAGATGTTTGAGAATCGTCGTCATAAAATAAAACCCTGCTAGATAGACTGTGGTGAGTTCGACTCAACAATCTTTATTGCATTTTTATGCATTAATTGTGAGTTTTCATTTAATCATTTTTTGCTGGCAACAGGAAGAGGAGGATGATCTTTTTGCTAAAAATCCCCTGAGATACCCGCGTGACTGAAACCTGCGCTGTGAAATTCATGTTGACAAAATATATGCTGTATCAATACAATACACCACGATTTTATGTCCCGTCTCTCGGTACCAAATCCCAGCAGTATTTGCGTTTTTTGCTCAAAACGAGTAGAATGCGCCACGTTTGTTTCAGGCGCGGGGTGGAGCAGCCTGGTAGCTCGTCGGGCTCATAACCCGAAGGTCGTCGGTTCAAATCCGGCCCCCGCAACCACTTTCCCATTAAGTACTTTTTCAAATATACTGTGAGGACCGGGTCCTTCGTAGCCGAATTTGAAAGAATTCTTCTGGAAAGTGTTCCAGATCGCGACTGCGATCTCAGGGTTCAGTTATCTAAAGCCCCGATTTATCGGGGTTTTTTGTTATCTGACTGCAGAATAACTGGGCTATACGCCCTTTTTTTATGTCTTGGGGGTGGGTTTGTCCACATTAGAGCAAAAATTGACAGAGATGCTCACTGCGCCAGTTGAAGCGCTTGGCTTTGAGCTGGTCGGCATCGAATTTATTCGCGGTCGCACATCCACACTGCGCATCTATATTGATAGTGAAGATGGCATCAATGTTGATGATTGTGCTGATGTGAGCCACCAGGTCAGTGCTGTCATGGATGTCGAAGATCCGATTACCGTCGCTTATAACCTGGAGGTGTCTTCGCCTGGTCTTGACCGTCCTATGTTTACCGCAGAGCACTATACGCGTTTTATCGGTGAGGAAGTGTCGCTGGTTCTGCGTATGGCGGTACAAAATCGACGCAAATGGCAGGGCATTATCAAAGCGGTAGACGGTGAGATGATCACGGTAACCGTCGAAGACAAAGATGAAGTGTTCGCGCTGAGTAACATCCAGAAGGCGAACCTGGTTCCCCACTTTTAACAGTCTGGATTGAGGTGAAAGGCCCCGATGAACAAAGAAATTTTGGCTGTTGTTGAAGCCGTTTCCAACGAAAAGGCGCTGCCGCGTGAGAAGATTTTCGAAGCGTTGGAAAGTGCGCTGGCAACGGCTACCAAGAAAAAATACGAGCAAGAAATCGACGTTCGCGTAGAGATCGATCGTAAGAGCGGTGATTTTGACACCTTCCGTCGCTGGCTGGTCGTTGAAGAAGTCACTCAACCGACGCGTGAAATCACGCTGGAAGCTGCGCGCTTCGAAGACGAAAGCATGAATCCTGGCGATTACGTTGAAGACCAGATTGAATCTGTCACCTTTGACCGTATCACGACCCAGACGGCGAAACAGGTTATCGTACAAAAAGTACGTGAAGCCGAGCGCGCCATGGTCGTTGATCAATTCCGCGAGCACGAAGGCGAAATTATCACTGGCGTGGTGAAGAAAGTGAACCGCGACAACATTACCCTGGATCTTGGTAACAATGCGGAAGCCGTTATTCTGCGCGAAGATATGCTGCCGCGTGAAAACTTCCGTCCTGGCGATCGCATTCGTGGTGTACTGTATGCCGTTCGTCCGGAAGCGCGTGGCGCTCAACTGTTCGTGACGCGCTCTAAACCGGAAATGCTGGTTGAACTGTTCCGTATTGAAGTACCGGAAATTGGCGAAGAAGTTATCGAAATTAAAGCGGCGGCTCGCGATCCCGGCTCCCGTGCCAAAATCGCCGTGAAAACCAATGACAAGCGCATTGACCCGGTTGGCGCATGCGTCGGTATGCGCGGCGCGCGCGTGCAGGCCGTCTCTACTGAACTGGGCGGCGAGCGTATTGATATCGTTCTTTGGGATGATAACCCGGCGCAGTTCGTGATTAACGCCATGGCGCCGGCTGACGTCGCGTCTATCGTAGTGGATGAAGACAAACACACGATGGATATTGCGGTAGAAGCGGGCAACCTGGCGCAGGCGATTGGTCGTAACGGTCAGAACGTGCGTCTGGCTTCGCAACTGAGCGGCTGGGAACTCAACGTCATGACCGTGGACGATCTACAGGCTAAGCATCAGGCTGAAGCCCATGCAGCTATCGATACGTTTACTAAGTATCTTGATATTGATGAAGATTTCGCCACACTGCTGGTTGAGGAAGGTTTCGCGACGCTGGAAGAACTGGCCTATGTGCCAATGAAAGAGCTGCTGGAAATTGACGGTCTGGATGAAGCCACCGTTGAAGCACTTCGTGAGCGTGCGAAAAACGCGCTGACCACGCTGGCGCTGGCCAAAGAAGAAAGCCTGGGGGACAGCAAACCTGCTGATGATCTGTTGAATCTGCAGGGTATGGATCGCACTCTGGCATTCGCTCTGGCTGCCCGTGGTGTTTGTACGCTGGAAGATCTCGCCGAGCAGGGCATTGATGAGCTGGCTGATATCGAAGGCTTGACCGACGAGAAAGCCGGTGAGCTGATCATGGCCGCGCGAAATATTTGTTGGTTCGGCGACGAAGCGTAATAAACTGTAGCAGGAAGGAACAGCATGACAGATGTGACTATTAAAGCGCTGGCCTCGGAGATTCAGACCTCTGTGGATCGCCTGATACAGCAATTTGCTGATGCAGGGATTCGCAAATCGGCTGATGATTCTGTGACCGCGCAAGAGAAGCAAACCTTGTTGACGCATCTGAACCGTGAACACGGCTCAGGGCCCGACAAGTTGACGCTGCAGCGTAAAACACGCAGCACGTTAAATATTCCAGGTACCGGTGGGAAGAGTAAATCGGTACAAATCGAAGTCCGCAAGAAACGCACTTTTGTGAAACGCGATCCGCAAGAGGCCGAACGCCTCGCTGCGGAAGAGCAGGCGCAGCGTGAAGCGGCAGAGCAGGCGCAACGTGAGGCAGAAGAAGCAGCCAAACGCGAAGCGCAATTAAAAGCTGAACGTGAGGCCGCAGAACAAGCTAAACGTGAACTCGCTGAAAAAGCGAAACGTGAAGCCGCGGAAAAAAACAAAGTGAGCAATCAACAAACTGACGATATGACCAAAACCGCCCAGGCTGAAAAGCTCCGCCGCGAGAAAGAAGCAGCAGAACTGAAGCGTAAAGCGGAAGAAGAAGCGCGCCGTAAACTTGAAGAAGAAGCGCGTCGCGTCGCGGAAGAAGCACGCCGTATGGCTCAAGAAAATGAAAAAAACTGGACTGAATCATCAGAAGCTCCAGAAGAAACCGCCGATTATCATGTAACGACCTCTCAGCATGCTCGCCAGGCAGAGGATGATAACGATCGTGAAGTTGAAGGTGGGCGTGGTCGTGGGCGTAACGCCAAAGCCGCTCGTCCGGCGAAGAAAGGCAATAAACACGCTGAATCAAAAGCCGATCGTGAAGAAGCCCGCGCGGCGATTCGCGGCGGTAAAGGCGGCAAACACCGTAAAGGTTCAGCCTTGCAGCAAGGCTTCCAGAAGCCTGCTCAGGTCGTTAACCGCGATGTCATCATCGGTGAGACCATCACCGTGGGCGATCTGGCGAACAAGATGGCGGTCAAAGGCTCTCAGGTCATCAAAGCGATGATGAAGATGGGCGCGATGGCGACCATCAACCAGGTTATCGATCAGGAAACCGCACAGCTGGTGGCCGAAGAGATGGGCCACAAAGTCATCCTGCGTCGTGAGAACGAACTGGAAGAAGCGGTAATGAGCGACCGTGATACGGGCGCTGCGGCTGAACCGCGTGCGCCGGTTGTGACCATCATGGGCCACGTTGACCACGGTAAAACCTCTCTGCTGGACTACATTCGTTCCACAAAAGTCGCTTCCGGCGAAGCAGGCGGTATTACTCAGCATATCGGTGCGTACCACGTTGAAACCGACAACGGTATGATCACCTTCCTGGATACCCCAGGCCACGCGGCATTTACCTCCATGCGTGCCCGTGGCGCGCAGGCAACGGATATCGTTGTTCTGGTTGTTGCTGCTGACGACGGCGTGATGCCGCAGACCATTGAAGCTATCCAGCACGCGAAAGCGGCCGGTGTGCCGGTAGTGGTTGCAGTGAACAAAATCGATAAGCCGGAAGCCGATCCGGATCGCGTTAAGAACGAACTGTCCCAGTACGGCATCCTGCCGGAAGAGTGGGGCGGCGAGAGCCAGTTCGTCCACGTATCGGCGAAAGCGGGTACCGGTATTGATGACCTGCTGGACGCCATTCTGTTGCAGGCTGAAGTCCTGGAGCTGAAAGCGGTGCGTAAAGGTATGGCGAGCGGCGCGGTTATCGAATCCTTCCTCGACAAAGGTCGCGGTCCGGTTGCGACTGTTCTGGTTCGCGAAGGTACTCTGCATAAGGGCGATATCGTTCTGTGTGGCTTCGAATATGGTCGCGTTCGTGCGATGCGTAACGAGCTGGGTCAGGAAGTGCTGGAAGCGGGTCCGTCCATTCCGGTGGAAATCCTTGGCCTGTCCGGTGTGCCGGCTGCCGGTGATGAAGTGACCGTCGTTCGCGACGAGAAAAAAGCCCGTGAAGTTGCGCTGTATCGTCAGGGCAAATTCCGTGAAGTCAAACTGGCGCGTCAGCAGAAATCTAAACTTGAGAACATGTTCGCTAATATGACCGAAGGCGAAGTTCATGAAGTGAACATCGTACTCAAAGCGGACGTTCAGGGGTCTGTGGAAGCGATCTCCGACTCCTTACTGAAACTCTCTACCGACGAAGTGAAAGTGAAGATCATCGGTTCCGGCGTAGGTGGTATCACCGAAACCGACGCAACCCTGGCTGCGGCATCCAACGCGATCCTGGTTGGCTTCAACGTGCGTGCCGATGCCTCTGCGCGTAAAGTGATTGAAGCGGAAAGTCTGGATCTGCGCTATTACTCCGTCATTTATAACCTGATCGACGAAGTGAAGGCGGCAATGAGCGGCATGCTGTCTCCGGAACTGAAACAGCAGATCATCGGCCTGGCTGAAGTTCGTGATGTCTTCAAATCGCCGAAATTTGGTGCTATCGCAGGCTGCATGGTTACCGAAGGTGTGGTTAAACGCCATAACCCGATCCGCGTTCTGCGTGACAACGTTGTGATTTATGAAGGTGAGCTGGAGTCCCTGCGCCGCTTCAAAGATGACGTTAACGAAGTCCGTAACGGCATGGAGTGTGGTATCGGCGTTAAGAACTACAACGATGTCCGCGCTGGCGATATGATCGAAGTCTTCGAAATTATCGAGATCCAACGTACCATCGATTAATTGCCTGGTAGACTGGGGAAGCGCAGCGCCACCCGGTAATACAAAATTAAAGGGGGCCGCGTGGCCCCCTTATTTGTCTGGAGAATTTATTATGGCGAAAGAATTTGGTCGCCCGCAGCGCGTGGCTCAGGAGATGCAAAAAGAGATCGCCATCATCCTGCAGCGCGAAATTAAAGACCCGCGTCTGGGAATGATGACCACCGTTTCCGGTGTTGAAATGTCGCGCGACCTGGCCTATGCCAAAGTGTATGTGACTTTTCTGAACGATAACGATGAAGCCGCGGTGAAAGCGGGCATCAAGGCATTACAGGAAGCATCTGGTTTTATCCGTTCGCTGTTGGGCAAAGCGATGCGCCTGCGCATCGTACCGGAACTGACGTTCTTCTACGATAACTCACTGGTTGAAGGGATGCGTATGTCGAACCTGGTGACCAGCGTGGTGAAACATGATGATGAGCGTCGCGTGAATCCGGACGACAGCAAGGAGGAGTGATGAGCCGTCCTCGTCGTCGCGGTCGCGATGTTCACGGCGTTCTGTTGCTGGATAAACCCCAAGATGCATCCAGCAACGACGTGCTACAGAAAGTTAAACGTATTTATAATGCTAACCGGGCAGGGCACACCGGTGCGCTGGATCCGCTGGCGACGGGCATGTTGCCGATTTGCCTGGGAGAAGCGACGAAGTTTTCTCAGTATCTGCTGGATTCAGACAAGCGCTACCGGGTGATAGCCAAACTTGGCCAGCGTACCGATACTTCTGATGCCGACGGGCACGTGGTGGAGGAGCGTCCTCTGGCCTTTAGCGCGGAGCAACTGGCCGCGGCGTTAGATAGCTTTCGCGGGGAAACCCAACAGGTGCCGTCGATGTATTCGGCACTGAAATACCAGGGGAAAAAGCTGTACGAATATGCCCGTCAGGGGATTGAAGTGCCGCGGGAAGCCCGGCCGATTACGGTCTACGAGTTGTTGTTTATCCGCCATGAAGGCGATGAGCTTGAACTGGAAATTCACTGTTCTAAGGGCACCTATATTCGTACGATTATCGATGACTTAGGTGAGAAACTGGGATGTGGAGCGCATGTTATTTTCCTGCGCCGTCTGGCGGTCAGTAAGTATCCCGTTGAACGGATGGTGACGCTGGAACAACTGCAGGCGCTGGTTGAGCAAGCCAGTGTGCTGGATATCCCGGCTGCGCAGTTGCTGGATCCATTACTGATGCCTATGGATAGTCCGGCGGCGGATTATCCACTGATTAATATTCCGCAAACCTCGGCTGTTTACTTTAAGAATGGTAACCCGGTTCGCACCTCGGGGGCGCCGCTACAGGGGCTGGTTCGTGTCACTGAGGGGGAAGAAGGTAAGTTTCTGGGTATGGGGGAAATTGATGACGAAGGCCGTGTGGCCCCTCGTCGTCTGGTGGTTGAATACCCGCTATGAGTGCTTTTCTTGCGATAAAAGGCCGCTGCGAGTAGAATATTGCCGCTTAATGCCCGCTAAAGTGTTGCAACATTTTCGGGTGTTATATCAGGGGTTGCTGAATTAGAGATCGGCACCCTTTCTTTCTTTTAATTTTGGAGTTCTAAAATGTCTCTAAGCGTTGAAGCTAAAGCAAAAATCGTTTCTGAGTTTGGTCGTGGCGAAAACGACAGCGGTTCAACTGAAGTTCAGGTCGCACTGCTGACTGCGCAGATCAACCACCTGCAGGGCCACTTTGCAGAGCACAAAAAAGATCACCACAGCCGTCGTGGTCTGCTGCGCATGGTTTCTCAGCGTCGTAAACTGCTCGACTACCTGAAACGTAAAGATGTTGCACGTTACTCTTCGCTGATCGAGCGTCTGGGTCTGCGTCGCTAATTCTGCGAGTTTCAGAAGAAGGGGCCTCACGGCCCCTTTTTTCGACCGGGCGGCAGCAATTCACTAAAAACTCATGTATTGTTGCTATTAATGATCTTCGTGCAGAGGTTCGCGCGGCTAATGAGAGGCTTGATTCGCAGGGGCGGGTTAGGGTTGTCATTAGTCGCGAGGATGCAGAAGATCGGGTCATCAGATGTCATATCATGGATATGACATCATCTATAGATATAAGGACAGAATTTTGCTTAATCCGATCGTTCGTAAATTCCAGTACGGCCAACATACCGTAACGCTGGAAACCGGCATGATGGCGCGCCAGGCAACGGCCGCCGTTATGGTTAGCATGGATGACACTGCGGTATTCGTTACCGTTGTTGGTCAGAAAAAAGCGAAGCCAGGCCAGGATTTCTTCCCACTGACTGTTAACTATCAAGAACGTACTTACGCGGCAGGTAAAATCCCGGGGGGATTCTTCCGTCGTGAAGGCCGTCCGAGCGAAGGCGAAACCCTGATTGCGCGTCTGATTGACCGTCCGGTTCGCCCGCTGTTCCCGGAAGGTTTCGTTAACGAAGTTCAGGTTATTGCCACCGTGGTTTCCGTTAACCCGCAGGTTAACCCGGATATCGTGTCTATGATTGGCGCTTCCGCCGCGTTGTCTCTGTCCGGTATTCCGTTTAACGGCCCAATCGGCGCCGCGCGTGTAGGTTATATCAATGACCAGTACGTGCTGAACCCAACCCAGGAAGAGCTGAAATCCAGCAAGCTGGACCTGGTTGTCGCAGGTACCGAGGCTGCTGTGTTGATGGTGGAATCTGAAGCCGCACTGCTGAGTGAAGACCAGATGCTGGGCGCAGTCGTGTTCGGCCACGAACAGCAGCAGGTGGTTATCCAGGCGATCAACGACCTGGTCAAAGAAGCCGGTAAACCGCGTTGGGACTGGCATCCGGAAGCCGTCAACGAAGCGCTGAACGCGCGCGTTGCTCAACTTGCCGAAGCGCGCCTGAGCGATGCTTACCGCATCACTGACAAACAGGAGCGTTATGCTCAGGTTGATGTGATCAAATCTGAAACCATTGCCACGCTGGTTGCTGAAGACGAAGCCCTGGACGCTAACGAACTGGGTGAAATCCTGCACGCGATCGAGAAAAACGTGGTGCGTAGCCGCGTGCTGGCTGGTGAACCGCGTATTGATGGCCGCGAAAAAGACATGATTCGTGGGCTGGACGTCCGTACCGGCGTGCTGCCGCGTACCCACGGTTCCGCGCTATTTACCCGTGGCGAAACGCAGGCGCTGGTTACCGCGACGCTGGGAACCGCCCGCGATGCGCAGAACATCGATGAACTGATGGGCGAGCGTACTGATTCCTTCCTGTTCCACTACAACTTCCCTCCGTACTCTGTAGGTGAAACTGGAATGGTGGGTTCGCCGAAACGTCGTGAAATTGGTCACGGTCGCCTGGCTAAGCGTGGCGTACTGGCCGTTATGCCGACTATCGAAGAATTCCCGTACACCGTGCGCGTGGTTTCGGAGATTACCGAATCTAACGGTTCTTCCTCTATGGCTTCCGTCTGTGGCGCTTCTCTGGCGCTGATGGACGCGGGTGTGCCGATCAAAGCTGCCGTCGCGGGTATCGCGATGGGCCTGGTGAAAGAAGGCGACAACTTTGTCGTACTGTCTGACATTCTGGGCGATGAAGATCACCTTGGCGATATGGACTTTAAAGTCGCGGGTTCCCGTGAAGGTATCTCTGCGCTGCAGATGGATATCAAAATTGAAGGTATCACCAAAGAGATCATGCAGGTTGCGCTGAATCAGGCGAAAGGCGCGCGTCTGCATATCCTGGGTGTGATGGAACAGGCGATCAACGCGCCGCGCGGCGATATCTCTGAATTCGCGCCGCGTATCCATACCATCAAGATCAGCCCGGACAAGATTAAAGACGTTATCGGTAAAGGCGGTTCCGTTATTCGTGCGCTGACCGAAGAAACCGGCACCACCATCGAAATCGAAGATGACGGCACCGTGAAGATTGCAGCAACCGATGGCGACAAAGCGCAGCACGCGATTCGTCGTATCGAAGAGATCACCGCTGAGATTGAAGTGGGTCGTATCTATAATGGTAAAGTGACCCGTATCGTTGACTTTGGTGCGTTTGTTGCCATTGGTGGCGGTAAAGAAGGTCTGGTTCATATTTCTCAAATTGCCGATAAGCGCGTTGAGAAGGTGACTGACTATCTGCAGATGGGCCAGGAAGTGCCGGTTAAAGTGCTGGAAGTTGACCGTCAGGGCCGCGTTCGTCTGAGCATCAAAGAAGCAACTGAACAGACTCAGCCTGCGGCTGCGCCGGAAGCGCCGGCCGCTGAGCAGCAGGGCGAGTAAGGTTGCCGTTTGCCCTCCGCATCGCGGAGGGCGTATTGCGGGCAGGATGCCGTGTTTGCAACCGGGGAACTGGACGTTCATCCAATCGTTGTCTTCGGGAGTGGGAAATGAAGCCTTTTCTGCGCTGGTGTTTCGTGGCGACAGCTCTCACGCTGGCAGGATGCAGCAACTCTGCCTGGCGTAAGGAGGCAGTCCTCGCGGTGCCATTGCAACCGACTTTGCAGCAGGAAGTCATTCTGGCGCGCATGGAACAAATTCTTGCCAGTCGGGCTTTAACCGATGACGAACGCGCACAGCTTTTATATGAGCGCGGAGTGTTGTATGATAGTCTCGGTCTGAGGGCATTAGCGCGAAATGATTTTTCACAGGCGCTGGCAATCCGACCGGATATGCCTGAAGTATTCAATTACTTAGGCATTTATTTAACGCAGGCAGGCAATTATGATGCTGCCTATGAAGCGTTTGATTCTGTACTTGAGCTTGATCCAACTTACAACTACGCGTACTTAAATCGCGGCATCGCGCTGTATTACGGTGGCCGTGCTAAGTTAGCGCAAGATGATCTGCTGGCGTTTTATCAAGACGACCCCAACGATCCTTTCCGCAGTCTGTGGCTATATCTTGCTGAGCGTAAGCTCAATGAGAAACAGGCGCTTGAAGCACTGAGACAGCGCTTCAACAAGTCGGACAAAGAGCAATGGGGATGGAACATTGTCGAGTTCTACCTTGGGGACATTAGCGAAAATGAGCTGATGGACCGTCTCAAGGCAGACGCAACGGATAACACCTCGCTCGCTGAGCATCTCAGTGAAACCAACTTCTATTTAGGTAAGTATTACCTAAGTCTGGGGGACAAGGACAGCGCTACGGCACTGTTCAAACTGGCGGTCGCAAACAACGTTCATAACTACGTTGAGCACCGATATGCATTGTTGGAATTATCGCTCCTGGGCCAGGAGCAAGATGACCTGGCAGAATCGGACCAGCAATAGCTGACGAACACATCAGCCCTTTTTTGTTTGCTATCACCTTTGCGGGTGAGGGCGTTGTTGTTCGTTAATACACCTACTTTGAGCCGGTTCACACTTTTCAATGAAAATTACCGTAAATTTTCACGATGAGTTATGTAGACTGGCCGCCATTAATTTTGAGGCACACGTACTACATGGCTGAATTCGAAACCACTTTTGCAGATCTGGGCCTGAAGGCTCCCATCCTTGAAGCGCTTAACGATCTGGGTTACGAAAAACCATCTCCGATCCAGGCTGAGTGCATTCCGCATCTACTGGGCGGCCGCGACGTTCTGGGTATGGCCCAGACCGGTAGCGGTAAAACCGCAGCGTTCTCTTTACCGCTGCTCAACAATATCGATCCTGAGCTGAGAGCACCGCAGATTCTGGTGCTGGCGCCGACCCGCGAACTGGCGGTACAGGTTGCTGAAGCGATGACCGATTTTTCCAAACATATGCGTGGCGTAAACGTCGTCGCCCTGTATGGCGGCCAGCGTTATGACGTGCAGCTGCGCGCGCTGCGTCAGGGGCCGCAAATCGTTGTCGGTACTCCGGGTCGTCTGCTGGACCACCTGAAACGCGGCACCCTGGATCTCTCTAAACTGAGCGGTCTGGTTCTTGATGAAGCTGATGAAATGCTGCGCATGGGCTTTATCGAAGACGTAGAAACCATTATGGCGCAGATCCCGGAAGGTCATCAGACCGCTCTGTTTTCTGCCACTATGCCGGAAGCGATTCGTCGCATTACCCGTCGCTTTATGAAAGAGCCGCAGGAAGTCCGCATCCAGTCAAGCGTAACCACGCGTCCGGACATCAGCCAGAGCTACTGGACTGCTTACGGTATGCGTAAAAACGAAGCGCTGGTGCGTTTCCTTGAAGCAGAAGATTTTGATGCGGCGATTATCTTCGTTCGTACCAAAAACGCGACTCTGGAAGTTGCTGAAGCGCTGGAGCGTAACGGGTATAACAGCGCGGCCCTGAACGGCGACATGAACCAGTCTCTGCGTGAGCAGACTCTGGAACGTCTGAAAGACGGCCGTCTGGATATCCTGATCGCTACCGACGTCGCCGCCCGCGGTCTGGATGTTGAGCGTATCAGCCTGGTGGTTAACTATGACATCCCGATGGATTCAGAGTCCTACGTTCACCGTATCGGTCGTACTGGTCGTGCGGGTCGCGCTGGCCGCGCGCTGCTGTTCGTTGAGAACCGCGAGCGTCGTCTGCTGCGTAACATCGAACGCACCATGAAACTGACCATTCCGGAAGTGGAACTGCCGAACGCAGAATTACTGGGCAAACGTCGCCTGGAGAAATTTGCCGCGAAAGTTCAGCAGCAGCTGGAAAGCAGCGATCTGGATCAGTACCGCGCGCTGTTGGCGAAAATCCAGCCGTCCGCCGAAGGCGAAGAGCTGGATGTGGAAACTCTGGCCGCGGCACTGCTGAAAATGGCCCAGGGCGAACGTCCGCTGATCGTACCGCCGGATGCGCCGATGCGCCCGCGTCGTGAGTTCCGCGATCGTGATGATCGTGGTCCGCGCGATCGCAACGATCGTGGCCCGCGTGAAGATCGTCCGCGTCGTGAGCGTCGTGACGTTGGCGATATGGAACTGTATCGCATTGAAGTGGGTCGTGACGATGGCGTTGAAGTGCGTCATATCGTTGGCGCGATTGCTAACGAAGGCGATATCAGCAGCCGTTATATCGGTAACATCAAACTGTTCGCTTCTCACTCAACCATCGAACTGCCGAAAGGTATGCCGGGCGAAGTGCTGCAGCACTTTACTCGTACCCGTATCCTGAACAAGCCGATGAACATGCAACTGTTGGGTGATGCTCAGCCGCGTCCAGAACGTCGTGGCGAGCGTCGTGAGGGTGGTCGTGGTTTTGGTGGTGAGCGCCGTGAAGGCGGCCGTGGTTTTGGCGGTGAGCGCCGCGAAGCTGGCCGTAGCGATGGTCGTCGTTTCAGCGGTGAACGTCGTGAAGGTGGCCGCGCGCCGCGCCGTGACGATGCGTCTGCGCCGCGTCGCGATGATTCTGCAGGCCGTCGTCGTTTCGGTGGCGATGCGTAATTAATATTTACCGCTAACGTAAAGTAAATGATACAGCCCCGGTCTGAATGACTGGGGCTTTTTTTATTTTCTTTGTACTCGCGTACTGGTACAGTGCATCGCGTTAATAACGAGAAAAGTCTTTTTGACTGGAGATTTCGGCAAATGGCGACACTTACCACTACGGCAACCCGACCGTCCTTATTTGGCGGCGTAGTGATTATCGGCGGAACAATCATTGGCGCGGGTATGTTTTCGTTGCCGGTGGTGATGTCCGGCGCGTGGTTTTTTTGGTCGCTGGCGGCGCTGGTCTTCACCTGGTTTTGCATGTTGCATTCCGGGTTAATGATCCTTGAAGCGAACCTCAATTACCGGATTGGCGCCAGCTTTGACACTATCACGAAAGATCTGCTTGGCAGGGGCTGGAATCTGATTAATGGCGTGTCTATTGCTTTTGTCCTTTATATTCTTACCTACGCTTATATCTCCGCCAGCGGCTCAATCCTGCACCATACCTTCGGTGAAATGTCGCTGCATGTTCCGGCACGGGCAGCAGGATGTGCTTTTGCGCTGCTGGTGGCATTTATCGTCTGGCTGAGTACGAAAGCGGTTAGTCGTATGACGGCTATTGTGCTCGGGGCGAAGGTGATTACCTTTTTCCTGACCTTTGGCAGCTTGCTGGGGCATGTTCAGCCGACGACCCTGTTTAACGTCGCCGAACACAATGCGTCGTATATGCCGTATCTGTTGATGACGCTACCGTTCTGCCTGGCATCCTTTGGTTACCACGGTAATGTGCCGAGCCTGATGAAATATTACGGCAAGGACCCGCGTACTATCGTTAAATGCCTGATCTATGGCACGCTGCTGGCGCTGGGGTTGTATGGGGTTTGGCTGCTGGTAACGATGGGGAATATCCCGCGGCCAGCGTTTATCGGTATTGCGCAAAAAGGCGGTAATATCGATGTGCTGGTACAGGCGCTGAGCGGCGTCCTGAACAGTCGCAGTCTCGATCTGCTGCTGGTTGTGTTCTCTAACTTTGCGGTGGCCAGTTCGTTCCTCGGCGTGACGCTCGGCCTGTTTGACTATCTGGCGGATCTGTTTGGCTTTGACGATTCCGCGACGGGACGGTTTAAAACCGCGATACTCACTTTTTCGCCGCCGATGGTGGGAGGCCTGCTGTGGCCAAACGGTTTTCTCTACGCTATCGGCTACGCGGGGCTGGCGGCAACTATCTGGGCAGCCATTGTACCGGCGCTGCTGGCTCGGGCATCACGTAAACGCTTCGGCAGCCCAAAATTCCGCGTCTGGGGCGGAAAGCCGATGATTGCGGTGATCCTGGTATTCGGTATCGGCAACGCGCTGGTGCATATTCTGTCGAGCGTGAACCTGTTACCTGTATACCAGTAACTTTTTAGCGCCGGATGGCGGCTACGCCTTATCCGGCCTGAACGATCTCGTAGGCCCGGTAAACGCCACCGGGCAAAACAACGCACTAGCCCGCCAACTCTTCTTTCACCTGCATCGCCAGGTCAAACGAATGCAGCCGCGCCTGATGATCGAAAATCTGCCCGTTGACCATGATCTCGTCCGCTTGGGTTTCCCGCAGGATGGATTCCAGCCCGTGACGCACTTTGGCTTTATCGCCGACCAGCGACATGTGCAGCGCCTGCTGGACGCCATACTGTTCAGAGGCGGACCATAGTGAGTCTATATTTTGCACCGGTGGCGGTAGTTGCCCGGCTTCGCCGCGACGCAGTTTGACAAACGCTTGCTGCATCGAGGTAAACAGGAACTCGGCATCCCGGTTGCTGTCGGCGGCGATGATATTAATGCATACCATGGCATATGGCGTTGCCAGCCGTTCTGATGGTTTGAAATGGGTGCGGTAGAGATGCAGGGCCTGGAATAGCATATCCGGCGCGAAATGGGAGGCGAAAGCGAACGGTAACCCAAGCTGCGCCGCCAGTTGGGCGCTGTACAGGCTGGAACCCAGCAGCCAGATCGGGATTCTTTCGCCATAGCCGGGAACCGGGCGTACGTGCGGCTCAGGATCGCGCGCGTCAAACCAGTCCACCAGTTCCGCCACATCTCGCGGGAAGTTATCGACGTCGCCGCTCATATGGCGGCGCAGGGCGCGCATAGTGGGCTGATCGCTGCCCGGCGCTCGGCCAAGTCCGAGATCGATTCGTCCAGGATAAAGCGTATTCAGCGTACCGAACTGCTCGGCAATCACCAGCGGAGAATGGTTTGGCAGCATCACGCCGCCGGAACCCAGATGCAGGGTGGTGGTATTGGCGGCAAGATAGCCAATCAGCACCGAGGTCGCGGCGCTGGCAATACCGACCATATTATGATGCTCGGCCAGCCAGTAGCGATGATAACCGCGTTTTTCCGCCAACTGCGCCAGATCTAAAGAGTGGGAGAAAGCTTCCTTTGCGGAAGATCCTTGCGGGATTGGCGCCAGGTCGAGCACCGAGAATGAAACAGATTTGTCAGTCATAAAGGCTCACTTTGCTACAGCATAGTCATCAGATTGAAGGTCTTCTTCCAGCCTGGCGCATCCGCGATACGCCTGCCAGAAAAGCTGCATCTTTAATAGTGCATTAAAAAGCAGCGATAGCCATTAACAAAGTGAGCGGTTAATCAGCTCTGCAGTTCCAGTCCGGCCAGCCGCCGCCAGTAGCCGTTGCAGTCGCTGTTCGCCGTCAGCGGTAGCGGCGCTGCGCCGTTCTCATTTGCCCGGAAGGCGTCCAGCATCGCAAAGGTCTCGCTGCCCAGCGGCGACAAGCGGACCATATCCACCAGCCCGTGCATGGTGCTCAGCTCATTCCCGAGGTTATAGACGTAGCCGCTCATGGTCTGAATGCCATTGAGAACGAACACCTGCTGACTTTCCTGCGAGAGCACGTCCCGCCCATTGGGGTATTTGATGCAGCAGGTTTCACACTCGTCTTTTGGCCGATCTTCCGAGCGGGCGGTAAAGCAGCGGGCGGAGTACGCCAGCGGCAGATGGCCGTAGCTCAGCACTTCCACTTCAAACTGATTGCGGATGCCGAGCTCATCGCACTGGTTCAGCAGATTCACCAACCAGTCGCGGGAAAGCTCGACCGGCATGCACCAGCGCACCATGCCTTGTTTAAGCAGCAGACGCAGCGTTACCGCGTTATAGCAGTTAAGCGCATGACCGGCGACAAACGGCAGTTTACGCTCTGCGCACATATTGACGACGCCGAAATCGCTGGCTTCAATCAGAAACTCGCCGTTCTCAACATAGCGCTTCAGCTCGCCCAGTTCCGAAGAAGCCTGTACCAGCGCGAGAGTGGAAAGCACCACCTGTTTGCCGCTGCTGGCCAGCGCTTTCGCCATCTCGAGCCAGTCGCCGACTTTGGTGGCGCGGCGTTTGCTGCACACCGCTTCGCCAAGATAAATCGTATCCGCGCTACAGCCCGCCGCCTGCTGGTAAAAATCTTCCAGCGTCTCTTTTGGCCAGTAATAAAGCACCGGCCCTAATGAATATTTCATTGCTGTTCTCACTGCCATTTACGGTGATACGCGCCAAGGGTGGTTTGCGTCCCTTCGGACATGGAACCGAGGGTGTCCATCCACGCGGATTGCGGCACGAAGTTGTGCGGGTCGGCTTTGCAGCGATCGATTGCCTGACGCCAGACTTTCGCCACCTGGGTGACATACGCCGGGCTGCGTTGACGGCCTTCAATTTTCACCGATGCAATGTTTGCCGCCATCAGTTCCGGCAATAGCTCCAGGGTGTTCAGACTGGTAGGCTCTTCCAGCGCGTGATAGCGCTCGCCATTGACCAGATAACGGCCTTTACATAGCGTCGGATAACCGGCGTTTTCCCCTTCCTGATAGCGATCGATCAGCACCTCATTGAGGCGTGACTCCAGCCCCTGCGGCGTTTGCTGCCAGCGAACGAAACGCGCAGGTGAGCAGGCGCCAACGGTATTTGGCGATTCACCGGTCAAATAAGAGGAGAGATAGCAGCGGCCTTCTGCCATGATGCAGAGGCTGCCGAAGGCGAAGACCTCCAGCGGTACCGGCGTGGCGCGCGCCAGTTGTTTGACCTGATGAATCGACAGGACGCGCGGCAGGACCACGCGGGCAACGTCAAAATTGCGCTGATAAAAACGGATCGCCTCTTCATTGGTGGCTGAAGCCTGGACGGAAACATGGCGTTCAATATGCGGATAGCGCTCGGCGGCGTATTCCAGCATCGCG
Source organism: Klebsiella sp. 2680 (assembly GCF_900198535.1). Taxonomy (NCBI): domain Bacteria; kingdom Pseudomonadati; phylum Pseudomonadota; class Gammaproteobacteria; order Enterobacterales; family Enterobacteriaceae; genus Klebsiella; species Klebsiella sp. 2680. Next base: position 733,668 of record NZ_FZNJ01000003.1, on the reverse strand, counting down.
ATATCGGCAAGGATCAGCGCATCGGCGCCCAGTTGGGCAGCCATGTCGACCGCCCGCTGCCAGCGGGCATAACCCTCAGGATGAGCAAAGGTATTGATGGCGATATGCAGTTTGCGGTGATGCTGGTGCACATAGCTGACGGCTTCCTGTAGTTTCTTCTCGGTGAAGTTAAGACCGGCAAAGTGACGGGCATTCGTGTCATCTTTTAGCCCGATATAGACAGCATCGGCGCCGTTTTCGATGGCCGCCTTAAGCGCCGGAAGGTTACCGGCTGGGCAGAGCAGCTCCATAATTTTTCCTGAACAACGCGACCTGTCAGGGACGCTGGATAGTTAATGAGTTGGGATTTTAGTTAACCTTCTGGTGACAATTTTTGATTTAAGGCAGTTAAACGCGTATTGACTGACGCAATACCCCGTATTCGTCGTTGTGATTTTGTTGATTTACGCCGCTATGTCGTTTATTTGATATGGCACAATAGATGAACGATTGCATTCATGGAGTAAAGCTTGTGTTGGATAAACTGCGTTCCCAACTGGTGCATTTTGGCCCGTCAATCATCAGCGTGCCGGTTAAGCTGGCGCCTTTTGCTCTCAAGCGTCAGGTGCTGGAACAAGTATTAAGCTGGCAGTTTCGCCAGGCACTGGCGGAGGGGGAACTGGATTTTCTGGAAGGGCGCTGGTTAAGTATTAATGTGCGTGATATTGGCCTGCTGTGGTATACCTCGGTTGTTGATGGCCGTCTGGTGGTTAGCGCAACGGCCGACGCAGACGTCAGCTTTAGCGCCGATGCCAGCGATCTGTTGATGATTGCGGCGCGTAAACAGGATCCGGACACGCTGTTCTTCCAGCGCCGTCTGATTATTGAGGGTGATACCGAACTGGGACTGTATGTAAAAAACCTGATGGATGCTATTGAGCTGGAGCAGATGCCCAGCGCGCTGCGTATCATGCTTTTGCAACTGGCGGATTTTGTTGAAGCAGGTCTGAAAGGCCCGCAGAAACCTGAACAGACATCGGTAGGTGAGGCATGCTGATTCGAGTAGAAATTGGGATTGATGCGCCGGGAATTGATGCGTTACTGCGTCGAACTTTCAGCAGCGATGCGGAAGCGCAACTGGTGCATGGTCTGCGTGAGGATGGGATGATCACGCTGGGCCTCGTGGCGACGGATGACGAAGGTCAGGTCGTTGGCTATGTTGCCTTTAGTCCGGTCTCCATCGAAGGCGAAGACCTGCAGTGGGTCGGACTGGCCCCGCTGGCGGTGGACGAAAGCTATCGCGGTCAGGGAATCGGGCGTCAGCTGGTTTATGAAGGTCTGGATTCGCTGAATGAGTTTGGCTATGCCGCTGTCGTCACGCTTGGCGATCCGGCTTTCTACGGCCATCTGGGATTTGAACCGGCGTCGCGTTTTGACCTGCGCTGCCGTTGGCCGGATAGCGATAAGACGTTCCAGCTTCATCGCCTGGCCGATGATGCGCTGGAAGGCGTGCATGGCCTGGTCGAGTATAGCGACCACTTTAATCGTTTTTGAGGCTTTCCAGCAGAATTTCAAACGAACCGTCTCCGGCAACGAGGCGCTCTTTCTGGCGCTTCGTGAGTTGCTTAATACGATACTCCAGTCGTAGGGCAAGTGAGCGTTCACCAACTTCATGGCTAAAGGCCAACTGAAGCTCTCCTTTGCCGCGCAGTGCCTTTGCCCCATTCCCCGCCTGATGCTGGCAAAAGCGGCGTGGAACATCGGTGGTAATTCCCGTATAAAGGCGATTATCAGCGGTACGAATCAGATAGAGAAACCAGCACACGGTATAAAGGTCGCTATGTTAAGGTGTGAGCACCATAACATACTGGAGAGTAAAGATGGAGACGCTCGCTGCTATCAGCCGCTGGCTGAGCAAACAGCATGTCGTGACCTGGTGCGTTGCCCGCGATGGTGAGCTGTGGTGCGCTAATGCTTTTTACGTTTATGACCCGGAGGCGGTTGCGTTCTATCTGCTCAGCGATGAAAAAACGCGCCATGGTCAAATGACCGGGGAACGCGCTAAGGTTGCCGGGACGATCAATGGCCAGCCGAAAAGCGTGGCGCTGATCCGTGGCGTACAGTTTAAAGGCGAAATTCGCCGCTTAGCCGGAGAAGAGGAAGCAGCGATGCGCAAACGCTACGTTCGCCGCTTCCCGGTTGCCCGTATGCTCTCGGCATCCGTCTGGGAAATTCGCCCCGACGAGCTTAAGTTCACAGATAACACGCTGGGTTTTGGCAAAAAACTGCACTGGCTGCGTGAATCATGCGCCGAGCAGGCGTAAGGCTTCGCGGTTGAACGCCGGAAGATCGTCCGGCGTCCTGCTGGTCACCAGTTGCTCGTTGTCGATAACCACTTCCTGGTCATAGAATTCGCCGCCTGCGTTTTTAACATCGACAATAATGGGCTTTACCGCCGTGAGTTTACGTCCGCGGATCGCATCGGCGCTAATTAACAACTGCGGGCCGTGACAGATGGCAAATACCGGTTTACCGCTACTGATAAAGTCGCGAGTAAAAGTGACGAAACGCTCATCTCCCCGCAGAGAATCGGGTGAATAGCCACCCGGAAGCAGTAAGGCGTCGAAGTCGGCAGGATTGACGTCATCAATGGCTTTATCAATAACGATTTCGGCTGTCCCTTTTTTGCCTTTTACCTTTTTCCCCGCCTGTTTTTCAATCGTCACCACGTTGTGTCCGGCCAGACGGTAGGCGTCAGCAGGGGAAGTGAATTCTGAATCTTCAAAGTCGTCGGTAATTAAAACGGCTATCTTCTTACTCATTCTTCCTCCCGTGTTTTGGTATGGAATGAGGCATTACTTTGCTGATGATGGATAATTACCTCGTCGAGTATCAAGTCTGGAACATGATGCCGGAAGCGCAAGGTAGAAAATTCTGTAAAGGAGCGTTGATGAGTCAGGTATTGTTAACAGGCGCCACCGGGTTAGTTGGTGGTCACTTACTTCGAATGCTGATTAATGAGCCGGGAATTAAATCCATTACGGCTCCTACCCGTCGGCCTCTGGCCGATATCTCCGGCGTATTTAATCCGCACGATCCGCAACTGACAGATGCTCTGGCACAGGTGATTGAGCCGGTAGATATCGTGTTTTGCTGTCTGGGAACCACCCGGCGGCAAGCGGGAAGCAAAGAGGCGTTCGTGCACGCCGATTATACGCTGGTCGTCGATACCGCCCTGACGGGAAAAAGACTGGGTGCCCGGCATATGCTGGTAGTGAGTGCGATGGGGGCGGATCCCCGTTCCCCCTTTTTCTATCATCGTGTGAAAGGTGAGATGGAACAGGCGCTTATTGCGCAGCAATGGCCACGTTTGACGATCGCGCGTCCATCTATGCTGACAGGGAAACGGGAGCAACAGCGTATGAGCGAAATACTCTTTGGGCCGTTTTTCCGCCTGCTGCCGGGGCGCTGGAAAGCTATTGATGCGCGGGATGTGGCAAGTGCGTTGCTGGCGGAAGCACTATCACCGATGCATCAGGGAGTACATATTCTCAGCTCGTCGCAGCTACGCGAAAAGGCGGGGCGGCTGGCGGATTAACAATTTCCAAAATTTCCCCGAAGGCGTACTATTCATGTGCTCAATTTAACATGACACTCTCCGGGGAATGCTATGGCTGGTCAGTCTTCATCTCAGGTGGCATCACCATTTCAATGGTGGAAGCCCGCACTCTTTTTTCTCGTGGTTATCATCGGCCTGTGGTTTGTCAAATGGCAGCCTTATTATGGCAAAGCGTTTACCGCCGCTGAGACGCACGGTATCGGCAAATCTATTCTTGCCGATAGTGATACTCATCCTTTGCAGGCAGCATGGGACTATGCGCTGGTCTACTTTCTGGCGGTCTGGAAAGCGGCGGTATTAGGCGTGCTGCTCGGATCGCTCATTCAGGTTTTGATCCCGCGCGACTGGCTGCTGCGTACGCTAGGGGAATCGCGTTTTCGCGGTACGCTGCTTGGTACTATTTTCTCATTGCCAGGCATGATGTGTACCTGCTGCGCCGCGCCGGTGGCGGTGGGGATGCGTAAGCAACAGGTATCGATGGGCGGCGCGCTGGCATTCTGGATGGGGAATCCGTTGCTGAATCCGGCAACCCTGGTATTTATGGGCTTTGTGCTGGGCTGGCAGTTCGCGTTGATTCGTCTGCTTGCCGGGCTGGTAACCGTTCTGCTGGTCGCCACGCTGGTGCAGAGATGGGTGAAGGACGCGGCTGTGCAGTCTACGGCGATCCCTGAATTTACCCCGGAGACGACAGGGGACGGTTTCTTGCGCCGCTGGCTGCGTGTGCTGTGGACGCTGTTCTGGAATACCATCCCGGTTTATATCCTGGCCGTGCTGGTGTTGGGGGCTGCGCGTGTCTGGCTATTCCCGCATGCCGATGGCATCGTGGCGAATACGCTGTTCTGGGTGATTGCTATGGCCATTGCGGGCTGTCTGTTCGTGATTCCGACAGCGGCGGAGATCCCGATTGTTCAGACCATGATGCTGGCGGGGATGGGCATAGGACCGGCGCTGGCGCTGCTGATTACGCTTCCGGCGGTCAGTGTACCGTCACTGGTTATGATGCGAAAAGCGTTTCCAGCGAAAGCGCTGTGGCTGACTGGCGCGCTGGTTGCGCTGTGCGGCGCGGTGGTTGGTGGGCTGGCGTTAATCTGATTACCTCCTGCAAACGGCGCAGTGCGTCTGTTGGGGGCGAGACATTCAGAGGAACTGAATGTCTCGCCTGGCCGACGAAGCGCCGCCGCAGAAAGTTATTTACTTGATATAGGTAAAGGCGGTCGTCACGCGAGACACGCCGCTGACCCGACTGGCGATATCCGCCGCCGCGCGTCCTTCACGTTCGGTTACCAGCCCCATCAGGAACACCTCACCGTTTTCGGTTGTCACCTTCACATTGGATGATTTCACCAAATCGGAAGCCAACAGTTGGGAACGGACCTTCGTGGTAATCCAGGTATCAGAAGAGGCGGTACCTAAGCTGATTGGCTGGCCGTGACGCACTTCGTTATACACCTCCGCCGCTCCCTCTACGCCCAAAGCGATTTGCTTCGCGCGCGCGGAAAGCGCTGACGTTGGGGACTGCCCGGTCAGCAGAACTTTCCCCTGATAAGCGGTAACATTGATACGGGCCTGTTTCTTAATCTGTTCGTCTTTCGACAGGGCGTTGTTGACGCGCAGCTCCAGCGTGCCGTCATCAACCTGGGTTCCCACGGTACGCGGATCTGTCGCGGCTTTTGTGCCGACAGCTGCTGCGCCGACTACCGCTGCGGCGACGCATCCCTGAAGCAGTAGCGCAGACAGCAGAATAGCGAGGGGCGAGAGAGCCTTCATGTGTTCTCCTTAGTCGTCCTGGTGTGGAAAAAGCGTGTTATCGATTAAATCACACAAACAATTGACAGTGAGCATGTGCATCTCCTGAATTCGCGCGCTGCGATGCGAAGGAATGCGGATTTCAACATCCTGCTGGCCTAAAAGGCCCGCCAGTTCACCGCCGTCATAACCGGTTAACGCCACGATAGTCATATCACGGGTGACCGCCGCTTCCACGGCTTTCACGATATCCCGGCTGTTGCCGCGCGTAGAAATTGCCAGCAGCACATCGCCTGCGTGTCCTAATGCGCGCACCTGCTTGGCGTAAATTTCGTCGTGCAGGCGATCGTTGGCAATTGCGGTTAAGACCACATTATCGGTATTTAGTGCAATGGCGGGTAAACCAGGACGCTCGGTTTCAAAACGATTAATCATGCTGGCAGCAAAATGCTGTGCGTTGGCGGCAGAAGTGCCATTACCACAACAGAGGATTTTGTTGCCATTCAACAGCGATTGCACGATCGTCATCGCGGCACGGGAGATGGCGTCAGGGAGCGCTTCTGCTGCTGCAATTTGGGTTTGGATGCTTTCAGTGAAGCAGGCTTTAATTCTGTCGAGCACGGGATCCCTTAATTCATTTATACCCGTCATACTTCAAGTTGCTTGTGCGTTGGCTACGCTCGTTCGCCCGAATCACGTATTTGAGTAAGCTCATCGGGACTTTCTCGCTTGCCGCGTTACCCGGCCAGCGCCAGCGCTGTTCAAAGCACAAGTGCCTTGTCCTGCAACTCGAATTATTTTGGGGATACGCTATTCGCCAAAGGCGTTTTTTAGCCATTGTATGTCGTCTCCGGTGAAGGCTACCACATCGAAACGGCAATCCACAGTCTCAAAACTCCCATTATGTCGGGAAAGCCACCCACGAGCGGCTTTGAGCAGTCTTTGTTGCTTTTGTTGCGTGACGCTGGAGGCGGCATCGCCGTAGTTTGCGCTGCGACGATAGCGCACTTCCACAAATACAGTGACGCTCCCGTCGCGCATGATGAGGTCAATTTCACCGCCATGCTCGTGGACGTTAGCGGCGATAAAACGCAGACTCTGACTCTCCAGCCAGCGGCGAGCCTGGATTTCCCGGGCATTACCGGTCTGCTTACTTAGTTGGCTGCGACAATTTGCCCGCCCTGGTATTTGAGCCATGACAGTTTCCTGTTGATCACGCACTCCGGCGTGGCCGTAAGATCGCCGGTATTACCATGGAGCTCAAAACCTGGAACCTGACGCATTTGCGAGAAATGGTTGGCCAGCGACCAGGCATCGGCGCCCATAGCATACAGCCGCGCCAGCGAATAGTCGTTATGTACGGCGGCCAGCGCCTGCTGTTGCAGCGTCGGATTACTGCCTGCCAGCATCGGGATCTCGCTGTATTGCAGGCCTTCCATCTCCAGACGGAAATCCGGCCCTAAGGTTCCCTGGGCACTACGGGAACTGGCGTACAGCGTCACGCCGTTCTGGCTGCCGTTACGCAGGGCGATCATTGGCTTGATGTATCCGATTTGTTCCGGCGTCGCCAGGATATACGCGGCGTCGACGCTGCCTGTGCTGCTGACAGGCACATCGCCTGGGCCTGGCTGCACGCTATCCTGCGCTGATGGCAGGGTGGAGACCGGGGTACCGCTTAACGAGATACCGCTGTTGACGCTAGCGCGCAGCTCGGCGGTTGAGCCCAGACGCTGTTGCAGCACGGTACCGCCACCTAGCTTGAGCCACTCGTTGGCAAAGGCGTTAACCACGCGATCGCCAAGCGCGCCGCGTGGGACCAGGAGCAGCGGCGTCTGTTTGCCCTGATCGTGAATGTGATGCGCCGCATCGCGGGCTTCATCTTCCGGGGAGAGGGCGAAATAGCAGAGATTGGCGCGGCTTTCGACTTTTTCCGGCTGATTGAGCGCCAGCACGTTCAGCGAGGTATTGCTCTTGATGACCTCTTCGACGTTATTTTTCAATAGCGGCCCCACCACGATCGTTGCGCCGTCCTGCTGCACCTGAGCCAGCAACTGACTCATGGGCTGGGTTGTGGTGTCGTAAATTTTCAGTTCAGCGGAAGGGTTGGCCGGGGCTGCGGCCAGCGCCTGAGTCTGTGGAACCGCGGCCGACGGGGTGGTGGTTTCCACGTCAGTGCTGGTGGTTTCTGGCGTTGCAGCCTGCACTGTTGTTGGCGCGGTCACTGGCGCGGATGTTTGCGCCGTGGCCGGGGCATTGTTGGTAGCGGTGAGATCGGTGACTTCCGCCTGCGACGGACTTACCACTGCGCTATCAGCCACATTCGTCGCCTGGGCGACCTGGACGGGGACAGCGCTTCCCGCGACGGCAGGCACGCCGTTTTTCGCCGCTTCAAAGCCCTGCTGGATAGTCCGGCCAAAAATCGCCGCCTGACCGTTGAGCGGCAGCAGCAGCGCGATTTTATTGGTCGATGCGGCCTGGTAATTTTCCATATGAACCAGTGCTGTCGGTAGCATTTTCGCGCCCGGGTTCTGCGGGTAACGGATCTGCCAGTCTTTAATACCCGCTTTGAGCATTGTTGGATCGTTACGGTGGTCAAACCATACATGCTGCAGATCCAGCCAGCCCTGCAGAACGTTCTCGTCGGCGTTGATCACCAGCGCGTTGGCCTGCTCCTGAGTCATGGCGGTGAGCGCCTTCCAGGTCTCGTCGATATTTTTCTGTTTTTGTTGGACCTGGCCCAGCAACGGCTGTTGGGCAATCAAAGCCCGCAGCAGATTCAGCGATGGCTTCCCCTGGCTGGCGTCAATTTGCGCCTGCCAGTAGCGCGGCTGCTGATTTTGCTCAAGGCTCGCAGGGGAGAGTTTATTCAGCAGCGCCTGCGCGCCCTGGAAATCGTTCTGCGCCAGCTTCACTTCAACTGCCAGCAGAGATTGTTCGCGGCTTTGGATCGTGTTGAGGCTGGAAGGTAATTGATTGAAGAGGTCTATAGCCTGCGCCTTCTTCCCTTCCTGAAGCAGTGCACGAATGGCGAGTAATTGCCAGTTGGTCTTGCTATCATTCGAGCTTTGCTGCATCTGTTCCAGGTAGTAACTGGAGTCTGCCTGTGTCGTACCCTGCAAATACGCCGTGCTTTGGTCCGGGGTATGGGTGCCGCAGCCGGCAAAGATCAGAGCGGCCAGCAATACGGGCAGACAACGCACGGGTTTAGAACGAAGAAATGTTGACGGTACCATATGTGTCCAGTGATATTTTTTTGGCTCAATGCTCAATATTAATTCGGCAATACGGACGAAACAATGAAACAACACGAATCAGCGGATAATTCTCAGGGGCAACTCTATATTGTGCCCACTCCGATAGGAAATCTGTCTGATATCACGCAACGTGCGCTGGAAGTGTTGCAATCCGTTGATTTAGTTGCAGCGGAAGACACTCGCCATACCGGTATGCTGTTGCAGCATTTTGCGATTAACGCCCGTTTATTTGCGCTTCATGACCATAATGAGCAGCAAAAGGCTGAAACGCTGGTAGCAAAGTTAAAAGAAGGGCAAAACATCGCGCTGGTTTCCGATGCCGGAACGCCGCTGATTAACGATCCCGGTTATCATCTGGTACGTACCTGTCGGGAGGCCAATATTCGCGTGGTGCCGCTGCCGGGCCCCTGCGCGGCCATCGCGGCGTTGAGTGCGGCGGGGCTGCCCTCGGATCGTTTCTGCTACGAAGGTTTTTTGCCCGCAAAGTCAAAAGGGCGCCGCGATACGCTGAAGGCGCTGGAAGAAGAGCCGCGCACAATTATCTTTTATGAGTCAACCCACCGCCTTCTGGAGAGTCTGGAAGATATCTGCACGGTGCTGGGCGAATCCCGCTACGTGGTGCTGGCGCGTGAGCTGACGAAAACCTGGGAATCTATCTACGGCGCACCGATTGGCGAGCTGCTGGCATGGGTAAAAGAGGATGAAAACCGTCGCAAAGGCGAGATGGTGCTGATCGTCGAAGGTTTTAAAGCGCAGGAAGAGGCGTTGCCAGCGATGGCTTTGCGCACGCTGGCGCTGCTGCAGGCTGAATTACCGCTGAAAAAAGCTGCGGCGCTGGCTGCGGAGATTCATGGCGTGAAGAAAAATGCGTTGTATAAGTATGCGCTGGAGCAGCAGGGGGAGTAAGAACGGGCGTCGCCTGTTATTATCCGCCGGAGTTAATCGCGGATATAATCTTTTCCGGGGTGTTTGGTCAGGGGATGCCCTCTGACCAAAACCAGCGAACTCAGACGATTTTTACCCTAAATTCTGGTCCGCGAAAATTTTATTTGCCGAGCCGCAAACTGGCGGAATAGGCGCTACATAACGCGTAGATCTTTTCTAGGGCAATATGCTTAAAGGTGCCGGGTGTCCCGGCAATTGCATTTCGCTGCATACTTCAAGGATCGCCTGGATCGTTTCGGCATTATGGATGTTGAAGGCTGGTACCGCGTAGCCTTTTGCCTGAGCTTATCCGGCATGCATTTCACTGCGTGTTACCTGGCTTTCAGCCTCGCTTCTGCGGTGTCGATGCAGAGGTATAAACCGGGGATGGCCATACATCCCCGGTCGGCATTATGACGATCTGATATTAATTACGTCACCGGCGCCGGGTTAAACACTGACAGCTGGTTGTGCAATCCCCATTGATCCGAGAAGGTCTTCTTGCGGCCGCTGGCGACATCAAGAATAAACTCGAACAGCTTCAGCCCCACCTCTTCGATCGTCTCTTCACCGGTGGCGATAGTTCCGGCGTTGATATCCATTAAATCATACCAGCGATTCGCCAGTTCGGTACGTGTCGCCATTTTAATGACCGGCACTGCCGCCAGGCCATAGGGCGTACCGCGGCCGGTGGTAAAGACCTGCACGGTGATCCCGGAAGCCACTTGCTGGGTGCCACAGACAAAGTCGCTGGCTGGCGTAGCGGCGTAAATCAGGCCGCGTTTAGTTGGCCGCTGTCCTGGGGAGAGCACCTCAACAATTGCGCTCTTCCCGGATTTGGCGATGGACCCCAGCGCTTTCTCCACCACGTTTGCCAGGCCGCCTTTTTTGTTACCGGGGGAGGGGTTGGCGCTGCGATCGGTTTTGCCCATATCGAGATAGTCATCGTACCAGGCCATCTCTTCCAGCAGGCGTTTACCCACCTCTTCGTTGATGGCGCGCGGTGTCAGAAGATGGATTGCATCGCGCACTTCGGTTACCTCTGAGAACATGACCGTCGCCCCGCAGCGGACGAGCAGATCGGACGCGTAGCCCACAGCCGGGTTGGCGGTTACGCCAGAAAATGCATCGCTGCCGCCGCACTGCATACCGACGACCAGTTCGGACGCCGGGCAGGTTTCGCGCTGACGCTGATTCAGTTTCTGCAGATGACGCTCGGCGACCTGCAGAATGTCCTCAACCATTGATTTAAAACCGACGTGTTTCTCATCCTGCAGACTGACGATGCTGGCGCTGTCCACAGGAATGCTTTTCACATCATCGGTGCCTTTTAACAGGCGTTCCGGCTGAAGTTTTTCGCAGCCGAGACCGATAACCATCACTTCGCCGCCAAAATTCGGGTTAAGCGCAAGGTTATGAATCGTGCGGATTGGCACAACGGCGGCCGGGGCATTAATTGCTACGCCGCAGCCATAGAGGTGGTTCAGACCCACGACACCATCGACATTAGGGTATTTCGGCAGAAGGTCACGTCCGATAATTTTAACCACATAATCCACAACGCCTGCCACGCAGTGTACGCTGGTGCTAATCCCGAGCAGATTTTTGGTTCCGACGCTACCGTCGGCATTACGATACCCTTCGAAGGTATAACCTTCCAGCGGCGGCAGAGGCGCAGGGACTTTGGTGGCCAGGGGCAAGGTATGCAGCGGTGGTGCTTTTGGCAGTTCGACCAGCGATTCATCAATCCAACTGCCCTGTGGGATATCGCGTACAGCATAGCCAATTACTTCTCCATAGCGAATAATTTCTCCGTGCTCGGGAATATCACTCAGAGCGACTTTGTGGCCTTGTGGAATATGTTCGACGAGCGTGAGCCCGTCAGGAAAACGCGTACCGGCTTTTAAACCCCGATCGTTAACAATAATTGCCACGTTATCTGTTTCGTGCACTTTTATATAAAACGCCGCCGGTGATTGTTGTTTAATTTCAACGTCAGCCATTGTCCAGTATTCTCCAGGAAAGGTGCGAATAATAAAAAATAAGTTATTCAATTCATGATGTGCAGCTTTGTGAAATAAAGAATGTCAGGTGTTCAGATTTAAAAATGTGATCTAAATCACCCATCGGGCGGGAGAGGACGTACCCAGGAGAGAAATCACTGGAATTGTGCATCAGCGCCCACTGTTTGTGGCATATGCACATTAATAATGATTTTTATACATTATTTATGGTTTATATGCACAGTGCTCAATGGCCGTGAGCTGATTATACTAAATCTTACTTGCTATGCGCCGGATGAGTATATCGACACTATCTGATATTGGTTTCTGAATAACTAAAAGCGTACCTAAATAAATAGAGGGTGTGTCGTACCTGAGGAGTATAAAATGAGTCTGGATGTAACGATAGAACATAAAGAAGAAATAGAACAGAAAGAAATAGAACACAAAAAAGGTGTGCCAACCCGATATTTAATTTTGCTACTCATTTTTATTGTTACCGCTGTTAACTATGCCGACCGCGCAACACTCTCTATCGCCGGTTCGGCAGTGGCGAAAGATTTGCAGTTGAATGCGGTATCAATAGGTTATATTTTCTCCGCATTCGGCTGGGCCTATTTGCTGATGCAGATCCCCGGCGGCTGGTTGCTCGATAAATTTGGCTCGAAGAAAGTCTACTCATGCAGTCTGTTTTTCTGGTCGTTGTTTACTTTCCTGCAAGGCTTTGTGGATATGTTCCCGCTGGCCTGGGCCGGGATTTCGATGTTCTTCATGCGATTCATGCTGGGCTTCTCGGAAGCACCTTCTTTCCCGGCTAATGCCCGTATTGTGGCAGCCTGGTTCCCGACCAAAGAGCGTGGTACAGCATCAGCTATCTTTAATTCCGCACAGTATTTCTCTCTCGCGCTGTTTTCTCCTCTCCTGGGCTGGCTGACCTTCGCCTGGGGCTGGGAACACGTTTTTACCGTGATGGGGGTGATTGGTTTTATTCTGACCGGCGTGTGGATCAAACTGATTCATAACCCGACCGACCATCCGCGTATGAGCAAAGAAGAGTTGACGTTTATCTCCGCGAACGGCGCGGTGGTCGATATGGACCATAAAAAGCCGGGCAGTACAGCGGCCAGGGGTCCTAAACTTAACTATATCAAACAGCTGTTGACTAATCGCATGATGCTTGGCGTGTTCTTCGGCCAATATTTTATCAATACCATTACCTGGTTTTTCCTGACCTGGTTCCCGATTTATCTGGTGCAGGAAAAGGGGATGTCGATTCTGAAAGTGGGTCTGATGGCCTCGATTCCGGCGCTGTGCGGTTTTGCCGGCGGCGTTCTGGGCGGCGTGTTTTCGGACTCTCTGATTAAACGCGGCCTTTCAATCACGGTGGCGCGCAAACTGCCGATTGTTCTCGGAATGCTGCTCGCATCGACCATCATTCTGTGCAACTACACCAATAATACCACGCTGGTGGTGATGCTGATGGCATTGGCCTTTTTCGGTAAAGGTTTTGGCGCACTGGGCTGGTCGGTGATTTCCGATACCGCGCCGAAAGAGATTGTTGGCCTGTGCGGCGGTGTATTCAATGTATTTGGTAATGTCGCTTCCATCGTAACGCCGCTGGTGATTGGTTACCTGGTGAGCGAACTGCATTCATTCAATGCAGCCCTGGTCTTCGTTGGGTGCTCGGCTCTGATGGCGATGATTTGCTATCTGTTCGTCGTCGGCGACATCAAACGTATGGAACTGCAGAAATAACTCACGGCTAAGTGACAAGGTATAAGTAATGAAAAACGATATCTTCCCGAATAAATTTAAGGCGGCCCTGGCGGCTCATCAGGTTCAGATTGGCTGCTGGTCAGCGCTGGCCAGCCCTATTAGCACTGAAGTTCTAGGCCTCGCGGGTTTCGACTGGCTGGTGCTGGACGGTGAACATGCGCCGAACGATATTTCCACCTTTATCCCGCAACTGATGGCGCTGAAAGGGAGCGCCAGCGCACCGGTAGTGCGTGTGCCAACCAATGAGCCGGTGATCATTAAGCGCCTGCTGGATATCGGCTTCTATAACTTCCTGATCCCATTTGTGGAGACTGAAAAAGAAGCGGTTAATGCTGTAGCATCAACACGTTATCCCCCAGAAGGCATTCGCGGGGTTTCCGTGTCGCACCGCGCCAATATGTTTGGCACCGTAGCGGATTATTTCGCCCAGTCCAACAAAAATATCACCATCCTGGTGCAAATCGAAAGTCAGCAGGGCGTAGATAACGTCGAGGCGATTGCGGCCACGGAAGGCGTTGACGGTATTTTTGTCGGTCCAAGCGATCTGGCTGCCTCCTTAGGCCATCTTGGCAACGCATCTCACCCGGAAGTGCAGAAAGCTATCCAGTACATCTTTGCGAGCGCCAAAAAGCACGGTAAGCCGAGCGGTATTCTGGCGCCTGTAGAAGCGGATGCGCGTCGCTATCTGGAATGGGGGGCGACCTTTGTCGCCGTCGGCAGCGACCTGGGGGTATTCCGTTCTGCTACGCAAAAACTGGCTGATTCCTTTAAGAAATAATGCCCAATAAATTTCGAGCTGCATCAAGGCGGCAACTAAGCCAATCCCCAGGATCTCACATGAGTAAGACTGGGATGAGCAAAGGCCGCCAACGAAGAGGCTGCTTGAAAGGTGAAGGGTATAACCACCACCGAAACTAGAGAGATAAAGACATGACAGTGAAAGTTGGTTTTATTGGCCTCGGTATCATGGGTAAACCAATGAGTAAAAACCTCCTCAAGGCAGGTTACTCGTTGGTGGTTACTGACCGTAACCCGGAAGCGGTTGCAGAAGTGGTCGCCGCAGGCGCTGAAAAGGCCACTTCGGCGAAAGAGATCGCCGAACAGTGTGAGGTGATCATCACCATGTTGCCGAACTCTCCGCATGTGAAAGAGGTCGCGTTGGGTGAAGGCGGCATCATTGAAGGTGCGAAGCCGGGAACTGTTCTGATCGACATGAGTTCCATCGCTCCGCTGGCCAGCCGTGAAATCAGCGATGCGCTGAAAGTAAAAGGCGTGGATATGCTGGACGCGCCGGTCAGCGGCGGTGAACCGAAAGCCATTGATGGAACCCTGTCGGTAATGGTCGGCGGCGATAAAGCGATTTTTGACAAATATTATGATCTGATGAAAGCAATGGCAGGTTCAGTGGTACATACCGGTGATATCGGGGCGGGTAACGTGACTAAGCTGGCCAATCAGGTCATTGTGGCGCTCAATATTGCCGCGATGTCTGAAGCACTGACCCTGGCGACCAAAGCCGGTGTTAACCCGGATCTGGTGTATCAGGCAATCCGCGGCGGGCTGGCTGGAAGTACTGTGCTGGATGCAAAAGCGCCAATGGTGATGGATCGTAACTTCAAACCGGGTTTCCGTATCGATCTGCATATCAAAGATCTGGCAAATGCGCTGGACACTTCCCACGGCGTGGGCGCACAGCTGCCGTTGACGGCGGCGGTAATGGAAATGATGCAGGCGCTGCGCGCCGACGGTCTGGGGACTGCCGACCATAGTGCTCTTGCATGTTACTACGAAAAACTGGCGAAAGTGGAAGTCACACGTTAACAAGAAGGGCGCGGATATGCGCCCTGTCATTCTTGCCTTGCGCGGCACTGTCAGGCTACATAACTATGAAAATCGTAATCGCCCCAGACTCTTATAAAGAAAGCCTCTCGGCCACCGAGGTTGCCCAGGCTATAGAAAAAGGTTTTCGGGAAATATTCCCCGATGCGCTCTACGTGAAAGTCCCGCTCGCCGATGGTGGAGAAGGTACCGTTGAGGCGATGATTGCCGCGACGCAGGGAACCCGGATGAGCGTTTGTGTGACGGGGCCGCTGGGCGTACCGGTTGATGCCAGTTGGGGGCTTTCCGGTGATGGCAAAACGGCATTTATTGAGATGGCGGCGGCCAGCGGGTTGGGGCTGGTGCCGCCTGCACAGCGCAATCCGTTGTTGACCACATCGCGCGGTACTGGCGAACTGATTTTACACGCGCTGGATCATGGGGCGAAAAACATCATCATTGGTATTGGCGGCAGCGCCACCAATGACGGCGGCGCGGGGATGATGCAGGCGCTGGGCGCACGTCTTTGCGATGCCGATGGTGCGGAGATCGGCAACGGCGGCGGTTGTCTGTATAACCTCAGTTCGATCGATATTTCCGCTCTTGATGCGCGCCTGCATGATTGTACTATCCGTGTGGCTTGTGACGTGACTAATCCGCTGCTCGGCGACAACGGTGCTTCACGGATATTTGGTCCACAAAAAGGGGCTACTGAGGCGATGATCCGCGAACTGGATCGCAATCTTGAGCATTATGCTGACGTGATCAAAACTGATTTACACGTTGACGTTAAGCAGGTTGCCGGCGCAGGCGCCGCAGGCGGTATGGGCGCGGCGCTAATGGCATTTCTCAACGCTGAATTGCGCAGTGGGATCGAAATCGTGACCCAGGCGTTGAATCTGGAAGAACATATTCTCGATTGTTCGCTGGTGGTCACCGGAGAAGGCCGACTGGATAGCCAGAGCATTCACGGTAAAGTCCCGGTTGGCGTTGCGAGCGTAGCGAAAAAGTATCGTAAACCGGTGATCGGCATCGCCGGTAGTCTGACTCGCGATGTCGGCGTGGTTCATCAACATGGTATTGACGCGGTATTTAGCGTGTTGACTTGCGTAACGACTCTGGAAGAGGCATTTCGCGGCGCGGCGGATAACATTTATCATGCGTCGCGTAATATTGCGGCGACATTGCAGGTCGGGATGGCGACGGAAGGATGACAATCGGCGGTAAACCCTCTATACTGCGCGCCGAAGCTGACCAGACAGTCGCCGCTTCGTCGTCGTCCTCTTCGGAGGAGACAGGCGGAGGGGAGGAAAGTCCGGGCTCCATAGGGCAGGGTGCCAGGTAACGCCTGGGGGGCGTAAGCCCACGACCAGTGCAACAGAGAGCAAACCGCCGATGGCCTGCGTAAGCAGGATCAGGTAAGGGTGAAAGGGTGCGGTAAGAGCGCACCGCGCGTCTGGTAACAGTTCGCGGCACGGTAAACTCCACCCGGAGCAAGGCCAAATAGGGGTTCATAAGGTACGGCCCGTACTGAACCCGGGTAGGCTGCTTGAGCCAGTGAGCGATTGCTGGCCTAGATGAATGACTGTCCACGACAGAACCCGGCTTAACGGTCAGCTTCAACTTCTTTAAAAACAATACGTTGGTGTATCTCAGATACAAATGGGATACGCCAACGGTTGTCACATTCCCCCGCACACAGTCTGATTGTGTCGATTCTTGTTTTATCGGTTGTCCGTTTTTCTGCTAGTCAGTTTACAGCACGTTGAAGGATGAATGAGTCCGTCTGAGGCGGGAATTTCAGCTGATGACATCAACTGTGGCGCCGCCTCGTTCATATCTGATAAGGAATTTATATACTTTGTCGCAAGTTACGGTAATCTCATTGCCAGAGAAAGAGGGCCTGATATCGTCTACTTTGTCGCATTCGTAACCAACGTAGCGAATCTCAGACTGTATCTTTTCCGGGCTAATGTTCTCTGTCGCATCAGCACAGGCAGGGATTCCGCATGTAAGAAGCATCAATAACATGATTTTAAACATGAATGGCTGCCCACTTTAATTTTTCAGCTCCCGGACTGACGCCTGAATGCCACATTAGACCGATCGATTAATTTAATTGAAAATTAATTATTGATCGTAAAAAACGATCAATCAAGTGGTTAATCGATAGACAATCTCACGCTTTATTCGGCGCGTAAGGCGCCAGGGAAAAGACGAACATCGTGATATCCGTGGGGTGCAGGGTACATACCGATACTACAGTTGGCTTGATCAATCCATGAGAGTTGCTGATTTCCGGGGCGGCATGATAAGCGCTGTTCAGAAATCGTGGGAATGTGCGGGTTGTGGGAGGGGGAATATGGGTATGAGGCTGGTCGCACCGCATGATCTGCGAAAAAGGCCCATCAAATGAGGCAATTCAGTTAAGCGTCTGGTTCATCAGGGCGAGTTCACTTGCCATTATTGCCCTGCAACGTGAATTATTTAGGGGATAAAGATTTCATTCCAGGAATTCAGTGAGTTGACCATCGGCCCCGGAAGGGGCCATGGTGGGGATCAGGCTACGCTTTCTTCATCCTGGAGCCGGATCTCAGCTTCCGCAACGATCGCTTCCAGTTCACTTAACATCTCTTCATAACCAAAATTGACTGCGATCTTGTCTTCCGGTTGAGGTTGTTGCGCCGGTATCACCGTTTTTTTCGCTTTCTTCTTGCTCACAGGCAAACTCCCTTGCTGCCGTTATTATACGGGTAAATCTATCAGCAAAGCGCGCAGCGGGGTATCGGCGACAAGGGTAATGTTAGCTTCATCACGAATAAATGCACCATCACCGCAGGTCAGGGACTGTTTCTCTTCTTCATGCGCAAGCGCGTGTACCGTCCCGTGAATCGACTGCAGGTAGGCTCGCGGGCCGTGAAGCTGTACATTGAGCTGTTCACCTTTCGTCAGGTTGATATGGTGAATCCATACCTGCTGGCGCAACTGGAGACTATTCTGGCTACCGTCTGGCGAAGCCAGCAGCTGCCGCGTTCCGGCGGCGATAGCGACTTTTTGCACCAGCGGATTTTCGTGCTGCGGACAGGCGTCCAGCCACAGCTGCATTCGCGTCAGTGACGTCTCTTTGCTCAGGTTGTGTTCGCTATAGCTGACGCCGGCTTGCGTCGAGAGTAGTAGCGCCTCGCCGGCTTTTGCCTGGATATGGTTGCCGTCGCTGTCGCGATACTCTGCTTCACCTTCCAGAATCAGGTTCAGAATATCGACTTTCGGGTAGGTGCGTGGCTGGAATGAGGCACCGGGGGCCAGGACTTCCTGGTTAAGCACGCGTAACGATGCGTAACCTAACAATTTGGGGTCGAAGTAGTGGCCAAAGGAAAAGGTATAGCGGGCCTGCAGCCAGCCGAAGTCTGCTTGACCGCACTGTTTGGCTGTTCGGGTTGTAATCATTTTCTTGACCTCTCTTTACACTAAATCAATGGTAAAGGTATGGACGCTGTATTGTTAGCCAGATATTCTGCCCGGTATGTTCAAATTTCCTGAATGAGACTGTGATGGCGAAAGAGAGAGCATTAACGCTGGAGGCGTTACGCGTAATGGATGCGATTGATCGCCGCGGAAGTTTTGCCGCGGCGGCCGATGAGCTTGGTCGTGTGCCCTCAGCGCTGAGCTATACCATGCAAAAGCTGGAAGAGGAACTTGATGTCGTATTATTTGACCGCTCAGGCCATCGAACAAAGTTCACCAACGTTGGCCGAATGCTGCTGGAGCGCGGGCGTATTTTGCTTGAAGCGGCAGATAAGCTGACGACTGACGCTGAGGCGTTGTCGCGCGGTTGGGAAACGCATCTGACCATTGTTACCGAAGCGCTGGTGCCCACCACCGACCTGTTTCCGCTAATTGAAAAGCTGGCGACCAAATCCAACACTCAGTTATCGATTATTACCGAAGTGCTGGCCGGTGCCTGGGAGCGTCTTGAACAGGGGCGGGCGGATATTGTCGTCGCCCCGGATATGCATTTTCGCTCATCGTCGGAAATCAACTCCCGCAAACTCTATTCGGTGATGAACGTCTATGTCGCCGCGCCAGATCATCCGATTCACCATGAGCCGGAGCCGCTTTCTGAAGTGACCCGCGTGAAGTATCGCGGCATCGCGGTGGCCGATACCGCCCGTGAACGCCCGGTGCTGACGGTGCAACTGCTCGACAAACAGCCGCGACTAACGGTAAGTACGATTGAAGATAAACGCCAGGCGCTGCTGGCAGGTTTAGGCGTCGCCACGATGCCGTATCCGCTGGTTGAGCAGGATATTGCCGAAGGACGCTTACGGGTGGTCAGCCCGGAATACAGCAACGAGATCGATATTATTATGGCCTGGCGTCGCGACAGCATGGGTGAAGCGAAGTCATGGTGCCTGCGGGAGATCCCGAAGCTGTTTATGGGTAGATAAAACACAATGTGTCCCTTTTTGACGAGGGGCACATTGTTTAGTCAGAGATCAGTTTTGGATCCGGCCCAAAACGGTTATTGCCGGGAGTGCCGTTCTGACAATTGAAAATAATGATCACCAGCCAGCCGATCACGGGTATCAGCAGCAATAACAGCCACCATGCCGATCGGTCGGTGTCATGCAGACGACGAAACTGTACTGCCCACCAGGGTAAAAATACCAGCACGCCATAAATGGTCGTCAGAATGCCTTCATCGCCCGCACGCTGCCAGCCGAGCATTTTATCAATCATGCTGAGTACGACGGTCAGGATGATGTTGATCAGAATAAACATCCAGTACTCTTTGCGTCGGGCGCGGCCGCTAAATCCAATATAATTTTTTATGACTTTAAGGTACCAGTCCATTTTTATGCCTCAATTAATCATCAATCACTTGTTTTTAAAGCGATCTTAATAAGAATAGACGTGAATGAAATACAGGTAAATATTTATGATGTGAATTGTTGGGTGCCTGAAACGGCACCCAATCTCTTAGCGAAAGCGAAGATCGCGGCCGTGCGGTTCGTTAAGATCCTGATGTGGGCCGACGGAGATAATTCCGGTTGGATTAATGGTCTTATGGCTACGGTAGTAGTGGTTGCGGATATGGGCAAAGTTCACTGTTTCAGCGATGCCCGGTATCTGGTAGATATCGCGCAGGAAGCCATAAAGGTTGAGATAATCGCTGATGCGGCGCTTGTCGCATTTAAAGTGGGTCACATATACAGGATCGAAACGAACCAGCGTGGTCCACAGGCGAATATCCGCTTCCGTCAATTGATTACCGGTCAGGAAGCGATGTTGACCCAGGATTTGTTCCAGGCGTTCCAGGGCGCTAAATACCGCCTCGACCGCCTCATCATAGGCCTGCTGGCTGGTGGCGAATCCGGCTTTATAGACGCCGTTGTTGACATTGTTGTAAATCCAGCCATTCAGTTCATCAATTTGTTCACGCAGTTCTGGCGGGTAGTAATCGCCGGCCCTGGCGCCCAGTGCGTCGAAGGCGGTATTAAACATGCGGATGATTTCCGCCGACTCATTACTGACGATGGTTTGCTGTTTTTTATCCCATAATACCGGCACCGTGACGCGTCCGCTGTAGTGCGGATCGGCATGCAGATACAGTTGATAAAGAAACTCGTGCTGATAGAGCGTGTCGCCCGTGGCGGCCGGGAAACTGTCGTCAAAGGTCCAGCCGTTTTCGAACATTAAGGGATTGACCACTGAAACGGGAATAAAAGGTTCCAGTCCCTTTATCTTGCGAAAAATTAAAGTGCGATGGGCCCAGGGACAGGCAAGAGAAACGTACAGATGATAGCGGTCTTTTTCTGCTGCGAATCCTCCCTCGCCGCCCGGGCCAGGCGTACCATCGGCGGTTATCCAGTGGCGAAACGCGGAAACAGAACGTTTAAAACGCCCTCCGGTGGATTGGGTGTCATACCAGGTATCGTGCCAGACGCCGTCAATTAATTGTCCCATCATCTCCTCCTTCAGATAGTAAAAGCGAGGAGATCTCCCCTCGCTTTTGTATCAGTATAGTGAGCTTACCACTTTTTATTCAGCACCCGGTCGAGACTAAATGCGCCCGGGCCGGTGATAGCCAGCAGCAGGTAGCCGCCTGCGATGGTCAGGTTTTTCATGAACATCAGCGAGTTCATGCCTTCAGCAAAGTTGCTGTGGAACAGGAATGCGGCCAGCAGAGAGAAGCCCGCGGTGAACAGCGCGGTAGTACGGGTCAGGAAACCGAACAGAATAGCCAGACCACCGCCAAGCTCAAGCAGAATAACCAGTGGCAACATGAATCCGGGCACGCCCATGGCTTCCATATATTGTTGAGTACCCGCATAACCGGTGATTTTTCCCCAACCTGCGGTGATAAACAGAATGGGCATCAGAATGCGCGCTACCAGTACACCAACATCTTCTAATTTTTTCATTTTCTACTCCAGAAAACCCAAAGGGCGGCGATTTTGTTTTTAGCGCAATCCAGCGTATGACGCGGGGTTGCTGTCGATGGAGAGAATATTAGCGAGGCTGAGAGGGAATTGTTAGCAAGGAAAACTGTAGATCTTTTTCAAAGATTCTGAGTAACAATTGAAAAAGATAATGAATGACTGAACCGATATAGCAGGTTGTATAGCGGTGGCCGTAGAAGGTTAACTGAGATGTGGTTCTGATATGCCTGAGACTAACAGAAGAGCTGGCCTGCGCAATCCGCGATTGCCTGCAGGCCCAGACAAGGCAGACAGGTCGGTCATACCCGGAAGGTGCACCTGCCCACGCAATTCGGCCTCAGTGAGATGAGCGCTGAGGCAGCAGCCGTCGGGCCATGCGCCAGGTGCTCCAGAGACCCACGCCGCGTTTCGCCCAGCGCAGCAAAAAACGTGGATGACGCACTGACCATACGGCGAAGAGGCCGCTGCCGACCATTGCCCATGAACGCAGGTTAAGCAAAGTATGCCAGCCGCGGTCTATCGGCGCGGTCGCTTCCAGCCAGCGCCGGCGGCTGGCGTTGAGATCCAGCCGCTGCTGTTGGATTTCGCGCAGCAGGCGCGCTTTTTGCCTTTCACGTTCCTGTTGGCCGCGGCTCATGACTTATCGTCCTCCAGCAACGCCCGGTCGTTAGCCAGTTCCTGACGCGTAAGACGCAGAAATGTTGAACGTCGGGCCTTACGTAACGTCCAGATGCCGCCGATAATCGCCGCCAGCAACAGCGTCACGGTGGTGGCGATCATCACGTTCAGCCGATACTGGGCATCGACAGCCCAGATAATAAGGACTAACAGGCTCATCAGGCCGAACGCGGCAAACAGCAGGGTCAGCCCGAGCATCAGAAACAGCTGAAAGAGATTGGCTTTTTCCTCTTCCAGCTCCACGACCACCAGGCGAAGGCGCGTTTCCACCATTTCAACCAACAGCGTAACGATCCGTTGCCCGATGCCGAAAATGCTTTGCCCCGGCCCTTGCGTGTGTTGAGAATTCGCCATAATTAGCGGCGTGTCAACAGAACACCCAGCACCAGCCCGACGGCTGCGCCAATTCCCACGCCGGTCCACGGGTTTTCACGAACGTATTCATCCGCGCGGGCGGCGGTTTCGCGCGTTTGTTTTACGATGGCGTCGCCGGTTTCGCCCATGCGAACGCGGCTTTCTTTCAGCACGCTTTCGGCTTTACTGCGCAATTTACCAATCTCTTCCTTCGACTTATACGCGGAGGAGTTCAGCACTTCTTCCAGGGTATCCGCCAGCGTCTTCAGTTCCGCACGCAGGTCTTCTGCAACGTTATCTTTAGCCATGTTTATCTCCTGTTAAAGTGGTCCATATGGGGTTGCGCGATAGATTAATACTCACGAGATTGCAGCGTTTTCAATTCACGCTGCGCTTCATCAAGTTTACGTTGGCGCTTGTTGATTTTGTCAGCATCGCCTTTCTGTTTGGCTTCGCGCAGATCGTTCTGCCGTTCGGCTATCTCCGCTTGTTGTTTGGCAATTTTGCGTTGATGTTCAGCTTTGAGCTTGCTGTCGCTACAGTTTGCCCTGACTTCGCTAAGCGCCCGTTTCAGGCCATCAATACGGTTCTGATTATGATGTTTTTCTGCGTAGCTAATCTCCCGCTGGATATCCTGCTCTTTTTCCTGACAAGGGGAGATGGCAAAGGCGCTGGCACTCAGTGACGTCAGAACCAGAATCAACGCGACGCGGTGTTTCATGGATATTACCTTCCATTGTGTGAGGGCATACCTGAGGATATACCCGATCCAGTTGATAAATGAGAGCCCGATGACTCCCGTAACGTAAGCATAGTAAGTAAACCGGGAAATCACCAAACAGGGTGAAAATATTCGGAATTTTCGTTGATTACCCGAACCTGTGCGGGGTGTCGCGCAGACGGGCAATCCACGCGATCGGTGAGTTATCGTCTTCCTGTAAAGCGATAACATAGCCGTGCGGCAGGGCGCGGCCCAGCACTTCTTTTGCCGCCGCGCCCTGAGCGCTGGAATCAAATTTGATGATCAGACCATCTTTCTGCGGGGTAATGCTTTTAAAGCGGATGCCGTTGGCGTCGAGATGGTGCCAGACGGAAAAGCCGTCCGGCATGCTGACACCGTGATTGATGGGGCGGATAGCCAGGGTGGATTCCTGCTGTTGCATGGCGATCCAGAGCCAGAATAAACCGCACAGGAGTAGCGAGCCGCCCAGCACCCAGCCTGTCTGACGCAGAGAGGATCGTGTTATCGCCATTGTTAGCTCCGGCTTCTGTATTTTTTCTTCCACAGGACAATCAGCGAGCCTATCAGGCCAAATACCAGCAGCGCGACAGGCAGCAGCATCAGGCAGGACATCAGCTGATCTTCATATTTCAGGAATACGGGCGTTTTTCCCAGCAGGTAGCCCAGAGAGCTAAGAATCAGCACCCACAACAGCGCGCTCATCCAGTTAAAAAACTGGAAACGGGCGCTGCTCAGACCAGAAAGCCCGGCGATGGTCGGCAGCAGCGTACGGACGAAAGCAATAAAGCGACCAATCAGCAGCGCGGAAAGCCCGTGTTTATGAAACAGATGGTGGGCGCGCTGGTGGTAATGTGACGGAAGATGAGAAAGCCAGTTTTGTACGATGCGCGTATTGCCGAGCCAACGGCCCTGAATATAACTTAGCCAGCAGCCGAGACTGGCCGCCGCGGTGAGTAATAATAACGTTTCAGGAAAACCCATCGCGCCTTTCGCGATCAGGACGCCAACCAGCACTAACAGGCTGTCACCGGGCAAAAAAGCGGCGGGCAACAAACCGTTCTCAAGGAACAAAATCATAAATAAGACAAAATACAGCATGCCAATCATGGATGGATTCGCAAGCGTTTCGTAATCCTGAGCCCATAACGCATTCAATAATTGGGTTAATAGTTCCATTCATGGTTCCTGGTACATCGGTTAACGGCACGTCTGAACGCGGTGTTTAGATGGCGACATTGTTTTTTATTGGATTATGGCCGCTACTGCGCTCTGAACGGGTCCCTGTTTAAAAGTGGAGCAAGCCAAAGCAAACTCTCAGAACGACAAAGTGCATCTAATTGTAACAAACCCACCGTCTTTACGTCATAGAAATTGCAGTTTGTTGCATTCTGATTGTGCTGATTGTGGAGAAGGGAGGCGAGTGTATTTACACAGGCTGACATTATATATGCTTTGCTTACCCTGCGGGGGGGCGGGCAGCGGCGGCGTTACTGCCCGGGGAGAAGAAAACGGTCTATTTTGTGCCGTTGGCGGCGGTATCGAGATGAACGACCGGATTTTCGGCAAACAGATAGCGATCGGCATTGAATTCAAAATCATCGCTGGTTTCGTTGAACAACATCTGTTTAGTGTTTTCCAGATGCTGCCACATGGCCAGTTTTGCCGCATGCGGATCTTTACGAATCAGCGCCTTAAGAATTTGGTCATGATCGTCGCACCAGTTATCAACGGTGCGCAGATCGATATGATCATGCAACTTTTTCCAGTACGGATTATGCACCCGTTGAGTCCACATTTTTTCAACGATGGCGGCTAACGCGCTGTTTTGCGTCGCCAGCGCGACCTGTACGTGAAACTGCAGATCCCATTCCGAATCGCGGAAGCATTTCTCTTTGCGCGCGTTTTCCTGGATTTCCATCAGCTTCATAATGTCCTGCTTGGTCACCTGCGTCGCTGCGAATTCGGCAATATTGCTTTCTATCAGCTGGCGGGCCTGCAATAGCTCGAAGGGACCGTAGCTGGCGAACTCCAGGGATTCATCGGGAATTTGCTGATGCTTCGGATGGTTGGAAATAACGTGGATGCCAGAGCCTTTGCGAACTTCAACGTAGCCTTCGACTTCCAGCATAATGATCGCTTCGCGAACGACGGTGCGACTCACGCTTTTTTCGTCAGCAATAAACCGCTCAGCAGGGAGTTTATCGCCCACAAGGTAAACACCTTGCTCAATACGCGTCTTCAGCTCCGCGGCAAGCTGCTGATACAAACGACGTGATTCAGTGAATTCCATATTCGCTCCCGGGAAATGGCGACAATATTGGATTTGTTATACCACTTTTACACGCCAGCCACCACAAGAAGAGACGAAAAAGCCGCCTTAACCAGGGCGGCTTTCGTATGACAATGAGCGGAGACGGCTAGCTTTGTGTTGCCGGGTTGGTGGCGTTTACCGGCGTAGCGTTATCATCCGCCGATTTATTTTTCAGCACCGTCCAGATCACCACGGCGCCCAGCAGATCGAATACCGCCAGCACGGCGAACAGCGGGCTGAAGCCGATGGTATCCGCCAGCGCACCGACCACCAGAGCAAAGAGGGTGCTTGCCAGCCATGCAGCCATCCCGGTCATCCCGTTTGCCGTTGCCACTTCGTTACGACCAAATACGTCGGAAGAGAGGGTGATCAGCGCGCCGGACAGCGCCTGGTGAGCGAAGCCCCCGACGCACAGCAGAGCGATAGCTACGTACGGGCTTGTAAATAAACCAATCGTCCCTGGGCCGATCATCAGTAGCGCACCCATGGTCACCACCATTTTGCGGGAAACAATCAGATTCACGCCAAACCAGCGCTGGAACAGCGGCGGCAGATAACCACCGACGATACAACCGAGATCCGCGAACAGCATTGGCATCCAGGCGAACATGGCAATCTCTTTCAGGTTAAAGCCGTAGACTTTAAACATGAACAGCGGGATCCAGGCGTTGAACGTTCCCCATGCGGGTTCCGCAAGAAAACGCGGCAAAGCAATACCCCAGAACTGGCGGTTACGCAGAATTTGCCACGGCGACATTTTCTTGCCGTTGTTGGTCTGGTGCTGAGATTCCTGGCCACTAATAATGTAGTTGCGTTCTTCTTCTGTTAATTTTTTCTGATCGCGCGGGTGTTTGTAGAAAATTAACCACGCCATTGCCCAGATGAAGCTCAGAACGCCGGAAATGATAAATGCCATTTGCCAGCTGTGCATCACGATAGCCCATACCACCAGCGGGGGAGCAATCATCGCGCCAATAGAGGAGCCCACGTTGAAGTAGCCAACGGCAATAGAACGTTCTTTTGCCGGGAACCATTCAGAACTGGCCTTCAAACCGGCGGGGATCATCGCGGCTTCAGCGGCGCCGACCGCACCGCGGGCCAGCGCAAGGCCCCCCCAGCTCCCCGCCAGCGCCGTAGAACCACAGAAGAGCGCCCATGTGACAGCAAAGAAGGCATAACCGACTTTGGTGCCCAGAATATCAAGGATATAACCGGCAACAGGTTGCATAACGGTGTAAGCAGCGGAATAGGCTGCGATGATATAGGAATATTGTTGTGTGGAGATATGCAACTCTTCCATTATCGTTGGTGCGGCTGCCGCCACCGTGTTACGCGTCAGGTACCCCAGAACAGTGCCTAGTGTCACCAGTCCGATCATATACCAACGTAACCCTTTAATTTTACGCATGTAAAACCTCATCGTTTTATTATATATCCGCAGCATATGCGGCTATCTTCCGGCTCTGTCATTGAAGCGCAGAAGGTGAAACGGAGGGTTCAGGAGAGGAAACCTCATATGGTCCGAACCTTGCCATCAACTGTTGTGTCTGATTCGGTGTCCATACCGGTTAATCCGACGTGATAATTCATCGGTAATGCATTCCATTGGTATATAAGTTTCGACGGGAGCAAGATAACTTGTCATACAACTTGAAAAGTTGAGTGACGTCACAAAAGGAGGAAAGTTTGTGTGGATATGATTTTCTGCGATGAAGCCCAGATTTGGCGCGCGCTGGAGGGGCGTTTACATTAATAGCGGCGGTTTTTTTGTCGACGTTTATTGATCTAACTCACGAAAAATACTTCGGCTTGCGCGAATTGGTGTGATAACTTTATCGGCATGACAGTCAATCATCTGATGGGCTCCCGCTGAAGGGTGAAGAGGACACGAAAATGACACCGTTTATGACCGAGGATTTTCTGCTTGATACCGAGTTTTCCCGCCGTCTGTACCACGATTACGCTAAAGATCAGCCGATTTTCGACTATCACTGCCACCTGCCGCCACAGCAGATTGCTGACAATTACCGCTTCAAAAATCTGTATGATATCTGGCTGAAAGGCGATCATTATAAATGGCGCGCTATGCGAACTAACGGCGTGGCCGAGCGTTTATGTACGGGTGATGCCTCTGACCGCGAGAAATTTGACGCCTGGGCGGCCACCGTACCACATACTATTGGCAACCCGTTATACCACTGGACGCATCTTGAATTACGCCGTCCTTTTGGTATTACAGGTAAACTCCTTTCTCCGGCAACCGCCGATGAAATTTGGGCGCAGTGCAACGAGCTGCTGGCGCAGGATCGCTTTTCCGCCCGTGGCATCATGCAGCAGATGAACGTGAAAATGGTCGGCACTACTGACGATCCGATCGATTCACTGGCGTATCACGCTGCTATTGCCAAAGAGCGCGACTTCCCGGTGAAAGTGCTGCCGAGCTGGCGTCCGGACAAAGCCTTCAACATTGAACAGGCGACGTTCAACGACTACATGGCGAAACTGGGCGCCGTGTCGGATACCGACATTCGCCGCTTTGCCGACCTGCAAACCGCGTTGACTAAACGTCTGGATCATTTCGCCGCTCATGGGTGCAAAGTTTCTGACCATGCGCTGGATGTGGTGCTGTTTGCTGAAGCCAACGAAAGCCAGCTGGATAGCATTCTGGCACGTCGCCTGGGGGGAGAAACCCTGAGCGAGCATGAAGTGGCTCAGTTCAAAACCGCCGTTCTGGTTTTCCTCGGCGCGGAATACGCTCGTCGCGGCTGGGTGCAGCAGTATCATATTGGCGCGCTGCGCAACAACAACCTGCGTCAGTTCAAACTGTTAGGGCCGGATGTTGGTTTTGACTCCATCAACGACCGCCCGATGGCGGAAGAGTTATCCAAACTGCTCAGTAAACAGAACGAAGAAAACCTGCTGCCGAAAACCATCCTCTACTGCCTGAATCCGCGCGACAACGAAGTGTTGGGCACCATGACTGGCAACTTCCAGGGCGAAGGTATGCCGGGCAAGATGCAGTTTGGTTCCGGCTGGTGGTTCAACGATCAGAAAGACGGCATGGAACGTCAGATGACCCAACTGGCGCAGCTTGGTCTGCTGAGCCGTTTTATCGGTATGCTGACCGATAGCCGTAGCTTCCTCTCCTATACTCGCCATGAATACTTCCGTCGCATCCTGTGCCAGATGATTGGCCGTTGGGTGAGCGCGGGTGAAGCCCCTGAGGATATTCAACTGTTGGGCGAGATGGTGAAAAACATTTGCTTTAACAATGCGCGTGACTACTTCGCTATTGAATTGAACTAAGGCCAGAGGTCGGTTGATATGCAATACATTAAAATCCATTCGCAAGATAACGTCGCGGTAGCGCTGGCGGATATGGCGGCAGGCACGGTAGTCACCATTGACGGCGATACGGTCACGTTGATGCAGGATGTTGCACGCGGGCATAAGTTTGCGCTACACGGCATTGCGAAGGGAAATAACGTCATTAAATATGGTCTGCCGATAGGACATGCGCTGGCGGATATTGTGCCGGGGGAACATATCCACTTCCACAATACGCGCACTAACTTAAGCGATCTTGACGCGTATAGTTATCAACCGGATCTGATTGCGCCAGCGGCGCAGCCTGCGGATCGCGCGGTGCAAATTTATCGTCGCGCTAACGGTGAAGTCGGGGTGCGTAATGAGCTGTGGATCCTGCCGACCGTCGGCTGCGTCAATGGTATTGCGCGCCAGATCCAAAACCGTTTTTTGCAGGAAACGAATCAGGCTGAAGGCACAGACGGCGTCTTTCTTTTCAGCCATACCTACGGCTGTTCACAGTTGGGCGACGATCACATCAACACCCGAACCATGTTGCAAAATATGGTGCGTCACCCGAATGCCGGGGCCGTGCTGGTGATTGGCCTGGGTTGCGAGAACAATCAGGTTGATGCTTTCCGAGAAACGCTCGGCGACATCGATCCTGAGCGCGTCCATTTTATGGTCTGCCAGCACCAGGATGACGAAGTGGAAGCGGGAATAGAACATCTCCACCAGTTGTACAACGTAATGCGTCACGACAGGCGTGAACCGGGAAAACTAAGCGAACTGAAATTTGGCCTTGAGTGCGGCGGTTCTGATGGTCTGTCCGGTATTACCGCTAACCCGATGCTGGGCCGCTTCTCGGATTATCTGGTTGCCAACGGTGGGACCACGGTACTGACTGAAGTACCGGAAATGTTCGGTGCTGAGCGACTGCTGATGAGCCACTGTCGTGACGAAGAAACTTTCGGCAAGCTGGTAACGATGGTCAATGATTTCAAACAGTACTTTATCGCCCACAACCAGCCGATTTATGAGAATCCATCGCCGGGCAACAAAGCGGGCGGTATTACAACGCTGGAAGATAAGTCGCTGGGCTGTACGCAGAAAGCGGGATCCAGTCAGGTAGTTGACGTGCTACGTTACGGCGAGCGCCTGAAAGTTCGCGGTCTTAACCTGCTGAGTGCTCCGGGTAACGACGCGGTGGCAACCAGTGCGCTGGCCGGGGCGGGCTGCCATATGGTGCTGTTCAGCACCGGCCGTGGCACGCCCTACGGCGGTTTTGTTCCCACGGTGAAAATTGCCACCAACAGCGAGCTGGCGACCAGGAAAAAACACTGGATCGACTTTGATGCCGGGCAACTGATTCACGGTAAAGCGATGCCGCAATTACTGGAAGAGTTTGTCGATACCATTGTGGCGTTTGCTAACGGCAAGCAGACCTGTAACGAACGTAATGATTTCCGCGAACTGGCTATATTCAAAAGCGGCGTTACCCTTTAATTACCCGTCATTTTTCACACCACATCATCCCGGTGACTTACTTCAGTAAGCTACCGGGGATGTCTGAGCTTGCCGCCTTGCTGTGGCGTGAAATCTGGTGAGTTATAAAAGGAAGGCGTTTCAAAAACGGCGTTTCAGAGTATGATGCGCCGTTTTGTTTTATAAGGACTCCCCATGACCGCGTATTGGCTTGCCCAGGGCGTTGGTGTTCTCGCCTTTCTGATCGGCATTACCACTTTTATCAACCGGGACGAGCGCCGCTTCAGGCTGCAGCTTGCCGTCTATAGCGCCACCATTGGCGTGCACTTTTTTTTGATGGGGGCGTATCCGGCGGGAATGAGCGCCGAGCTGAATACCGTACGAACCCTTATCTCAATGCGTACCCGCAAGCTCTGGGTGATGACCGTGTTTATTGTGCTTACGCTGGTGCTGGGACTGGCGAAGCTGCAGCATGCCATGGAACTGCTGCCGATTGTTGGCACCCTGGCCAGCACCTGGGCGCTATTTCGCTGCACGGGATTAACCGTTCGCTGCGTGATGTGGTGTGCGACAGCCTGCTGGGTGATCCACAACTTCTGGCTGGGATCGATTGGCGGCACGATGATTGAAGGCAGCTTTCTGGTGATGAATGGTCTGAACATTATCCGCTTTCGGCGGATGCAAAAGCGTGGTATTGACCCGTTTAAAATGGAAAAGAGGATACAGAAAGAGAACCCCTCCGCAGGTTAGCGGAGGGGGAGGATTAGCTGCGCAGCGGCTCTTTCGCCAGCTGCTGGTCTTCGGCCATACAGGCTGCCGCAGTAAAGAGAACGTCGGTAGAAGAGTTCAGCGCGGTTTCGCAGGAGTCCTGCAAGACGCCGATGATAAAGCCAACGGCCACCACCTGCATGGCAACATCGTTCGGGATGCCAAACATATTACAGGCCAGCGGAATTAACAGCAGTGAACCGCCCGCCACGCCGGAAGCGCCGCAGGCGCACAGCGACGCCACGACGCTAAGCAGCAGCGCGGTCAGCAGGTCAACCGGGATATTCAGCGTATGGACGGCTGCCAGGGTGAGTACCGTAATGGTGATCGCCGCACCGGCCATATTGATGGTCGCCCCCAGCGGAATAGACACCGAGTAAGTATCGCGATCCAGATTCAGCTTTTCACTCAGCGCCATATTCACCGGAATATTGGCGGCGGAGCTGCGGGTAAAAAAGGCGTAAACGCCGCTTTCGCGCAGGCAGAGTAGCACCAGCGGATAGGGGTTGCGGCGAATTTTCCAGAACACCAGCAGCGGGTTAATGACCAGCGCCACCAGCAGCATACAGCCAACCAGCACCAGAAGCAGATGGGCGTAGCTCCAAAGGGTTTCAAAACCGGTGGTCGCCAGCGTTGAGGAGACCAGGCCAAAGATCCCCAGCGGCGCGAAGCGGATTACCACTTTAACGATAAAAGTCACCGCATGGGAAACGTCGTTAATCAGGTTTTTGGTGGTTTCGTTTCCGTGACGCAGCGCGAACCCAAGACCCACGGCCCACACCAGAATGCCGATATAATTGGCGTTCAGCAGAGCGTTAATCGGATTGGAAACCATGCTCATCAATAGTCCGCGCAGGACTTCGACAATCCCCGACGGTGGCGTGATGCTGTCTGCCGCCGAGGTAAGGTGCAGCGTTGAGGGGAAGATAAAGCTAAACAGCACGGCGGTTAACGCCGCACTAAACGTACCCAGCAGGTAGAGGAACAGAATCGGGCGGATACGGGTCTTTTGCCCCTGCTGATGGTTAGCGATTGAGGCCATCACCAGCATCAGAACCAGCACCGGCGCGACCGCTTTCAGCGCGCCGACGAATAGCGTTCCCAACAGTCCCACGGCGATTGCGGCGGGTTTTGAAACCATCGCCAGCAGTACGCCGAGTACCAGACCGATTAAAATTTGTTTGACCAGACTACCCTGAGCCATGCGGCGCAGCAGGGTTGAACGGGGTGATTGGCTTACCATGTTTATTCCTTCCAGTGAAGTCGCGATCTGTTCCGGCTACGTATTATTTGTAACGTTTATGTCCGGATGTAAATAGATGTTTGCCTGGTTGAGTATACGGAAAGATTGGCATTGGGAAAGGGTAAAATATCGTTTTTGGTGCTAAGAACATATTTTTAGCATTGTGTTAACGCTTATATAGCGTAGGGCATGTTGTTGACCGGATGAAAGGGGATTTCACCCGGTCAGCTATGACTTATGGCAGCCGTTTTTTCTTGTCGTGTTGCTGATTGACCCAGGCATTAATAATTAACGTCAATACCAGAATGCCGCCCACGATGCCAAGCGAGAACCCGATTGGTATGTGGAAGAAATCGACAATCAACATCTTGATACCGATAAACACCAGAATGACCGACAGGCCATACTTCAGCATGGAGAAACGCTCGGCGACGCCTGCCAGCAGGAAATACATTGCGCGCAGGCCGAGGATAGCGAACAGATTTGAGGTCAGCACGATAAAGGGATCGGTGGTGACGGCGAAAATGGCCGGAATACTGTCAACGGCGAAGATAACATCGCTCAGTTCGACGAGGATCAGCACCAACAGCAGCGGCGTAGCGTAAAGCGCGCTATTCTGGCGGATAAAGAAGCGCTCGCCCTCGATCTTATCCGTCATGCGCAGATGATTGCGGAGCCAGCGCACCAGCGGTTTGTCGCCGATACCGGACTCATCTTCTTTCGCCAGCGCCATTTTCACGCCGGTAAACAGCAGGAACGCGCCGAAGACGTAGAGCAGCCATTCGAACTGGGAGATCAGCCAGCTACCGGTGAAGATCATAATCGTACGCAGCACGATCGCGCCTAACACGCCATAGACCAGCACCCGGCGCTGTAGCGCAGGCGGGACGGAAAAGTAGCTGAACAGCATCAGCCAGACGAAGACATTATCCACAGCCAGTGCTTTCTCAATGAGATAACCGGTAAGGAACGCCAGCGCTTGCGGGTCGGCTACAGCGCGACCTTCGGTCTGCACCAGATACCACCAGAAAGCGGCGTTAAACAGCAGTGAGAGGGTAACCCAGAGAACAGACCAGCCTGCAGCTTGCTTCATGGTCATGCTATGCGCGCCGCGCCGTCCTTGCAGCAGCAGATCGATAGCCAGCATGATGACCACCACCACGGCGAATCCGCCCCATAACAACGGTGTGCCGACACTATTCATTACGATATTCCTTACATAAAAACAAAACGGCTGACGTCGGAAGACGGCAGCCGCTGCGCTTTTATGCAGAGACCTCGCCTTCCGGCAAGGTCTCACTTACAACAAGAAGCTTGTTGCCCGGCGACCGGATGCGGTTTTTCACGCATCGTAATGACGATCGACCGGCAAGGAAGTTACTCCCCTTTGCGTGTCACAAACTATTACAACTTATAAATAGGGTCAATGGCGTCTGGTGGTCCCTTTACACTCCTTTACGCCACCGACTGGCTATCCGCCGGGAAGACCACGCCGGTCTGGCGACGAATCTCGCTCAGCAGTTTTGCCGTGATACGGCTAACTTCCAGAGCCGGATGAACAACCGCATTGCTTTCAACCAGACCAGCAAATGTCTCCGCTTCATACAGCATTGTATTAATATGCTGCGGTTGACTCAGATCCTGGGCTTTGCCGCCGCGCGGCACCAGGCAGATCTTCTGGCATTCAGATATTTTCTCAATAACCAACGCGCCAGATTCGCCCTGAATTTCGCTCGGGATCGCGGAATCACTCACTTTCGAATGATGCAGAGTGACATCAAAATCACCGTAGCTCAGCACGACGGTCCCCTGACCATCGACCCCGCTCTCCAGCAGGCTGGCGCTGGCGTGGACTGCGCGCGGTTCGCCCCACAGCGCAACCGCCGACGCCAGACAGTAAAAACCGATATCCATAATCGAGCCATTCGAGAAGGCCGGATTAAAGGTATTGGGGTTTTCACCATCCAGATAGCGCTGGTAGCGCGAAGAATACTGGCAGTAGTTAATAAAGGCTTTGCGCAGCTTACCGATTTTATCCAGCGACTGCTTCAGCAGCAGGAAATTTGGCAGGCTGGCGGTCTTGAACGCTTCGAAAAGCACCACGTTATGTTCCCGCGCCACCTTTATGGCGGCTTCCACTTCCTGCAGATTTGATGCCAGCGGTTTTTCGCAAATCACATGCTTTTTATGGCTCAGAAACAGGCGCGTTTGCGGGAAGTGCAACGCGTTAGGGCTGGCGATATAGACGGCGTCAACATCGGCGCTTTGCGCCAGCGCTTCCAGTGAAGTGAACAGATGTTCGACGGGATAATCGTTGGCGAAAGCCTGGGCTTGTTCAAGGCTGCGGGAGTAAATGGCGGTAAGTTTATATTTGCCGGTTTCATGGGCGGCATCGACAAACTGCTTAGTGATCCAGTTTGTGCCAACAACTGCGAAACGTATCATAAACGTTGACGAACTCCATAAAAAGGGATCTTTCGTCACTGTAACACGCCATCATAACAAAACCAGTGCGCTACTGCGCAGAACGGTTTAACGAAAGCTGCGTCAGCCACAGGCGGGTATCAAACTCAAGCTGGTGGTATTGCGGTTCCATGTAACAGCACAACTGATAAAACGCTTTGTTGTGTTCTTTTTCCTTCAGATGCGCCAGTTCGTGAACCACGATCATTCGCAGAAAAGGTTCCGGCGCATCACGAAAGACGGTGGCGACGCGGATCTCGGCTTTGGCCTTCAGCTTGCCGCCCTGTACGCGCGAAACGGCGGTATGCAGCCCCAGTGCATTGTTCAGCACATGGATCTTGTTGTCATACATCACTTTGTTGATCGGCGGGGCGTTACGCAGAAACTGGTTTTTCAGATCCTGGGTATACTGCCAGAGCGCTTTATCGGTCGTGAAATCATGCGTTCCCGGATAGCGTTTTTCCAGCACTGCGCCCAGACGCTGTTCAGCAATAAGCGTGCGTACCTGAGACAGTAAATTCTCCGGGTAGCCGTGGAGATAAGTAAGTTGACCCATCAAAGCCCCAAATTAAATCTAAAAAAAGAGTATACTCACGCACCCTTTCAGGGATAACAGCGAAATTTTACCATTCAGGAGGGCCGATGAGCCACGTAGACAACGGTTTCCGTTCACTGACACTGAAACGTTTCCCGGAAACGGATGACGTTAACCCGCTTCAGGCGTGGGAAGCGGCGGATGAATATCTGCTGCAACAGTTAGACGACACGGAAATCAGCGGCCCGCTGCTGATCCTGAATGATGCCTTTGGCGCATTAAGCTGCGCGCTGGCTGAGCATACACCATACAGCATCGGCGACTCGTATTTAAGCGAGCTGGCGACGCGCGAAAATTTACGCCACAACGATATCGCCGAATCCAGCGTGAAGTTTCTCGACAGCACCGCCGCGTACCCGCCAGCGCCGGGCGTCGTGTTGATTAAGGTGCCGAAAACGCTGGCGCTGCTGGAGCAACAATTGCGCGCGTTGCGCCAGGTCGTGACTCCGCAGACCCGTATTATTGCGGGAGCAAAGGCGCGTGACATTCATACCTCCACGCTGGAACTGTTCGAAAAAGTGCTCGGCCCCACGACCACGACGCTGGCCTGGAAAAAGGCGCGCCTGATCAACTGTACCTTCAGTAAGCCTGAACTGGCGGATGCGCCGCAGACGCTGAGCTGGAAACTGGACGGCACCGACTGGACTATCCACAATCATGCGAACGTTTTCTCGCGTACCGGCCTGGATATCGGCGCGCGCTTCTTTATGCAGCATTTACCGGAAAATCTGGAAGGGGAGATCGTCGATCTCGGCTGCGGCAATGGCGTGATTGGCCTGACGCTGCTGGCGAAGAACCCTCAGGCGAGCGTCGTGTTTGTCGATGAATCGCCGATGGCGGTCGCGTCCAGCCGTTTGAATGTGGAAACCAACATGCCGGAAGCGTTGGATCGCTGCGAGTTTATGATTAACAACGCTTTGTCCGGCGTGGAACCTTTCCGCTTTAACGCCGTGCTGTGCAACCCGCCGTTCCATCAGAAACATGCGCTGACGGATAACGTTGCCTGGGAGATGTTCCACCATGCGCGCCGTTGCCTGAAGATCAACGGCGAGCTGTACATTGTGGCTAACCGTCACCTGGATTATTTTCACAAGCTGAAGAAGATTTTCGGTAACTGCACCACCATCGCCACCAGTAACAAATTCGTGGTGTTGAAAGCGGTCAAAACCGGTCGCCGCCGCTAATAGCGTGTGCCGGATGACGGCTAACGCCTTATCCGGCCTACAACGTGCTACCCCGTAGGCCTGATAAGCGTAGCGCCATCAGGCAATGCCCTTAAATCGCCAGCGCCAATGTTGTCCCCTGCGCAATTGCCCGCCGCGCATCCAGCTCCATCGCCACGTCGCATCCGCCAATCAGGTGTACCGTTTTCCCTGACGCGCGCAGCGGCTCCGCCAGTTCGCGCCGTGGCTCCTGCCCCGCGCAGATCACGACATGATCGACGTTCAGAAGCTGCGGTTCGCCGTTGATCAATACGTGCAATCCGTCATCGTCGATCTTCTGATAACTGACCGCCGGGATCATTTTTACGCCGCGGGACAACAGCGTTGCGCGATGGACCCAGCCGGTGGTTTTTCCCAGCCCCTGACCGGGTTTACTGGCTTTACGCTGTAGCATCACAATCTGACGTGGGCTGCGAGACAGATGCGGCCCTTCCGGGCGTAACCCGCCGGGCTGTTGCAGGCTGGTGTCGATCCCCCATTCCACGCAGAACTCGGCAATGCTCTGGCTGCTGGGATCGCCTGGCTGGCTGAGGTACATCGCGGTATCAAAACCAATCCCGCCGCAGCCGATAATCGCGACACGTTTCCCGACGGGAGTTTTATCGCGCAGCACCTCAAGATAGGTCAGCACTTTCGGGTGATCGATGCCCTCGATCGACGGTTTACGCGGCTCGATCCCGCAAGCGAGGATCGCTTCATCAAACGGTTGCAGATCGTCTGCGGTGACAAACCGGTTGAGCTTCAGTGTCACGCCGGTCACTTCGATCATCCGGCGGTAATAGCGCAGCGTTTCATAAAATTCTTCTTTGCCGGGGATCTGTTTAGCGATGTTGAACTGCCCGCCGATCTCGGCCAGGGCATCAAACAGCGTAACGTCGTGCCCGCGCGCCGCCGCGTTAATGGCAAATGCGAGACCCGCCGGGCCTGCGCCGACGACGGCCAGGCTTTTCTTATGCTCAGCCGGAACTATCGGCATTTTGGTTTCGTGACAGGCGCGTGGATTCACCAGGCAAGAGGTGACTTTACCCACGAAGATCTGATCCAGACAGGCCTGGTTGCAGCCGATACAGGTGTTGATCTCATCCGCCCGCCCTGATTGCGCTTTCGACAGCAGCTCGGCATCCGCCAGGAACGGGCGCGCCATCGACACCATATCCGCATCGCCGCGCGCCAGAATATCGTTTGCTACTTGCGGATCGTTGATCCGGTTGGTCGTGACCAGCGGAACGGTGACGTGGCCTTTCAGTTTGCGCGTTACCCAGCTAAAGGCGCCGCGCGGAACCGGCGTGGCGATCGTCGG
This sequence comes from Klebsiella sp. 2680, assembly GCF_900198535.1. Classification (NCBI taxonomy): domain Bacteria; kingdom Pseudomonadati; phylum Pseudomonadota; class Gammaproteobacteria; order Enterobacterales; family Enterobacteriaceae; genus Klebsiella; species Klebsiella sp. 2680. The sequence goes on along the minus strand of NZ_FZNJ01000003.1, from coordinate 695,638 downwards.
GATACGCGCTTCGTGCCAGCCAATACCGGTGTTGATGATCGTCGCGCCAGCCGCTTCAATGGCCTGCGCCAGCTGTACGGTTTCGTCGAACGTCCCGCCGTTTTCCACCAGGTCGAGCATCGACAGGCGGTAGATAATGATAAAATCGCTGCCCACGCGCTGGCGTACCGCCCGCACCACTTCCACCGCGAAGCGCATACGCCTGGCGTAATCGCCGCCCCATTCATCGTCGCGCTGGTTCGTGCGCACGGTAAGAAATTCGTTGATCAGATAGCCTTCCGAACCCATCACCTCGACGCCGTCGTAACCCGCTTCCCGCGCCAGCTGGGCACAGTGGGCGAAATTTTTGATCAGCTGCAAGATCTCGTCATGGGTCAGCTCATGCGGCGTAAAGGGGTTGATCGGCGCCTGGCGTGCGGAAGGCGCGACCAGTTTTGGCTGGTAGCTGTAGCGACCGGTGTGCAGAATTTGCAGCGCGATTTTGCCGCCTTCCCGATGCACCGCGTCGGTAATGTGGCGGTGGTGAGCCAGTTGACTGGCGTCGTTAAGCAGCGCGCCGCCCGCCATGGTGACGCCGGAAGCCGCAGGCGCAATACCACCGGTGACGATCAGCGCCACCCCGTGGCGGGCGCGCTCGGCGTAAAAGGCCGCCAGTCTCTCCGCACCGTCCGGGCGCTCCTCCAGGCCCGTATGCATCGAGCCCATCAACACACGGTTTTTAAGCCGTGTAAAGCCCAGATCGAGCGGGGCGAAAAGCGACGGATAGCTCATAAGTGTGTCCAGTATGTAAAATTATTGTTATGTGGTCGGATGAGTTACTAATTTAGCCGTCACGGCGTAAAAGGGAAAAGGGGAATGCGATGATTGTGATGGGATTCAAAGAACGGCGGCGGAAGGTTCCCCTCACCCTGGCCCTCTCCCAAAGGAGAGGAGAAAGGCGAGTCTGTGCTTCGAATTAAAAAGCGGAACTGGACTATCCTCTCTCCCCTCCGGGGAGAGGGTTAGGGGACAACAGGCGCACGGCGCGCCAGCCCCGGCGCCTGCCACATCGATGTCGTCAACCCGCTATCGACCAGACCAAGCTGCTCGGCGTACACTGACTGCCATTTTGCCATCATCTCCTGATACAGCTCTTGATGCGCTGGATTGGGTGTAAACACCCGATGCCAGCTCACCAGCTTCTCGCCCGTCGTCGCCATATCGCTATACAATCCGGCACCGGTCCCGGCGGCGATAGCGCAACCTAAAGCGGTCGCTTCACGAACTTCCGGCACTCGTACCGGTAAGCCGGTCACATCGCTCAGGATCTGGCTCCATAGCGCGCCCTTCGAACCACCGCCAGCAAACACCAGACTATCGAACTGTACCCCGGAAAATTGTGAAATCTGCACCAGATTGCAGGCGGAAACAATGGCTGCATTTTCTTCCAGCGCGCGAAAGAGCGTGGCTTTATTGCATTTTTCCGGGTCGATGGAGAGGTTAATAAACGATGGCGCGGCGTGGTACCACTGCTTAAAATGCATCGCGTCGGAGAAAATGGGCATCACGCCGTGAGAACCTGCCGGAACGCGGCTGGCCATCTCTTCCAGCAGAGTATAAGCATCAACGCCGAGTCGTTCGGCAATCAGTTTCTCTTCCGCGCAGAAGGCGTCGCGGAACCAGCGCATTGTCAGACCGGTAAAGAAGCTGATGGACTCTGCTTGCGCCATGCCGGGGATGACGTGTGGATTAACGCGGATATTCATCTCTGGATCGGTGCGGACTTCCGGCAGATTAACGACCTGTTGCCAGAAAGTACCGCCGAGCACTGCAGTCTGCCCGGCTCGCACCACTCCCAGCCCAAGACAGCCGAGTTGCACATCGCCGCCTCCCATCACTACCGGCGTGCCCGCCCGCAAACCGCTCTGCTGTGCCGCCCCATCGGTGACCACGCCCAGCAAGGTGCCGGTCTCTTTTACCGGCGAGAGAATATCGGCGCGCAGACCGGCCATATCCAGTAGCGCCGGACGCCAGTCGCGACTGAACAGGTCGAGCATTCCGGTCGTTCCGGCGTTAGAGGGATCCACTGCCAGCTCGCCGGAAAGTTTTGCCGCCAGCCAGTCACTGATCATCGTGATGGTTGCCGCTTTACGGTAGATATCCGGGCGGTGGTGAGCCAGCCACAGCAGGCGCGGCATAGCGCTTAGCGCCAGGGTCTGCCCGGAAACGCTGTACACTTCGGATTCGAAACGGTAGTCGTGGATCTCTTTTAGCTCCGCCACTTCGCGGCTGGCGCGGGCATCAACATTCGCGCAGGCCCAGATGGCCTCGCCGTTGCGGTCATAAAGCACGATGCCCTCACGCATCGAACAGCAGGCAACGGACTGAATATCCACCGAAGAGAGGTGAGCGGCGGCCAGCGCCTGGCGGATACACTGGCAGGCCAGCAGCCAGTTGGTGTTAAGATCGAACTCCATTGAGCCTGGGACATTGTCCACGCTCAGGTGTTTCCATTCGGCCTGACCGACCGCAATTTGGCGTCCGTTGAGATCGAAAACCACTGCCCGAATGCTGCCGGTCCCGGCATCTAACGCTAACAGGTAACTCATGACATGCGCCTCGCTATTGTTGCGCGGCGCATGGCCGTTATGAGGCCAGCGTGAGCACCGCGCGTGCTGTTGTCTCTTCCGTTACCAGGCCATTAATCCGCTTGCCGATAAGGGCCGCGTAAATCGCCTGCGCTTTTTCAGTGCCTCCGGCGACGCCAACGATAGTCGGCAATTGCGCCAGTTCATCAAGGGTCACCCCCAGCAGTTCCCGATGGATCTCCAGCCCTTCGACGGGCTTGCCATCGGCCTGCAGGAAATAACCCAAAATGTCACCCACTGCGCCTTTGCGGGCATACATTAGCTGTTCGCCCTCGCTGATATAGCCGGAACGCAGGATGGTGGCGTCGCGGCGCTGGTCAATTGCGCCGATACCTACCACTGCCGCGTCTGCCGCCATGGCGGCCAGAATCACGTCGCGTACGCTCGATTCCCGACGCAAGATCTCCGCGACATCGGCAGACGACACCCTCAACGGCGCGGGGATCATGCTGACGCTACAGGCAGCATCCAGTTGGCCAATACCGGTCATATAGGGGCCGACGCCGCCGGAAAGCGTGACCAGTCGTATTTGCTGCGATCCGATAAATCCGCTCAGATGTTGCAGACAGCTCATGGTCGCCTCGCCAAAGCCCACTGCCAGCAACTGCCCAGGCGCGAGTACGCCCATTAACGATTGCGCCGCGCCGATCCCCAGACGGGTATTCATCGGCGGCGTATTCAGCGCGGGCAGCACGCGGGCGATTTTCAGGGCGAAACGCTGCTGAAGTTCAGTTTCCAGCGCCAGGCAGCCTTCATAGCGCGAGTTAATCTGTACCCTGATTACCCCGGACTGACGTCCTTTTTCCAGCAGACGAGAGATCTTTAACCGTGGCAGCCCTAAACGCTCGCCGATGTCGTTCTGCGTCAGCCCATCGTGGTAGTAACACCATGCCACCCGCGCCACCAGCTCTTCCTCGGCTAACGCCAGACCGGCGTAGCGACTCTCTTCCGTAATGCGTTTTTCGCTCATATAGTGAACTCTTATAAAAATTTAGATCATATGTTCGTTTTTGCCTGGTCGGAAAATGTGAACCGACTGGCAAAACCGATCTTTCATTGTGCTCCGTTTTTATTCAAACGATCTAAAGCATAAAACTGTGATCCTTGCACGGTTGTAAATATAGTTCACCGTCTACGCTTTTGAACATTATTAATTTAAAAAATCTTTTGTTCAAAATGAGGCGCGATAATGAAGCCACTGCTTGAAGCCCGTCAAATTTGCAAACAATTCTCCGGCGTTACCGTGCTAAAGCGTATTGATTTCACGCTGCTTTCTGGACAAGTGCATGCGCTAATGGGTGGCAACGGAGCCGGGAAATCGACGCTGATGAAAATCATCGCGGGGGTGGAAACGCCCGACAGCGGCGAGCTAATTCTCGGCGGACGCACGTTTGCGCGCCTCAATCCCGCACAGGCCCATCAGCAGGGTATTTATCTGGTGCCGCAGGAACCGATGTTATTCCCCAATCTGACGGTGCGGGAAAATATTTTGTTCCGTTTACCAAAACGCGTGGATAGCGAGGTTTACCTGCAGGAAAAACTGCAGCAGCTCAACTGCCAGCTTCCCCTTGATGCGACGGCCAGCACTCTGGAAGTTGCCGATCAGCAAATGGTAGAGATCCTGCGCGGGCTGATGCGCGACGCGCAGATCCTGATCCTTGATGAACCGACCGCTTCGTTAACGCCTGGCGAAACGGAACGTCTGTTTCGCCAGATCCGTTCCTTACAGGATCTCGGCGTCGGTATCGTTTTTATCTCGCACAAACTGCCGGAGATCCGCCAGGTCGCCAGTCACGTATCGGTGATGCGCGACGGCGCGGTGGTGCTGAGCGGCGAAACCGCGCAATACGGCGATAATCAACTGATCGGTGCGATGACGCCCGCCAGCCGTAACCATACGCTGAGCGACACGCAAAAGCTGTGGTTGGCGCTACCGGGGAATCGCCGCACTCAGGCACAGGATTTCCCGGTGCTGCGGGTCGAGGATCTGACCGGGGAGGGGTTTATTGATCTCAATCTTGAGGTCCGCGCCGGCGAGATCGTTGGCCTCGCCGGGCTGGTCGGTTCCGGGCGAACCGAATTTGCCGAAACGCTTTATGGTTTACGTCTGGCGCGTGCCGGTCGGGTGTGGCTGGAGAATCGCGATATCAGCCGCGAGAGCACCCGCAGCAGACTGGCCAGCGGGCTTGTTTATCTGCCGGAAGACCGGCAGGTTTCCGGGCTCTTTCTGGATGCTCCGGTGAGCTGGAACACGGTGATGTTTAACCAGCCATCGCTGTGGCAGCAGCACAAACGCGAAGCGGCCGTGGTTGAACGCTATCACCGGGCGTTGGGGATCAAAATGATTGATGGCGAGCGGCCGGTACGTACGCTCTCCGGCGGCAATCAGCAGAAGGTGCTGCTGGCTCGCTGCCTGGAGGCCAACCCACTGTTGCTGATCGTCGATGAACCGACGCGTGGGGTGGATGTTTCCGCTCGTGCCGATATCTATCAACTGCTGAAAAGCGTCGCCGCCCAGAACGTGGCGGTACTGATGATCTCCAGCGATCTTGATGAGTTCGTCGGCCTGGCGGATCGGGTGCTGGTGATGCATCAGGGCAGACAGAGCGGCGAACTGGCGCAGCAGGGGGTCACCGTCGATCGGATGATGACCCTGGCCTTCGGAGGGCAGGCATGAAGAGGTTACTGAAGAATCGCGAACTGAGCGCCTTACTCGCCATCGTGGTGTTATTTGCCGGACTGATAGCGCTCAACCCGGCTTATTTCAGCTTACAGACCCTGGGAATGATCTTTGCCAGTTCGCAAATTCTCTGCCTGCTGGCGTTGGGGGCGGCGCTGGTGATGTTGACCCGCAATATCGACGTTTCGGTTGGCTCCACCGTCGGCTTGTGCGCTATCGCGGTGGGCGTCGCGCTGAATAGCGGATATGGGTTGATGGCTGCCATGGCCTTTGCGCTGGCGATCGGCGCGCTGGCCGGCGCGTTTAACGGCCTGTTGGTGGTTGGACTACGGATCCCGGCGATTGTCGCCACTCTCGGTACGCTCGGGCTTTATCGCGGAGTCATGCTGCTATGGACCGGCGGCAAGTGGATCGAAGGCTTACCTAATAGCCTGAAGGCGCTCTCGGAACCGGCGTTCATCGGCATCTCGCCGTTGGGCTGGCTGGTGCTGGCACTGTTGGTGGCAGGCGGCTGGCTGTTATCGCGTACCGCCTTTGGCCGCGATTTTTATGCGGTTGGCGATAATCTTGCCGCCGCTCGCCAGCTCGGGGTCGCGGTGAATCGCACGCGGATGCTGGCTTTCACACTTAACGGCATGCTGGCAGCCTGTGCCGGACTTGTTTTTGCCGCGCAGATTGGTTTCGTGCCCAATCAGACCGGCAGTGGACTGGAGATGAAGGCTATTGCCGCCTGCGTGCTAGGGGGGATTTCGCTGCTTGGTGGTACTGGCACGCTTATCGGCGCTTTCCTCGGCGCTTTCTTCCTGACGCAAATCGATACCGTGCTGGTGCTGCTCCGTCTTCCGGCCTGGTGGAACGACTTTATTGCCGGACTCGTGCTGCTCGGCGTACTGGTGCTCGACGGGCGGTTACGCCAGGCGCTGGCCCGCCATCAGCGGGCGCAAAAGTACAGCCGCTTTCAGCCTGGAAACAGAGGAGGAAAACGCGTGGCCCCGTTTCCCGAACGCAAAAACAAAGAGGTGGCGTAAATGAAACTCAACTGGGAAAGCGCGCTGTTGGCATTACTGGTACTGGAGATTCTGCTATTTGGCGCATTGAACCCGCGCATGCTGGATCTCAATATGCTGCTGTTCAGCACCAGCGACTTTATCTGTATCGGTATCGTCGCCTTGCCGCTGACCTTGGTGATTATCAGCGGCGGTATTGATATCTCGCTTGGCTCGACCATTGGTCTGTGCGCCATCGCTTTAGGCGTAATGAACCAGGCGGGTTGGCCGATGGGCCTGGCGATCCCGTTGACGTTGCTGCTTGGTCTATTGTGCGGACTATTCAACGCGGCGCTGATCCACTATACCGGCATCAGCCCGCTGGTGATCACCCTCGGTACGCTGTATCTCTACGGCGGCGGCGCGCTGTTGCTCTCCGGTATGGCGGGGGCGACAGGCTATGAAGGTATCGGCGGTTTCCCGGACAGCTTCACCGCCTTCGCCAATCTGACGCTGTTTGGCTTGCCGATCCCGCTGGTGCTGTTCGCTGTCATCACCTTTTTCTTCTGGCTACTGGCGCATCGCGGGCGTTTTGGTCGTCACCTTTTTTTACTCGGGCAAAACCCGCGCGCTGCGCGCTATGCCGCGCTGTCAGTCAACGGTATGCCCTATGTGCTGTACGGCCTGGTGGGCGTGTCCTCGGCAATAGCCGCGCTGGTGATGGTCTCCTATTTCGGCTCGGCGCGGTCAGATTTAGGCCGCGACCTGCTGATGCCTGCGTTAACCGCCGCGGTGCTCGGCGGAGCCAATATCTATGGTGGTTCAGGTTCCATCATCGGTACCGCGCTAGCGGCGCTGCTGGTGGGTTATTTACAACAAGGTTTACAGATGGTCGGTATCCCCAACCAGGTGTCGAGTGCGCTCTCAGGGGCGCTGTTGGTTGTGGTGGTGATGGGGCGCTCACTGAGCCTGCACCGTGAAGGATTGCGGATGAGCTGGCGGCGTCTTTTCTCGCGTAAAACAATCGGAGCATAAAATGAAAACCAAACTCATCCTGCAGGTCAGCGCCATCGCTATAGCTATGAGCGTTGCAGCCGTTCAGGCGGCGGACCGTATCGCTTTTATTCCTAAACTGGTCGGCGTCGGCTTCTTTACCAGCGGCGGTAACGGCGCGAAAGAGGCGGGAAAAGCGCTCGGCGTGGACGTCACCTACGACGGCCCGACCGAACCAAGCGTTTCCAGCCAGGTGCAGCTGATCAATAACTTCGTCAACCAGGGCTATAACGCCATTATCGTCTCCGCCGTGTCGCCGGACGGTCTGTGCCCGGCGCTGAAGCGGGCGATGCAGCGTAGAGTGAAGGTCCTGACCTGGGATTCCGATACTAAACCGGAGTGTCGTAGCATCTATATCAATCAGGGAACGCCGCAACAGCTTGGCGGCCTGCTGGTTGAGATGGCGGAAAAGCAGGTGACGAAACCGGCTGCTAAGGTCGCGTTTTTCTACTCCAGCCCGACGGTTACCGACCAGAATCAGTGGGTGAAAGAGGCGAAAGCCAAAATTGAAAAAGAGCACCCGCAGTGGGAGATAGTGACCACCCAGTTTGGCTATAACGATGCCACTAAATCTCTGCAAACTGCCGAGGGGATCTTAAAAGCCTACCCGGATCTCGACGCCATTATTGCGCCGGACGCCAACGCGCTCCCGGCGGCGGCGCAGGCGGCGGAGAACCTTAAGCGGCAGGGCGTGGCGATCGTCGGCTTTAGTACCCCGAACGTGATGCGCCCCTATGTGGAGCGCGGCACGGTAAAAGCCTTCGGTCTGTGGGATGTGGTGCAGCAGGGCAAGATCGCGGTTAACGTCGCCGATCATCTGCTGAAAAAAGGTGATCTTAACGTCGGGGACAGCGTTGAGGTGAAAGATCTCGGCACCCTGAAAGTCGAGCCAAATAGCGTGCAGGGCTACCAGTATGAAGCGAAAGGCAACGGTATTGTTCTGCTGCCGGAACGCGTGGTGTTCACCAAAGAGAATATCAATAACTACGATTTCTGATGGAGGATGAGATGGCTGATTTAGACGATATCAAAGAGGGTAAAAATTTCGGCTTGCAGAGTCCGCAACAGAATACGCTCTACACGCTAAAGGGGTGCGGTTCCCTGGAGTGGGGGATGCAGTCGCGACTGGCGCGTATTTTTAACCCGTTGAGCAATCGCACGGTGATGCTGGCTTTTGACCACGGCTATTTTCAGGGGCCGACCACTGGTCTGGAACGTATCGATCTCTCTATCGCGCCGCTCTTTGAGGAGACCGATGTGCTGATGTGTACTCGCGGGGTATTACGTAGCCAGGTTCCGGCGGCGACCAACAAACCGGTAGTGTTGCGTGCCTCCGGTGGCAACTCGATCCTCAGCGAGCTTTCCAACGAGTGCGTGGCGGTGGCGATGGAGGACGCGCTGCGTCTGAATGTTTGCGCAGTGGCGGCGCAGGTCTATATCGGCAGCGAGCACGAGCATCAGTCGATCAACAATATCATCAAGTTGGTGGATGCCGGGAATCGCTACGGGATGCCGGTGCTGGCGGTGACCGGCGTCGGTAAAGAGATGACCCGTGATGCCCGCTATTTTTCGCTGGCCAGCCGTATCGCCGCCGAGATGGGCGCGCAGTTTGTAAAAACCTATTTTGTTGAGGAAGGTTTTGAGAAAGTGACCGCCAGTTGCCCGGTGCCGATCGTGATCGCCGGGGGCAAAAAGTTGCCGGAACAGGAGGCGCTGGAGATGTGCTGGCGGGCGATAGACCAGGGGGCATCTGGCGTGGATATGGGGCGCAATATCTTTCAGTCCAGCGCGCCGAGCGCGATGCTTAAGGCGGTAAAAAAAGTGGTCCATGAGGGCCTGAGCGTCCGCGAGGCATATCAGTTCTGGCTGGAAGAGAAACAGGGAGAGCGGAAATGAAAGTGACGCTGGTGGAAATTAATATCAAACCGGAACGGGTCGATGAGTTCCTTGAGGTTTTTCACGCTAACCACGAGGGAGCGTTACAGGAGCCAGGCAATCTGCGCTTTGACGTGCTGCAGGATCCGGAGGTGAGAACGCGCTTTTTTATTTATGAAGCTTATAAAGATGATGAAGCGGTGATGGCGCACAAGAAAACCTCGCACTATCTGGCCTGCGTGGAGAAACTGGAGGAACTGATGTCGCAGCCGCGGCAAAAACGCAGCTTTATTGGTCTGCTGCCAGAGGTATAAGGCTGGCCTCTCACCCCGGCCCTTTCCCGGAGAGGAGAGGGCCTGGAGGAGGGCAACCGTATCTGTATAGGCCGGATAAGCGTAGCGCCATCCGGCAATGTGTTATATTTCTTCAACGCTCACCCGTAATGCTGCCAGCGCCAGGCGGGTTGCTTTTAACACCTGCTCACACTGTTCAAGAGTGAGCGTCAGCGGCGGCTCGATACGAATCGTCCTTGCATTGTTCAGCGTTCCGGCCACCAGCACCCGCTGGCGGAACATCTCGCTGGCGAAGTCATAGCCGATTTCGTTATCGACAAACTCTATCGCTATCAGCATGCCTTTGCCGCGGACTTCATTGACCAGATCCGGGTATTCGCGGGCCAGTTGACGGAAGCCGTCCAGCAGCATATCGCCTTTCTGCTCCGCCTGCGCGGGCAGGTTTTGCGTCAGCAGTACGTTGATGGTTGCCAGCGCCGCCGCGCAGGCCAGCGGATTACCGCCGAAAGTCGTGGTGTGCAGGAATGGGTTGTCGAACAGCACCGAAAATACCTCTTCGCTGGCGACCGTGGCGCCAATCGGCATGACGCCGCCGCCTAACGCTTTGGCAAGGCATAAAATATCCGGCTGCACGTTTTCGTGCTCGCAGGCAAACATCTTGCCGGTGCGCCCCATCCCGGTCTGCACTTCATCGAGGATCAGCAGCGCGCCAAACTCGTCGCACAGCTTCCGCACTGCTGGCAGGTAGCCCGGCGGCGGCAGAATAACGCCGCCTTCACCCTGAATCGGCTCAAGGATCACCGCTGCGACGTCATCACCGGTTTTTTGGCACTCGCTGAGCAGCGTGCGCATGGCGTTGATATTGCCAAACGGCACATGACGAAATCCCGGCAGAAGCGGCATAAAAGGCTTACGGAAGGTGGATTTAGCGGTGGCCGAGAGCGAGCCCAGCGATTTACCGTGAAATGCGCCGCTGGCGGCGACGAAGGTAAACTTGCCGCGCGGCGCCTGATAGGCTTTCGCCAGCTTCAGCGCCGCTTCGACCGATTCGGTGCCGCTATTGCTAAAGAAGCTGTATTTCAGTTTGCCGGGCGTTAAAGCCGCCAGCGTTTTGGCCAGCATGGCCCGCAGCGGGTCCAGAAGTTCCTGGCTATGAAGAGGTTGTTTAGCGAGCTGATTCTCGACGGCGGAAATAACAACTGGATTACGGTGCCCTACATTAAAAATCCCAAACCCACCCAGGCAGTCGATAAACTCCTGTCCCTGAGTGTCGACAAGCGTATTCAGACTTCCCGCTTGCCACTCTACGGCCCCGTAATCCCCGCCAGCAGTGACCGATTTTCGGTACGCTAAAAATCCTGGATTCACATGCTCTTTAAAGTATTCCCTGACCTCCTGGTTAAGTGATTTCATCTCCTCATGATCAAGCGTTCGCTTCTCAATGAGATTCAGTGCGTGCGCGCTACAGGCCAGAGCCGATGCGCTGGAAGGTAACCTGTTCAAAATGTGCTCCTTGACGGGACGTATCACACGATACTGAATTAAGTATTGCAGGGATTACGCCACTTCGGCACAGGCGAGGAAAATCGGGATAAACGCAACGTGAAATTGCGATTGAGCAAAATTTAATCTCATCGTGAATTTATTGGCATGCTTTACTCCTGCAGCCACGAATCGATATGACGGAGGGCGAGCGCCGCGTGCTTCGCGGCGGTGCAGATTGCCCGGCGGCAGGGCAGAGGATTAGGCGGCGCCACGCACTGGTACGGGGCACCGCCTAATCGAGCTGGGAGATCTCCATTGCCGCGCGGTCTATCACGCCGACGATTTGCTTTAGCTGAGCTTCGGTCATTTCCTGCTGGTTAACCTTTAAATCCAGTACCGCCTTAAAATTCTCCAGCGCGCGCTTCATCTGTGGATTTTTACGTAGTTCACAACCCACCATCCGCGCCTGCAGCCTGGTGTGAATATGCTCCAGTTGCGCCTGGTTTTCCGCGTGCAGCTGGCTGCCTTCGGCGGTAATGGCGATTTTTTTGCGACCGTTCTCGTCGGCAACGCTGATGAGACCTTGATCCTGGAGTAAATCAAGCGTCGGATAGATAACGCCGGGACTGGGGCTGTAGTTGCCCTGGGTCAGGGTTTCAATCTCTTTAATCAATTCGTAACCATGGCTGGCGTTACGGGTAAGGATATCCAGAATAACCAGACGCAGCTCGCCGTGACCAAAGAAACGCTGCCGACGTCCGCCGCCTCTGCGGCCATGTTCGCCGTGTTCCCCGCGGTGCCCGCACGGTCCACGCCCTTCTTCGTGATGATGTCTCATATTCCATTCCTCCATATTAGATATATCTAATTTATATCTAAAAAATATCTTCTCGCAATATGAAAAAAGATTTATTTTTTATTTATTTGATATATAAGAATTTAATTTTGGTTATTATCTTTTTTTGCCTTTTGTTATTTTTATATCAAGAAAATTCTTGCATTCTTTTTTAACGGCAATCATTATCATTTGCAAGATTTTTAGATATATCTATTTTGTTCACGAAGGCGACTGAAGATGACCACGACCAATCAATCTAAATACCCACAACGCGTTCGTAACGAGCTGCGTTTTCGTGAGTTAACCGTGCTGCGCGTTGAGCGCATCGGTAGCGCTTTCCAGCGTATCGTACTGGGTGGCGAGGCGCTGGACGGCTTTGTTTCCCGGGGGTTTGATGATCATACCAAGCTCTTTTTCCCCGCTGCCGGCACAGCGTTTACCCCGCCGGAAGTCACGGATGAAGGCATTAACTGGGGCGCGGGCGTGCGTCCGGCGGCACGAGACTATACGCCGCTGTATGATGCTGAACGTCACGAACTGGCCTATGACTTTTTTATCCACGATGGCGGGATCGCCAGCCGCTGGGCGCAGGCGGCAAAAGCGGGCGACAAGCTGGTGATCGGCGGTCCGCGGGGGTCATTAGTGGTGCCGGAAGATTACGCCTGGCAGTTGTACGTGGGTGATGAGTCTGGCATGCCCGCGTTACGCCGCCGTCTGCAGGGGTTGCTACAACTCCCGACGCGTCCGCTGGTGACGGCGATCGTCAGCATTGGCGATGAGTCTTATAAAGATTACTTTGCGGATCTTAGTGGCTTTAATATTGAGTGGATCGTCGGACATAACCTGTCCGCCGTGGCTGAACGCCTGGCGCAGGTGGTGGTTCCGGCTGAAGATTACTTTATCTGGGTGACCGGCGAAGGGGCGGTGGTGAAATCGCTGCTGGCGCGCTTTGAAGGTGAAGAGATCGACCCGCAGCTGGTGCGTTCTCAGGCCTACTGGCACAGCAAATAAGTCGCGAAACCTCCCGTGCCTGTTGTTCCCCTAAGCGCGAAGGCCAGCAGTGCAGATTTACGCGGCGCGCTTCCCCCGGAGATCCCGCCTCCGGGGGCAAAGTGAGGTAAAAGCTACCCGCGAATAATGCATTTGCCGGGGATATCAAGGGTGACGGTATCGCCGTTGTGTAGCGTTTTCAGGGCATCGCGTTGCTGGCAAAGCATGACGATGCCCGCCTGACGGGCGATGATCGCCCCGTGAGAGAGCTCGCTTCCTTCCTGCAGGCAGATGCCTTTAACCTGCTGCGGGTCGAGCTGCAGAACGGTGGAAGGGAAGATATCCTCGGCAACGAGGATAGTCGGCGCGTTAAAGCGCGGCAGCGATTCGCTGGCACCTTCAAGATGGCGCAGCGTGCGCTGTAAAATATCTTCAATATCAATATAGCGAGCCTGTAGATAAGCATCATCGAGATGGCGATATTGCTGGCTTAAATCGCTCAGTACCTGCTGCCACGCCCATTCCGCGCAGCACTGTTCGCTGCGCACGATATCACATGCCGCTTCATATAAATCGGGGTCGTCGAGCAGGGTATGATGCCCGGAGAAGATTGCCGCGATATCGGCAGAGTACTTCTCTTCTGCCTGGGTCGCCAGAGTGCTAAGGTCCTCCAGCGTCCGGTCGATAGCCCGTTTCAGGCGCAGCTGCTGCTGACCGATATCGGCGCATTTTTCTCGCGTGACGATAGCCTGCGGCTGCGGACAGCGCACGACTTCACCCTGAACGCGGGCGGCCGTGACGGGTTGAAGCGCAGGGGACGCGTCTACTGCTTCGCCGAAGTTCTCTGCCGCCAGCGCCTGGAATGCCGCCAGCGCGGCGTCGGCGTCAGGGCCGCGGGCCAGCAGCCTTAACGTGTCATTACAGCGCACCTGAAGCAGGGCGATTTGGTTGAGGCTGTCCGGCGTGACGCATTTTCCCCCTTTCTCCAGCACCAGGTCGGCATTGAACCCGGCCAGCGCGGCGACCAGCTTCGAAGCCGGACGAACGTGCAGGCCGTTGTGGTTTTTAATCACCACGGAAACAGAACGGGCATCACGATCGTCGGCCAGCACGGCGGCAACCGAGTCGTGTTGCGGTTGCGATGGTATTCCCAGCTGTACGCGCTTTGCTTCCAGCGCATTCATGGCGTCTTCGATCACCTTATCGACACCGGCTCCGGCGGCGGCGCTGACCGTGGCCGCCAGAGTGCCTTCGACTAATGGCGCGGCGCAAAGGCGAACCTTCGCGGCAATCGCTGGATCGAGCAGATCCAGCGCGGTCTCGGCGCTGAGCAGGGCGCTACCGATATCCATCATCACCAGTACATGATCGGTATCGGCCACTGATTCAATGGCTTCCATCACCTTAATCGGATCGGTGCCGATCGGGCTTGCGGGATCGTCAATCCCGGCGGCGATCGCCAGCTTGCAGCCATCATTCATTATCATCTGCCGGGCCAGTTCCCCGACACCCTCGCCCAGCCGGGCACTATGAGAAACAATAACCAGGTTTACCATCGCGTTTCCCTTACTTTTTGGCCGCCGCGGCCAGCATCTGAACCATAAACATCACCGAGGTTGCGCCCGGATCCTGATGCCCGACGCTGCGCTCGCCGAGGTAGCTGGCCCGGCCTTTGCGGGCCTGCATGGTGATAGTGGCGTGAACGGCGGCTTCCGCCCGTTCGCATGCGGCGTCAAGCGCGCTCTGTATCGACAGGTGCTGCTTGCTGGACTGACGCAGCGATTCCGCCACCGGCAGCCAGACATCGCACATGGTTTTATCGCCCGGCTCCGCTTTGCCGCGATTGACCACGCCGTCCGCGCCTTCGCGGATCATCTGATAAAGCTCTTCCAGGGTCAGGCTCTGATGGGCCTGGGTCACCTGGGCTGCGCGAATAAAGAAGGTGCCGAACAACGGGCCGCTGGCGCCACCGACGTTGGAGAGCAGCGTCATACCGGTATTTTTAAGGATGAAACCGATGTCTTTATCGGCAATGGATGGCAGTTTTTCCACCACCTTGCTAAAGCCGCGATGCATATTCAGGCCGTGGTCGGCATCGCCAATTTCTCTGTCCAGTCCGGTCAAAAAATCGCTCTCTTTGGTGAAAATTTCGCCGCAGAGATAGAGCCAGTCGACGATTTGCGTTCTGCTTAATGACATGTCGTTCTCCTTATTTTCCCCAGTTCAGCGCCGGGGTGTGGACCGGGGCGTCCCATAATGCCAGCGTTTCGTCATCGGCCTTTAAAAGGGTGATGGAAAAGCCCACCATATCAAGGGAGGTACAGTAGCTACCGATAAGATTGCGTTCGATAACGATGCCGGTTTCCTCACAGCGCTGCGTCAGGTGGTTGTAGACACCATAAAGCTCCGACAGCGGCGTGGCGCCGAGATTGTTGACCAGGGCGATAACCCGGTCGCCTTTTTGCAGCGCCTGTTTCGTCTGCTGTACGTCCTGCCACGCCCCTTTTGTGCCATCCCAGTGGCGCAGCGTCCGGCTATAGGCGCCGTTTTCCAGCAGAGTATCGAACATCTCGTCAACGGTACGATCGAGTGAAGTGAAGCGGCGACGGTCGATACCCGGCTCGCCATGAATGCCGACACCGAACTCCATTTCGTCATCCTGCAGTTCAAATGAAGGTTGTCCGGCGGCCGGAACGGTACAGGCGGCGAGCGCAATGCCGATAGAGTGACCGAGATTGTTGAGCTTGCGTCCCAGTTCGGCGCAGGCCTCCAGCGAGTCGCCGCGTTCAGCGGCCGCGCCAACTAACTTCTCAATTAACACGGTATTGGCAACCCCGCGACGCCCGGCGGTGTAGAGGCTGTCTTTTACCGCTACGTCGTCATCGACCACTACGGTGGTGACCTTCACGCCGCTTTCATGCAGCAGTTCGGTGGCGGTTTCGAAATTAAGAATGTCGCCGGTGTAGTTTTTGATAATCAGCAGTACGCCTTCGCCGCCGTCAATTGTCATGGCGCATTCGAACATTTTATCCGGCGTCGGGGAGGTAAAAATCTCACCCGGACAGGCCCCGGAGAGCATGCCCTGGCCGATATAACCGCAGTGCATCGGCTCATGCCCGCTGCCGCCGCCGGAGAGCAGCGCCACTTTTCCGGCTACCGGCGCGTCGGCGCGGGTCATGTAGACCGGGTCCTGATGCAGCGTCAGTTCAGGGTGGGCTTTAGCCAGGCCCATTAATTGTTCACTCAGTACATCTTCGACACGGTTAATCAGTTTTTTCATTGTTTATTCTCCGTCGGAGGTTTCGATGCGGCCTCTCTGCTGACGGAGGCGGTCATCGGGTAGGGGTTACCGCCTGACGATATCCGGCGATGTAGTGATTCTGGCTGAGTTAGCGGAAAAAAAAATCGCCATCAAACGAGTTTCATTACGAAACCTAATTATTATTTTTTGTTCCGTAATGAAACGTTTTTGATGGGGAATGCGGGAAAATGCGACGCCAGGCGATTTTTTTATCTCATCCTGACCGGGATTAGCGGCGTGCCGGAGCGTTAATTTTGCCGCTTTTTCCGGGCATGAAGCAGATAAACTATGATGTTTATCAGGTTATTGACTCTCTTCTGCCGAAAATGAGCGGATCGGGATCGCAATCCCGTCGTTTCCTGCAAATTAGTGTTCCAATATGAAACGATAAATTTTACGTTCCGTTTCATATCGGGACAAAATAGAGAGACGTTTTTTTACCCGCCGCTCGCCCTACAGTGATGGCATCGCTCAGGCAGCACGTCGGTTCCCGCACGTAATATGAGGCCGGACGGGGAAATGCCGGGGCGCATCATGTCACAACATGCACTTATTTGAGGGTGAACGAAATGCTAAAAGTTATTCAATCTCCAGCCAAATATCTCCAGGGCCCGGATGCATCCACGCTGTTTGGTCAGTACGCTAAAAACCTGGCGGACAGTTTTTTTGTGATCGCCGATGATTTCGTGATGAAGCTGGCGGGGGACAACGTGCTGAATGGCCTGAACAGCCACAACATCAGTTGCCATGCGGAGCGTTTTAATGGCGAGTGCAGCCATGTTGAAATCAATCGCCTGATCGCTATTCTGAAACAGCATGGTTGCCGCGGCGTGGTTGGCGTTGGCGGTGGCAAGACGCTTGATACGGCAAAAGCGATTGGCTATTACCAGAAGCTGCCGGTAGTGGTTATTCCGACCATTGCTTCCACCGACGCGCCGACCAGCGCGCTGTCGGTCATCTACAGCGAAGCTGGTGAGTTCGAAGAGTATCTTATCTACCCGAAAAACCCGGATATGGTGGTAATGGATACGGCGATTATCGCTAAAGCGCCGGTACGCCTGCTGGTGGCAGGAATGGGCGATGCGCTCTCGACCTGGTTTGAGGCGAAGGCCTGCTACGACGCCAGAGCCACCAGTATGGCGGGCGGACAGTCCACGGCGGCGGCTCTGAGCCTGGCGCGCCTGTGCTATGATACCTTGCTCGCGGAAGGCGAAAAAGCCCGTCTCGCCGCTCAGGCCGGCGTGGTGACCGATGCGCTGGAACGTATTATTGAAGCGAACACCTACCTCAGCGGCATTGGCTTTGAAAGTAGCGGTCTGGCCGCTGCGCACGCCATTCACAATGGTTTTACCATCCTCGAAGAGTGCCACCATTTGTATCACGGCGAAAAAGTGGCGTTTGGCACCCTGGCGCAGCTGGTGCTGCAAAATAGTCCGATGGAAGAGATTGAAACGGTGCTGAACTTCTGCCAGAAAGTCGGTCTGCCGGTCACGCTGGCGCAAATGGGTCTCAAAAAAGAGGGGATCGAAGGTAAAATCGAGGCGGTAGCAAAAGCGACCTGCGCCGAAGGCGAAACCATCCACAATATGCCGTTCCCGGTCAGCGCACAGAGCGTCTATGCGGCGATTCTGACCGCCGATCTGCTGGGCCAGCAGTGGCTGGCGCGATAATTTATCGTCGGCCCCGGTGCGTTAAAGAGAAGGAGGGGGGCCTCCTTTTCTGGCCGCCGCCGCGGAAAGGGAGAGAGGGGATGCAACAGCGGAAATGGATATGATGGTGCAGACGCAGAGCTTGCCTTTGGTAATAACCCAGTCATGGCATCGCTGCAGCAAATTTATGCAGCGGGACACCTGGCGGGCGCCGCATCAGGCACAGGGACTGACTTTTGAATCAATTTGTCGGCGTAAGACAGCGCTGCTGACGATTGGCCAGGCGGCGCTGGAAGACGCCTGGGAGTTTATGGATAGTCGTCCCTGCGCGTTATTTATCCTCGATGAGTCTGCCTGTATTCTCAGCCGTTGCGGCGATCCGCAGACGCTCGCCCAACTGGCGGAACTGGGGTTTCGTGACGGCAGCTATTGCGCAGAAAGCATTATTGGTAGCTGTGCGCTTTCGCTGGCTTCTATGCTTGGGCAACCGGTTAAAACAACGGGCGCTCAGCACTTTAAACAGGCTTTACATGCCTGGTCATTTAGCTCCACGCCGGTGTTTGATAACCATGGCCGTCTGTTTGGCTCCATTTCGTTGTGCTGCCTGAGCGATGAGCAGGCGGTGGCTGACCTCTCTCTGACCCTGGCCATCGCGCGGGAAGTGGGCAACTCGCTGCTTACCGATAGCCTGTTGGCTGAGTCCAATCGTCATCTTAATCAGATGTACGGTCTGCTGGAGAGTATGGACGACGGGGTGATGGCGTGGAATGAACAGGGTATTTTGCAGTTTCTTAACGTGCAGGCCGCGACGCTGCTGCATCTTGATGCGCAGGCCAGCCAGGGGAAAAATATCAACGAACTGGTGACGCTCCCGGCCCTGCTGCGCCGGGCGATTAAGCGCGCACGCGGGCTGAATCATGTGGAAGTCACCTTCGAGAGTCAGCATCAGTTTGTTGATGCGGTCATTACCCTTAAACCGATTGTCGAAGAGCAAGGCAACAGTTTTATTCTGCTGTTGCATCCGGTCGAACAGATGCGCCAGTTGATGACCAGCCAGTTGGGAAAAGTGAGCCATACCTTTGAACAGATGTCGGATGACGACCCGGAAACCCGGCGGCTGATCCACTTTGGTCGTCAGGCGGCGCGCGGCGCTTTTCCGGTGCTGTTGTGCGGTGAAGAAGGCGTGGGCAAAGAGTTGCTCAGCCAGGCTATCCATAATGAGAGCGAGCGGGGCGGCGGGCCCTATATCGCGGTTAACTGCCAGCTGTATGCTGACAGCGTTCTGGGGCAGGATTTTATGGGCAGCGCGCCGACGGACGATGAAAATGGTCGTCTCAGCCGTCTTGAGCTGGCCAATGGCGGCACATTGTTTCTGGAAAAAATAGAGTATCTGGCGCCAGAGCTGCAATCCGCGCTGCTGCAGGTGATCAAGCAGGGGGTGTTAACGCGCCTTGATGCGCGTCGACTGATTCCGGTGGATGTTAAGGTGATTGCCACTACCACCGTCGATCTCGCCAATCTGGTGGAGCAAAACCGTTTTAGCCGTCAGCTTTATTACGCATTGCACTCCTTTGAAATTATTATTCCCCCGCTACGGGCGCGGCGGAACAGTATACCGTCGCTGGTGCATAATCGCCTGAAGAGCCTGGAGAAGCGTTTTTCCTCACGGCTGAAGGTGGATGATGATGCGCTGGCGCAACTGGTGGCCTACTCCTGGCCGGGCAATGATTTTGAACTTAACAGCGTGATTGAGAATATCGCCATCAGCAGCGATAACGGCCATATTCGCCTGAGCAATCTGCCGGAGTATCTGTTTGCCGAACGGCCTGGCGCAGACGTGAGCTCGTCACTGTTGCCTGCCAGCCTGACCTTTAGCGCCATTGAGAAAGAGGCGATTATTCACGCCGCCCGCGTCACCAGCGGGCGGGTACAGGAGATGTCGCAACTGCTGAATATTGGTCGCACCACCCTGTGGCGCAAAATGAAGCAGTACGATATCGACGCCAGTCAGTTTAAGCGCAAGCGTGTTGAGTAGTCTTTTCCCTGCTTGTCCTGGCCGCAGTCATGGCCCCCGTTGTGCAGAAAATCGCCACGCAAGCGTTTGACTGCGGTCTGAATCAAATAAAGGCAACGATCTCTTTGATACCCCGACTGACCTGGGTCCATAGTATAAGCAGTTCACGACATGGTTAATTTTAAGGATAAGAGCATGCCAACAGCGATAGATAAAGCCCTGGATTTTATTGGCGGTATGAACACGTCGGCGTCAGTACCTCATACCATGGATGAAAGTACAGCTAAGGGAATTTTGAAATATTTGCACGAGTTAGGGGTGCCAGCCAGCGCTGCCGATGTGATGGCGCGAGGTGAAAAAGAGGGGTGGAATAGCGGGTTCACGAAAAAAGTCGCCGGATGGGCGGATAAAATCGCCTCGGGCGAGCGCATTATTATCAAAAACCCGGAGTTCTTCACTTCTTATATGCGGGAGCAGCTTCAGGCGCTGGTCTGAGCCGATTGTGTGAAAAAACGGCGATATCTTGTGGGTATCGTGTAAAACAGAAGGCGTTGCGATTTCCGGCAACGCCTTCCGTTGTATTGGCGGCTCCAGCCAGGGTTGCACAAACGGTAGACTCCTCCTGAAAAGCGCGTTGCCAAACGTCAAGCGTAACGCGACTCCGCCTGATGCTGGCAGTTTGATGTTAAATTCAGCCTCAGAGAGGCAGATTTTTATTGCCATACCGATGTTGGGAGAGGCCAAAAGGGCCGCACAGGAAACAGGGCGGAACGTGCCTAACGGGACAGAACCGAACAACGATAGCTCGTCGGCGGAGGAGCCTCTTTACCCGTTCCGTCTGGGATTATCTTCCTGCAGGATGTGCTGCCGTAAAAGTTGTGCCAGCGCAGCCGCATCTTTCCGTTCAATGGCGGCCACCATTGCAAAATGCTCTTCTGATGACTGAACGATTCTGGCGTGAGAGTTCCATTGCCCCAGGGCTGCGGAAGGTACCCGGCTGCGTAATTCAAAAATAAGTTCAATCATGTCCTGATTAGAGCAAGGGGCGAGAAGCGCGCGGTGGAAACTGAGATTAGATTCATACTGCTGCAGTAGCGTGCCGTACTGGGTGTAGTGCTCGAACAGCTCCGCACACTGGCGCAGGGTATCCAACTGCTGTGGTTGAATATGCTCCACGATATCGGCTGCCGAGGCGCTTTCGAGGATTGCCCGGATGGAAGAAATGTTACGGCGTTGCTGCTCATTAGGCGTATAAACATGGTAGCCCCGGTTTGGGACATGTTGCACCAGACGTTCAATAACCAATTGATCCAACGCCCGGCGTACTTCGCTGCGCGTGCATTGATACCGTTCAGCCAGCTCAACCTGCTTCAGCCATGAACCTGGCTGAAATTCCCCGGTATTGATGTCCATCGCGAGGCGATTGGCGACATGCACCAGTGCGCTTTTGCGGTGCGTCATATCTTCTGTTCCTTCTGCTGTTTCCTGTGATTTTATGCTGCTGTCCCCGCTTCTGATAATGGCGGGTTCACTGTTTTTTCGCCAGCGTAAACAATGTCGTTATCGTTTTTTTATCTGCCAGGAGGGGAATTGTGGCATGAGTCATATCTTTTGTTAATAAATTGTTTTTTAAATTGGCGCCAATTTTGGTTTTATGTTTGAATCGAATTTAAACAGCGACAAAATAGGCAAGAGATTTATGCAACAAAATGATATTAAAGAGAATTCAGAAGATGCTGCCGTGCGCAGTATGGCGCTTTACTATCGTGGCAGTACTACCATCTTTTCCAGTCAACGCGATCCGCGCTTTCAGTACTGCCTGTATGTCCCGCCGGGCTTTGATGGTGACAAGAACGGGTACCGTTTGATTGTTGCGATGCACGGTACCGGGCGTTCGATGGTCCAGTATCGCGATGCTTTTGCCGAATTCGCCCGCTATAACCGTTGTGTCGTTCTGGCGCCTCTGTTCCCGGTAGGGCCGCTGGGCGACGGCAATTCTCACGGTTTTAAGTACATTATCGAACAGGATATCCGCTACGACCTGGTGCTGCTGGCGATGATTGACGAAGTCAGTGCCTTACTGGGGTATGACTTTGGCCAGTTTCTGTTGTTTGGGTACTCAGGGGGGGGACATTTTGCTCATCGTTTTCTCTATATCCATCCTGAAAAATTGCTCGGCGTCTCTATCGGTGCGCCGGGGTCCGTTACGTTACTTGATAACAATAAGGCCTGGTGGCCAGGCGTGCAGAACTTTGAGCAACTGTTCGGTAAGCCACTGAATTACCGTGCGCTACGCGAAGTGGCGGTACAGCTTGTGGTGGGGAAAGTGGATCTCGAAACCTGGGAAATTACGCATAAACCCGGTGGTCGCTACTACATGCCTGGCTGTAATGATGCCGGAACCACCCGTATCGAACGCAACACGGCTTTGTTGAACAGCCTGCGCGAACAGGGGGTCGACGCCGTTCAGGATATTGTGCCGAACGTCGGTCATGACGGGATGAAAGTTCTGGAGCAGGTAAAAGATTTCTTCCTGCGCGTTTTGCAGACACATCGCTGAGGAGCAAACAACGTGACGCAACCTTTTCCGTTAATTGAAATTTCCGGTACACCGTATGAGCGCGGTTGCCAGTATGGCGAACAGGCAAAAGCGCGAATTCACGCCAGCGTCGCCATCTATGGTGACCAGCTTGATGCTTTGCATATTCGCCGCGAGCAGCGCGACGATCTTATCAACAGTTTCAGCGCCATCATCCACAATTTCGACGCCGATTATCTCGATGAGATGCGGGGAATTTCTGCCGCGTCCGGCGTGCCGCTGGACGCCATTATTATGATTAATGCCCGCACCGAGGTGATCGCCCAGGCGCGCAACCTGCAATGCTGTACCACGCCGCATGACGACACGATAAAAGACGGCTGTACCGGCGCGGTGATCCTGCCAGAGCGCAGCCGCCACGGCAAACTTATCCACGGGCAGAACTGGGACTGGCGCGCCGAATGCGCAGAGAGTTCCGTGGTGGTGAAGATCAAACGCGAGCAGGGACCGGATGTGCTGACTTTCGTTGAGGCCGGAGGGCTTGGCCGCAGCGGTATGAACAGCGCGGGCATCGCCATTACCGCCAACTATCTACGCTGTGAGCGCGACTATCGGCAGCAGGGTGTCCCGCTGTCGCTGATTCGACGTAAAGCGCTGGAACAGCAACATATGGCGTTAGCGATGAGAGTGGTTGCCACCACGCCGAAGTCCTGCTCCAACAATATGATCCTCAGTACCAAAGAAGGTTTCGCCATCGACTTTGAATGCGCGCCGGACGAGAGCTTCACCCTGTATCCGCAAAACGGTCTGTTAGTGCATGCCAACCACTGGGACAGCTTAGCTGCGCGTGGAAAAGTTCGTGAAGAGGGAATTGAAGCGTCCCCCGATTCGCTTTACCGAGGATGGCGCGTTAGCGAACTGCTGAACGGTATAGAAAAACCCGGAGAAGAGGCGATGAAAAATGCCTTTTTTGATGATTTCGGTTCCCCCTATTCGGTGTGCCGCCCGCCACGTCCTGGTTTTAGCAGCGATTTGTCCGCCACGGTGGCGATGATTGTGATGACTCCTGCCGATGGCGTGATGGATGTCGCGCCGCTTCCGGCGCTGAATCGTAACTTTACGCGTTACACGCTCAACTAATAGAGAGGCTGGTATGAAAAAGTTTTTATTTGCGGTGGCTCTGCTCATGCCGGGAGTGATGGCGCAGGCGGCTGACACCCAAGTTATTCGTTTCGCTCTCAATCAGGATATCCGCAGCAGTCAGCCCGGCGTCAACCGCGACGGCAATACCGACGATGTGCTGATGCACGTGGTGGAAGGGCTGGTCGGGTATCGTGAGAATGGTACGGTCGGACCGATGCTGTCCTCATCATGGGATGTTAGTGATGGGGGGAAAACCTACACTTTTCATCTGCGCGAGGGGGTGAAATTTCACAATGGTGACACCATGACGGCGCAGGATGTGGTGTGGAGCTGGAAGCACTGGAACGATCCGAAAACTCAGTGGCGATGTTTGCGTGAATTTGACGGCAGTGGCCTGATTCACGTGACTGACGTCAGCGCGCCGAATAAGAACACGGTGGTTATGACGCTGGAAAAACCGGTGGTGCTGTTCCTTGATACGCTGGCCCGTACTGATTGCGGCGCGGCAGCCGTGATCAGTCCGAAATCGGTGGCGTCAGATGGTTCCTGGATTGCGCCGATAGGTACCGGCCCCTTTATGTTTGGTGACTGGAAGCATGGCGAATATGTTTCTCTGAAACGATTTGCCGGTTACAGCGCTTTGCCGGGAAAACCGGATGGCTTTGTCGGCGGTAAAAAAGCGCTGGTGGATGAGGTGCGCTTTATGACCGTCCCGGATGCGGCGACGGTGAAAGCCGGTCTGCAATCCGGAGCCGTGGATCTGGCCCAGGTCAGCCCGATTGACGGCAGTGACCTGAAAAAAGATCCCAATATCGTCCTCGAAGTGGCGCCGAACGCCCAGCGTCACGTCATGCTGATTCAGACTAACGATCCGCTGCTGAAAAACGTCAAGCTGCGCCAGGCGATAGCCTCTGCGCTTGACAGCGAACAGATCGCGCTTGGTACCAGTCAGAATATGGCACATGCGTCCAACTCCAATATTTCCGTGTCCTCGGCGTTTTACAGCAATGTTCAGAAGCAAGGGTACAAATACGATCCGGCACGTACCGCGCAACTGCTGAAAGAGGCTGGCTATAAGGGGCAACCGCTGGAGATTATCGCCAATAAACGCGCCACCGTGCCGAGTTTTGATATGGCGATAATCATCCAGGCGATGCTGCAAGGCGCGGGGATCAATGCTCATGTGACCACGATGGAGTGGGCGACGCAACTGGAGCGTTATCAGTCCGGACGTTATCAGATGATGACTTTCACCTACTCTGCGCGCTTCAATCCTGCGCTGGCTTTTGAGCAGATTACTGGCGACAAAGCCAAACAGAAACGCAAAGTGTGGGGGAACCCCGAGGCTATTGCGATGACCGACAAACTGGCTACCCTCGACGATCCGGCGCAAATCCAGGCCGTGACGGATAAACTCCATCAACTGATGATTGCGGATGTCCCGCTGATTATCTTCTATCCGGGGCTGGATATTGTCGCTCACCGTAAGGCGATCAGCGGTTATAAATCCTGGCTGGCGGCAGCCGCGAGGTTGTGGAATGTCAGCAAGGCCTGATGAGATAAGGAGACGCACATGTTGCAGTTCCTGCTTACCCGTATTATGACCGCCATTCCCACGTTGCTGCTGGTAACGGTGATGGTCTTTTTGCTCACGCGCATGGTGCCGGGAGATCCTGCGCTGCTGATGCTGGGCGATATGGCGACGGAAGCGAGCCTTGCCGATCTGCGTCACAGCATGGGCCTGGATCAGGGAATGGTGCAGCAGTTCATTATCTGGTTTGGCAACGTGTTGCAGGGTAATTTCGGCCATTCGATTCAAAGTGGACAGGGCGTATTGCCGCTAATTTTGCAACGCTTCGGCGTGACGCTCAGCGTGGTGCTGGCGGCGATCGCGATAGCTTCGCTGCTGGCTGTACCCGCCGGAATGTTGGCGGCGTGGAAACAAAACTCATCGCTTGATACCGGCCTGGTTATGTTTTCCACTTTTTTGCTGTCGATTCCGAGCTTCTGGATGGGGCTGCTTATCCTGTTGTTGTTTGGCCTGCATCTGGGCTGGCTGCCGGTGGTTGGTTACGTCGCGTTAAGCGACAACCTGAAAGCTGGGGTTCTGTATCTGCTGATGCCGGTAATGACGCTGGTGCTGGTTGAGATAGGGGCGCTGGTGCGCATGATGCGCGCCAGTACGCTGGAAGTGCTGCGGCTGGATTACGTTTCCCACGCGCGTGCCAAAGGGCTGCGCGAGCGCACCGTACTGGCGCGTCATGTGTTCCCTAACGCTTTTGGTCCAACATGGACGCTGATTGGCTTAACGCTCGGCAATCTGCTGAGCGGCGTAGCGGTGACAGAGACGGTGTTCAGTCTTCCCGGCCTGGGACGCCTGCTGGTTGATGCTATTTACGCACGTGATTATCCAGTGATCCAGGGCTGTATGCTGTTTATCGCCACGCTCTACGTTCTGACCAATCTGCTGATTGATGCTCTTTATCCATTATTTAATCCGAGGGTTTCCGCCTGATGAAAAGACGAATGTCTCTCGCGCCCAATGCCCTGCTGGGGATGACATTGATTGGCATCATCGTGCTGGCTGGCGTGTTGGGCTTTTTCTGGACGCCGTTTGATCCTGGTCGGATAAATATTCTGGCGCGTCTGCAGGCGCCTGGCGCGCAATACCTGCTCGGCACCGATGAATATGGCCGTGATGTGCTCAGTCGCTTACTGGCTGGGGCCAGCGCCAGCATGACCATTTCGCTGGTGACGGTGGGCTTCGCCCTGCTGGTCGGTATTGTTCTGGGACTGATTAGCGGCTATCTGCGGGGTGTGGTGGACCGGCTCATTATGATGATAACCGATACATTGCTGGCGTTCCCCGGCATCCTTCTGGCGCTGGGGTTGCTAAGCATCCTCGGTAATAACCGCTACGGTATTATTCTCGCGCTGGGACTGGCGTATACGCCGTCGGTGGTACGTATTGTGCGTGGAACGGTCATGGGGCTACGGGAAGCGGATTTTGTCGCAGCCGCCCGGATAATGGGGCATAACGAACTGACCATTTTGCGCAGACATGTTCTGCCGAACTGTCTTGCGCCGCTTACCGTACTCGGGACGTCGATGCTTGGCTGGGTGTTAATTTCGGAAAGCGCACTCTCTTTCTTAGGGCTGGGCGTGCCGCCGCCGGAGCCGACATGGGGAAATATGCTGGCAGCAAGTCGTAGTTATCTGGCACAAGCGCCCTGGCTGGCTCTGCTCCCGGGGGGCTGTATCTCTCTGGCGCTGCTGGGCGTCAATATGCTGGGTGATGCGC
Source organism: Klebsiella sp. 2680 (assembly GCF_900198535.1). Taxonomy (NCBI): domain Bacteria; kingdom Pseudomonadati; phylum Pseudomonadota; class Gammaproteobacteria; order Enterobacterales; family Enterobacteriaceae; genus Klebsiella; species Klebsiella sp. 2680. Next base: position 668,864 of record NZ_FZNJ01000003.1, on the reverse strand, counting down.
TCCGTGATTATCTTGATCCGAGGATGCAATGATGAACAATCAGACGCCATTATTGCAGGTGACCAACCTGCGGGTGAATGCGGCGGAGCGTGAAGTGGTGAAAGGCCTCTCTTTTTCTCTGGAGCCGCGAGAAGTGCTGGCTGTGGTAGGTGAGTCAGGCAGTGGTAAAACGTTGGCGATGCGCTCCCTCATCAAACTATTGCCTGCCGGTATCGTCAGCCAGGCAGACGCCATGATGTTCGATGGTCAGGATTTACAGCAGCTTAATCAGGAACAACTGCGGCGCCTGCGTGGTGCGGGAATCGGCATGGTTTTCCAGGAACCGATGACCTCTCTGAATCCGGCGATGACCATTGGCCGCCAGCTTGATGAAGGGTTGGTTTTGCATACCTCACTGACGGAACGTGAGCGGCGAGAAAAAATCATTGCCATGCTGGAGCGAGTTGGTTTAACGGAGGCAGAAAGTCTGCTTGGGCGTTATCCCCATGAGTTTTCCGGAGGCATGCGTCAACGGGTTATGATTGCCGCGGTGATGCTGCTGGAGCCGAAACTGATTATTGCCGATGAACCGACTACGGCGCTTGATGTGCTGGTACAGCATGAAGTGATGGAATTGATGCTGACGCTGACGGCGGAAAAGGGCAGCGCGGTGATCCTTATCAGCCATGATTTATCGATGGTGGCACGCTATGCCTCGCGCATTATGGTGATGGAACAGGGTGAGCTGGTGGAGCAGAACAGTAGCCAACGTCTGTTAGCGGATCCGCAGCATCCTTATACCCGCCGTCTGTTGGAAGCGTTGCCGGTACGCCAGCCCCCTCCGGATCGGCAGCGCTTATTAGCGGCGGAAAGCGTGATCGCGCTGACTGATGTCGAGATTACCTATACCGGCCGTAAAGCGTGGTTTCGTTCGGCTTCCGTGACGAAAGCGGTAAACGGCGTCAGTTTTAACGTGCGCGCGGGGGAGACTGTCGCGCTGGTCGGGGCCAGCGGATCAGGTAAAACGACTATCGGCAAACTGATTGCCGGCATGTTAAAGGCCAGTCGTGGGACCCTGGCGTTCCGCGGGCATTTGATTAGCAATGCGGATAAGAAACTGCTTTCCCGCTGGCGTCGCGAATGTCAGATGATTCAGCAGGACCCATTTTCTTCACTGGATCCGCGAATGTACATCGCGCAGATCCTTGAAGAGCCGCTCCTGCTGGTGGCAACGATGAATCGCCGTGCTCGCGAGCAACGTGTACGTGAGGTTCTTGATGAGGTGGGACTGGGCGAGATGTTTTTGACCCGTTATCCGCATCAGTTGTCGGGAGGACAGCGTCAGCGGGTCGCGATCGCCAGGGCGATTATCCGCCGTCCTGCGTTTATCATCGCAGATGAACCAACATCAGCTCTCGATATGACTGTACAAAAACAGATTCTGCAGTTGTTAAAACGGTTACAGAACCACTATGGTTTCGCCTGCCTTTTTATCACCCACGATCTTGGGGCGGTTGAGCAGGTTGCAGACCGTATTTTGGTCATGGAGAAAGGCGAGCTGGTGGAGAGCGGCTGGAGTGACGATGTGTTGGATAATCCGCGCCATCCCTATACCCGGCGGTTGTTGGGCTGTCTGCCGATGTTAAAACCGCTGGAGCAAGGCGGGTATCAGTTACAACAACAGCCAGCATAGTTTCAGGATGGCTGACGCGAGAATGTTTTGAACTGCCGAAGACAGGCTATTGATGGGATGAAGTGATGTAAATAATGGGGATTACCGGGGTAGGGGATATATTCAGCGTAGCGAAAGATCATTAACAGCGAATGGTGCGGTTTGCCGGGATACTTACACCTCGCGTGGGTATCCTGGAAAAGACTAAGGGCCTACGTTTTCACGTAAGCCCTTGATATTTGGTGGCCCCTGCTGGACTTGAACCAGCGACCAAGCGATTATGAGTCGCCTGCTCTAACCACTGAGCTAAGGGGCCGTGGCGAGGGATTATAAAGTAACTGATGCCCGCAATCCAGCCTAAAACGCGCGGCTGCTGTTTTTATAAACAACGCATTTTCAATCCGTTATAATTACCTTTTGGGTATTGAGATGGGAAAATATGATTAACGATATTCTGGCACCGGACCTGCGGGTGGTTTTTTGCGGTATTAACCCAGGGAAGTCTTCTGCCCATACCGGTTTTCATTTCGCCCATCCGGGTAATCGATTCTGGAAGGTGATTCACCAGGCCGGATTTACTGACCGTCTTCTCAGGCCTGAAGAGGAGCTGCACCTGCTGGACACGCGCTGCGGGATTACCATGTTAGTCGAACGGCCGACGGTGCAGGCCAGCGAGGTCGACTTGCTGGAGCTACGGGATGGTGGCCGGGAACTGGTCAGGAAAATGGAAGAATATCAGCCGCGAGCACTGGCGATCCTCGGTAAACAGGCGTTTGAAAAAGCGTTTCAGGCGCGTGGCGTACGATGGGGAAAGCAGCAGGTGACCATCGGCACAACGGAGGTATGGGTGTTGCCGAATCCCAGCGGCCTGAACAGGGCGACGTTGGATAAACTGGTGGATGCCTATCGGGAACTGGATGATGCGCTGGCGACGCGAGGGCTTTAATCGGGAAAATCATCTTTATTTAACCGTGAATATCCCCTCCAGTGCCGGTCATACCGAACGTTCAGATTCTCTTAAACAATCAGCGTTATGTTCTCCGGTCGTGGTTTACAACTGGCGTAAAAAAGCCAGTCATTCGACTGGCTTCAGACAGGCTTTTTGTAATAACCGGCGATAATTAATCGTCGAGGAAGCTGCGCAGTACTTCAGAGCGGCTCGGGTGGCGCAGTTTACGCAACGCTTTCGCTTCGATCTGACGAATACGTTCGCGGGTAACGTCAAACTGTTTACCCACTTCTTCCAGCGTGTGATCGGTATTCATATCAATACCGAAACGCATACGCAGGACTTTCGCTTCACGGGCGGTCAGGCCTGCCAGAACATCGTGAGTGGCGGCGCGCAGGCTTTCCGTAGTGGCGGAGTCCAGCGGCAGCTCAAGGGTGTTATCCTCGATAAAATCGCCCAGATGCGAATCTTCATCGTCGCCAATCGGCGTTTCCATGGAGATAGGTTCTTTGGCGATTTTCAGCACCTTACGAATTTTATCTTCCGGCATCAGCATGCGCTCGGCCAACTCTTCCGGTGTTGGCTCGCGGCCCATTTCCTGCAACATCTGGCGAGAAATACGGTTGAGCTTGTTGATCGTCTCAATCATATGCACCGGAATACGGATGGTGCGCGCCTGATCGGCGATAGAGCGGGTGATCGCCTGACGGATCCACCAGGTTGCGTAAGTGGAAAACTTGTAGCCACGACGGTATTCAAATTTATCAACCGCTTTCATCAGGCCAATGTTGCCTTCCTGAATCAGGTCGAGGAACTGCAGACCGCGGTTGGTATATTTCTTGGCGATGGAGATAACCAGACGCAGGTTCGCTTCAACCATCTCTTTTTTCGCACGGCGGGCTTTTGCTTCACCGATGGACATACGACGGTTGATATCTTTTACCTGCTCAATGGTCAGGCCGGTCTCTTGCTCAATCTGCTGCAGTTTCATCAGGCCGCGCTGAACGTCTTCTTTCACGTCAAGCAGCTTCTCGGACCAGGGCTTGTTCATCGCCACGGCGGCATTGAACCAGGTTTCGCTGGTTTCGTTGCCGGTGAACAGCGTGATGAAGTTTTTCTTCGGCATTTTGCACTGTTCAACGCACAGCTTCATGATGATACGCTCTTGAGTACGAACGCGATCCATCATGGTACGCATGCTGTTAACCAGGTAGTCGAACTGCTTCGGCACCAGACGGAACTGTTTGAACACTTCAGACAGTTTGAGGATCTCTTCCTGCGCTGCGGCGTGGCTGCGGCCTTTCGCTTTGATGGTGTCGCGGGTCAGTTCGTACTGTGTACGCAGCTCGGCAAATTTCTCGCGCGCCAGCTCCGGGTCGATGCTGTTGTCGTCATCGCCGCTGTCGTCGTCGTCTTCTTCATCCTCATCTTCGTCGTCATCCATCTCTTCCTGAGAGAGTTCAGAACCGACGTGCGTCGCCGTTGGCGCCATATCTTCTTCGGCGTTTGGATCGACGAAACCGGTGATCAGATCGGACAGACGCGCTTCTTCCGCTTCAACGCGATCGTACTGTTCAAGCAGATAGGTGATCGCTTCCGGATATTCGGCAACCGAGCACTGAACCTGATTAATCCCGTCTTCAATGCGTTTGGCGATGTCGATTTCACCTTCACGCGTCAGCAGCTCGACGGTACCCATTTCACGCATATACATGCGCACCGGGTCGGTTGTCCGTCCGATTTCAGACTCAACGCTGGAGAGTACCTGAGCAGCAGCTTCTTCCGCATCTTCGTCAGTGTTGTTGCTATTTTCAGCAAGCAGGAGATCATCGGCATCCGGCGCTTCTTCCATCACCTGAATGCCCATGTCGTTGATCATTTGGATGATGTCTTCGATCTGGTCGGAGTCGACGATATCTTCCGGCAGATGGTCATTGACCTCGGCATAGGTCAGATAGCCTTGCTCCTTACCACGTTGGACAAGAAGCTTCAGCTGTGACTGCGGGTTTTGCTCCATAAGACGGTATCCACACTTAATTCGTTTGATTGGTGTCAGCAGACGAGCCGCCGACATTTAAAGCGAGGGCCTACTTATATAATTGCCGCTGCGCCTCTGCGCGGCTGTCGGGGGCTTCCCGAACGATATTCGGCACTTAAGCCGTTAAATTCATTTTTTTTCCAGAGCCTGTCGGATTTCCCAGAACTCCCGGCGTTCCTCACTGCTTAAACCGTGTGTGCGATCGCGAGCGATCAACTCTTCTTGTCGCAGTTCCAGCAGTGAATCAAACATATGATTGAGCGAGTCGGTGAAGGTTTTTTCAGCAATATCTTTATCTGCTATATCGTCCCACATCGACAGTTTTTCAAGGGTTGCGGCTTCATTTGTACCACGGTACTGCTCTAAAAGTTGCCCGGTAGTCAGACCAGGCTGAGACAAACAGGTTTTAACCAGTTCGTTGAATAAACCCAGCCCCGGCATCTTACGCGAATCCAGACCTTCTAATGGCGGTACCTGCGGCGCCAGCGCCGGGTTTTGCACCAGCAGCCCTATAAGTATACGCATGGTCGTCCGTTTTAGCTGTAGAGCCGGGCGCTGGATGCTATTTTCAGACAGTTTAGGCATTAAACGTTCAAGCTGGGCGTCATCTAAAATGCCTAACTTGTTACCCAACTCCTGACGCAGATAAATGCGCAACGTTTCGCCCGGAACCTGGCTTATCAGCGGCAGCGCTAAAGTACTGAGCTGTGCACGCCCGTCCGGCGTACTCAAATCCACCTGCGGCAACAGACTGTTGAACAAAAACGTGGAGAGCGGCTGAGCCTGCTCCATCCGCGCTTCAAATGCCTCTTTCCCTTCTTTACGCACCAGCGTATCCGGGTCTTCGCCATCGGGCAGAAACATAAAGCGCAGCTGGCGTCCATCGGTCATATACGGCAGCGCCGTTTCCAGTGCGCGCCAGGCGGCATCACGGCCAGCCCGGTCGCCGTCATAGCAGCAAACGACCTGATTAGTCACCCGGAACAACAGCTGAATATGGTCAGCGGTCGTCGACGTACCTAACGACGCAACCGCATAGTTTATGCCGAATTGCGCCAGCGCCACCACATCCATATAACCTTCGACCACCAATAGACGGGGCGGTTCGGCGTTGTCCTGCTGTGCTTCATAAAGGCCGTACAACTGGCGGCCTTTATGGAAAATATCGGTTTCCGGAGAGTTAAGGTATTTCGGCAGGGCATCACCCAGCACGCGACCACCAAAACCAATCACCCGGCCCCGCTTATCGCGGATGGGAAACATCACCCGTTCGCGGAAACGGTCATAACTGCGCCCCTGATCGTTAGTGACCAGCATGCCTGCATCAATGAGCGATTGCCGATTCTCCTGATTGCCACCAAAACGTTTTAACACGTTGTCCCAACCGGGAGGGGCATAGCCAATCGCAAAGCGCGTAATCACCTCGCTGCTTAAGCCGCGTTTTGCCAGATACTGGCGCGCGGGGTCGGCGGCAGGTTGCATCAGAGACTGTTGATAAAACGTGTTCAGACCCTCCATCAACTGATAAAGATTCTGCCGCTGATGGCGCTCAATCTGACTGGGTCCGTTGCCTGCTTCATAGGGCACTTCAAGGTTGTGCATCGCAGCCAGCTCTTCGACGGTTTCCACGAACTCGAGCTTGTCGTAGTTCATCAGAAAGTCGATAGCGTTGCCGTGCGCGCCGCAGCCAAAGCAGTGGTAAAACTGTTTTTCACCGTTGACGGTGAAAGAGGGGGTTTTTTCGTTATGGAACGGACAGCACGCGTGAAAATTTTTGCCCTGCTTTTTCAGCTTTACCCGCGCGTCGATCAGATCGACGATGTCGGTGCGCGCCAGCAGGTCATTAATAAATACGCGTGGGATTCGTCCAGCCATATGCCCCGTTTTATACGCCTCACCTTTCAGGATGTCTCTGCCCCGGCAGCGCTCGTTACTTACCCTGGTAAGCTCCGGGACTCACGCCCTTGCCGTCTTAAATCGATCCTGAATGATTGAGTGTATATGCTAATGCATAAACGAAAATAAGCCGCGCATTCCTTCCGGAAGCACGGCCTTACAACTACAACTCGCTCTGAATTGAGAGCCGGGCTCTCAATAGATTAGTACAGACGAGTGCGGCGTGCGTTTTCGCGAGCCAGTTTCTTCGCGTGACGTTTCACTGCGGAAGCTTTAGCGCGTTTGCGTTCGGTAGTCGGTTTTTCATAGAACTCACGACGACGAACTTCCGCCAGAACACCTGCTTTTTCGCATGAACGTTTGAAGCGACGCAGTGCTACGTCGAACGGCTCGTTTTCACGTACTTTAATTACCGGCATGTAACTCTCACCTTTGATAAATTCGGTTTGCCGCTGGCATCGGCGCCAGCTTATTTCAAAATGGTGCGGAATTTTACTGCAATTGCTGCTGCTTTGTAAAGCACCGACGCGACTTTTGAAAGGGACTTTTATAAGGACTGGGAGTATACACGAACTGAACACCAGGGGTGAGGAAAGTTTTATCTCCGTCGTCTTTCAGGCTGCGGATGCGTTGGCTTTGTTACCCGGCCCATCCATGAGCCTCGCCCTTACGGGCCGCCACGACACGGCGTTCAAATCTGTACCGGACGGATTTGTCGCTTACCACGACCACGTACTGTCCGTACGCGCCGGGGATGCGCAGCGTCGTCGGCATGCTGCGGCCTGACATTCTTAGTCTATACATCAACCGGTATTGGCCCTACACTGCGCGGTAGTGAAATGAGGTAAAACTAGCCATGCGTGTATTGGGAATTGAAACATCCTGCGATGAAACCGGCATCGCTATTTATGACGACGAAAAAGGTCTGCTAGCCAACCAGCTGTACAGTCAGGTGAAATTACACGCCGACTATGGCGGCGTCGTGCCCGAGCTGGCCTCGCGCGACCATGTGCGTAAAACGGTACCGCTGATTCAGGCGGCGCTAAAAGAAGCGGGGATGACGGCGAAAGAGATTGATGCCGTCGCCTACACGGCGGGGCCGGGGCTGGTCGGCGCGCTGCTGGTTGGCGCGACGGTAGGCCGCGCGCTGGCGTTTGCCTGGAACGTTCCGGCGATCCCGGTACACCATATGGAAGGGCACCTGTTGGCGCCGATGCTGGAAGATAACCCGCCAGCATATCCTTTTGTCGCGCTGCTGGTTTCCGGCGGCCATACGCAGCTCATCAGCGTGACCGGCATTGGTCAGTATGAGCTGCTGGGCGAATCCATTGATGATGCGGCGGGCGAAGCCTTCGATAAGACCGCGAAACTGCTGGGGCTGGATTATCCCGGCGGCCCGATGTTGTCGAAAATGGCTTCGCAGGGCACTGAAGGGCGTTTTGTCTTTCCCCGCCCGATGACCGACCGTCCCGGACTGGACTTCAGCTTCTCTGGCCTGAAAACCTTTGCCGCGAATACCATCCGCAGCAACGGCGATGACGAGCAGACGCGCGCCGATATTGCCCGCGCCTTCGAAGATGCGGTGGTGGATACGCTGATGATTAAGTGTCGTCGCGCGCTGGAACAAACCGGTTTTAAACGTCTGGTGATGGCGGGGGGCGTCAGCGCTAACCGCACGCTGCGCGCGAAGCTGGCGGAAATGATGAAAAAACGCGGCGGAGAAGTCTTTTATGCTCGCCCTGAATTCTGTACCGATAACGGCGCGATGATTGCCTATGCGGGTATGGTTCGTCTGCACTCTGGCGCAAAAGCGGATCTCGGCGTGACCGTCCGTCCCCGCTGGCCGCTGGCGGAACTACCGGCGGCCTAATCGCTGCTATTTAACAGGCCGACGCAACATCGGCCTGCCTTTCGAACCTATTCCATACTTTTACACAGCGAGCAGATTGTGCCCTGGTGCTTGTGCGAATGCATCACGTCAGGACGTTCATACGCTTCCCGGCAGCGAATGCAGCGGTAAACTGTGGTTGACGCATGGCCTTGCGCATCGTAGCGCGGCTCGGCGATACCATCATCGTATTGCTTAATGTAATAGCGTCCGCGGGTGATGATTCCCATTACCGGGGTCATCACAAACGCCACCACCAGCGCGATGAGCGGTGAGAACGGTGCCAGCGTATCGCCTGTCAGACCAAAGAAGGCGCTGATCGAGAGGCCTGCTGCGAGAGCAAAAGCCACCACGCCCACCGGGTTGACGTTGTAAATCATCCCGCGACGGTACTCCGGCTGCATCGGCGCCAGTTTCAGTAGCCCTTTGTTAACGGTGATATCGGTTGCGACCACCACTACCCAGGCGATAGCGAAATTGGAATAGAAACCGAGGATCCACGCCAGCGCGCTGAACATATCGCCTTCCATCAGCGCGAGGGCAATCGCCAGATTGACGATGACGAAAATAATCCGCCCTGGATAACGCTTCGTGGTGCGCGTCCAGGCGCTGGTCCATGCCAGCGAACCGGAATAGGCGTTAGTGACGTTAATTTTGATCTGCGAGATAACCACCAGTACTACGGCGAGCGTTAACGCCAGCCAGCCGGGAACCAGATTATCAAAAACGCTGACGAACTGCTGTACCGGTTCGGTATTGTGTACCGCCGGGAAACGGGTCAGCAGATAGAAGCCGAGGAAAGCGCCGATAATCTGTTTAATCGCGCCTAATACCACCCAGCCTGGCCCGGCGGAGAACACCGCCAGCCACCAGCTTTTGCTATTTTCAGCGGTCTTAGGCGGCATAAAACGCAGATAGTCGATCTGTTCGCCAATCTGCATGATCAGCGACAGACACACGCCTGCGCCGAGCATAATGGCGGTTAAATCCACCGTCGAGGCGTTGTTCTTACCGGTGAAATGGATAAAGCCGTCTACCAGGTCCGGGTCTTTAGCGATGAGCCAGACTACCGGAACCACCATCAATACCAGCCACAGCGGCGTCGTCCATACCTGTAGACGGGTCAGCGCTTTCATGCCGTATACCACCAGCGGCAGCACCATCATGGTGGCGATAAGGTAGCCGATCCATAGCGGGATCCCTAATCCCACCAGCAGCCCCTGCGCCATAATTGAGCCTTCGAGGGCGAAAAAGATAAAGGTAAACCCGGCGAAGATAATGCTGGTGATCACCGAGCCAAAGTAGCCGAAACCGGCGCTGCGGGTGATTAAGTCAAGGTCGATGTTGTAGCGTGCGGCGGTGATTGCCAGCGGGATACCGGTGAGGAAAATGACCAGCGCCGCCAGCAGGATCGCATAAATCGCATTGGTCGTGCCCCATGCCATGCCGATGCTGGCGCCGATAGAAAAGTCCGCCAGATAGGCGATACCGCCCAATGCGGTTACCGCGACAACGCCCGGTCCCCAGCGGCGAAAGCTGAGGGGCGCATAGCGAAGGGTATAATCCTCCAGCGTCTCTTTTGAGCCGGAGGCAGTGGTTTGCGCAGGTAAATCAGTTTTAATATCCAGCGATGACATAATCATTCCTTAATGGTTAGGCATGTCTGGAATTAGCAAACCTTATGCCACATCGCAGGGCAGGGGCTATCAGGGTGCGGGAAGGAGATGACTAACGAGAGGGCATGGCGCGCACCATTCCGACGCCTCTGCGCCGGAATGGTGCAAAGGTTACTTGCCGAGCATGCCTTTGTCTTCGATAAAGGCGATGATACTTTGCAGGCCGTCGCCGCTTTTCAGGTTGGTGAAGCCCCACGGGCGTTCGCCGCGCATGCGCAGGGTATCCCGCGCCATGACTTCCAGAGATGCGCCCACATAGGGTGCAAGGTCGGTTTTGTTAATCACCAGAAAGTCGGATTTAGTGATCCCCGGCCCGCCTTTACGGGGGATTTTTTCCCCTTCGGCCACGTCGATCACGTAGATGGTGAGGTCCGCCAGTTCCGGGCTGAAGGTGGCGCTCAGGTTATCGCCGCCGCTTTCCACAAAGATAAGATCGAGGTTGCCGAACTTTTCGCTCAGGGCTTCCACCGCCGCAAGGTTCATTGAGGCATCTTCCCGAATGGCGGTATGCGGGCAGCCGCCGGTCTCGACGCCGACAATACGCTCAGGCTCCAGGGCACCAGCCTCGGTGAGGATGCGCTGATCTTCTTTGGTATAGATGTCGTTGGTGACCACCGCCAGTTGCCAGGTGTTGCGCATGGCTTTGCAGAGCGCTTCCAGCAGCGCGGTTTTACCGGAGCCGACCGGACCGCCGACGCCGACGCGCAACGGTTGCTTAATCGTGTTCATACCTTCTCCTAAGAACGGAATAATCGGGAATACTGGGTTTCGTGGCGGGAGGACGCAATTGCCGCCAGCGGCATTGCCGATCCGATAGCGCCATCCGGGGCTACCAGGGCGCTGTCCATATCCGCCGCATAGCGGTCGCACAGGCGCAGAATCAACTGCTGGGCAGCCTGCTGGCCGAAGGGCACCAGCTTGACGCCCGCCATCACCGCACTCTCAATCCAGCTGTAGCCAAAGCTGAGGGCCAGATCGGGGATAGCGATTTTCCAGCGTACGCCGAGCCAGGCCATGCCGGTTAGCTGGCTTTGCTGACAAATTTTGCGCCACTCAGGCGGGCAGTCCGGCCGCCAGTCGGTGAGTAAACGGGTGAAGGCCGCGCCGCGATTGCGCTCTTCATCACGCAGTTCACGGGTCTCCCGACAGGCAAGCAGATAAGCGGTCCAGCGCTGCGCCGATGCCAGATCGTTTGCTTCGCATGCCTGATAGAGCCGGGCGAATAGCGGCAGGTCGACGGTAAAAAAACTCTGTTCCATCTGCCGCAGTTGCCAGCGCTCAAAGGCCGTGGCATCCGGTACCCAGCCTGCTTCCACCGCCCACTCCAGCCCCTGAGACCAGCTATAGCCGCCAACCGGGAGGCTGCTGCTGGCAAGCTGCATCAGCCGCAGGCGTTTTTCCGGCGTCGGCATTTAATGACTGTGCTCATGGTGATGATGATGACCGTGAGACTCGCTGGCGTAGGCACCGGCTTCCGGTTCAAACGGCAGATGAGCAAAATCAACGGTCAGGCCAAACTGGCGCAGCATGTCGTCCAGTACGTGATCGTGATGGTAGCGCAACTCGCCGGGCATAATCTGCAGCGGTACGTGGCGGTTGCCGAGGTGATAACAGGCTTTCGCCAGCACAAAGGGATCGTCGCAGCGCACGACCGAAACGGCTTCATCGGCGGCGATGACTTCGATAAATTCGCTGCCGTTTTCATTGCTAAGGATGTCGCCGCCGCGCAACAGCAGGCCGCGTGGCAACAGCAGGCCAGCCTGACGACCATCGTTAAGGGTGACTTTAATGCGGCTTTTTACCCGCACATCAATCGGCAGCGTGACGCTGGCGGTGGCCTGTACCGGGATCTCCACCCGTTGGGTCAAATAAAGCATTCGCGCTCCTTAAAACAGGAAATAACGTTGCGCCATCGGTAACACTTCCGCCGCTTCGCTGGTAATCAACTCGCCGTCAATACGCACCTCGTAGGTTTGCGAATCGACGGTAATATTGGGTAGCAGGCCGTTGTGATGCATGTCGGCTTTTTGTACCGTGCGGCAACCTTTAACCACCGCCGTCGCGCTGTGCAGGTTCAGCCGTTCGGCAACGCCATTTTCTGCCGCTGCCTGCGACAGAAAGGTCAAACGGCAGTGGTGACGGGCACCGCCCAGCGCGCCGAACATCGGACGATAGTGCACCGGCTGCGGCGTCGGGATAGACGCGTTGATATCGCCCATTGGCGCCATGGCGATCATGCCGCCTTTGATGACCGTCGCCGGTTTCACACCGAAGAACGCCGGGGACCACAGTACGATATCCGCCAGTTTGCCGACTTCGAGCGAGCCGACTTCATGGGCGATACCGTGGGTCAGCGCCGGATTAATCGTGTACTTGGCAATATAGCGCTTAACACGAAAGTTATCGTTATCGCCGCTCTCTTCCGCCAGCGTGCCGCGCTGAACCTTCATGCGGTGCGCGACCTGCCAGGTCCGCAGTACCACTTCGCCGACGCGGCCCATGGCCTGCGAATCAGACGAAGTGAGTGAAAACGCGCCGAGATCGTGCAGGACATCTTCCGCGGCGATGGTTTCCCGACGAATCCGCGATTCGGCAAACGCCACATCCTCGGCAATATCCGGGTCGAGGTGGTGGCAAACCATCAGCATGTCCAGATGTTCGTCAATGGTGTTGACAGTGTAGGGCAGCGTCGGGTTGGTGGACGACGGCAGAATATTGGGGTGCGCGCAGGCGGTAATAATATCCGGCGCATGGCCGCCGCCCGCGCCTTCGGTATGGAAAGTATGAATCGTGCGCCCGCCGATAGCGGCCAGGGTATCTTCGACGAAGCCGGACTCATTGAGCGTGTCGCTGTGTAGCGCGACCTGAACGTCCATCTCGTCGGCCACGGTCAGCGCGCAGTCGATCGCCGCCGGGGTTGAGCCCCAGTCTTCGTGAATTTTCAGGCCGATAGCCCCCGCCGCGACCTGCTCACGCAGCGCATCCGGATTTGAACCGTTGCCTTTTGCCAGCAAACCGATATTGACCGGCAGGCTATCCGCCGCCTGCAGCATCCGCGAGATGTACCACGGCCCCGGCGTACAGGTCGTTGCGTTGGTGCCCGCTGCCGGGCCGGTGCCGCCGCCGATCATCGTGGTGACGCCGGAGACCATCGCCTCTTCCGCCTGCTGCGGGCAGATCCAATGGATATGGGTATCGATGCCGCCAGCGGTGACGATCTTGCCTTCCGCGGCGATCACTTCCGTCGCCGCGCCGATCGGGATCGTCACGTTGGGCTGAATGTCCGGGTTTCCGGCTTTGCCGATCGCGAAGATCCGTCCGTCTTTGACGCCGATATCGGCTTTGACGATCCCCCAGTAGTCGATAATCAGCGCATTGGTCAGCACCAGATCGACGCATTCATCGGACAGCATCTGCCCCTGACCCATGCCGTCGCGGATCACTTTACCGCCGCCGAATTTGACCTCTTCGCCGTAGGTCGTCAAATCGTCTTCGACCTCGATCCACAGTTCGGTATCTGCCAGGCGAACTTTATCGCCGGTGGTGGGGCCGAACATGTCGGCATAGGCCTGACGTGAAATATCACTCATCGTTTGCCTCCAGATTGCCCATGACCTCGCCGCGAAAACCATACACCGCGCGCGTACCGGCAAGCGCCACCAGCTCTACCTCGCGTTTCTGGCCCGGCTCAAAGCGCACCGCGGTTCCGGCGGCGATGTTCAGGCGATAGCCCGCGGCCTGCTGCCGATCGAACTTGAGCGCCGGATTGACCTCGGCGAAGTGGTAATGTGAGCCGACCTGAATCGGCCGGTCGCCGTGATTTTCAACGATAATGCGGCAGGTTGCGCGGCCTGCGTTAATCGCTATCTGGCCGGGTTTGACCTGATATTCTCCTGGGATCATCGCGTCACCTCAGATTATCGGGTTATGAACGGTGACCAGCTTCGAGCCGTCCGGAAAAGTGGCTTCGACCTGGATATCGGGGATCATTTCCGGTACGCCTTCCATGACCTGATCGCGGCTCAGAACGTGGCGTCCATCTTCCATTAGCGCCGCAACGCTTTTGCCATCGCGAGCGCCTTCCATAATAAAAGCGCTAATCAGGGCCACGGATTCCGGATAGTTAAGTTTCAGGCCGCGGGCCAGGCGACGCTCCGCCAGCAGCGCGGCGGTAAACAACAAGAGCTTGTCTTTTTCTCTGGGTGTCAGTTCCATAGCGTTCTCTTAAGTCAGCCAGATTCGGGGGAGTACCGGAGATTTGCCGGTCAGGTGTGGGCGCATAAACTGCCAGATATCGCGCATCGCCTGCTGGCAAAGCAGATTATTATTACTTAAAAAGCGCACCGTCAGCAGGCCGTCGGTGAGGGTGGCACCGGCGTAATTCTCCAACGGCGTAAGTTTGTCGCGCACGCCTTCCAGCAGCATCTCGTTCGCCGGGTAGAACAGCAGGGTTCCCACCCACGGCTGCTCCGCGACGCTTGCCAGCTCTCCGTCAGCCAGGCTCAGGCGCTCAATCAGCAGCGGCGCGTCGTCTACCCATACTTCCAGCCGATTGGCGATAGCGCCGTAGTTAAAGGCTTCGCCGATCACCGGGCGGCCAAGGCATAACAGGTCCCAGGCCAGCAGCTTGCTGGAAGAGGAGAGGTGAAATTCGGTGCGCAGCGAAGCGTTCGCGCCGGGAAAAAATATTGCGTCCTGCGGCAGCCACTCAAGCGTGGCATGCCCGGCCAGCGCCAGGGTTTGCTGAAGTCGGGACTGCGCGCCGCTGCTGCGATAAAACTTGCTGGCGCCGGGCATGGTGATCAGCGTATGGCAACCGGGTTCAATGGTGGCGTTAATGGTCAGGTCGTCGCCGCCGACGATGCCGCCGGGGGGATGGAGCACATAGAGGTGGCAGGTCTCTTCTTCTGGATAAAACGGGCGCTGAACGGTGAGTGGACCGACATGACGGCTGGAGACGAGCGTAGTCTTCCCGCCGAGCAATTGAAAGCGGAGGTCAAGCGTGGCCTGCCAGCCTTTTTTATTCGGTGATAACACGGTGCCGTACAATGTCGTGCCCCTGCAAAATCAAGATAAAACAACAGCAAAGAGTATTGATCGGGGACCTGGTATCCCGGTCATATGAAAAGCTTATATCTGACTCGCCACCACTGAATTTTTGATGGTATTTATCGGTTAAGCAATGGGCAGGCGTCGCGGCGATTTAACCCTTTGCCACAAAGATTACTTCTTCTCTGGCGCTTTTTTCTTCTTTTTGAACAGGTTCCAGATTCTGGTCTCCTGGCGACGCCACAAACGCTGAATGTTGTCATGGTGGCGCAGCAGGATCAGGCATGAAAGCATCGAAACCGGGAACGTATACTGCGGTTTGAACCACCAGACGTAGAACGGCGCGATGAGCGCGCTGACGATAGCCCCCAGGGAAGAGTAACCGCTGAGCAGAATGGTGAGCAGCCAGGTGCCGGCCATCAGGCCGGTGAGATCCCAGCCGATAGGGGCAATGGCCCCGAAAGCGGTAGCTACGCCTTTACCACCGCGAAAATGAAAGAATATCGGCCAAATATGGCCCACGCAGGCGGCAATCGCTACCAGACCAAGCCAGAATGGCGTGAGGCCCAGCGCCCACGCCCCCCAGACCGGCAGCATGCCTTTCAGCACGTCAAAAATAAGCACCGCTACGGCTGCGCCCTTGCCGCCAATTCGCAGGACGTTAGTCGCGCCTGGATTGCCGGAGCCGCAGTCGCGTGGATCGGGCAGGCCAGCGAGGCGGCACACCAGAATGGCGCTGGAGATTGAGCCGCAGAGGTAGGCGAGGATAACCAGTCCAGGCGCGATTGCACTCATCAGCTGTTCCATTTTGAAAGTGTTGTTTTATCCCCTGCCATCTGCGCGTGAGTGGCGCATTGATCTGCCCGGACACATAGCCGCGCTATGCTCCCGCAAGTTGACTGCACCGCTGCTTTCCCGCCGCGCAAATTGTTTAGGGGATATCTTTGCATCTGTGGATAATACGCATAATTGGCCGGAAGTGGTATCCGGTTTAGCCAAAAAGCGAGCAGGTCGTGATGGATATTGTATTTATAGAGCAACTTTCGGTAATCACCACGATTGGTGTTTATGACTGGGAACAAACCATCGAACAGAAGCTGGTGTTCGATATCGAAATGGCGTGGGATAACCGCAAAGCGGCGGCCAGTGATGATGTAAACGATTGTCTCAGCTATGCTGATATCAGCGAGCTGGTCATCAACCACGTTGCAGGGGCGCGCTTCGCGCTGGTCGAGCGCGTGGCGGAAGAGGTTGCCGACCTGTTGTTGGAAAATTTTCCATCTCCATGGGTACGTATTAAAGTCAGCAAGCCTGGCGCGGTAGCCCGGGCGGCCAACGTTGGCGTCATTATTGAGCGTGGTCATAATCTGAAACAAAATTTTTCAGGTCATACTTGTTAAACAAATTGCGTTTATACCGGTCATAGAAGCTGGCCATCAGACTGTTTGCTTTGCCGTTTGTCCCGGAGCCGCGCTCGACATTCGCGTGTTTAACCTGCACGCGCCTGTTTCTGTGCGCTGTCTGCGGTCAGATTGTCCGCAATAATGGCATCTGATAGCTCCGTTTTCTTCGTTCCTGGTTTTTTCATTTTACTTTTTAAAGGGTTTAATTGGATGAGCGATATACACTCGCTGCTGGTGGCGGCAATATTGGGTGTGGTTGAAGGGTTGACAGAGTTTTTACCTGTTTCCAGTACGGGTCATATGATTATAGTCGGTCATTTGCTGGGTTTTGAAGGCGATACCGCGAATACTTTTGAAGTAGTGATTCAGCTAGGTTCTATTCTTGCGGTGGTGGTGATGTTCTGGCGTCGTCTGTTCGGTCTTATCGGTATTCATTTTGGTAAGCCGCCAGAACACGAAGGTCTGGGCAGCGGTCGTCTGTCGCTTATCCATATTCTTCTGGGAATGCTCCCGGCGGTGGTGCTGGGGCTGATTTTCCACGACACCATTAAGTCGCTGTTTAACCCGGTGAACGTGATGTATGCGCTGGTGGTCGGCGGCGTGTTGCTGATTACGGCGGAAGTGCTGAAGCCAAAACAGCCGCGTGCGGTGGGTATTGATGATATGACCTATCGTCAGGCGTTTGTGATCGGCTGTTTCCAGTGTCTGGCGCTGTGGCCGGGCTTTTCGCGCTCCGGAGCGACCATTTCAGGCGGGATGCTGATGGGCGTCAGCCGCTATGCCGCTTCTGAGTTCTCGTTCCTGCTGGCGGTACCGATGATGATGGGTGCAACCGTGCTGGACATGTACAAAAGCATCGGTTTCCTTAACGCTGGCGATATTCCGATGTTTGCTGTCGGTTTTGTCACGGCGTTTATCGTTGCGCTGATTGCCATTAAAACTTTCCTGCAACTGATTAAACGTATCTCGTTTATCCCGTTTGCCATCTACCGCTTTATCGTCGCGGCGGCGGTCTACGTGGTCTTCTTCTGATAACATCCTGCCCTCAGCCCTGCGGCTGAGGGCAGCGTTTTTCTTTCCATCGTTCAAGGGCCTGAATCCGTCGACGCGTCAGCTCTTCGCGAATCCCGATGCCCTGAAACCCCTCAGCCACCACCTCTTTTGTTGACACTGACCGGGCCACCTCCCAGGCTTCCAGCAGCAGACGCCCTTGGGGATAGTCGCAGGCCTCAAAACCAGTGCGACCGCGAACGTCGGCTTCACTGGTTAAGGCGATTTTTTTGACCCGCTGTGGTTTGCGCCAGGCGTCGATATTATCGAACAGCTTGACCAGCGTTTTTGGCTGCAACATGGGCAGGGTATGTATCAGATCGTGAAATTCGGCGACCAGCTTTGCCAGATCGCGGATCTCGTTCGGTACCCGCAATCGGGCGCAGAGCTGCTCGACCAGCTTAACGCCAGCCGGACCGTGGCCGTGATGGCGCGGCCACAGCGCTTTCGGCGTTAACCCTTTTCCGAGATCGTGGCACAGGGTCGCGAAACGCACGTCGACCTCCGGTGAGAGCATTGCCGCCATAGTGACGGTCATCAGGGTATGCAGACCGGTGTCGATTTCCGGGTGCCATTTCGCCGGAGCCGGTACGCCATACAGGGCGTCAACTTCCGGGAACAGCGCCTTGAGACCGCGGCAGTCGCGTAACGTCTGGAAGAAAACCTGCGGGTTACGGGTGGTAAGGGCGCTTTCGGTTTCTTTCCACACCCGTTCGGGCGTGAGGTGCGCAAGCTCGCCGTTATCGGCCATTGCGCGCATCAGCGCCAGGGTTTCATCAGCGATACGGAATCCCAGATGCGCATAGCGGGCGGCAAAACGCGCCACGCGGAGTACGCGCAGCGGATCTTCGCTAAAGGCGGGAGAGACATGGCGCAGCAGGCGATGGCGTAAATCGGCCAGGCCGCCATAGGGATCGATAATCTGGCCCTCGGCGTCCTGAGCCAGCGCATTGATGGTCAGATCGCGACGCAGCAGATCTTGTTCAAGGGTGACATCAGCTGCGGCATAGCAGGTGAAACCTGTATAACCGGCGCCAGATTTTCGCTCGGTACGCGCCAGGGCATACTCTTCGCGGCTTTGGGGGTGAAGGAACACGGGAAAATCGCGGCCCACCTGCTGGTAGCCCGCGTCCAGTAACTGCTGAGGCGTTGCGCCGACCACGACCCAGTCTTTATCTTTAACCGGCAGCTTTAATAACGCATCCCGAACCGCACCACCGACCAGATAAACCTTCACGCCTTACTCTCCCGTATTCATTTTTTACGATGATACGTAAGTCTGGCAGAGAAGACGAATTAGTTCATCCACCGGTCTTTGCGCTTGCGGCTGGGTACCAGGTGTGGCAACACCAGACCGAGGAGCAGGCCAACGCCCAGGACGCCGCCGCCGTACATAAACCACTGCATGATAATGGTGCGCTGTTTGTCATCAAGCTGCAGATTTGCGGCGTTTACCTTTTTCTGCGCAACAACCAGCTCGTTTTTCAGCTTCTGGTTCTCTTCTTTCAGGCCGTTGATGACGGCATCGCTACCGGCGACTTTCTGCTGCATGTCCGCCGTGCGCTGCTTCCAGGTGGTATCAATGTTATTCAGCTTTTCGGTCAGGGTTTTGACCTGGTTCTCCAGGTCCGGTACGCGGATGCGCAGGCTGGGCTGATCGCTCAGCTCTTTCAGCGGGATCCAGGCCGTCCGGCCGCTGCTGTCGCGCACCTGTGCATAGTTCGTGTTGTCGTTGGTTTGCAGTACCGAGACTTCTTCACCGGCGTTAAGGGTGCCCACGAGACGATAGTTATCACCTGGACCGCTGCGAACCCAGGTATTCAGTTCATCTGAAACGTAACGCTTTTCTTCCGCGTGAACCGCCGTAGCCGCGCTAAGCGCCAGCAAAGTTAATGTAATAAGGCGTAATTTTGGCATCAGGTCATCGTTTGATCATAAAAAGTTGAACGATAGTAGTGGTATCGCCGAAGCGACGCAAAGTTTTCCGCCACAATCGGAATCATCCATCAGGTGGCCCGGTAAAATGCACATTGCATGGCGATTCGCCGCAAAATACTATTTACTGACAAGAAATATTGTTGTTAGTTCGCCGCAATTTCCCGGCACAGCATATAAGCGGAAGAATTCAGTCATGGCTCAAGAAATCGAATTAAAGTTTATCGTTGCTCAGGATGGCGTTGATGCGCTGCGTCAGCGCCTTAATGCCCTGGACGCAAAGCACACGCCTGCGGGCCAATTGCTGAATATCTATTACGAAACGGCGGACAACTGGTTGCGCCGCCACGATATGGGGCTGCGCATTCGCGGTGACCAGGGGCGTTATGAAATGACGCTGAAGATCGCCGGACGCGTAGTGGGCGGGCTGCATCAGCGCCCGGAATATAATATCCCGCTGGAAAACCCCGAACTGGCGCTTGCGCGTCTGCCGGTCGACGTCTGGCCGCAGGGTGAACTGCCAGCGGAACTTGCGCAGAGTGTACAACCGCTTTTCAGCACCGATTTTGCGCGTGAAAGATGGGTCGTGAAAGAAGGCGACAGTGAAATTGAGATTGCTCTCGATCAGGGGGAAATCAAAGCGGGCGAGCAGCAGGAACCGATTTGCGAGCTCGAACTGGAGCTGCTGTCCGGGAATCCGCAGGATATTTTGAGCCTGGCTCATCGCTTGCTGGAGAGCGGTGTACTGCGTCAGGGAAGCCTGAGCAAGGCGGCGCGCGGCTATCATTTGGCGCAGGGTAACGATGAGCGCCCTGTGACGGCATTATCTGTTCTTCGGGTTGTGCCAAAGGCCAGCGTCGAACAGGGTCTGGAAGCGGCGCTGGAAAACGCGCTGGCGCACTGGCTTTATCATGATGAAGTTCTCAGTCGCGGTAATTCAAAAGCGAAAACGGAGATTCTGCATGCCATCGCCCGCGTGCGTCATGCGCTGGTGCTATTTGGCGGCATTGTCCCGCGTAAAGCCACAACTCAACTGCGTGAACGGTTGAGCGCAGCTGAAGCGGCGCTGGCGGAGGCTGAAACGGCCGAGGCGGCGCTTTTTGGCGTGGCGATCGTTGATGCGAAGCTGGCGCTCATCGAATGGCTGGTGAATCGCGGCTGGCGTCCTTTCCTCAATGCCGCCGGAGAGCAGAAAATTGGCGGGTCGTTTAAGCGTTTCGCTGATATTCAGCTCTCCAGAGCGGCGGCGGAGCTGAAAAACGCCTTCCGCCAGCCATCGGGCGATGATTATAGCGATCAGCTTCCGCGCCTGGACCGCGAGATTGATACCGTTCAGCTACTGGCCGGAGCCTACGCTGACGTTGCCGAACCGTGGCTGGAAAACTGGCAAGAAACCCGCCGGGCGATTGCGCATAACGACAGTAGCGTTATCGACTATTTCCGTCGCCGGGCGCTGGCAGCGGAGCCGTTCTGGCTGCATAGTGGAAAACGATAATTCAGGCCAGGGAGCCCTTTAAGATGCCGCTTTCTTCGCAATTAGAGCAACACTGGCAGACGGTTATAAACCGGCTGCCAGCGGATTTTCCCGTATCGACGTTGAGTGAGCAGGCGCAATCGGTGATGGTATTCAGCGATTTCGTCGAACAGAGTCTGACAGCCCAGCCGCAATGGCTGGCGGAACTCGAAAGCTCGCCGCCCGAGGCTCAGGAGTGGCGTCATTACGCCGACTGGCTACAGGCTCGCCTCGCGGAGGTGAATGATGAAGCGGCGTTGATGCGTGAGCTGCGCCAGTTCCGCCGCTGGATTATGGTGCGTATCGCCTGGGCTCAGGCGCTATCGCTGATCGGCGAAGAGAGCTGTTTGCAGCAGCTAAGCGTACTGGCGGAGACGTTAATTGTCGCCGCTCGCGACTGGCTTTACGCCGTCTGTTGCCGCGAATGGGGCACTCCGTGTAATGCTGAAGGCTCGCCGCAGCCATTGCTGATCCTCGGGATGGGGAAACTCGGCGGCGGCGAGTTAAACTTCTCCTCCGATATCGACCTGATTTTCGCCTGGCCGGAGAAAGGCTCCACCCGCGGCGGACGTCGCGAACTGGATAACGCGCAGTTTTTTACCCGGCTTGGGCAACGGCTGATTAAGGTACTGGATCAGCCGACTCAGGATGGCTTTGTCTACCGCGTCGATATGCGCCTGCGTCCGTTTGGTGATAGCGGCCCGCTGGTGCTTAGCTTCGCCGCGCTGGAGGATTATTACCAGGAACAAGGGCGTGACTGGGAGCGCTATGCGATGGTGAAAGCGCGAATTATGGGAGATAACGATGGCATCTATGCCAGCGAGCTGCGCGCCATGTTGCGGCCGTTTGTCTTCCGCCGTTATATCGATTTCAGCGTGATCCAGTCCCTGCGTAATATGAAGGGAATGATTGCCCGCGAAGTGCGTCGCCGGGGGCTGAAGGACAATATCAAGCTGGGCGCGGGGGGGATCCGCGAAATTGAGTTTATCGTCCAGGTGTTTCAGTTGATCCGCGGCGGGCGCGAACCGATGCTGCAACAGCGGGCCTTGTTGCCGACGCTGGCCGCCATTGAAGCGCTGCGTTTGCTGCCGGAAGGTGATGCGAACCGGCTGCGCGAGGCCTATCTGTTTTTACGTCGCCTGGAGAATCTGCTGCAAAGCATCAACGATGAGCAGACGCAAACCTTGCCGCAGGATGCGCTGAATCGCGCCCGGCTGGCGTGGGGCATGGGCGTCGCCGACTGGGATACGCTTAGCGCCAGGCTAGCTGAACAGATGGCAAATGTGCGCAATGTCTTTAATGAATTAATTGGCGATGATGACGCGCAATCGCCGGATGAGCAACTCGCAGAGCACTGGCGTGAATTGTGGCAGGATAGGCTGCAGGAAGACGATATCAGTCCGGCGCTGGCGCATCTGGCGGATAACGAGCGTCGCAGCGTACTGGCGCTGATCGCCGATTTCCGCAAAGAGCTGGATCGGCGCACGATTGGCCCGCGCGGTCGTCAGGTGCTCGATCAACTGATGCCGCATCTGCTCAGCGAAATTTGTTCACGCGAGGATGCGCCGGTGCCGCTGGCGCGCATTATGCCGTTATTGACCGGGATTGTTACCCGCACCACTTATCTGGAGCTGTTGAGCGAGTTCCCCGGCGCTTTAAAACACCTGATTAGCCTGTGTGCGGCTTCACCGATGGTAGCCAGCCAACTGGCGCGGCATCCGCTGCTGCTGGATGAACTGCTGGACCCCAATACGCTCTATCAGACGACGGCGACCGATGCCTATCGCGATGAGTTGCGTCAGTATCTGTTGCGTGTGCCGGAAGAGGATGAAGAGCAGCAGCTGGAGGCGCTGCGCCAGTTTAAGCAGGCGCAACTGCTGCATATCGCCGCGGCCGATATCGCCGGGACGCTGCCGGTAATGAAAGTGAGCGATCACTTAACCTGGCTGGCTGAAGCAATGATCGACGCGGTAGTCCAGCAGGCGTGGCTGCAGATGGTAGCCCGCTATGGGCAGCCGACGCATCTGTACAATCGGCAGGGGCGCGGTTTTGCGGTGGTTGGCTACGGTAAGCTGGGGGGCTGGGAACTGGGCTACAGTTCTGACCTCGATCTGGTCTTTCTGCATGATTGCCCGATGGAAGTGATGACCGACGGCGAACGCGAAATTGATGGGCGTCAGTTTTACCTGCGTCTGGCGCAACGCATTATGCACCTTTTCAGCACCCGAACTTCTTCAGGGATTCTGTACGAAGTGGATGCTCGCTTACGTCCTTCAGGCGCGGCAGGCATGCTGGTGACGACCGCCGATGCATTTGCTGACTATCAGCAAAATGAAGCCTGGACCTGGGAGCACCAGGCGCTGGTTCGCGCCCGCGTGGTCTATGGCGATCCCGCACTGCAGGCCCGCTTTGATGCGATTCGTCGGGATATTCTTACTACCCCGCGGAAAGGGGAAAAACTGCAAACAGACGTGCGGGAAATGCGGGAAAAAATGCGCGCTCACCACGGGAATAAGCATCCCGATCGCTTTGATATTAAAGCTGATACGGGGGGGATCACCGATATTGAATTTATTACCCAGTATCTGGTTCTGCGCTATGCCAGCGATAAGCCGAAGCTCACGCGCTGGTCTGATAACGTGCGCATTCTGGAGCTGCTGGCGCAGAATGACATTATGGACGATGCAGAGGCGTGGGCCCTGACCCGTGCGTATACCACGTTACGCGATGCGCTGCACCATCTGGCGTTGCAGGAACTGCCGGGGAACGTGGCGGCAGAGGCATTTTCCAGCGAGCGTGAGCAGGTGAATGCCAGCTGGCAGAAGTGGTTGATGGCTTAACTAAAAAGCCGGGTATGCTATTATCGCGCGCAAAGTTTGCATCTCGCAGGAGAGAGTAATGAAAGTAACGCTGCCAGAGTTTGAACGTGCAGGAGTGTTGGTGGTAGGCGATGTGATGCTGGATCGCTACTGGTATGGCCCGACCAGCCGAATTTCACCGGAAGCGCCGGTGCCGGTGGTGAAGGTGGAAAATATCGAAGAACGCCCTGGCGGCGCGGCAAACGTGGCGATGAATATCGCTTCCCTCGGCGCGACCTCTCGCCTGGTGGGCCTGACCGGAATTGATGATGCCGCCCGCGCGTTGAGTAAGGCGCTGGCTGACGTCAATGTGAAGTGCGACTTTGTTTCCGTTCCGACGCACCCGACGATCACTAAATTGCGCGTACTGTCACGCAATCAGCAGTTGATTCGCCTCGATTTTGAAGAGGGGTTTTCCGGCGTCGACCCCCTGCCGATACACGAGCGTATTCAGCAGGCGCTGGGTTCCATTGGCGCGCTGGTGTTATCTGATTACGCCAAAGGCGCGTTGATCAGTGTGCAGACCATGATTAAGCTGGCTCGCGCCGCTGGCGTTCCGGTCCTGATTGATCCGAAAGGTACTGATTTTGAGCGCTATCGCGGTGCGACGCTGCTGACGCCAAACCTTTCTGAGTTTGAAGCGGTGGCGGGTAAATGTAAGGACGAAGCGGAAATTGTCGAGCGCGGAATGCAGCTTATCGCCAATTTCGACCTGTCCGCGCTACTGGTGACCCGTTCCGAGCAGGGCATGACGCTGCTGCAGCCGGGACGCCCGCCGCTGCATATGCCCACTCAGGCGCAGGAGGTCTATGATGTTACCGGCGCGGGAGATACGGTGATAGGCGTGCTGGCGGCGACGCTGGCGGCAGGTAATTCGCTGGAAGAGGCCTGCTATTTTGCCAATGCGGCGGCTGGCGTGGTGGTCGGGAAGCTGGGTACGTCTACCGTTTCGCCTGTCGAACTGGAAAATGCGGTGCGTGGGCGCTCAGATACCGGTTTTGGCGTAATGAGCGAAGAAGAGCTGAAGCTTGCGGTGGCCGCGGCGCGTAAGCGCGGCGAGAAAGTGGTGATGACTAACGGTGTTTTCGACATTTTACACGCCGGTCATGTCTCCTATCTGGCGAACGCGCGTAAGCTGGGCGATCGACTGATCGTTGCGGTGAACAGCGATGCATCAACCAAACGTCTGAAAGGCGACTCCCGGCCGGTCAACCCGCTGGAACAGAGAATGATCGTGCTGGGCGCGCTGGAATCCGTCGACTGGGTGGTCGCCTTTGAAGAAGATACGCCGCAGCGGTTGATCGCCGGGATTTTACCGGATCTGTTGGTGAAAGGCGGCGACTACAAGCCGGAACAGATTGCCGGCTGTGAAGAGGTGTGGGCAAACGGTGGCGAGGTTCTGGTGCTTAATTTTGAGGATGGATGCTCGACGACCAGTATCATTGAGAAGATCCAGAAAGACAGCGAAAAGTAACACTGTCCTTCCCTATCACCGTCGCTTGTCCCGGCAGATGATGTAATAAAAAGAGGCCTGCGGTTGCATAATCGCAGGCTTCTTTTTATATGCGCCAAATCCCCTTTGTGGAAGGATGGCCTGTCGTCTGGTTTTCTGACGCCTTACCTCCTGCGGTAAGACAGCAATCAATCCGCGGTTGCCCGCGAGGAAGACGATAAAAATAAAATCCTGCCGTGAGAAGCTGAAGAGCGAACGAGAGAATCGTATCCGGATGTCGCTAAAACTCCGTCAGAAAGACATCCATGCGGGTAAACGGACAAACATAAGTATCGTTGTTGCTTCCAGGATGACATAAATGATTTGGCGCAATAAATAGCCATTTTGGGCACATTTTTACGGCAAAAGAAGTTAGAGTAAGGGTAGATACTGAGAAACAGTAAAAGCATATGACCAATCAGAACACCAACGGCTGAAGGAGTATGCGGATGAAGAATAACGAAACAAATTTAATGAAGAATTTTGACTTTCTGGCTCAGAGTTTCGCCAGAATGAACGCACAAGGTCAGCCAGTCGATCTTCAGGCCATTGTCGGCAATATGGATGAAGAACAGCGCGAGTGGTTTTGTCAACGATATGAACTTTACTGCCGCCAGGAGAACAGGGCCATAATGCCAAAAGTGAAGCTGGAACATTAATCCTGCTTACGGTAACACCGATATGACAACGGGCCTGAAAGGCCCGTTGTTGGTTTTACGACTTCTCCCCGGCATCTGGAATAACCGGCGCGTCAGCCGAACGGTGCTCAAGCTCGTTCAGACGTTGTTCCAGTAAC
This sequence comes from Klebsiella sp. 2680, assembly GCF_900198535.1. Taxonomy (NCBI): domain Bacteria; kingdom Pseudomonadati; phylum Pseudomonadota; class Gammaproteobacteria; order Enterobacterales; family Enterobacteriaceae; genus Klebsiella; species Klebsiella sp. 2680. The sequence continues at coordinate 642,670 of NZ_FZNJ01000003.1, read as the reverse complement.
GCCAGCTTTTCACGCGTGCGCAGCAGTACCTGTGTTTGCACATCGAACTCTTCGCGGCTCACCAGATCCAGGCGAGTTAACTGCGACTGGAGCACCTGACGGATTTTTTTCTCCACATCTTCCCCCAGATCGCGGAGCCCCTTCGGCATCGATTCGTGAACCTGACGGGCGATTTGTTCAATTTTTTTCGGGTCAATCATGGCGGTTTCCTGCTCTGGTCGGTTATCTGCTCATTGTAGTGCGAACTTCGGTGCCTATAAACCATAAATGTTTGAAGCTTATGCATTGCCGACGTTAGTCTATAGCGCTATAGTTACCGTGCTTATTCTCAGGGCGGGGCGAAATTCCCCACCGGCGGTAAATCAACCATAGCGTTGAAAGCCCGCGAGCGCTTTTTGCGAAAGCAGAAAGGTCAGCAGATCCGGTGTAATTCCGGAGCCGACGGTTAGAGTCCGGATGGGAGAGAGTAACGGCTCAGTCGGGTTTCTACCCGCTTGCGTTGACTTTTGCCGCTAAACCGGCACTCCTAAGACTGCCCTGATTCTGGTAACAATATAATTAATGAGGATTTTTTACCATGAATCAGACGCTGCTTTCCTCTTTTGGCACCGCTTTTGAACGTGTGGAACACGCGCTGGACGCACTGCGCGAAGGCCGCGGTGTGATGGTGCTTGATGATGAAGATCGTGAAAACGAAGGCGATATGATTTTCGCCGCTGAAACCATGACCGTTGAGCAGATGGCGCTGACTATTCGTCATGGCAGCGGCATTGTCTGTCTGTGCCTGACGGAAGAACGCCGTAAACAGCTTGATCTGCCAATGATGGTTGAGCACAACACCAGCGCCTACGGTACCGGTTTTACCGTGACTATCGAAGCGGCTGAAGGGGTGACCACCGGCGTATCTGCCGCCGACCGTGTGACCACCGTGCGCGCGGCGATTGCCGATGGCGCGAAACCGTCAGACCTGAACCGCCCTGGTCACGTTTTCCCGCTGCGCGCGCAGCCAGGCGGCGTACTGACCCGTGGCGGCCATACTGAGGCAACCATTGATCTGGTGACGCTGGCGGGGTTCAAGCCGGCAGGCGTATTGTGCGAACTGACTAACGATGATGGCTCTATGGCTCGCGCTCCTCAGTGCATCGAGTTTGCTAAACAACACAATATGGAAGTCGTCACTATTGAAGATCTTGTGGCTTACCGCCGCGAACACGAGCGCAAAGCTAGTTAATTCAGGTTTATTCGCTGATAAAGCCTGCAAATTATGTGGGCTTTATTATTTTTATCTTTCCGCTCGTTCTTACCGCCTGTAAAACAAAGTCTTAATCTCATCATCGTCATTGCGCATAGTGACCTTTTTTCTGCCTGACGTCCGGAATCTGTGGCTGCCTCTTCAGGGCACGTTAACGGCCTTACATTCAAATTTTCTGACGATCATCATCATGCTTATCTGAGTTTATCCTGCGGGAAAAGCGCGTAATGTAACGGTATCGAATTTCTCTGAATTAAGGATATCACTATGTCCCGTACCCGAATGCCCGCGCTGTTTTTAGGCCATGGTAGCCCGATGAACGTGCTGGAAGATAATATCTATACGCGTGCCTGGCGAAACCTGGGCGAAACATTGCCACGTCCAAAAGCGATTGTGGTGATTTCGGCGCACTGGTTCACCCGTGGTACGGGGGTCACTGCGATGGAAGCGCCGAAAACGATTCATGATTTTGGCGGCTTCCCGCAGGCGCTGTACGATATGCACTATCCGGCTCCGGGATCCCCCGAGCTGGCGCAACGGCTGGTTGAATTACTGGCGCCGGTGCCCGTGGCGCTGGACAAAGAGGCGTGGGGATTTGACCATGGTTCCTGGGGCGTACTGATTAAAATGTATCCTGAGGCTGATATTCCGATGGTACAGTTGAGCGTTGATGGCACGAAACCGGCTGCCTGGCATTTTGAAATGGGGCAAAAACTGGCTCAGCTTCGTGACGAAGGCATCATGCTGGTGGCAAGCGGCAACGTGGTACACAACCTGCGTACGGCCCGCTGGCATGGGGAAAATACGCCGTATCCGTGGGCGGAGTCGTTTAATGATTACGTGAAAGCGAATCTGACCTGGAAAGGTCCCCTGGCCGAGCATCCGCTGGTGAATTACATGACCCATGAGGGGGCCGCGTTGTCTAATCCAACGGCCGATCACTTCCTGCCATTGCTGTACGTGCTGGGTGCATGGGACGGCGAGGAACCGATTACCATTCCGGTTGATGGAATAGAAATGGGCTCGTTAAGTATGCTGTCAGTGGTGATTGGCGCGTAAACAGAGATAGTCCCGGCAGAGATGATGCTGCCGGGGCGGAATGTTACTCGATGAAAATATGCGGATAAAAGCGCGACAGATCCTGGGTGATTAGCGCCCGGTCTTCGCGAATGCCAATGCCGGCGGGCAGATCGTTAATCAGCCAGCTGCCGATGAGCGTGTAGCTATCGCCAAACTTCGGCAGGGGGTAGAATTCCTGGACGATTGTCCCTTCTTCTCCGTACGGCCCTTCTACCGCTTCCAGTACGTTGCCGTTCTCTATGATTGACACGTTTGCGCCTTCGCGGGAGAAGATTGGCTTGATAACGTACTTTTCCATCTCCGGGTGTGCATCTTCGCTGAAATATGCCGCCAGCAGATTCGGGTGGTTCGGGAACATCTCCCATAGCAGAGGCAGTAGCGCTTTGTTGGATATGATGCTCTTCCACGCTGGTTCCAGCCAGCGAACACCGGCATCTTCCAGCTTGGTAGAGAACATCTCACGCAGCATATACTCCCACGGATAGAGTTTGAACAGATTACCGATGACCTGGTCCTGCAGATCGGTAAACTGCCCTTTTTCGCCCAGGCCGATGTCTTCTATGTACAGGAATTCTGTTGCGATACCCGCTTCTGCGGCACAGTCCTGCAGATATTGTACGGTTCCGCGATCTTCAAGGGTATCGCGGCAGCAGGCCATATGCAGTAGCTGGAAACCGAACTGTTCACGCAGCTCGCCAAAGCGCGCGATCAGCTTCTCCTGCAGACTATTGAACTGGTCGCTGCCCTGTGGCAGCAGGCCCGCATTGAGCTGATCTTCCATCCAGATCCACTGGAAGAAAGCCGCTTCATACAGGGATGTCGGCGTATCGGCGTTATTCTCCAGCAGCTTCGGTTCACCTACGCCGTCCCATGCCAGATCGAGACGCGAGTACAGCGAGGGCTGTCTGGTTTTCCATGACTGACGCACGAATCCCCAGGTATGTTTGGGGATGCGAAATTTCGCCATTAACTCATCGCTGGCGATAACTTTCTCCACCGCCTGCAGGCACATCTGATGTAGCTCTGCGGTGACATCTTCCAGCTTATCAACCTGCGCCAGCGTCAGTTTGTAATAGGCTTCTTCGCTCCAGTACGGCTCGCCGTACATAGTATGAAAGTTAAAGCCATATTCTGTCGCCTTATCGCGCCAGTCCGGGCGCTCGGTAATGCTGATTCTTTCCATGTCGCTTAGCCGCCCATTGAGCGTGAAGAAGACGAACTTGCCGAGCTACGCTGCATCGTGGACTGTTTAGCCACGGACTCACCGAACCCGCCGCGGGTCACGGTGCTGGTGGTGGCCGGTTTGGGCGCCATCGCGGTTTTCGGGACGTTCATGCTACGACCCGGCTGCGCTGCGCCGTAGTTCTTACCGCTCGCGTCGGTATATTTACCATAGGCCGGGCTGGCCGGGTTTTTTGAGGTGAACAGCGGCTGTTGAGCCGCCATTCCGCCGCCCATCATCCGGCCCATCATATAGCCCGCCATCAGCGGCATCCAGAAGCTGCCGCTGCTTTGCGCCTGATTTTCCGCCGCGACGCCCGCCTGAGCTGGCGTTTGCTGACACTGGCCTTCGCCGAATTCGGCGACGCAATCTTCACGCGTGGCGTATTTCGGCGCGGTACGCTCAGCTTCTTTTAGCGCGTTATTGTAAGCGGTGGTGCACTCTGCGGATTTGCTCGGGTTAGCGGCGGAACAGTCATCGGCGTTTTGATACAGCGAAACCGTCTCATCGCTTTGTTCACAACCGGCGAGCATAAATACGGCTGTCACGGCAAGCGCGACAGGTGTTAAATGGCGCGCGCGCCAGCTTTTACGGAAAGAGGCGTGATTAATATTTTTTGTCCGTTTCATGTTTGTCTTCCTGGACCCAGTGGTATGTATGCGTTTTGTTAACGCTCAGGATAGAGGATGAGTGGTGGAAAATGAAGCGAAGAGGCGTGGAAAGCGGAGGATCTTTACGTTGCCTTACGTTTAACGCTTCGCTTACCCGGCTCGATAAGCGAAGCGCCCATGACGCAGGTTAGTGGCGGAACGGATTGCTACCGCTGGTGGTACGTGCTGATACCGGTTTTGCTGCAGCGGTGTTGCTATAGCCATCGGCGTTGGCATCCTGCTGTGGGTTTTCCGGCGCGACGCTATCCGGTGACGTCGGGACAGGTTTGCCGAGCGTGTTGTTTAGCGCGACCAGATCCTGTTCATTAAGCGTACCGAGCGCTGACTTGATGTTCAGTTCGTTGATCAGGTAGTTATAACGTGCGCTGGAGAGCTGCTGTTTGGCGTTATACAGCGTAGTGGTCGCATCCAGTACATCAACGATGGTGCGAGTACCGACGGAATAACCAGCTTCCATGGCGTCCAATGAACTCTGTGCGGAAACCACGGCCTGTTTGTAGGCCTTGATGCTGCTGATAGAGGCGTTCACGTTATTAAACGAAGAGCGAACGGTCTGCACGACGCTACGGTGCGCGCTCTCCAGTTGCTCGCTGGCGCCAACGAAATTGTACTGCGCTTGTTTCACCTGCGAGTTGACCATTCCACCCTGATACAGCGGCAGAGAGAAGCTCAGGCCAATTTGGTTCTGCCCGGCGTCGTTGTCACTACTCGTGCTCCTTGAACCGCTGTAGCGGTTATTCGACACCCCGGTGGACGCGCTCAGACTCAGGGTCGGCAGGTGACCATCCTGCGCCTGGCGAATTTCCTCGCGCGCCAGGTCCTGATTCAGGCGGGCCTGCAACAGCGACAGGTTGCGGTTTTCCGCTTCTTTCAGCAGCGTGTTAACCGCTGACGGCTTGTGCGTTTTAAAACCATCAACGTTCAGCGAAGCCAGCTCCGGGTAGTCGTTGCCGGTCACCTGGCGTAGTGCTTCTACGGCGTTGTCGAGGTCGTTACGCGCGGTGACTTCACTCGCCAGCACGGAGTCGTATTGTGAACGGGCGTTCTGGACGTCGGTAATGGCGACCAGACCGACATTAAAGCGTTGAGTGGTCTGATCCAACTGGCGGTAAATGGCCTGTTTCTGCGCTTCAATATAAGAGAGCGTATCAATAGCGGACAGAACGTTAAAATAGGCCGTCGCGGTGTTCAGGATCAGCGTTTGCTGGTCCATCTGATACGTGACGTCCTGAATACCGGCTGTTTTTTCCTGTAGCGTCAGCGAGTGCCACTTCGACATATCGAACAGGACCTGGGTTAATTGCAGCGAGCCGCTGGTGACGTTGGAGTTCTGATCTTTAGTATCCCGAAAGCCGCTGGTATAGGTATAATCCGCCCCCAGACCGAGTTGAGGTAATAATGGGCTACGCGCCTCGTTGATTTTTTCGAATGCGGCATCACGATCGGCTGCTGATTTACGCAGGTCAGGGTTACTGATACGCGCCTGTTGGTAGACCTGTATCAGGTTTTCTGCCTGACTCATGGCGCTAAAGCCAGCCAGACCCAGGCCCATAAGGATGGGAAAGAGTTTCTTCATTTGCATTCCTTGTTGTGAAGCCCTTAAAGCTAAGCAAATTCAAAAAATAAATGCTGATTGTATAGAGTCTGTTACCGTAAAAAGTTGGCGTTATGTGCCATGCGGCGGTAATTTGCACCAATCTAACATACAGGCCATCAAACGGCAGCCATACGCTCTATAAATTCATGGCCCCATATTCTACAGGATACCTAAATGAGCAATCCTAATCAGCAAGGGATAACCTTCTCGAAAAACGATGTAGAAATTATTGCACGTGAAACGCTTTATCGCGGTTTTTTTTCGCTCGATTTATACCGTTTCCGCCATCGCCTGTTTAACGGCAGTATGAGCGGCGAAGTCACGCGAGAAATTTTCGAGCGCGGACACGCCGCTGTCTTGCTACCCTTTGACCCGGTGCGTGATGAGGTTGTGCTTGTCGAGCAGATCCGTATTGCCGCCTATGATACGAGTGAGAGTCCATGGTTGCTTGAACTGGTCGCCGGTATGATAGAAGAAGGTGAGTCCCCCGAAGAGGTCGCCCGCCGTGAAGCAGTCGAGGAGGCCGGGCTTGCGGTTGGTCGGGTTAAACCGGTTCTGAGCTATCTCGCCAGCCCTGGCGGCACCAGTGAACGGTTATCTATTCTGGTAGGGGAAGTGGATGCCACGACGGCAAAAGGCATTCATGGTCTGGTCGAGGAAAATGAAGATATTCGGGTGCATGTGGTGAGCCGGGAACAGGCTTACCAGTGGGTAGAAGAGGGGAAGATCGACAACGCGGCTTCGGTCATCTCGCTGCAGTGGCTGCAGTTGCATTATCACAATTTACGAAATGAGTGGACAAAATGAAGCGTTATACACCTGACTTTCCTGAAATGATGCGCCTGTGTGAAACCAACTTTGCTCAGCTGCGCCGCCTGCTGCCGCGAACGGATGCGGCGGGCGAGAGGGTGAGTTATCAGGTGGGCGGCACGCAATACCGATTAACGATCGTCGAGTCAACCCGCTACACTACATTAGTGGCGATTGAACAGACGGCGCCGTCGGTGAGCTACTGGAGTCTGCCGTCAATGACGGTTCGGCTCTATCACGACGCAATGGTTGCTGAAGTGTGTTCGAGTCAGCAGATCTTTCGCTTCAAAGCGAGATATGATTATCCTAATAAAAAGTTGCATCAACGCGACGAAAAGCATCAAATTAATCAGTTTCTGGCCGACTGGCTGCGTTACTGTTTAGCACATGGAGCGATGGCGATTCCGGTTTGTTAGCGTCGTGAAACCTAAGGACACCATTTGGAAAGCCTGTTAAACCTACCTTTGGCTGGTGAGGCCAGAGTCAGGATCTTACAAATTACTGATACTCACCTGTTTGCTGAAAAACACGAAACGCTGTTAGGCATCAATACCTGGGAAAGCTACCAGGCCGTTCTGGATGCGATTCATGCCTCACAGCGAGAATGCGACCTGATTGTCGCAACAGGCGATCTGGCGCAAGATCATTCCGCCGCGGCCTATCGGCATTTTGCTGAAGGCATCGCGAGTTTCGTCGCACCTTGCGTCTGGCTACCGGGTAATCATGATTTTCAGCCAGCCATGTACAGCACGTTGCAGGAATCGGGTATCTCCTCCGCTAAACGCGTATTACTGGGCGACCATTGGCAAATATTGCTGATGGATAGCCAGGTTTTTGGCGTGCCGCATGGCGAACTGAGCGATTTCCAACTGGAGTGGTTAGAGCAGAAGCTCGCGCAATCCCCTGACCGCCATACGTTGCTGCTGCTGCATCATCATCCTCTGCCATCAGGCTGTAGCTGGCTGGATCAGCATAGTCTGCGTAATGCCGGAGCGCTTGATTGCGTACTGAGCGCTTTTCCTCGCGTTAAGCATTTGCTGTGTGGTCACATTCATCAGGAACTGGATCTTGACTGGAACGGGCGGCGAATGATGGCGACACCTTCGACCTGCGTGCAGTTTAAGCCGCATTGCGCGAACTTTACGCTGGATACCGTTTCGCCTGGCTGGCGCTGGCTGGATCTGCATCCCGACGGCACATTGACCACTGAAGTTTGCCGCCTTGAAGGCGTGAAATTTCACCCGGATATTGCTTCAGAAGGATACTGATGTCTACGCTTCTCTATCTGCACGGTTTTAACAGTTCACCGCGGTCGGCAAAAGCGACGGCGCTGAAGGCGTGGCTGGCGGAGACTTATCCTGATATTTCGATGGTGATACCGGAGCTCCCGGTTTACCCCGCGCAAGCGGCTGAGCATCTTGAGGCCATTGTGCTGGAGCATGGCGGAGAGCCGTTGGGCATAGTGGGATCGTCGCTGGGGGGATATTACGCCACCTGGCTGTCGCAGTGTTTTATGCTGCCTGCGGTGGTGGTCAACCCGGCGGTGCGTCCGTTTGAACTGTTGAACAATTTTCTTGGCCCTAATGAGAATCCGTACACAGGGCAGCAATATGTGCTAGAGTCTCGCCATATTTACGATCTTAAAGTCATGCAAATTGACCCGCTGGAAGCGCCGGATTTAATCTGGTTATTGCAGCAAACGGGTGATGAAGTGCTTGATTACCGCCAGGCCGTTGATTATTTCGCCTCCTGCCGTCAAACGGTAGAGGAGGGCGGTAATCACGCATTTGTTGGCTTTGAAGATCATTTCACTCAGATTATCGATTTTCTGGGCCTGCGCTGAGCGGTTCAGAACGACCTACGAATACACCATGACGCAATCTTCATATAACGCTGATGCCATTGAGGTACTCACCGGGCTAGAGCCGGTTCGCCGCCGTCCGGGAATGTACACCGACACAACACGTCCAAACCATCTTGGTCAGGAAGTTATTGATAACAGTGTGGATGAGGCCCTGGCCGGCCACGCCAAACGCGTGGAAGTCATTCTTTATGCCGACCAGTCGCTGGAGGTTATTGACGACGGGCGCGGAATGCCGGTGGATATCCATCCTGAAGAAGGGGTGCCGGCGGTTGAGCTGATTCTTTGCCGCCTGCACGCGGGGGGAAAATTCTCCAATAAGAACTACCAGTTCTCCGGCGGTCTTCACGGAGTCGGCATTTCGGTGGTCAACGCTTTGTCGAAACGCGTTGAAGTTAACGTTCGTCGCGACGGTCAGGTTTATAACATCGCGTTTGAAAACGGCGATAAAGTAGACGATCTTCACGTCACAGGTACTTGCGGTAAGCGCAATACCGGCACCAGCGTGCGCTTCTGGCCGGACGAACGTTTTTTTGACAGCCCGCGTTTTTCCGTCTCGCGTCTCTCGCATTTGCTAAAAGCCAAGGCCGTTCTGTGTCCGGGCGTAGAGATTGTTTTCCGCGACCAGGTCAACAACAGCGAGCAGCGCTGGTGTTACGCCGACGGCCTTAACGACTATCTCTGTGAAGCGGTTAATGGTCTGCCGCTGCTGCCGGAAAAACCGTTCGTCGGCAACTTCTCCGGCGATACTGAAGCGGTTGACTGGGCGCTGCTGTGGTTGCCGGAAGGCGGCGAGCTGCTGACCGAAAGTTACGTTAACCTGATCCCGACGATGCAGGGCGGAACCCACGTTAACGGCCTGCGTCAGGGGCTGCTGGACGCCATGCGCGAGTTTTGCGAATACCGTAATATTCTGCCGCGTGGCGTGAAGCTGTCGGCGGAAGATATCTGGGATCGCTGCGCCTACGTGCTCTCGGTGAAGATGCAGGACCCGCAGTTTGCCGGGCAGACCAAAGAGCGCCTCTCTTCACGCCAGTGCGCCGCCTTTGTTTCCGGGGTGGTTAAAGACGCTTTCAGCCTGTGGTTAAATCAGAACGTCCAGTCGGCAGAATTGCTGGCGGAGATGGCGATTTCCAGCGCCCAGCGCCGCCTGCGCGCGGCGAAAAAAGTAGTGCGCAAAAAGCTGACCAGCGGTCCGGCGTTGCCGGGCAAGCTGGCGGACTGCACCGCGCAGGATCTGAACCGGACCGAACTGTTCCTTGTGGAAGGGGATTCGGCGGGCGGCTCCGCCAAACAGGCGCGCGATCGCGAATATCAGGCGATCATGCCGCTGAAAGGTAAGATCCTCAATACCTGGGAAGTCTCTTCTGATGAGGTGTTGGCGTCTCAGGAAGTGCATGATATTTCGGTTGCCATTGGTATCGATCCGGATAGCGATGATTTAAGCCAGCTGCGCTACGGAAAAATTTGTATTCTGGCGGATGCGGACTCCGATGGGCTGCATATCGCTACGCTGCTGTGCGCGCTGTTTGTCAGACACTTCCGTACTCTGGTAAAACACGGCCATGTCTATGTGGCGCTGCCGCCGCTGTACCGTATCGACCTCGGGAAAGAGGTTTACTACGCGCTGACGGAAGAAGAAAAAGCCGGCGTGCTGGAACAACTGAAGCGCAAGAAGGGGAAACCGAACGTGCAGCGCTTTAAAGGGCTGGGCGAGATGAATCCGATGCAGTTGCGTGAGACTACGCTGGATCCGAATACGCGTCGTCTGGTTCAGTTGGTGATTAACGATGAAGACGAGCAGCAGACGACCGCGGTTATGGATATGCTGTTAGCGAAGAAGCGTTCTGAAGATCGGCGTAACTGGCTGCAGGAGAAGGGCGATCTGGCGGAGCTGGACGGATAGCGGAAGAAAATCGGCCGGGAAAGCGGCCGATTTATTGGAGGGGCTTAAATACCGGGTTGCAGAATGCGAATGTTCATCTCCAGCACATCGCCTTTAACGGCTTCGCCGTAGGCTTTCATGTGCGGAGTCTGCAGGTGCGCTTCAAGATGCGCGACGCTTTCCCACTTCTCGACCATCACGATAGAATCCGGTGACGTGGTCTGAAAACTGACGCCAGCGGCGTGATCCACCAGCGGCGCATAGCCGTGGCAGCCTTCTTCCTGTAGCACTATTGGGGTAATTTTTGCGAACTGATCCAGCACTGCCTGACGATGGTGCTGGCCCGGGCGAGTGCGAATTTCAGCGATCACTGTCAACATGATTAACTCAACTCCTTCTGTGTGTATTCTCATCATACTTCAGGTTACCGAGGCGTTTGTGGCGTCGGCAGCCCAAACTATTTAGAGGCGTTGGCGTACAGTTAAGCAAAAATTTCAGCCAGATGCTTGCGATATTCTGCCGTATAACGCGGAACGTCAGGTGTTTTGATCACATCATTGGCGATGAAGGTCGGCAGGGGGCTCATCCCCAGGAACTGGTTGGCTTTATGGAAGGGCAGATAAACGCCATCGACGCCAGCGCCGTGGAAGAATTGATCTTTATCGGTGAAGGCTTCCATTGGCGCGTTCCAGGTCAGAGAGAGCATGTATTTTTTACCCTGGATCAGGCCGCCGGAACCATATTTCTTACTGGCGTCAGAGCGGGTACGGCCATCGCTGGCGTAGAGAGAACCATGCCCTTCGGTGAAGACGTCATCAATGTACTTTTTCACCGTCCACGGCGCGCCCATCCACCAGCCCGGCATCTGCCAGATAACCACATCAGCCCAGAGAAAGTTCCGCACCTGCTCTTTGATATCGTATGCGCTCTCGGCGCGGACAACCTTCACATCGTGTCCGGCATCGCGCAGAAAGCCATCCGCGACCTCGGTCAGCGTGTCGTTCAACTGGCCATTAGAGTGGGCGAATTTTTTCGCGCCGTTGATAATCAGGATGTTGCTCATTTTTTATCCTCAACTTTTCGATTTTGACGATAATTTTATCCTCCCGAACGTGGCGGTAAATGAGCAAAATGTGCAAAGTCTTTTGCATTTTTAGCAATAATGTCGCTACCAGCGAATCCGCGCTTCGAATCCGCCGTTCAGAGCGTTGCCGAAGCTGGTCGTCATACCGTGTAGCGTGGCGATACGTTTTACGATGGATAGCCCGAGACCGCTGCCGGGCTGCGCCTGTCCCGGCGGGCGATAAAAGCGTTCGCCGATACGCGCCAGGGCTTCGGGGCGGATACCCGGGCCGTTGTCGCGTACGTGAAATTCACGTGCCTCAAGGGTGATATCGACCTGGCTACCGGCAGGGCTATAGCGTACGGCGTTATCCAGGAGGTTACGCACCAGCAGGCTCAGCAGCAGCGGCTGGCCGCTTCGCGTGACGTTAACGGCGTTCAGGTGCAGGCGTAGCTCAATCCCGGCTTGCTGCGCGGGATGATACATCTCCATCACCGCCGACCGCAGCAGTTCATCAAAGGCGATACGCCGGACATCATCCAGTTGCGCCAGCGAATCCAGGCGCGATAACGTCAGCAACTGATCAACCAGGCGGCTTGCCCGATCGATGCCGTGATGGAGCTGCGCCAGCGCTTTATTCAGTCCCTGAGGATCATCCATTGAGAGCTGAGCGACTTCGGTCTGCACCTTTAGCGCCGCCAGCGGGCTGCGCAGTTCATGGGCGGCATCGGACGTGAAGCGACGTTCGCGGATCATGGCTTCATGCGTACGGGTGAAGAGCTGATTTAACGCGTCGACCAGCGGGCGAACTTCATTAGGGACGTTATCGTTATTGAGCGTTTCGGCGGAATCCGGCGCCCGACTCCGCAGCGTTCTGGCCAGCTTTTTCAGCGGCGCCAGTTCCCGACTGAGCAGCACAATGAGCAGCAAAAACATCAGCGGCAGGGCAACCAGCCAGGGAGTAAGCTGGGAAGTGACGATATCCAGCGCCATTTCGCGGCGGTAATCCGACTCCTGGCCCACCGCGATACGATGGCGGCCATCGCTGGTGGTCAGCCACAGGAAGCGCCATTCGTCGTCATCGTCGCGCAGATAGCCGTTGCTGAAACCCTCCCGGTCGCCGCCCCACAGAATATCCTGACCATTTTCACCATCGTTAAGCACCATTTTGCCGTTGGTGGTAAAGATAGCGAAAGCCAGGGCGTCATCGTCAAGATGACCGTGCTTTATCTTCTTTTTGGCCGGGAGTCGGGGAGTGAGGGGCTGCAGTTCGTCGAAATTCATCGCGCTAAGGCGGCGGGCGAACTGTAACTGCTGGGTGTCGAACAGCTTATCCAGCTTATCGGTGGTTTGCTGCCAGGCGACCACGCTGGCAATGCCCCAGGCGACGCTGGTCAATAGCAGAAAAAGCAGCGTCAAACGGACGCGTAAGCTGAGTTTTGCCAGCTTTTTCATGCCTCCCCCAGGGTGTAACCAATACCGTGAACGGTGCGAATAAAACCGCTGCCGAGCTTGCGGCGCAGATGATGTATGTGCACTTCTATCGCATTGCTGGAAACATCGTCATCCCAGTTATAGAGTTTTTCTTCGATCAGCGTGCGCGGTAATACGCGTCCGCCGTTGCGCATAAGCAGTTCCAGCAGGGCGAATTCCTTCGGTTTTAACGCCAGGTTCTCGCCATTCAGCGTGGCGGTGAGTCGGGTGGGATCGAGAATAACCTTCCCGTGACGCAATTCGCTGCAGCTTTGCCCGTGGGCACGACGGATTAACGCCTCCAGTCGCGCGGAGACTTCAATCAGCGCGAAAGGTTTACAAAGATAGTCATCGGCCCCGAGGCGCAGTCCTTCGACCCGCTGACTCAGCGCATCACGTGCGGTCAGGATCAGTACCGGTTCATGGCGGCCTTTGTCGCGCCATTCGCGCAGAATATCCAGCCCATCGATGCCGGGGAGAGTCAGGTCCAGAATAATGGCGTCATAGGGGGCGCTATACAGCGCGTTTTTCCCCGCCTCGCCGCGGGTAAACCAGTCGACGCTGAAGCCCATTTTGCCCAGCCCGGCTTTGATGCCGTCACCGATCAGTTTGTCATCTTCCACCAGTAAAATGCGCATTCGTCTGCTCCTGTTTCCCGCCGATATTTCAGCAGTAAAGCGTGTTGCGGCGCGTATTGTACAGGAATAAATTTTATTTTTTCCGCTTAAGAAGTTGTTAAGTTTTGCCCGGTGTAATAGCGGCGACATAAACATAAAGGGAGAACATATCATGAAGAATATCGCCGCAATGACCGCTATCATCGCTTTAATTTCCATGCCGGTGCTGGCGGTTGAACAGGGCGGATTTTCCGGCCCAGGCTCGACGCCATCCAGCCAGACGAGCACGCAAAATGGCGGGTTTATTGGCCCGAATGGCAGCATCACCACCGTCGCCAATGCGAAAACGCTGCGCGACGATACCTGGGTCACCCTGCGCGGCAAGATCGTGGAGCGTATTTCCGACGACCTGTATAAATTTCAGGACAGCTCCGGTACCGTCAACGTCGATATCGACCATAAACGCTGGAATGGCGTAACTGTGACGCCGCAGGATACGGTCGAAATTCAGGGCGAAGTCGATAAAGACTGGAATTCGGTGGAAATCGACGTTAAGCAGATTCGTAAAATTGCGCAATAACCTGTCGTCGCCATTCCATGCCGGGGCATAAGTCGGGCTTGCGCAGCCAAAACCGGCGAAATATGCATCCTCAACCGGTTTAACGCCCTGTGACTCAGGGCGTTAGATAGGGTATTATCGCCGGTAGTTTTGCCGTCCGATCGGTCGGTATGCAGATTGAGGATTCACGATTAATGAGCGATATGGCAGAGCGCCTTGCGCTGCATGAATTTACGGAAAACGCTTACCTGAACTACTCCATGTACGTCATCATGGACAGGGCGTTGCCGTTTATTGGCGATGGCCTGAAGCCGGTTCAGCGTCGCATCATCTATGCGATGTCTGAACTGGGGCTGAACGCCAGCGCGAAGTTCAAAAAGTCCGCCCGTACCGTCGGCGACGTGCTGGGTAAATACCATCCGCACGGCGATAGCGCATGCTATGAAGCGATGGTCTTAATGGCCCAACCCTTTTCCTACCGCTATCCTCTGGTCGATGGCCAGGGGAACTGGGGGGCGCCGGACGATCCTAAATCCTTTGCCGCAATGCGTTATACCGAGTCCCGTTTGTCGAAGTACGCTGAACTGCTGCTGAGCGAGTTGGGACAGGGCACCGTTGACTGGATACCGAACTTTGACGGCACCCTGCAGGAGCCGAAGATGCTGCCTGCGCGTCTGCCAAATATTCTGCTGAACGGCACTACCGGTATTGCTGTCGGGATGGCGACGGATATTCCGCCGCACAATCTGCGTGAAGTGGCTAAGGCCGCCATAGCGCTGATTGAAAAACCACAGACCTCGCTGGACGAACTGCTGGATATTGTGCAGGGCCCGGATTACCCGACCGAGGCGGAGATCGTTACCCCGCGCGCTGAAATTCGTAAAATCTACCAGAATGGTCGCGGTTCGGTGCGTATGCGGGCTGTGTGGACGAAAGAGGATGGCGCGGTGGTGATTAGCGCACTGCCGCATCAGGTTTCCGGCGCTCGCGTGCTGGAACAGATCGCCGCCCAGATGCGCAATAAAAAGCTGCCGATGGTTGACGATCTGCGCGATGAATCGGATCACGAAAATCCGACCCGTCTGGTTATCGTCCCGCGCTCTAACCGCGTGGATATGGAGCAGGTGATGAACCACCTGTTTGCGACGACCGATCTGGAAAAGAGCTATCGTATCAACCTCAATATGATCGGCCTTGATAACCGTCCGGCGGTGAAAAACCTGCGCGAAATCCTCGCTGAGTGGCTGACCTTCCGCCGTGATACCGTGCGTCGTCGCCTTAACTATCGCCTGGAAAAAGTCCTCAAGCGCCTGCATATCCTTGAAGGTTTGCTGGTGGCGTTCCTCAATATCGATGAAGTTATCGAAATTATCCGCCACGAAGATGAACCGAAACCGGCTCTGATGGCGCGTTTCGGTATCAGCGAAACCCAGGCGGAAGCGATTCTGGAGTTAAAACTGCGCCATCTCGCCAGACTGGAAGAGATGAAGATCCGCGGTGAGCAGAGTGATCTGGAAAAAGAGCGTGACCATTTGCAGGCTATTCTGGCGTCTGAACGTAAGATGAATAATCTGCTGAAGAAAGAGCTGCAGGCTGACGCCGACGCCTTTGGCGACGATCGCCGCTCGCCGTTACGCGAGCGCGAAGAAGCGAAAGCGATGAGCGATCACGATATGCTGCCGTCTGAGCCGGTTACGATTGTACTGTCGCAGAGCGGCTGGGTGCGTAGTGCCAAAGGTCACGATATTGATGCGCCGGGATTAAACTATAAATCGGGCGACAGTTTTAAATCCGCGGTGAAAGGGAAGAGCAATCAACCGGTGGTCTTTATCGACTCCACCGGGCGCAGTTATGCGATTGATCCGATTACGCTACCCTCGGCGCGCGGTCAGGGCGAGCCGCTTACCGGCAAATTGACGCTGCCGCCGGGGGCGACGGTTGAACATATGCTGATGGAAGCGGATGAGCAGAAACTGCTGCTGGCTTCCGACGCAGGATACGGATTTATTTGTACCTTCAATGATCTGGTTGCCCGCAATCGCGCCGGTAAGACGTTGATTAGCCTTCCCGATAATGCGCACGTAATGCCGCCGCTGGTGATTGAAGACGAATCCGATATGCTGCTGGCGATTACCGCTGCCGGGCGGATGCTGATGTTCCCGGTCAGCGATCTGCCGCAGTTGTCGAAAGGTAAAGGCAACAAGATTATCAATATTCCGGCGGCGGAAGCGGCTGCGGGCCAGGACGGTCTGGCGCATCTGTTTGTTCTGCCGCCGCAAAGCACGCTGACTATTCACGTCGGCAAACGGAAAATCAAACTCCGTCCGGAAGAGCTGCAAAAAGTGACCGGCGAGCGTGGCCGTCGCGGCTCATTGATGCGCGGATTGCAGAAAATCGACCGGGTAGAGATTGATTCACCGCGTCGCGCCTCCGCGGGCGAGAGTGAAGAGTAAGATGCGCCTTCCTGGCCGTCAGGCCGGGGAGGCGAATATTTACCGCAAAATCGTTGTTTATTCAGGCATTGCGATTAACAATGTCCCTCCGGGGAACCGGTGCTGGCCTGAATTAAGCTATGGCGTCAATAATTTGCCAGGCAGCGAGTATAATTCTAAGCGGTTTGGGCTTCAGAGGTAGCTATGCTATTTATTTTTCGACTAATAATCGTTGTTATCTATTGTATTTTGGTGTGTATCTTCGGTTGTATTTATTGTTTGTTCAGTCCGCGTAATCCTAAACATGTTGCCACCTTTGGTCGTCTGTTTGGTAAATTATCACCGGTTTTCGGCCTGAAGGTAGAACTGCGCAAGCCAGCCGATGCGGAAAGCTACGGCAACGCCATCTATATCGCTAACCACCAGAATAACTATGATATGGTGACGGCATCGAATATTGTGCAGCCGCCGACCGTGACGGTGGGGAAAAAGAGCCTGGCGTGGATCCCTTTTTTCGGTCAGTTATACTGGTTGACGGGGAACCTGTTAATTGACCGTAATAATCGGGCGAAAGCGCACGGCACCATTGCGGAAGTGGTGAACGCGTTTAAAAAGCGCAACATTTCTTTTTGGATGTTTCCGGAAGGGACCCGCAGCCGTGGTCGCGGCCTGCTGCCTTTTAAAACCGGCGCTTTTCATGCGGCTATCGCGGCCGGTGTGCCGATTATTCCGGTGTGCGTATCGAATACATCGAATAAAATTAATCTCAATCGCCTGAATAACGGTCTGGTTATTGTGGAAATGCTGCCGCCGGTGGATACCAGCCAGTACGGGAAAGAGGGGGTTCGTGCGCTGGCGACTCACTGTCGCGAACTGATGTCCGCCAAAATTGCTGATCTGGACAAAGAAGTTGCCGAGCGTGAAGCAGCTGGAAAGATATAACACGGCAAACGCCGCGCGCGTATTGCTGGCGGGAAACGAATTCCCTTGTTAATTAGTCAGTATCTCATGGAGTTAATATGTCACTCAGTCGGCGTCAGTTTATTAAGGCTTCAGGCGTAGCGCTGTGCGCAGGCGCCGCGCCGCTGAAGGCACAGGCTGCGGATCAGCAGCCTGCGCTACCGATTCCTCCTCTGCTGGAATCCCGTCGTGGTCAGCCGCTGTTTTTGACGCTGCAGCGCGCGCACTGGTCGTTTACTCCCGGCACTCGCGCGTCGGTATGGGGCATCAACGGCCGCTATATGGGGCCAACCATTCGCGTCTGGAATGGCGACGATGTGAAGCTGATATACAGCAACCGTCTGACTGAAAATGTCGCGATGACGGTCCGTGGTTTGCAGGTTCCCGGGCCGTTGATCGGCGGCCCGGCGCGCATGATGTCGCCGAATGCTGACTGGGCCCCGGTACTGCCGATTCGGCAAAGCGCGGCGACGCTGTGGTATCAGGCCAATACGCCAAATCATATGGCCAGACAGGTCTATAACGGCCTCGCCGGGATGTGGCTGGTGGAAGATGAAGTGAGTAAGAACCTGCCGATCCCTAACCACTACGGCGTTGATGATTTCCCGGTGATTATTCAGGACAAGCGGCTGGATAACTTCGGCACGCCTGAATATAGCGAGCCCGGCAGCGGCGGCTTCGTCGGCGATACGTTGCTGGTGAACGGTGTCCAGGGGCCGTTCGTTGAGGTGTCGCGCGGCTGGGTGCGTCTGCGTTTATTGAATGCCTCCAACTCTCGTCGCTACCAGCTACAGATGAGCGATGGTCGACTGCTGCACGTGATCTCTGGCGATCAGGGGTTGCTTCCGGCGCCTGTCTCACTGAAGCAGCTGTCGCTGGCGCCCGGCGAGCGACGGGAAATTCTCGTCGATATGACCGACGGCGAGGAAGTGTCGATTACCTGTGGGGAAGCGGCCAGTATTGTCGATCGTATTCGCGGCTTCTTCGAACCATCGAGCATCCTGATTTCAACGCTTATTCTGACCTTGCGGCCGACGGGGCTGTTGCCGCTGGTGACGGATAGTCTGCCGGTGCGTCTGCTGCCAACGGAAATTTTGACCGGCGTACCGATTCGTAGCCGCGATATCACCCTGGGTGATGATCCGGGGATTAATGGGCAGTTATGGGATCCGCGGCGGATTGATATTACCGCGCAGCAGGGGACCTGGGAGCGCTGGACGGTGCGTGCCGACCTGCCTCAGTCGTTCCATATTGAAGGCGTGATGTTCCAGGTGCGTAACGTCAACGGCGCTGCGCCATTCCCGGAGGATCGCGGCTGGAAGGATACCGTCTGGATCGATGGGCAGGTTGAACTCTTAGTGTACTATACCCAGCCTTCATGGCCGCACTTCCCGTTCCAGTACTTAAGTCAGACGCTGGAGCTTGCTGACCGTGGCTCAATTGGCCAGCTTCTGGTAAACCCGGCAGCGTAATGTAATGTATTTCGCCCCGGCCGCATCCGGCCGGGCGCGCAAAAACCTCCTTCATTCTCTCCTCGTTCCGGCTTATAATCGCCGCCCTTTTTGATTATTTTTTTATCATTTTTCCCGGAAGCCATATGAGCGCAACATCCCTGATCCAACCGGATCGTGACCTTTTTTCCTGGCCGCAGTACTGGGCTGCCTGCTTCGGCCCTGCGCCGTTTTTGCCAATGTCGCGAGAAGAGATGGATCAACTTGGCTGGGATAGCTGCGACATTATCCTGGTGACCGGCGATGCCTACGTCGATCATCCAAGTTTCGGCATGGCGATTTGCGGGCGTATGCTGGAATCTCAGGGTTTTCGCGTGGGGATTATTTCCCAGCCGGACTGGAATACTAAAAACGATTTTATGCGTCTGGGGAAACCGAATCTGTTTTTTGGCGTAACCGCTGGCAACATGGATTCGATGATCAACCGCTACACCGCCGACCGTAAGCTCCGTCATGACGACGCCTATACGGCGGGCAACGTTGCCGGAAAACGTCCGGATCGCGCGACGCTGGTATATACCCAGCGCTGTAAAGAGGCGTGGAAGGATGTGCCGGTGATCCTCGGCGGTATCGAAGCCAGCCTGCGCCGTACCGCGCATTATGACTACTGGTCTGATACTGTACGACGTTCGGTGCTGGTGGATTCGAAAGCGGACATGCTGATGTTCGGCAACGGCGAACGCCCGCTGGTGGAAGTGGCGCACCGCCTGGCCGCTGGCGAGCCTATCGGGCATATCCGCGACGTGCGCAACACCGCCATTATGGTCAAAGATGCGCTGCCGGGCTGGAGCGGGGTGGATTCCACGCGTCTGGATACGCCGGGGAAAATTGACCCGATTCCGCATCCTTACGGCGAAGATTTACCTTGTTCTGATAACAAAACCGTTGCGCCGCCAAAACAGGAAGCGAAGCGCGTCACCGTGCAGCCGCCGCGGCCGAAACCGTGGGAGAAAACCTACGTCCTGCTGCCATCCTTTGAGAAGGTCAAAGGCGACAAGGTGCTCTATGCTCATGCATCGCGTATTTTGCACCATGAAACGAACCCCGGCTGCGCCCGCGCGCTGATGCAGAAACACGGTGAACGCTATATCTGGATTAATCCGCCTGCCATTCCGCTCTCTACCGAAGAGATGGATAGCGTCTTTGCGCTGCCGTATCAGCGCGTTCCGCATCCGGCATACGGTGATGCGCGGATTCCGGCTTATGAGATGATTCGTTTCTCCATTAATATCATGCGCGGCTGCTTTGGCGGGTGTTCCTTCTGCTCGATTACCGAGCATGAGGGACGTATTATTCAGAGCCGTTCCGAAGATTCGATTATTAATGAAATCGAAGCCATTCGCGACACAGTTCCCGGTTTTACCGGCGTGATTTCCGATCTCGGCGGGCCGACGGCCAACATGTATATGTTGCGCTGCAAGTCGCCGCGCGCCGAGCAAACCTGCCGCCGTCTGTCATGCGTTTATCCCGATATCTGCCCGCATATGGATACCAACCATGAGCCGACGATTAATCTCTATCGCCGGGCACGCGATCTGAAAGGCATCAAAAAGATCCTGATAGCCTCCGGGGTTCGTTACGACATCGCCGTTGAAGATCCGCGCTATATTAAAGAGCTGGCGACCCATCATGTGGGCGGTTATCTGAAGATTGCCCCTGAACATACCGAAGCGGGACCGCTGTCGAAGATGATGAAGCCGGGAATGGGCAGCTATGACCGCTTTAAAGAGCTGTTTGATCTTTACTCTAAACAGGCCGGGAAGGAGCAGTATCTGATCCCCTATTTTATCTCCGCCCACCCCGGTACGCGTGACGAAGATATGGTGAATCTGGCGCTGTGGCTGAAGCGTCATCGTTTCCGTCTGGATCAGGTGCAGAACTTCTATCCGTCGCCGTTGGCGAACTCGACCACCATGTATTACACCGGTAAGAACCCGCTGGGTAAAATTGGCTATAAGAGTGAGGACGTGGTGGTGCCGAAGGGTGACAAGCAGCGCCGTTTGCACAAAGCGCTGCTGCGCTATCACGATCCGGCCAACTGGCCGCTGATCCGCCAGGCGCTGGAAAGCATGGGCAAGAAGCATCTGATTGGTTCGCGTCGCGACTGTCTGGTGCCGTCTCCGACGCTGGATGAGATGCGTGAAGCGCGGCGCCAGAACCGCAATACCCGCCCGGCGCTGACGAAGCATACGTCGGCAGGACACCCGCGATCGAACGGCGGGGCGATGGCGACGAAGCCCATAAAACGCGGTAAGGCCACCAGTCGTTAACCCTGCGGCATTACCGGCGGGGCGTCGTTTACCTGGCTGACAAAATCGTCGGCCATCGGCCGGATAAACGACGCGCCATTCGGCTTTTTTACGGTCTAACCGCCGAACTGATCCGGGTCCGGCCCCAGGCGCTTGTTCTGATCCAGTTTCGCGATTTCACTCAGCTCATCTTTGTCGAGACGGAAGTCCCAGACATTAAAGTTCTCAGCGATACGCGATGGCGTCACGGATTTGGGGATCACCACCAGGCCGTTGTCGAGATGCCAGCGAATGACGATTTGCGCCGGCGTTTTGCCGTATTTATCCGCCAGTTGGTGGATGATTTTCTGATCAAATACCCCTTCGCCCCCCTGGGCCAGCGGGCTCCAGGACTCGGTCTGGATTTTATGCATCGCGTTCCAGGCGTGAAGCTGACGCTGTTGCAACAGAGGATGAAGCTCAATCTGATTCACCACCGGAGTGACGCCGGTTTCATCAATCAGCTTTTGCAAATGATGAACCTGGAAATTACAGACGCCGATGCTTTTTGCCAGCCCCTGCTGCTGGAGGGCAATTAAACTTTTCCAGGCATCAACGTAATGGTTAGTCGCCGGAACCGGCCAGTGAATTAAATATAAATCGACGTAGTCGAGTTTGAGTTTTTTCAGACTTTCCTGTAGCGCTTCATGAGGATGCTTTTGATCGTCATTCCACAATTTGGTGGTAACGAACAGTTCATCGCGGGCGACGCCAGCGTTGCTTAGCGCATTGCCGACGCCAGTTTCGTTTTGGTATACGGCGGCGGTGTCAAATAAGCGATAACCGACTTCCAGCGCCTTATGAATGGCGGAGACGACTTCCTCGTTGTCTGCTTTCCACACGCCGAGCCCTAACTGCGGCATCAGGTTGCCGTCGTGTAGTTTTATAACGGTTGGATGTGTCATGCCTTCCTCCTGTTAATGAAACTCAGCGGAATAAATTCCGCTGAGGCGTAGCATTAAGTCTGGACGAAATAGCTAAAAACGGTAGCTAAACATCTCCTCTTTCCGTGCATTCAGGCAAAGAGGGGGCGATTTTAGCGGGCCGCTTCGTAAATCCGGCGGCTGACGTCCAGCGTAATATCCTGGTTTTCACCCAGGTGGATCATGCCGTGCTCTTCCAGTTTAGCCAGTAGCGCCGGGATAGTGCTACCATCCAGACCGTAGGCGGAAAGGCGAGTCGGGACGCCCATTTGCTCGAAGAAGTTGCGCGTCGCCGCGATAGCCGCGTCGATCCGTTGCGCGTCAGAACCTTCGGTAATGTTCCAGACGCGGGCAGCGTATTGCAGCAGTTTGGCACGCTTCGCGTCGCGTTTTTCATGCCACAGGGCGGGCAGGACGATAGCCAGCGTCTGGCCGTGATCGAGCCCGTGCATTGCGGTCAGTTCATGTCCCAGCATATGCGTTGCCCAGTCCTGCGGCACACCGGCGCCGATCAGGCCGTTCAGCGCCTGGGTCGCGGCCCACATAATGTTGGCGCGCACGTCGTAGTTTTCCGGCTCTTTCAGCGCCTTCGGACCCTCTTCAATCAGCGTCAGCAGAATGCCTTCGGCGAAGCGGTCCTGGATTTTGCCGTCAACCGGATACGTGACGTACTGCTCAACGGTATGGACAAAGGCGTCAACCACGCCGTTGGCGACCTGGCGCGGCGGCAGGGTATAGGTGTATACCGGATCCAGAATAGCGAAGAGCGGTTGTACAAAGGGGGACATAAACGCGCGTTTGTCACCGGTGGTTTTGCGTGAGATTACCGCGCCTTTATTGGATTCGGAACCGGTCGCCGGGAGCGTCAGTACCGATCCCATGGGAATGGCGCGGGTAATTTTTCCACCGTAGGTTTCGAGGATTTCCCATGGATCGATGCTGGGGTCATAGTGCGCCGCGGCGGCAATGAATTTAGTCCCGTCGAGAACGGAACCGCCGCCGACCGCCAGTAAAAACGTGATCTTTTCCTCGCGCGCTATTTTTACTGCGTTCATCAGCGTTTCGTAGGATGGATTCGGCTCGATACCGCCAAATTCCAGGACGTCCATATCACTCAGTGCGCTCAGTACTTGATCAAGCACGCCGGTTTTTTTCACGCTACCGCCGCCATAGGTGACAAGCACGCGCGCATCCGCCGGGATTTGAGCGCGCAGATTGTCAATCGCGCCCTTACCGAACAAAATGCGGGTTGGGGTATGTAGGTCGAAATTATTCATGGCTGGTGCCCTCAAATAGAATGGAACTGCCAGCAGAGACGATATCTCTGCCAGATGACGGACATTGTGGTCCCCTGGGGCATTCGTCTCAATGCACATTCCTGCCGTTGTCTTGCCCATTTCTCCTTCAGGCTGGAGAAATACCGCGGAAATGCGCACAATGCGGAGGTCGAAAAACGTTCGGAGAAGCATGAAAAATGAATCGCGCCGAGATATGTCAGCTATTAACAGAAAAAGTTAATAATCTGAAAGATAAAGAAGAAATACAGAGTGGTGTGCTACCGGATATTCGCCTGTTGTACGGTACGCAGCCGGGAACGCGTACGCCGGTAATGTACCAGCCGGGGATCGTTTTTCTCTTTTCCGGGCATAAAATTGGTTATATTAACGAACGGACATTCCGGTATGACGCTAATGAATATCTGTTGCTCACGGTGCCGCTACCGTTCGAGTGCGAAACCTTTGCTACGCCGGAAGTCCCGTTGGCAGGGATTCGGCTCAATGTCGATATTCTGCAACTCCAGGAGTTGCTGATGGATATTGGGGAAGATGAGCAGTTTCAGCCACCGATCGCGTCGAGCGGGATCAACTCGGCGGTTCTCTCCGAAGAGATTTTGTGTGCGGCGGAGCGCCTGCTGGATGTCATGGAACGCCCGCTGGACGCGCGTATTCTTGGCAAACAGATTGTGCGTGAAATCCTTTATCACGTGCTGACCGGCCCCTGCGGCGGTGCGCTGCTGGCGCTGGTCAGCCGGCAGACTCACTTCAGCCTGATTAGCCGGGTGCTCAAGCGAATTGAAAGTCAGTACACTGAAAACCTGAGCGTCGACCAACTGGCTGCGGAAGCCAATATGAGCGTCTCGGCGTTCCATCATAACTTTAAGTCGGTCACCAGCACCTCTCCGCTGCAATATCTGAAAACCTACCGTTTGCATAAAGCGCGCATGCTGATGATCCACGATGGCATGAAGGCCAGCGCCGCAGCGATGCAGGTCGGTTATGAAAGCGCGTCGCAGTTTAGCCGCGAGTTTAAGCGTTACTTCGGCATGACGCCGGGAGAAGACGCGGCGCGGATCAGGACGATTCAGGGAATGTGATGAGCCACGCCGGGCGGCGAAGTGATGCCGTCCCGGTCACGTTTCAGGCGTTGCAGTATTTCTTTTTGAGCACCACGATAACCGTGCCGAGCAACCCGGCAATCAGCAGCGCAATGGGCAGAATCATCAGGCAGGTCATGACCTGATCTTCATGGCGCTTAACGAAAGGAATCATGCTGAGCGCATAGCCCAGACCGGTGACCACACACACCCACAGCAGTGCGCTCAGCCAGTTAAAGAACTGAAAACGGCGGTTAGGTAACCCAGAAATCCCGGCCATCGTCGGCAACAACGTCCGAACGAATGCCAGGAAACGCCCGGCAAGCAGCGCCAGCAGGCCGTGCCTGTCAAACATGCAGGTTGCCCGCTGATGGTACTTATGCGGCAGATGGCCGAGCCAGCGCTTAACGGTGACGGTATTTCCCAGCCAGCGCCCCTGAGCGTAGCTCAGCCAGCAACCGAGGCTGGCCGCCGCGGTTAAAATAGCGACAGTAGGTACAAAGCCCATCACGCCTTTGGCTATCAGTGCGCCGGCCAGCAGTAGCAGACTATCGCCCGGCAGAAACGAGGCCGGTAGCAGGCCGTTTTCTAAAAACAGGGTTGCGAACATGACCAGATATACAACACCCACAACGTGGGGATTTGCCAATGCGGCAAAATCATGCTGCCACAGTGCGGCGACAATTTCTTGAATGACAACCATGGACTTTCCTAAGTGGTACCGTATTTTTTATTTAGTGTACTCCTGAAGAGGCCTGAGCACCTTGATCCCGGGCGCAACTAAAGCGGGCGCCTCTTTTAAAAACGTCCGCTATTGTTGCCACCCGATGCACTTTACACGATACGCGCAAAGCCCGCCGCTAAATCATCCCGTAGATCGGTAACATTTTCTAACCCGATATGTACGCGAATCAGCGTACCAGTGAAATCAACGTCAGCATCCGGGCGGATCGCGGCGATTTGTTCCGGCTGGTTGGCTAAAATCAGCGATTCAAAGCCGCCCCAGGAGTAGGCCATGCTGAATAAGCTGAAGTGGTCCAGATAGGCGGAGAGCTCGTCGTCAGTCAGTCTTTTATTGAGCACGAAAGAGAACAGTCCGCTGCTACCGGTAAAATCACGCTTCCAGAATTGATGGCCTTTGCTGCCAGGCAGAGCCGGGTGATTGACGCGCGCCACCTGCGGGTGCTGCGCCAGCCATTCGGCAATATACAGGCTGCTTTCATGGTGCTGACGCAGGCGAACGGCTAAGGTGCGCAGGCCGCGGCTGGTCATATAGGCGGTATCGGCATCAAGCATTTGCCCCATCAGATAGGCGTTTTCCCGCAACTGATCCCAACAGCGTTCATTGGCAACCGCGGTACCGACCATTCCGTCCGAATGGCCAATCAGGTATTTGGTACCCGCCTGAATAGAGATATCAACGCCGAAATCCAGCGCTTTAAACAGCACCCCCGCCGCCCAGGTGTTGTCGATCATGATAATCGCTTCGGGGGCGACACTGCGTACCGCCGCGACGATCGCCGGTACGTCATGCACTTCCATAGTGATCGAGCCGGGAGATTCCAGAAACACCACGCGGGTATTGGGCTGCACCAGACGGGCGATATCACCGCCGATCAGCGGGTCGAACCAACTGGTGGTTACGCCAAGCCTGGCGAGAATTTTGGTGCAAAAATCCTGGCTGGGCTCGTAGGCGGTGTTGGTCATCAATATATGGTCGCCCTGTTCGACAAAGGCCAGAATCGTATTGGCGACCGCCGCCGCGCCGCAGGGGAAGAGGGCACAGCCGGCGCCGCCTTCCAGTTCGCACATGGCTTCCTGCAGTGAAAAGTGGGTCAGGGTACCGCGGCGACCGTAAAACAGTTCGCCTTTGGCCCGATTGCGCGTGGCGTGCTTTTTCGCTTCGACGGTGTCGAAAACCAGCGATGACGCCCGCTGAATGACGCTATTTACTGAACCTTGAGTATATTTTTTGCTGCGTCCGGCGTGAACCAGCGTAGTATCAAGATGCTTATCAGTCATGTTCTGACAACCTATTTTTATACATCTGGACGTCTAAACTAACATGAATACCTGATTGTGTACCGGGCAATGGAGGATACAGGTAAAAATTTTACCAATCCCGGGGTCAGCAGCGTTTTACTATGTCAGCGCAAGGAAAAGAAATCTGATTTGCTGCACAGTGTAAATACTAATGAGAACCACTATCAATTCAATGTCGTTTTGATATTATTGTGCTCAGATTTTGTGATTTACGTCCTGGAGATAGAGTGTGGGTAATAATTTGATGCAGGCGGATCTCTCCGTTTGGGGTATGTACCACCATGCCGACATTGTTGTTAAGATAGTGATGATCGGCCTGATTCTGGCGTCGGTAGTGACATGGGCTATCTTTTTCGGCAAAGGTGCAGAGATCCTCGCCAGCAAGCGCCGCCTGAAGCGTGAACAGCAACAGGTTGCTGAAGCGCGCTCTCTCGACCAGGCCAGCGATATCGCTAACGCTTTCCCGACCAAAAGCCTGACCTCGCAGCTGATCAATGAAGCGCAGAACGAGCTGGAGCTCTCCGCGGGTTCTGAAGATAACGAAGGCATTAAAGAACGTACCGGCTTCCGGCTGGAACGCCGCGTTGCGGCGGTGGGGCGTTATATGGGCCGTGGTAACGGTTATCTGGCGACTATCGGCGCGATTTCCCCGTTTGTCGGCCTGTTTGGTACCGTCTGGGGGATCATGAACAGCTTTATCGGTATCGCGCAGACCCAGACCACCAACCTGGCGGTTGTCGCTCCGGGGATTGCGGAAGCGCTGCTGGCAACGGCGATTGGCCTGTTTGCCGCGATTCCGGCGGTGGTTATCTATAACGTTTTTGCGCGTATGATTGCCAGCTATAAAGCCTCTCTTGGCGATGTCGCCGCCCAGGTGCTGCTGCTGCAAAGCCGCGATCTTGACCTGAGCGCCAGCGGCGTCAAACCGGTGCGTACCGCCCAGAAACTTCGCGTAGGTTGATGCTTTATGGCGATGCATTTTAACGAAAACCTTGATGATAACGGCGAAATGCATGACATCAACGTGACGCCGTTTATTGACGTTATGCTGGTGCTGTTGATCATCTTTATGGTGGCGGCGCCGCTGGCCACCGTTGACGTGAAAGTTAATCTCCCGGCCTCGTCAAGTCAGCCGCAACCGCGTCCTGAAAAGCCGATTTACCTGTCGGTGAAAGCCGATAAAACGATGTTCCTCGGTAACGATCCGATCACCGAAGAGAGCCTGGTAACGTCTCTGGATGCGCTGACAGAAGGGGATAAAGACACTACCGTGTTCTTCCGCGCGGATAAAACCGTGGACTACGAAACGATGATGAAAGTCATGGATATCCTGCATCAGGCCGGTTATCTGAAGATCGGTTTGGTGGGTGAAGAAACCGTAAAAGCGAAGTAGCGCCCCTCCAGTACGCCTCCCCAGGCTGGCCTTGTGCCAGCCTTTTTCGTTTTTCCCGGCCTGCTTCTGTGGGGAATCTGTTGCTGTACCGTTGTTCTGTTGCGATATAATGCCGTCCGTTTTCATTCACTAACGGGATTTTATGGAACGCTTTCTGGAAAATGCTATCTACGCCTCGCGCTGGTTGTTAGCACCGGTCTATTTTGGCCTTTCGCTTGGGTTGATTGCACTGACAATCAAATTTTTTCAGGAGATCGTCCACATACTGCCGCATATTTTTAGCGTCAGTGAGTCGGATATGATTCTGACCCTGCTATCGCTGGTCGATATGACCCTGGTGGGCGGTTTGCTGGTCATGGTGATGTTTTCCGGTTATGAAAATTTTGTCTCACAGTTGGATATTAACG
Source organism: Klebsiella sp. 2680 (assembly GCF_900198535.1). NCBI lineage: Bacteria > Pseudomonadati > Pseudomonadota > Gammaproteobacteria > Enterobacterales > Enterobacteriaceae > Klebsiella > Klebsiella sp. 2680. The sequence continues at coordinate 614,249 of NZ_FZNJ01000003.1, read as the reverse complement.
AAGGTAAAGAGAAGCTTAGCTGGCTGGGAAAAATGGATGCCACTTCGCTGAAAAATAAGGTTGCCGCTTCAATCGTGGCGATCTCCTCCATTCATCTGCTGCGGGTCTTTATGAATGCGCAAAATGTCCCGGATAATAAACTGATGTGGTACGTCATTATTCACCTGACCTTTGTGCTGTCGGCCTTTGTGATGGGCTATCTCGATCGTCTGAGCAAAGTGAAATACTGATCTTTGCGCTCCCGACGCCTTTCGGTCGTCGGGTTTTCTTCTGCCTTTTCCCTGGTTTCTGCTTCGCAACGCTGGCGCATGTCCGGGCTTCTGCTTTGCTTAAAGGGGTGCTTAATGATGGAGGAAACGCGATGACGCGACTGACGGCCAACGATTTTCCGCAAGAGTTGCTGGCGTATTATGACTACTATGCCCACGGCAAAATCAGCAAACGCGAGTTTATTCAGCTAGCCGGGAAATACGCGGTAGGCGGGATGACCGCGCTGGCGCTGTTTAATCTGCTAAAGCCTAACTATGCTCTGGCGCAGCAGGTGGCGTTTACCGACCCGGATATCCGTCCGGAATATATTCACTATCCTTCTCCTGACGGTCACGGTGACGTGCGGGCATATCTGGTGACGCCGACGAAAATAACCGATAAAGCGCCTGCAGTGGTGGTGGTACATGAGAACCGCGGCCTCAATCCCTATATTGAAGATGTTGCCCGGCGGGTCGCGAAAGCGGGCTATATTGCGCTGGCGCCGGATGGACTGAGCTCCGTCGGCGGCTATCCGGGCAATGATGATGAAGGGCGAGCGCTACAGCAGAACGTCGATCCTGTGAAGCTGATGAATGATTTTTTTGCCGCAGTGGCATTTATGGCGAAGCATCCGCAGGCGACGGGAAAAGTCGGCATTACCGGCTTTTGCTACGGTGGCGGCGTCTGTAATGCGGCTGCGGTGGCCATTCCAGAGCTGGCCTGCGCGGTACCGTTTTACGGTCGCCAGCCGCCGCTGAATGAAGTCGATAAAATCAACGCGCCGCTGTTGCTGCATTATGCCGGTCTGGATCGTGTAATCAATGAAGGATGGCCGGCCTATGAAAAGGCGCTCAAAGAACATAATAAAGTCTATGAGGCTTATATTTATCAGGGCGTTAACCATGGTTTTCATAACGACTCCACGCCGCGTTACGACCAGGCCGCCGCCGATCTGGCCTGGCAGCGTACGCTGGGCTGGTTTGAGAAGTATTTACGCTAACGCGTGAGGCTGAAATAGCGCTACCGCTTGCTCAAAAAATCGCTATATAATTTTTTATATATCGATAGGAGAGTGCGATGGAAAACCATTTTGGTAAAGGCTTAATGGCAGGGCTGCAGGCGTCACATGCTGATTCCGCCAGATATGCGGAAAATTTTTGCTCTGACTATAAACGCGGATTTGTTCTGGGTTATTCACACCGTATGTTTGAAAAAACCGGCGACCGTCAGCTTAGCGCCTGGGAAGCGGGGGTACTTACTCGTCGTTATGGTCTGGACAAAGATATGGTGATGGACTTCTTTAGAGAGGGAAGTTCGTGTACCGCGGTACGCTACTTTATGGCGGGATACCAGTACCGGCCAGGACGCTGAGAACCGGAGGCAAACGCCTCCGGCTGGTAAGGGGCTACGCCTGGCGCTTATCTTCAGTTTGCGTCTCGAAATCGCTGGCGGCATGGCGCTCGTGGAGCTGCTCATTGAGCGGGCCGGAAGTGCGGTTAACGATGCGTCCACGCTGAACGGCCGGACGATTGCCAACATCCTGCGCCCAGCGCAGCACGTTTTTGTAGCTGCTGGTATCAAGGAATTCTGCGGCGTTGTAAACATTCCCCAGCACCACGTTGCCATACCATGGCCAGATGGCCATATCGGCAATGCTGTACTCTTCCCCTGCGACAAAACGACCACGGGCGAGCTGCTTGTCCAGTACGTCAAGTTGACGTTTGGCTTCCATCGTAAAGCGATCGATCGCGTATTCGATTTTTACCGGCGCATAGTTGAAAAAGTGACCGAATCCGCCGCCAAGGAACGGGGCGGAGCCCTGCAGCCAGAACAGCCAGTTGAGGGTTTCGGTGCGGCCTGCCGGATCTTTCGGCAGGAAGAAACCAAACTTTTCCGCAAGGTAGAGCAGGATGTTGCCGGATTCAAAAACGCGGGTTGGCGGGGTGGTGGAGTGGTCCCGGAGGGCGGGGATTTTCGAGTTAGGGTTAACGTCGACAAAACCACTGGAGAACTGATCGCCTTCGCCGATGCGAATCAGCCAGGCGTCATATTCCGCGCCGCTAATGCCTAACGCCAGCAACTCTTCCAGCATGATGGTGACTTTCTGGCCGTTGGGCGTCCCCAGCGAATAAAGCTGAAGAGGATGTGTGCCCACGGGGAGCGCCTGGTCATGCGTGGCGCCGGAGACGGGACGGTTGATATTGGCGAATGTGCCGCCGTTGTTTTGCTTCCATTGCCATACTTTAGGAGGTTGGTAGCTATTCTCTGACATGTTGACCTGCCTTTTTCGTGAAGTCATTGAGGGAGTGTAGCAGGTGCTATCAGATGGGGTTAACAGTATGAGGCGTATTCACATTATGCTCCCCCGTTCCAGATATGTATTTTTTGTTTTCCCGGGGCGGGAGTCATGTTAGTCAGTTAAGCGGATCATCGAGTTTTTATACTGTTACATTGCCAGAGTGAATGCTTTTTCGGGGAATGTTGGTCAGTGGCCTGTTCCGTTCACTGTCAATCTGAGGGTGTTCGTTATACCCGCTGCGTGTGAACGGCCAGGGGGACGTTTCGCTCGTCCCCCTGGACCCCCGGCATGGCGCTGAAACCTGCCGCTGCGCGGTCCGCTTCACTCCGGCTTCATCTGACGTCCCGCCCTCTGGCCGCCGTCCTGGCGGCCAGTCCTGGATGCGCGCCTGCGTTCTCGCGCCCAACCCCCCTGCGGTGAGCCCGCGCTCAATCTGCGACTGCCCGGAAGCTGAGAGTTATCAAAAGCCCTAATGCTGGGCACCTTAACTCACCCGCATCAGACGCGGGGCTGGCCTGTTTACGCCATAATCCGCGCGGCCCACACGCTGATATCATCCCCGCTGCCGAGATCCGCCTGCACCAGACCGTTAACCATAAAGGTCGGCGACACATGAATGCCGTTCTGGCGGGCGTACTTGCAGTGCCATTTGATCGCGTTTTGCAGTTCCGGAAGGGCAAACGCCTCCGCCAGAGAAACGTGGCTATAGCGTTCGATACGCTCAATAATTTGCTGCGGCGTGACGTCCATGTTCGGCCCGCTACAGTGGTCGGTAAACTCAAATTCCTCGCGATGGTCAGCGACGGCTTTAAGCACTTTGTGCGCCTGCTCGCGGCCGTGGGGCAGCGTGGAGGCGGCGAGAATACAGCGCACGATGACACCGGAAAACAGGTGCCAGGGCTGGGACTGAAGGCGAATTTTAACCGTCACGTTATCCTCGCCGACCTCTTCCAGCAGTGCATCAAGCTTATTAAAGGCGCGCACCGAGAAAGGGCAGGTGGGTTCAAGGAAGACCTCGAAGGTGCGTGGGCCATGGCCCCAGACCAGCGGTTGGGCAGTCAAATGTGAAGGTGTGCTCATTGTCGGTTCCTGATGGTTTTTTTATCTCAAATAACGATATCACTTTTGCCTGAAGGTGCAGGTTTATTTTCTTTAAGCGCACGATTAGCGAATCGAATGAGTGGTATCATCATACGACCTCTGTCTGGTAAGTGCCTGCGGCAGGATAAGAAGAGGGAGTTTTGTTCCGCCAACTGCCCGGGCTGCATTAATTGAGGTCAGGCTAAATGAGCAAAGGTTCGACAAGCAGTGACGCCCCGTTTGGTACACTATTAGGCTACGCACCGGGCGGCGTAGCGATTTATTCTTCGAATTACAGTAGCTTAAACCCGCAAGATTATCCGGATGACGCCACGTTCCGTAGCTATATCGGTAATGAATATATGGGACATAAGTGGCAGTGCGTGGAGTTTGCGCGCCGTTTCTTGTTCCTCACCTACGGTTTTGTTTTCACCGATGTCGGCATGGCCTACGAAATCTTCTCCCTGCGTTTTCTGCGCGAAGTGGTCAATGACAATATTCTGCCGTTACAGGCTTTTGCCAACGGTTGCCGTCGCCCGCCAGTTGCCGGTTCGTTGCTGATTTGGCAGAAAGGGGGCGAATTTAAGCATACCGGCCACGTGGCGGTGATTACCCAACTGGTGGGGAATAAGGTCAGGGTTGCTGAACAGAATGTGATTCACTCGCCGTTGCCGCAGGGCCAGCAGTGGACCCGCGAGCTGACGCTGGTGGTGAAAAACGGCATTTACACAATTAAAGACACCTTTGCCGATACCGAAATACTCGGCTGGATGATCCAAACCGCCGATACTGAGCATAGCCTCCCACAGCCGGTTGTACCGGGTGACGCGATGACAATCAAAGGGGCGCGTTTGCCGAATAAAGGCCAGTTCCGCGGCAACTGGCTTAATGAGCATGATTTATTGCAAAAAGCCTATGTGGCAGCCAATGGCCACGTTATCAATAAAGATCCGTATCAGTATTTCACCATGACTGGAAGCGCAGAGCAGGAACTTATCAAAGCGACCAATGAGCTGCATTTGATGTATCTGCACGCCACCGATAAGGTGATGAAGGATGATAGTCTGCTGGCGCTGTTTGATATTCCGAAAATCCTCTGGCCGCGTCTGCGCCTCTCGTGGCAGCGCCGTCGGCATCATATGATTACCGGTCGGATGGATTTCTGTATGGATGCGCGCGGGCTTAAGGTTTATGAATACAATGCGGATTCCGCGTCCTGCCATACTGAGGGCGGCCTGATCCTCGAACAGTGGCTGAAACAGGGGTATTGCGGTAGCGGACACAACCCGGCGGAAAATCTGCTGGATGAGCTGACCGGCGCCTGGAAGCACAGTCAGGCGCGGCCTTTCGTGCATATTATGCAGGACAGGGATCTGGAGGAGAATTATCATGCCATGTTTATCCAGCGTTCGCTGACCGAGGCCGGTTTTGAGAGCAAAATTGTGTACGGTCTTGATGAACTGCGGTGGGATGCCGCCGGGCAATTGATTGATGCTGATGGTCGGCTGGTCAACTGCGTATGGAAAACCTGGGCGTGGGAAACCGCCATTGAGCAGGTGCGTGAAGTCAGCGCCGACGAGTATGCGGCGGTCCCGATCCGTACCGGCAACCCCAATAATGAGGTGCGTCTGATTGATGTCCTGCTGCGCCCGGAAGTCTTAGTGTTTGAGCCGCTGTGGACGGTCATCCCCGGTAACAAGGCGATTCTGCCGGTGCTATGGTCGCTGTTTCCGAATCATCGCTATTTGTTGGATACCGATTTTGTGGTCAACGAGAAACTGGCGGAAAGTGGCTATGCGGTGAAGCCCATCTCAGGCCGTTGTGGCGATAATATCGACCTGATTAGTCCGCAGGAGGAAGTGCTGGATAAAACCAGCGGGCGGTTTGTCGATCGCAAAAATATTTATCAGCAGCTGTGGTGTCTGCCTAAAGTGGATGGCAAATATATCCAGGTTTGCACCTTTACCGTCGGTGGTAGCTATGGCGGTACTTGTCTGCGCGGCGATGATTCGCTGGTGGTCAAAAAAGAGAGCGATATCGAACCGTTAATCGTGATAAAAGACAGCGATAGTCATTCACGCTAACGCCGGATCCGGGCGCAAAAAGCAACGTTCCCGGTGAACATCGCGTGACCGGGGCGTTTCGGTAAAAACAGATAACAAATCACAACAACAAGACAGAAAAGGAAAATAGTATGCACGATCGGCGACTCGCCGCCCGCGCGGGGGAGCTTAAGCCCTCTGCCGTCCGCGAACTCCTTAAGCACAGCAAGTTGCCCGGGGTGATCTCTCTGGGCGGCGGTATTCCGGCCCCGGAGCTGTTTGATACCGAAGGCCTGAACCTCGCGGTGCAGCAGGTGATGAACGGGCGTTTTAACGATGCGTTCCAGTACGGTTTGACCGAAGGTTATCCGCCGCTGCGTCAGGCCGTCAGCGAACTGTGTCAGGCGCGCGGCGTTGCCTGTGCGGCAAGTCATGTCTATATCACTTCCGGTTCGCAACAATCGCTGGATATCGTCGCCCGTACGCTGCTCGATCCGGGCGACGCGATCGTCGTTGAACGTCCGACCTATCTGGCGGCGCTGCAGGTATTCCAGCTGGCGCAGGCCAATATTCTCAGCGTCGATACCGATGATGACGGCATGCTGGTGGAACAACTGGCCGACCTGCTGGAAACCACCCGCGTGAAAGCCGTTTACCTGGTGCCGACCTTCGGCAACCCCGGCGGTAAAACCCTCAGCGAAGCGCGTCGTCGTCGTCTGGTTGAGCTGGCGAAGAAGCACGATTTTGTCATTATCGAAGATGATCCGTATGGCGAAATCAGCTTCACCGATGAAGTTCGCCGTCCGCTGTATCACTACGCGGTTGAACTGGGATGTGAGGATCAGGTGGTGTACACCTCCACCTTCTCTAAGATCCTCGCGCCGGGTATGCGTATCGGCTGGATCGTGATGCCGGACTGGCTGGCGCAGCAGACGGTGATCGTCAAACAGGCGGCGGATCTGCATACCAATATGCTGTCGCAGGTGATCACGGCGGAATACCTGAGCATGAATCGTCTGGAAAGTCAGATTGCCCTGATCCGCGAAGATTATCGCAAGAAATGCGTGGCGCTGGCCGATGCGCTGGAATCGCGCCTTGGAGAGCATCTTGAATTTAGTCGCCCGAAAGGCGGCATGTTCCTGTGGGCTCGCTTCCGTTATCCGTTTGATACGATGGAATGGATGAAGAAAACGCTGGAAAACGGCGTGGTCTACGTGCCCGGCGAAGCCTTCTATAACGATGACCCGGATACGCGCACGTTGCGTCTGTCTTACTCTACGGTGTCAGAGGATGGCCTGATGACCGCCGTGGAGCGCCTGGCGAAGTCGCTGTAATGACGCTGTTTCGCGCCGTCGGGCGGCGCGAAGATCCTGTCTTTGATTGATCGCGACGATATCACCGATCTCTCGCCCGTCGCTACTGGCGGCGGGCGAGAGAAACGTGGATCGATTCCGTCAGAAATTCACATTAACCGAAACCCAGTAGTTACGCCCTGGGACCACATAGCCCGTGGTGCTCTGGGATGAGGTGAAGTAATCGCCCGCCGTGGTGGTGCCGCCGTTCACAGGGAAGACATGCGTCCGGGTAAAGTCCTTGTCGAACAGGTTATTCACCGCGCCGTTCAGGGTGACGTCTTTCGAGACTTTATAAGAGCCGCCCAGGTTGTAGACGGTCCAGGATTTGAAATAGCCACCAAGGTTGTCATACACCACTTTATTGGCTGCGCTCAGGTTGTCGTAGTTTTGCGTAAAGCGTGCGGTTTTACTCCGGTATTCCACTTTCAGCCACGTAGAAAACTTCTCGTTTACGTTCCAGTTTAACCGGGCGTTTGCCATATGTTTTGGCGTGTTGGTTAATGCCGCACCTTTGTTATTGCCGTCTTTCTGCTCGCTGTCGGTGAAGGTGTAGTTCATATTCAGCGACCAGTCATCAGACCACAGCGGGACCGAGGTACCCAGCTCAAGACCCTGGGTAATTGATTTACCCACGTTGGTATAAGTGCTGGTCGAGCTGTCAATTGTTTCACTGCTGATTTTATTTTTGAAGCGGTTGTGGAACAGGGTGGCATTGGCGCTGAATCCACTGTGGTTTTCGTAATAGACGCCTAATTCGGTATTGACGCTTTCTTCTGGCTTGAGATTTGGATTGCCGATGGTGTTGATGGTGCCCTGGCCGGTCACGCCGCTTATCCCATTGTGCTGTTGCGCCAGCGAGGGGGTCTTATATCCGGTACTCACGCCGCCTTTCACGGTGATCTCGTCAAGGGCATCCCATACCAGATAAGCCCTCGGGCTGACATGACTGCCAAAGGTTTCCTGATATTCATAGCGGGCGCCGTAGGTCAGCGCCAGAGGCTCCAGTAAACGCCATTCGTCCTCGCTGAATAAGGACCATGAATCCTGTTTAAATTCGTCGCCACCGTTGGCAAGGACAATGCCGTCCTTCATGCGCGCATTCCAGTACTGGCCGCCTACCGTCAGCAGATGGCTGTCCCCCAGCGGGGCGACCAGTTTTGAATCCAGAATGATATTGGTATTTTTCAGCTCCCGTTTTTCACCGGCCAGTCCGGAAGCGGCAGGAACAGAGGATGTCGTGATCAGGCGTCCTTTATTCTCGGTTCTGTTCCAGGAGAGCGTTGAGTTGAGAGTACCGAAACTCAGGTAATTATCGCTGCCAAGGGTCAGTTTTCGGCGCTGATAACGCAGAGTGTCTTCATATCCTCCGGAAGAACCAATAGTACCCAGTTGGTTATTCTTGTTGTCGTATGTCTGATTAGCAATTTCGCCGTCCAGCCAGAGTATGTTCTTGTCGTCGACCTGCCAGAGCAGCTTGCTGCCCAGGGTATAGTTTTCCGATTTGACCGGGTTCGGGCCACGGTTACTGAGTTCGCTGCCGGTTGTGGAAGATTCCACATGCGATGCCTCGCGACGGAAGATATTGCCGCGCAAGGCCAGCCCCAGTTTGTTCTCTATTAGCGCGCCGCTGGAATAGAGTGAGAATTTTGAATTGTCCCCGTAGGTCGTATCTTCCTGGAAGGTATGTTCGAGAGTGGCGGTTCCGGACCATTCCGGGGCGATTTTTTTGGTGATGATATTCACAACTCCGCCCATCGCATCCGAGCCGTAGAGTGTGGACATGGGGCCACGGATGATTTCGATACGTTCGATCGCGGACATGGGAGGCATGAAGCTGGTGTTCATTGCGCCAAAACCATTGGGCGTAACGTCCGAGGTTCCGTTTTGGCGTATCCCGTCCACCAGAATCAGGGTGTAACTGCCGGACATGCCGCGAATACTGATATCAAGCCCCCCGGTTTTACCGGTTGTGCTGTTGATGTCTACCCCTTCCACGTCACTGAGGGCGGAGGCGAGGTCGGTGTAATTGCGCTGGCTGAGTTCCTGCTGACTGATAACCGTAATACTGGCAGCGGCTTCACGCAGTTTCTGTTCATACCCGGAGGCGGTGACTACCATAACGTCGTCCGTTTCTGCTGCCAGCACGGAAGGGGCGGTTGTCGTCGCTAAAAGAGGTATTAACATTTTTTTAATCATTTTTACTCCCTATAAGTAATATCCTATTGATAAATATTTATTATTATGAATTGATCTAATTGATGATGTAAATACAAATAAATATCATTTACATTTCTTAACAAAGGGAAGCCGCTAAAATCGCCGCCTGGCGGCATCGGCAATAATGATGACGGGATAATTTCTCTTGTCCGGCGCCACTATTGCGCCTGCTTTCAGCATAAATCTGCGATTTTTCGGCGATCGCAGGCGGTGCTGACGGGCCGTCGTTCCGTATCAGTGGATGAAAAGGTGTAATGAAATATTGCTAAGTGTTTTTAAGGGCAATCGGTAATGGCGAGGGGCTGGAGGGAATCAGATAGTCGTTACTGAACGCCGGGCAGCCGGAATGGTCGTGGCATGGAAACCGGTTTGCAATATGGTGCTCGCAGAGCATGGCGTATTTGGACGTTGTGCAGGTAATTTTAGTAGCGGAGAGGCGAATGCCGATCGGTTCAGCGAGTCATCGATGTTGTCTTCCGCTGCATTTGCCGCCCGGAAGCGCTGACCGCCATCCAGGCGGCCCGTCCTGGATGGGCGTTTGCGTTCTCGCCTGGTTTCCTGATGCGCCCAATCCCCATGCGGTAAGTCTGGGATGAATACCGGTGAATGGCCCTTAACTGACCGGCATCAGGCGGAGGAGCGCTTTTTTATGTCTGCAAAAGCTGGTCAGCGAGGTCAGACCGTTCAGGCTGTTCTCCGCTGCTGAACATTTTCTCAAAATCGGGCGCACTTAGGGGCCGCGCGAAATAATACCCCTGAAAGGCATCACATCCGAGGGTCTTCATGATCAACCACTGCGCTTCTTCTTCTATCCCTTCGGCCAGCACCTGCAACTGCAGTTCTCGCCCCATCCGGATGATATTGCGGGCAATGACTCTCCCTTTTTCTCCTCCCAGGACGGCTTTTACAAAGCTACGGTCAATTTTTATCTGTTCCAGCGGCAACTGTCGAAGATAACTCAGGGAAGAAAAGCCGGTGCCAAAGTCATCCAGTGCAAAACGGAAACCTGAAGCAGCCAGAGTCTCCATTGTGGTCACCACAACCGGCATATCGGTGGCAAACACGCTTTCCGTCAGTTCGAATTTAAGCTGTGATGGATTGATCCCGGCGGACACCACCGTCTCGATGACATTTTCCGTAAAATCAGTCTCCAGAATATGGTCCGCCGTAAAATTCACGGCCAGAGTCAGGCGCGCCATTTCCGGCCGGCTTTGCCATTGTGTAAGCCGGAAACAGGCTTCCCGGAGCACCCATTCGCCAATCAGCGGCATCAGACCGGCTCGCTGTGCATCCGGAAGGAAAAAATCGGGAGAGAGTAGCCCTTTCTCGGGATGCTGCCACCGCAGTAAGGCTTCAGCGCCGGTAAATCCACCGTCGGCGCTGACCTGTAACTGATAGTAGAGGACAAATTCATTCTGTTTCAGTGCCCGACGAAGTTGTCTTCCGATATCTGTCTGACGGGAAAAATCCGCCTGCAGGGCAGCCATTCCGCCACCCAGCATGACGGTAACCATCATGGCATTTACCCATGAACTGATCTCCCGGAACGCTGTCGGCATAGGGATGGCAAACGGAAAGACCAGCCTGCTGCTGCAGAACACCACGAACATCAGCAGGCTGGCTATGATCATCCCGGCCTGCTGGCGTGACGGGGTTCTCTGGTAATTGATATATCCGACCAGGGCAATGACCAGGAGATAGAGATGGGTCGTTCGGAGAACCTCTTTATTCGGGATATCGAAAAGGAGGCTAAAGAGGCAGACAAAAAGCAGACAAACCAACTGGGCTGCCAGCAGTCCGGCGGAAAAATTTCCCCGACGGGCCAGCAGCCAGCAGGGCAGGATGGCCACCCCCAGTCCCAGAAGGGCAAATGCCAGAGACCAGTAGCCAACCAGTATAAAGACCAGTAGCCAGCCGAGCCCGACGAACGTACCCGCAAGGGATGCCGCCCGGCACAGCAGAAAGAAATACGCCGGTTGCCGTTCTTTTTGGTTCAACATCATGGTAGCGTCCTGTGCAAGGGCTCTCGTCAGGGTATCCCGGCATACAGCACGGTATTTTCCGTATGCGCGGATTGCATCGGCAGATATTCAGTATGCCGACGCGCCACAACGCGCGTATTACGCAGATTTGCGTCTGATTGCCCGGCATTGGGCAGGGGGCATTCGTGTCGCCCCACGCTGTTCGTCTTCGCCACGGTACTGCCCGGCGGTGGTTTTTTAGCCCGTTATGGGCGGCCACAAAATTGCCGGCCAGTGATTGCTCTCCCGGTTAATGTTTTATATCACTGGCGCTGACATTCGGAAATATAAAGCATGATAAAGATACACTTATCGTAGGTAAGCCAGGGATAGCCACAATCAATCCGGTGGTTACCGGGCGTAATATTATTCATATGGTGAAACTGTAATGCACAAAGGAACGGTACTTTGCTTGTTGTTGTCTATCATCCCACTCGCGCACGCAGATTCATCAGGTTTGCCCGCAACCGTTCCGGGCCAGGCAACCCTCTTCAATTTCGCCCCACGGGATGTTCTTCAGGGCCAGGATGGTTTACCGCCGTCCCCCCATGCGCCATTAAAATATGGTGCGCCGGTGCTGCATCTGGATGTTGCCGGCAATGCGGTGGAAGAACATGCCGCCTCAGTCGCCTACTTTAACGATCAATACTGGATGTATGCCGAAAAATGGGGCTGCGGAAAACTGGTGATGTTCAGCGGCAGCATTCCGGGGAAAGGGGGGGCAGAAAAATTGTCTCCCGTGAAAAATGCCGGCCAGTGCGGGCTGGCCGCGTATTCTTCTCCGGATATGACGAACTGGACATTTCAGGGGCTATATCAGCCGGAAGGCATTCGGGGAAGCGCTGCAAAACCACATGTTCTGTGGAGCCAGCCGCTGAAAAAATATGTGATGTGGTTTAAGGCGGGCGATAATTTTGCCAGAACCGGCGGGCTCTATTATGCTCTGGCCGATTCCCCCGCGGGGCCATGGAGCCAGCCGAAAATCGCAACGGGCCCCCATCTGGCTCATGATTTTGATATTACGATCTCGCCTGAAGGCAAGGCTTATATTGTCACGGATGTGTTTTCCGGTCAGTTCGATAAAACCTCGCCGGGAGGCCATAAACCTTTGTGGGATCTCTGGATACAGGCGTTGACCCCGGAACTGACCGGCACCGTCGCGGGGAGCGCGACCCGTATTCTCAAGGCGGCCGATTTTGAAGCCGTCGGCTTATTCACGCATAACGGATACTGGTATATCACCGGTGGGCCGACCTGTGGCAACTGCCAGGTGCCGATCCGCTATCTGTACTCTTCGTCGGTCACGTCCGGATGGACCAATGAACAGGGCGAGACCGGCGACGAACTGAAAATGGGTTCGCTCCTGACACAGGATGGCTGCACAGGGCAAAACAAGGGGGCGGACACTCTGCCTTCCTTATCCGGCCCGGTCATTCTCAGCGCCATCTGGGGATACCGCACCGGTCCGGCGAGCTATGCGCCGAAAGGGCGGGTGGTTCACGGTGACAACAGCCAGGCCATTTCATCAACCTACTGGTTTCCGGTGACCTTTAACGCAAAACATCAGATTGAGAAATTTACCTGCCCTGCTCAGGTGAATATCCCGCTCAACCGGGCTGTCAGTCCGCCGGCGCCGGCGCCCTGGCAACCGGTCTGTCAAATCAGACATGGGAGCGTCGTGAAGCAGACGCTGCCATCGTTAAACCGCTATCACGGCGCGCTGACGCTGAGCCTGTTCCAGAGGACGGATGATGAAGGTCCGCTGAAACAGAATGGCGTGATACTGAATGCGCCCCTGAATGTCGATATTCGCTTCACGGATGGCAGCGAGGTCAGACGGCGCATCCCGGCAACCGGTGTTGCGTTCACACCGCAAGTACAGCCATTCACGCTGTCTGACTCAAAAACAGTGTCAGACATCACGCTCAGTTCAGAAGCCACTAACGGCTGCTATGGCACGGTAGTGGCGCCGGCCAGATCGTCAATGAACCGTTATTCTGTATTGAAAAAAGACGATGACCAGCATCATGACGGTGTCAGAATGTATACTGGCCCGGACGACAGGGTTCCGTGAGGATGAGTGGTCTCCTTGGCGCGCTTTGTCAGGGGCATATTTTTATTGGCCGGCGAGGATAACGACGTGACGGGCAACTCACGTCATCACCCGCCGGTACATACGACGTGGATGGCCAATTTTGCCGTATTGCATCTCGACGACCAGAAAACCGGCATCCACGCAGTGTTCCAGGTAGCGACGGGTTGTGGTTTTGCTCAGCCCCGTTTCATGAACCACTTCATCCACGGAAAAGCAGCGTTCCGTCTCGTCGGTAAATAGCTTTTGCACCAGCGCCAGCGTATTCTCTTCAATCCCTTTGCTGCCGTTATCCTGGCGGTAGTTCCTGGCCTGCAGTTGATAGAGGGAGTCGACGTTTTTCTGGTCGACGACTTTCCATACCCGCTGCTGCTCGGCAAACTGTACAAAACGTTCCAGCGACTGGCTTAATCGCTTCCAGGAGACGGGTTTGAGAATGTAGTCGAATGCGCCATTGCGAATGGCCAGGCTACAGGTATCCATGTCGCTGGCGGCGGTAATAAAAATCACCGAGCAGTTGGTGTGGGCAATAAGCGGATCGCTAATCAACGTAATGCCTTTACCGTCCGGCAGGTAGTTATCCAGCAACACCAGTTGTGGGTGCGTGCTGCTCAGTAATGCCCGCGTTTCGTCCAGCGACGAGGCAATGCCGACCAGCCGCAGGCGTGGATGTTTGCCGATCAGTTCTGCATGAAGCTGCGCAAGCGCGTTTTCATCTTCGACTATCAGCACGTCTATTAATTCATGTTGCATAGTTCTGATCTTCCAGGGTCGTTACGGGGCGCGGTATGTTGCCCGTTTCAGGTATAAACAAAGAAAAAATCGTCCCGTGAGGCGCGTTGCTGGAGACTTCAATCGATCCACCAGCCTGCGTAACATAGCTGGCGATCAGATACAGGCCGATGCCATGATCGCCCCCGCGTTTGGTGGTTATTCCGCGCTCAAAGATACGTTCACGGATTGCCGGATCGATACCGATGCCATGATCCGCCACTTCAATGATCAGCTCTCGCTCATTGAGCAGGATCAGCACTTCCACCGGCGCGTGCGGCGGGGCAGCGCTCTGGGTTGCTTCAATGGCATTGTCCAGCAGGTTGCCGATACTTGAAATCAGTTCCGCTTCCCCCAGTGACCGGCAGGGTTTCGCCATCCGGCACAGCGGGTCAAACGCCAGTTCGACGCCTTTTTCACGGGCGCGCGCCGCTTTACCTACCAGTAGCCCACATAACGTTGGCGAGCTAAAGCGCGACGAGATAAAATCCAGTAGCTCTTGCGCATGTTCTGAGTGCGCCTGGATATAGCGTATTGCTTCGTCGTAACGCGCCATATGCAGCAGGCCGGAGAGCGTAGCCATGCGGTTAAGCTGCTCATGGCGCATAATGCGCAGATTATCCACATAGCGTTTCACCTGACTGAGCTGCGCGCTCAGGGTGTCGATTTCGTTGCGATCGCGGAAAGTGATCACCCAGCCCTGTAACGTCTCTTCCAGCATAATGCGCACCCGACTGGCGATCACCGTTAACGCGTTGAAGCGGCAAATCTCATCGTGAGTGTCGTTTTGCAACATTAGCGAGCGCGTGAAAAAAGGCACAGGGGTGATTACTTCATTAATGGCCTGCCCACGCAGCGCGCGGGCAGGCTGGCTTAAGCCAAGAAGCTTGCGCGCGGCCTGGTTGATCACCTCAATGCGCAGCTCGCTGTCGACGGCGATCACGCCTTCATAAATGGACTCCATCAGCGCTTTTTGCTGGCGCACCAGCAGGCCGATTTCGCGCGGTTCCAGCGAGAAGATCTGCTTTTTAATCCCGCGGGTGAAATACCACGAAAAGACAAACAGTGCGATCAGCAGCAATATGGCCGCAATAAAGATATTGATCGCTTTGCCAAGGGTAATGGTGTCGAGATAGCTGGTCAGATATCCTACCGACACAATACCCACCACGTGGCCGTTATCGTCAAAAATGGGCGTTTTACTGCGCAGGGAAATGCCTAAACCGCCTTTACGGATCGTGGTGATGCTTTTCCCCTGTAAAACGTCCGCGTTGTCGCCGCCCACCAGTTTTTTCCCCACCATGTCAGGATCGACGGAATGAAATAGATGCAGCCCTTTATTATCACCAATGACAATAAAACTGGCATCGCTATGTATTACGAGCTTTTGCATAAATTGACTGATGGCTGGAATATCTTTTTTCGCCACGCTCTGGCGCAGGCTCGGAATAATCGCTATTTCCTCAGCCTGAATTTTTGCTCTGGCGCTCATTTCCTGGTATAGCTGGCGACTCATGTCCTGATAATAATAAACGCCCAATAGAACGAAGAGGCCGGAGAAGAACAACACCAGCGAAATAAAAAGTTTAATTTGAAAAGATACTCTCATGACGGTACGCACAGCAGCTAACGATTCGCCAATGTACCATCTTTTTTTGCTGCTGTACGTAGTTTGCTGGAAAGCTGTGATCCCTTGCACAGCAAGCATTTGCGCTAAATAAATGACCTGTTAAATATTCTTTTTGGGGAATGTTATTAACTTGTGTTTCTTTTTTAAAAAACCATAAAAACCACGACAATAATTAAGGTGTAAATCACATAAAATAAAAGAAACCATAAAAGCCATAGGTACCATTAAAACTCTAAATTTATTATGCCGAATCTCACATTTAATGAGCCTTTAGCCCTTTACTCTGTCGGCACAAAATAACCAAGGGGCTTAATTATGAGCACAACTGACGATTCATTTTCTGTTACCTCTGAATCGCTGACGATTCAAAAAAGATCACTTAAGGACAGGTGGTGGCACATTATGGATAGCTGGAAGGTCGGGATTATTCCGCTGCCGTTATTCCTGTTGGCTGGCGCGCTGATTGCCATCGACTGTCTTGGCGGCAAACTGCCCAGTGATATTGTGGTGATGGTCGCCACACTGGCATTTTTTGGCTTTGCCTGCGGCGAGTTTGGTAAGCGCCTGCCCATTGTCGGTAAACTGGGGGCGGCGGCGATCTGCGCGACCTTCATTCCGTCGGCGATGGTCTATTATGGGCTACTGCCGGACGTCGTTGTGGAATCCACGACCAAATTCTATAAATCCACCAACATCCTCTATCTCTATATCTGCTGCATCATTGTCGGCAGCATCATGAGCATGAACCGCACCACCCTGATTCAGGGTTTCCTGCGTATATTTTTCCCCATGTTGTGCGGTGAAATTGTCGGCATGCTGGTGGGTATGGGGGTTGGCCTGGCGCTCGGTATGGAGCCGTTCCAGATCTTCTTCTTTATTATACTGCCGATCATGGCCGGGGGCGTGGGGGAAGGCGCGATTCCGCTGTCCATTGGCTATGCCACCATTCTGCATATGGATCAGGGCGTTGCGTTGGGGCGTGTCTTACCGATGGTGATGCTCGGCAGCCTGACCGCCATCATTATCTCCGGTTGCCTGAATCAACTGGGTAAACGCTTCCCGCATCTGACGGGGGAAGGCCAATTGATGCCGAACCGTGATAACGGCGACGCTCAGGTTTCGGCGGCGCCGGCATACTCTGGAAAAACTGACGTCACCACTATCGCGGCGGGCGCGCTGCTGGCGGTACTGCTGTATATGATTGGTATGCTCGGCCACAAATTGATTGGCCTCCCGGCGCCGGTTGGCATGCTGTTCGTCGCTGTGCTGATCAAGCTGGCGCACGGCGTCTCTCCGCGTCTGCTGGAAGGTTCTCAGGTGGTGTACAAATTCTTCCAGACTTCGGTCACCTATCCCATTCTCTTCGCCGTTGGCGTGGCGATTACGCCGTGGGAAGAGCTGGTTCACGCTTTCACCATCGACAATCTGCTGGTGATCGTGAGTACCGTTTCCGCACTGGTTGCGACTGGCTTCTTCGTAGGTAAAAAGATCGGCATGCATCCTATTGATGTGGCTATCGTTTCCTGCTGCCAGAGCGGTCAGGGCGGTACAGGGGATGTTGCCATTCTGACCGCGGGCAACCGCATGAGCCTGATGCCATTTGCACAGATTGCTACCCGCATTGGTGGGGCGATCAACGTGTCGGTATCGCTGCTGATCCTTGGCAATTTCCTCGTCTGATTAAGCATTACAGGAACTGATATGAAACTCGCAAGCTTTATCCATCAGGGGAGTCGTAGTTACGGCATCGTCAAGGCTGATGGCATGATCAATCTGGGGCAGCGTCTTGGCAACCACTATGGCGATCTGAAATCACTGCTCGCCGCCGGCGCGCTGAATGAGGCGCAACGGTTAGCTGGCGAAACGCCGGATATCCGCTTTGACGATCTCGAATTTCTGCCGGTGATCGAAAACCCAGGGAAAATTCTTTGCGTGGGTATGAACTATGCCGAAAAGCGCAAAGAGTTTGATCAACACAACCCGGCGCCGACGCTGTTTGTGCGCTTTGCCGACTCGCAAACCGGGCACAACGCGCCGGTGCTGAAGCCGCGTCACTCCAGTGAGTTCGATTACGAAGGCGAACTGGCGGTGATCATCGGTAAAGGCGGCGAGGACATCTCCCGCGAGACGGCGTTAAGCCATGTGGCCGGTTACAGTTGCTATATGGATGGCTCGGCGCGCGACTGGCAGCACACCTGGTTTACTGCCGGTAAAAACTGGCGGCAGACCGGCGCGTTCGGCCCGTGGATGACCACCGCCGATGAGATCCCGGATCCGCATGCGCTCGCCATCCGCACCTGGCTGAATGGCCGCATGGTCCAGGATGACAACACCGCCAGCATGATCCACAAGGTGGCCGAACTTATCGAGTACATCAGCACGTTCACCAGTCTGACGCCAGGGGATGTGATTATCACCGGTTCGCCGGGCGGCGTGGGTAAAAAACGCAATCCGCCGCTGTTTATGAAAGCGGGCGATCGCATTGAAGTGGAAATCGAACATATCGGCCACCTCAGCAATGTGATTATCGATGCGCCAGCCCACGCGCTGACGACGGCGCACTAAGGACGAAGGCTACACCATGCAAGCACGACCTCCCATCGACTTCCGCGTAGCGGAAGTCAACGGCAATACTCAACGGCTGGCCGCTGTCCGCACGTTGCTGGCAGACAGTGGTTTAGGTATGGACAGCGATATCACCACGTTTGTTGAAGCCTGGTCGGGAAACCGGCTGGTGGGGTGTGCGGGCCTTGCCGCCAACGTTATCAAGTGTGTGGCAGTGGATGAACAGCTGCGCGGTGAAAACCTCAGCGCGCAGTTGCTGGCGGAAGTCGAGTACCTGGCGCTGGCGCGCGGTCATCTGCATCTGTTCTTGTGTACCCGCCCGTGCAACCGGGAGCGCTTTCAGCGCTGCGGTTTCTGGCCGATTGCGCAGAGCGGCAACAACGCCATTCTGATGGAAAACACGCCCACGGGAATTCAGCGTTACTGCCGCACTTTGCAGGCTGAACGCCTGCCGGGAAAACGGATCGGCGCCATTGTGATGAACGCGAACCCCTTTACCCTTGGACATCGCCATCTGGTTGAACAGGCGGCGCGATCCTGCGACGGGCTGCATCTGTTTGTGGTGCGTGAAGACGCTTCGTTCTTCCCTTTTGCCGCCCGGTTAAAGATGGTGAAAGCAGGCGTGGCGCATCTGACGAATGTCACCGTGCATGAAGGCTCGCAGTACATCATTTCCCGCGCCACCTTTCCGGCCTATTTCCTGAAAGAGACCGGAAAAGTGCAGCAAGCATGGAGCGAGATCGATCTGCTTATCTTCCGCAACTATATCGCCCCGGCGCTGGGCATTACGTATCGCTTTATCGGTAGCGAGCCGTTCTGCGATATCACCCGCCAGTACAACCAGACTATGCATCAACTGCTGGCGGGCGTCGTGGAGGTGGTGGAGATCCCTCGCATCAAAGCCACCGGCAGCGCCATCTCCGCATCGGAAGTGCGGCGTTTACTGAAAACACACCAGTTTTCCCGTATTCGGGAAATTGTACCGGATACCACTTTCGCGCATCTCGAATCCCATTACAGCGCGGAAGTTGCTTAAAAATCAGGAATATTATTATGAAAATTGTTAGGGAGGCGCTGGCAGGGACCCTGGAGTCCAGCGACCTGATGGTAAAAATAGCCCCTGCGGAAGGCGAACTTGACGTCGTCGTGCGCAGCGAAGTAATTAAGCAGTTTGGCGAGCAGATCCGCCAGGTGGTGAACGCCACGCTGCGGGCGATGGATGTCCACCAGGGCTTAATCATCATTGAAGACAAAGGCGCGCTGGATTGCGTGATCCGCGCCCGTCTGCAAAGCGCCATTCTGCGCGCATCTGAGGCCACGGAAATCGACTGGGGGAAACTGCTATGAAAAAGCTTCGTCGTAGCATGCTATTCCTGCCAGGCGCTAACGCCGCCATGCTCTCCACCGCCTTTATCTATCGCCCGGATTCGATCATGTTCGATCTGGAAGATGCGGTCGCCCTGCGTGAAAAAGATACCGCGCGTCTGCTGGTCTTCCATGCATTGCAGCACCCGATGTATCAGGATATTGAAACGGTGGTGCGTATTAACCCGCTGAATACGCCATTTGGCTTGCCGGATCTGGAGGCGGTGGTGCGTGCCGGCGTGGATGTGGTGCGTTTGCCGAAAACCGATACCCCGGAAGATATCTACGAACTGGAACGCCATCTGGAACGTATTGAACTGGCCTGCGGTCGTGAAGTGGGTTCCACCCGCGTGATGGCGGCGATTGAATCGGCTGTCGGCGTCATAAACGCGGTGGCGATCGCCCGCAGTTCTCAGCGCCTGATTGGTATCGCGCTGGCCGCTTTCGACTACGTGATGGATATGCAAACCGAACGCGGCGATGGTACGGAGCTGTTTTACGCCCGTTGCGCCGTGCTGCACGCCGCCCGCGCCGCAGGTATTGATGCTTTCGACGTGGTGTGGTCAGACGTTAATGACGAAGCGGGTTTCCTGCGCGAAGTCGAGCTGGTGCGCAAGATGGGCTTTAACGGTAAATCTTTGATTAATCCGCGCCAGATCGACCTGCTGCATAACGCTTATGCACCAACCCGGCAAGAGGTCGACCACGCTAAATTAGTTATCGAAGCGGCAGAAGAGGGCGAACGCAACGGCCTCGGCGTGGTGTCGCTGAACGGCAAAATGATCGATGCCCCCATTATTAATCACGCGCAGATGGTGCTGGAACGTGCGGCTGCGTCCGGCGTGCGTCGTTAAGGACTGAACAATGAATCAAACAGAGCTTCTTCACGTTAATTTTCCCCATCTGCGTAATTTAAAACCCTTTGAGAGCGCACATACCGCGACGCCATGGCTGGCGGACATAAACAGTAAACACACGCGTAAATTGTGCGCCTCGCTGGAAGACGCCATCGCGCGTTGCGGCCTGAAAGATGGGATGACTATTTCATTCCACCACGCTTTCCGCGAAGGGGACCGGGTGATCAATAACGTGGTGGCGACGCTGGCGCGGCTGGGATTGAAAAACCTGACGCTGGCTTCCAGCTCGCTGATGACCTGCAATGATGCGTTAATCGCGCATATCCGCAGCGGCGTGATCTCGCGGATCTACACCTCCGGGATGCGCGGCAAGCTGGCGGAAGCGATCTCTCACGGTTTAATGGCGGAGCCGGTTCAGATTCACTCCCACGGGGGGCGTGTGAAACTGTTGCAGGATGGTGAGCTGAACATTGATGTCGCGTTCCTTGGCGTACCGTGCAGCGATGAGTTTGGTAACGCCAACGGTACGCAGGGGAAATCCGCCTGCGGTTCGCTGGGTTATGCGATGGTGGACGCGCAGTTTGCCAAAAAAGTGGTGTTGCTGACCGAAGAGCTGGTGCCATACCCGAATATGCCAGCCAGCCTGCGGCAGGATCAGGTCGATCTGATCGTGCAGGTGGAAAGCGTCGGCGATCCGGCCAAAATCAGCGTTGGCGCGGCGCGCGTCACCAGTAACCCGCGTGAATTGATGATCGCCCGTTACGCGGCGGATGTCATCGAGCACTCGGGCTATTTCAAAGATGGCTTTTCCATGCAAACCGGTTCCGGTGCGGCCGCCACGGCGGCGACGCGTTTTATGGAAGAGAAGATGGAGTGTCACGGCGTGAAAGCCCGTTTTGCCCTTGGCGGCATCACCGGCAGCCTGGTGGATCTGCATGAAAAAGGGCTAATCGAAAAGCTGCTTGATACCCAGTGTTTCGACGGCGAAGCGGCGGCTTCGTTGCGTCGTAACCCGAATCACGTCGAGATCTCCACCAATGTTTACGCCAACCCCGCAGGTAAAGCCGCCAGTTGCGATCAGCTGGATGTGGTGATCCTTAGCGCGCTGGAAATTGATGTCGACTTTAACGTTAACGTGATCACCGGTTCCGATGGCGTCATGCGCGGCGCATCCGGCGGCCACTGCGATGTTGCCGCTGCGGCAAACCTGACGATTGTGGTCGCGCCGCTGCTGCGCAGCCGTATTCCGACAGTGGTAAAACGCGTAACCACGCTGCTGACGCCAGGGGAAAGCATTGACGTGCTGGTGACCGACCACGGGATTGCCGTCAATCCGGCGCGCCCGGATATCCGCGAACGTTTACTGGCGGCCGGGCTGAAAATTGTGGATATCGAAGCCCTGTATCAGCGCGCTATCTCCCTGACCGGCGAGCCGAAACCGATCGCCTTTACCGACCGTATCGTCGGGGTGATCCGCTATCGTGACGGCAGCGTTATTGACGTTGTCCGCGAGGTCAAAGAGGAAAATTAATGACCACACTGATGCCCGTGGGAGCGGGCGTCAGGCTGACTGGTTCACGTTGAGAGGTTAACTAATGGCTGGTTTGCTCGCGACTAAATCCTCTACTACTGATGTGCCTGCGCTTGCTGCGCAGGCGCTGCGCATCGAGCTGGATTTAACCCCAAAGCCGGGACTGGTGGACAGGGAGAATAATGGTTCGCACCGTGATATGGATCATGCGCTGTTTGTAAAGAGCATTGCCGCGATTACGCCGTGGTTCACGGAGTTTTTCCGGGCCGGAGAGGATTATGCGCAGAAGGCGGCCAGCGACCAACTGAGGTTACTGCGTCCGATGGGCATCGCCTGTGAGCAAGCGATGTTTGCGGCAACAGGAGGCGTGAATACCCATAAAGGCGGTATTTTTTCTCTTGGCCTGCTCTGCTTCGTGGCCGGACGTGTGCAGGGGCAGGGGCGGTTTGTCAGCGCTGATGCGCTCTGTCGGGAAGTCAGTGATATCTGCCGTGGGCTGGTGGCGTGTGAACTGGCCGGGCGTCCGCAGGCGACGACGGCGGGGGAAAAACAGTTTCGCCAGTATGGGCTGACGGGAGCGCGCGGTGAAGCAGAGCGGGGGTTTAATACGGTGCGTCGCGCGGTATTGCCGTTCTGGCATCAGGAGCAGGGAGAGCGACGGCTGCACAATGCGCTGCTGCGGCTGATGGCCGCTAACCGCGACAGCAATCTGGTATCGCGTGGCGGCATTGTCGGGCTGCGTTATGTGCAGGATTACGCGACGAGATTGCTGGCAATGGGCTGGGATAACGCGGCGTTGCGCGAAATGGATAATGCGTTTATCGCCCGGCGACTCAGCCCCGGCGGCAGCGCGGATTTGCTGGCAGTCGCCTGGGTACTTGCCGGGCTGTAACCAGACAAGTGTTTTATCGCTCAGAGCCTGACAGACCGGAAGGCATGTCACCCGGGGCGGGTGAGGCGATGAAACACCGAGAATGGTGGGCTGAGTAACGCCCGCGATAGTATTGAGCTCCTGCCGGTGTTAGCAATATGCCGGTAAATAACGGCAGTTTGCCCTGCAACCTTCTGTTAATGATTTCGGGTTGTCAGTCCGCGCGCGGGCCGGATTTTATCCGGCCCGCGCGATGGGGATGACGGGAGTGCAGGCCCGATAAGCCTGGCTATCGGGCAACCATACAGATGTTATGACGATTTCTGAAATTCGCTGACGGTTTCCCACGCGATCTGCTGCAATGCTTTTGCGGTGGCTGGGGTCATATCCGTGTCTACAGGTAGCGCCCCGCCCACTGGCGACTGGTTATACAGCGTGGCAAAGAACACACAGGCGGCTAAATAGGTTCCTGCGAGGGATGGGTGGACGCCGTCCTGATAATAGAGATTAATTTCCGGGTGGGTTTTACGCGCCTTTTCGAAAGCCAGGCCGACCGGTGCGACATAGCCGCCTGTTTTCTGCGCAATGGAAATATAAGACTCAGCAAGTTTCTGTATATCCTCTGGTTTATCGCGCTTTGCCCAGGTCATAAAGTACACGACTTTTGAACCCGCCTGATGCGCCATATCCGCCATTTTTGTTGCGGAGTCAATGAAGTTCTGCCGGGTACTCTCTTTCTTCGAAATTGTCTCCGTGGAGTTGCCTTGTAAGATAACAACGTCCCATTTTTGCAACGTATTTTGATAGGCGAGATTATTAATTTGCCAGCCTAAATGACCGCTTGAGATGGTGATCCCTCGATATTTATACCCTTTCGCGTGGTTCGGCAGTAAGGAGCGCGTGAGATCCCGTAAGCGGGTATTAATATTATTGTTATAGAAGGTAAAGGAGTTGCCATACAGCGCGACAATTTTATTCTCACCCTCTATTTTTGCATAAGGTGAGGGCGCTAATAGCGCATCAGCATGCACACATAAACTGCTGAACAAAAAAGTCGAGGCCAGGGATAACTGCATTATTCTTTTCATCATTCACCTGTCAGAAGTCATAGCGGAGTCCAACGATGATCGCGTCATCATTGACTTTTTGGTTTTTATTGGCAAAAGCTTTATCGTAAGTAAATGATAACCAGGTGTTACTGGCTAACGTGATTTGAGTTTCGACACGCCAGTCTTCTTTTTCATAGACGGATTTATCTTCCTCATCCAGGAAACTGTAACCGGTAAGGAATTTAAATTTACCGTATTTCCAGGACAGTAGTGTATCCATACCTTTAAAGTCATTGTCACTTTTGTTATCGCGCGCAATGGAGGTGCGTAATGCGGTGACGGCGGCTTCAATGTTCTTATAACTGAGCTGTAAACCCGCCATGATCTGGTCGTTTTGCTTCCGACCATCGGTGGTTTTTACGCCATCCTGGCGTTTATAGCGGCTGACGGCAATTGCCGGTGTGAGTCTGAAATCACCCAGTCTGAGCATTTTCCTGTAGCTGGCCATCGCGCCATAATCCAGCGCATCATTATCACGGCCATTACCTGCGACCCACGCCAGTTGTATCTCATTGCCTGCAAATTTAGCGTTCCATTGTACGGTGCCGTCCTGGCGGTTGTACTGGTAAGAGTTATCGAAGGTGGTGATACCGTAGCTGTAAATATTCGGCGTAAAGTTTTTATATTTATCCGTCATTTTCATGACCTGATACAACGGGTTTTTGGTTCTGCCGACAATCAGTTCGCCCCAGGTTTTATTGGACAAACCAATATAGGCGTAGCGTGCTTTTAGATCGTTATCCCCGGTGTTGCTGTCGTTTTTTTCGGTCCGCACCTGCCATTCCAGACGGCCCACGATCTTTGTCTCGGGGATAAAATCCACATCCCGGGTAAGGTAAATTCCCAGACGGCCACCCAGATTTGTTCGCGTTTCGCTTCCGGCATAAGAGTTTTCTCCGCTGGCAATTTTACCTTCTACACGACCATAAATATCCAGCGTATTTCCATCTTTATTATAAATACTCATCGCATATGCCGAGGTTGTCATCCCCGTCAGTAAAATGAGTGAAATCATTTTTATTTTCATAGCTTCCCCAGAAAGCAATAGTTAGCTTATTTGTCTGTTTGAGTGAGCGGTTTATCACAGAGAGAATTGTTCTGGATAAAAGGGTGGTCATGATATGGGAATTATTTTTTCTCATTACAAAATGTGACTTTTCGCGCATAATGATGCCCTGTTTTATCTGCTGTTAAATTTAACGATGATTATTCGTGAAAAGCTAAGGCAAAACAAAATATGCGCTGTACTGACAAAGTCACTCATTGTGATAGCTATCTCATTTTTGTGCTTTCCGGGTGTTAAAAAGGGAAAATAAAATTCTCATGACGTATTTTATGAATGGGAATTTTATTTTCCCCTGTTAATCGGTTGGCCGATCCCGCAAGATTCATTCACGACCTTTTATATTAATATGCTTTATATTGCCGGAGAGTCGCAGTATGTACGGTAAGCAAACAACAGTATTTGATTCTGACCTCTATTCATCGCTCTTTACCGAGAGCCGGATGCGGGAAATCTGGTCTGACGACAATCTGCTTCGCTGCTGGTTGACGTTTGAAACAACGGTAGCGCGCGTGCAGAGCGAACTGGGCATTATTCCTGAACAGGCGGCGATTGAAATCGAACAGGCATGTCAGAACATCGAGATAAACTGGCCTGCCTTAGCTCAGGGAACGCAAACGGTGGGCATGGCGATTAAACCCTTGATCGACCAGATTTCGGCTGCTGGCTCTCCGCTGGTTAGCCGTTATCTCCACTGGGGATGCACCACCCAGGATCTGCTGGACTCCGGTGTGGCGATGCGATTACAGCAGACGCTGCAGCGGGTATATCAGCAACTGATTGAGGCAGGGGAAGAGATGAAGGGCATGGCCTTAAAGCATGCCCGCACCGTTATGGTTGCGCGCACCAATTCGGTTGATGCCTCCGCCACGACCTGGGGGCTGCATGTCTCCGGCTATCTGGCGGAGGTGAATCGGCATCTGAACCGGCTGCAACAGCTCTATCCCCGGGCGATTACGGGTCTGTTTGGCGGCGCGGTGGGGAACCTTGCCTCCGTCGGTTCTCAGGGAATGGCGACGCGTGAGCGGTTGATGCGGGCGCTGGGGCTAAACGTTCCCTGTGGTATAAACAATGCCAGCCAGGATGCCATTGTTGAAGTGGTCCAATGCTTTGCGCTGATTCACGGTACGCTCTGCCGCCTGGCGAATGACGTGGAAACCCTGGGACGCACCCCCATCGCGGAAGTGCTTGAAGGCGAGGGCGGCGGAGGCTCCAGCACCATGCCGCACAAGGCCAATCCGCGCGCCAGCAATATGATTCAGACGCTGGCGAGGATGGGCTGGATGTACGCCTCCGGCGCGCCTGCGATGCTGGATCAGCAGGATGTGCGCGCGGCGTCGATGAGAGTATTGAACTGGACGATTCTACCCGAGGCGTCGAACGCCTTATCGGTCAGCCTTAGCCGGGCCAAAAAGCTGCTTTCCCACCTTATTGTGAATGAAGACAGAATGCGCGCTAATTTTGACTGCTCGAAATCTTTCATTATGTCGGAATCGATTACGATGAGTCTGGCGAATAAAATAGGGCGAGAACCCGCTTATAATTTAGTTAAAGCGCTGCTCAGTCAGGCAAATGGTGAGCAAAGTCTTATCGACATTGTCCACGCCAGCCCGGAAATTCGGGCGTCGTTATCCGCAGAAGAAATTGCCGATGCCTGCGAGCCGTTGTCTTATATTGGTTGCAATGATGCGCTGATTGCCGAGACCCTCGCGCGGTTTGATGAAATGAAAGTCATCAATATTGCGTAGCGCTTTATGTCGGGAGCGTCCCTCCCGACTTTGCTGGTCAGGTAGTATGTGAAGAAGCGGAAAATGTCTCAAAGAAGAGAAACAACGCTTCCAGTTGGGCAAAGTTGCCTTCATTGTCACTCTTCTCATAAGCCAGATGCAGAATCAGTTCGATAAAAAAGAAACCGAGAATTCGGCTTTGAAAAATGGACTCCACGTCGCTTGGCAGTACAAACTGAAGATCGCAGAATTTACCGTAAGGATTGGCATCAGAGTTGGTGATCAGCACGACGGTCGCATTTTTCTTTCTGAACCATTTCGCGATATTGAGCGCGACCCGGTTAAAGCGATAGTAGGAGAAGACGATCAGAACATCATCTGGTTCAATGTTTATCAGGCTCTTGGGCAGCTCGCTGATGTCGGTGGAGAGGAGCGTGATGTTGCTGCGAAAGTACTTTAACAACGTACAAAAATGCAGCGCCATCGCATGGGAGGAGGAAGGGCCGACCACATAAATAGGGCGCTGGCTGTTGAGTACCAGTTCGATGAATTTATTCAGACTATCAATGCTGATGGTCTGTTTAAAACCATTAAATAGTGAAGTGACTTTATCATTGAAGGTATCAACAATCTGTTCTGTTTTGGGGGCTTTTTTAGGTCGCTGGCGACTGTTTTTCTCAAAAGGCGCGGCGATTTTGTTTTTTGACAGCGTGGTATCCAGCGCTCTTCTGAAAGCCGCATAGCCGGTAAAGCCGATTTTATTCAAAAAGCGTCCGATGGTTGCTTTGCTCACTGCGGCATTCTGGGAAAGATCGACAATCCCATGATAAGGTAATTCGCTGAAGTGTTTATTAATATAGTCATTAAGCCGACATTCAGACTCGGTCAGGTCACCAATATTTTGGGTGAGTGAATTATACTCATCCAGACTTAATGTGTTTTTCCTGTACATATGCAGTCCCGGTGACATTTTATATTGAGAGTGTTATATGAAAAGATGCCTCTGTCGTCAATCATTCCGTGGCGGGTAATTTAGCAAAATGGCTTATTTTCTGATAGCGCGCATATCATGTTGATAAGATGCGATCTCACTCACAAAAAATTATGGGAAAAGACCTTTCCCCTATTTTATAACCCTGTGGTTTATTACGATAAAGTCGATAGCACAATTATTTAATTACCGTATGTTTACGCTTTTTCATGGCAATATGGATGGCAGTATTTACCTGTTGGTGAAAACGCTGCTTGCATAAGGCTGATATCTCTGATTTGTAGGGTATAGGGATTGTTGTTATGACTGCATTTATTATAGCAATAGTGATAACAGTGATTGCCGCGTGGTTAATTGTAAAAAATTACCAGCCGCAAACTGTGTTATTATTCGCGGGACTGGCATTATTAACAGTTACCGCGCTGTTTTACCCAGAAAACAGTATTCTGTATGGTAAGGCAAAATCGACCGGGTCAATCTGGCTGGATATTTTCAGTTTTGCAAAAGCGTCGTTGACCACGCAAATTGCGGGTATTGGTTTAATTATCATGGCGGCGGGGGGATTCGCCAGTTATATGGATCACATTAAAGCCTCGAATGCGATGGTGAATATGTGTATTCGTCCCTTGCAGGTCATTAAAGCGCCTTATCTTATTCTGGCGCTGGGCTACATTTGTGCGCAGCTTCTGCATGTGGCGATCTCCAGCGCTGCCGGGCTGGCGATGTTATTACTGGTGACGTTCTTTCCCGTTCTGGTGCGACTGGGCGTCAGTAAAGCGTCCGCTGCCGCGATGATCGGCCTGTGCGCGTTTATGGATCTTGGACCGGCGGTTGGAACGGCGAATCTTGCGGCCAAACATGCCGGAATGGAAAGCGCGATTTACTTTGCGCACTATCAGATGCCGGTGGCGGTTGTGGTTATGTTGGCCGTCTCGGTGGTGATTTTCTTTTCCGCCAAATATTTCGATAAAAAGGATGGGTTTGTTCCGGGAACGGAAGAAGTCGCCGAAACGGAAGAGGAAGAACGTAAGGTCCCGGCCATTTATGCGCTGCTGCCTGTATTGCCCGTCGTTCTGGTACTGGTTTTCAGTCCGCTGGTGATCGCATCTATCAAAATTGACGTTGTGACGGCGATGATCCTCGGGGCGGTGATCGCTTTTTTCTTCGAACTGTTCACCACGCGTGATTTCCGTGCCTGTTGCAAAGGGTTGCAGGTATTTTTCAAAGGAATGGGAAGCATGTTTACCAGTATCGTTTCTTTACTGGTCTGCGCGGATATCTATGCCCAGGGGCTACAGAAGATCGGCGCGGTGGACTATCTCCTTCAGTCCGTGCAAAGCGCCGGTCTGGGCTTTACCAGTATGACGCTGGTGATGACGGCGCTGGTGGGCGTTACTGCGGTATTAACCGGTTCTGGCGTAGCGGCATTTTTCTCCTTTTCCGGGCTGGCGCCCTCTATCGCGGCGAAGTTTGGTGAAAGCGCGGTCAATATGATTCTGCCTATGCAGCTGATGGCGGGAATGGGGCGCGCTATTTCTCCGGTTGCCGGCATCATTATCGCCGTCAGTAAAGCGGGAGAATGCTCACCGTTTATGATTGTCAGAAGAACGCTGCCACCGGCGCTGGCGGGGATTGTCGCGATGTTGATTGCCAACTATGTGCTGATTTAACGCTTTTCTTATTACCGGATGTAACTTATGGACAGCAACGTGACACACGATGTTTTATACGTCCCGTTTACGGGAAAACTGTTACTGGAATCGCCGTTATTGAATAAGGGAAGCAGTTTTACTCAGCAGGAGCGGAATGATTTTAATCTTCATGGATTGCTGCCCTGCGCTATCGAAAATATTGATGAACAAGCGGAACGCGCTTACCAACAATATCTGGAGGCGGAGTCTGATAACGCGCGGCATATTTATTTGCGTAATATCCAGGATACGAATGAGACGCTATTTTATTACCTGCTGAAAAAACACCTCCCGGAAATGCTGCCGATTGTTTATACCCCGACTGTTGGCGCGGCCTGTGAAAAGTTTTCCGGGATTTACCGTCGCGCCAGAGGGGTCTTTATTTCGTGGCCCGATCGCGAACGTATTGACGATATTCTGCATGATATCCCGAGACACGATATCAAAGTGATTGTGGTGACGGACGGGGAACGCATTCTGGGACTGGGCGATCAGGGCGTCGGGGGAATGGGGATACCGATTGGTAAACTGTCGCTGTATACCGTTTGCGGCGGGGTAAATCCGGCGCATACGTTGCCCGTTATGCTGGATGTCGGGACAAACAATCCGCGATTATTAGACGATCCCCGCTATATGGGCTGGCGGCATCCGCGCATCACCGGTGAAGACTACTTTGCGTTTATCGGTATGTTCATCGCTGCGGTGAAACGTCGCTGGCCGGATGTATTGCTGCAATTTGAGGACTTTGCCCGGCATACTGCGGTTCCTTTGCTGCATCGTTATCGTGATGAGCTGTGCTGTTTTAATGATGATATTCAGGGAACGGCGTCGGTCGCGCTGGCGACAATTTTAGCGGCCTGCCGCGCCAGCCAGCGTGATTTTAATCAGCAGACGATGGTCATCGTTGGCGCAGGGGCGGCGGGTTGCGGCATTGCCCGCCATATCATCGCCTGCCGGGTGGCTGAAGGTATGGACGCCGCAGAGGCCAGCAAAACGATTTTCATGGTGGATCGCGACGGCCTGGTGATGACCACCGCCTTGTCGCTGGCTGATTTTCAGGTTCCGCTGGCGCAGCCTCCTGAAATGCTATCTGGATGGGCATACGCTGGCGCGACGCCATCCTTGCTGGAGGTCATTCATAACGCGAAACCTGGCGTGATGTTGGGCGTTTCAGGGCAGGCGGGGCTGTTCACTGAAGAGGTGGTGCGTACGATGTATCGCCACTGCGAGCGCCCGATTATTATGCCGTTGTCTAACCCGACCTCCAGAATGGAGGCCCGGCCGCAGGACCTTGTCCGCTGGACTGATGGACAGGCGATTATCGCAACGGGAAGCCCTTGTGAGCCGGTAGATTTTGCCGGACGTACGATACCGGTATCGCAGTGTAATAACGTGTATATCTTTCCTGCCATTGGTCTTGGCGCAATTGCCAGCGGCGCCAGGAGGATCACGGAAACGATGCTGATGGCGGCGAGCCGCGCGCTTGCCGACGCTTCGCCTTTGGTGCGCCATCATGGCGGAGGACTGCTGCCGGAAATCAACATGATATGCGATGTAACCCGCCGTATTGCCTTTGCGGTGGGGAAGGCGGCGCAGCTGTCCGGCGTAGCGGATGCGCTGGATGATGCGCTACTGACACAGCGCATTACGGCGCATTTTTGGTTACCGCACTATCGCCCTTATAAACGCCGTGCTATCTAAATAACTGTAAGCATTCCATTAGGATGCACCAGTAGATACCTTCCCTTTCCATCAGGTAGCTTGATCTGCTTGTCGGAAGGCCTGGCATTTTTTACAGCAATATCCGTTAAGCGCATAGCAAGCCTCCTGAGTGAATGTTGGTAAAAACCCCATCGAACTGAGATGACCAACTTTTTTACCAACAAATAGGGGGCGCTGCCAGTCGATTTTAACGGACAGTAGTAGACAACTAAAAGGGGATAACTTATTGACTTTATAAAGAAAAACGGACGCCGAAGGGCGTCCGTTTCTGAATAAGTGGTGCCCGGACTCGGAATCGAACCAAGGACACGGGGATTTTCAATCCCCTGCTCTACCGACTGAGCTATCCGGGCAACGGGGCGCATTAAACCTGATTCGCCGCACCTCGTCAACGAAATTTATCTATTTTGTAGCAGACTGAACAATCTATCATCACATTGAATCCAAAGCACGCATCATCAGGCGAATAATGCTGTCCAGGCGACGGAAATCGGCATTGCCAGCACCAGCGCGGGCAGCATATTCACCACTGCGAACATTTTAATCCCGCAGATACGCAAACCTGTCGCGAGCAGCAACATTCCCCCGACGGCGGTGAAATCCGCCATCATCATCGGTGTGGTCAGCGGCATAATCAATGACGCGCAGGTCGCCAGCGCTAACTGAATCAGCAGCATCGGTACGCAAATGGCGGAAACGGCCATTCCCAGGGTGCAGGCGAAAATGATGGAAGTAAAGAAGTCAAGAAACGCCTTAGCAATAAGGATGCTGGGGTCGCCGGTCATCCCTTCGCGCATCGCGCCGAAAATCCCGGTGCCGCTGGCGCAAAATAGCACGATGATGGCGACATAACTTTGAATATAGGACTCGTGCGTCGACGCCTTTTTCTGCCCTTTTTGGCGCGTAAGCAATTGCTGTAGCTTGCTGACCAGCGTATTAATGCCCTTTTCCATATTGCACACTTCACCCAGCAACGCACCCACCAGCGTTGAAAGCACCATCACTGGCAGGTTAACGCACTTGTTGACCAGCAGAATCCCGATACCTAACGAGGCGAGACCAAAAATAGAGGTCATTGATGTACGAATCCGCTCTGGTAATCTCTGACTTAACAGTGCGCCAATCATGCCGCCCAAAAGGACTGCGCTGGCGTTAATAAATGGCCCTGTAATCAAAATACAACTCCTGTTAATGATTTCTAATGATGCTGTATTATGGCGCGATTATACAGTGAAGGCTCGCGCCTCTGTGGTATGACGGCATAGGTAATTCATCTTGCGCGACCCCTATAAAGGTGACATGATTGCGCGAATTTTCTCCCCTTAAGAGATAAGGCCGCCGTGATGATGACATCGCTATTACATCGCCGTTGCCGCTGCGTACAGATGCGCAGGTTGCCTCGTCTTGCTACCCTTACTTTTCATCCCCTATCCACCATGCGGTGAGCGTAACGCATGCTCACTGCAGGACAACAGTAAGAGCGGACACGGTCTGCTTTTACTGATGTCTGGCGGTCGGAGCTGGGATCCAGTCAGGCCCTGACATTTCGTTGGCCAGCGCGTAGATGCCTGGCCGAAGCCTTTTACTCTCCGGAAACGGGTATTCGCGCTCATGAAATCAATGCACATTGCCGCCAGCCACGAGCTGGTATCCCGCCTGTCCACCCATCGCCTCGTGGTGGCGCTGGACAGCACCGATTTTACCGATGTGGCGGCAGTCGTTATCACCACAGCAGACAGCCGCAGCGGCATCCTTTCGTTGTTAAAACGTACCGGTTTCAACCTGCCGGTCTATCTGTTCAGTGAAACTGAACACGAAAAACCGGAAGGCGTGGCGGGGATCATTCGCGGTAAAGAGCAGGAGTGGCTGGAACTGGAAACTGCGGCCTGTAACTATGAAGAGAATTTGCTGCCGCCTTTCTTCGATACTCTGACGCAGTATGTCGAAATGAATAATAGCACCTTTGCCTGTCCCGGCCATCAGCATGGCGCGTTTTTCAAGAAGCATCCGGCGGGGCGCCAGTTCTTCGACTTCTTTGGTGACAATCTTTTTCGCGCTGATATGTGCAATGCGGACGTTAAACTCGGCGATTTGCTGATCCATGAAGGTTCAGCCAAATACGCGCAGAAGTTCGCGGCGAAAGTCTTCAACGCTGATAAAACCTATTTCGTGCTTAACGGTACTTCAGCGGCGAACAAGGTAGTCACCAACGCATTACTGACCCGCGGCGATTTGGTGTTATTTGACCGTAACAACCATAAATCAAATCATCATGGCGCGTTGATCCAGGCCGGCGCGACACCGGTTTATCTTGAAGCATCGCGCAATCCGTTCGGTTTTATTGGCGGTATTGATGACCGCTGCTTCGATGAAAAGTATCTGCGTGATTTGATTCGTGAGGTGGCGCCGGAAAAAACCGATATGCCGCGGCCGTTCCGTCTGGCGGTGATTCAGCTCGGTACCTATGACGGTACAATTTACAATGCGCGGCAGGTGGTCGATAAGATTGGTCATCTGTGTGATTATATTCTGTTTGATTCCGCATGGGTCGGCTACGAACAATTTATCCCGATGATGGCTGATTGCTCGCCGTTGCTGCTGGATCTGACGCCGGAAGATCCCGGCATTTTTGTGACTCAATCGGTGCATAAACAGCAGGCCGGCTTCTCACAAACCTCGCAGATCCATAAAAAAGACAATCACCTGCGCGGCCAGGCGCGTTTTTGCCCGCATAAGCGGCTGAATAGCGCTTTTATGCTGCATGCCTCAACCAGTCCATTTTATCCGCTCTTCGCAGCCCTGGACGTGAATGCCAAAATTCACGAAGGGGAGAGTGGGCGGCGCCTGTGGGCCGAGTGCGTGGCGCTGGGAATCGAGGCGCGTAAAGCGATTATCGCCAACTGTAAAATGATCCAGCCGTTTATTCCACCAGTGGTGGCAGGGCGTCCGTGGCAGGATCATCCCACCGAAGCCATCGCCCGCGAGCGGCGTTTCTTCAGCTTTGAGCCGGGGGCGCGCTGGCACGGTTTTGAAGGTTACGCCAGCGATCAATACTTCGTCGATCCCTGCAAACTGCTGCTCACCACACCAGGTATTGATGCGCAAAGCGGTGAATACACCGATTTCGGCATTCCGGCGACCATTCTGGCACACTACCTGCGTGAGAACGGTATTGTGCCGGAAAAATGCGATCTCAACTCAATTCTGTTCCTGCTGACGCCCGCCGAGAGCGCAGAGAAGCTGGCGCAACTGGTGGCGATGCTTGGGCAATTTGAGCAACATATTGAGTCCGATAGTCCGCTGGCCGACGTGTTGCCGACCATCTATAACAAGTATCCGGTGCGCTATCGGGATTACACCATTCGCGAACTGTGTCAGGAGATGCATGACCTGTACGTGAGCTTTGACGTGAAGAGCCTGCAGAAAGAGATGTTCCGCAAGCAGAGTTTCCCGCGTGCGGTGATGAATCCCCAGGATGCCAACGGTGAGTTTATTCGCGGTAACGTTGAACTGGTTCGCTTAAGCGAAGCCGAGGGGCGGATTGCGGCGGAAGGCGCATTACCGTATCCACCGGGGGTGCTGTGCGTCGTACCCGGTGAAATCTGGGGCGGCGCGGTGCTGCGCTATTTCCTGGCGCTGGAGGAAGGCGTCAATATGCTGCCGGGCTTTTCGCCAGAGCTGCAGGGGGTTTACAGCGAAACGGATGCGGATGGTATCAAGCGGCTGTATGGGTATGTGCTGCGTTAACGCCGGATAAGCGCTGGTAACTCTGGCGGTTCCAGCAGAAGAAGGCGCTTGAGGAGACAAGGGCGCTCAGATTGCTGATAAAGTGCGTTGGTCGCCGCCGACGGAAATACGAGCACAATGTCTGATACAGGTTTGTCATCAGTCTCAACGCCCTTGAGGAGACAAGGGCGTTTGGGGGATTAATAACGACGATAGCCTTTTTGCGCGGTGTTGACCTTGTACAGATAGCGGCGCGACTCCGCGGAGGGATGACGGCTGGTGATGGTCTGATAAACATCGCCCGGCGTCATGGTATTGATGATATTCGCAGCCTGAGTCTTATCGCTGGAGAAGAGACGCAGCACGCTGCCCGCGCCGCCGTTATACGCGGTAATCACCGCATAACGGCGTGAAGTTGGGTTCTCAATACCGGCCAGATAGACGTTGTTCAGCATCGCCAGATAAGCCGTGCCGGTGTTGATGTTATTGACCGGGTCGAACAGATAGCTGCGGCTCGGCAGGCCTGATTTCCCCTGCGAACGGAACACGTCCTTACCGGCGCTGTGCTGAACCACCTGCATCAGCCCCAGGGCGTCGGCATGGCTGACCGCATAGGGGTTAAAGGAGGATTCGGTTTGCATAATCGCCAGAATAAGCGACTCATCAACACCATATCTCTGTGATGCCTGGCGCACTATCCCAAGGTATTTATGCGCGCGTTTGTCCAGGTGGTTCGGCACCAGGTTAATGGTGATGCTGTAGATCATCCGTGGGCCATTCCTGCGGCTTTTCAGGCGGTTTTGCAGTAAATAGTCGGCAAAGCGCGAGGCGCGCCACTCCCAGCGAATTGACTCGCCGGTGTTATCCACCACCTGACCATAAAGAAACGGCTCTTTCGAAATCTGAATATCATCAATGTCGGAATAGAGGTCGATGGAGTTAGGATCGTCGCCCATCAGCAGGGTTTTAACGATCGCCTGGCGCAGACGACCCGCCGGGTCGGTACCGGCAATGGTTTCGACGGTAATGGTCCCTTTATCAAAGTTAATGTGGCTGCGGGTTTGATACTGGTCGGTGTATTTAACGTAGTCTTTCGGCCCGGCCAGTAGCACTTCGTTATAACCCCAAATGTTCTCGATGTTATGGGCGAACTGGCCAACCAGGATATCGAAGCCGTTGGTGTCCTTCACCCACGCCTCGTTATACCCGGTGTCTTTTTTTGGCGAACTGGAACACGAAACGAGCAGGGGCGCAATCAGCGCTAGCGCTAAGTATTTTTTCATCATTCCGGGAGTGCAAGTTGTGTTTGTGTGAGAAAGGGCCTGCAGGCCCTTATTATTTTTCTGGCGGCGTATAGCCTTCGATGTGTACGTCTTTACCTTCGAACAGGAACTTGACCATCTCCTGCTCCAGCAGTTTGCGGTGCTCCGGATTCATCATGCTGAGTTTTTTCTCGTTGATCAGCATGGTCTGCTTATGCTGCCATTGTGCCCAGGCTTCTTTGGAGATTTCGTTATAGATACGTTTGCCAATCTCGCCCGGATACAGCTGGAAATCCTGACCATCGGCTTCGCGCTGCAGGAAAGTACAAAAAATCGTTCTGCTCATTATTAATCCTCTTTAATCGCCAGAGAGCTAAACCGGTGCCCCGGCCTTCAATTGTTGCAACAGGCGCTCCACGGGGGCCGCCAGGCCGACGGATGGCGGCTGCGCTAAGTTATACCAGAGTGCGTTCCCTTCATCCATGCATGTGCTGGATGAATGTACTGTAAGCCACATCGGCACAATATCCAGATGGAAATGGCTGAAAGTGTGGCGGAACGCGGTTAATTGCGTCAGATTATCTGCCTTAATCTGACGTTGCGCCAGCCACTCACGCAGTGCATCTTCATCCTCAAACTGCGGGAAGCAGAACAATCCTCCCCACAGACCCACCGGTGGACGCTGAGAGAGATATACCTCATCGCCGTGCTGCATTAGCAGAAAATAACCGGTACGTTCCGGAAGCGTCTGTTTCGGTTTTTTCCCAGGATATTGAGTCCATGAATGATTTGCGTAGGCCAGGCAGCCGTTATTCAACGGACAAAGCTCGCATTTTGGCTTTGAGCGGGTACATACCATCGCGCCGAGATCCATCATCGCCTGGTTAAAACGTTCCACACCTTTGGCTGGCGTGACTTCATTACTGATATCCCACAGCCGCTTCTCAACCTCTTTTTTCCCCGGCCAGCCGCTGACAGCATAGCAGCGTGCGAGCACGCGTTTCACATTACCATCAAGAATCGGATAATGCTGACCGAGGGAAAGGGACAAAATCGCCCCTGCGGTGGAGCGCCCGACGCCGGGCAATGCGGAGACCTCATCAAAAGTTTGCGGGAATTCGCCGCCATGCAGCGTTGCGACCTGCTGCGCCGCTTTATGCAAATTGCGCGCGCGGGCGTAATAGCCCAGCCCGGTCCACAGATGCAGGACCTCATCAAGAGGCGCGTTAGCCAGGTCGTTAACCGTTGGAAAACGTGCCATAAAGCGGTCGAAATAGGGGATGACCGTCGCCACTTGCGTTTGTTGCAACATCACCTCGGAGAGCCATACTTTGTAAGGCGTCTTGCCGATTTGCCAGGGCAGGGTTTTACGCCCGTATTTGTCGTACCAGTCCAGTACCTGGGCTGAAAATTGCGCGGCGAGAAAAGTCAAAGCTACAGCTCCGGGATTGCGATTATAAGGTGGCAGATTGCAGCACAAGGGCGAGAGACTGTAAACCCTTGCATCCGCCGGGTAACTTTGGATAATGCCCGTTTTCCGAACACTCTCACAAGCAGACTTAACTTTTATGAAAAACGACGTCATATCCCCGGAATTCGATGAAAACGGTCGCCCGCTGCGCCGTATTCGCAGCTTCGTCCGTCGTCAGGGGCGCCTGACGAAGGGTCAGCAGCATGCGCTGGATAACATTTGGCCGGTGATGGGCGTTGAATTCAACGATGCGCCGCTCGATTTCGCCGCCCTGTTTGGCCGTGAAGCGCCGGTCACCCTGGAGATCGGTTTCGGTATGGGCGCTTCGCTGGTGGCCATGGCGAAGGCGAAACCGGAACAGAATTTTCTCGGCATAGAAGTGCATTCACCGGGCGTTGGCGCCTGCCTGGCTTCCGCCGAAGAAGAGGGTGTGCAAAACCTGCGCGTCATGTGTCACGATGCGGTTGAAGTCCTGCATACGATGATCCCGGATAACGCCCTGAATATGGTGCAGCTGTTTTTTCCCGATCCATGGCACAAAGCGCGGCATAATAAGCGGCGTATCGTTCAGCCGCCTTTTGCCGAACTGGTAAAAAGTAAGCTGAAACTGGGCGGTGTTTTCCACATGGCGACCGACTGGGCGCAATATGCCGAACATATGCTGGCAGTGATGTCTTCACTTGAGGGATACCGTAATCTGTCTGAGAACAACGACTATGTACCGCGCCCGGCATCACGTCCGGTAACCAAATTTGAACAGCGTGGTCATCGTCTTGGCCACGGCGTATGGGACTTAATGTTCGAGAGGGTGAAATAATGGCAACGAATCGTAGCCGTCGTCTGCGTAAAAAAATGCATATCGACGAGTTTCAGGAAGTGGGTTTTTCCGTGGCGTGGCGCTTTGCGGAAGGGACAAGCGAAGAGCAGATCGACCAGACCGTTAACGATCTGATTGATCAAGTGATTGAGCCCAATAAGCTGGCTTTTGACGGCAGCGGCTATCTCTCCTGGGAAGGTTTAATCTGCATGCAGGAAATCGGCAAATGTACCGAGGAGCATCAGACCCTTGTACGTCAGTGGCTGGAGGCGCGCGGCCTTGCCGATGTTCGCACCAGCGAACTTTTTGATATCTGGTGGGACTAAGTTTGACAAGGGTCGGCAACTGCCGGCCCGTTTTGTCTTAAGGGAGTAAAATGATGCGCAAAACGCTGTTGGCCGTGGCGCTTTCCGTCACCGCTTTGTCCGCGCATGCGGACTACCAGTGTAGCGTCACGCCGCGTGACGATGTCATCCTTAGCCCGCAGCAGGTGCAGGTGAAAGGCGAACACGGCGATCTGGTGATTAAACCGGACGGCAACTTGAGCTTTAACGGAAAAGCGTATTCCCTGAATGCCGCTCAGCGCGAGCAGGCTCAGGACTATCAGGCCAGCCTGCGCAGCAGTCTGCCGTGGATTGATGAAGGCGCACGTTCGCGGGTTGAAAAAAGCCGCGCCGCGCTGGATAAAATTATTACTGAACAGGTGGGCGCCAGCAGTAGCATGCATAGCCGCCTGACGAAGCTGGATGCGCAACTGAAAGCGCAGATGGGGCGTATTATTGAACATCGCAGCGACGGGCTGACTTTTCATTATAAAGCCATCGATCAGGTGCGCGCCGACGGCCAGCAACTGGTGAACCAGACCATGGGCGGCATCCTGCAGGACAGCATCAACGAGATGGGGGCGAAAGCGGTCCTAAAAGGCGGCGGTAACCCGCTGCAGGGGATCCTCGGCAGCCTGGGCGGCCTGCAAACGGCGATTCAGGAAGAGTGGAAAAACCAGGAGGCAGATTTCCAGCAGTTTGGTAAGGATGTCTGTAATCGCGTGGTTTCCCTGGAGGAGAGCCGCAAAGCGCTGGTGGGGTCGCTAAAATAATCTTTATTCCGCTACCTGCGCCTGCAGGTAGCGGAATCAGGTTCTGTGTTTATCCTTTTCGTTGTTGTCGGCTGCTGATAAAGCATCCTGAGTCATAGAAACAGGTTACATCAGCCCCAGTATCTGCGGAATAAACAGCGAGATCTGCGGAATATAGACAATCATCATCAGGGCAATCAGCAGGGCCGCGTAGAACGGCAATAGCGGCTTGATCAATTGCTGAATTTTAACGCCGGAAATCGAGCAGCCGACAAACAGCGCACTCCCCACTGGGGGCGTCAGCAGACCGATACACAGGTTAGCGACCATCATAATGCCGAAATGCACCGGATCCATACCTAAATCCTCGGCGATTGGCAGGAAGATTGGCGTGAAAATCAGCACCGCCGGAGTCATATCCATAAAGATCCCGACGATTAAGAGCACGATATTAATCAGTAGCAGAATCACCACCGGGTTTTCAGAAACCCCCATCAGCGCGTCGCTTATCATGTAGGGAATATCGGCATTGGTCATTGCCCACGACATGCCGACCGAGAAACCAATCAGCAGCAGCACGATAGAGGTCATCACCACGGATTCAAGAATCAGCTTTGGCAGATCCCGCCATTTCACTTCCCGATAAATGAGGACCGACAGGATAAAGGTATACACGACGGCAATAGCGGAGGCTTCTGTTGCCGTGAAGATGCCGCCGAGGATCCCGCCCATTACGATGACAACCAGCAGCAGGCTGGGCAACGCGTCGAAAAACGCTTTTACCGCCTGGGCGCAGGTCGGGCGTTCAGAGACCGGGTAGTTGCGACGCTTAGCAATGATGGCGCAGACAGTCATGATCGACAGGCCCATCAGAATGCCGGGCAGATAACCTGCCATAAATAGCGATGCGACCGAGACGCCGCCCGCCGTCAGCGAAAAGACGATCAGCACGTTTGATGGTGGAATTAACAGGCCCGTGATGCAGGATGAGACGTTAACCGCCGTAGAGAAGGCCGGGTCATAACCTTTTTGCGTCTGGATAGGATTCAGCGTTCCACCCACCGCAGCGGCAGCGGCGACAGCCGAACCTGAAATGGAGCCGAACATCATGTTCGCCAGCACGTTGACATGACCCAGAGAGCCCGGGACGCGCCCAACCATCACCTGCGCCAGATTAATTAAGCGTATAGCGATTCCACCGCTGTTCATTAGCGTACCGGCAAAGATAAAGAACGGGATAGCCAGCAGGGCGAAGTTATCCAGTCCGTTCGCCAGGCGCTGAGAAACGGTGATTGCCGCGATATCCCAGGGGAACATCATTAGCATCGAGCCCACGGTGGCGATACCAATAGAAAAGGAGATAGGTACGCCAATAAAGACCAGCACAAAGAAAGAACCGAACAGCGTCAGTGCAATATAGCTATCCATTAGTGTGCTCCCGCTTCAGCGTGCTTCATGTTTTTCAGACCGCTGCTAATAAAACATAACGCGTAAAACATCATGATGATGCCAGTTAGCGGCAGGATCAGATAAACATAACCCATCGGAATCTGCATTGCCGCTGAGACCTGGGCGGTTGACAGTGTTTTTTCAATCAGCTTCAGGCCGCCGGTGACGATCACTGATCCGGCAAAAATAAAGATCAGTAAATTAATGATTACGCTGAGAAATGCCTGTTTGCGGGGCGACAGCGTCATCGCAAGCAAATCGATAGCCAGATGACGCTGAGCGCCAACAGTGTAAGCTGCACCCAGCAGGCCGACCCAGATCATTAAAAAGCGGGCCAGTTCATCGGTCAGGGTACTTGGCGTGTTTAATACGTAACGACTGAATACCTGCCAGACGACGCAGACAACCAGCGCTACCATGACGGCGACAGAGAATGCGGCGATCGTGCGATCCACCGCCAGTTTTATGCGGTTAAGTATCATCATTGATTCCCCGATGAAAACGGGCCAGTTGCCGGCCCATTAAAGTTTTATTCGGCAGCAGCTTCAAATTTGGCCAGCAGAGCAGCCTGTTTCGGGTCTTTTTTGAAGTCATCAAACAGCGGCTGTACGGCCGCACGGAACGGCGCTTTATCGACTTTAACAATTTCGCCACCCATGGCTTTTGCCTCTGCGCGGGTGTCGGCATCGATCTTTTCCCACAGCTGTTGTTGATAAACTTCTGAGGATTTAGCCGCTTTGGTCAGGATTTGTTGCTGCTCTGGCGTGAGCTTGTCCCAGGTGCGACTGGAGATAACGAGGAAATCCGGGATTGAGGCATGTTCGTCTTCGGAGAAAACGTTAGCGATTTCGATATGGCGGGTCTGAACCCAGGAAGGAACGTTATTTTCCGCACCATCCACGACGCCCTGCTGCATGGCGGTATAGACTTCGCCAAAGGAGATGGGGGTTGGCGACCCTCCCATTAATTCAATCATCCTGAGCGTTGTCGGGCTGGCCTGGACGCGGATCTTCAGTCCTTTTAAATCTTCCGGTTTGGTGATGGGCTTTTTGGCATAAAAACTTCGTGTACCGGCAACATAAGCAGCAAGCGCAAAGAACCCTTTGTCTTTAGTGGACGCCATTATTTCCTTGCCCACTTCACCGAAGACAACTTTATTAAAATGCATCTGGTCTTTAAACAGAAACGGCAGGTTATAAATCGCGTAGATATTATCAAATGACTCCAGATCGCTGGCAGAACCTTTGGTCATATCCAGGGCGCCATTTTGTAATAGCTCCATGGTTTCTCGCGCGCTACCCATCTGGCTACTGGGGTAAATACGTATCTTCATATTACCGCCGGAAAGTTGGTTAACCTCTTTGGACATCTTTTCAAAAGCCTGATGAACAACGTGGCTGCGCTCAAGGTTATGCGCCAGTTTTAACGTAATTTTCTCCGCCGCGCCGGCACCTGAAGAGAGTAGGGCAAGCAGAGATACGCACGCCAGTGAACAAGGGAAAGAGAATTTTTTCATGAATCGGCTCCATGCACATAGGTTAATTGGTCAATATCTTGAGCATATT
Organism: Klebsiella sp. 2680; assembly: GCF_900198535.1. Classification (NCBI taxonomy): domain Bacteria; kingdom Pseudomonadati; phylum Pseudomonadota; class Gammaproteobacteria; order Enterobacterales; family Enterobacteriaceae; genus Klebsiella; species Klebsiella sp. 2680. The sequence goes on along the minus strand of NZ_FZNJ01000003.1, from coordinate 571,636 downwards.
TCCTTCTTTCTGTATGACATGTTATCCTGGCTGTCTGACATCTTTAAGCTATCTGACTCACAAATTTTTTCAGTGACGCAATGAAATGCATGGTTTTGTGCTTAATCTCATATTTATTATTGGGTAAATAAGTTTGTTTCATTTTTTATTGTAAATTTCGCACGAATGATTCGAAAATAATAATATTGACGTATCGGAAAAAGCGAGCAATGAAATATCCCGCCCTATTTTTATCGCGGGATATAAATTAAAGGGATTATTCGTGAAGGAATAATTCGAGGAGAGAATTTAAAAACAGCTTACCGTGCCCGGTAATCTGCCAGCAGCGCTTATCTTCCGTCAGATAGCCCTGGGCAATCGCCGCATCAATCTGTGGGCGGATGGTGCGCTCATCAAGCCCGGTGTAGCGGCTGAATTGATCGCGCGGCGCCGCTTCCAGCAGGCGAAAACGGTTCATAAAAAACTCGAACGGTTTATCTTCAGCTTCCACATCATGCTGGCGTTCAAGGTAGCGACCTGCCATATAGCCACGCGGATGCCGGGTTTTTGCCGTCCGCAAAATCCGCCGGTCCGGGAAGGTCACTTTCCCGTGCGCGCCGCAGCCGATGCCCAGATAGTCGCCAAAGCGCCAGTAGTTCAGGTTATGCTGGCACTGATAACCCGGCTTAGCATAGGCGGAAGTTTCATATTGCTGGTAGCCCGCCGCGCTTAGCAGATGATGCCCCTGCTCGAAGATATCCCACAGGGCATCGTCATCCGGCAATACCGGCGGACGCGAGCCAAACAGGGTGTTGGGCTCAATGGTCAACTGATACCAGGAGAGATGCGGTGGGCTGAGCTCAATGGCCTGGCGCAGGTCGTCCAGCGCCTCCTCCAGCGACTGATCGGGCAGGCCGTGCATTAAATCAAGGTTAAAACTGCGCAGCCCCAGACTGCTTGCCAGGTTTGCCGCGCGTTTCGCCTCCTGCGGGCCATGAATGCGCCCGAGACGCTGGAGCTTCTGCTGGCTAAAGCTCTGGACGCCGATAGAGATACGGTTGATGCCCGCGCGCTGATACTCCACGAAACGATCCGCTTCCACGGTACCAGGATTGGCTTCCATGGTGATTTCCGCATCGGCCGCCAGCGGCAGAGACTCGCGAACGCCATCAAGCAGGGTTTGCATTGCCGGGCCGGAGAGCAGGCTCGGCGTACCGCCGCCGATAAAAATCGTCCCAATTTCTCGCCCCTGCGCATAATGGGCGTCAGCCCGCAGATCGTTCAAAAGATGCTGAACGTAATCGTCGTGCGGCACGTCGCCTTTCAGCGCGTGCGAGTTAAAATCGCAGTACGGGCATTTTTGCACGCACCACGGGATGTGAATATAGAGGCTGAGAGGCGGCAAATTAGCCATTACGTAAGGCGTCCAGTAACAGTTTCAGCGCCCGCCCGCGGTGGGAAATCGCGCTTTTCTCTTCGCGGGTCAGTTCAGCTGCGGTTTTCCCTTCCGTCGGAACAAAGAAAATTGGGTCGTAGCCAAAGCCGCCGCTGCCTGCGGCTTCGCGTGCGATGATGCCGGGCCAACTGCCGTGGCAGACCAGCGGCGTCGGATCTTCCGCGTGGCGCAGATAAACCAGCACACAGTGGAATTTGGCCTGGCGTTTATCGTCCGGCACGTCCTTCAACGCAGCGAGTAACTTTTCCAGGTTCTGTTGGTCGGTCGCATCTTCGCCGGCATAGCGCGCGGAATAGATGCCAGGCGCGCCGCCCAGCGCATCGACGGCCAGCCCGGAGTCATCGGCGATGGCCGGCAGTCCGGTAACTTGCGAGGCATGGCGCGCTTTCAGAATGGCATTTTCAATAAACGTCAGACCGGTTTCCTCTGCGGAATCGACGCCCAGAACGGTCTGAGCGACGATATCGAGGCCAAAATCTGCCAGTAACGAGGCCAGCTCACGCACTTTTCCGGGATTGCCGGTGGCGAGAACAACTTTTTGCATAATCAATCCTGTTTATTCTGTCAGCGCGGCGATCCCGGCCGGGATCTGCTGCGGATGAATGATTTTTATCTGTTTGTGACGGCCCAGTTCGCCCTTTTCAATAACAATCTGGCTTTTCGCTACGCGAAACTGTTTGGCGAGGAATTTAACCAGATGGGCATTGGCCTGGCCGTCAACGGGGGGAGCGGTAATGGCGACTTTCAGCTCGTCGCCATGTAAACCAACGATGCTGTCTCGGCTGGCTTTAGGCTGAATATACAGCCGCAAAACCAGCCCGTCAGCGCGGACTTCAACGGCACTCATAGCGCCATCCACAGTCCCGGAAGCAGAATGTTGCCGGTAGCCTGCAACAGTTCGGCGATACCCATATTGATAACGTACAGCAGCAGAACCAGCACCATCGGGGAGAAATCAATCCCACCCATTGATGGCAGCATTCTGCGGATCGGGCGCAGCAGCGGGTCAGCCAGTTGCATAAGAACATATTCCACCGGGCTGCGGCCCTGGCTTACCCAGCTCATAATGGCCATCAGCAACAGCACCCAGAAAATCAGCGAGCCCACGGTTTTAATGAGGATCAGCAGCGCAGAAATCCAGATAATGGGCTGGAAAGTCACGACCATAAACAGGACGATGGCTTTCACGACGCAAAGAATAAATGCAACCAGCAGGGAGGCGCTATCGAGCGGCCCCATTGCCGGAATGATGCGGCGCAAGGGGCCAACGACAGGCTGCGTCGCTTTGACCACGAACTGCGAAAACGGATTATAAAAATCGCAGCGCGCCCACTGCATCCAGACGCGTAACAACACGACCATTGTATAAAGTTCAATGGCCGTTGAAAGCAGGAAAGTCAACGTCTTCATGGCGTTCCTCAGGTTCCTTATTTTTTGCTGTAGTCGCGTGCGCCGAAAATTGCGGTTCCGATGCGCACCATAGTGCTTCCCGCCGCGATAGCGGCTTCCATATCATCCGTCATCCCCAAAGACAGGGTATCGACGGTAGGGTAGTGCGCTTTTAGCCGGGCAAATGCTACCGCCATTTGTTGGGCGACGGCAAACTGCCTTACATATTCTGACTCTGGCGCCGGAATCGCCATTAAACCGCGCAGCCGCAGATTCGGCAGTTCAGCGATTTCCGCCGCCAGCGCGTCCAGTTCTTCAGGCGGAATGCCCGACTTGCTCTGCTCATCGCTAATGTTGATTTGAATCAGCACATTGAGAGGCAGCGCATGCGACGGACGCTGCTCGTTAAGGCGAACGGCGATTTTGAGGCGATCGACGGTATGGCACCAGTCAAAGTGCTCCGCCACCAGACGGCTTTTGTTGGACTGCAGCGGGCCAATAAAGTGCCACTGTAATCCGGTTACGCCAGTTTCCTGAAAATGGCGGATTTTCTCCACCCCTTCCTGAACATAGTTTTCGCCAAATGCAGTCTGACCTGCGGCTATCGCTTCTTCGATCGCGCTCGCCGGTTTTGTTTTACTCACTGCAAGCAACGTAACTTCTTCTGGAGCACGACCGCAGCGTACGGCGGCGGCGGAGATTTTGTCCCGGACCTGTGCCAGGTTATGCGCAATATCGTTCATATACCGAGGATGAGTTATGGAACTGGAAGAAATAGTGGCCCTTAGTGTAAAGCATAATGTCTCCGATCTACACCTGTGTAATGCTTCGGCACCACGCTGGCGTCGTCAGGGAAAGCTGGAGCCCGCGCCATTCGCTGCGCCGGACATCGGCCAGATCCTTCATGACTGGCTCAGCGATGATCAACTGGTTCAGTGGCAGAACAGCGGGCAAGTAGATTTCGCCCTGGCTCCGGCGGGCGGGCCGCGTCTTCGTGCCAGCGCATTTGCCCATACCCGCGGCCTGTCGCTGGTGTTGCGTCTGCTGGCGGAAACCTGTCCGTTACTGGACGAGCTTGGCGTTCCGGTAGCCTTAACAGAACTGCTCAACGAAGAGAGTGGGCTTATTCTGGTGACCGGAGCCACAGGTAGCGGTAAATCAACCACACTGGCAGCGATGGTGGGTAGCCTTAATCAGCGTCTTGATGGCCATATTTTAACGCTGGAAGATCCGGTGGAATTTATTCATCGTAGCGAGCGCTGCCTGATTCAGCAACGGGAAATCGGCCGTCACTGTTCCTCTTTTGCTGCCGCTTTGCGCGTCGCGTTACGCCAGGATCCGGACGTTATTTTGTTGGGTGAGCTCCGCGACAAAGAGACGATCCGTCTTGCATTAACCGCGGCGGAGACCGGCCATCTGGTGATGGCGACGTTACATACGCGCGGTGCGGCACAGGCGGTCGAGCGGCTGGTCGATGTCTTCCCGGCTCAGGAGAAAGAGCAGGTTCGTAGCCAACTGGCGGGGAGCCTGTGTGCGGTGCTGGCGCAAAAACTGCTTCCGGATACCGCTGGCAAAAGGGTTGCGCTGTACGAACTGCTGGTCAATACCCCGGCGGTAGCGAATTTAATCCGTGAGGGAAAAACGCATCAACTGCCCGGCGTGATGCAAACCGGGCAACAATCTGGCATGCAAACCTTTACACAAAGCTTTCAGCAACGTACGGCTGAGGGGCGTTTGTAGTCGGTTGTTATATTCAGATATCTTAAGCTTGCACGCGGTAGCGCGCAGGAGCCCGATATCGTGCGATGACGCCCGCATATGCCTATATAACAGGCTTAAAACCCTTGTTCAAAATAGCTTTCAAGAATGATGACGGCAGAGGCTGAATCAACTCGCCCCTTATTGAGCGCCCGGAATCCGCCGTGTTCGAATAATCCGGCTCTGGCTTCAACCGTGCTCAGGCGCTCATCATGCAGTGTTATCTGTACGCCGAAGCGGCCATGTATCTTATTGGCAAAGTTACGCGCTCGCGCGGTCAGCGGCTGCTCCGTGCCGTCCATATTAAGCGGCAGGCCGACGATAACGGCGTCAGGTTGCCACTCTTGCAGCAGTTTTTCGATAACGTTCCAGTCGGGTTTACCGTCCTGGGCTTTTAATGCGGGAAGGGGGCGGGCGGTGCCGGTAATGCGTTGCCCAACGGCGACACCAATACTTTTGGTGCCGAAATCAAAACCCAGAAAGGTCCCGCTCATTATGCATGCCCCGCTTCGGCTGGCATGGTCACGATGTCAATACCGATCAGTTTTGCCGCATCGCGCCAGCGGTCTGCTATCGGCGTGGTGAACAAAATATTCTGATCGGCCGGCGCGGTTAGCCAGGCGTTATCCAGTATTTCTTGCTCCAGTTGGCCTTTTTCCCAGGAAGCATAGCCCAGCGCGACCAGCACGTTGGCCGGTTGTTTGTCCGTCCCCAGCGTTTCCAGGACATCACGGGAGGTGGTGATCACCGTGTTATCAGAAATACGGATGCTGGAAGAAAAATCAGAGGGGGGCGTGTGCAGAATAAAGCCCCGATCCTCGGCCAGCGGGCCGCCCAGCATCACCGGTTTATCCAGACGGATCTCAGGGTTGCGCGGCTCAGGCGTGATTTTTAACTTTTCCAGGATCCCTTCAACCTGCAGATTTTCCATCGGCTTATTGATAATAATGCCCATGGCGCCGTCATCGTTATACTCGCAGATATAGACTACCGAGCGGCGGAAAATCGGGTCCTGAAGAGCAGGCATGGCAATTAGAAAGTGATGCTGTAAATTCATTGTCAGAGGTTCTGTTCCTGGTTCAAAAAAGCAGCACCCAGTATGCGGGTAAAGTATGAAAGTGTCGATTCAACTTTATCTTGCAGGCTTCAGGGGTGTCGCCTGTCTATAATCTGAAATTGAATCTCTTTCAGCTATCTTCAGGCTACAGGCGTTACCCCATAGCCTGAATCTGCCCTTTATTTATTAAGACGCTTTTCGATAGCATCCATCAGCATACCCGTAATGGAAATCGGGAATGCCGCTTCGATCTCGCGTACGCAGGTCGGACTGGTGACGTTAATTTCCGTCAGGCGATCGCCGATGATATCCAGACCAACGAAGATTAAGCCTTTGGCTTTTAGCGTCGGGCCAACGCGACGGGCGATGGACCAGTCGCTTTCGGTCAGCGGACGCGCTTCGCCACGACCGCCAGCCGCAAGGTTGCCACGGGTTTCGCCGCCCTGCGGGATGCGGGCCAGGCAGTATGGAACCGGTTCGCCGTCAATCACCAGCACGCGCTTATCGCCATCTTTAATGGCGGGCAGATAGTTCTGCGCCATGCAGTATCGGCTGCCTAACTCGGTTAGCGTCTCGGTAATAACGCCGAGATTAGGATCGCTCTCTTTAACACGGAAAATCGACGTGCCGCCCATACCGTCCAGCGGCTTGAGGATGACATCGCCATGTTTTTCCCAGAATGCTTTCAACTGCGCTTTATTGCGGGTAACCAGCGTTTCCGGCGTCAGTTCGGAGAACCAGGCGGTAAACAACTTTTCGTTACAATCGCGCAGGCTTTGCGGCTTATTGACGATGAGCGTACCTTTCTCTTCGGCGCGTTCCAGAATATAGGTCGCGTAGATAAACTCGGTATCAAACGGCGGGTCTTTACGCATCAGAATCACGTTAAGGTCCGCCAGCGGCAGGTCCTGTTCGCCGTTGAATTCGTACCATTTATCGTAATTCTGCTCGACGCTCAGCTTGCGTGTACGGGCGCGGGCTTCGCCATTGATTAAGTACAGATCGTTCATCTCCATGTAATGGAGTTCGTAGCCGCGACGCTGCGCTTCCAGCAACATGGCGAAGCTGGTGTCTTTTTTGATGTTGATGGTTGCGATGGGATCCATCACGATGCCGAGCTTGATCATTATTCTTCTCCGTTAACGCTTCAACCTAAGTCGCCAAAACGCACCTGCAGGGCGGTAATGGCAGTGAGCGCAGTTGTCTCTGTACGCAGAACGCGAGGTCCTAACAGGATATCAGTAAACTGGTAGCGAGCGGTCATTGCTATCTCTTCCGCGGAAAGGCCGCCTTCCGGACCAATCAGCAGGCGAACGCGCTCGACCGGCAAAGGCAGCGTGTTAATACTGGCGCTGGCGCGCGGGTGCAAATTGAGCTTAAGTCCTTCATCCTGCTCCGCGCACCAGGCTTCAAGCGGCATGGCCGGGCGAATCTCCGGCACCACGTTGCGGCCACTCTGCTCGCAGGCGGCAATGGCGATTTTTTGCCACTGCTGGATCTTCTTTTGCAAACGTTCAGCGTCCAGTTTAACGCCGCAGCGTTCGGAAAACAGTGGCGTTATGAGGCTTACACCCAGTTCAATCGATTTCTGAATCGTGAACTCCATTTTTTCGCCACGGGACATAACCTGGCCTAAATGGATATGCAGCGGTGATTCGCGGTTATCGATTGTGCTGCTCTGCACCGCCACCAGAACATTTTTTTTACCTGCCTCGACAATAACCGCTTCGAAGACCTGATTGCTGCCGTCAAAAAGCTCAATTATCTGCCCTTTGCCCATACGCAGCACACGGCCGACATGGTTAGCCGCATCGTCGGAGAGGGCGATATGGCTACCCGTTGCGAGCGGTTCTGGATGATAGATACGAGGAATGCGCATGCTTGATATTCCGTTCTTCGCGCAGATGCTGTCTCCCCCCGTGCCGGGGGAAGCGTGACGCTGCAAATTGACAATTGCCGCTAGTGTAGGTTAGCTCTTTCGCGCCTGGCAAGCCTGCTGGACGTACGGATTATGATTGCCCTGAATTTTCGCAATACGCTCGTCGCGCTCGCACTCCCAGGCGGTGACCGGGTATTGCTTATTCCATGCGGTAAACAGTTGGGTTTGCTGACGAGAGAGATTTAGCTTATAGCGGTCGCGCATATAAAAATAGATGCGGGCGATAGCCCCTCGGGCGCGAACCGGCGGCTCGGCGATTTTGTCTTTGAAGTCCACTTTCATCGCGCACTGGCCATATTGGCCTTCACCACCGTTCCACTGGCTGTACATAAAGTTGCCGCGATCGCCATTTACTTCGCCGACCGCTGGCTGCAGATTATGCATATCGCTTTCCATTTTGCGGTATTCCGGATCTTTAGCGCAGTTTTTCCGGCCACCCTCCTGCCAGCACAGGCGCTGATGGCCAAACTGCCAGGCCGGAACCACGTGTTCCCACTCGACCCGATGGGCGCGGTTTTCATTTTTACGCACTCTATAACCACAGGATTGCAGGTCGATAATGCCTTTTTTACCCTGCCAGTTGATTTTACAGCCACAGTAGAAATCGCCGGGAACATCGGCGTTAACTTTGACGCCTGCGGCCTTGGCCTGGGAAAAACTGTGGATTCCTTCCGCCGCAAGCGGGGCACACGCCGTCGCGCTGAGCAATGCGACAGCAAAAATATGAATACGGGACATTGTGAACTCCGTAGTAAAACGAGCCCGCAACGTAACGAATACGATTGCCGGATGCAATCAGTCAGCGCAGAAAATTTCCAGTTATACCCGAAATCCTGGTAACGACCACGTCGCTGGCTGGATGTGATACGGCCACTCATTTGTTGTTGTGATACTCAGGAATAGCCCGGGGTGCATGATTTGCTGTTAAAACGTGAATGAGTGAGGCGAGGTATTCGGGGGATTACTCTTCAGCGACCAGGACATCACCACAGCGGGTGCAGCGATAAACCGCTTCGCCCCGTACCACACGGTTATGGCGGCGGACGGTTAGCTGGTGCTGCTGACACTGGCAGCGGTAAGTAAAGGTATTTTGCCGCACTGACGCAAGTTCGAAACGATGGGTGCGCAGGGCCGGAACGCCCAATACGCTTTCCATCATCCATTTCCACTCTTTACCATGCGGCGCGACGCGGCCAAAGTGATTCCACACCAGCAGGTGGGCTAACTCATGGGGCACGACCTCACGGATAAACGCCTGCTGGTTTTCCAGAAGCAGTACCGGGTTAAGACGAATTTCGTTTTTTTCCAGCCAGGCGGTACCGGCGGCGGCTCCGCGTTGCTGATAAACCAGTACCGGCTCTCGATAGTTACGCCCCAGTTTGAGGTTTGCTTTGGCCAGATTCTCCCGCAGGCTGCGCATGACAGCCTGTTGAAGAGCAATCGGAATTCGGGGTGTTTTCATAGCGCCAGAGGATAATGCGCCACGGAAGGGAGAGCAAGAAGAAGCTTCCTCCCCGCAGAGAGGAAGCGTGTCAGACTAGTCGCGGGCGCCGATTTCACGCAGTTTGCGGCCTTTCATCAGGTTACGTTCAATATGTTCCAGTGAAACGTTTTTGGTTTCGGGGATCAGCCACAGGGTCAGGAAAATGAACAGAACGTTCAGCCCGCCGTAGACCCAGAAGGTGTTGGCGCTTCCCAGAGAGTTCAGCATGGTCAGGAAGGTGGCGCCAACGATCATGTTGGCGATCCAGTTGGTCGCCGTTGAGCAGGTAATACCGAAATCACGTCCTTTCAGCGGCTGGATTTCGGAACACAGTACCCAAATAAGCGGGCCGGCGCTCATGGCGAAGCCAACGATAAACATCAACAGCATCAGGACCGCGAAGTACTGTGCCATGGCGGAGTGAATCCCGATATGCATCATGCTGCCCAGTACGCCCATGCCGACGGCCATGACGATAAACCCGAGGATCAGGGTCGGTTTGCGGCCCCAGCGGTCGACCAGGCCGATCGCGATGAAGGTGGCCAGAACGTTGGTCAAACCAACGATGACGGTTCCCCACATCTGTTCGGTGGTATTCGCGTAGCCCGCCAGTTCAAAAATCTTCGGCGCGTAGTACATGATAACGTTCATACCGGTGAACTGTTGCATCACCTGTAACAGGATGCCGAGAAATACCGCGCGGCGGAAGTTGCTGTTCTCTTTAAACAGCGACCAACCGGATTGTTTTACCTGCAGGCTTTCACGGATCTCATCAAGCTCGCGTTTTGCTTCTGCGCTGGTGTCGCGCAGGCGCAGCAGAACGCGTTCGGCATCGACAAAGCGACGTTTAGCCGCAAACCAGCGCGGGCTGTCTGGCAGGAAGATAACGCCAATCAGCAGCAGTACCGCCGGGATAATAATCACGCCGAGCATCCAGCGCCATGCGCCGCTGTAGCTGAAGGCGGTATCGGAAAGATAAGCGCCGAGAATACCAATGGTGATCATCAACTGGTACATCGAAATCATACTGCCGCGAATTTTTTCCGGCGCGATTTCCGACAAATACAGGGGGGCCGTGTAGGAGGCTACGCCGACAGCCAGACCGAGCAGGACGCGGGAGATCAGCAGTACTTCAACGTTCGGTGCGGCGGCAGAGAATAACGAACCGGCAACGAACAGGATTGCGCCAATCATCAGGCTTTTTTTACGCCCGAGTTTAAAGGAGAGCCAGCCACTGCCGACCGCACCGACAGCGGCGCCGAACATCATGGAACTCACTACCCATTCCTGGGTGTGAGCGCTTATCTGAAACTCGTCGGCAATAAAGGGTAAAGCGCCTGCAATGACACCGATATCAAGGCCGAACAGCAGACCAGCCAGTGCGGCGAGAAAGCAGACGAAGAATGTCATCGTCTTGTTTGCGCGCCCTTGTGTTTTGTTGTCAGGCATAACGCCCTCCAGTTGAGTGAGTGATTCGTCTCCGGGTAGGGTAGGGAAGTCCGCAGTAAAAAAATGTGATAAAAATCACGACCGTGTAATCGATTACACTAAGGTAAAGAAACGTAATCAATATAAATTTATTTAAATCAATTGGTTGATATAGTATGGCTTAGTTTATTAAAAACGCTAATCAGCATTCTCTGAAATATTGTGTAACACTGCGGAGTGTTGTTACATTTCACGTCGGCCTTGATAAGAGATTGAATCTGTATCTAATGTAATCGCTTTCATTTAAGTGCTTGTTTCAAGGGAAACTACAGGACAGTTGAACAGTTGCGAATGAGGATTGTTGCAAAAAAAAGCCAGCGCATGGCTGGCCTTAAGCGTGCGGGAATGGGGTTATTTCAGGCCAGCGGCATCGCGAAGTTGAGCTGCCTTGTCGGTTTTTTCCCATGGGAAGTGTTCACGACCAAAGTGACCGTATGCTGCAGTCTCTTTGTAGATAGGGTGCAGCAGATCCAGCATTTGAATCAGGCCGTACGGACGCAGGTCGAAGAATTCGCGTACCAGCAGGGTCAACTGTTCAGAAGGCACTTTTTCAGTACCGAAGGTTTCAACCATGATAGAGGTCGGTTCAGCCACGCCGATAGCGTAAGAAACCTGAATCTCACAACGGTCAGCCAGGCCAGCGGCAACGATGTTTTTCGCAACATAGCGTGCAGCGTAAGCCGCTGAACGGTCCACTTTAGATGGATCTTTACCTGAGAAAGCGCCGCCGCCGTGACGAGCCATACCGCCGTAGGTATCAACGATGATTTTACGCCCGGTCAGTCCGCAGTCGCCCATCGGGCCGCCGATAACAAAACGGCCGGTTGGGTTGATAAAGAATTTGGTGGAAGTATTCAGCCACTCGGTAGGCAGAATCGGTTTAATGATCTCTTCCATCACCGCTTCCTGCAGCGATTTCTGGTCAATTTCTTCAGCGTGCTGGGTAGACAACACGACCGCGTCAATACCGACAATTTTGCCATCGTCATACTGGAAGGTGACCTGGCTTTTCGCATCCGGGCGCAGCCACGGCAGGGTACCGTTCTTGCGAACTTCAGCCTGACGCTGCACCAGACGGTGCGCGTAGGTGATCGGCGCTGGCATCAGCACATCGGTTTCGTTGGTCGCGTAGCCAAACATCAGGCCCTGGTCGCCCGCGCCCTGTTCCAGCGGATCGGCGCGGTCAACGCCCTGGTTAATATCCGGAGATTGTTTTCCGATCGCGCTCAGCACCGCGCAAGAATTGGCGTCAAAGCCCATATCGGAATGCACGTAGCCAATTTCACGGACCGTATTACGGGTGATCTCTTCGATATCCACCCATGCGCTGGTGGTGATTTCACCGCCAACCAGAACCATGCCGGTTTTAACGTAGGTTTCACATGCTACGCGTGCTTTTGGATCCTGTTCGAGGATCGCATCCAGCACGGCGTCGGAGATTTGGTCAGCAATTTTGTCTGGATGCCCTTCTGATACGGACTCGGACGTAAAGAGGTGTTTTGCCATATTTAATTTCACCTGTAGACTATTCGGGTAGCTCATACTGTTGTGTGAAGAGGCTTTGACGGATGACTATACCAAAGCTTGCAGGTAGTGACACGAGCAGTCTGAGTGTTAATCAGTATAGACGGATTAACTTCTGGATGGCTATTTTAGGTCAGTTCTTGAGCCCATTTCCAGCCTTTTTTGATATTGGTCGCATTTATGGAAAAAAGGGGGAGGGCAGTTTTGCTGATAAAACCTGACAGCGTACATATTTTTATTTTGCTTTTTACCGCGCTTCTCGGTATAAATCGCCGCGCGCGGCTCATTAAAAAAGCGCACGGGCACGCAGCTCGTGGCGTCACTTCCAGCCGGGTTAAGAGCCTATCCCATTGGGGCTATTTTTGAACCCGGGCTGTGCTCAAACGGCCTGCAACAATAACGCCTGGTGGAATAGGCTAAGCAGTCTGTATTTACAGCGCCCCGCAACGGCGTTTGCGCTGTCTGTCAGGAATGTATCGCTTTGGCTTGTCGCTGGCCCGTATCGGGGCAGTGTGGAGGTGCTCACAGATAATGAACCCACGTTTCTCACCTGGCTCGCCGCGTCGTATCGTCGCGCGTCACTGTCCTGCATCATTCTGCATCTTTCTCATGCAAACCTGCCGATGTTCTACCCATCTCGGCGCTTCTCAGGATTCCAGGGCCGGTCGGCCAGCCGAAAACTGAACAAGGGCGCTCTTGCGATAGCAAGGGTTTTCTCGTGGTTTCTCCGGACTGTCATACGCTGTTCGGCGACGTGTTGTACGATGATATGAATAAGAAACCAGTCGCACAGTCACAGGTCCAGCACTATCCGCTGGGATCAGGGACTGTTTATGGGTTGTTATCGCGTCTTCGGATTGCGATAGTAGTCAACTGTTTTACACTTGTTAATAAAATTTGAGGTTCGCTATGTCTGACGACATGCCTTTGTTTTCGCCTTCGTCAGCAGGCGAGCACGGTGTACTACGTTCCATGCAGGAGGTTGCGATGAGCTCCCAGGAAGTCAGCAAGATGCTACGCACTTATAATATTGCCTGGTGGGGTAATAACTACTACGACGTTAACGAACTGGGCCATATCAGCGTCTGCCCTGACCCTGACGTCCCGCAAGCGCGCGTTGACCTCGCTGAGCTGGTAAAAGCGCGTGAAGCGCAGGGCCAGCGCCTGCCTGCGCTATTTTGTTTCCCGCAGATTCTGCAGCACCGCCTGCGCTCCATCAACGCGGCTTTTAAGCGCGCGCGGGAATCCTATGGCTACAACGGCGACTACTTTCTGGTTTATCCGATCAAGGTTAACCAGCATCGTCGGGTTATTGAATCGCTGATCCATTCCGGCGAACCGCTGGGGCTGGAAGCGGGCTCCAAGGCTGAACTGATGGCGGTGCTGGCGCATGCGGGCATGACCCGCAGCGTGATTGTGTGCAACGGTTATAAAGACCGTGAATATATCCGCCTGGCGCTGGTGGGTGAAAAGATGGGCCATAAGGTCTATCTGGTCATCGAAAAAATGTCGGAAATCGCCATCGTGCTGGAGGAGGCCGAGCGCCTGAACGTGGTGCCGCGGCTTGGCGTCCGCGCGCGTCTGGCTTCTCAGGGTTCCGGTAAATGGCAATCCTCCGGCGGCGAAAAATCAAAATTCGGCCTTGCGGCAACGCAGGTTCTGCAGCTGGTTGAGATCCTGCGCTCGGCAGGGCACCTGGAGAGTCTGCAACTGCTGCACTTCCACCTGGGGTCGCAGATGGCCAATATTCGCGATATCGCCACCGGCGTCCGCGAGTCCGCACGCTTTTATGTCGAACTGCATAAGCTGGGCGTCAATATTCAGTGCTTCGATGTTGGCGGCGGTCTTGGCGTTGATTATGAAGGCACCCGTTCGCAGTCTGACTGTTCGGTGAACTACGGTCTGAACGAATATGCCAACAATATTATCTGGGCGATTGGCGATGCCTGTGAAGAGAACGGCCTGCCGCATCCGACGGTGATTACTGAGTCCGGTCGCGCAGTCACCGCGCATCACACGGTGCTGGTCTCCAATATTATCGGCGTTGAGCGTAACGAATATACCGAGGCCACCCCGCCAGCGGAAGATGCCGCCCGTCCGCTGCAAAGTATGTGGGAAACCTGGCAGGAAATGCACGAAACCGGCAATCGCCGCTCGCTGCGGGAATGGCTGCACGATAGCCAGATGGATTTGCACGATATTCATATCGGCTACTCCTCCGGCACCTTTAATCTTCAGGAGCGCGCCTGGGCCGAACAGCTGTATCTGAATATGTGCCATGAAGTACAGAAACAGCTTGATCCGAGCAACCGCGCCCATCGCCCGATCATCGACGAACTGCAGGAACGAATGGCGGATAAAATTTACGTCAACTTCTCCCTGTTCCAGTCGATGCCGGACGCCTGGGGTATCGATCAACTGTTCCCGGTGATGCCGCTGGAAGGGCTGAACAAGGTGCCGGAACGTCGTGCGGTGCTGCTGGATATTACCTGCGATTCCGATGGCGCGATCGACCACTATGTGGATGGTGACGGTATTGCGACCACCATGCCGATGCCGGAATATGATCCAGACAACCCGCCGATGCTGGGCTTCTTTATGGTCGGCGCCTATCAGGAAATTCTCGGCAATATGCATAACCTGTTCGGCGATACGGAAGCCGTGGACGTGTTTGTCTTCCCTGACGGCAGCGTCGAAGTTGAATTGTCTGATGAAGGGGATACCGTGGCGGATATGCTGCAATACGTGCAGCTGGAGCCGAGCACGCTGCTGACTCAGTTCCGCGATCAGGTGAAAAATACCGATCTGGATGCGGATTTACAGCAACAGTTCCTTGAAGAGTTCGAAGCGGGTCTGTACGGGTATACTTACCTGGAAGATGAGTAGCCGTCGGTGCCCGGTGGCGCTGCGTTTACCGGGCCTGTGAATGCAGGCCGGATAAGGCGGCGCCATCCGGCAGAGTGCTATACTCACTTGAACCCGCATGTATTACCGGCGATAATTCGCCCCAATAAGCGATTTACTAATTAATCCCTTCCTCGTCGGGTTTAACGACGCGGAGGGGATTTTTTTTCATCTGTTTTTAATGTATCGACTTTAAAAGAGGTCAGGACATGAGCACCTTAGGTCATCAATATGATAACTCGCTGGTATCTAACGCATTTGGCTTCCTGCGTCTGCCGCTGAATTTCCAGCCGTACGACAGCGATGCCGACTGGGTCATTACCGGCGTTCCGTTTGATATGGCGACTTCCGGGCGTGCGGGCGGCCGTCACGGACCGGCGGCGATCCGCCAGGTTTCGACCAACCTTGCGTGGGAGCACAACCGCTTCCCGTGGAACTTCGACATGCGTGAGCGCCTGAACGTAGTTGACTGCGGCGACCTGGTTTATGCTTTCGGCGATGCGCGTGAAATGAGCGAAAAGCTGCAGGCCCATGCGGAGAAATTGCTGGCGGCCGGGAAGCGTATGCTCTCCTTCGGCGGCGACCATTTCGTGACTCTGCCGTTGTTGCGCGCGCATGCTAAACACTTCGGCAAAATGGCGCTGGTACACTTTGATGCCCACACCGATACCTACGCGAACGGTTGCGAGTTTGACCACGGCACCATGTTTTATACCGCGCCGAACGAAGGTCTGATCGATCCTCATCATTCCGTGCAGATCGGTATCCGTACCGAGTTTGATAAAGATAACGGCTTCACGGTGCTGGACGCGGGCCAGGTCAACGATCGTACCGCGGACGACGTGATCGCGCAGGTGAAACAGATCGTTGGCGATATGCCGGTCTATCTGACGTTTGATATCGACTGTCTCGATCCCGCGTTCGCGCCGGGTACCGGTACGCCGGTGATTGGCGGCCTGACGTCGGATCGTGCGATCAAACTGGTGCGCGGCCTGAAGGATTTGAACATTGTGGGGATGGACGTAGTAGAAGTCGCGCCTGCCTACGATCAATCGGAGATCACCGCGCTGGCGGCAGCGACGCTAGCGCTGGAAATGCTGTATATCCAGGCGGCGAAGAAAGGCGAGTAATCGGGTTATTTGGCTTGCCGGTTTGAGCAGGGACGGCGTTCCGGCTGTAGGTCCGGAGTCCGTCTGACTTCCCCCATTCCGCCCAATAGCGTTGCGGAATGGGGGGAATCATTACTTAATTCCGTCCGCAGCCATGCGTTCGCGAATATGCTGAGCGCGCGCTTCAGACGCCGGGTGATCGTCAAACATTGAACTTTGGCGACCGGCTTCCAGTTTGGCCAGTTTCTCGAAGCTGGTGGCGAGCCCGGCAGGGCTAATCCCGCGCTTACGCAGCAAATCGTAAGAGTAATCGTCCGCTTCCGACTCCTGACGTTGAGAGAACTGAGAATTCACCAGCTTTTCACCAAGATCGCCTAGCTGGGACTGCGACAAGCTGCCGACAACGCCGCCAGCGGAAGCCGCCGCCGCGCGCAAGGCGTTAGTGCCTAATGCGACCTGCATTCCTTTCTTCACATGCCCAAGCGCGACGTGGCCCATTTCGTGGCCGATCACTGCCTCGACTTCGTTGTCGTTCATTAGATCCATCAGTCCGCTGTATACGCGGATGCAGCCGTTAGCCATGGCGAAGGCGTTAACGTCTTTGGTCTGGTACACCTTGTAGTTCACCGGCTGGCCGTTGATATTGTCCCCCAGCGCGGCGGCGATTTTAGTCAGCCGTTTACTGTATTGGCTCCCCGCAGGCGCGATGGTGGCTTTGGCATCCATCTCCTGACAGGCTTTATCGCTTAACGCTTTCACCTGCTCATCGCTGAGCGACCAGGCCTGATAGGCTCCCGCTCCTGAGCTGAGCAGGGCGCTGGAATCCATGTTCTGGCATCCGGTGAGGGCTGCGGCGATCCCAAGGGCAAGAATAGTTGAGTGAATTTTCATTTTTATCTTCCACAATCTTATGGTTATTTATTCGAAAAATGGCTATGGCTGACCTGCCATATCCTGCGCAAATTATAAATACTCTCTTGAGAGGCGGGCGAGAGGATTACCGCGTAGCACAACCTGTTCCGGAGATTTCTTAAGCGGCAAAAGGATGCTCCATGTACATGCTTTGCCGCTTAGGTTACATTGTTCACACTTTTTTCCGGCGTAGCCCAAAACGCGCGGTCGTCAAGCCGTTGCGGGCACGGCCTTCATTATCCGATCTGGAGTCAAAATGTCCTCACGTAAAGAGCTTGCTAACGCTATTCGTGCGCTGAGCATGGACGCAGTACAGAAAGCCAAATCCGGTCACCCGGGCGCCCCGATGGGGATGGCTGACATTGCCGAAGTCCTGTGGCGTGATTTCCTGAACCATAACCCGAACAATCCGTCCTGGGCCGACCGCGACCGTTTCGTACTGTCCAACGGCCACGGCTCGATGCTGATCTACAGCCTGCTGCACCTCACCGGTTATGACCTGCCGATTGAAGAGCTGAAAAACTTCCGTCAGCTGCACTCGAAAACGCCGGGCCACCCGGAAGTGGGCTACACAGCCGGTGTCGAAACCACCACCGGCCCGCTGGGGCAGGGCATTGCGAACGCGGTCGGGATGGCGATTGCCGAGAAGACCCTGGCGGCGCAGTTCAACCGTCCGGGCCACGATATTGTTGACCACTTCACATACGCGTTCATGGGCGACGGCTGCATGATGGAAGGTATCTCTCACGAGGTATGTTCCCTGGCCGGCACCCTGAAACTGGGCAAACTGGTGGCATTCTACGACGACAATGGTATCTCCATTGATGGTCACGTTGAAGGCTGGTTTACCGATGATACCGCGAAGCGTTTTGAAGCTTACGGCTGGCACGTGGTGCGCGGCGTGGATGGTCACGATGCTGAAGCGATTAAACGTGCGGTGGAAGAAGCGCGCGCGGTTACCGACAAACCGTCCCTGCTGATGTGCAAAACCATCATCGGTTTCGGTTCCCCGAACAAAGCCGGTACCCACGATTCCCACGGCGCGCCGCTGGGCGATGCGGAAATCGCGCTGACCCGTGAACAACTGGGCTGGAAATACGCGCCGTTCGAAATTCCGTCGGACATCTATGCGCAGTGGGATGCGAAAGAGGCCGGTCAGGCGAAAGAGTCTGCGTGGAACGAGAGGTTTGCCGCCTACGCCAAAGCCTTCCCGCAGGAAGCGGCTGAATTTACCCGTCGTATGAAAGGCGATATGCCGGCTGACTTCGACGCGAAAGCGAATGAATTTATCGCGAAGCTGCAGGCGAATCCGGCGAAAATCGCCAGCCGCAAGGCGTCGCAGAATGCCATTGAAGCATTTGGTCCGCTGCTGCCTGAGTTTCTCGGCGGCTCCGCTGACCTGGCACCGTCTAACCTGACCCTGTGGTCCGGCTCTAAAGCGATCAACGAAGATACCGCCGGTAATTACATCCACTACGGCGTGCGCGAGTTCGGTATGACCGCCATTGCCAACGGCATCGCGCTGCACGGTGGTTTCCTGCCGTACACCTCCACCTTCCTGATGTTCGTGGAATATGCCCGTAACGCGGTGCGTATGGCGGCGCTGATGAAGCAGCGTCAGGTGATGGTCTACACCCACGACTCCATCGGTCTGGGGGAAGACGGCCCGACGCACCAGCCGGTAGAACAGGTGGCTTCCCTGCGCGTGACGCCGAACATGAGCACCTGGCGTCCGTGTGACCAGGTGGAATCTGCGGTGGCGTGGAAATACGGTGTGGAGCGTCAGGACGGCCCGACCGCGCTGATCCTCTCCCGTCAGAACCTGGCGCAGCAGGAGCGTAGCGAAGAGCAGCTGGCGAACATCGCCCGCGGTGGTTACGTACTGAAAGATTGTGCCGGTCAGCCGGAACTGATCTTCATTGCCACCGGTTCCGAAGTGGAGCTGGCGGTTGCGGCATACGAAAAACTGACCGCCGAAGGCGTGAAAGCGCGGGTGGTTTCCATGCCGTCCACCGACGCGTTCGACAAGCAGGATGCGGCCTATCGTGAAGCGGTATTGCCGAAAGCAGTCTCTGCGCGTGTGGCAATCGAAGCGGGTATCGCCGACTACTGGTTCAAATACGTGGGTCTGAACGGCGCGATCGTCGGCATGACCACCTTCGGTGAATCAGCCCCGGCGGAGCAACTGTTCGAAGAGTTCGGTTTTACCGTTGAGAACGTGGTTGCTAAGGCGAAAGCGCTGCTGTAGCAGATGCGCTTCCACACTAAGGCCGCGAGAGAGCGGCCTTTTTTCATTTATCTGGCTGAAAGCAATAAACGGTACCGCAGGAATGATGGTTTCCCAATAAACTATTCCTTTTAAAATGTGACGCAAGTCAGATAAATCGCTTATTGAGCTGGACAATCATTCCTTTTATTCCTTGTTTCGCTTATTCTAGCTGAAGCGTTTCAGTCGGCTAAATGTTCGACAATTAATCAATCAGTCGCAGTTTGCGACAGGTAAGGTTTCCCTCACGGCGTTGCTGGATTACTCTGTCAGCCACTTCAGATCAGGGAAAGCCTTGCAGGAGACCTATGACCATACGCATTGCGATTAATGGCTTCGGTCGCATCGGGCGTAACGTGGTTCGTGCTTTGTATGAATCCGGGCGCCGGGCGGAAATCACCGTAGTGGCAATTAACGAACTGGCGGATGCCGCGGGTATCGCGCATTTGTTGAAGTATGACACCAGCCATGGGCGCTTTGCCTGGGATGTGCGCCAGGAGAGAGAGCAACTGTTTGTTGGCGATGATGCGATTCGCCTGTTGCATGAGTCTTCCATTACGGCGTTACCCTGGCGGGAACTGGCGGTTGATGTCGTGCTTGACTGCACCGGCGTTTACGGTAGCCGTGAACATGGCGAAGCCCACCTTCAGGCCGGGGCAAAGAAGGTGCTCTTTTCACATCCTGGCGGCAACGATCTCGACGCAACGGTGGTTTTTGGCGTAAATCATGATGAGCTACGCGCCGGGCACCGTATCGTCTCCAACGCTTCTTGTACCACCAACTGCATTATTCCGGTCATTAAACTGCTGGATGATGCTTACGGCATTGAGTCAGGCACGGTAACGACGATCCACTCCGCGATGCACGATCAGCAGGTCATTGATGCCTACCATCCGGATCTGCGCCGTACGCGAGCAGCCAGTCAATCGATTATCCCGGTGGATACTAAACTGGCTGCGGGGATCGCGCGTATCTTTCCCCAGTTTAACGACCGTTTTGAGGCGATTGCGGTTCGCGTGCCGACCATTAATGTCACGGCAATTGACCTCAGCGTGACGGTGAAGAAACCAGTAAAAGCGAGTGAAGTCAACCAGTTGTTGCAAAAAGCAGCACAGGGTTCATTTCATGGTATAGTTGACTATACGGAATTACCGTTAGTCTCGATAGATTTTAACCATGACCCGCATAGCGCGATTGTTGATGGCACGCAGACGCGGGTGAGTGGCGCACATTTGATCAAAACGCTGGTCTGGTGTGATAACGAATGGGGCTTTGCTAACCGGATGCTTGACACCACGTTAGCGATGGCCGCACAAGGTTTCAGGTAAGGCGCTCAGGCGCTTGCAAAACTTTATTAAGAATCAACGAGAGGATTCACCATGTCTGTAATTAAGATGACCGATCTGGATCTGGCGGGTAAACGCGTTTTTATCCGCGCGGATCTGAACGTACCCGTTAAAGAAGGGAAAGTAACCAGCGATGCGCGCATCCGCGCCTCTCTGCCGACCATTGAACTGGCCCTGAAACAGGGTGCGAAAGTGATGGTCACTTCTCACCTGGGTCGTCCTACCGAAGGCGAGTACAACGAAGAATTCTCTCTGCTGCCGGTTGTTAACTACCTGAAAGACAAACTCTCCAATCCGGTTCGCCTGGTAAAAGATTACCTGGATGGCGTTGACGTGGCTGCCGGTGAACTGGTGGTGCTGGAAAACGTTCGCTTCAACAAAGGCGAAAAGAAAGACGACGAAGCGCTGTCTAAAAAATATGCTGCTCTGTGCGACGTGTTTGTGATGGACGCATTCGGTACTGCTCACCGCGCCCAGGCTTCTACTCACGGTATCGGTAAATTCGCCGACGTCGCTTGCGCAGGTCCGCTGCTGGCCGCTGAGCTGGACGCGCTGGGTAAAGCGTTGAAAGAACCGGCTCGCCCGATGGTGGCTATCGTTGGTGGTTCTAAAGTGTCTACCAAACTGACCGTTCTGGACTCCCTGTCCAAAATCGCTGACCAGCTGATCGTTGGCGGTGGTATTGCCAATACCTTCGTTGCCGCTCAGGGGCACAATGTGGGCAAATCCCTGTACGAGGCCGACCTGGTTGATGAAGCGAAACGCCTGCTTGGCACCTGCGATATCCCGGTTCCGACTGACGTCCGCGTGGCGACCGAGTTTTCTGAAACAGCAACCGCGACCCTGAAATCGGTTAGCGACATCAAAGATGACGAGCAGATTCTGGACCTCGGCGATGCCTCCGCAGAAAAACTGGCTGCAATCCTGAAAAATGCAAAAACCATTCTGTGGAACGGTCCGGTTGGCGTGTTCGAATTCCCGAACTTCCGTAAAGGTACTGAAATTGTTGCCAACGCGATCGCCGACAGCGAAGCGTTCTCCATCGCTGGCGGCGGTGACACTCTGGCGGCAATCGACCTGTTCGGCATTGCGGACAAAATCTCCTACATCTCCACTGGCGGCGGCGCATTCCTCGAATTCGTGGAAGGCAAAGTTCTGCCTGCAGTAGCTATGCTCGAAGAGCGCGCTAAGCAGTAATTCAGTTCAGGCGGGGAGACCCGCCTGTTTTTCAGCGCGTGTAAAAGCTCGCGAACCTCCTTCAACGGTCGAAGATACAGATACAGGACTACGTAACATGTCTAAAATTTTTGATTTCGTAAAACCGGGCGTCATCACTGGCGACGACGTTCAGAAAGTGTTCCAGGTTGCTAAAGAAAACAACTTTGCTCTGCCAGCGGTAAACTGCGTGGGTACTGATTCCATCAACGCCGTTCTGGAAGCCGCAGCAAAAGTTCGTTCTCCGGTTATCGTTCAGTTCTCTAACGGCGGCGCGGCGTTCATCGCCGGCAAAGGCGTGAAAACTGACGTGCCTCAGGGCGCGGCAATTCTGGGGGCGATCTCTGGCGCGCACCACGTTCATCAGATGGCTGAGCATTACGGTGTTCCGGTTATTCTGCACACCGACCACTGTGCGAAGAAACTGCTGCCGTGGATCGACGGTCTGCTGGATGCGGGTGAAAAACATTTCGCTGCTACCGGCAAACCGCTGTTCTCTTCTCACATGATTGACCTGTCTGAAGAATCGCTGCACGAAAACATTGAGATCTGTTCTAAATACCTGGCGCGTATGGCCAAAATGGACATGACGCTGGAAATCGAACTGGGTTGCACCGGTGGCGAAGAAGACGGCGTGGACAACAGCCACATGGATGCTTCCGCTCTGTACACCCAGCCGGAAGATGTTGATTACGCGTACACCGAGCTGAGCAAAATCAGCCCGCGTTTCACCATCGCTGCTTCCTTTGGTAACGTGCACGGCGTTTACAAACCGGGCAACGTGGTTCTGACCCCGACTATCCTGCGTGATTCTCAGGAATATGTTTCTAAGAAACATAACCTGCCGCACAACAGCCTGAACTTCGTCTTCCACGGCGGTTCCGGTTCTTCTGCTCAGGAAATCAAAGACTCCGTAAGCTACGGCGTTATCAAAATGAACATCGATACCGATACCCAATGGGCAACCTGGGACGGTATCCTGCAGTACTACAAAACGAACGAAGCTTACCTGCAGGGCCAGCTGGGCAACCCGAAAGGCGAAGACCAGCCGAACAAGAAATACTACGATCCGCGCGTATGGCTGCGCGCCGCTCAGACCTCAATGGTGACGCGTCTGGAGCAGGCATTTAAAGAGCTGAACGCGATCGACGTTCTGTAACAAAATTCTTTTTTTAGTCTGGAGCCCGCAGCGATGCGGGCTTTTTTTATTTTTCGGGCAAGGCAGAACGTCGCGAAAAAATGTGATCAATTTGGCAAAACATACGCTTATTGTTTACCCTTAAGCTACCTGCCATTAGCAGGCTTAGTTATTTTATTTCCCGTCCGGGTATCCATAAGGAATGTTAAATGGAAGAGTTGAACGTTGTCGGTAGCATAAATCACGCCGGTTCATGGCTGGTGCGTAATCAGCAACTATTACTGAGTTATGCCGTCAACATCGTCGCGGCCATCGCGATTATTATTGTTGGTCTGATCGTGGCGCGAATTGTGTCTAATACTCTGAATCGTCTGATGCAGGCGCGACACATTGATGCCACCGTCGCCGATTTTCTGTCCGCACTGGCGCGTTATGCGGTTATTGCTTTTACGCTGATTGCCGCACTGGGGCGTGTAGGCGTGCAGACAGCATCGGTTATCGCCGTTCTTGGCGCCGCAGGTCTGGCCGTTGGCCTGGCGCTGCAGGGATCGCTGGCTAACCTTGCGGCTGGCGTGCTGCTGGTTGTTTTCCGTCCGTTCCGCGCGGGGGAGTACGTTGATCTGGGCGGTACCGCGGGAACGGTACTTAACGTCCAGATTTTTTCCACCACGCTGCGTGCCGCGGATGGCAAAATCGTTATTGTGCCGAACAAAAAGGTTATTGACGGTAATATCACCAACTTCTCCCGTGAACCGGTTCGCCGTAATGAGTTTATCATTGGCGTTGGATATGACTCTGATACGGATCTGGTGAAAAAGCTGCTTA
Organism: Klebsiella sp. 2680; assembly: GCF_900198535.1. Classification (NCBI taxonomy): domain Bacteria; kingdom Pseudomonadati; phylum Pseudomonadota; class Gammaproteobacteria; order Enterobacterales; family Enterobacteriaceae; genus Klebsiella; species Klebsiella sp. 2680. Next base: position 547,848 of record NZ_FZNJ01000003.1, on the reverse strand, counting down.
CCGATATCATTACATCTGATGAGCGTATCCTGAAAGATCGGGAAATGACGGTTCGTCTCCATGAACTGGGGGCGTCATCGGTGAACTACGTGGTGCGCGTATGGAGCAAAAGTAGCGATCTGCAAAGCGTTTACTGGGATATTCTGGAGCGTATTAAGCGTGATTTTGACGCCAACGGAATTAGCTTCCCGTATCCGCAAATGGATGTGAACGTTAAGAAGGTGAAAGAACAGGCGGAATAATATTCGCTTCAGGTTTTAGCGAAAAGGGCTCGCGGTTGATGATCGCGGGCCCTTTTTGTTTGCGACGACAAGCGCCTGTAAAAATCTTTTATTAGCTTTACTTATTAATGATTAAAAATATAAATTTCATCTAATAATCGTGCCGCGCTATAGTCAGTCCGAATTTACGACTCTGGCGGAAAATCCCATATGTTATCTTATTATTTCCAGGGGCTTGCTCTGGGAGCGGCGATGATTTTGCCGCTCGGTCCCCAAAATGCTTTTGTGATGAATCAGGGTATTCGTCGCCAGTATCATCTGATGATTGCTCTGCTTTGCGCGATCAGCGATCTGCTGCTCATTTGTGCCGGCGTGTTTGGCGGCAGCGCGTTGCTGATGCAGTCGCCGTGGCTGTTGGCGATGGTGACCTGGGGCGGCGTCGCCTTTTTATTGTGGTACGGTTTTGGGGCGATGAAAACGGCTTTTAGCCGACATCTGGAACTGGCCAGCGCGGAAGCGATGAAGCAGGGGCGCTGGAGAATTATTGTCACCATGCTGGCGGTGACCTGGCTGAATCCACATGTTTATCTTGATACCTTTGTGGTGCTCGGCAGCCTTGGCGGACAACTGGCAGCAGAGCCAAAGCGCTGGTTTGCCTTAGGTACCATTAGCGCTTCGTTTTTATGGTTCTTTGGTCTGGCCCTGCTGGCCGCCTGGCTGGCACCGCGTTTGCGTACGGCAACGGCGCAAAGAGTCATCAATCTGCTGGTCGGCCTGGTAATGTGGATGATTGCGCTACAGTTAGCGAAAGATGGCCTTGCGCATGTGCAGGCGCTGCTTAACTAAGCCTTCTCTGATGGACTTTCCTCATCTACGCGCTAAGCTGGTTGGCATGCGTCCACCTTATGGACGACTCATGTAAGATGGAGAAACGACAGTGAAGTTAAAAGTCATGGCCCTGGCGGCAGCACTCGGATTTAGCGTAATGGCCACACAGGCAAATGAATTGCCAAATGGCCCACATATTGTCACGTCAGGGACCGCCAGCGTTGCCGCGGTTCCCGATATCGCCACCCTGGCGATTGAAGTTAACGTCTCCGCGAAAGACGCGGCATCGGCAAAGAAACAGGCTGACGAACGTGTTGCCCAGTATCTTTCTTTCCTGGAAAAGAGCGGTATTGGCAGGAAAGATATTAACTCAGCCAATCTGCGTACTCAGCCTGATTATGATTATCAGAATGGTAAAAGCATTCTTAAGGGCTACCGCGCGGTGCGTAGCGTTGAAGTCACGTTACGGCAACTGGATAAGCTCAACGGTCTGTTAGATGGCGCATTAAAAGCGGGTCTGAATGAGATCCGCTCAGTGTCTCTGGGGGTTGCGCAACCGGACGCGTATAAAGATAAAGCGCGCAAAGCGGCGATTGATAATGCTATTCACCAGGCACAGGAACTGGCAGCCGGTTTCCATAGTAAGCTGGGGCCGGTCTATAGCGTTCGTTATCATGTCTCCAATTACCAGCCCAGCCCGATGGTGCGGATGATGAAAGCGGATGCGGCGCCAGTTTCTGCTCAGGAAAGCTATGAACAGGCGACAATTCAGTTTGATGATCAGGTGGATGTGGTGTTTGAACTGCAACCTGCGCAGTCTGCCTCTGCACCGTCCACGCCAGCAAAAGCTGCTGATGAGTCAAAAGCGGCGCAATAGACTATGTTGCCCGGCCTGAATGCCGGGCTTTTCCGATGGTCATTGCGTCAACATGATATCGGCGACACGCTGAATCGTTTAGCAAAGCCCGCCGTGAACCCTCGCCCAATGTGAACCGATTGCATAAAGTCAGATTACTGTAACTCGTCATTCACTGGCTGGATGGCTCCCACCCTGAAAGCCTGGCCTAATCTTGCCTTAATACTTTGTGCCCATAATTGATCAGCGCATCGGTCACCCGGCGCATCATGCGGCTCTCCGGCGCGAAACGGTGCCAGTAGAGCATCCGGCGCTGGAACAGGCCAGGGGTGAGGTCAATAAGCTCACCGCTGTTCAACTCTTTCTCAATCTGCAGATGCGGGATCATACAGCAGGTGGTTCCCTGACGAGCTAACTGCACAAAGGCTTCAGAAGAGTTCACGATATGGCAGGGGACGCTGCCCGGCGGTAAGTCGAAATTCTGCTGTAAGAAAGCCTGGTGCATATCGTCGAGATGATCGAACGCCACCACCGGCGCTTTGAGCAGCGCCGAACGGGTGACGCCGTTGGGAAAATAGCGTTGCGCAAACTCTTTAGAGGCGACGAACAGATAGTCGAGAGCCCCGAGCTGGTCGACCAGGCAACTGGGCAGTGCCTGCGGCTGAATACTGACTGCCCCGACGACTTCACCGCGGCGCAGACGTTCCTGGGTACGGGTTTCATCTTCCACCTGTAAATTGAGGCGAATAGGGGAGTCGGAGAGTACGCTGGAAAGCGCGGGCAGCAGCCAGGTTGCCAGACTGTCGGCGTTGACCGCCAGCGACAGCAGCAGCGGCGTGGAGCCGGTTTGCTCATCGCCCAGCCACTCCTCTTCCAGCAGCTCGACCTGACGCAGCAGGGCCAGCAATTTTTGCCCTTGCTCGGTAGGACGCGGCGGTACGGTGCGCACCAGCAGCGGTTGGCCAAACATATTTTCCAGTTGTTTAATGCGCTGTGAGACGGCGGACTGGGTGATACAAAGCTTCTGCGCGGCGCGCTCAAATCCTCGTTCCCTGATTACCGCGTCCAGCGCCTGTAGTGTTCTGTAGTCCGGTCGTTTCATTGCTCTGACGTACCCCTAATACTTTTCGTTAACTCGCACTATGACATAAATTTGCTTTTGATGAAGACGAAAAAATTGTCTGCTGCGTTGTGTGATCTTCGTCGCAGGGACAATAACACCCCTGGTGTTCTATAATGCGCCACAGGCAATTACATTTCGGACCATAATCATGACGCAAGATGAACTGAAAAAAGCAGTAGGCTGGGCGGCATTGCAGTATGTACAGCCGGGCACCATCGTTGGGGTTGGTACGGGTTCCACGGCGGCACATTTTATTGACGCGCTGGGCACCATGAAAGGGCAGATTGAAGGGGCGGTTTCCAGCTCCGATGCCTCAACCGAAAAACTGAAAAGCCTCGGTATTACTGTTTTTGATCTTAACAGCGTTGATCGTCTGGGCATCTATGTCGACGGTGCTGACGAGATTAACGGCCATATGCAGATGATTAAAGGCGGCGGTGCGGCGCTGACGCGGGAGAAAATTATCGCCTCGGTTGCTGACAAGTTTATCTGTATCGCCGATGCTTCTAAGCAGGTCGATATTCTCGGTACATTTCCGCTGCCGGTTGAAGTGATTCCGATGGCCCGCAGCGCCGTGGCGCGTGCGCTGGTTAAGCTGGGCGGTCGTCCGGAGTATCGTCAGGGCGTGGTGACCGACAACGGTAACGTGATCCTCGACGTATATGGCCTGGAGATTCTTGACGCCGTGGCGCTGGAAAATGCCATCAACGGTATTCCCGGCGTGGTAACCGTCGGCCTGTTTGCGAATCGTGGCGCGGATATCGCGCTGATCGGCACCGCCGATGGAGTAAAAACCATCACGAAATAGTCTGACCGGGGGAGTGAACCTGCTCCCTCGCCAATATTTTTTCATCAGGTTCATTTTGGTGACTTATGTCACATTTATTCTCAAATCATGAGTAACAGTCTGTCTTTCTTTTTCTTTATGGTGTTTTGTTCTGTCATTTCCCGCTGAGTGATATTTCTTCAGGTTGTTGACGCAAACGTTCATATTGCCGCGATAGTTTTTTTTGATATGTTGCTGAGAAGAACTTTCGTTCCGCACGACATCAGTTAAGACAAAACAGGACGGGGAAATGGCTAAGGTATCACTGGAAAAAGACAAGATTAAATTTCTGCTGGTTGAAGGTGTACATCAAAAAGCGGTGGATAATCTCCGCGCGGCGGGCTACACCAATATCGAGTTTCACAAAGGCGCGCTGGATAGCGAAGCGCTGAAAGCGTCGATCCGTGATGCTCATTTTATTGGCCTGCGTTCCCGTACTCATCTGACTGAAGAGATTTTCGCGGCGGCGGAAAAGCTGGTTGCCGTCGGCTGTTTCTGTATCGGTACCAATCAGGTTGATTTGAATGCGGCGGCAAAACGCGGTATTCCGGTGTTTAACGCGCCGTTCTCAAATACGCGCTCCGTTGCTGAACTGGTTATTGGCGAATTGTTGCTTATGCTGCGCGGCGTGCCGGCGGCAAACGCGAAAGCACATCGCGGCGTGTGGAACAAACTGGCGGTTGGCAGCTTCGAAGCGCGCGGCAAAAAGTTGGGCATTATTGGCTATGGTCATATCGGTACCCAACTGGGTATCCTGGCCGAATCGCTGGGGATGCACGTCTATTTCTATGATATTGAAAGCAAATTACCGTTAGGTAACGCCGTTCAGGTACAGCATCTCTCTGATTTGTTGAATATGAGCGATGTTGTGAGTCTGCATGTGCCGGAAAACATCTCCACTAAAAATATGATTGGCGCGGAAGAACTGGCGCTGATGAAGCCGGGCGCGCTGCTGATTAACGCCTCTCGCGGCACAGTCGTTGATATCCCGGCCCTGTGCGAGGTGCTGGCGAGCAAACATCTGGCGGGCGCGGCGATTGATGTATTTCCAACCGAACCTGCGACCAACAGCGATCCGTTTAACTCCCCGCTCTGCGAATTTGACAACGTTATCCTGACTCCGCACATTGGCGGTTCAACTCAGGAAGCGCAGGAAAATATCGGTCTGGAAGTCTCGGGCAAGCTGGTGAAATACTCTGATAACGGTTCGACGCTTTCTGCGGTTAACTTCCCTGAAGTGTCGTTGCCGCTGCACGGTGGCCGCCGTCTGCTGCACATCCACGAAAACCGTCCGGGCGTGCTGACCTCGATTAACCAGATCTTTGCGGCACAGGGTATTAACATCGCGGCGCAGTATCTGCAGACCACGCCGCAGATGGGTTACGTGGTTATCGATATCGAAGCGGAAGAAGATGTGGCACAGACCGCATTGCAGGCGATGAAGGCCATTCCGGGCACTATTCGCGCTCGTCTGCTGTTCTAATCCCCTTTGTTGCCAGCGGGCAGGTCAGCAACCTGCCCCTTCTCTCGGCTTCATACCGCAATTCTGACGTTTCTCTCGCTCATACAAACGCGCTGCTGGCGATTAAAGCCGATTTACCAGATCCAGGTTTTTGACGGCGTGATGACCGCTGGCAGCGGGATATCCCACTGCTCTGCCGGTAGCGCTTCGACCTGCTGGCAATCGTGAGCGTAGCCGACCGGCTGAAGATAGTATTGCCGCCAGTTTTGCAGCGTCCGGTCGTAAAATCCGCCGCCCATTCCCAGGCGTTGCCCGACGGCATCGAACGCCACCAGCGGCGTAATCAGCACATCCAGTTGGCTGAGGGGCAGCACATCGCGCACATCAAGTCTGGGTTCGTGGATTTTCAAACGATTGACGACCAGGTCACTGTGCGGGTGGTAGTGTAAAAATAACAGATTGCCCGGACTGAAAGGGTGAAGGACGGGGAGAAAAACCCGCTTGCCCGCTCGCCAGAGTTGGTCAATGAGCGGCTGCGTATCCAGTTCGCCATCAAACGAAAGAAATACTGCGACCGTATGCGCAAGCAAAACAGGAGGATACACCATCATTCTGTCTGCTGCCTGCAGGGCAAACAGTGTTTGCTGCTCCGGTGTTAACGCGCGTCGGCGCTGGCGGATCTGCTGGCGAATGTGTTGCCTGGTGTACGGGATATCTGACAATAGCGTCATGCCTGAATCTCATTGGTGTACAAACAATAGTGAGCAAACAATACAAACAGGCATAGTGTAATACACGATGGCATAAGCCGGAAATGAAGTCGGGGGATGGAACGATAAAGAAGGAATCTCCGAGATGCCGCCGCAGGCTGTAACCCTTGAACCCTTGGTTCAAGGTGAATGTGTCGTCACGGTTTTAAGGCTTCTCGGACGAACCGAGCATGCTCACCAACCATGGAGCGCCACATTCTTGTGGTATGAAATATCGGCTCAGGGGACTGGCCCGCTTGCAAACATCTCAGAGAAATTTTGTTCTTGCGATTACTCTAACACAGTTAAATGCAAAGTGTTATTCAAACTTCTGCCCGGGTCTTTCGCTTATGCGACCTTGCTCAAGCAACGCTTGTTCGATGGTCTGCTGAAGCATCCGAATACGCTGCTCCATACTGGCGGCGTAGTCGCGGGTTTTCGCTTTTTCCTGAGTCAACTCATAGCTGATGTTCAACGCGGCGATGAACACCAACTGCTCAGTATTTGTGACTCTAGTGCGTTCTTTTAAATCTTGCAACCGCTGATTCAGGTCATCAGCGGCCTGGTTTAAGGCATCCCTTTGTTCGGGCGGGCAATTCACGCGGAGTGAACGGCCAAAAATCTGGAGATCTACGGGTTGTGCAGACATGCCACCTTCCTGCTGATTAACTGCGCGGCCTTCGCGCCAAGGAGGCTCCGCGAAGGGGCGACACTATAGCTACCCTGGTTCGGAGATACAAGTCCTATTCTGGTTCACCAGGGTCCAAAGTGGTAGCATATCATGAATATTCCTCCCAACGATGACGAATGCGCATGTCTATACAGAACGAAATGCCTGGTTACAGTGATGTAGACCAGTTACTGAACCAACAAGGGGTGGGATTAACGCCTGCCGAAATGCACGGATTAATCTGTGGGATCCTGTGTGGCGGCAACAAGGACAGCAGCTGGCAGCCTCTGGTGCATGACCTGACTAACGAAGGACTGGCTTTTGGCCATGAACTGGCGCAGGCGCTGCGTCACATGCATTCCGCCACCAGTGATTCGCTGGAAGATGACGGCTTTTTGTTCCAGCTTTACTTGCCGGATGGCGAGGCGGTGAGCGTGTTCGATCGTGCCGATGCGCTGGCGGGCTGGGTGAACCATTTTCTGCTTGGGTTAGGCGTGACGCAGCCTAAGCTGGATAAAGTCAAAGACGAAGCGGGCGAAGCGATTGACGATCTGCGCAATATCGCCCAGCTCGGGTACGACGAAGACGAGGATCAGGAAGAGCTCGAAATGTCCCTTGAAGAGATTATCGAGTACGTCCGCGTTGCAGCGCTGTTGTGCCACGATACGTTTTCAATGCAAAAACCTACTGCGCCGGAAGTTCAGAAGCCGACACTACACTAATTATTCACTAAATTGTTCAGGGGGCGTCATGACTCAGCAGGAATTTCTCTCTCGTCGCCAGGCTCTGCTGGCGCAGATGCAGCCAGGCAGCGCGGCGTTGATTTTCGCCGCGCCGGAAGTCACGCGTAGCGCAGATTCGGAATATCCCTACCGGCAGAATAGCGATTTTTGGTATTTCACCGGCTTTAATGAGCCGGAAGCGCTGCTGGTGCTGATTAAAAGCGATGAAACGCACAACCACAGCGTATTGTTTAACCGCGTTCGCGATTTGACCGCTGAAATCTGGTTTGGCCGTCGTCTTGGGCAGGAGGCCGCGCCGGCGAAGCTGGGAGTCGATCGCGCGCTGGCGTTTAGTGAAATTAATCAGCAACTGTTTCAGTTGCTTAATGGCCTTGATGCTATTTATTTTGCCCAGGGCGAATATGCATACGCCGATGAACTGGTGTTTAACGCGCTGGAAAAACTGCGTAAAGGCGTGCGTCAGAATCTGCAGGCACCGAACTCGGTGATTGACTGGCGGCCAGTCGTGCATGAAATGCGCCTGTTTAAGTCAGCGGAAGAGCTGGACGTGATGCGACGCGCCGGTGAAATCTCCGCGCTGGCCCATACCCGCGCCATGGAAAAATGCCGTCCAGGGATGTTCGAATACCAGCTGGAAGGTGAGATCCTCCATGAGTTCAACCGCCACGGCGCGCGCTTCCCTTCTTATAACACCATCGTGGGCGGCGGTGAAAATGGCTGCATTTTGCACTACACCGAGAATGAGAGCGAACTGCGCGACGGTGATCTGGTGCTGATTGATGCCGGCTGTGAATACCATGGCTATGCGGGCGATATTACCCGTACCTTCCCGGTTAACGGTAAATTCAGCCCGGCGCAGCGCGAGATTTACGATATCGTCCTTGAATCGCTGGAAACCTCGCTGAAGCTTTATCGCCCCGGCACCTCAATTAATGAGGTTAACCAGCAGGTGGTGCGGATTATGATTAGCGGCCTGGTACGTCTGGGAATACTGAAAGGGGATATTGACGAACTGATGGCTAATAACGCCCATCGTCCTTTCTTTATGCATGGTCTGAGCCACTGGCTGGGACTTGACGTACACGATGTGGGGAATTATGACGTCGACCGCTCGCGTATTCTTGAACCGGGAATGGTGCTGACCGTTGAGCCGGGTCTGTATATTGCGACGGATGCTGATGTTCCGGCGCAGTATCGGGGTATCGGCATTCGTATCGAAGATGACATTGTCATCACCGAAGACGGCAACGAGAACCTCACCGCGGGGGTGGTGAAAAACGCGGACGATATTGAGGCGCTGATGGCGGCGGCGCGCCAGCTATGAGCGTACTGATCGTTGGCGGTGGAATGACCGGTGCGACGCTGGCGCTGGCGATTTCTCGCCTGACCGGCGGTAATCTGCCGGTGCATCTGGTTGAAGCATCGGCGCCGGAATCCGCGAAGCATCCGGGCTTTGACGCGCGGGCGATCGCACTGGCGGCCGGAACCTGCCAGCAACTGGCCAGGATCGGTATCTGGCAGGAGATTGCCGACTGCGCGACGGCCATTCAGCGCGTCCACGTCAGCGATCGCGGGCATGCGGGATTTGTGACGCTTGACGCCCGGGATTACGCTCTGGCGGCACTAGGTCAGGTGGTTGAACTACACGATGTCGGCCAGCGCCTGTTTGCGCAACTGCGCAAGGCGCCTGGCATCACGCTGCACTGTCCGGCTAAAGTTGCGGAGGTTAGCCGCAGCGTGGGGGACGTTAGTCTTACTCTGGACAATGGTGAAACCCTTAACGGTAAACTGCTGGTGGCGGCCGATGGTTCGCGCTCCACTCTGGGGGCGCGCTGCGGGATAAGCTGGCAGCAGCAGCCCTATGAACAACTGGCGATTATCGCCAACGTCAGTACCGCTCGGCCGCATAACGGCCAGGCATTCGAACGCTTTACCCGACATGGCCCGCTGGCGATGCTGCCGATGTCGCAGGGGCGCGGTTCGCTGGTGTGGTGTCATCCGCAGTCGCGGCATGAAGAGGTGCTCGGCTGGTCAGATGAACGTTTCTGCGATGAACTGCAGCAGGCATTTGGCTGGCGGCTTGGCCAGATAACTCACGCCGGAAAGCGTAGCGCTTATCCGTTATCGCTGACTGCCGCTACCCGCACGGTTACGCATCGTCTGGCCCTGGTGGGTAATGCGGCGCAGACGCTGCATCCCATTGCCGGACAGGGGTTTAACCTCGGCCTGCGGGATGTGATGAGTCTGGCGGAAATGGTTGCGCAGGCGCATGCCGTTGGTCAGGATCCGGGCGACTATGCGCTTTTGAGCCGTTATCAGGCGCGACGCGCCGACGACAAAGCCGCCACGATTGGCGTGACCGACGGTCTGGTGCATCTGTTCGCCAATCGTTGGGCGCCGCTGGTCGTGGGGCGCAATGTCGGTCTGATGGCGATGGAATTATTTACCCCGGCTCGCGATGCGCTGGCGCAGCGTACCCTCGGTTGGGTCCCCCGTTAAGGAGTGAAACGTGCAAAGTGTTGATGTCGCCATTGTGGGCGGTGGAATGGTGGGGCTGGCGGTTGCCTGCGGGTTGCAGGGTAGCGGGCTGCGCGTTGCGGTGCTGGAACAGGCTGAGCCTCAACCGCTGAACGCCGATGCGCCGCCGGCGCTGCGGGTGTCGGCGATTAACGCCGCCAGCGAAACGCTATTGAGCAAACTGGGCGTCTGGCAGGATATCATTGCCCGACGCGCCAGTTGCTATCACGGCATGGAAGTGTGGGATAAAGACAGTTTTGGTCGCATTCGCTTCGATGATCAAAGCATGGGCTTTAGCCACCTGGGGCATATTATTGAAAACGCGGTGATACACCATGCTCTGTGGCAAAAAGCGCAGCGTTGTTCCGACGTCACCTTGCTGGCTCCGGCCCAGTTGCAGCATGTCGCCTGGGGGGAAAATGAAGCCTTTCTTAGCCTGCAGGATGGCAGTATGTTAACCGCCCGGCTGGTGATTGGCGCTGACGGCGCCAATTCGTGGTTGCGCAACAATGCCGACATTCCGCTGACGTACTGGGATTATCAGCATCACGCGCTGGTCGCTACCATTCGCACTGAAGCGCCGCACGAAGCGATTGCTCGCCAGGCGTTCCACGGCGAAGGCATCCTGGCGTTTTTGCCGCTGAGCGATCCGCATCTCTGCTCTATCGTCTGGTCGCTGTCTCCCGAGGCAGCGAAACGGATGCAACAGGCAGAGGCACCCGCTTTCAACCAGGCGCTGAATATTGCTTTTGATAATCGTCTGGGGTTGTGCGCCGTTGAGAGCGAGCGTCAGGTCTTTCAGTTGACCGGCCGCTATGCCCGTCAGTTTGCCGCCCATCGCCTGGCGTTGGTTGGCGATGCCGCTCACACTATTCACCCGCTGGCCGGGCAGGGCGTTAACCTTGGTTTTATGGATGCCGCCGAGCTGATTGATGAACTGAAACGCCTGCATGCGCAGGGTAAGGATATCGGTCAGCATCTGTATCTGCGTCGCTACGAGCGCAGGCGTAAGCATAGCGCAGCGTTGATGCTGGCGGGGATGCAGGGATTTCGCGAGATGTTCTCCGGCAGCCATCCGGCGAAGAAGCTACTGCGCGACATCGGCCTCAAGCTGGCGGATACGTTACCCGGCGTGAAGCCACAGCTTATTCGTCAGGCGATGGGGTTAAACGACCTTCCTGCCTGGTTACGTTAAGTTCGTCACATTTATTTCCCCGGCCTCCGCGCCGGGCTACCCTCTCTCATTTGAAATAATCTAATTTCACCTCTTTTTTCGCATTAGTTTTATTAATGCCGTCTTATTTTCATCACCGATCTTAGGTTTTTAATTCAACATTAAATGTCATAATTTTCTGCTTCATTGGCGATTTTGTTTTATTTTGCGCGGAATAATAGGTGATTTTTTAGTTTAAAGTTCTGTTGGTTGTGCCGTGGATTTTTGTCATAAGCTAATGTGATGTCCTGATTTAGCTTATGGTTTAGTCCGGATTTCGGTGGTAAGTTCAGGCCAAAGAGAACGTTTGCGTCGGTGTTCGTCAGCGATGGCGGCGGCGCGTTTGCGGCGTAAAATCGCTAAAACCAGTGGCTGGTTTCCGTTTTATTCGATGAGGAAAAGATGGCTCAACAGACTCCGTTGTTTGAACAACACACGTTATGCGGCGCGCGCATGGTGGATTTCCATGGCTGGATGATGCCGCTGCATTACGGATCGCAGATCGATGAGCATCACACGGTGCGTCGTGATGCCGGGATGTTTGATGTGTCGCATATGACCATCGTGGACTTTCATGGTAGCCGTATCCGCGAATTTCTGCGCTATTTACTGGCGAATGACGTGGCGAAGCTTACCGTCCCGGGTAAAGCGCTCTATAGCGGAATGCTGACTGCCTCCGGCGGTGTCATTGATGACCTGATTGTTTATTTCCTTTCTGAAGATTATTTCCGCCTTGTTGTTAACTCCGCCACCCGTGAGAAAGATCTCGCCTGGATTGCTCAGCATTCTGAATCCTATGGCCTTGGGGTAACCGTGCACGACGATCTTTCCCTGATTGCCGTACAGGGGCCGAAGGCGCAGGAGAGAGCGGCCACGCTGTTTACCGAGACCCAGCGGCAGGCCGTTGAAGGCATGAAGCCCTTTTTTGGCGTGCAGTCCGGCGACCTGTTTATCGCCACCACCGGCTATACCGGGGAAGCGGGCTATGAAATCGCGCTGCCGAACGAGCAGGCGGCAGGTTTCTGGCGTGGCCTGCTGGACGCAGGCGTTAAGCCGTGCGGCCTTGGCGCCCGGGATACGCTGCGCCTGGAGGCGGGGATGAATCTTTACGGCCAGGAGATGGATGAAAGCGTCTCTCCGCTGGCGGCGAATATGGGCTGGACCATCGCCTGGGAGCCCGCTGATCGTGATTTTATCGGTCGCGAAGCGCTGGAACTGCAGCGTGAAAAAGGCACCGAGAAGCTGGTGGGGCTGGTAATGACTGAGAAAGGCGTCCTGCGCGGCGGCCTGCCGGTCCACTTTAGCGATGCCGATGGTAATCAGAAAGAAGGCATTATCACCAGCGGCACCTTCTCCCCCACACTGGGTTACAGCATTGCCTTAGCGCGTGTGCCGGCAGGCATTGGTGAAACCGCCGTGGTGCAGATCCGCAACCGCGAAATGCCGGTAAAAGTGACGAAACCCGTTTTTGTACGCAACGGCAAAGCCGTGGTGTGATTTCCCCTTTTGGAGATGAATTGATGAGCAACGTACCAGCAGAACTGAAATACAGCAAAGAACACGAATGGCTGCGCAAAGAAGCGGATGGCACCTATACCGTCGGCATCACTGAGCACGCGCAGGAGCTGCTTGGCGATATGGTTTTCGTTGACCTGCCGGAAGTGGGCGCGACCGTTGACGCGGGCGCTGACTGCGCCGTTGCCGAGTCGGTAAAAGCGGCTTCTGATATTTATGCGCCAGTTAGCGGTGAAATCGTTGCCGTCAATGAAGATCTGAACGATTCCCCGGAACTGGTCAACAGCGAGCCATATGCGGGCGGTTGGATCTTCAAAATCAAAGCCAGTGACGAAAGTGAAATCGATGCGCTGCTGGATGCAACCGCATACGAAGCATTGTTAGAAGACGAATAAATACGCGTCATCCTTCATGTTGCAGGTGTGTTGGCCTCCTCGCTTATCCCAGTCACTTACTTATGTAAGCTCCTGGGATTCTCTGCGTCGCCGCCGTCCTGCCATGTGAATGATTTTGCGTATTCGTTTTCGCACGCGTAGGCCCGGTAAGCGTTAGCGCCACCGGGCAATTGAGCCAGAGACAACCACGATTCACCGCACGTTTCAGGAACCATCGCCCATGACACAGACGTTAAGCCAGCTTGAAAATAGCGGCGCTTTCATTACACGCCATATCGGACCGGATGCCGCGCAGCAGCAAGAGATGCTGAATGCCGTTGGCGCCGGGTCGCTAAACGCCCTAATCGGCCAGATTGTGCCGCAAGACATTCAGCTTGCCACGCCGCCGCAGGTAGGTGAAGCGGCGACGGAATACGCCGCGCTGGCAGAATTAAAAGCGATTGCCGGTCGCAACAAGCGCTTCACGTCTTACATTGGCATGGGTTATACCGCGGTGCAGCTGCCGCCGGTTATCCTGCGCAATATGCTGGAAAATCCGGGCTGGTACACTGCGTATACGCCTTATCAGCCGGAAGTTTCGCAGGGGCGTCTGGAAGCGCTGCTGAATTTCCAGCAGGTGACGCTGGATCTGACCGGGCTGGATATGGCCTCCGCTTCGTTGCTGGATGAAGCCACCGCCGCAGCGGAAGCGATGGCAATGGCAAAACGCATCAGCAAACTGAAAAACGCCAGCCGTTTCTTTGTCGCCTCTGACGTTCATCCGCAAACGCTGGACGTGGTGCGCACCCGGGCGAAAACCTTTGGTTTCGATGTTATTGTCGATGATGCGGAAAAAGCGCTGGATCACCAGGATGTGTTCGGCGTGCTGTTGCAGCAGGTTGGCACCACCGGTGAAGTTCACGACTACAGCGCGCTGATTAGCGAACTGAAGTCGCGTAAAGTTATCGTTAGCGTGGCCGCTGACTTTATGGCGCTGGTGCTGCTGACGGCGCCGGGCAAGCAGGGCGCGGACATTGTGTTCGGCTCTGCGCAACGCTTCGGCGTGCCGATGGGCTACGGCGGCCCACACGCGGCGTTCTTTGCCGCCAAAGATGAATTTAAACGTTCCATGCCGGGCCGTATTATCGGCGTATCGAAAGATGCGGCGGGAAATACCGCGCTGCGCATGGCGATGCAGACTCGCGAACAGCATATCCGTCGCGAAAAAGCCAACTCCAATATTTGTACTTCACAGGTGCTGCTGGCCAACATCGCCAGCCTGTATGCCGTTTATCACGGCCCGGTTGGGCTGAAGCGCATTGCTAATCGCATTCACCGCCTGACCGACATTCTGGCGGCGGGCGTACAGCAAAAAGGGCTGAAACTGCGTCACGCACACTATTTTGACACCCTGTGTGTGGAAGTCGCGGATAAAGCCGCCGTTCTGGCGCGCGCGGAAGCGGCAGAGATCAACCTGCGCAGCGACATCCACAACGCCGTTGGCATCACGCTGGATGAAACGACAACCCGCGAAAATGTGCGGCAACTGTTCTCTGTCCTGCTGGGTGACGACCACGGCCTTAACATTGATACGCTGGATAAAGATGTGGCGCTTGATAGCCGCTCAATTCCGGCCTGCATGTTGCGTGATGACGCGATCCTGACGCATCCGGTATTTAACCGCTACCATAGCGAAACGGAGATGATGCGCTATATGCATGCGCTGGAGCGTAAGGATCTGGCGCTGAACCAGGCGATGATCCCGCTGGGTTCCTGTACCATGAAGCTCAATGCCGCCGCCGAGATGATCCCCATCACCTGGCCGGAATTTGCGGAACTGCATCCGTTTTGTCCGGCAGATCAGGCGGAAGGGTATCATCAGATGATCAGCCAGCTTTCTGACTGGCTGGTGAAACTGACGGGCTATGACGCTGTGTGTATGCAGCCGAACTCTGGCGCACAGGGCGAATACGCGGGTCTGCTGGCGATTCGTCATTACCACGAAAGCCGCAATGAAGGGCATCGTGATATCTGCCTGATCCCCGCTTCGGCTCACGGCACCAACCCGGCTTCAGCGCATATGGCAGGAATGCAGGTGGTGGTAGTGGCCTGCGATAAAAACGGCAATATCGACTTAGCGGATCTGCGGGCGAAAGCGGAGCAGCATGCGCAGAACCTCTCCTGCATCATGGTCACTTACCCATCCACCCACGGCGTGTACGAAGAAACCATTCGTGATGTGTGCGAGATAGTGCATCAGTTCGGCGGTCAGGTTTATCTTGATGGTGCCAATATGAACGCGCAGGTCGGCATTACCTCTCCGGGTTTTATCGGCGCAGACGTTTCGCACCTCAACCTGCATAAAACCTTCTGCATTCCGCACGGCGGCGGCGGCCCGGGTATGGGGCCGATCGGTGTGAAATCGCATCTGGCGCCGTTTGTTCCGGGTCACAGCGTGGTGCACATCGAAGGGATGCTGACCCGTCAGGGCGCGGTGTCTGCCGCCCCGTTCGGCAGCGCATCCATTCTGCCGATCAGCTGGATGTACATCCGCATGATGGGGGCGGAAGGGCTGAAGCAGGCAAGTCAGGTGGCGATTCTGAACGCCAACTATATCGCCAGCCGGCTGAAAGATGCATTTCCGGTGCTGTATACCGGTCGTGATGGCCGCGTGGCGCACGAGTGTATTCTCGACATCCGTCCGCTGAAAGAAGAGACCGGCATCAGCGAACTGGATATTGCCAAGCGTTTGATCGACTACGGCTTCCATGCGCCGACCATGTCGTTCCCGGTGGCGGGTACGCTGATGGTTGAACCGACGGAATCGGAAAGCAAGATGGAGCTGGATCGCTTTATCAATGCGATGCTGGCGATTCGCGCGGAAATCGATCGCGTGAAGGCCGGTGAGTGGCCGCTGGCGGATAACCCGCTGGTTAACGCGCCGCACACGCAGGGCGAACTGGTGAGCGAGTGGAACCATCCTTACAGTCGCGAGCTGGCGGTATTCCCGGCAGGGCTGAACAATAAATACTGGCCGACCGTGAAACGTCTGGATGATGTTTACGGCGATCGTAACCTGTTCTGTTCCTGCGTACCGATCGCTGAATATCAGTAATCAGCTGATTCGACTATCTTTTAAAGGCGCTTCGGCGCCTTTATTTTTAGGAGAAATGATATGGCAATAGCACTGGTTACCGGCGGTAGTCGTGGGATAGGACGGGCGACGGCTCTGCAACTGGCAGAAGAGGGCTATACCGTCGCGGTTAACTTTCATCACAATATTCGAGCGGCTACAGAGGTCGTGAATTCGATTATTGCCGCAGGCAGGAATGCCTTTGCTTTGCGTGCCGACATCAGCGACGAAAGCCAGGTTATGGCGATGTTCGAAGCCATCGATCGCGAAGCTGAGCCGCTGAGCGCGTTGGTGAATAACGCCGGGATTTTGTTTGAACAGAGCACGATAGAAAATTTAACCGCTGAACGGATTAATCGCGTACTGGCGACCAATGTGACAGGCTATTTCCTCTGTTGTCGGGAGGCGGTAAAGCGGATGTCCAGAAAGCACGGGGGGCAGGGTGGTGCGATTGTTAATGTTTCATCTGTGGCATCGCGGCTGGGAGCGCCTTTCGAATATGTTGACTATGCGGCGTCAAAAGGGGCCGTGGATACGCTCACTACCGGGCTGGCGCTGGAAGTAGCGGCCCAGGGGATTCGCGTGAACTGTGTGCGCCCTGGTCTTATCTATACCGAAATGCATGCTTCCGGCGGTGAGCCAGGGCGGGTTGATCGCGTTAAGTCGATGCTCCCTATGCAGCGCGGCGGCCAGCCGGAGGAGGTCGCGCAGGCCATTGTCTGGTTACTGAGTGAGAAAGCTTCGTATGTGACGGGGAGTTTTCTTGAATTAGCGGGTGGAAAATAAACGCCCGGTAGCGCTAATTGCTTACCGGGCCTATGGTTTTGTAGGGCGTTGCAAGCGTAGCGCCGCCCGGCGTGGCTGAGTTAGAGCGTTTCGCCGTTGCTGGCGATAACCTCTTTATACCAGGTAAAACTTTTCTTCCGCGAGCGTGACATATCGCCGCTGCCGTCGTCATGCTTGTTGACGTAGATAAAGCCGTAGCGCTTGCTGTATTGCCCGGTGGTGAATGAAACGCAGTCGATGCAGCCCCACGGCGTATAGCCCATCAGATCCACGCCATCATAGGTCACCGCTTTGATCATCTCTTTAACGTGCGCGCGCAGATAGTCGATACGGTAATCGTCGTTGATGCTGCCGTCTTCTTCCACTTTGTCGTAGGCGCCAAAGCCATTTTCGACGATAAACAGCGGCTTCTGATAGCGTTCATACAGCTCGCACAGGGAATAACGCAGGCCGACCGGGTCAATCTGCCAGCCCCAGTCGGAGGCTTTGACGTGCGGATTCGGCACGCTGCCCTCGAAGCCGGAAATGGCATCGCCGCTACCGCCTTCTGCTTTTACCGCGTTAGTCATGTAGTAGCTGAAGCCAAGATAATCGCAGGTGCCTTCACGCAGGATCTCCGCGTCGCCAGCGTCCATGCTGATGTTAAAGCCGCGACGTTCCCATTCGTTCAGCACATAAGACGGGTAGTAGCCGCGTAACTGAACGTCGGTAAACACATAGCGCTCACGCATGGATTCCTGCGCGAACATGACATCTTCCGGATTACAGGAAAAGGGATAGAGCGCAACCATCGCCAGCATACAGCCGACCTTCATCTCCGGGTTGATGCGGCGTGCCGCCTTCACCGCCAGCGCGCTGGCGACGAACTGGTGATGCAGCACCTGATACATGGTTTCTTCCGGGTTTTCATGTTCGGTATACACCACGCCGGAACAGCAGTAGCCAAACAGCGGCGCGCGCCAGTTGCGCTGGTTGTTGATCTCGTTGAAGGTCATCCAGTATTTGACTTTGTGCTTGTAGCGCTCAAATACCACCTCCGCGAAGTGGACGAAGAAATCCACTACTTTACGGTTGGTCCAGCCGCCGTATTGCTGTACCAGATGCAGCGGCATTTCAAAGTGGGAGAGGGTGATGACCGGTTCGATGTTGTATCTGAGCAACTCATCGAACATATCATCGTAGAATTTCAGCCCTTCTTCGTTCGGCTGCGTCTCGTCACCCTGCGGGAAAATGCGGGTCCAGGCGATGGAGGTGCGAAAGCATTTAAAACCCATCTCGGCGAACAGCTTAATATCGTCTTTATAGTGACCGTAAAAATCGACCGCTTCATGGTTTGGATAATATTTACCCGCTACGACTTGTTGGGTGATTTCACGCGGTACGCCATGCGCCCCGCCCGTCAGCACGTCGCAGATGCTTGGCCCTTTTCCGCCTTTGTTCCAGCCGCCTTCAACCTGATGAGCGGCAACGGCGCCGCCCCATAAGAAATCTTTTGCTAAGGTGAGTTTTTTCATTGTTGCTCAATCTCAAATTAATACAATCTGGTTTGAGTCTAACAAAGAGAATATAAATGTCACGATATAACAATTTACCCGGCGTGGGATTTGTTACATCGAAAAAACATCCTGTTATTTTCAGATGAGTTTGCGCGCTAATTTACGTCCCAGCGTTTCAAGAATATAAATCACCGGGATCTGCGTGGTAATATCATAACCGCCAGCAATACGCGTTTGCGGCACATGCCAGGAGAGATTGAAATCGGCCAGCTTTGCCAGCCGCGAGTGTTCGTGGCTGGTGATGGACATCACCTTGCAGCGATGCAGGCTGAACTGGCTGGCGAAGCGCAGGATCTCTTCGGTTTCACCGGAGACGGACAGCACAATTGCCAGCGCATGACGCGCCATATCACTGGTAACCGGAAAATAAGGATCGTCGATATGATTACTGAATTTTCCGACGTTAGAGAAAAAGCGTGCGCCATATTTTGCCAGCGCACCGGAGGTTCCGGCGCCGACGAAAATAATTCTCTCGGAAGCGAGAATAATATCGACCGCCTGGGCGAGTAGCTGGTCAAATTCATCGTTATTCACGCTTTTAAAAAAGCTTATTATTTCGCTGGCGCCAAAATTGGCCTGTTGCGGCTCATCCTGCTCTAAATATAATTTAAAGCGTACGCGAAACTCCGAGTAACCTTCGCACTGTAGCTTGCGGCAGAAGCGCAGGACGGTAGTCGTCGAGACCCCGGCGGCTTCCGCCAGTTCGCGGATGGTCATGTACATCACTTTGTCGCGATTTTTAATGACGTAGTGATAGACCATCATCTCAAGATTATTGAGACTGGCGATAGCGGCGTGGGAGAAGATACTCACAGGGCAAACTCACAATTCATAATGACCAGGACGGAATGATATCATGCAGCCAAATGACATCACTTTTTTTCAGCGTTTTCAGGAGGACATCCTCGCCGGGCGCAAGACCATTACCATCCGCGATGCGTCTGAATCGCACTTTAAAGCGGGCGATATTCTGCGCGTTGGCCGCTATGAAGATGATGGCTATTTCTGCGCCATTCGCGTACTGGCGACATCAACGGTGACTCTGGATACTCTGAGTGAATTGCAGGCTCAGCAGGAAAATATGACGCTGCCGCAGCTGAAAAAGGTAATTGCAGAGATCTATCCGCATGAAAAGCAGTTTTATGTGATTGAATTTGAAAAGCTTTAATTAAAAAAGCGAACGACTGTTAGTTGAAATTTATCTGTAACTTTATGATTTTATATTATTAATAAATATTCACCTTTTTATTTTAGCTAACAGGTGTTCACTGGAATCATTCTCAGTTAACCTAAGTGAGCATTGAAAGCGTACTTGTTTTCGGAGTCAACTATGGTTCGCAGACCATTAATCACCCAGGGATATTCTCTGGCAGAGGAAATTGCCAACAGCGTCAGTCATGGGGTCGGCCTGGTATTTGGCATTGTCGGTCTGGTGTTGTTGCTGGTTCAGGCGGTAGATGCGAATGCCAGTGCTACAGCCATTACCAGCTACAGCCTGTACGGCGGCAGTATGATTTTGCTGTTTCTTGCCTCCACGCTCTATCACGCGATTCCGCATCAGCGGGCCAAGCTCTGGCTGAAAAAGTTCGACCACTGCGCTATCTACCTGCTGATCGCCGGAACCTATACGCCATTCCTGCTGGTAGGGCTAAATTCGCCGCTATCCCGCGGGCTGATGATAGTGATCTGGAGTCTGGCGCTGCTGGGGATCTTGTTTAAGCTGACAATTGCGCATCGTTTCAAGATCCTCTCTTTGGTGACCTATCTGACAATGGGCTGGCTGTCGCTGATCGTCGTCTATCAACTGGCGATTAAACTCTCGGTGGGCGGTGTGACGCTGCTGGCGGTTGGCGGCGTGGTCTATTCGCTGGGCGTGATTTTCTACGTCTGCAAGCGCATTCCGTACAATCATGCGATCTGGCACGGCTTTGTGCTGGGCGGCAGCGTATGCCATTTCCTGGCGATTTATTTGTACGTGGGGTAGGTTTCAACCAAATCAGCTTTTGTAATTGCCCCGGCAAGCGCTGTGGATGCCGGGACTGAGTTGATGTTTTAACTCATACCATAGCTTTCACGATCTCCATTAACCTGACGATATCTTCAGGCCGGGTGTTTCCGGTTTGCGGATCGATAATCGAGCTGTAAACATGCGGCATCACGCGTGGCACGCCCGCCTCCAGACAGGTTTGCAAAATAACGCCGAAATTTTCCAGGGAAATGCCGCCAGTCGGTTCGATCAGCGTCATCCCGTTGCGGGCTGCGCTGGTTGCCAGCACATACAGCTCCGGTAACGACGTCTCGCCGCCCATCGGGAAAAACTTCGCCGCGTGCGCCCTCATATCCTGCATCATGCGTACCGCTGCATCGCAGGAAACACGGGCCGGCGTCCCCTGGCTGCTGCGAACGCCAGTGGAGATAAGCACCTCGCCCGCCGTGCCTGTCGGGCTGACCAGCGCGTTGATATGCGTTTTTTCGCCGCCCGTTGCCGCCAGCGCGCCAGCGGCAAAACCACATCCGGTAAAGGTCTGGTTGACGTGCGCCGGGTGTACCTTTGCAGCAATCATCGCCGCTTTATAGTATTGCGCCGGATCGCCCGCTCCCAGCCCCACGGAGATGCACGGCACCTCCGCCATCCAGCGCTTTACCTCCTGAACACCGTCTTCCACTGAGGCAAACTGTGCGGAGAGGACGCCGATCGCCGCATGGCCTTCGGCAGCATCATAGATTTCCCTGGCATTGGCGATATCTTTCGCCAGTACGTTAATCGCCACACGATTACGATAAAAATTAATCTGCTGCATGGTCGGCAATCTCCTTCAGTCGCGCCACGATTAACGCCATTTCCCCTTCTGCGACCGTTCGCGGGTCGAGGCTGAAAACGCCCTGGTGGAGGTTATAGCGACGGGCATAAATGGCGATATCGCCACCGCGCAGCTGAGCTTCGACTTCGCGGGCATCCCGCCCCAGTTCACGGGCATTCACCCGAATACGAATACGCCAGATCGCGCGCCCGGCCTCATCCTGCTCGATATCCGCACTCAACCCACGAATCGCTGAAATGGCATCGGCTACCGGCTGAAGCTGCTCGGCGGTGACTATCGTCTGCCCCTGGTGATAATTCTCCAGCGCATACACCAGCCCGACCATATTCTCCTTACCGATCTTCATCGCTCTGGCGATGCCGTGATGCTGCGCTTTGCAGGCGGCGATCCACGTTCTCTTGCCGGTGATAAATCCAGAGGTTGGCGCATTGAAGGCTTTCGCGCCGCTGTAGACAACCATATCCGCGCCGCTCGCCACCCAGACGTGCAAATCTTCCTCGGCAGCGGCATCAACAATTAACGGCAGGTTGTGGATCTGCGCCACTTGGACGAAGTCCTCAATGCCCAACATCCCCTTCTGCACGCAGTGATGTGATTTCACATACAGCAGGGCGGCGGTGTCATCGGTAATCGCACTCTCCAGTTGCCAGCGCGCGGCCAGGTTGCTCGACCCTACTTCCACTACGCGCCCGCCTCCCAGACGGATCGCACTGGTGATCGGCGCGCCGTAATCCACATTATGCCCCCGCAACATCACCACTTCATTGGCCATACCGGTACTGTCCGGCATCTGCGTGACCCGGGCCCGATCGCCACGGGTAATGGCGGCGGCAACGGCAATCGCAATTCCCGCCGAGGCGCATGAGGTGACATAACTGTCTTCCGCACCGGTATAGCGGGAGACCTGCTCACCGGTTTTTTCCACCAGCCTGTCGATCTCGACAAAAGCGGAGGCCGCACGCGCCGTGGCGTGCATCACCTCCGGCGCGACGCTGGAGACGCCAAGAATCGTCATCTTGCCGCAGGCGTTAATCACCTGCTTCAGCCCCAGCTGTTGATAGATATTCTGTGTCATGGCTTACAACACTCCCAGCAGCGAGCAGACCACGCTAAGCGCCACAATCGACAGCAGAATGGTGGTGTAACGCGGCCCCTTCTTCACCAGAAAGATATAGATGGCAAACACTGCCGCTAGCGGCAGCAGGCCTGGCGCGATGGAGTCGAGGATCTGCTGAACCACCACTTCAGAACCTTTCAGGGCGCTGATTTTCAGCGGGGTGGTGATCTTGACGTAGCTCGCCGACAGCGCCCCCATCATGATCAGCCCCAGCACGTTAGCGCCGTAGATCAGTTCCTTGATTCGCCCCCCTTGTAACAGCCCGACGATGGAATCACGTCCCAGCGTATAGCCTTTGTGAATCAGGCCGTAGCTGATCGCCAGCGTAATGGCCGGATAGAGAATCAGCGGCGCAATCCCCCCGAATGCGCTGCCACTGGCGGCGAACGGAATAAAAATCGCAATCAACAGCGGCATCACCGCCGCCCAGACGATGGAATCGCCCATTCCGGCCAGCGGCCCCATCAGGCCGGTTTTAATCCCGGTAATGGAGGCGTCGCTGATCGGTTCGCCACGCGTTTTCTGCTCTTCCATGGCGATGGAGATGCCCTGGATCACCGCGCCAAAGGTCTGTTCTGAGTTAAAGAAGTTCAGATGACGCTTCAGCGCTTCTACCTGTTCCTCTTTTTGCGGGTAGAGTTTTTTGATGATCGGCGTCATCGAGGCGCAGAAAATCAGGCTCTGTAAACGTTCATAGGAGTTGGAAACCTCCGCGCCCAGCCAGTAGATAAACCATGCTTTGGTGATGTCCGCTTTGGTCAGCGCTCCGGTTTCCCGCGCACGCTCAACCAGTTCATGTTGCATTACGTCGCTGCTCATCATGCTGCTCCTTCATTTTTCGCCAGGCCTTTAATCAGGAAGGCCACACAGGTGCCGAAGATTGCCATCGCCATGATGTCGACCTTGAGGTACAGCACCGCGAAGAATCCACCGATAAACCACGGCAGCAGACTCTTTTTGCCGATCACCATAATGGTGATGGCGAAGCCCAGCGCCGGGAGAATCCCGCCCATGATTTCAAAGGAGTGGGTCAGCCAGTGCGGCATCAGCTTGAGGAAGCTTTCCACTACGTCCTGGCCGAAATAGTTGGCGGCGAACACCACCGGGAAACGCAGTGCCAGACCGAGTAACGCCGGGTAAAGGAAAGCACAGCGCATAATGCCCGCCATGTTTGCCGTTTCCGCGTGTTTGTCGGCCATATGTACCCAGGCGGCGTTCAGCGTACGGCGTAGCTGGTCGAGGAATACGCCGATCACGCCAAACGGAATCGCCAGCGCAATCGCCAGGTTGGGGTCCATTCCGGCTTTAACCGCAATGGGGATCGAGATACAGGCCGCCAGCGCCGGATCTGACGGCACGTTGCCGCCCGGCGTCGAGGTCACGCCCAGATAGACGAGCTGCATACCCGCCCCGATAATCATCGCCGTCTGCATATTCCCGAGCAGCAGCCCCACAAAGACCGCGACAACCACCGGCTGAAGTAGCATGGCGGAGAAGGTGTAGCCAAGGCGTAATCGGGCAAACCAGTAATACAACCCCATCAGGCTTGCAAAGACTAAAGTATCCATAGTTATTTACCCTGTTATCAAAGGATTAGAATTTTTTCAGGATATCGTCCAGCGACTGTGGTTTATCTTCCGGGATCGTCTGGAAGAACACCTGAATCCCACGACTCTTCAGGTCGTTAAGAATGCCAACGTCTTTTTCATCGAGCGTAATGTTCTGGAAAACCGCTTTGCGGTTTGGCCCGCCGCCTAAGCCCCCAACCTGAATAGTGGTGACATCAAATCCCTGCTGCACGGCCTGTTGAATGGCCACCAGAGACGGGAACAACACCAGCACATTGCCATCACCGAGTTGGTTTTCTTTCCACGATGCCGCAAAGCTCTGGTTGCTGTAGCAATCCACTTTGATGTTTGGCGGCGCGGCCATCAGGTAGATGTTTTTCATAAACGGATCGGCGTCCAGCTCGTCACTGACCACGGCAATCCGGTTCGCCTGAGATTGTCCGACCCACTTCGTCACCACCTGCCCATGAATCAGACGGCTGTCGATACGACATAACACGATGTTTGCCATAATGATTTTCCTTATTGTGATTGTTGTAATTGACGAACGTGGGCGACGACATCCAGACAACTGCTGCGCCCGGCTTCCACCAGACCGCTCACGCAGGCGGTAAGCAGGCCGTGTTCCCGCCGGTCCAGCGCCTCCAGCAGCAGCGAGGCGTTCAGCCCGGAAACCACCGCCACCGGATAATCCGCACTCAGTCGTGCCGCCACGTTGGAGGTCGTGCCGCCAACAAAATCGGTCAGAATAAGTGAGCCTTCCGGCATGGTTTTCACCACGGCTTCGACACGTTGATAAAACTCGCCCAGCGTATCCACGGGCATGAGCGCAATTTCTGTTACGCCTTTAATTTCCCCCATCACCATGCGAAGGCTGTTGCAGAGCTGTTGTCCCCAGCCGCCATGCGTCAGCAGCAGGATCTGGGGCAAGGATTCAGTGGTAGTCAAAATGGCCTCCTGGCTCGATTACATGAGACTGGCAATGCCCGATAGCGCCATCCGGCACACATTGCCCGGTGGCGCTACGCTTACCGGGCCTACGAATAGCAAACACCATCCGGCAAAACTCATCAGAGTAAGAGCAAAGGCTGTGCCAGGATTTGTGTCACGCGAGGGGAGAAGAGAGGTCTGGCGAGGCGCAGCGCCACGCCAGATAAGGGATCAGCTATAGAGTAATTCGTAGATATAAAAATATTCCGCGTCCGATAAACGGATGGCATAAGCCTCTTCAATCGGCAGGAAAGCCGATTTGATGACACTAAACGCGCGGGCATCCAGATCCGGTTTGTTTTCCAGCGCCATCTGTAACGGTTTTCGGTTAATCACGATACGCTCGACCATGCAGCAGCAGTGGATCAGGAAGCGCAGTGTCACCTGGCGGCTTGGTTTCAGCGAAAGCGCGGTAGTCAGATGGTTAAGCACCCCTTCCATTTCTTTCAGAATGCGCTGCGGGTTAAGCACTGAAATATGGTTGATGATGCTCTCCATCGTTAGCGCGCTGATAAAGCGCATTGCGCTGCGTTCCATTTCCAAGCGGCGTTCAGCGCTGGTGAGGTCAGGCGTTAACAGGCTCAACACCAGTTCCGGCCCCTGCTCAGAGAACAATTCCTCCAGCGAAATGAACGGAATATCCGGCAGCCCCGGCTGGAAGGTGCCAACAATACCCGCCAGTCGTTCACTGGCATGCAGCGACTGCTGGACGCGCTCCAGGCTGCGAACATCGTTGTAATCGAGGATCACCATCCGCGTGTCCTGCGACATCAACTCGCCAAAACTCTCCTCCAGCACCTTTTTGATTTTTTCCGCTGTGCCCATGCCGGTAATACAGGAGATAACCAGCACTTTGCCGCCGTTTTCCTGCTGTGGCGTACAAAGCTGACAGGGGATGCTTTTACCCTGCATTAACGCCGCCAACTGCGGCAGGTCGCTGGTTTCATAGCTTAAATCCAGCCCTACCTCCAGCAGACTGGTCAGGGTTATATTTGGCATCAGCAGAACGTCAATCTGGAATAATTTGCTGATCGTACTGCCAAAATGTACCAGCGAGCCGATGTCCACCATCAGGATCAGCCGCTGATAACGTCGGGTCTGAATCATCTGGGTCAGAGTTTCCAGCGTGTCATGCACCGACTGCTCAAACGGCATATCAATAGCACTGAACAACTCGCGCTCCAGCACCCGATTCACATACTGCGCCATGCTTGTGGCCGTTGTTGCACCGTGAGCAATCAGGATCACCCCGCAGTCCGGGCTGGCGTCGATACGCTGACGATAATGACGACACTCTTTGAGGAACAGACACAGCCAGACCACTTCCGTCGCCGGACACTGAATATGCAGCAATTCATTGATTTTTCGGCACAACAATGTGGCGTTGTCGTACTCATCTTTGCAGCGATCGAGGATCAGGCTGGAAGAATAAAGCTGCGGGATCAGGCCACGCTGAACGTAGCCAATTAGCGCCAGAAAATGTTTACGCAGCGGATTTACCAGGTTCTCCGGCAGCGTAAACGTAAGCACCTGCTCCACGCAGCCAATAAGCAGCGTCACACGTTCCTCAATCTGGTCGCCATAACGCGGCGGATGCGCAATATTGTCGCGACTGTAGAGACCATATTCAAAAATCGAGCTGAGCTTATTTTTCAGGATCGCCAGCGTTTCCGCCGGAGGCACGTTACTGTTGCGCAGATTGACGTATTCGCGGGTCAGGAAGCTGTAAAAGAGATCGCTCTCTTCAATCTCGGCGCCCGTCGCCAGCGACGTTTTCAAGGCAGGCAACGTGCGCGCGTCAACGTTCAAGCGCTCTTTGCCATCAAACAGCGTGTCCACCAGCAGACGTTGCTCCGGCGTGGCGTTAAACGGCATTTCCGCCAGCCGTTTATCCAGTTGCAGCGTATCGTTATGCTCCGTCATCCCCGACGCCCACGCCTGAGCGCAGAGGAACTGGATATCACTCTTGAGCTGGCCGATGTTGCCTTCCAGCGGCTTATTCAGCAGCCAGAGCAGTAGCGTCTTGTCGATACTCACCGTGCGCTCAATTTTGCGACTTTCACGTTGCAGAAAGCCGACAATCAGCTCCACCTGTTCTTCGATTGAACGCTGGCGAATGCCCGGCAGATCGATACAGACCTGAATACGCCGCTGAAAAGTACGCAACAACGCCGAACTTACCGGCTCTGTCGTCGCGCAAATCAGACGTACCGATATCGAACGCGCCTTGCTGCTTGCCCCCAGCGGACGGTATTCACCTTTATCGAGAATGGAGAATAGCTTTTCCTGCCCTTCATACGGCAGACGGTGTACCTCATCCAGCAACAGATAGCCGCCGTCCGCCTGCTCCACCAGGCCAGGTTTATTCTCGCTCGCTCCGGTAAACGCCCCCTGTCGATGACCGAACAGGTGCGAAGAAAGCAGTTCCGGGTTATGGGCATATTCCGCACAGTTAAAATAGACCAGCGGCGGCAGGGAGCCTGCGGCGTGCTCGCAGGCAAAGCGGTGCATCAGTTCAGCAAAGAAGGTTTTGCCAACGCCGGAAGGTCCGGTCAGCAACACATGCAACCCGTGGGGGTAAAGCACTGCGGCACGGCCTTTTTCTACTGCATCGCGCAGGCTGCGATCGTAGCCAATCAGACCGGTAAAGGGATCGTCGATTGTGTGCCCTTCCTGACGCGGCAACAGATCGGCAATCGTACGTACTTCACGTTCGGCGTCATCCAGCTTACGCCCCAGCAGCGTCTCCAGCGCCTGACGGTGCAGGAAAAACACCGGGCGGCCCCGGCTTTTAATCGCCAGACCATCATTGCAGAGTTGATTGAGATCTTTACTGACCGAGTTGCGCGCCAGCCCGAGGTTAAAGCCAATGGCTTCCGCCGTAAATGCCGTCTCCTGCGCCAGATCGGCAAGATTCAGCCCGCGCGTCAGCCGTTCGAGTTCCCTCAGTATTACCTCAATCCGTCTCATCTCTTTACCGCTTAAGAAATAAATGATTGTTCAGAACATACACTATTCTGCTACATAAGAAAGTGGCGTTATGCTGGAGATGATAGATAGGTAGCAGGACCAACAGGATGATGCCGCCAAAGGGAATGACTCTGGCGGCGAAGCGTTTTTCTGCTCCAGTGATGTGGACGGTCTGAGCGTTGTCTCCTGGACAGGTGCGTGTGTCAGTTTTATCCGGAAGCGGTAGCTTAACGCTCTTCCAGCGAATATGGCAGCGGCATGATGCTCAGGCTACCGGTGTCATCACGTACGCGGAAGACGCTGTCGGGCTCCATATCGTTATTCATCACCACTTGCACCAGCAGATGACCATCGTCTAACTGCACCGCGGCTAAAACGGTGCCGGTACGACGCCAGTTTTCACCCATTTTTAGCTCCAGGTCTTCCCCGGCTTCCGGTACGCGGCTGGCTTTCCCCGCCAGAGACCACAGGGCGCGCTTGTTGGCGCCCCGGAATTTAGCACGGGCAACCATTTCCTGACCGGTATAGCAGCCTTTCTTAAAACTGATACCGCCCAGCGCCTGTAGGTTGGTGGCTTGCGGAATAAACTGCGCGCTGTTGGCGCTATCAATAACCGGCAGACCGGCTTCAATATTCAGCGCCAGCCACTGCTGGCTGTTATTAAGCTGGGCTTCACCGCGCAGAGCGTTGGTGATGCGGGTAGCGGTTTCCACATCGGTCACCAGCAGGAAACGTTCAGCCGGATGCGCAAACCACAGCAGGCTAGTGGCGCCTTCGCTGACAACCTGTTTTTCGGCATGAGGCAATTCGCCAAACAGCGGCGCCAGCGCGGCGCGCGCCTGGAAACCGGCGACGCCTAACAGCACGAGGTCATCATTGGCGGCGATCGTCACTTTAGAAAATACTGCGTATTTTTTTAGCTCGGTCAGTTGCGCTTCACGCAGGCTGCGGCGTTCAATCCACGCAAACCCCTCGTTACGGCGGAAAACGCGCAGGTTGCTCCACATCTTGCCTTTGGCGTCACAATGCGCGGCAAGCAGATGCTGCTCGTCGGTCAGGTGACTGACGTCGGCAGTAATCTGCCCCTGCAGATATTTCTCGCCATCCGGGCCGGTAATCGTCGCCAGCGCCCAGTCATCCAGCGTCATCAGCGTTAACGGCAGACGAGCGGAAGAGGAGGGCTGACGCGGAGGAAAAGGTGTAAAAGCCATAGTCATATCCTGAATAGCTTAACGCAGAGTGTGCGACTAATGGTAAAAGAGCTATTGCGCAATGCAAGCGCTTTCGCCAGGCCACGAGTGCCCTTAAACGCCAGAGCGAAGGCAAGGGAGAAGAATAAATATCCCCACAAGTCGGCATGGCACCGGGCGCGTTAATCGTGGGGGAGGCATTCAGCAAAACCCGGGTATTTTTAGGGATTTCATGGAATAGCGTTCGCGAATCTTGATATTCCAGTGAAGTCGATAGCGAAAACGCGTTAAACTAAGCAATATCTCTGTGCAGGAATGACAACATGGACATTAACAATAAAGCTCGTATCCACTGGGCATGCCGTCGGGGTATGCGTGAACTTGATATTTCCATCATGCCGTTTTTCGAGCATGAGTACGATTCGTTGAGCAATGGCGACAAACAGTTGTTTATCCGCCTGCTGGAAAACGACGATCCGGATTTATTCAACTGGTTAATGAATCATGGTGAGCCGGCTGATGCAGAACTGCAACGGATGGTAAAATTAATTCAGACACGGAATCGGGAACGTGGTCCTGTGGCAATCTGATTTACGCATCTCATGGCGAGCGCAGTGGTTCTCACTGTTGCTGCATGGCATCGTGGCGGCGCTGGTGCTGCTGATGCCCTGGCCGCTAAGTTATACCCCACTCTGGCTGATACTCTTGTCGCTGGTGGTGTTTGACTGCGTGCGTAGCCAGCGGCGGATCCACGCCCGACAGGGTGAAATAAAGCTGCTGATTGACTCTCGCTTACGCTGGCAAAAAACGGAGTGGGCGATTATCGGCACGCCGTGGGTGATCAGCAGCGGAATGTTGCTGCGGCTGCGGCATATGGAAGACCACCGGACGCAAAATTTGTGGGTTGCGGCGGATAGCATGGATGCGGGAGAGTGGCGCGATTTGTGTCGGCTGGTGTTACAGAAACCCACGCAAGATTAAGCGACTGGCCCATCAGAACTATTTTACTTGCTATTTTGCACCAGGGCAGTGCCCGGCAACATACCAACCTATTTTGAACACTCTTCCGGGCGGCCCGGAGAGCGAACGTCGCGAGTCAGTCCTTATAGACTCCATCTGCGTTTCGGTTGTTGTACGCTGTTGAGGCTGGCTGTGACAACAACGTCGGGTAGGCCTGGCCTGTGCGCGGACTCAGGCAAACTGCTCGGCCATTTCGCCGAGAATTTGCTCGCACCAGCTCTGAATACGTTCATCGCTCAGGTCGTACTGGTTCGTTTCGTCGAGCGCCAGGCCAACGAACAGTTGACCATCGGCGATAACCGGTTTGGCGCTGGTGAATTCATAGCCCTCGGTTGGCCAGTAGCCGATAAACGTCACGCCTCTGGTCGCCAGCTTGTCGTGCAGCATACCGAGCGCATCAAGGAACCATTCGCCGTAGCCTAACTGGTCGCCCATACCGTACAACGCCACAATCTTACCCTGCAGATCCAGGGTATCGAGCTGCGACCAGACAGCCTCCCAGTCTTCCTGGATCTCGCCAAAATCCCAGGTCGGAATGCCGAGGATCAGCACATCATATTGCGTCATCAGGGCAGGGGAGTCATCTTTCAGGTTGTGTAGCGTCACCAGTTCAGGGCCGATGATATCGCGGATTTTTTCTGCCGCCATTTCCGTATAGCAGGTGCTGGAACCGTAAAAAAGACCTATGTTCATCGCGAAAACGTCTCAATTCTTGCTGTGACTTTGGCGTAGTGTACCAGAAAGGTCGCGCCAGCCTGCAACTCGAATTATTTAGGGTATAATGACGCCGTTTTAATAAGCAAAGAGGCCGGAGTGGAACAGGATCTCGGACAAATCGAGCAGTTTCTTGATGCTTTATGGCTGGAGCGTAATCTGGCGGAAAACACGCTAAGCGCCTATCGTCGGGACCTGACGATGGTGGTCGAATGGTTGCACCACCGCGGGCTGTCGCTTGCCAGCGTTAGCGGCGAAGATCTCCAGTCGCTGCTGGCGGAGCGGCAAACCGGCGGCTATAAAGCCACCAGCACCGCGCGCTTGCTAAGCGCCGTGCGCCGTTTCTTCCAGCACCTTTATCGGGAAAAAATCCGCCCGGACGATCCCAGCGCGCGGCTGGCATCGCCAAAGTTGCCGCAGAGGCTGCCGAAGGATCTGAGCGAGGCTCAGGTTGAGCGTCTGTTACAGGCACCTCTGGTTGAACAACCGCTTGAGCTGCGCGATAAAGCAATGCTGGAAGTGCTGTACGCCACCGGTCTGCGCGTGTCAGAGCTGGTTGGCCTGACCATGAGCGACATTAGCCTGCGTCAGGGCGTGTTGCGCGTGATCGGGAAAGGTAATAAAGAACGACTGGTGCCGTTAGGCGAAGAAGCGATACTGTGGGTTGAGAATTACCTTGAGTACGGGCGTCCCTGGCTGCTGAACGGCGCGGCATCCGATGTGCTTTTCCCGAGTCAGCGCGCGCAGCAGATGACGCGACAGACGTTCTGGCATCGAATTAAGCACTATGCCGTACTGGCGGGGATTGACAGCGAAAAGCTCTCTCCGCACGTGTTGCGCCATGCTTTTGCTACGCATTTGCTTAATCATGGCGCCGACTTACGCGTGGTGCAGATGCTGTTAGGACACAGCGATCTCTCCACGACGCAGATCTATACCCATGTGGCGACCGAGCGTCTGCGACAACTTCATCAACAGCATCACCCGCGTGCGTGAGTGCTGAAAAAAGGACTGAGTATGAAAAAAGGTTTACTGATGTTCACCCTACTGGCAACCACTTTGTCCGGCGCGGCACATGCCGATAGCGCGGCGATTAAACAGCTGTTGACCAGACTGGGGGTTCAGAGTTCGGACGTTCAACCTTCTCCGATCAAGGGTATCAGCACTGTGTTAACGGAAAGCGGCGTGCTGTATGTTACGGATGATGGTAAGCACATTATCCAGGGGCCGATGTATGACGTTAGCGGCGCGCAGCCGGTGAACGTCACTAATACGCTGTTGGCGAGTAAGCTGAAGGCGCTGGAAAAAGAGATGATTGTTTATAAAGCGCCGCAGGAAAAGCAGGTTATTACCGTTTTCACTGATATTACCTGCGGCTACTGCCATAAACTGCATGAACAGATGCGCGATTACAACGCATTGGGCATTACGGTGCGCTATCTCGCTTTCCCTCGACAAGGCCTGCAAAGCGAAGCCGAGCAGAATATGAAGGCTATCTGGTGTGCGAAAGATCGTAACAAAGCGCTGGATAATGCGATGAGCGGCAAAAGTGTTGAGCCCGCGAGCTGCGATATTGATATCGCTAAACACTACACGCTCGGCGTGCAGTTTGGCGTTAACGGTACTCCGGCGATGGTGCTGAGTGACGGCACGCTTATGCCAGGCTATCGGGATCCTAAGGATCTGAAAGCACTCCTTGATGAGTATCAAAAACAAACGAGCGGTAACTGATACGCGTGAAACAACAGATACAACTACGCCGCCGTGAGGCGGTTGATGGCGTCGATTTACCTGCCAGTCTCCCGCCTCTGCTGCAACGCTTGTACGCCAGTCGCGGCGTGCGATGTGCGCAGGAGCTGGAGCGCGGCGTGAAAGGCATGCTGCCGTGGTCACAGCTGAGCGGGGTCGAAAAAGCGGTTGAGATGCTCTATGGCGCATTTAAACAGGCGCTGCACATTGTGGTGGTCGGCGATTTTGACGCCGACGGCGCCACCAGCACCGCGCTAAGCATACTGGCTCTGCGGTCGATGGGCTACGGTAATGTTTCCTATCTGGTGCCTAACCGCTTTGAAGATGGTTATGGCCTAAGCCCGGAGGTGGTCGCTCAGGCTCACGCTCGCGGTGCGCAGATGATTATGACCGTTGATAACGGTATTTCATCCCATACGGGCGTCGAATATGCTCACTTGCTGGGTATTCCGGTGCTGGTGACCGATCACCACCTGCCGGGAGATACGTTACCCCCGGCGGAAGCCATTATTAACCCTAACCTGATCGACTGCGAATTCCCGTCGAAATCGCTGGCCGGGGTTGGCGTCGCTTTTTACCTGATGCTGGCGTTGCGCACTTTTTTGCGTGATAAAGGCTGGTTTGACGAGCACCGCATTGCGCCGCCGAATCTGGCGGATCTGCTCGACCTGGTCGCGCTCGGTACCGTGGCCGATGTGGTGCCGCTGGATGCCAATAATCGCATCCTGACCTGGCAGGGGCTGAGCCGTATCCGGGCGGGGAAATGCCGCCCTGGCATCAAGGCGTTGCTGGAAATTTCTAATCGCGATCCGCAAAAGCTGGCGGCCAGCGATCTGGGCTTTGCTCTCGGACCGCGTCTGAACGCGGCGGGGCGGCTGGACGATATGTCCGTCGGTGTCGCATTGTTGCTATGCGACAACATCGGCGAAGCACGGATGCTGGCTAATGAACTTGATGCGTTAAACCAGACGCGCAAAGAGATAGAGCAGGGCATGCAGGCGGAAGCGCTGGCCTTGTGCGAGACGCTGGAGCACGGCAGTGAGGCGCTGCCTGGCGGGCTGGCGATGTATCATCCGCAGTGGCACCAGGGCGTGGTCGGCATTCTGGCTTCGCGCATTAAAGAGCGCTTTCACCGTCCGGTTATCGCTTTTGCGCCTACCGGGGACGGAACGTTAAAAGGGTCCGGTCGGTCGATCCCGGGGCTGCATATGCGTGATGCGCTGGAACGCCTGGATACGCTCTACCCTGGTATGATCCTGAAGTTTGGCGGTCATGCTATGGCGGCGGGACTGTCGCTGGAAGAGGTGCGTTTTGCCGAATTTCAGCAACGGTTTGGCGAGCTGGTGACTGAGTGGCTCGATCCCGCGCTTTTGCAGGGGGAAGTCGTCTCCGACGGCCCGCTGGCGGCGGCGGAGATGAGCATGGAAGTCGCGCAAATGTTACGTGATGCCGGTCCCTGGGGGCAGATGTTCCCGGAGCCGCTGTTTGACGGGCGCTTTCGCCTGTTGCAACAGCGGCTGGTGGGCGAACGTCATCTGAAAGTGATGGTTGAGCCTGTTGGCGGCGGCCCGCTGCTGGACGGTATCGCGTTCAATGTTGATACTTCCATCTGGCCGGATAACGGCGTGCGCGAAGTGCAGCTTGCCTATAAGCTTGATATCAACGAGTTCCGCGGCAACCGTAGCCTGCAGCTGATTATCGACCACCTCTGGCCAAATTGACAACAGTATATTAATAAGAGCGCGAATCCGGTAGAATTCCGCTCTTATCACCGCATTTTGACGAATCCATTAAAAGAAACCGATCATGTTTGAAATAAATCCGGTAAAAAACCGCATTCAGGACCTTACGGAGCGCTCGGACGTTCTTAGGGGGTATCTTTGACTATGATGCCAAGAAAGAGCGTCTCGAAGAAGTAAACGCCGAGCTGGAGCAGCCGGACGTCTGGAATGAACCCGAGCGCGCCCAGGCGCTGGGTAAAGAGCGCTCCTCGCTGGAAGCCATCGTTGATACGCTGGATCAAATGTCTCAGGGGCTGGAAGATGTCTCTGGCCTGCTGGAGCTGGCCGTTGAAGCCGACGACGAAGAGACCTTTAACGAAGCCGTCGCTGAGCTTGACGGACTGGAAGAGAAGCTGGCGCAGCTGGAGTTCCGCCGTATGTTCTCCGGTGAATATGACAGCGCCGATTGCTACCTTGATATCCAGGCAGGTTCCGGCGGAACCGAAGCGCAGGACTGGGCCAGCATGCTGATGCGTATGTATCTGCGCTGGGCGGAAGCGCGCGGCTTTAAGACTGAGATTATCGAAGAGTCCGAAGGCGAAGTGGCGGGCATTAAGTCCGTGACCATCAAGATTATCGGTGACTACGCCTACGGCTGGCTGCGTACCGAAACCGGCGTTCATCGTCTGGTGCGTAAGAGCCCGTTCGATTCCGGCGGCCGACGCCACACCTCTTTCAGCTCCGCGTTCGTTTACCCGGAAGTGGATGACGATATTGATATCGAAATTAATCCGGCGGATCTGCGCATTGACGTTTACCGCGCGTCCGGCGCGGGCGGTCAGCACGTTAACCGGACGGAATCCGCGGTGCGTATCACCCATATCCCGACTGGCTTAGTGACTCAGTGTCAGAACGACCGTTCACAGCACAAGAACAAAGACCAGGCCATGAAGCAGATGAAAGCGAAGCTTTATGAGCTGGAGATGCAGAAGAAAAATGCTGAGAAGCAGGCGATGGAAGATACTAAATCCGACATCGGCTGGGGTAGCCAGATCCGCTCTTATGTGCTGGATGACTCCCGCATTAAAGATCTGCGTACCGGGGTGGAAACCCGTAACACTCAGGCGGTGCTGGACGGCAGCCTGGATCAATTTATCGAAGCAAGTTTGAAAGCAGGGCTATGAGGAACCAACATGTCTGAACAACAAGCACAGGGCGCTGACGCGGCAATTGACCTTAATAATGAACTGAAAGCCCGTCGTGAAAAGCTGGCTGCACTGCGTGAGAAGGGTATCCCGTTCCCGAATGATTTCCGTCGTGACCACACCTCTGACCAACTGCACGCTGAATTCGATGCCAAAGAAAACGAAGAGCTGGAAGCGCTGAACGTTGAAGTCGCCGTTGCTGGCCGTATGATGACCCGTCGCATTATGGGGAAAGCCTCCTTCGTTACGCTGCAGGACGTTGGCGGCCGCATTCAGCTGTATGTCGCCCGCGACGATCTGGCGGAAGGGGTCTACAACGAGCAGTTCAAAAAATGGGACCTCGGGGACATCATCGCGGCGCGCGGTAAGCTGTTCAAAACCAAAACCGGTGAACTCTCCATCCATTGCAGCGAACTGCGTCTGCTGACCAAAGCCCTGCGCCCGCTGCCGGACAAATTCCACGGCCTGCAGGATCAGGAAGCGCGCTATCGTCAGCGCTACCTGGACCTGATCGCCAACGATGAATCCCGCAACACCTTTAAAGTGCGTTCGCAGATCCTGGCAGGCATTCGTCAGTTCATGGTCGGCCGCGGCTTTATGGAAGTGGAAACTCCGATGATGCAGGTGATCCCCGGTGGCGCTTCCGCCCGTCCGTTTATCACCCATCACAACGCGCTGGATCTGGACATGTACCTGCGCATCGCGCCGGAACTGTACCTGAAGCGTCTGGTAGTTGGCGGCTTCGAGCGCGTGTTCGAAATCAACCGTAACTTCCGTAACGAAGGTATCTCCGTTCGTCATAACCCAGAGTTCACCATGATGGAACTCTATATGGCCTATGCGGACTATAAAGACCTGATCGAGCTGACCGAATCCCTGTTCCGCACCCTGGCGCAGGACGTTCTCGGCCATACCGAAGTGCCTTACGGCGATCAGACCTTTGATTTCGGCAAGCCGTTTGAAAAACTGACTATGCGCGAAGCGATCAAGAAGTACCGTCCGGAAACCGAGATGGCCGATCTGGATAACTTCGATTCTGCAAAAGCCATTGCGGAAAGCATCGGCATTCACGTTGAGAAGAGCTGGGGTCTGGGTCGCATCGTGACCGAGATCTTTGAAGAAGTGGCGGAAGCGCACCTGATTCAGCCGACCTTCATCACCGAATATCCGGCAGAAGTCTCTCCGCTGGCGCGCCGTAATGACGTGAACCCGGAAAT
Source organism: Klebsiella sp. 2680 (assembly GCF_900198535.1). Lineage (NCBI taxonomy): Bacteria > Pseudomonadati > Pseudomonadota > Gammaproteobacteria > Enterobacterales > Enterobacteriaceae > Klebsiella > Klebsiella sp. 2680. The sequence goes on along the minus strand of NZ_FZNJ01000003.1, from coordinate 510,993 downwards.
TACCGACCGCTTTGAATTCTTCATCGGCGGGCGTGAAATCGGTAACGGCTTTAGCGAGCTGAACGATGCGGAAGACCAGGCGCAGCGCTTCCAGGATCAGGTTAACGCGAAAGAAGCCGGTGACGACGAAGCGATGTTCTACGACGAAGACTATGTTACCGCGCTGGAGCACGGCCTGCCGCCAACGGCGGGGCTGGGCATTGGCATCGACCGTATGGTGATGCTGTTCACCAACAGTCACACTATCCGCGACGTGATCCTGTTCCCGGCGATGCGTCCGGTAAAATAAGCATAACGGCAATAAACGAGACCCCAGCGCTGCTGGGGTTTTTTACATCTGGCGGCTAAAGTTGATTAACGCGTTACGCGCATTATTATCAGCGGCCTGCATTGCCATCCACGGACTAAAAGCCCACGGCGTGGTGCGGATACCGCTTAGCACCGCTGTAAGATTGCTCCACTGGTAATCCATAACCTCATCGGGATTAACCTGTAGCGGGCTGGCTATTCGGGCAGCATATACCGGGCAGACTTCGTTTTCGACAATACCGTTTGGCGCGATGGCCCGATAGCGAAATGCAGGAAAGACCGGCGTGATGTCGGTAATATCAACACCAAGTTCAAAGCGGCAGCGGCGGGCAACCGCCTGCTCAAAGGTTTCGCCGGTCTGCGGATGCCCGCAAACAGAATTCGTCCAGACGCCGGGCCAGGCTTTTTTGCCCAGTGAACGCCGGGTGACCAGCAACTGACCATGTTCATTAAACAACCAGCAGGAAAACGCAAGATGCAAAGGAGTACTGCGGGTGTGGGCGGCATACTTCTCCAGCATACCTGAGGGCTTATCTTGCTCATCCAGCAAAATAACATGTTCCTGTCGCATAGTTTTCACCAAAAATCATAAGCACTGGCTATTATAAGCCCTGTTGCGACGGAATAATTAACACTTCGGACTATTTCACCTATAGATGACGGCCTCATCTTATCTGATGAGGCCGCCGAAGAAGGGAGACTCAGAAAAGCAGCATAAACTGAAACCGACTTTCAATGGCCAGCGCAATGCCCTCGGAAACCGCCGGGATCGCCAGTAGCACTAGCAGTAACAGGCTAATAATACAGCGCAGAGCGGCATTCATCTTACTCCTCCCGCTGGCTCTTCTTGAGCTTGCGCAGCAGTAGCCACATGCGTACCGTTCGGACTTTAACGCCCGAGGACGCGGTTTCTTGCGCCAGTTCGCTATGATGCCGATAGCCATTAAAGAACAGGTTAAGTAGTACAGCGCTAATGGTGGCCAGCATAATGCCGCTATGCAGCAGCGGCTGGAGGACCGCGGGCAATTTAGAGAAAAAATCATGCGACAGGGTGGGCGTCATGCCGATACCGAGACTGATTGCCACAATATAGAGGTTGTAACGATTAGTGGTGTAGTTACAGCGCGACAGAATGCGAATGCCCGTCGCCAGCACCATTCCGAACATGACCAGACCAGCGCCGCCCAGGACAAACTGTGGAATCGACGCGACCAGTACCGCCATTTTCGGTACCATGCCAAACAGAATCAAAATCATCCCGGAAGCGATGCATACCCAGCGGCTGTACACGCGGGTGACGCTGACCAGACCGACGTTTTGCGAAAATGAAGTATGGGGGAAGCTGTTGAACAGGCCGCCAATCAGCGAGCCCACACCATCCACGCGCAGCCCGCGGACAATATCCTGCGAGGAGAGTTTGCGGCCAACGATCTCTCCGAGAGCGAGGAACATTCCCATCGATTCAATAAAGACGATGATTAACACCGCCGTCATGGTCAGGATCGATACCGGATCAAAGACCGGCGTCCCGAAAGCCATTGGGGTGATGATAGCGAACCAGGAGGCGTCATGTAGGCCAGAAAGGTTAACCTCATTCATCATCCAGGACAGCGTAAAGCCAAAAATAATGCCTAATAAAACGGCGACGTTAGAGAGAAAGCCCTTTGCGAACCGTGTGATCAATAAGATAAAAATCAGTACCGCAAATGAAATGCCCAGATATACCGGATTGCCGTATTCCGGGTTACCTTTGCCCCCGGCAGCCCAGTCGACGCCAACCTGAATAATACTCAAACCAATAGAGGTGATGACCACGCCGGTCACCAGTGAAGGAAATAGCGGGATTAAGCGCCCGATAAGCGGCGCCAGCAATGTGGTAATGAGCCCGGCGACAAGGGTTGCGCCAAAAATCCCCAGCAGGCCAATATCCGGGTTGATCCCAATGGCGATCATCGGCGTTACGGCGGCAAACGTCACCGACATAATCACCGGCAGACGAATGCCCATAAAACGACCGATTCCAATGCATTGCAGCAGCGTGACTACGCCGCAGCAAAAAAGATCGGAGCTGATCAACAGGGCGATGGCGTCTTTATTCAGTCCGAGTCTGTCACCAATCATCAGCGGTACTGCTACCGCACCCGCGTACATAACCAGTACGTGCTGTAGCCCCAGAATGAGGAGCTTTCCCGGCGATAAGAGACGATCAACTTCGTCGATCGTATTGTCGGGATCTGCGGGGGGAGGAAGTTGAGAATCTATGGCGCTCATGCGTATTTCTCCTTAACCCGGTAAACGGCCAAATCGCTTACCGGGGATTAAAAATGACGAGCCTCGATACCCTGTCCGTGGGTACTTAAATGGCCCATCCTCCAGCATAAAATATCACCAGGGCGAGCGTGATAATTACGGTACCAATATTCAGTTTTTGCCATTCGCGGGCGAAAATGCGCCCGACAACCAGGGTGACAAAGCCGAGCATAATGCCAGTGACGATATTGCAAGTCAGGACGATAAACACCGCGCAGACCAGGCCCGACATCGCATCAATAAAGTCGTTGAAATCGAGTTTTGAGACATTACTTAGCATCAGCAACCCTACGTACATCAGTGCCGGTGCGGTGGCATAGCCAGGGATTAAATAAGACAGCGGAGATAAAAACAGGATCAGCAAAAACAGGCAGCCGACAATGGTCGCCGTCAGGCCGGTTTTCCCTCCGGCGGCGGTTCCTGCGGCGGATTCGATATAGACCGCCGCGGGGGCGGCGCCGACCAGGCCGGAGAATACGGAGCTCACGGAGTCGCTGGTTAGCGCTTTACCGCCGTTGATAATCTGGTTGTCCTTATCCAGCAGATTTGCCTGCCCGGCCACCGCGCGAATCGTACCTGTGGCATCAAAGACGGCGGTCATCACCAGCGCCAGTACGCTGGGCAGTACGGCTGGCTTCAGCGCACCCATGATATCGAGGCTAAAAATCAGCGACTTTCCGTCTTCGCCGCTCAGACTGGGCATCGCGACCAGGCCGTGATACTGGACGGCGGGATCGAAAATCAGGCCAATAATTGAGATAGCGATAATGACCAGCAGGATCCCCCCGGGAACGTGACATTTTTCCAGACCAAAAATGACCGCCAGGCCCAGCAAACTCGTGAGTACCGGAAAAGAAGTAAATGCGCCTAGCGCAACCGGTAGCCCTTCGAGCGGGTTTTTTATCACCATACCGACGCCGTTTGCCGCAATGAGCAGCAGGAACAACCCAATACCGATTCCGGTACCGTGGGCGATGCCCATTGGCAGATTACGCAAGATCCAGGTTCGTACTCCGGTGACTGAAATTGCGGTGAAAATGACCCCCATCAGAAATACCGCGCCGAGTGCGATGGGAATGCTGATCTGTTGTCCCAGCACGAGGCTAAAGGCGGTAAAGGCGGTCAGAGAAATGGCACAACCGATCGCCATGGGTAAATTGGCCCACAGCCCCATCAGTAGTGACCCGAATCCTGCGACCAGACAGGTTGCGACAAACACCGCGGCTGGCGGGAATCCCGCTTTTCCCAGCATACCGGGCACCACGATGACCGAATAGACCATCGCCAGAAAGGTGGTCAGCCCGGCCAGGATTTCCTGGCGAACTGAACTGCCGCGAGCCGTAATGTTGAAGTAAGCATCGAGCGCACCGCGGGGTTGTGATGCGTTAGGAGTTGGCAGAGTATCTCCAGACATAATCATGTCCTCAGTCGAATATAAGGGTTGCGTCAGGTGCGCTCATACACCAGGCGGCCGTCAATATAGGTACGATAAATAGAGCGATCGTCACCCAGCGTCATCATCACGAACAGTTTGTCGATCAAAGACACCGAGTTGTCGTAACGTAATTGCTGCAGCGGTGTTGCCGTTGGCTCCAGCACTACAAAATCCGCCTCTTTTCCCGGGGTGAAATTACCGATGAGAGGATCGAGCCCCAGCGCCTTCGCCCCGCCCAGCGTCGCGAGGTAAAATGCCTCATAGGCCGAGAGACGGTATCCCTGAAGCTGCATGACTTTGTAGGCCTCGTTTAGCGTTTGCAGCATATTGAAGGTGGTGCCCGCCCCGATATCGGTGCCCAGGCCAACGTTGATCTTTTTGCGCCAGGCTTTTTGCAAATTGAACAGGCCGCTGCCGAGATACAGGTTTGACGTGGGGCAAAAGGCGATGCTGGAACCTGTTTCGCTCAGGCGATCCCACTCTTTCTCGTCCAGATGCACGCAGTGAGCGAAGACGCAGTTCTTACCGGTCAATCCGTACTGGTGATAGACGTCAAGGTAGCCGTCATGGTCGGGGTAGAGTGTTTTCACCCAGTTAATTTCATCTTTGTTTTCACACAGATGCGTATGTAACCATGTGTCCGGGTACTCCTGGCGCAGGCGCTGCGCCATCGCAAGCTGTTGCGGCGTAGACGTTGGGGCGAAACGAGGGGTGATGGCATACAGCAAGCGACCCTTTTTATGCCAGCGTTCAATCAGCGCTTTACTTTGCTGGTAACTGCTTTCCGCATCATCCAACAGGTAAGCCGGGGCGTTGCGATCCATCATCACTTTGCCGGCGATCATGCGCATATTGATATGGCTGGCGGCTTCGAACAGGGCATCTACCGATTGGGGGTGTACGGTACCGAAGACCAGCGCAGTGGTGGTGCCATTACGCAGTAATTGCTTCAGGAAAAAAGAGGACATCTCGCGCGCATATTCCAGGTCCTGATAACGCCGCTCGGTGGGAAAGGTGTGTTTGTTCAACCACTCCAGTAGCTGTTCGCCATAGGCGCCGACCATTTCGCTCTGCGGATAGTGGATATGGGTATCGACAAATCCGGGAGTCACCAGTTTTCCACGATAATCGCGGATGCGGGTAGCCTCCGGAACCTGATGTTTCCCTTGTTCCCATTCGCCAAACCACTCGATTTTCCCCTGATAAATCAAGAGCAACCCATCCTCGACAAACCGCAACGCCGATTCAAGCGCTTCGGGATTGTCGATGGTGTGCGTGATATCGAGAAAACTGCCGCGCACGGCTTTAAGCGTGTGTTCACCTGACATGTGATCCCCTTACAATTAATCCGTCTCTTCCACCGAGGTCGCTGCGGGCAAAACGTCCTCTTGCCGATAGCCGCCAGGGAGGATGATATTCAACAGGATCGCGGTCAGCCCGCCCGCGCAGATGGGGTTTTCCACCAGCACATAAATGGAGGCAGGCAATATTTTGAAAATTTCCGGGTCATAGGAAACGCCGAGCCCCAGACCGAGAGAGGTCGCGACGATAAGCGTTTCGCGGCGCTTCAGACCGTTTGAAATGATGATGCGGATCCCGGCGATAGCGATCATGGAGAACATCAGCGTCATCGCGCCGCCGAGTACCGCAGAGGGAATGGTCGTGAAGAAGCCGCCAATTGTGGGAAACAGACCGAGGATCACCAGCATCACGGCGATGGTGCGCCCGATATAGCGCGAGGCGACGCCGGTCATCTGGATAATGCCGTTATTTTGCGCAAAGGTAGTGAGCGGCAGGGAGCCGAGTGCGGAGGCAATGACCGAGACCAGTCCGTCAGCCAGCACGCCGCCTTTCAGGCGCGACTGATACTCATCGCCCTGGATTGGACGCCGCGAAACCATCGCCGTTGCCGTAATGTCGCCAACGGCCTCCAGCACGCTCAGCAGGTAAATGGTGCCGACCACCAGAAAATGATGCAGGCTGAAATGAAAACCATATTTAAACGGGACCGGTACGGTCACCAACGGCAGGTTTTTCATGCTGCTGAAATCGACCATGCCAAGACATAGCGATACGATATAGCCGACGCCTAATCCGATGGCGATCCCTCCCATGCGCAGTAACGGGTTGCGGCAGCAGTTAAAACCGATCACGACTATCAGGACTAACAAGCCGACGCCGATATTTTGATAATCACCGTAGGTGCCGCTACTCTTTGCTGCAAAGCCGCCGCCAAAATCAATAATGCCGACTTTAATCAGGCTCAGGCCAATCATCAGCACCACAATGCCGCTGACTGTGGGCGTGATCACCCGGCGTAGATAGGGGAGGATAAACGAGGAACCTACGACCAGAAATGCGCCGACAAACGACACGCCGAGCAGTGATGACATAATCAACTGCTCATGAAAACCATCGCTTTTCATGCTGCTGCCGAGGGCTATCATCACGGTAACGAACGAGAAATTCACCGACTGTATCGACAGCAAACCCGAGCCGATAATGCCGTAGCGGTTAACCTGCAGCCAGGTGCCGATCCCGGAGGCGATCATCGCCATCGAGACCAGATACGCGGTGGTTTCCGCAGAGAGTTGTAGCGTTGCTCCGACAATCAGGGCAGGGGTGACCATGGGGACGAAAATAGCTAATAAATGGGTAATCGCTCCCACTATTGTCTCGCGAAAAGGAGGGCGATCCTCCAGTTCATAAATCAGGTCGGAACCTGCATGGGGTAGATCAGACATCCCTTTACTCCCTCTGTTTGGGTATAAGCAAATTTGATCATCTGATTCAGTAGATTAAAATTCTGTGGATGCTGAGCGCAGAACGCCCTGAGCCGCGAGGCGATCAACCCACAGACGGCATTTAATAATGATTGAATCACCTTGCGCCTGGCCCAGCAGAAGGCTTTCATTGGCCATGCCAACTACGCCTGTTGGGCCGGGCTCTTAGAGCCTATCCCGTCAGGGCTATTTGGCTTGTCATTTTGAACCTGGGCAGTGCTCAGAATCCTCACGTACTACGTGTACGCTCCGGTTCTTCCGCGCTGGCCGTGTTCAAACTGTCTGCGCCAATAACGCCTGGTGGGATAGGCTCTTAATCTGGCCGTATTACTGGAATAAAAGAGCCCGCGTGGTTCTTTCCCTCTCCCGGAGGAGAGGGAATGCTTGCTGTGTACTGTCGCGGTTCTTCGCGTTACAGCCTTCCTAAGGCGCTCAGTATTTTCTCCGGTGTAAAATGCCATTCGCGCAGCCAGACGCCGCAGGCATCGTGAATGGCAGTGGCAATGGCCGGCGCCGCGCCGTTCACGCCAATTTCGGAGATAGATTTGGCACCAAATGGACCGACTTTATCGTCGCTGGGTACCAGCACCGCGCGAAAATCACGCGGAATATCACCGATTTTCGGTGCGCCATAGCTGCGCAAATCCCGGGTGAGCGGATGGCCTTGTGCGTCATAGATAATCTCTTCGCTCAGGCTGTGACCGATGGCGCGCATTGACGCCCCGTAAATTTGTCCCAGCGCCAGTTCGGGATTAACCGGCGTGCCACAGTCCAGCAACGCATAGAATTTATCGAGGCGAATCTCGCCGGTGCGGGTATTTACCGCCACTTCGGCGAAGTTCGCTCCATACGGGAACGCGAAATCGGCCGTGATATAGCTGGCGGTGGCGACCAGCGTCCCGAAACCGGTGCCGGTTTCGGCTTTGTGGCCGATGTCAGCGTAGCTCACTTCACCCTGCTTGCCGCGCACCACGCCAGGGGCTGCCAGCGCAACATCGCTCAGCGGCTCACCGAGCATTTCAGCTCCGTGAAAGAGGATTTTTTCCCGCAGATTTTCCGCCGCTTTGCGCGCCGCATTGCCGGAAAAGCAGGTGCCGGATGAGGCATAGGCGCCTTTGTCAAACAGGGCGTGGTCGGTATCGCCGGAAATAACGTATACATCCTGCGGTGGGCAATGCAGCACTTCCGCCGCCAGTTTGGTGATCACCGTATCCAGGCCGGTACCAATATCCGCCCCGCCGGAATGCACGATAAACGTGCCATCAGATTCGAGTTTAATCATGCAGTTGGCCTGATCGATATCGGGGATCCCGGACTTCTGCATAATGATGGCGACACCGCGGCCCACTCGCCAGTCACCGTCGTGCGGTTTGGGTGAGGACCATTGGATCATCTCGCGCCCCTGATGCAGAATCGCTTCCAGCGCACAGCTGGCCGCGGTCGGCACCGATGTTGGCGCTTTACCTTCGCCAATTGCGCCAAGAATTTTCAATGGTTGGCCTTCATGGACGCGATTACGCTCAATCATCTCCAGTTGATCAATCTGTAGCTGTTCGGCCAGTTCGGCCAGCGCCATGGTGATAGCGAAGTTGCCTTTCGGTGCGCCGTATCCCTGATAGGCGCCGGTCGGACAGATATTGCTGTAGTAGGTTGTTACGTTGAAATCGACGTTATCACAGGGATACAAAGGCAGTGACAGCGCTGGTCCGTTGGACGGCACGGTGAGAGAGTGGTTGCCGTAGGGGCCGGTATTCGCGCGGAAATCCATCTTCACCGCGGTCAGGCGACCATCTTTCTTCGCCCCAAGCTTTACGGTGACGTTGGCAACGTGGCGGGAGGTATTGGCAATAAATTCCTCTTCACGGGTGTAGCGGAAATAGACCGGGCGTCCGGTGACGCAGGTGGCCCAGGCGCAAACTTCTTCCAGCAGGATATCTTGCTTGGAACCAAATCCGCCGCCCACACGCTCTTTAATCACATGAACCTTGTGCTGTTTCATTCCGACGAGGCGAGCGACCTGGCGACGTAAGTGCCATGGAACCTGCGTTGACGCGTGAATAATCAGACGGTCACCGTCCATGTGGGTAAAGCAGATATGGGGTTCTGCCGGACACTGCTGGGCCTGGGTAGAGGAATAGGTACGCTCAATCACCACATCGGCTTCGGCGAAGCCTTTTTCCATATCGCCAATATGACCGTGAATACTGGCGGCAATATTTTTACGTGGACGCGCGCCAATGGGGAAATTGATGATCATATGTTCCCCGCGCTGGGTTGCATGGCGGTTATCTTCTTCCAGCGTATCCGGCGCCCCGGCCATATAGACAACCGGTTCATCGTGAATTACCGGCGCGTCATCGGCCATTGCGTCGTCAATCGACATGACCGGCTTGAGCACTTGATATTTGACGTCGATAAGCTTCAGCGCCGCCAGTGCTATCTGTTCGTTTTCTGCAACGACCGCCGCGACGCGATCGCCAACGTGACGCAGTTTTTGACTAAACATCCTTCGGTCGAGCGGCGACGGCTCCGGAGCGCTCTGGCCGCCTGGGGTGTAGTAGATGTCGGGGCAGTTAAGATAGGTGATAACGTGAACGACTCCCGGCAGCGCCTCGGCTTTGCTAACGTCAAGGTGGGTAATCAGCGCATGGGGATGCGGGCTGCGCAGCATCTTAATCACGCAGGCATCGGGTGTGATACGGTCTTCGACGTAGCAGGGTTTAGCCTGCACCATGGTTGCCGCATCGGTTTTCGGATACAGCTTGCCGACAATTGCCAGGTCGTCGCGGAAGGTTGGTGCGCTATCAAGGGTTATCTGCGGGTTGCTTTTACGTGCCACCGCCAGCGCTATCACCTGATAATACTGTTGCCAGCCAGCATCTCGACTAAATAAACCGGAGAGCGCGTCGTCGATCTCTTCACGCGTCGGGTCCGCGATACGCTCGAGAAGATCGCTGATAATTAGCGCGGCAGCGGGGTCGTTATAGCCCGATTGCACCACCCCGACGTCGACCATTGCCTGCTGTACCAGGCTCAGTTGATTCCATTTGCCCAACGATTCGCTCGTGCGGATCGCTGCCTGCTCCAGTTGGGCGGCGATAAGCAGAGAGGCGTTGACGATGCGGCCATTAAACAGAATCGCGTCAGAACCGGCGAAACCAAAACCATCATCGCTGTTGCGCACCGAATGCATGCCAAGATCGAAAAGTAATGCCTGTACGTTAGCGCCAGGATTCACCTTCATCTCGCGCGCAGTGCCGTTTAAGGTAAAGTGAATAATCATACGACCTTCTCCCCTGTCTGCTGGCAGTCGGTATACAAATCCGCCACGACCACACCGGCGATATAGCGTTTATAAGCCACGCTGCCCCGTAGATCCTGCTGAGGGAAAATGGCGGCGGCGACGGCCTGCTCCAGCGCACGGCCTTCCAGGCGCTGTGATTCCACATCCCGCAAACGGACTGGCCTGTCCGCCACGCCGTCCAGCGCGATACGTATTTCATCCTGTTCCGGAATAGCCACCGCGGCGGTGACTACGGTTAACCCGGCTTGCGAGCGGCTGATTCTACGGGTTGCACAGGCGCAAAACGGATTGTTGATGACAATTTCCGTGATCAGGGGCGAGCCGGGCTGAGTGAGGTAATTCTCCAGCGACAGGCTCTTGCCGTCGGCAAATATCAGGTGCGCGTCCAGCGCCAGCAGAACAGGGAGCAAAACGGACTCTTCCTGACGGGCGGCGATCTCACCGCCAAGAGTCGACTGGTTACGCAGGTGGCGGGAGTAAACGAAACCCAGCGCGTCGTGCAGCGCGTCGGGAATATAGTGGGTATCGCGCAGAGTCTGCAGGCGCGTCATTGCGCCAATTCGCAGAGAGCCGTTATCCCAGTCAACCCACTCCAGTTCAAGGTTCTGTAGGGAAATGGCAATTTGCTTGTCAGGCTGCGTCGGCGTGGCATTGATCTTACTGCCCCCGGCAAACCAGACGGCATCATCCTGGTAGCGTGATTTGAGCTCCAGCGCTTGTTCTACGGAGTCCGGTTTGAAAAATTGCTCGATCATAATCTTTCCTCATCAATCTTTCTGTCGATACGAAAGAGGCGTGGGTTATGCCAGCGAGTCCATTCGACGCCACATATCCGCAGCAACTTTCCGTGCCTGGGCATAAATCGAATCGCAATCGAAAGCGAACTGGCGGTCTTCATAAACCATCGCGCCGTTGATCATCACGCTATGGACGCTGGCGGAACCGAGACCAAAGGCGATATGTCCGGCGATGTTGTCAGCCAGCAGCGGCGTGGGCGCGGCGTAATCACAAATGGTCAGATCGGCTTTATAACCCGCCTCCAGTCGACCGAAGCGTGCGCCGAAGTTGCGGTTCAGCAGTTCGTTGCCGTTAGTCAGGGCACGAGCGAAACCGTCAGGCCACAGCGGACCGCCGGCATCACGATGTTTAAAGAAGGCAAATTTCATCTCTTCCAGCATGTCGGAGCCGATACCGTCGGTGCCCAGCGCCAGATTGCGAATATCGGTAAGATGGTGGTTGTAGCCGACATGGTTGTTCATGTTGGAGCGGGCGTTGTGCACCAGAAACGCATCCTGTTCGTTCAGCAGGGCGATATCGTCTGCGGACAAATAAAGGCCGTGCGCGACCAGCGTTTTGCGATTGATAAGATCCCATTCCGCCAGCCGGATAAGCAAATCTTTGCCATACATATGGTGGCTGTGGGAAACATCATAGCGATCTTCCGCGGCGTGGATATGCAGCCCGCGACCGGTGGCGTTGAGCGCTTCACGCAGCATTTCCAGGCCAGCGTCCGGTACGGTAAAGGGGGCATGAGCGCCGATATGTGCTTCCACCAGATAGGGTTCTGTGCCCGCTTCCCTGGCCTGATCTATCTGGCGGGCGAAGCGGATATTTTCTTCCACACCGGCCTGTAGCTCATCGATCCCACCGTTGCGATCGGTCGTTTCAAAGCAGGTCATTCCGCGCAGGCCGATTTTCAGAAAAGCATTGCGCAACGTGGAGAGCGAACCATCGATGTACGCGGGAGAAGCGTGGTGATCGATGACCGCAGAGCATCCGCTCTTAATCGCTTCGATGGCGCAAATTAATCCGCTGTAGTAGAGCGACTCTTCGTCCAGCGCGCGATCCAGCCGCCACCACAGGTTTTTCAGCGTTGAAATAAAATCCGGGCTGGGCGCAATTTTTGCCATAATGCCGCGCGACAGGCCGGAGTAGAAATGGTTGTGTGCGCAAACCAGCCCGGGCATGACGAGGCGCCCATGCATCTCTTTCCAGTCCGCCTCTGGGTAGCGTCGGGTCAGCGCATCGCCGATCTCGATGATAACGTCATTGTCTATGGCAATATCAACACCCTCTTGCACTTTCGCAGGGTGAAGCTGTATGGCAGTGACATTTTTCAGAATTAACATGGTTATACCTCCACCCGGCCCAGCAGATAGTGATGTTGCTGGTGGACATGGCTGATGATGCGGCAGGTTTCATCCAGTCCCGGTGGGATGCTGGCGAACTGGCCGTCGTTATCAATATTCAGGACCCAACTTTGGTTATTGAGACGGATGCGTACGCGATCCTCTTCCACCAGGAAACCTGGATTGCTGCTGGCGTCAAAATCCTGCGCCAGGCTAAAGACGGTGATTTTGTCTTTGTAAGGTTTGCCCTGCCACGGGCAGAACTGGGCGCAGTTGCCGCATTCGTTGCAGTAAGCGTCCAGGTGCAGCGTCTGGAAGCGGTTCCTGAAGCCTGGTATCGCAATCGATACGTTGGCGCGGTTTGGGCAGACATCGACACACTTGCTGCATAAGTAGTTGCACTCAAGGCAGCGTTCGCCTTCCTGGGCAACGAAGGCATCGCGATCGTCTTTGTCGATGATGGCGACCGATATCTCCCCCTTACGCTGGTAGATTTCAGCAGGATTTACGTTATTCCAGCGTTTATCGGCGTGGTGAGAGCGGATATTTTCCCGGTAAAGGATCGTATCGGTTGCCCGCCGGGCAGAGCCGATAGCGGCGACGATAGAGGAAGGACCACGCTGAACATCGCCAATCATAAAGACGTTTGTCAGGCGGGTTTCACCGTTGGCGTTTACCTCCGGCCAGCCTTTATCGTTCAGCGGGACTCCCATGGCGCTCAGCGCATCGGTGTCCTGCTGTTCCCCAATGGCGGTGATCAGGCTGTCGGCATGCAGCGTAATGGTGTCATCTGTTTCTACCGGACGGCGGCGCCCTTTCTCATCAGGCTCGCCAAGAGACATCACGCGCAGGGTGAGCGTCCCGTCGGCAGCAAAACGTTGTGGATTCATCAGGAAGCGGAACTCAACGCCATCGTGCAATGCCTCTTCATACTCTTCACGCCAGGCAGGCATTTCCTGCAGTGAACGGCGATAGACAATGGTTGCCTTTTCCACACCGGGCACGCGCAACGCCGCCCGGGCACAGTCCATCGCGGTATTCCCGGCACCAACAACAACCACGTGTTTACCCAGGTTCAGCGTGGAGCCCTGATTGTATTCACGCAGGAAGGGCAACGATTTCCAGACATGAGGATTATCGCCTTCCAGTTTCACGCCGCTGTTTTTGTCAGTACCGGTGGCGATCAGCACATATTGATAACCCTGGTTTTTCAACTGCTGGACCGTGAGATGGGCATCACAGCCATATTCGAATTTCACGCCGTGATCGGCAACAAAATCAATATCATGCTGGATTAACTCAGCAGGGATGCGGAACTGTGGGATAATGTTTTTGACGACGCCGCCAGCGTTAGCTTCCCGCTCGAAGAGGGTAACCGAATGTCCGGCTCGCGCCAGGAAATAACCTGCGGCAAGCCCCGCGGGGCCCGCGCCGATCACCGCTACCGGATGCCGGGAGCCGGAGCCTGCGGGTTTATGCCAGCGTTGTTTGTATTCATCCCAGCCTTTTTCCAGGGCGATTTTTTTCAGTTCGCGAATGTTCAGGGCGCTGTCGTAATCCAGGCGCGTACAGTTGTACTGACATTGATGATCGCAAATATGACCGGTAATGGCAGGCAGAGCGTTGCGTTGATAGATAAGCGCCAGCGCATCGGCGTAGCGCTGTTCTCCCATCAGGCGAATATATTCGGGGATATCCTGCTTAATAGCGCAGGCGGTAACGCACGGCGCGACGTAGCAATCGGTTAGCGGCAGGCTTTCCGCTACCTCAATTCGATCTTCCGGTTTCCAGTGTTTCTGGGTATAGGCCATCGTCATAGCGTCTTCTGCCAGCCGATTTAATCGCTCCACGTCGATTTGGGTCATTCCCCAGGTATCCGATGCTTCCAGCTCACGCATGCAGGCGCTCAGACGCAGGTAGCCGCCGGGCTTCAATAGATCGGTCGCCATAGTAATAGGGCGGATCCCGGTATCGAAAATATCGCGAATTGTCAGTTGGCTGGCGCCACCGGAATATGAGATCGGTAATTTTCCGTCGAAGGCCCGGGACAGTTCCGCCGCCACGTTGATAGAAAGCGGGAACAGCGCCCGACCGGACATATACATCTCATCGCCGGGAAGCGCGCCTTTATTGTTGACGGTGCCAAGGGTGTTGGTGAGCTTGACGCCGAAGCCCAGCGATTTTTGCTTCGCCAACGCCATCAGGCGTTTCAGCATTTCCAGCGCCTGGGATAGTTTGAGATCGTGCTCGAACGACGCCTCTTTCAGTCCAATATAACTGAAGCCGCAGCTGTCCAGAATCTGGCGAACGCGGGCATAGCCCAACAGGGTTGGATTCAGTTTTACGAAGGTGTTCAGCGCCTTTTCTTCCAGCATGTACTGGCAGATGGCCTCGATTTCATGTGGCGGACAGCCATGCATGGTAGAGAGGGTGACGCCATGAACCAGGGTGGCAGGAATACGTTCGGGAAGCGCGCGCAGGGTTTCCCGCTGTTTATTCAGTCCGTGGCGTGCCAGAAAATCGTCGTCATGCAGCCAGCGGCTAAGTGTGTCGCGGTATTGCGTAAATTTCGGCTGCGCTGAAGCATCGATCATACTGTCGATAAACTGCTGCATCGGCGGTTGTTTGATGCCGTCCAGGTTGTAGCCGACGCTCATATTGAAGATAAATGATTTCCCGGCGCCAGCGCTGGCGGGCTGGAAAATCTGCTCTAACAGATGCAGGACGAACCAGGCCTTCAGGTATTCATCCCAGGCCTTTTGCAGAGTAAACTCGGTGGACCACTCAGTATTGAAACATTCGTCTTCCGCATCGATACAGGGTTTTTCCAGCTCCAGCCGGTCAAGTATTTGTACTGTTTTCAGTTCAATGAAGCGGCCGCCAGTCAGCCAGGAGGTGATGATATTTTGCGCCAGTTGGGTGTGCGGGCCAGCGGCAGGACCAACGGGGGTGGCACAGGTTTCACCAAAGACGTTGACTGACCTATCATTGGCGGGTGAGTAAAACTGTTGCTCAGGAATACCAAAGATAGAACCCTGTTGCAGGTATTCATCAAATATGCGCGTCAAAAGCTCCTCAAATGGCACGGGACGCATAATATCCCCCATAACCCTCTCCTTTTATCATGAATTAACCGGTGTGGATAAACCGGAGGTCTGGGGGGGTAGAGCAACATTCACACCATGATTACGGACACCGGGCATAAATATAATTTTTTGTGAAGTGCTTCTAAACTTGAGCCCGCTTTGTGAAATATCTCACATGTCGTAAATGAGAATTAAAATCAGTATGATCCATTTATCAAACGGTTGTTTCACGAACGCCTTTTATTTTCTCAAAAAGAAGGAATTTGTATCATTATGATAAGTGTGGAGGGTGTGGAACTTTTTTGTTTGAACGCAATCGTTTAACCTGGTCGTGATAATTTTCATTAATGCTGATGGAGGCGAATAAAATCTTCTGGCGTATCAACATCCGAAATGATTTCTATATGATCTATTTCCACCTTATTATGCGCGCCAGCCAGTAATGCCTGATGCATATTTTTTTGCGGGCCGGAGAGGGCCTGTAACAGGCAGCGTCGGGTGAGCAGAATCGGATGGCCTGGCGTGCCCTGATAGTACGGGATTAGCGCGCTGTCATTGCGTAATGACCATATTTTATTAAATATTTCAAACGTCAGGCAGGGCATGTCTCCGTGGGTGATGAAGCAGTATTCGCTTTTAACGGCGTTTGCGGCGACCTTCACAGAAGAGTACAGACCATCAGCATAGTCAGGGTTGTGCGTTATCAGTATATGACTTGCGCCGGCATAGCGATGGTACAGTTCATCGCCGCGATAGCCGGTAACTAAAATAACCTGGCTGCAAAATTGCAGGGCATTTTTGATACTTGCATCAAGAATTGTCCCGTCCTGCCAGGGTAGCATCATTTTCCATTTTCCCATTCGTGATGAAAGCCCCGCGGCGGTAATAATGCAGTCGATTGGCGGCATCGTCCATTCCTTATTTTAGGTGGCTGATGATTATTGATAAAAATATAAAGAGTCACGCCGGTTTATTCTTTGATTTAGGTGCGCAGAAACGTCCCTTGATTATTTCGCTTGTCGGGGCTGGCGGGAAAACGAGTACGCTTTTCTGGCTGGCGAGATTATTTCATGGCTACGGCAGGCGGGTCATCGTGACCACAACGACGCATATGTTTCTGCCCGATGCCGCTTGCCCAACGATCTTCTGCCGGGAGCCTGCCGCTCTGCCTTCCCACTATCTTATGCGGCCCATCTGGGCCTGTTTTCGCGCATGGAAAGCGCAGGAAGGGAAAGCGAGAGGGTTTTCGCCGCAGGCCATTGATGCGCTGGCGGCCCGTGCGGAATGTGACGTTATTCTGGTAGAAGCGGATGGCGCTCACGGATTGCCGCTTAAAGCGCCGGATGAGCACGAACCTTGCATACCTGAAAGCAGTTGCTGCGTGATTGCCGTTATGGGCGGGCAGATGTTGGGGGAGAATACGGGCGCGGAGAATGTCCATCGCTGGCCGTTGTTTGCTGAGATCACTGGCCTGACGGCGGATGAGCCGCTGACCTTCGGGCACCTTCTTCGGCTAATTCGCCACCCACAGGGGGCGTTTAAAAACGTCCCGCCGGACAGCAGGCGTATCTGGTTTCTCAATCAATTTTCTCAATCTGAGAATAGCGCGACGGAATACGATCTGTTCCAGCTATTGCGCAATGGGAATGTGGATGCCATTTGGCTGGGGGCGGTACGGGAACAGCCACCGATTACGCGCAGACTTGTGAGATAGCGAGGCCGGGAAACCGGAACCACCATAGGGATATCCATTGAGGTTTTTATGAATATTTTCACAGAAGCGGCAAGACTCGAAGAACAAAACAGTCCATTTGCGTTGGCGCAAATTGTCGATAGCCGTGGCTCAACGCCGCGACATTCAGCTGAGATGTTGATTCATCAGGATGGAACGACCTTTGGCACGATTGGCGGAGGAATGGTGGAGCGCAAAGTGATCGATGAGGCGCAACAGGCTTTACGGGAAAGAAAGCCGCGTTTGTTTCATGGGCGGATGGCGCGTAATGGTGCGGATGCTGTCGGTTCTGATTGCGGTGGCGCGATGACGGTCTTCATCAGCGTACATGGGCTCCGTCCCCGTCTGGTGCTGATCGGCGCCGGGCATGTGAATCGGGCGATAGCACAGAGCGCCGCGCTGTTGGGTTTTGATATCGCCGTGGCGGATATTTATCGTGAAAGCTTAAATCCGGCGGCATTCCCGCCCTCGGTGCAGTTACTGCATGCCGATTCGTTTGCTGAGGCGGTGGATGCGCTGGAGATCCGGCCCGATAACTTCGTCCTTATCGCCACCAATAATCAGGATCGCGAGGCGCTGGATAAGCTGGTGGAGCGTCCGCTGGCCTGGCTGGGGCTGCTGGCAAGTCGCCGCAAGGTTCAGCTTTTTTTGCGCCAGTTGCGGGAAAAAGGCATCGCGGAAGAACATCTTGCGCGCCTGCATGCGCCGGTAGGTTACAACATTGGCGCTGAAACGCCGCAGGAGATCGCGGTAAGCGTGCTGGCTGAGATTTTACAGATAAAGAATAACGCGCCTGGCGGATTAATGATGAAACCTGCGCATCCTTCCGGGCATCAGCGCGTGGTGATCCGCGGCGCGGGAGATATCGCCAGCGGCGTGGCGTTGCGTCTTTACCATGCCGGATTCAAGGTATTCATGCTGGAAGTGGAGCAACCGACGGTGATCCGCCGCAGCGTGGCATTTGCTCAGGCGGTGTTTGAGGGGGAAATGGTGGTGGAAAGCGTCACCGCCCGGCGGGTGAATTCGGCGACAGACGCGATAGCGCTGGCGGAGCGCGGCATCATTCCGGTGCTGGTCGATCCTGTCTGTGCATCTCTTGATACGTTAAAGCCCGTCTGCGTGGTGGATGCCATTCTGGCAAAACACAATTTGGGCACCCATATTGCGATGGCCCCGGTGACGATTGCTTTAGGGCCAGGATTTAGCGCAGGTGAGGATTGTCATGCGGTAATAGAAACCAATCGCGGCCACTGGCTGGGAAAGGTGATTTACTCCGGTTGCGCACAAGAAAATACCGGCGTGCCGGGGAATATTATGGGGCATACCGCGCGACGGGTGATTCGTGCGCCCGCAGCGGGCATCATGCGTGCCAATGTAAAATTAGGCGACCTGGTGAAGGAGGGGGAGGTGATCGCCTGGATTGGCGACAGTGAAATTAAGGCCCCGCTGTCGGGCATGGTGCGTGGCCTGTTAAGCGACGGGCTGGCGGTGGTCGGCGGGTTTAAAATCGGTGATATTGACCCGCGTGGCGAGACAGCCGATTTTACCACCGTGTCTGATAAAGCGCGGGCGATCGGCGGCGGAGTCCTGGAAGCGCTGATGATGCTGATGCATCAAGGGGTAAAATCAACCAGAGAAGTGCTGGAAGTTGCATAAGGTTGCGTGTTGTTTGTCACCAACGACCACGTTGTTCGCAGAGGATGACAGGGGACGTTAGCGTCACCATCCGGCAACCGTGTGGAGCGTATGCCGGATGGCGCTGTATTGTCCGGCTACTGGCAGATCACGGTGCCGGTTTTTCCTTCAATGCCTTCTTTCGCTTTGCTCAAGACGGTAATCAGCGCTTCCCGTCCAGGCCGGGAACGGGCGAATGACACGGCGGCTTCAACTTTCGGCAGCATGGAGCCTTTGGCGAAATGGCCTTCGTTGATAAAGCGATCGGCATCGTTTAATGACAGACGATCCAGCCATTGCTCATTTTCTTTACCGAAGTTAATCGCCACTTTTTCCACTGCCGTCAAAATGATGAGCATATCTGCATCGATCATTTCGGCGAGCCGGGCGCTGGCCCAGTCCTTGTCGATAACCGCGCTGGCGCCTCGCAGATGGTTGCCTTCACGGATCACGGGAATACCACCGCCGCCGACGGTAATGACTAACTGTCCGGCCTCGACCAGCGCCTTGACGGTCTCTTTTTCGATAATGTCTATTGGTTTGGGAGAGGCGACAACGCGGCGGTAGCCGCGACCGGCATCTTCTTTCAGCGTATAACCCTGTTTCTCCAGCAATTCGGCTTCTTGCCGGGTGAAGAAAGAACCAATGGGTTTGGTTGGATTAAGAAAGGCAGGATCGCTGGCGTCAACTTCCACTTGCGTGACCAGTGTCACCACCGGCATTTGTATGCCGCGTGATAACAGTTCTTCGCGCAGCGCGTTTTGCAGATCGTAACCAATATAACCCTGGCTTAATGCCACACACACTGACATCGGCAGCATTGGCGTATGGGCTGCGGTTTTCGCCGCCGCTTCAAAGGCCAGGTTGATCATCCCCACCTGCGGACCGTTACCGTGCGTGACCACCAGTTGATGGCCCTGGGCGATTAAATCCACGATCGCCTGAGAGGTCATTTTAACGGCCTGCATTTGCCCGGCCAGATCCTCGCCCAGCGCATTCCCGCCCAGCGCGAGAACAATTTTCTTACTCATTTTTCCTCACTTATTCAGTGTGATTACGATGGCTAAACGGCTTGCGTCTCAGGAAGCGACCCCGGCCCGCTCTGGCGTTAAACTCCCCCTGACAAAACAGGGTTTCGCCGCGTGAAAGGGTTCTGACGATAGCCCCGGTACAGCGGAATCCCTCCCAGGGAGAGTAGTCGCCGTTATCATGCTGTTCGGCATGGCGAATTTCCGTTGTCTGATGCGGATCGATAATCACCACATCGCCATCGGAGCCTGGCGCCAGCCGCCCTTTCTGCGGCCACAGGCCGAACAGTTTCGCGGGTAGGGCGCTGGTCATATTGACAAAGCGTTGTGGCGTAATGCGCTCAGTTATCACGGCGCTGGAAAAGAGCAGCAGCAGCCGGTTTTCTACGCCGGGCAGCCCATTTGGGCAGCGGTTGAAATCGCCGCCGGAGAGCTGTTGGCGCTGCGCCATTGAAAAATTGCAGTGATCGGTGGCGACCACATCAATCGTGCCGTCGCTGATACCGCACCAGAGTTTGTCCTGCTCGCGGACATTGCGCAGCGGAGGGCTGAGAATGAAGTTCAGTCCTTCCGGTGTGTTATAGCGACGCTCGTCCAGCAGTAGATACTGAGGACAGGTTTCTACCCATACCGGCTGGTGTCTGGATTTCGCCAGACGTAAATAATCCAGCCCTAAGCCGTTGGAGAGATGGACGATATACAGAGGTGCATTGCCGGCGAGCTGCGCAAGATTGATCATCCTGGCAATGGCTTCGGCTTCGCACTCCAGGGGGCGACTCAGGGCGTGATAGCGCGGCGCAGTGAGTCCTGCGGCAAGAAACTCGGCGCGTTTGCAGGCGATGGCGGCATCATTTTCTGGATGGACCGTTGTCAGCGCGCCAGAGAGATGCAGACGGCGCAGTGCCTGCAATACATCATCATCGTTAAGCTTGTATTGATATGTCAGATACAGCTTAAAGCTACTGATCCCCTCTTCAACCATCATCGGAATTTCATCAAGAATGGCGTGGTTGATATGCTGAATGACCCCGTGAAAGCTATAGTCGATGACGGCTTTATGCGCGGCGTAACCGTGATAAACCCCCAGCTGATGGCGCAACTGGCATCCCGTCGGGCCAAATCCCATATGATCGATGATGGTTGTTGTACCGCCGCATGCTGCTGCGCGGGTACCGGTAAAAAAATCATCACAACTGCGGGCAATACCGGCGTCAATGTTAAAATGAGTGTGTACATCCACGCCGCCGGGCATGACGTAGCAGTCTGTCGCGTCGATAATCTCGCAGGGAAGCTGCGGAATAATATCGTCGTCCAGTTGGCGAACAATGCCGTTCTCTATCAGCAAATCTTGTCTTGTCTGAGCATCGGCATTAACGACAATGCCGTTTTTAATCAGCACGCGCATAGCGGACTCCAGAATCGCCTCCGGCGAAGAGCCCATCCCGGCAGGATGTTTTCATTTGCCATTCTGGTCATGGGCTGTGCCCGTACAAAACGCGTTGCGTTTTGAAGGCACTTTAGGCGTGGCACCGAAGGGGCGAGTGATGCGAATAATCCTCACGTACAGCGTGTACGTTCCGGTTTCTGCGCACTGTCGGTATCCTACTGGCCACGCTAATGATGCCTGCGGAGACAAGCTCTAAGCGGAGGTGCGGTTAATGATTATTCCGTTGCCAGCCAGCTCAGCGGAATGGCGGCGTACATGGCGGCACAGGTAACCAGATGCGATTTCCAGGTTTTCTCATTTGGCGCGTGGGCCTCCGGCTCTTTGCCCGGGCCGAAGCCGATTACCGGGATGCCGTGGCGGCCCATGATCGAGACGCCGTTTGTGGAGAAGGTCCACTTATCGACCACCGGCGTTTTGCCAAACAGCCCTTCGTAAGCGCTGACCAGCGCTTTCACGGTGAAGTGATCCTCTTCCACTTTCCAGGTCGGGAAGTAGCATTCGGTCGGGTAGACCAGGCCGGTCCAGGAGGGGCGATCGTAGTGGTACAGAGAAACGGCTGCATTGGCTTTCTTCACTGCCGGCAGGGCGCGGATCTCTTCCAGCGCGCCTTCCCAGGTTTCTCCCCAGGTCAGACGACGGTCAATAGAGACGGCGCAACTGTCCGCTACGGCGCAACGGCTGGGCGAGGTGAAGAAGATTTCGGAAACGGTCAGAGTGCCTTTGCCGAGAAACGGATCGTAGGCCAGACGTTGTGATAACTCCTGCAATTCGTTAAGGATCGGCCCCATTTTAAAGATCGCGTTATCGCCGCGCTCCGGTGCGGAACCGTGGCAACTGACGCCCTGGACATCAATACGGATTTCCATACGCCCGCGGTGCCCACGATACACCCGGCAGTCGGTCGGTTCGGTACTGACGACAAATTCCGGCCGAATACCGGATTGCTCAATAATGTACTGCCAGCACAGGCCGTCGCAGTCTTCTTCCTGTACCGTACCGGTGACCAGCAGCGTGTAGTCATCTTCCAGACCGAGATCCTTAATGATCTTTCCGGCGTAAACCATTGATGCCATGCCGCCTTCCTGATCGGAGGTGCCGCGTCCGCCGATCAGCTCATCGGTTTCCATTCCTTCATAGGGATCAAAATTCCAGTTTTTAATATTACCGATCCCAACGGTATCAATATGTGCGTCCATTGCAACCAGACGCGGCCCGTGACCGATATAACCCAAAATATTACCCATCGGATCGATCTCGACTTTATCGAAACCGACTTTTTCCATTTCTTGTTTGATCCGATGAACCACGCGCTTTTCATCGCAGCTTTCGCTGGGAATGGCGATCATATCGCGCAGGAAGCGCGTCATATCGTCTTTGTAGTGGTTTGCTTTTTCCAGAATCAGTTTAAATGGAATGTTCTTAGCCATTGTTTATCTCCAGTTTTAACCCCCGCGTCTTCTGGGAGCCTTTGTCAATAAAGGGAACTACGGTGCGACGGGATGTTTGCCTTCCCAGACCACTTCGCGGTAGTGCTTGATATCGGTATCGCCTTCGGTACTGATAAGCAGCACCACGGCGTCGTTATTCAGCGCCAGTTTTTCCATTAAGGCCTGACGCTGCGGGTGATAGTGAATGGCGGCCAGTACGCCCAGCCCGACGGCTCCTGACTCACCGGAGATGACTCTCGGGTCGTCGCCATAGGGATTTCCCAGTACGCGCATACCCAGCGCGGCGACGCTGTCCTGGCAGGAGATAAACTGTGTGGCGCAGTTGCGCAGAATTTCCCAGCCGAGCGGATTAGGTTCGCCACAGGCCAGACCGGCCATGATGGTCGCCATATCGCCGTCGACATTGACGATGTCGCCTTTAATGCCCGAGCGGTAAATGCAGTCGGCTTTGTCCGGTTCGACGATAATGCTGCGCAGGTTCTGCGGGCCATAGACATCGACCAGATAGCCCAGCACGCCGCCTGCCATTGCGCCGACGCCAGCCTGCAACAGTACGTGGGTCGGAACGACGCCCAGTTCACGCATTTGCTCCACGGCTTCATCGGCTAGCGTGGCGTAGCCCTGCATGATCCAGGTGGGGATTTTGGTGTAGCCTTCCCAGGCGGTATCCTGTACCACTTCCCAACCGTTCTGTTGCGCATGCTGAATGGTCAGACGGACCGTATCGTCATAGTTCATATCAGTGACGATGCACTCCGCGCCAAGATTGAGAATGGCGTCGACCCGCTCCTGGGCAGAGCCTTTCGGCATATAAATCACCGCGTTTTGCCCTAGTTGTTGCGCAGCCCACGCAATGCCCCGGCCGTGGTTGCCATCGGTGGTCGTCGCGAAGGTCATCTTCTCGTCAATGGCGTTTTTAAGCTGCGAGAACGAAAGGGTATTGATGTCAAGCTGGTATTTTTCACACAGCAGACGGGCGGTGGCATAAACGCCGCCGAGCATCTTGAAGGCGTTCAGTCCAAAGCGTTTCGATTCATCTTTAACGAGAATTTTCTTTACGCCAAACAGGCTGGCGAGACTGTCCAGTGCGCAGAGCGGCGTCGGACGATAACCGGTAATTTTTTGGTGGAACAGGCGAGCCTGTTTCGCCTGCCGTTGCGAGAACAGCGCGGACGTTTTACCGCTGTAAAAGCGATTGTCGGCGATATCAATTTTCAATGAGAAAACGGACATATTCTATCCTTCTCCTTGTTGCCTCCGGAAACGGAGGGCCGACCGGAAGGTCGGCCTGGGGGTTATTTGATGCGCTGTTGCGCTTCTTTCAGCAGTTGTTCCAGCAGGATGCCGGGCTTCGCGTATTTGCGAGAGAGGATCATTGCGGCGATGATGTATGGCTTCCAGCTGGCCTCCTTGTAAGTGGCGATACGGTATTTTTCGAATACCCCTTCGGTGACTTCCCCTTCCTCACAGGAGACGCCGCTGATATCCGCCGGCAGGCAGTGCATATACAGCGCATTTCCGTTGCGCGTGAGCTGCATCATCTCTTCGGTGCAGTGCCAGTCCTTATGCTTCGCATTCTGCTCCAGACACTTCCTTTCCAGGGCTTTCAGGGCCGCGTGATCGTTGGCGCGCAGGAGTTTGGTCCGTTCTTCCATAACTTTATAGGGCGCCCATGACTTCGGATAGACGATGTCTGCGTCTTTGAATGCATCTTCCATGCTGGTGACCTGGCGGAAGCTGCCGCCGGAAGCATTGGCATTGTTTTTGGCAACTTCGATAACATCGGGGATCAGGTCATAGCCTTCCGGATGCGCCAGGGTCACCTCCATGCCGAAACGGGTCATCAGGCCGATAATGCCCTGGGGCACAGAGAGCGGTTTACCGTAGCTCGGTGAATAAGCCCAGGTCATGGCGATTTTCTTACCTTTCAGATTCTGCAGCGAACCAAAATGCTCGCGCAGCCAGGCCAGATCGGCCATTGCCTGGGTCGGATGGTCGATATCGCATTGCAGGTTGACTAACGCCGGACGCTGGGGCAAAACACCTTGTTTATAACCGTCATCAAGCGCGGCGCCGACTTCACGCATATAGGCGTTCCCCGCGCCAAGATACATGTCGTCGCGGATACCAATTGCGTCGGCGCAGAAGGCGATCATATTGGCCGTTTCGCGGACCGTTTCGCCGTGGGCGATTTGCGATTTACCTTCATCAAGATCTTGCTGGGCCAGGCCAAGCAGGTTAAGAGCAGAGGCATAAGAGAAGCGGGTTCGGGTGGAATTATCGCGGAAAACGGAAATCCCTAATCCACTATTGAAGACTTTGGTCGCGATATTCTCGGCGCGTAGCATCTTCAGTGCGGCGGCAACATCAAGGACTTGTTGTAGTTCATCCGTTGTCTGTTCCCACGTTAATAAAAAATCCTTCTCGTGAAGGTGCGAAGTCAGCGAATTGATATCCTTTATCAGCTCATTAACAGTTTTCATTGTAAAGTCCCGGTAGTGGAATAACGGCAAGGTGGCTTAATTGCTATGACTGCGCGATATCACAGCGATACCATCACCTAACAATAACTGTGCCAGAATTAATCCAGTGCTGCGGGGATATTATTTCAGAACGGTTATTTGTGGCGGCGATCACACATCATCGCTCTTTTTTCTGCGGATTATCGGACGTAAACGTTTGGCTTTTTAAACGTCATTTTTTATGGTGAGAAATAGAATGAAAATAAGGCATCGAAGAACAGAGTAGATAGCCATATTGATAAAATTGTTGGGTCGATTCTCATATTGATATGAAAATGTGACATCTCTTCCATAATGAGGATGGGAAAATGATAAAGAGTCCTGTTTTTATCAAAGCAATATTTTCCTGGGTTAGTATTATTAACCCCTGATAAACATCAATATTATAAATGATCAACTACTTAAGTGATGCCGGAAGGTGAGTCTATGGTGCTTGCAACGACGCAATCCGTTTTGATGCAAATTCAACCGACTATTCAGCGTTTTGCCAGAATGCTTGCCAGTGTATTGCAACTGGAGGTGGAGATCGTCGATGAAAATCTGTGCCGCGTTGCGGGCACAGGCACCTACGGTAAATTCCTCGGTCGTCAATTGAGCAGCAATTCAAGGTTATTACGTTATGTTCTGGAAACGCAAAAGGAAAAGGTGGTGACGCACTCTCGTCACGATCCTCTTTGCGAAGGATGTGACTGCAAAGATAATTGTCGCGAGAAAGCATTTCTGGGAACACCGGTTATTTTACAGAATCGTTGTGTTGGCGTAATCAGTTTGCTTGCCGTCACGCATGAACAGCAGGAACATATTAACGATAATCTGCGGGAGTTTTCCGATTACGTTCGGCATATATCAACCATTTTTGTTTCGAAACTTCTTCAGGATCAAGGTGGCGGCGAGGGGATCAGTAAAATATTCTCGATCATGATCGAAAATATGGATCAAGGCGTGCTGGTCATCGATGAAGACAGCCGTGTGCAGTTCGCCAATCAAACGGCCCTGAAAATTCTTGGGGTTATGAATAACACCATGACGGGAAAATCCGTTCGCTTCAGGCCGCTAACGTTTGAAAGCAATTTCACTCATGGGCATATGCAACATATTGTCTCCTGGGATGATAAAAATGAACTGATTATCGGCCAGTTACATAATATTCAAGGGCGGCAATTATTCCTGATGGCCTTTCATCAGTCGCATACCAGTACCGCCGTATCGCTGGCAACCGACGAACCGCATATTGAGCAACTGGTCGGTGAATGCCGGGTGATGCGTCAGCTTAAGCGACTGATTAGCCGCATTGCTCCCAGTCCTTCCAGCGTGATGATCGTTGGCGAAAGCGGTACCGGGAAAGAGGTTGTCGCCCGGGCGATCCACAAGCTGAGCGAGCGTAAAAACAAACCCTTTATCGCCATTAACTGCGCTGCGATCCCAGAACAACTGCTGGAAAGTGAACTGTTTGGTTATGTGAAAGGGGCTTTTACCGGCGCGTCTGCTAACGGTAAAACCGGCCTGATTCAGGCCGCTAATAGCGGGACGCTGTTTCTCGATGAGATTGGCGATATGCCGCTGATGCTGCAGGCGAAATTGTTGCGCGCGATTGAAGCGAGGGAAATTTTACCCCTTGGTGCCAGCAGTCCGGTGCAGGTGGATATCCGAATTATTTCCGCTACCAATCAAAATCTGGGGCAGTTCATTGCAGAAGGTAAATTTCGCGAAGATCTTTTCTACAGGCTTAACGTGATTCCATTAACCTTGCCGCCCCTGCGTGAACGTCAGGATGATATTGAACTGCTGGTGCATTACTTTCTGCATCTGCATACCCGTCGGCTTGGGTTGGTGTATCCCGGCATCGCTCCGGATGTGGTGACTTTGCTAAAGCGTCATCGCTGGCCGGGCAATCTGCGGGAGTTGAGTAATTTGATGGAGTATCTGGTTAACGTCGTGCCCTCTGGTGAGGTGATTGATAGCGCGCTGCTGCCGCCGAATTTGCTTCACAATGATAAAATGCCAGGGTGCGATGACGAACCCGTTAACATATTGCCTCCTCAGGCCGAGGACGCTGGCGGTACCGCGCTTGAAGAGATGGAGAAACAGATGATCCGCGAGGCGCTGTCACGGCATCACAATAAAAAGCAGGCGGCGGACGAACTGGGTATTGGCATCGCCACGCTCTATCGCAAGATTAAAAAATACGAATTAATGAATATCTGACTGGCCTGAATTCAGGCCGGTCAGATGCGGTTTATTCCGGCGTCTCGCAGGCACGTACTGCGTTGAGGATCATCTGATAGCCAGTACAACGGCACAGATTTCCCGCCAGCCCCCGACGTATCTCCAGTATGGTCATTGGCTGGTTACGGGGTTTTGCAAGCATGGCCGTGGTGGCCATAATGAGCCCCGGCGTGCAGAATCCGCACTGTACGGCGCCTGATTCGGCATAAGCCCTCTGCACGTGCGATAGTTGACCGTTCTGTGATTCCCCCTCCAGCGTGCGAATCTCTTTACCCGCGGCCCAGACGGCGAGATACAGGCAGCTGTCTATGGCGGTACCATCAACCAGGACGGTACAGGCACCACACTCTCCGACGCAGCAGCCGTGCTTTACGCTCAACAGCCCTTGTTCGCGTAGCAGTTCGGAGAGCGGCATGCCCGGAGGGACGCTTAGTTGAAAATCCATGCCGTTGATCTGGCATGCGAGGGTGATTCTGTCGGTGTGATTCATTGCCATTCTCCTCCTGCCTTGATAGCGGCTTCGCTGACCACTTTTTGAGTCATCGTCTGGATAAGATGTAGACGAAATGCTTTGCTGGCACGCCACGAGGATCGCGGTGCGACATCATGTAAAACCGCTTCGCTAACCGTCTCCAGCGTTTGTTGGGTTAACGGGGCATTTTGCACACTCTGTTCCGCGTGGGGGCAGCGGATCGGCGTCGGAGCGGCGACCCCGAAAGCCAGCCGAAGCTCGCGAATATGGCCATCCTCCAGAGTACAGCGCGCGGCGCAGCCAATAGTGGAAATATCCATGGCGTCGCGCATCGCGTATTTATAGTGGGCGCTACCGGTATCGGTGGCAGGCTGGGCAGGAAAATGAAACGCCACCACCAGTTCGTTGTGTGCAAGAGAAACCTTTCCTGGGCCAGTGTGAAAGCCGTTGATGGGCATAAAACGCACCCCGTCGGGAGAATGGATTTCGAGGGTCGCTTCGTAAATCAGCGTAGGCGTCGCCGAATCGGCGCTGGTTGCGCCGTTGCAAATATTGCCCCCATAGGTGGCGACGTTGCGAATTTGCGGCCCGGCAATCGACGCGGCAGCGGCGCTGAGTGCTGGAAGATGGTGCTGGATCAAGGGAGTGTTGATCAGTTCGCAGAAGGTGGTGGCGGAACCAATGCGTATTCCTCCATGATCCGCGAGGGTAATGCCGCGTAGTTCCGCTAATCCATTGATATCCACAATATGGCGATAACGGGCGTTATGATGATGAAGCTGAATTAATACATCTGTACCACCCGCGAGTAGTTTGGCCTGCGGATTGTTCGTCAGCAGCGTGATGGCCCCGTCGATATCCGTGGCGCGGTGGTAGGTCGCGATATCAAACATAGTCTTATCCTTTAATCAAACCCGCGTCGTGAAATGCGGTGAACAGCCGTTTTGGCGTCAGCGGCAGCGTATCGATCGCCACGCCCGTCGCCATTTTGACCGCATTGCGAATGGCGGCCGCAACGGGAATGATTGGCGGCTCTCCAAGTGATTTATGGCCATAGGCGGATTGCGGCTCCAGCGTTTCGACGAAAGCCCCCTCCAGTTCCGGGAGATCGAGCATGGTGGGTATTTTGTAATCCAGCAGATTGGGGTTGCGTATGACGCCGCTGTCAGCGTCGATAATCATCTCTTCAAACAGCGCCCAGCCAATACCCATCCCCATTCCGCCATGCACCTGACCTTCCGCCAGCAGAGGGTTCAGAATATGACCGGAATCATGAACGTTGAGGATGCGGTTGATGGTGACTTTGCAAAGTGCGATATCAACGTTCAGATCGACAAAAGTGCAGCCGAAGGCCGGAGGATTGGTGGTGGTTTTTACGGAACTTTCCGCTGAGAGCTGCCCGCCGCGTTCAGGATGATAAAACGCATCCATGGCCAGCTCTTTCAGCGACAGCAACGGGATTGCAGGGCGATCGATAAGGACGATATTGCCGTCGATCAGCGTCAGGTTTATGGCCGACTGATGCAGCATAGTCGAGGCCTGGGCAAGGATTTTCTCTTTTAACAGCAGTGCCGCTTTGCGCAGCGCGGGCGCGGTAGTATAGCTTTGCCGCGAAGCGAATGCGCCAGGATCGAATGGTGTGACATCGGTATCCTGGGTTGAAATTACGTGTACGTTGCTTACTGCGACACCAACCGTCTCTGCTACCATCTGTGCAAATACGGTATCGGCGCCCTGACCAATTTCGGTGGCGCCGCTTTGCACATTAATTGTACCGTCCTGATTCATCAGCAGGCGAACGCCGGCGATTTCGACCCCTACCGGCCAGGTGTTGGAGGTATAGCTGAAGCAGGCGACGCCGACGCCCCGGCGGATATTGCCTTGCTGATGGCGACACGCCTCGCGGCGTTTATCCCAGTCAAACAGTTTGCGGCCTTTTTGCAGACATTCTGGCAACCCGGCGCTGTAGATAATTTTCCCGGTGAGCGGGTTAGCGTCACCTTCGCGGGCGGCGTTACATAAGCGGACGTCCACCGGATCGAGCTCCAGCGCGGTAGCGGCATCATCGATCATTGCTTCTAGCGCGAAGACCACCTGCGGAGCGCCGTAACCGCGCATGGCGCCTGCTGTGGGAAGGTTGGTGTAGCAGGTTGTTGAACGGTATCTGTAAGCGCTACGCGGATAGAGATATGCCACTTTATTGCCGCCGGCTGAGGCGATGGAGTGACCATGCGAGCTGTAAGCGCCAGTATTTGACAGAACATCGAGACTATAGCCTTGTAAAGTGCCGTCGCGATTGATACCCATTCGGCCATTGATAGTAAAAGCGTGGCGGGTACGGGAAGCAAGAAAGCACTCTTCGCGACTCAGCGATACTTTCACCGGAATACCGCCAAGTTTGCTGGTCAGAAATGCCGCCATCGGCTCTTCCAGCACGTCCTGCTTATTGCCGAAACCGCCGCCGACATACGGTTTGATGATCCGCACATGCGACCACGGAATACCGAGCGCCTGACCGACAACCCGGCGCACGATATGCGGGATCTGCGTGCTGGTGATGATGGAGATGCGGGAATCCTCTTCCATCCAGGCAAAGGAGGTGACGCTTTCCATATGGCAATGCTGGATAACCGGGGTTTGATAATGCCCCTGAATCTGCAGGTCTGCGGTTTCTATCGCCTGGGTAACGTTGCCTGCATTCATTTCGCTCTGTTTGAGCAGATTGCCCTCCGGATGGATTTTGACCGCACCCGGCGCCAGCGCGGCCTCCGGCGTCGTTATTACGGGCAGTGGCTGCCAGTCGACGTTGACCAACAGGGCCGCTTTCTCGGCGGTAAGCTCATCTCGTGCCACGACAATCGCCACCGCGTCGCCATGATGACGGACGTGACGGGTTAACAGGTAGCGGTCGGCAATATCGCGTTTACCTTCGTCCAGCGTCCAGGCATGCCCGGCAGTGGCAAACGCAATATCTGGCACGTCTTCCCAGGTAAACACCGCCAGTACGCCTGGCAGCTTTTTGGCCTCGCTGCAATCAATGTTATTGGCATAACCGTGAGCAATAGGGCTGCGGACATATTTGGCATAACACATCCCTGCCATAACGTAATCGTCGGTGTATCTGGCACGCCCGGTCACTTTGGCAATGGCATCCACACGCATGCATGATTCACCGGTTGCGGTCGCTTCTCGCGATTCCATAATCGTCCCCTCTGAAATGAAGATTTGGCATGTATGCCAATACCTGAAACAGGCAAGAATTACGCCAGAAGCGGAAATCTCGGGCGAGGTAACATGGAAGTGTGATGACGTTAAAAAATGTGGCGCATATGACGGGGCAGGGGAGAAAAGCGGGCCGAATGCGGTATATCATTATGAGCCTAATTAAATCATTATGATACACAGTGCATTAGGCGATAAACTCTGGCCGGTATCGGCAAATGTCCTCGCGCGGATGGATATCATCACTTTAATACTTCCGGTGGCGGTGTCGCGATTGGGTATCCTCCGGCTGACTGGTATGATGATTGTTCTGATTGTTGAGGTGGCGGTTTGTGTTGAGTGCAGGATGCCTGATGGGTAAACGCTTTTATATCACGATAATATTGATGAGCAGCCTGATCGTTGCGGGGTGTTCCAGTTCATCTGGTTCCGGCTCCATATATACCGTGAAGCGTGGCGATACGCTGTATGCGATTTCACGTGCTACGGGCACCAGCGTCAGGGATCTCGCCCGACTTAACAATATTTCGCCTCCCTATATCATTGAAGTCGGACAGAAGCTGAAGCTGAACAGTCGTTCAGGGGCCACGACGAAAGGACATTCATCCACTAAGAAGCCGTCAACCAGCCGCACCGCTACCGTGACGCCTTCCTCACAGGTTCCGCAATCATCCTGGCCGCCGGTGGGACAACGCTGCTGGCGCTGGCCAACCAGCGGTAAAGTTGTGTTGCCGTATTCCACCCGCGATGGCGGTAATAAAGGTATTGATATTGCTGGCCGGCGCGGCCAGCCGATCTACGCCGCAGGCGCGGGCAAAGTGGTATACGTGGGTAATCAACTGCGCGGCTACGGTAATCTGATTATGATTAAACATGGCGAGGACTATATCAGCGCCTATGCGCATAACGATAAGATGATGGTGAATAACGGGCAGAACGTGAAGATTGGCCAGCAGATCGCCACAATGGGCAGCACGGATGCGGACTCCGTGCGTCTGCATTTCCAGATTCGCTACCGAGCGACGGCGATCGACCCACTGCGTTATTTACCACCGCAGGGCAGTAAACCTAAGTGCTAACAGGTTATTTTATCGGCAGTTAGCGCAGTTCAGGCTTGTCAGCCGATGTGTAAGGTCTATAATGGCCCACGCACTTCCTCGCGGGCGTAGTTCAATGGTAGAACGAGAGCTTCCCAAGCTCTATACGAGGGTTCGATTCCCTTCGCCCGCTCCAGACATCTTCTTAAAGTATTCCTGTTTACTGAATCCTAAGGGATGCAGCTTTAAGCCTCCTGATAGTTTTATTCACTGTAACCCTGTAGTGACCAGGCAGCATTAGCTGCGCTAGCCTCTTTGAGCAGTACGAAGCGGAAAACGCTCCATACTAGAAGCCAACCACCTTAGGGGAAAACCAATCATCTCACGCTGAGTTAATCGAAATATTCGACTATCTGGGTCTCAATGCTGACGCCAAAAGGGTAACCCGCGCTGATTGATGTGCTCAGGGTTCGTTATGTTCTCCAGCAGTTACCGAAGAACCGCAAGCAGCGCTTTAAGGGTAAACCGTTAGTTGACCTGCTGGCTCGTGAGGATTACCGATATAGCTGGATGGGGTTAACTTAAAGTTTACTTAACCAGTTAATATCCCCTTATTATCTGGAAGCGATTATCGCATCTGCAATTTCTACAAAACCAGCGCCACCTGGCCCACAGGTAATCCACTGCGGAGGTTGCGGGATTTGATCCAGGTAGTCTGTTACTGTGCTCACTCCAACCGTATGTTCAAAGAATGAAAACATCGGCGCGTCATTCGTCGAGTCGCCGCTATACAGTATGGCGGAGCGATCGAAATCTATGTCAAGCGCGTAAAAATCCCTGAGTATTCGCCGGGCCATAGATAACTTGTCATATTTCCCAAGCCAGCCAAGAATCCAGAGATTATTTACAGTGGTTGCCGCACCTGCTTGTACTAATGCGTCAAGTATTAATGAACAAAGCCGATCTTCTTGCGGTTTAGAAAAGGCAATTGAGGTCATTCTGAACGGTTGATCGTCGGCAAAGCGGGCGGCAACAATTTCCCTTTTTATCTGTTCCCCAATCAGCTTCAGGCGTTCAGCAACCTCAGAATGTTTCTCTTTATCATGCCAAAAAAAGTGTTCGATTCCGTGGCCGTCATTTTTTCTTCTGAAAAATATGCCGCCATTTTCACCAATGACGCCATCAACTGGCCACATCCGCGCCATCTGATCGCACCAGCCTGCGGGCGCGGCTGTGACTGGTATCACTTTAACCCCCGCTTTTTGCAACCTTTCCAGCGCCGTATAGGTTTCAGCTGACAGCCGTCCTCTATAGGTTAGCGTGTCATCGAGGTCTGTGAGTACAAAACGCACATGCTTAAAATGTGTAAAATCTGTAGAACAAATCTGTTTCATAAGCAAACTCGAGTAAGTATTGTAGATACCATAATCTTCCATGATTAAATAGTTTATGACTTTTTTAAAGTTCAAATCGTGCTAAGTTATAATCTGTATTGTGTTGTTAATAATTGAAATTTTATTTCATATCGATGTTTTTAACTGATGATTTTTTTGTTTATAAACTATTTATCCGCTTGCCTGGAGAGATAAGCTAGTGAAGAATATTAAAGATGATTGTCTGCGCGTTATTTTTATATGGAAATATAAAATCATACGAATGCTAGCTAAGCTAATAATGGAAGCAGCATCTCTGTTATTAAATGATTATTTTATTTTGCACGTAACTGTCGATTAAAAAATCCCAGTGAAATTTGTTGTGTTTCCGGTTGAAAAAACTCTGGCGTACCGTGTCCTCCATTTTTGACGACATAGAAATCTACGCGATATTCTAACCCAGCGCGACAAATGTCATTATAGATATCTTCACTAATCGTTAGTGGTACCAGAGGATCGTTATCACCATGCATAATCAATACCGGGGCCATCTCATGATTAATGAAATATTTTACACAGGCCTCCTTTGCACGTTCTTTCATTATCGCGGGGTCGCCTCCCAGTAATGCACCAGCATGAGTATCCTCAATTTTTTTCCAGCGGTGGCCTGGATTACGCATCTGAATTTCATCGTTTTCCATCAGGGTTACAATATCTGCCGGCCCGAAGAGATCGTAAGCTGCCTGTACTTTTGATGAAAATCCCGCCCATTCGTCGGTATCGTAACTTTCGGTATTCATTGCCGCCATTAAACTTAAATGTCCCCCCGCAGAACGCCCCATTACACCTATATATTGCGGATCAATATCATATTCCCCGGCATGGGCACGTAAGAAACGCAGCACGGTTTTAACATCTTTTAATTGCTCGGGATAATGTGCCTGATG
This sequence comes from Klebsiella sp. 2680, assembly GCF_900198535.1. Lineage (NCBI taxonomy): Bacteria > Pseudomonadati > Pseudomonadota > Gammaproteobacteria > Enterobacterales > Enterobacteriaceae > Klebsiella > Klebsiella sp. 2680. The sequence goes on along the minus strand of NZ_FZNJ01000003.1, from coordinate 476,509 downwards.
ACTGCCACGATAATACATTGATGCAACGATGTAACCAGCCTCGACCAGATACTGAACTTCCGCCACCATCATATTTTTATCGACGCCGCGAAATCCACCTCCGGGAATCCAGAGGATAGCCTGACGAGCTGATTTTTTTCTTCTTGATATTCGCTTCCTGAGGCCGCTTTCATTTCACTATTACCGTTCTGTGACATAATCGACAACTTCAGTTCCAGAGGATTACCATTTAGAACATGGGAATGGGAATAAATAATATTATCAATAAAGTTGATGCTTTTGCGGGTTCTGCCGGGTTCAATAAAATATTTCATCAGTAAATACCTCTGGTTACGAATAACGCTCTTAGTACGGTAAATATCAATCTTCCATCATTTTAAGTAAATCATCACGTTTTTTATCCAGATATAATGACCATGCCTTTTTATCTATAAAAGGATTTACGCCTGGATCAGCAAGCATTTGCTGACGTTTGGCTAACAGATCAATATTAACAGTGTGATTTGCCATAAAAATATCAACGGGTTCATTGCGCACTTTTTCAAGTGAATGAAGGTACTGCTGACGCAGAGTCAGCTGTGGGTCGCCATACTCTTCAAGAAATTCTTTCTGTAATGTATTGAAACCAAACCCACCGTAATAGCCTACTCGCCTGGTATGATCGCCATCAGTCACATCAAAAAAGCAGGCGATACATCCCTCAGTATGCCCCGGAACGAGCACAAATTTTACGGTAATATGACCGAACTGGAGCACATCTCCATCATTGATTTCAACATCAATCAGGCATAATTCATCTTCGATACTGGCACAGTCTTGAATAAAGACGAACTCGGGCTTAGTTCTGAACATTTCAGCATCTGGCGCTCCCGGATAGATTTTAGTATCAAACATCCTTTTGAAAAAATTAGCCGCACCAATATGCTCTACATGACCATGCGATAGTATCAGCCAGCGGACATCGGAAGGATTAAATCCCGCGGCCCAGATCGCATGAATCAGCATTGCAGTCGCACCAGTATTGCCTGCATCAAATAAAATGAGCCCGTCTCCGGTATCCACAATATGTGCGCAAACCCAGCTGTCACCGACATAATACAAATTCCCATAAATCTGAAAGGGAGATATATAGCGGCTTTCCTGGTTAACCCAGTATTTCCCCATCAATTCAGCTTTCTTTCTCTCTTTACGTTGCAGGTATGCTGCATAGTCACTTTTGGCCGTCATAGTTTGTTCTCCCCTGCATATCGTTATCACGATCGACAGTATAAAAATTTTAGCACCGGTTGATAGATAAACACCGATGCCGCGGCTTATTCTTTCACTGGTTCAGAGGCCGATACCGAGATTTCCTCGTTCGGATCTACCTCAATACGTTTAATTGGCCAGACAATAACCAGGTAGCTAAGTAAAGCGAGGAGGGCATGTGCTGATACAAATATAAGCGCCCAGGTAAAACTTCCTGTGTAATTTACTATGTAGCCAATCACAATTGGCGTTACGATCGTTGAGATATTGCTGAACGCATTGAAAATACCGCCAGCGGTGCTGATGATTTTCTTCGGCGCAACATCGGTAAGAATTACCCAACCCAGCGTTGAACAACCTTTGCCAAAATACGCGAGCGTCATCAGTGCTACCACTAAATAGATAGAATCAACGTAGTTACAGAAAAACATAGAGAATGAACAGAGCATACCGATATAGATAGGCGTTTTTCTGGAAATGGTGAGGGAAGATGTTTTCCTCATTAGGAAATCGGAGAGCGCGCCGCTGGAAAGACCGCCAACAAATGCTCCGAAAGCCGGGATCGCAACCAGAATACCGGTAGCTTTAATATCAATTCCCCGTTCCGTCATCAAATACATAGGGAACCAGGAGAGGAAGAATAACGCCAGACAGTTAAAGCAATACTGGCTGATGAAAATGCCAATAGTCTGCCTGTTGGTGATGAAGGCTTTGATGTCAGTCCACTCAACAACCTTCTGAGCTTTCTTTTCTTTCTTCTTAATATCCATATCCGGCAGGCCACCGCCTTCACGGATATAATCAAGCTCCGCCTGATTCACTTTCGGATGATGTGCCGGAGCGGGGGTAGATTTGTAAAAAAGCCAGGCAATCAGCAACTCAAGTATGCCAATAACAAAGAACAATTTCTGGAAGTTATATGCGCTGGCGAACCACGCGAAAAACGGCACAAACACGAATACCGCCATATACTGTGCCGCCCCGGCCAGACTTCCTGCTAAGCCTTTCTCTTTCAGCGGGCACCATGTGGTGATCACCCTTATAAAAGCAGGCACCCCCGGCGTTTCCAGAAACCCAATGACTCCGCGCAGGATACAGAAAGAAATCAGCACCCACACTCCGGAATAGAACGTGACAAACCCTTGTAGGATATTCACGATAGCCATCCCGACAAAGGACAGGGTAACTATTTTACGTGAGCCAAACCTGTCAAGCAGCCAGCCACCGGGAATCTGACAGGCAACGTAGACGATAGCGAAACAACTAAAAATCCAACCCAGTGTCGCCGGGGAGATATCCAGAGCATGCATTAATGGTTTGGCAATTGTTGGCAAAAGGTTTCTGTCAGCAAATAAAATTATACCGGTAATAAGCACCATCAAGATGACATAAAACCGGACATTGGTACGTTTTTCATTATTCATCTTTAATTTCGTCGTTGGTTAATTGAATATTTATTAGGGTACTGTAATTTTTTTCGCAGAACTGACGCGGATACTCTATAAATCAAGCGGCCGAATCTGGTATGTTTAACATATCTGCTTCATTACAACTACAACGTCTGACACCCCCCGTTTACATCATAAAGAAAAGTTACATGCGCTCACTCGTTAATTTTATTTACTCAGTGTAGTGCGCCATTAAAAATAAGATTATGGGAAATTAGCTTAATCGTTATTTTTAGTTTTGTGCTAATGCCCAAAGTGATATGACATTAATCCAAAAAAATAAAATAAAACTATTTAATTAAATGTATAGTGAAAAGCTATTAATATTAACAATCATAATAAATTCATTGGCAACTTTTTCTCAGCGCCACTCCTAATAGAAAAATATATCGCCGAAAAAACGGATGGTTGAATGTTTATTAGAATTGTTTAAGAGTCTGTCCCATTAGAGCTATTTTATTTGTCATTTTGAATCAGGGCCGCGCTCAAAATCCTCACGTACTTAGTGTACGCTCCGGTTTTTCCGCGCTGTCCGTGTTCAAACTGCCTGCAACAATAACGTCTGGTGAGAACGGTTCTAAATGAGTAAATTCAAAAATATGTTTTAGAAAAAACTATTTATGCTGTTCCCAACAATGAGAGATATCCAATGGGCTTCGCCGGAGGGATGCCTTTGGCTGATGAAATTTGTTCCCTGCAGATATATCTCTCTTGCCGTGTGACAGTTTTTTTGTCCTGAATAGTGGACGCAAGGAATTATTAGAAGACCGGTTTTTGTCATTTACTGGCTTAGAATACCTAAGAAAATACTCTGATGCCAGAAGATAAAAATACCAGAGAATAGAATGGCCTGTTCATTATTCTATGACTTTCCCGGCATATGGGGATAATAGTGATAGCAGCTCTGCCTGAAATATTCATAGTCAATTCAGAAAATCGCGCAGATCTCCCAGCCATATTATGTTATCCGTAGCGGCCGCGCGATGGCCATAGCCGATGTCGGATACGGCATATTCCACGCAGCGCCTGTAGACAATAATAGCCAGGTAAAATGCTGAAAACCGCCACAGGATAGTCTGACTACAGCGGCAAGTCTTGTCGCGGCATCAGGCGTTGAATAGGTATAAGATCCGACAGGATCGGTTTCCGTAAATTCTGTTCCTGGCTTTCCCTGCAACTGGGTCAATGCATGTTTGCCGACCACGCCTGATCCAGGCCTTCGGCTCAACCAAACCGTCAGAAGTTGCGTGACGGTATAGTTCCAGATAAACGCCGTGCAGCATACTCCAGTCTGTACTGGTGTCAAGTCGGGATCTTTACCGATAGCAGACTGCGCTAATCCAACATGTGAAAGATCAAAATACGCAATGAATACGATCTTGTCTGTTGCCGTAAGCCACTGGTGATCCCAGAGGGGTGGGATTTTACGCCCTGCGTGAATGATAAGTTAATCGTGGTATGTTCGCAGGGACATTTTCTGGCTGGTGACAGCATGGCTAAATTGGATGCATTGCAATCGGCGACTTGGTTGATGGCTCTGGTCGGGACGCTCGCGCGTCAGCATTTTGAAGAAATGATGACTCGTCTGCAGTGGCCGCAGGTTAGACGATTCCATATTATTTCAAGGGAAATGATTATTATCATGTCTATTATGAAACAGGCAAAACTGCTCGCGCTGCTACCACGAAGTATTATCACGCCGTGGCTTGAAAATAGCTTCTTTGCTGAGTTGAATACCTGTATCCATATCCCTCTCGACGATATTGGCTTTCTGAATAAGCGAAAGGATTATTCAGACTCAACAAATCTACTGACCAATTACATGCTGGATATGTTTAGTTGCTCTGTCTCCTGTTGATTGACATACCGCGTGTTACCCGAAGTACTATAATAATTATATGGATTGCCATAGCCAGATTGCTGATATCTAATGATCTGATTAATAATGATTTTTTATCAACAATGTCTGCATTGTCGCTGCGATGAACATAACGCCTCAGTGCAGGCAGACACATTCGGCACATACGATAATCGCTCTGACAAAGCCTGTTTTTACAGGCAATTGCGCCCGCCTTCAAGATTAAAAAAAGTTAATATAAATCTTCTTGCTGTTAATGATAATAACTCTCATTATGATGTCAGGTATCCGATTGCCCGTTCTAAATAACCATTATTAGTAAGGGAAAAAAATGAAAAACTGCAACGCAAAGTTGAAGGCTTTTTTTCGCGATGAAAGCGGGGTGACTGCCATTGAGTACGGCATCCTGGCGGCAGCGATGGCGGCGGCTATTGGCGCAATTTTTGGCGATGACGGGGTTTTCGTCAGAGCATTGAATGAGAAATTCAGAGAGATTGCCGATCAGATTACGGGATCGGGCACTTCTGGCTCAACCTCCGGCTAGACATGACTGATCTGGGACACGGCGCACAAATACTGTTTCTTTCTGGTTGTCTGTTATGGTGTTCATTTAGCGATTTACTTGAACGACGTATCCCTAACCGCGCAGTCGTGTTAATACTGCTTGGCTGGGTGGGAACCCGTATCTGGCAAGTCAGCATCGCCGGTGTGCCGATGATGATGATGCTGCGTGATTTGCCAGGCTCCGGGTTGGTTTTTATCGTGGGTTTTTTATTATTCCTCACGGGAAGACTGGGGGCCGGAGACGTCAAATTGATGGGCGTATTGTGCCTTTGGGTGGGTTACGGTCAGCAAACCGTTTTTGTCATGGTGACAGCACTGGTTGGCGGTATTTTGGCGTTAACTTTACCTCTGCTAAATATGTTTCCTGTCATATTGTCTTCAGGTATTGGTTTTATTAATGAAAAATTAAAGACACAACTCGCCATGCCGCCAGTATTAGCCCCTGAGCTTTCTCAGGGAATACCCTATGGGATCGCGATAGCTTCCGGGGCAGCCTATATTCTGATTTGGCCATATATCTAAACTATAACTCCCCGGCGATGTTTATCGGGAACATTAGAATTAAATAAAAATGAGAATAAAAAGAAACTCGACATTATTATTGTCCGGGGCATGTATCTTTGCCGCAATTGTTGCTCTGCTGGTGCGTAGTCAATTATCGGAGATAAAACCGGTACCGCAACAGGTTCAGATCCCTGAACCTAAAAATGTTGTACTGGTGGCAAACAGAGACCTGAATCCCGGCGATTTTATCGATACTTCCGCGCTACGCTGGCAGGAGACAGATCTGCCTGTCTCCCGGACGTTTAATTTTATTCGTGGTAAAGATAGTGAAGTCCTTCTGTTTGGCGCCACCTTGCGTGAAAAAATTGCCGCGGGGACGCCCCTGAATAGCAATATTCTGGTACGCCCTAATGAACCGGGCTTTATTGCCGCGGTATTACACAAAGGTATGCGCGCGATTTCTATCCCCACCAACGCGGTAGCCAGTAATTCCGGCCTGGTCGCCGCAGGTGACAAAGTCGATATCATTCTTAGTCTTCGCAAAGACGATCTGATCGACTTCGCATCCTCAGACAACAACGCATCGGGGATCCCGCAACTTGCCTCCCAGACTATCGTTCGTGACCTGCGCGTCCTGGCGCTGAATAACCAGACGGATACCGATGTTCGCCCTCGTCAGGATGTTGAAAATGCGCAGCCGGCAGCATCGCGTAATACCAGCAAAACCAGCAGAAGCCGGAGCGTAAGTTACCAGACCGTGACCGTCGAGGTGACACCGGAACAGGCGGAAATCCTCGCAGTGGCGAAAGAGGTGGGGATGCTGCACTTAGCCCTGCGCAGTACGGAAGATGACGCCATACCGACGCAGGCCGCCCCTCCGCGGGTCACCACCTTATCCGACAGTACCCAGATTTATAACGGAAATGGTAACGGCCATCAGGTGAAACTGTTCCGGGGCGACAAGAAAGAAACCCGAACATTCCCGTCACGATAAACCTGTCGACGCCAGAGAAAGCCTGACGTTGTGCAGATACATAAATCCCAATATGGAAGTCAGTAAATGAAAATGTATTTTGCTTTCAGACGTGACGTTTGGACAGCGGGCCGCTGCTGGCTGCTGGCTGGCGTCTGCCTGCTGGCAGGGTGGGTAATACCTGTTTCGTCGAAAAATCTGCAAGAAGTGCCGATCTCCAGTGTGGTGCATCTCACCGTCCATCAGGGACGCATGCTGCAACTCGACGCGCTGCCGGATAGCGTACTGGTGGCGGACCCGGAAATCGCCAGTTTTGAGTTACCGTCCCCCGGAAACCTGTTTGTGTATGCCAAATCGGTGGGCACCACCACGCTGTATGCCATGGATCAATACGGGGAAGTGATCACCGCCATTGGCGTAAGCGTCGAACATGATCTGAACGCGTTGAGCGCAAGGCTAAAACGTGAATTCCCGACCGCGGACATCCAGCTGGAGGCCGGTATTCCCAGCGGCGTGATCGTGCGGGGAAGCGTGGATACGCCGCAGGACGCGAAACGCGTCATTGATAGCGTACAGACGTATATCAAGGCATCGATCAGCCGCGGCGGCGCAGGGGGAGGTCAGGGCGGCGGAAATGGCGCGGCGGGAAGTAGCGAAACCTCCGCCGATGTTGTTAACCAACTGAAAATAAGAACGCCTTCGCAAATTAATATCCGGGTTCGGGTGGTTGAAGTATCGCGTAAGTTGACCCACGAGCTGGGATTTAACTGGAATGCGTCTTTGAATCACGGCAGCGGCTCTACCCTCGGCTTTGGCTCCGGCACACTGACCAGCTTCTTTGATTCCAGCACGCGGACGTTTACCGGCGCGGATGGCAGTAGTTTTCTTGGGTTTAACCGTAGCGGCTCGGATGGTTCGCTGAGCAGCCTGCTCTCGGCAATGAATGAACAGAATATGGCGACGGTACTGGCCGAACCTAATCTAACCGCCATGTCCGGTGAGACCGCCGCATTCGCCGCCGGAGGGGAAGTGCCTATCGTACTGATTACTAACAATAATGTAAGTATTGAGTATAAGTCCTACGGGGTCATTCTTCGTATGACGCCAACGCTGCTCTCCGCCAATCGCATCAGTTTACACATTGCGCCTGAAGTCAGCGAACTGACCTCCGTTGGGCAGGTGACACTTGAAAGCGGTTCCGTTATCCCGGCCCTGACGGTGCGACGGACGGATACCACCGTAGAGCTGGCGAGCGGTCAGAGCTTTGCGCTGGCGGGCATGCTACGTAGCGCGAATAGCCAGACGGTAACCGGCGTTCCGGGGTTGAGCAGTATTCCGGTGATGGGGCGCCTGTTTGAAAACGAAGCAACAAGTCATGAAGAAACTGAACTGGTGATTATCGCCACGGCTTACGTTGTGGAACCGGTTAACGCGGGTCAGTTACAGACGCCAGGGCAGGGTGTGAAAACGCTGGATGCGGTTACGCCGAGCTACGGCGCCGTGGGCTACCTCTATTGATTAAGTTGGATGACACAATGGTTATCACTCATAACGTAATGAAAACGCTGGCAATCAGTCTTCTGACAATGGCGCTTGCGGCCTGCAGCGACCGTTCAATCAATGACATACGTATGCAGCGCTTTGACCAGCCGGAACTGACCCCCGTCACCGTTAAACCCAGCGCGCAGGCGGTCAATTTAAACGCGGCGCCGGGAGGTTCCGGGCTGAGCAGCGCATCGCTCAACGCCCTCAATGAGATGCTGAACAAACAGGGGCGGTTAGCAAAACAGTCGCTGACGATAACGCCTTATACCCCACGCGGCGAACAGATAGCCGCGCGGTTATCCATCGCGCTCAAAAATGCCGGGGCCGATCCGCAGAAGGTGAACGTCCAACGGCGTCTGGCAATGGTCAGCGGCCAGGGGGACTTACAGGTGACTTCCCGGGCTCTGGCGATACAGACCAGTCGATGTGCGATTAACGATCCCAATATGCTGATGGTGAAACCGTTCGAGAGCGTCGGCTACCTCGGCTGCGCCAACCAGAACAATCTGGCGATGATGGTGGCGGAACCCCGGGATCTGATTCAGGCGCGCAGCCTCGCGGAAGCTGACGGCGTGGCGGCGGTTAACAGTATTGAGCGCTATCAAGGTGATGACGTGAAAGAGCTCCTCAATATCGACTTTAGCGAAGATTAATCCGGGAGAAACGATGAGTGACGTAATGGTTTCCTCTGGCACCGGCAGCGACGAGCGTCAGCCGGCATTCGCGGCCTTTGTCCATAGCGACTCTGAAGCAAGGGGGCTCAGGGATGCTCTGGCGCGCCTGAAACACCCGGATGCGCCGGTACAGCCGGGCGGCATTGCCGCAGCAAAAACCTGGTGCGAATTGAACTTACCTCCCCGAATTTTGCTGGTGGATCTGGATGGTGAAGCGTGGCCGTTGCCTGCGCTGGAAACCTTGCTGGCAATATGCGGTCCGGGCTGCCAGGTCATTGCGACGGGGGCGGTTCAGGATATTGGGTTATACCGTTCGTTGTTGCAACTGGGAGTCAGCGACTACCTGGTTAAACCCTATACGCTGGACCTGCTGTCCGCCACGTTAGCGAAATGCGCCGGGCAACAAGCGGGGCCGGAATACGCTCGCCTCGGGCGGACGGTAGCGGTAACGGGGGCCAGCGGCGGCGTTGGCGCCAGCACCGTTGCGCTGGGTCTGAGCCGTTTATTGTCGGCGGAGCGCCATCTGCCCGTCGCCTTAGTGGATTTCGACAGGCGTCATGGGGATCAGCTTTTACTGCTGGGGCAAAGTGATGATGCGGGATTAGCCGCCGTGCTGGCGAGCGACGAACTGGATACTCGTCTGTTGCAGCGCGCCATGCTGCGCGTTGATACCCGCCTGCATGTGCTGGCGCAAAAACCGACCCTGAATATCGCCGATGCCGTGGAAGTTGATGCGGTTCTCAATCTCGGCGGCGCGCTGTGCCGGATGTTCAATCAGGTGGTATGGGATTTACCTTGCGCTTTTCCCTCCGGGGCGCTCGACGTGCTGACCTATGCTGATTTGCGCATCGTGGTCACGGAACTCACCGTGCAGGATGCCCGCAATGTGCGCCGAATTCTGCATGAGATTGGTGATGAAAGTGAAGGGCAGCGCCTGTTGCTGGTTCATAACCAGAGTCATTTCCACGCGCATCCGCCGTTACCGCGTGACGAATTTGAACATATCGTCGGCCGCGCCATTGATGTCACCTTGCCCCATGCTGGCGGCGTACTGGCGAAAAGCCTGGCGATGGGCGCCCTGGATATTGCGTCCTCTCCCCCCTGGCTGCAAGGGCTGCGTCAGCTCGCCGATTTGGCCTGCGGCCAGCGTCCTGAACCTGTAAAAAAACGCTGGTTATCCAGCCTGTTACGGCGCGCCTGAGGCGGGGTATCCCGTCATGGCAGAAGGAGGAAACCGAATATGCTGAGGCGTAAAAACCAGGTGATGCGACGGGAAGAGCCTATCCGAGCGCATTCACCAATGACAGAAGCGACTGCCGCCATCGCCGCGGAACAGAAACCCGCGGAGGCGCGTCCCGTCGCTGCCGCCAGCCGCCCGCCACAATCCGACAGCCGCAATACGCAACGACGGGTCATCCGGGCTCAGCTTTATGACCAGATCGATGCCGGCAAAGCGGCCGTCATGGGGCGGGACGCTCTGCTGGCGCAGATCCAGTCGGTGATACGTAACATTTGTGACGAGCAACGTCTGCAGTTATCACGGCAGGAAGAAGAGACGCTGGCCGCGGAGATGCTGGATGAAATGACCGGTATCGGGCCAATTCAGCCGCTGTTAGCGGATGACACCGTCAACGATATTCTGGTCAATGGCGCCAACCAGGTGTTTGTCGAACGCTTCGGCAAGCTGGAGCTATCGTCAGTCACCTTTATCGACGAAGAACATGTGTTTAATACCGCTCAGCGTATTGCGGCGGCCGTGGGACGGCGTATTGATGAAGCCAGTCCGATGGTCGATGCCCGCCTGCCGGACGGGAGCCGTGTGAACGTCATTACCTATCCGCTGGCGATTGACGGCACCACCATTTCTATTCGTAAGTTTATGCGCCGCAATTTGTCGCTGGAAGCGCTGGCCGATGCGCACTGCATGTCCCACGCGATGGCGTCGCTACTCAATAAAGCGATGCAGGCGCGGGTCAACGTCATTGTCTCCGGGGGGACTGGCGCGGGGAAAACCACTCTTCTCAATGCCCTTTCGCAAAAAATCGGCATTACCGATCGCATTATCACCATTGAAGATGCCGCTGAACTGCAATTGCAGCAGGAGCATGTCGTCCGCCTGGAGACCCGTCCGGTCAGCGCGGAAGGCACGGGGAAAGTGGATCAACGGGATCTGATGCGTAACGCGTTACGTATGCGTCCTGACCGTATCATCCTCGGCGAGGTACGCGGCGGCGAGTGTTTTGACATGCTGCAGGCGATGAATACGGGCCATGACGGGTCGTTATGTACGGTGCACGCCAACACCACCCGTGACGCCATTCAACGTCTGGAAAACATGGTGATGATGGCCAATATGCAATTGCCGCTGATGGCGATCCGCCGCCAGATCGCCAGCGCGGTACATCTGATCGTGCAGATAGAGCGCATGAGGGACGGTGTACGGCGGGTGGTGTCGATTAGCGAACTGTGCGGCATGGAGGATGAAATTATTCAGATGCAGGATCTCTTTACCTTTCAGGTCCGCGGCGTTGATGCTTCCGGCAAGTTGACTGGCGACTACATCCAGCACGTACAGCGTCCTCAGTTTTTTAGCGACAAGGCACATTTGTTCGATGCCTGATAGAGGGATGCCCTGATGAACCCGAAGCTGCTTAACTTTCTGACTATTCTGGTGTTTTTAAGCGTTCTGCTGGTGTGTCTGGCGGCGCACTACTGGAAACGCCAACGCCAGTTGCGTCAGCAACGTGAACGACGCCTGCAACTCATTCTGGATCAAAGCGAGGCAGAGGCTGTCGCGCAATCGACGGATTCGATCCTGAAAGAGACCGCCGCAACGCCGTTTCGTCAGATCCCCTGGTTAGGCACCAGGCTGGCGATTCTGTGGGATCAACTGGCATTTATCGGCTGGCGTAAGACATTACGCCAGCGGCTGGTGATTCTACTCGCCATCAGTTTCGCCATCGGGATGGCGATTGGTCAGCGCACGCCGTCGCCGCTGGCCTTCGGGATGAGTATCGCGGTGTTGTTCGCCGTGGTAATCGGCGGCGTGTTATTCCGTTCGGCGTTGCAAAAGCATCTCCGCGCTCTGCGTGAAAGTCTGCCGGATGCCATTGATGCCATTGTGCGCGCGGCGCGCGCCGGTGTTCCTGTGCCGAACACGTTCGCGCTGGTGGCTGAACACCTGAACGGCCCTCTGGCGCACGAGTTTCGGGCCATTGACCACTGGCTCAAGCTGGGGATACCGCTGCGACAGGTGATTCAGGCCTCTGCCGGGCGCGTTCCCATGGCGGAATATCGCTTCTTTGTGGTGATTCTGATCATCAACCAGGAGGCCGGAGGACGGGTGGGGGATACCCTGGAGCGCCTGGCGAAAACATTACGCGAACGCCGTGAACTGGCCCTGAAAGTTTTATCGAAAACCTCAGAGTCGCGGGCATCGGCCAAAATCGTCGCGGCGCTGTTTCCCTGCTGCCTGGCCTATATGTATTTCAAATCGCCGGAGGATTTCGCGTTCCTGTTTTCCGATCCGGTGGGGACGACGGTGCTCATCTACGCCGTATGCAGCGTGGGATTGGGCATGCTGGTGACCTTTATGATGGTCCGGCGGATAGGGTAACGAGGGGGAATGATGTTACGAGATGACCCATTACTGCTCATCGCGCTATTGCTCATCGCGCTTGGCGTCGGGTTAGCCTGGCGTCAGGGAAAACAGCGGCGCGCGCGTCAATTATCTGAGCGGCTGGCTCCGCATTTACCCCAGTCCGCGCAAAACGCCGTTGAGAAAACCGAAAACGCCATTCTGCGCGGGCAGGGGCGCGAGCTGTCGCCAGCGCTGGAAAAACTGTTGCAACCTCTGGCGGAGCAGGGGCTGCGTATGGCGGGCGCGGAACGTGACCGCAAAAAACTGCGCCGGATGCTGGATTTCGCCGGCTTTCGCCGGACAGAGGCCGTGGGCTGGCTCGTTGCCGGGAAACTCGCCTGCGGGGTGTTCAGCGCACTGGTGCTGGTGGTTGGCATGCTGCCCCCGGCAGACCGGTTGGGGCTCACGGGGTTAGCCGCCGGGCTGATGGGCTATTTCATCGGCAGCTTACTGCCGGAATGGTGGTTGAAATGGCGTGCCGCCAGCCGCGGTGAAAAACTGGCCCGTTCCGTACCCGATGCGCTGGACTTGATGGTGGTCTGCGCTGAAGCCGGGCTGCCCATTGGCCGGGTGCTGCATGTGGTCTCAAAAGAGTTGGGGCTTTCCGCCCCCGAGATGGCGGATGAACTGCGTTACACCTCGGCAGAGTTACAAATTTTGTCTGACCGCGCCGTCGCGCTACAGCATCTGGCCGAGCGTACGCGGGTGCCGGAAATCGAGAACATGGTGGCGACGCTGATTCAGGCTGAACACTATGGCACGCCATTATCGCAGGCATTGCGCACTATCGCCGATGAAAGCCGTAAGACCCTGATTTTAGGACTTGAGGAGAAAGCCGGGAAATTACCGGCGCAGCTTAGCGTGCCATTGATGGGCCTCATTTTGCCGCCGATTATCGCCATTATGGCGGCGCCTGCGTTGTTACGCGTGATTCGCATGCTATCGAACTAATGCGGTGGCTGAAAAATAAAGGATGACTGTTGAATGACTATTTCCACTTTTTCGCGTTTGTTGTTGGTGCTGCTGTGCGGCGCGGTATTGGCCGGCTGTGCGGGCAGCCATACCCTGAAAGGCTCCAAAGATGAGGGGCTAAAACTCGCGCGCCTGTTGCGCGATCAGGGGCGGCTTGAGGCGGCGGTTGACGTCTACGCCCGTCTGGACAGCAGGGGACGCCTGAGCGGTAGCGAGTTGCTGGAATACGCCAGCGTCGCGGCCCCGGTTCGTTCGCCGCAGGATACGCTTAGCCTGTACGTCCGCGCCCGTCAGCAACTGGGGGGCGATCCTCAGCAAATGCAAAAAAGCGAAGCGCTGGCCCTCTGTCTGGGGATGGGGCGCGCGCAACTGGCGATGGGGCGTATTCAGATGGCGCAACAGGATTTTCAGTGTGCGCTGACCGCCGTACCGGATAACGCGAGCGCGCTCAATGGCATGGGCGTGGTGCTGGATGCCAGCGGTCGCCACGATGACGCGCGTGTTCAGTTCAACAAGGCGTTGCGTAGCGATCCCAGCGATCTGGCGGCGCTGAACAACCTGGCGTTGTCCTGGCTCAGTAGCGGGCAGGCGGATAAAGCGATTGAACTCCTGCGGACGACAGGCCACAGCGCGCCATCGACCCAACTGAATCTGGCCCTCGCGTTCCTGTATGAAAACCATGATGAGCAGGCGCGTAAGACGCTGGCGGCTATTGCCAGCCCGGATCGCATCGCGTCGTTGATGGACACGCTGGCCCGACAGGTGAGCGAGCTGAAGCAGCCGCAGATCCCGGCGCGTAGCCGTAGCCTGTTAATCGCCAGCCGCAGCCCGCTGCAACTGAGCGATGCCCCGGAATGATGAACAACGCGCTGCGCAAGCGTTGGCGCGCCAGCCGGGGCGTCGTCGCGACAGAAGTGGCATTTCTGGTCCCGGTGGTGCTGGTTGGCGTGATGATGCTGTTTGAACTGGCCCGCGTCGGGCTGGTGATTGGCGTCGGCAGGGTGGCGCTGGAGAAATCGGTGCAAAGTTTTCGCTTCGATGACCTGCCGACCGTCAGCGCATCCCGGATGGCGGAAAATCTGAAATCGCGCATGGTCGATTCGGCGTATGGCTATCTCGATGGCAGCGATCTGACGGTTAGCGTGTTGTATTTCAGTAACCTGAGCCAATTGGGCGGGTTGGCGATCGCCGCGGAAGACGGGGATGAAGAAACGGAAAATACCCGGCCCGTATGGTCGGTAACGGTGCAGATTAAAAAAGCGTTTCTGACCCCTCTCCCGGAGGTGCTGTCGCTTGGGGATACCTTCCGCTATCAGTACAAGCATGTGTTCGGCACGGAACTGACCACCGATGAGCAGGATTAAACGTTTTCTGGCGTGCTGCCGGGCGGCGGCAGCGCTGGAAACGGCGCTGATTTTTCCTTTGGTGCTGGCGGTTGGCGCGCTGTGTACGGACATCTACACCGTTGGTCTGGAGCGGGAGCATATGGAACAGCGGAGCGGGGCGATAGCCTCGGTGCTGGGATATCAAACGGAACTGACCGAAGAGGGCTTGCAGGGGCTACTGGATGCCGTGCTGCCGGAAGATCTGTCTGGCAATTATCAGATTTTAATCAGCAACGTGCGGCGAAACGGGCTGGTTTACTGGCAGCTCAGTCGGGGGAGCGCCACCGATCTGTGTGAAGACAATCAGGCTGCTGCTGGCGACGCCTGGCCCGGCGATCTGCCGGAGCGGGACGAAGAGGATGACAGCGATAACGTGTCGATGGTGGTAGTGGATATCTGCCGCGAGGGGAGTGATGTCAGCCTCGTGGGAGGGCTGTCGATTAGCGGACTCTTGCATGCATCAACGGTGAATCGCGTCGCGCATGGGCTTATTGCGCTGGATGACGCTCTGGCGCAGGAAGCCGGTCTGGATGAGGATGAATGATGATGCGCCATAAATGGCAAAGGCTGCGCCGTCTGCTGCGCGGTTTCTGGCGACAGGAACGTGGGGCAGGCACGGCATTTTATGTGCTGGGGACGATGGGGTTGCTGGTGACGGGGGCCTTTATTGTCGACGCCATGCAGACCACCGGCGATGCCGCGCAGATCAAGCGGGCGACGGATGCGGCGGCGCTGGCGGTAGGACACCAGGCGGTGGTGAGCCATTCACAAAACGGAACCTTCGATCAGACGCAGATGACGGCGCTGGCGTATGAATATGTCCGCAACAATCTGGGCATGAACAGCAAACTGGCGTCCGACCTGACCCTCGATCGCGTCAGCGTCACCAGCGGTCGCAATGATGATAATAATCGCCTTTACACCGTGACGGTCACGTTTGATACCAACCCGGATTTATTAAACGTCGCCAGGCAGGAACAACAAATCTATTCCACCGCAGAAGTGCATACCGCCTCACTGGAGGTGGCGCTGGCCCTGCCGAATACATTGCATGAAGACAGCAGCAACCTTGCCGCGTTACGCCGTATCGGGAATGAGTTTGCGTCAGACCTGATTGGCGATAGCGACAACAGCTGGCTGGCGTTAGTGCCGTATAGCCAGGCGGTTAACGTGTACGATGCCGAACATTCAGGGCGTATCCGGCAATGGGCATCCAGCGGGGCGCTGAACCCGATAGAACTCACTTCTCTGTTCCAGTCCGGCTACGGTAGCCTGGCCGACCAGCGTATCCCGGACCGTCGTTACAACCTGTTATGTATGTACCGTGGCCTGAACCTGGGAGAGAACTATTTCTGGGATGAGGCGCCTGCGAATCAGTTTCGGGTTTATTACCGGGCGGATCTGCCTGAAAACGCCATCGAGTCGTACTACATCTCCTGGATAGGGCCAAACCCGGTTTTTGGCCAGGCGGATGGTGCGCGTGACACTTTTTATATCGTGGTGGATAAGGGATGCCCCTATGCGCCGTTACTCCCGCTGAGCAATGACATGGACGCTATCGCCACCCGTCTGAACGCCATGCGTACGGGGTTTAACGTGAACTACGCCATTGCGATGGGCTGGGCGGCGATGGCGCTGGCGCCGGCGTTTCGCGGCGAGAGCGGCTGGGGTCTGGATGATGATTTGCCGAAGGATTTCGATACCGGCAACAACGAACGTTTAAAGGCTGTGGTGCTGTTGGTCAACTCCTCCGACACATTGTGGTTCGACAGCGATAGCTACAACGCTTATGTAGGCGAAACCACGGATGGTTGCCCAACCAATGGTGAGAGCTGCGATGACACTCGCGTGATCATTGAGCGATTTACCCATTTATGTTCCAGCTTCCGCGACCACGACCTGCGTTTTTTCCTCGTGGTTACGGGCAATGATGAAGCGGAAAACGAAGCGGACGGCGGCACTATCGCCAGCGCATCGGCGTTTCGCACCGTTGCGGATGCCGGGTTGTCCGGCTGTGCGGTGAAAAGCACGGACCTGACCTATTACAACGGCGAGGATTTCGTCGCCTCAGAAAGCAAGATTAGCCAGCGCTTAACCGAGATTGCCGAAGAGTTGCAGCAGGAAAGCAGTTTTGTTCGGCTCATTGAGTAATAGCAAGTGCGACTTTTGATTGACAGGATATGACATTATGAGCTCTTCCCGTTCTACACCGCGTCTGGGCCGACGTTCGCTATGGCAGGCCTGGGCCCTCGAACCGCGTATGATGTTCGACGCTGCCGCCGTCGCCACCGCCGAACAAGTGGTTGACGCCACCGAGAGTCAGCCCGGCGTCACGGCGACCGGCGTTGAGGCGTCCATTACCGTTGATGACGGCTCCGGTACGCAAAGCGTGGACTTGTTCTCTGACGTGAGTGTGGCCTCCGCTACTGATAGTGAGGCGCTCTCGGATCTGGTGGTGACCGTGGATAGCGCCGGTAGTAATCAGGCGCTGGTCATTGACGGCACATCTATCGCCCTTGTGGTCGGTTCCGGCGTCACCAGCGAAAATTACTACAGCTATCAGGTGACGGTTAGCGGCGGCGTTACCCGTATTACCCTCAGCATTGCGTCCTCAGAAGCCAGTAGCGAAGCGGATATCGCCAGTCTTATTGACGGCATTGCGTATCAGACCGTTGATAACACGGTGGAAAGCGGAACCATTACCGTCACGCTTGCCACCTTAAGCGATGATAGCGAGACGGCGACGCTGGATATCAGCTCTTCAATTACCATTGATAATACGATTAATGTCGCGCCGACGCTGAGCGATGATCGCCCGTTAGCGTCCGCGGAAAGCATCGACCTGTCTGACCTCGGCGATGACGCCCAGGTTACGTATTCAGACGAGGGCGACTACGCCTATGTGGCCGGGGAGGGCAGCGTCTCCGTATTTACCGTGGACGACTCTGGCCGACTGACGCTGGTGCAGACCCTGAGCGTGGCGGATATGGGAACGGCCACTGAAATAGTAAGCAGCAGCGATGGTCTCTCGCTTTATGTTACTGACGGCAGTAGCGCGATTTACGTTTTCAGCATTGAGGATGGCGGCGTCAGCCTGGCGTCAACCGTGACCTATGCCGACGGCTATATCTCCGGCGGCTTAGCGATATCGGACGATGGCAGTTGGGTCTATGCCGGCACAGACTACAACGATGTGGTGATTTTTAGTCGCGACACGACGACAGGGGAACTGACGTATCTCACGCGTGCGCCCGGCGAATCAGACAGTAGCGGCCGCAACGGCGTTATTGCCACCTCCGGGGATTATGTTTATGTGATTTATACCAACGGCAGCCACGCTATCCTCGTCTATCAGCGCGCTGATGATGGCTCCCTGAGTACCGTGGCGACACTGACCACCGATATCTGGGGATTCAGCGCCGTTGATTACAGCCTGGCCGTATCAGAGGACGGGCAGTACCTGTATGTCGCTGACCCGGATTATGGCACGCTTTCTCTTTATCAGTTCAGCGACGCCAGCCTTACGCTGGTGGAAACCTTCAGCCTTGAGGGCCTGACGGACATCGCCCTGAGCAGCGATGGCGGCGTGCTGTACGCCACTACCAGCGGCGGCTCTATTTATGTTTATAGCGTATCGCAGAGCGGGGGAACCTTGACGCTGGTAAGCAGTGTCAGCGGAGGTGATGTGGGCGATATCGCGGTTTCCAGCGATGGCTTATCCCTGCTTATTGCGGGCAGCAGCGGCGTGACGCGTTACACGGCGGCGCAAACGCTGGCGGAAGGGGCGTCCGCCCACTTCGCCAGCGGAATGACCCTTGCGGATAGCAATAACGATGTCCTGAATGCGGGCGAAGGTAACTACAACGGCACGAGCATTACCGTCAGCGCGAATGTGGACGGTGGAACATTCGGCATGGAGGATGGGGATGGGCTGACTTATGCCGATGGCGTCATTTCGTTTGAGGGCAGTGCTATCGCCACGCTCGCCACCAGCAGCGATGGATCGCTGACCGTGACCTTCACCGCAGATGTCGCGACCGACGTGGCGAACCAGGTCCTGCAGCAACTCACTTACCGCAACAGCGCGGCCGTCGTCGGCAGTTATATTCTGTTGACCGTCGCGGTAAATGACGGGCAGCTCGCCAGCAATAACCAGGTGGTCACCCTGCGGGTCAACGCGCTACCGACGGTCAACGCCAGCGTGTCAGCCGATTATGAGCTGGAGAGCGCAACCAGTGAAACAGACTACAGTTTCACCTTATCGTCCGATCTGTTCAGCGACGCGGATGGGGATAACCTGACCTGGAGCGTAACGGGACTGCCTGACGGGCTGTCATTTGATGCCGCTACCCATACCATTTCCGGCGCTGCGCTGGAAACGGGCACTTTTACCGTGACGGTGACCGTCGCCGATGCGTCAGGGGCCAGCGCATCTCTGGAACTGACGCTGGAGGTGGCGCAGATTGCTAACCGTGCTCCGGCGCTGAGCGAAGGCGCCGCCACGAGCCTCGCCAGTGCGACCGAAGGGGCCGAATACAGCGCCACGCTGGACGATTCGCTCTTCAGCGATGCGGATAGCCTGTACGGCGATAGCCTTACCTGGACGGTATCCGGTCTTCCGGACGGTCTGGTCTTCGACCCGGAAACCCTGACCATATCGGGTTCATCCAGCGCAGTGGACGATTATACGCTAACGGTGACGGTGACCGACGAGTCAGGGGCCAGCAGCTCGCATGAGATGACGTTACGGGTGATTACGACCGAAGAAGCGAGCAACAACGCGCCTTCATTAATTGCGGATTCCAGCGATCTGATCTACACCAGCGATGGCTCGCTTAGCGGTTTCAACCAGTATGTCAACAGCATCACGCTATCCGACGATGGCGGTATTCTGGTCATTGCCGCCAGTACCAGCAGCAACGCTAATGGTCCCAACGGCACCAGCTCTCTTTATGTCTACAGCCGCGATACGACAACCGGCGAGTTAACGCTGTTACAGACCTTCACGCAAGGTCTGAGCGATGATGGCGATGACAGCAACGGCATTGAGGCTGACGGCCTGCAGGCGATCACCTCGGTGACATACTCCGCCGACGGTAGCCTGCTGTACGTGACGGGATACTCGTCTACGGGAAGCAGCGAGGCCTATTCGATCACGGTATTCAGCGTCGGAGACGACGGTGCCCTGAGTCTGGTCGGCAGCGCCGCCGACCTGCCGGAAACCGTTTTGCAGATTGCGGTGTCTGACAACGGAGATACGCTCTATGCGCTCTCATCCAGCACCTTATATGCCTATAGCATCGGTAGCGAAGGCACCCTGACGGCCATCGACACCTATGCGCCAGACAGCGGATTCGGCACGGCTGTCGCCATGCAAGTGGATGAGGATGGCAACGTCTATGTGCTGAGTTCCCAGCGTCTGACGCTCTATACCCAGGCCGATGACGGCACGGTGAGCTATGTCGGGCAACTGACAAGAAGCGGCAACGACCTGGTATGGACCGACGCCGGAGGCGTGACCGATACCATTGCCACGCTGAGTAACAGTAACGCTTTCAGCGGCGCCAACGCCCTGGTTGTCTCGGATACCGGGGCGGTGTACCTGACAACCAGCAATGGCTTCCTGACCACGCTGCAATACGACAGCGCATCCGGCACTCTGAGCCTGGTCAGCGCCATTAGCGCATATGATGCGCTTTACCAGTACCCGCACAGTATCGCCATCTCAGACGATGGCACCACGCTGTATGTGACCAGCGCCGCGAGCAATATAATCGCGGTGTATACCATTGGCGAAGAGGGCGCGCCCGCGTTATCCGGCACGATTACCACCGATAGCGCCATCTCCCGGCTGGTGGTCAGCGCTGATGGCCTGTCTATTTACGGCGGCAGGCATATGTACGGCGGCACGCTCGGACTGAATATTATCAGTGCCACCAGCGTCTCGGTGGCCTACAGCGAACGGGAGACGATCACGCCTGCCAGCGGCCTGACCCTGGCGGATGCGGAGTACGATGCCCTGAATGACGGGGCGGGGAATTACAAGGGGGCGGTCATCACGCTGGCGCGTGATGGCGAGGCGGACAGTGCAGATATCTACGGTTTCAGCGACGGCAATGGATTGACGCTGACGAATGGTGTTCTCTCGCTGGATGGCGAGGCTATCGCCACGGTTGCGATCACGGACGGCGCGCTGACGCTGACCTTTACCGCTGACGTGAGTACCGGGACGGCGAATCAGGTGCTGAACCAACTCACCTATACCAACACCAGCAACCAGCCCGACAGCGCTATCCTGCTCACGCTCTCCGTTGCCGATCGCTACACCACCAGCAGCGTGGCGATCCAGCTCACGGTGAGCGCGGTGAATAATGCGCCATCCGTCACTGCCACTGCTGTCGGGGGCACCTATACCGAAGATGGCGAGGCCGTCGCGTTGTTCGGGGATGTGACGATCTCGACGATTGAGTCCGATCAGACGATCGTTGGTCTGACCCTGACGGTTTCCGGGCTGGTCGATGGCGAGAGTGAAACCCTGGTCGTTGACGGTACGACCGTTACGCTGACGGATGGCGCGACGGGGAGCACCACGAGCGGTTATGTTTATACGGTCACGTTAAGCGATGACGGTAGCGCGGCGGTGGTGGTCTCCAGCAGCGATGGCATGACCAGCGATGCCGCGGCGGCGCTGTTGTCCGGGTTGGCCTATGCCAATAGCAGCGATAATCCGGGCGAAGGGACGCGCACGGTGAGTATCAGCGCAATACAGGATAATGGCGGGACGGATAACGGCGGTAGCGATACGACGGAACTTGCTATCGCTGCCACGGTTACCGTTCAGGGCGTGAATGACGCGCCTGAACTGGACGCCGATGCGGCTGAGGTTGACTACGCCACACCCGGAGAAGAAAGCGCCGCGCTGTTCAGTGATGTCGTGGTATCCACCGTCGACAGTAACCAGTCGATTATCGGCATTTCCGTTACCGTTTCCGGTGTGCTTGATGGCAGCAGTGAAACCCTGAATATTGATGGCACGGCCATCAGCCTGGTTGAGGGCAGCGGCGATACGACCAGCGGTTATCACTGGGAGGCGGTGATCAATAATGAAGGCGTGGTCACCCTGACCATCACCAGCCAGAGCGGCATCGATACCGCCAGCCTGATTAATTCGTTGTCTTATGCAAATGCTAACGCCGATCAGACCGCCGGCGCGCGTACCGTGACGCTGGTTTCCGTCACGGATAATGGCGGTACGGCGAACGGCGGCAGCGATACCGCCGCGCTGGCTATCGCGGCGACCGTCAATGTGCTGCAGGTTAACAATACGCCGATCGTTATCGGCACGGGCAACACCGTCGGGTATACCGAAGGCGAGAGTGCGGTCACCTTATTCGATGACATTGCGATTGACGTCATTGAAACAGAGCAGGTGGTTAACAGCGTGACGCTGACCATCTCCGGCGTCAGCGAGGGGGCGAGTGAAACCCTGACCATTGACGGCGCGGTCATCACGCTGGTGGACGGTGAAGGCACCACCGCCAGCGGCTACGCCTGGGCAGTGGCGGTGAATGATGGCGTGGTCACGCTGACCCTCTCCGCCCCTGACGGCATCAGCGATGCCGCGACGTTGCTCAACAATATTGCCTATGCCAACCTCAGCGACAATCCCACCGAGGGCATCCGTACCGTGACTCTCGCCAGCGTGCAGGATAACGGCGGCGGGGCGGATACCGCCACGCTGAATATTACCGCTACCGTCACCGTGCTGGCGGTCAATGATGCGCCGCAATTGAACGCGCCCGCGCCGATACTGGCGCAGGCCACGCAGGGTAATGCCTACAGTGCGACGCTCTCTGACGCGCTGTTCAGCGATGCGGATAATACGTCATTGAGCTGGCAGGTTACGGGACTGCCCGACGGACTCCTGTTTGACGCCGACTCGCTGACCATCAGCGGCACGCCAGCCGAGAGCGGCAGTTTCACTCTGACGGTTATCGTCACCGATGCGCAGGGGGCGCAGGCGACGCTGACGCTGTCGTTAACGGTCGCGCAACGGGCGGTGAACCCGGTCATACCGATGGCGTCTTCGCCATTCTTTGACCCGTTGCCGTTGGCGCGGATTTTTGCGGCGATGACTGACGGCGAAGCGCTGCGTCACTTTTCCGCGCCGCAGCCAGAATCGTCCCCGACGCCCGATGCCGCGTTCAATGTTGAGCTTTCCCCGGGAATGGCTGCCGCATCCGTTTCACCGCTCGCGACGGGGCCAATGGACTACGCCGCGACGACATGGGCGCTGGACCCGATTATGCCGGGGATAATGCCGGTGCTGGAAAACGTGGATTTTACCGCGCCAGCGAGGACAACGGTGGCGAACATCCATGCGAATGGCGAGCCTCCCGTAAGCGAAGGGCGGCAGGTGTATCGCCTGGCAGATAACGGCAATTTTGTTGCCGCGCGCCTGGCCAATGGGCGTCCCTTGCCGGAATGGCTGCAGTTTGACCCTCTCGCCGGTGAGTTGAGCGTCAATGTCGCCGATGCGCCACCGGTTGGGCAGATTCAGGTGCTGCTGACCCAGGCGGATGGCGAGACGCAGATATTGACATTACCGGGAACGCATCCGATTTCTCCTGCCGGAGATGCGCGAATCCCCGCAGCAGCCGCAGACGCGGAGCCGCCTGTTCGTGCAATCGATACCCTGGCAAAACCCGCATTTTCACAGATCCTGGCGGCGGAGCGCGGCAACAGCGATGCGCTCCTGAAGGCCGCGCGGCTGATGACAACGCCCGTTACGCAAGCGGGAAAAGCATCATGAATACTTTTAAAACAACAGGGAGTCCTCTGGTGAGTTATTCCAATTCAGCACGCTTTATGACGCGACTGTCGTCCGTTCGCGGCATGAAATTGACCATCGTTGCCTGCGCGTTAATCCTCGCGGGCTGTTCGGTACGGCCTGAGCCGGTCACCGCCGAAGAACAGATTAAACAGGCGCTTAGCGACCGGGCCCATATGTTTGCCGATCAGGAGCCGGTTCACGGGGTGATCTCGCTGGACGAAGCGCTGGCCCGGGCGCTGAAATACAACCTGCAACAACGGGTCGCGCTGATGGAACAGGCGATTGAGGATAATCTGCTCGATGTTTCCCGGCTGGATATGTTGCCCCAACTGGCGGCGCGCGCCGGCTTACACACCCGCGATAACGTCGCCGGTTCCAGCAGTCGTTCGGTGAGCACGGGCGAGCAATCGCTGGTCGCCTCCACCAGCCAGGACAAAACGCTGCGTACTGCCGATCTGAGTATCAGCTGGAACGTGCTGGATTTCGGCATCAGCTACTTCAACGCCAGAATGCAGGCGAACAAAACCCTGGCGGCAGAGGAGCGGCGGCGCAAGGTGGTGGCGGATATCACCCGTCAGGTGCGAACGGCCTACTGGGAAGCGGCGACCGCCCAGCGTTTGCAGCCGGAAGTCACCCAGGCGCTGACGCAGGCGCGTCAGTCGCTGGAGTATGCCCGCCAGACCGAACGCGAGCGCCTGCTCGCCCCGGTAGACGCGCTGCGTTTTCAGAAGAATATGCTGGAGATGGTGCGTCAGTTAGAAGTGGTGGATAGCGATCTGGCGCTGGCTAAATCGCGCCTTGCTTCGTTGATGAATCTACCGCCCGCCAGCCATTTCACGCTGGTGGCGCCGCAGGAAAACAGCCTCACCCAGCCGAAATTACCGTATTCACTGACGGATCTGGAAAACTTCTCAATGGTGAAACGGCCTGAGATACGCGAGGAAAGCTATCTGGCGCGGAATGCGGTGCTGGATACCCGTAAATCGCTAACCCGGTTGCTGCCCGGCGTGTCGCTGTTCGCGGGGGTAAATGGCGACAGCAACAGCTATCTGGTGAACCATAACTGGGCCAGCGCTGGCGTACAGGTCAGCGGTAATTTGCTCAATGTCCTGTCGTGGTCGTCGGTTAAACGCGCTGGCGAAGCGGGAGAGTCTCTGGCCGAAGCGCGTCGTCAGGCATTACGGATGGCGGTGCTGACGCAGGTGAATGTAGCGTGGCTGGAGTATCAGCAAAGCGCGCAGATGTTTAACCGTTATCAGGAACTGGCGCGAGTACAGCGCGGCATTATGAACCAGACGGACCAGAGCTACCGCAATCAGGCGGCGACCCAAATGGAACAGGTGCGGGTCAGCACGGAAACGATCCTCACGACGCGCGCCCGCGACCGAAGTTTTGCCAGTATGCAGGATGCGTTGGGGACCGTTTATCAGGCCGCAGGCCTCGACGTCTTACCGACGCAGATTGCCGGAACCAGCCTGGCGGCGCTGAGCCAGAGTATCCATCAGACCAGCCGACAAATTGAAACAGGGGCGCTGGCTAAGACTTCGTTGTCGTTGTCTTCTCCCGCGCCGAAAACGGCGGCCCCGCTGCTGAAAACCTCGCCTTCCGCGCCGGTGGCGCCGCTCCTGACCGCCGCTGCGTCGGTGCCTTCCGCGCCGGTGGTCAGAGCAACATCTCAGCCTGTTGCGCAAAGCTATCCACTGGCGAGCGGCGATATGTGGAATAGCCTGCAATCAATGGCTGGGGAGACGGAATGAGGCGGCTGGCGATACTTGGCGTGATCTGGCCACTGATGACCAGCGCCGCCGAGCCGGTAGAGACTATTCGTGTGCAGCTTAGCGCGGTGCGGCAGACTACGCTCTCCAGCGGCATTGCGGCGAAAGTGGCGAAACTGGCGGTTAAAGAGGGCGACCGCTTCCGCCAGGGGGACACCCTGCTGGCTTTCGATTGCGCGGTTTTACAGGAAAAACTGAACTATGCGAATGCCGCCGAACAGGCGGCGCGTAAGAAATTGTCCGTGGCTAACCGGCTCGACAAACTGAATTCCATCAGCGTGTCCGACGTTGATCAGGCGCGTTCCGCCGTGGCGATGGCGCAGGCTGAAAGCGGCGTCAATCGGGCGATGCTCAAACGCTGTGTGATTACGGCCCCGTTTTCTGGGCGCGTGACGCAAACGCGGGTACGCCAGTGGGAGACGGTGCCGGAAGGCAAAGAGCTGCTCTCTATCTACGATGACAGTGCGTTTGAACTGGAGATGATTGTGCCCTCCCGCTGGTTAGTCTGGCTAAAAGTCGGCTCGCCTTTTTCCGTAACCCTCGATGAAACCGGACTGAATTATCCCGCCGAGGTGAGCCGCATCTCTTCTGCCATAGAGCCGGTGAGCCAGTCAGTGAAAGTTTTTGGCCGTATTACTCTGGCTGGTGAAGGCCTGCTGCCGGGAATGAGCGGCGTGGCGCATCTCAGCCCACCGGAGTCGCGGGCCCATGAGTAATGCGCTACAGCCGCTGGCGGCGTTGCTGCAACTGCAAAGTCGGATGCGAGCGCTGGAGAGCCATGATGCGCTGGCTTTTTTCATGGTCAATGAAACGCACCGTCTGACGCCTTATCGACAGGCCATGTTGTGGGACGGGGGGCGAGGTAAACTGCGCGCCGCCTCCGGCATCGTCAGTCTTGACGAGCATGCGCCATTTTGTCGTGGATTTAGCCAGCTGTGTCTTCAGTGGCAGCAGCGCTATCGACAGATGCAGACGTTGACGGGGCAAAACTTACCTGCCGGGGATCGCGATTTCTGGCATGAGTACCTGCCGGAGCATGGGCTCTGGCTACCGCTGGCGCACGTTTCATCTGATGCGCCAATGGCTTTGATCCTGCTGCGGGAAACGCCCTGGGGCGAGTCTGAGCGGGCGTTGCTGGGGCAACTGACCGACGCTTACGGGCACGCCTGGCGAGGATTGACGAGACAGGGAAAATCGCGGGGGCCTCTGCGATTGCGGAAAAAGAAAATTGTGGTTGCGGCGCTTCTCGCGGCGCTAATCATGTTGATTCCAGTACGCCAGTCCGCATTAGCGCCCGCCGAAGTGGTCGCCCATCATCCAGTAATGGTGCGGGCGCCGCTATCCGGGGTGATTGATGCGATTTCGGTAAAACCCAATCAGGGCGTGAAAAAGGGGCAGATTCTGGTACGGCTGGATGCGCGGGAGCTGGAAAACCAAAGAGAAAATGCACGCCAGCAGTTTGCCAGCGCGGATGCGCAGTATCGACAAGCGCAGCAAATGGCGCTCAATGATACGGACGCAAAAGCGCAGTTAGCCGTTCTGTCCAGCCGTCGTCAGCAGGCGCAAAGCGAAATGGCGTTTCTTACCTCGCAACTGGCGCGTATGGCGCTGGCCGCCCCCCGCGATGGCGTTGCTATTTTTGACGATGTGAGCGATTTGATTGGCCGTTCAGTGTCCGTTGGCGAGCGGATCATGATGGTGGCCGACCCGCGCGATACGGAACTGGAGATACAACTGCCCGCGGCGGACGCCATTGCGCTGAGTCAGGATGCGGAAGTCCGCCTGTTCCTGAATGTTGCGCCAGGCTCGCCTCAGCCAGCACGCCTTACGCAGATTGGCTACCGGGCGAGCCTGACGGCGGAGAGCGTGATGGCTTACCGGCTGCGCGCGCGTTTTCTGCAAGATGACCCCGTTTTGCGCGTTGGGCTGAAGGGCACCGCCCGCGTCTACGGGCAGCGTACGGTGCTGATCGCCTACCTGTTGCGTAAGCCCTGGTCGGCGCTACGGGTATGGCTGGGAGTATAAGTATGACGGTAACGGCTCCGTCGACAGGGCGGCTTGCGCCGCTGCGCGATGAACTTATTTTGCACCCAGGCCCCGCCAGTTGGGATGGCTCTCCCACCTGGACGTTAGAAGATCCGCTGCGCGACCGCTATTTTCGTATTGGCTGGCTGGAAATGGCGCTGTTATCACACTGGTCGCTCGGGGACGTAGGGGAGATTGTCGCAGAGATAAACCAGCAGTTGCCGGTGTCGATTGATGAGGAGGACGTGCGGGCTTTTGGTGAGTTCCTGTCCACCAACGCCCTGACCCGGCGATGTGGCGACCAGGCGATTCGACAAATGACGAAGCAGCTTGCGGCAGGGAAAATCGCCTGGTGGCGTTATGTTCTGCGCCATTATTTATTTTTGCGCATTCCGTTGCTTCATCCGGATAACTTTTTGCAGCGTACTCTCCCCTGGGTTGCGATGTTCTATCGCCCAGGGTTCTGGCTGGCGACAGTGATTGCCGGGATGACGGGATTACTGTTTGCCAGTCAGCAGTGGGAAACGTTTCGCCATACTTTCCTGCATTTTTTCACGCTGGAAGGGGCCGTGTTGGCCGGTCTGACCCTGTGCGTCACCAAGTTTTTGCATGAGTCAGGCCATGCTTACACCTGCAAACGGTACGGGGCGAAGGTCAGTAGCCTCGGCGTGGCGCTGATGGTCATGATGCCGGTTTTGTATACCGATACCTCATCCGCCTGGCGACTCGCCAGCCGCCGTCAGCGTCTGGCAATTGGCGCCGCCGGGATGCTGACCGAACTGGCTATTGCCGCATGGGCAACGCTGGCCTGGAGCTTTTTGCCGGATGGGATGGCGCGCAGCGCGGCGTTTATGCTGGCGACGACCACCTGGATGATGACGCTGGCGGTTAATCTGAGCCCGTTGATGCGTTTTGACGGCTATTTTCTGCTTTCTGACTGCCTGGGGATTGGGAACTTACAGCAACGTGGTTTCGCACTGGGGCGCTGGCAGTTGCGCGAATGGTTGTTTGGTTTACGGGATATGCCGCCAGAACCTTTGCCGAACTGGCTGCGCCGTACATTGACCGGGTATGCGTTTGCCACCTGGATTTATCGTTTGTTCCTGTTCACAGGCATCGCTTTGCTGGTGTACCACATGACGTTCAGGTTGCTGGGGATGGCGTTGTTCGCCATTGAAATCGGCTATTTCGTGCTGTTGCCCATTGCGAATGAGCTTCGCGCCTGGCACCACCGTCGTAAGGATTACCGAATGAATCGCAATGTCATATTGACCCTGGGCGGTATTTTTTTGACGGCAATGCTCTTGCTGCTTCCCTGGCAGCGCACGGTTTACGCGCCGGGATTGCTGCGGGCGGAACAGCAGGGCAGCCTGTATATGCCGATGCCGGCGCAGGTTGAGCAGATCCGGGCGCGCGCCGGTCAACGGGTGGAGAAAGGGCAAATATTGTTTACCCTGCGCGCGGATGCTGTCCAGCATCAACGCCAACAGTTGGATCTTCAGCTTGCGACGCTGACCTGGCAGCAGAGTTTTCAGACGCTGAATAATGAGACATTGCAAACGCACCAGCGGGTCAGGCAAGAGCGCGACGCCGCCCGCCAGCGCCACCAGGTGTTGCAGCAACAACTGACCGATCTGGCGATACGTGCGCCATTCTCCGGGCGGCTGGCGGATATTGCGTGGCCTCTGGCCGCCGGGGAATGGTTAGGGCAAGGCGAGTGGCTGGCGACAGTGACCGGCACGCAGGGCGCTCTGGTGGAAGCCTTTGTCCCGGAAAACGCGTGGCTGCGGTTGCAGATTGGGGCAAAGGGCGTTTTCTATCCGCATGATACTTCACGTTCCTCGATAGCCGGTGAGGTGGTTGAGGTGGAACATACTGCGGTACGCGATTTGCGGCCGGTAGCGGAGCTTGCCTCCCTCTATGGCGGAGACATCGCCGCGCTCAGTGACAGTCAACAGCGATTGACGCCAGAACAGGCGGTATATCGTGTCGTGTTACGCCTGTCGCCGGATACGCCGGTACCAGAACAAGCGGTGATAGGGACTCTGGCGATAACCGGGACGCCGCGGATCCTCGCCGTCAGTTTATGGCAGCGCTTGTCGTCTGTGGTTATCCGCGAGTTTTCATTTTAACCGTCCGAGGTGGGCGGCATGCTTTGGCATGAGAAGGGCATAGCCCCCGGAAACGGGGGCGCGTCGAGCGAGATTATACCTGTTCCGGTTCGGTAAGCGGCGTTAGCGAAGCGATTTGCTCGCGCCAGATCGTCTGCTCCGGCTGGCCTTCGGTGCGCTGGCCAAACAGTTGCGCGATTTGACTACCGTCCGCCGCGTACAGCTCAAGGCTGGTCACAAAGCCATCTTTTGTCGGTTTGCGGGTGACCCAGCTTTCGGCGATAGCGTCATCTTTCAGGTGTAACGTAAAACGTGGGTTAAAGATATTTAACCAGCCTCTTAACGGCTCCAGCTTTTCGACAATGCCGGTGAAGATTTGAACGCAGCCACGGTTGGCGACGAAAATCATGATGTCATTTTGCACCGCCTGAGCCTGCTGCAGTATTGTCTGTACTGCGGTGTTATCAACCCGCCATGCGAGATCGTCGCTCACCGCATTAAATGCCTGCTGGCGGGAAAGGTTATGCCGGTGCAGTAACACGAAAAAATCATGAACGTCGGTCATCGCTCGCCATTCTTGTTCCAGCGTTTCCGCATCTACGTTATCGGCATATTGAGGGCGGCGGGAAGGCGATGGAATAAAGGATTGCCCGCTATTATCTGCATATTCAGCAATTATCGCCTGCCATGCGGACATATTTGTTTCCGGCAATGCATAGACTTTATGGACCGCGTCGCCCTGACCATCAAAGAATTGCAGGCTGTGTTTGTTGGCTTCGTGAACGGCAAAGACACATTGCCAGTGTTGCAGGAACAAACGTAAATCAATCCCGCCAGGATTCAGGATGAGACCGGCATGACCATGAAGGGACTGCTGAGTATAAACCCCGATATGCTCATGAACCGCAAAATCATTACGCGTCAGCGCCTTCACTTCTCCCACATTTTCGAGTGCGTTGAGCAGGATACGTGTATCGACGTTCAGGCGCTGCACATCGTGCCCGACGCGCGCGTCAAGTAGCTCAGCTTCACTGACGCCAAGCTGGCTGGCCAGATCACGGGCGTATGTCCGGGGATTGTTTTCTTTGGCGTCAAGATAACGTTGATAAAGTTCAGTCCGCTTCATTCTTTTCCTGCATTGTTTATTAAAAATTAGGGAGTGCCAGAGATACCGTTATTGTATTATGGATGGCAGGTTTCATTTTTCTGGCTATATACTGTTATTCTTCAGGTTACTTGTGCGTTGGCCACCTGTGATCGCCTGAGTGACTTATTTGAATAAGCCCATTGGAATACCTATGCTTGCCGCATCACCCGGTATGAATAAATGGTGATATCTGTTTAATTTTCACCGAAATGAATTAACCAGCCCATCTATTTTTCGCGCTGTATTATATTTCAGTATTATCATGCAATTCAGGTATGCGACAAGCGAATTATAGAAACCTAAATTTTATTTAATATTACGAGTGTTGGGTCTATCACCGCAAAGGTGTGGCCATAACACTGTTCGTCATCAATCATCTGACGGATTAGTCGGGCGACATCCTCACGATAGATAAGGCCATGGGCTTCTCCTTCGACCCGGATCGCCATGCCGGTCGCGGCACCGTGTTTCAGGCCGCCAGGGCGCACGATACAACCGTTTAGCGTACTGGTTCGCAGCCAGCTTTCAGCAAGGGACTTTTCTCTTACCGCCTGTCCAAATGCCTGGCGGGCACGGGCGGAAAGCGTGTGCCAGGTTTCGCCGCAACCTATGGATGTCACCAGCAACATATATTTCAGTTCGCACCGTTCTGCGGTATCAATAATCAGCCGATTACCGGCGTAGTCGGTTTCCGGGCTGCCTAATGTTGAAACAATCCGCGCATCAGGACCGGCAGTGACGCAGGCTAATTCAACGTGCCCGGCATCCAGCGCATCGCCTGCTATTACTTTGACGCCGAGGGCGCTGAGCATCGCCGCTTTTTCGGGGGAGCGTACCAGCGCATATATTGTGCGCGATTCAGCTAAGCCCTGATGTACCAGCGCTAAGCCAACGCCTGATGATGCGCCGAATATCAGCCAGGGGGAGCGGTGAGATGAATTCATCGTGATTCCTCTTATGGGTGAGTATTGGTCAGGTGGAGGTCTGACGTATTACCGGAATGATTTGTTGCAGGGCGTCCAGCATATTGCTTGCCCAGAAACGGCCCTCGGTTGTCAGGGTAAACGTGCCCTCTGACTGGCAGGACAATAATCCACAGGTTTGCCATTGTGTTAATAGCGGCATCAGTTGGGTGGGGTCGGGCAATATAGCGCTCAGGTCGAAATAACCGGTGTCCAGTCCGCCCTGAATAGCCATCCGCCAGTGATAATCCGCGCTGCGGCGGGTCATCATCGCTAATGGTTTTTCCCCGCACAACACTTTATCGAAATAATCAGGAAGACTACGCAGGTTCATAAAGGCAGCGCCGTCCAGCGATCCTCCCGCGCTACACCCCAGAGCAAGATAATCCGCGCCGCTTTTGATAAGCAAGTTATACCTGTTACGTTCTTTGCGGGTGCGCGCCCAATGGCTGTTGCTGAGTTGACGCCAGTTATCTGCGGCCAGGGTATCACAGGCCAGCGTGTAGGCATTGCGACACCACTCTGGGGTGGGGAGCTGTTGCCTGCCCGCCTCCACGCCTTTAGCCAGGGGCGTTGAAGGGAACAGATTGAGGGCATAAAGGTCAATGCCATCCAGCGGTAACTGACGTATTACGGCAAGATCGTCTTGCCAGCTTTCGAGCGTCTGTCCGGGTAAGCCAAACATCAGATCTCCCACCAGGGTGGCCTGGGAGCGTTCGGCAAGATGGCAGATGAAATCAATCATCGCCTGTCGCCCGGTTCGCCTGCCTAAGCGTTGTCGTAACCGGGTGTCGAACGTCTGAATACCGAGCGAAAATCGATTAACGCCAGCCTCAAGGCAGGCCTCAAGGCGCCGATCGTCAAAATCAAGAATGCGCCCCTCGACCGTAATTTCGCAGTCGCGTGCCAGGGGGAGAGCGCGACGAATAGCGTGAATAATCATAGAGAGTTGGGAAGCGCTAAGCGCGCTTGGCGTACCGCCGCCAAGATAGATAGCCTGAATAGGGGCAGACTGATGCAGGGGGCTGTGGGCTTCCATTTCCAGTTCCTGTAACAGCGCCTGGCAATATTTTTCCAGCGTGTCGTCATTCAGCGGGTTTTGATAAAAGCCGCAGAAGGTGCAGTGGGTGGCGCAAAAGGGAATATGCAGATAGAGAAGACGTGGGTTATTCGGCAATGGATGCGCCAGTAGATCTTGCCAGGCGCTGTGTCGCTCGCTGGCGCTGAGTGGGGCTTGTTGGCGCCATGGCATGGTCGCCCGACGTTGAGAAAACGGCATATTACCCGGACGGGCATAATGGCTGCTGAAATCAAAGGGCATCGCTGAGTTTCTCCTGGAAGCTGAACAAGGGGATGCATTAATGAAAATGAATCCTATTTACAGTTATTTGGGCGAAGACTGTCATAGTCGTCCGGAAGGGAAATTGATTCAGATCAGGAGGGGAGGGCCGCTCCGGTGAAACCCGCGCCGTGTCTGGCTTACGGCAATATTAAGTTTTGTTAACGATCCCCCATGAACAAGACAATCGCTTACTATTAGCCACAGGCAGCATTTGGGCGTACAGGAGAAGCGCCAGCGAAGGGCACGTTTTATTGTTGTGATTTTGTGCCTTGTTGTTTGAAAGAGGTGAAATCCAGGTTAGCTCTTGCTATTAAATGATAATGATTGCTATTATCTTTTGTAAAAATCTATGCCTGCCCACATTTAGCGTGAAAGTTTCAGCGTGAAAGCGTGTTGTGCGCGTGTGGCAAAAGACACAAATACCGGGTATTCAAAAAAATACAAAGAAGAATACATTTAAACTCTGGGGATATTATGCGTGTTTTAGTGGTTGATGATGATTCTGTTCTTTGCCGATGGCTTGGTGAAAAATTGCATGTTCATGGTCATATTTGCCAGATTATTCATGATGGTTCTCAGGCTTTAAATGCCATACGTCAGGATGTTTATGATGTGATTTTGCTTGATCGTATGCTGCCGGGTATGGATGGTTTTACTGTTTTACGTGAGTTGCAAAATTGCGAGCATCCCCCTGTTATGCTGCTTTCCGCATTAGATCGCGATGTCGACCGCGTTATGGGGCTGGAACTGGGCGCGGAAGATTATTTGGGTAAGCCCTTTAATTTTAATGAACTCAGGCTTCGTCTGGATATTATTGTTGGTCGGGATAAGCGTCATGCTGCGCAGAACGCGGTCCTCACGTTTGCGGATCTTAAAGTTGATTGTCTTCAGCGTAAAGTCTGGCGGGCAGGGAAACCGATAGATCTGACGGACAAAGAGCTCAAACTGTTATTAATGTTAATGGAAACGCCGGGGAAAGTGACCAGTCGTACGCATTTGCTGGAGCGGGTATGGGGCTACCATTTTGATCCGCAAACCAACCTGATTGATGTCCATATGTCGAAACTGCGTGCCAAAATAGACAAAGGTTTTGACCGGCCGCTAATAAAGACACTGCGTTCAGTCGGTTATTGTCTGGAACAGCCAGGGCAAAGGTAAGCGATGTTCCAGAACACTTTTGCTTGTCGATTACTCCGCTACCTGCAAATGAAAGTTGGCCAGTGGCAGGTGATTAGCGCCAGCCATTATCCTGATTTTCTCACCACCGCAAATTTCCGCCAGGCGATCACCATCGTGTTTCTGTTTCTGGTGATGGCGATGGTCAGCATGATTGGCTCCAGCATACTGATCGAATCGTTGGTGCGCGGGCATGTTCATGACGTCATCATCAACGATATCTATGATTACTCGGTGAAATCCGCCCTGAAAAGAACGTCTGATATCATCAGCCAGTTACAACATGAGTTGCAGGGAGACAATAATGATGGAATGGCGCAGGTCATTGTTATTGATCCTCAGGGGGCGCTGGTGTATCACAATATGCCGGTTTATAGCATGTCCGCGGAAAAATGCCATATTGATGTTGCCTGCCTTAAATCCCTGATTAAGGATGCCAGCAGTAATAATATTGTCGGGCTGACGGTATTACTGCAGGATGGCGGCATTCTTTTTCGGGCATATAATATATTGCCGATGTTAGAACGGGTACGCACGATCCCTCTCGTGGCAGGCGCCGGCGTATTTGTTGTGTTATTGTTTTGCTTGTATGTCAGCAGGCAATTTAGCTTACGAAGCTTACAAATCGTAAGGCAAATTCGCGAAGCGTTGCACCGTTATAGTAACGGTGAAAAACAGGTGCGAATGCCGGTTTCTTCTTATGGTAATGATTTCGACGCATTGAGCGTGGATATCAATCAGAATTTGGATAGAATTGACCGTCTAATGGAACAAGTGCGTAATAATGCGGGACACATTGCACATGAATTACGTACGCCTCTTACTCATTTACATAACAGACTATATACCCTTTCAGAAAGACCGGATTTGACGGTTGAAGCCAGAAAAGAGGTGGAGCATGCGGTTAATGAAGTCCAGACGGTTTTAGCGTTGTTTCGCACCGTTATGCGAATTGGTGAGATCGAAAGTGGGCGCTGTATCCATCAGCTATCTTCACTTTCTGCACAGGAACTCCTGCAAGATGTTGTGGAATATTATCAACCGCTGGCAGAAGAGCGAGCCTGTCGCATAGTGGTAGAGCAGAGTTCTGATATTGTCATGTTTTTCGATCGCGCCCTGGTATTTCAGGCGCTGGCGAACCTGATTGAGAATTCGCTTAAGTATGCCTCAGAAGGGGGATGCATCAGACTTGGCTATCGCTTGTACCGGGGGTGGTTATCGTTATATGTGGCAGACTACGGGCCCGGTATCCAGGAGTCTCTGCAGGAAAAAGCGACTGAACGTTTTGAACGCCTGGAGCAGCGTTACTCCAGCAGCGGATATGGGTTGGGGTTATCTTTGGTAAAAGCCATTGCGGAGCTGCATGGCGGCAAAGTTTGTTTTCAGAATACCCATCCGGGTTTATGTGTCTATCTGTGCCTGAAGCGGTGTAAATGATGCATTTCCTTCTCAGTTTTTTAAGGAATAGCCAGGGGGCGTTTTTCAATTAATAATTCTTAATTATCTGTCTGTTGATTTTATCCCTTGAGGATTTCATTATCCCGCAAGGAGGTTTTGCCGGTGGTAAAATTTCTTGTGTGCCATACCTGAAATAAAATGCTTGCGCGGTTCAAAACGGTTAACCGCTTTGTCCTGCAGCTAGAATTATTTAGAGTATAGTTGATGAAAGATGTGGGTTAATGTTAAAGGCTATTTTGAGTGAGTTATTTTGATGCGTCAGTGGATTACTTGTAGTGACAGACTGAAAATATCCCGCGGCGTAACCCGCATGTTATTTCGCCTCCTGGCTGTCATCAGTCTGATTCTGGCGGCTTTTGGCCTGGTTGTTCCAGGATTGCCGTGCACTGAGTTTTTGTTGCTTGCCTGCTGGGCCGCGGCGCGCAGTTCCCCGCGTCTTCATTCATGGATCGTTGGCCATCGCTGGTTTGGACCTGTGCTGGAGAACTGGCGGAAAGGGGTGATGCCAAGACGGGCAAAATGGATGTCCACGCTGGCTATGGCTTTTTCAGCGACCATTATGATACTGACCGTGCCGCATATCCCTAGTGTCGTCATCTCAATTATG
The DNA here is from genome assembly GCF_900198535.1 of Klebsiella sp. 2680. NCBI lineage: Bacteria > Pseudomonadati > Pseudomonadota > Gammaproteobacteria > Enterobacterales > Enterobacteriaceae > Klebsiella > Klebsiella sp. 2680. The sequence continues at coordinate 440,262 of NZ_FZNJ01000003.1, read as the reverse complement.
TGTATGTCAGCGGTACTGGTATGGCTTTGGTGCAGACCGGAAAGTAGCATGTAAATGATGTCGATACCCGGCGCCACGTTATTTGTCAGGCAATTTTTCTGACTCAAGGAGACTGATGAGGTGGCTGGTGTGAATAGCGATGCCGTCCGAAAGATGCGCCGAATCATCTGAAGTATTAAGAGCCTATCCCACCCGGTGTTATTGTTGCAGGCAGTTTGAGCACCGCCCAGCTTCAAAATGGCAAATAAAACAGCCCTAACTGGATAGACTCTAAGTCGCCCCTGGTCTGTTTAACGAATGGTTTGCGGCGTGACAACCCGGCGAGCGCCGACATAATGTGCTTGCCAGTATTCATCGGTTAATTTACTGATTCGTATATCGGAACCGGTACGTGGGGACTGGATAAACCGATTGTTACCAAGATATACGCCAACATGGTCGGCTGAACCTTTGTGAATCCGAAAGAATACCAGATCTCCTTGTTCCAGCTCATTTTTATTGACTGAGGCCGCATCACGGTGATGAAACATTTCATTAGCCGTCCTGGGGAGCGGCGTTTTAACGAGGTCTTTATAGGCGTAATAGACAAGACCGCTGCAATCGAATCCGCTATAAGGGGAAGCGCCCCCCCATTGGTAAGGCTTGCCAAGCTGTTCCAGCAATTTTTTTACAGCATTCTGTCTGACCCGGAGGTAATGTTCTGTATGAAGAGTCCGGAATGCCAGGCTGTCAGGGATATCATCAGTAATTCGCGAAGTGTATGAGAACAACATTTTTGTTGTAACCGCGTGACGGTATTCCGGACTTTTTTTCCGGGCGCTTTTTAACAATCCCCTCTTTACTAACGCCTTTGCGCCCGGATCTTTTTTCAGAGCGGTATAACGAATATTTGGCGCTGTCCGGTTGTACACCATTTTTCTTTGAACTGAAGAACGGGGTTCATTTTTTGTGACTTTCCCCAACTGGCGATTATCATACTCTCTTAATAATGTTCGGAGCTTTGCCGAATTTACCGCGTTAGCACGGGGTGGCCGTTTACTTGCGGATTCTCGATGGGGCGTAAGTTCAGCCGGGTTTATCGCAGCGTGATGCGGCGACGCTATTGCTGTTGTCCCGATAATTAGTATGCTACTCAAAAGTGAAATAAAGATTGTGAGTAATAAAGGCATGTCAGTGCTGACCGAATGATTTCCTCAATAGTTACAGTATTCATTAAAAAACGCTCACTCAAAAGGATACGATTGATACATTAAGAAAATTTAATTAAGAAGTGACATATTGTGCAGTGGAATGCTCCTTGCGACAAAAATAAGCTGGGGCAGGCCTGGCGTTAGCCTTGGGGAATATACCTGGATATTGGTGAAACGCTCGTTTGAATCAGGGGTGACGACAGCTACTATGGTTGTATATCAGAAAATATTATCAGATCGTATATACAAAAGAACGCTTAAAATGCATGTACATTAAATATCACTCAGCCCATCCCTGGGCATCGCTTCTTTGACCAGCGCTGGCGCTGTTAAAAACGCCTGTGACTCGCATGAGTGATGATATGCGCATCGGCACTCAGCAAAGCAATATTTAATTTCTGCAAACTATCTGGTGATTATTGATGGCGCCAGAGCGGCCGTTTATTTCTCAGACGCAAGATATTGCTCAATAGCCCATACGGCGAGCGCATGATCGTCGTGGGATGCCAGACCGCTGACCGTTACCGCGCCAAATACTGCGCCACCCGGTGTGAGCAAAGGGAAACATCCGCCGCTATCTGTATAGATCTGGGGATCAAGATAGGGTAAGTCTTCCATTGTGATGCCTTGCGCTTTATAACGCTCCCCGGTGAGCAAGGAGGCATGAGCATTACGCAGTACGGTATGCCGTTTACGGGCGATCCACTCCAGATTTTCATTACTGGAACCGGGCAGGGCTACCAGAAATAACGGTTGCCCCCAGGCGTACACTTCAATGGCGATGGGTAAGGCTTCTGCGTTAGCTCGCTCATAGAGCAAGTTACCGATAAACCAGGCGGCCCGGTGATCGAAATGCGCCAGACGTAAACTCTGTTCCTGTTGTTCCAGCACTTCAATTGATGGGATTTCTGACATGGCGATATCCTTTCAGGGAGCGCCTGACGGCGCTCCCTGGCATTGATTAGCGAACAGAAAACTCAACCCACTGACCACCCTGGTCTGCGGATTCTACACAGTGTTCCACCCAATTTACCCCGATACGACCGGCATGTACTCCGGGATACCAGAATGTCTTCAGGAAAGCCTCATCACCGCGATCGGATGCGTCCATTGCCAGGGCAAAGCGGCGATACAGGTTAGACCAGGCTTCAAACAGCCCTTCAGGATGCCCACCGCCGATGCGGTCATCAGCCAGCGCTTCTGGCGCCAGGTATGACATACCGCGTTCCAGAATACGCACCGGTTCCCCCTGAATTTCATAACGCAGTTGGTTGGGTTGCTCGTCCCACCATTCCACGCTGGCTTTTGAACCGACAACCCGGACTTTCTGACCATGCATAGAACCGCAGTTCACCGCTGAGCACCACATTGAGCCCACTGCGCCGTTGTCATACTCCATCAGCACATAAGCGTTGTCTTCCAGGGGGGCGCGAGTTTTGACAAAGCTCTGGCGGGAGCACAGCAGACGTTTGATATTCAGATGTGGCACCATCGTTTCAGCCAGGAACAACGGATGGGTCGCCAGATCGCCAAGAACATAGCTCGGCCCGACATATTTAGGATCGACGCGCCAGCGTGTGCTTGGATTATCCAGCTCCACCGCTTCTGCATGGAAGCCATGGGCAAACATCATATTAATGATGCGGATTTCACCCAGCAGCCCCTGCTGTACCATTTCGCGCGCCTGCAAAATCATCTGGTGCCCGGAGTAGCCATAGGTCACACCAATAATTTTTTTCTTCTGCTGGCTCAGTTCTTCCAGCACTTTTGCCTCTTCACCGGTAAAGCAGAGCGGTTTTTCACATACCACATGAATGCCGGCTTCCAGTGCGGCTTTGCAGATTTCAAAGTGGGTATTATTTGGCGTCGCGATGGAAACCGCTTCAATGCCGTCCGCACGTTTTGCTTCTTCGCGGAACAGCGTCTGGTAATCCGGATAGCAGCGCTCCGGCGCAATTCCCAGCTTGACGCCAAACGCGCGACCACGTTCAGCATCAATATCCAGCGCGCCAGCCAGCAAAGCAAAAGAACCATCACGCAGGGCTGCTGAACGGTGAATATAACCAATCTGGCTAGTGCCGCCGCCGCCGATCATCCCCCAACGTAAAGAGCGATCCAGAGGTTTTAATCCATTGATCATGATCGAATTCTCCTGTTAAAAACCAACTGATTTGAGATAGACCAGGCTTTGAGTCACATCATGCAGACTTCCCTCGGCCTGACGAGGATCACGTTCTTGTTCGATCGTAATCCACCCTTGATAATTGAGGCGGGACAGCAGGGCTTTCACCGCAGGGTAATCAATGGCGCCCTTACCGATTGGGCACATCACGCCTTCTGCGCAGGAAGCGAAGAAATCCAGACCTTTTGCCAGCACGTTTTTGTGGACATCGCCATTGACGTCTTTGAAATGGATATAATCCAGGCGTGAGAAATAACGCTCAAGCCAGGTCACCGGGTCCATCCCGGAGTAATAGAGATGGCCGGTATCCAGGCACAGTCCGGCGATATCATGCGGAATATCTTTTTCTATCTGAATAATTTCATCAGCAAATTCAATACAGCCACCGGCATGCGGATGAATGACTGCACGCACGCCATATTCGTTCCACGCCAGCGTACTGATATGTTTAATATGCTCAACCATTCTGTTCCAGTCGGTAGTGCTTAAACGCGGCGCTTTATCCGAATGGCCCGCATATTTGGCGCGCTCCGGGTTACCGAAATCAATCACCACCAGATAAGGTGCGGGATAATTCGCCCCATGGCTTTTTTCAGCCGTCGGGATTTTTGACAGGTTACGGCAAATATTGTGCGTCAGTTCAACAATATTGGCAAAATTACTTTCACTCACCAAATCATCAAAAATAGTCCCGGCGACAATCGATAAATCGTAACGATTGAGTTCTTCAGTTAATTTTTTCGGGTCCGTTGGCAAATAAGTCCATGGCCCAAGTTCAATACTTTTATATCCTGCTTTACTTGCTTCAGTTAATACTTTTTCCCAGGATGGAAGGTACGGGTTTTTCGGATCATCAACACCCCAACTACAAGGTGCATTTGCAATATGAATAGTCATAATAACCTCTTTCTCTTTTCGGGAGTTAACGGGTTGTAATTTTATTGGTTACAGAAGATGCTACATAATTTTTCTCAATACGGGCGGAGACAAGCGCTTCGACTTTCTCCAGCGATACCCCTTTCGTCTCCGGGATATAGCGATGGACGAACCACCAGGAGATCAAACAGCAGATAGCGAACAGCATCAGCGGGAAGCCGCCATGGAAGTGTTCACGCAGCCAGGGGTTATCATTCATGACAGGGAAAATCTGGCTGATAACAAAGTTGGATCCCCACAGTGCGGCGTAGGCAATACCCATTCCCATAGCGCGTAAGCGGTTTGGCAGAATTTCACCGACCACGGTCCAGGCGATTTGTGCCCAGGTCAGGCCGAAGATAAACATGAAGCCCAGCAGACCGATAATTGAGGTGAAGCCTTTTACACCGTAGTAGAACGTCAGGAACGTGAAGGCAAGGCAGATGAAGGTACCGCAGGAGCCGATTTGCAGAAGAGAGCGGCGTCCCATGCGGTCAACCAGCATCATCCCGGTCAGTACGCCGATAAATTGTAGCCCGGCGAGCCAGGTGACCATCAGCATGGCTTCTTCCATATTACCGGTGACGTTCATCAGCAATGTCGGGCCAAAGTACTGAATGACGTTAATCCCGGTTAACTGGTTAAACACTGCAATCATGGCCGCAATAAAGATAAACATCTTGCTTCGGCTGCTCAGCTTTTTCTCCGTTAATTCAGTCGATTTCGCTGCCGCTGCCGCATCAGCATGAAACGAATCTTCAATTTCTTTCAATACCCGGCTACCATGTTCGGCATTCGAAATACGCGACAGCGTTTTCAACGCTTCTTCATTCCTGCCTACCATCACGTTCCAGCGGGGAGATTCCGGGATAAATTTGACCAGGAGCAGGAAAAGTACGCAAGGAAGCAAGCCAAAGCCCAGCATGTAGCGCCAGCCTGTATTGACCAGCCATTCATGATCCGCGCCGCGGACAATCAGATAGTTAACAATTAGCACCAGTACCTGGCCACCGACGAAACAGATCATATTCATGGCCACTACCCGGCCACGATAATCGCGAGGTGCGACCTCGGTCATATAAATCGGCGAGACGACGGAGGATAAACCGATACCAAATCCACCCAAAATACGGAATAAGATAAACAGGGTAAAATTGGTCGCCAGAGCCATACCTGCGACAGATGCAAGGACGAAGAAAACAGTAATGGTCAGAGCCATTTTTCGGCCATAACGATCGGCCAGTTTCCCGGCCATATAGGCCCCAAGTACGCAACCAATAACAATACTGGATACGGCCCAGCCGGTTTGAGACGGCTCCAGTTTAAAATGTTGCGTTAAAGGTTCAATGACTCCTGAAATAACAGATGTATCATATCCCTGCAGCAGGCCACCGAGTGCGGCCACGGTACAAATCGCCAGTACATAAGCGATATTGTGTTTTTTTTCAACGTAACCCATGATCATACCCTCACGTATGAAATTAAAATTTTTATCTCTAAAAACGTTTATATAAAAACTACAAAACAAACCCTCAAATAAAAATGCGAAAATTCGTCTTTGGGAAAACTTTAAATATCCCAAAGTGCAATATGATTTCCTAATCTGGTCTACCCGAAGAATAACGCGTGAAAGCGGATAATCCCGGGCTTGATCCTGTGTATGCTGCGGCACAACACCGATGTTTTAGTGAACTGGTTAATATACGCATTGCATTAATACAGGAACACGTAATTTGTTTTTGGTGAAAAATGCGATCGAGGAATTTACTTCCTTTAGGGAAAACATGATTAGTGCTAATGCCTGAACCATTGCTTAACCCAATTTTGGACGCTAAAAACTGGTTGTCGGGCTGCATACTCATCTCCTGGCAGAAGTGATAATGGAACGCGATCCGTGACAGTCGTCGTTGCAGCGGTCATTGTGTTAGCTGCGCCGGACTTAACCGGAGTCTGACAGGCAAGAAACTGATGGACAGGTCCTGCCTGATATTGCCGGTCACGATATGCCCCATTTCTTATCTATTCCCGCTGATGAACATCAGGTTCACCAGCATCTTTTCCCAGAGTTGGCCTCAGGCCTGTGACACACCGGTGTTCAGAGACGAAAACAGCGATTGGATAAGCGTTAACATATTGATTATCAAAGAGCCTTGAAAATGCCTGGGGCATTGCTAATCTGATTGTATCCATCGCTTCCGCCTGTCTGAGCTCCCGCTTATAACGGTGACTATTAAAATGAATTCGAATTGATTATGAAACCAAAAAACCAAAATACAAAACAAATAAAATTTCCATTTCAAAAAATGTGGTGTTGATCAAAAAATCATGTCTGGTCAATCACTTTAACCATTAGCATATCACTTACAAAGCAATGGTTGTGCGTGTGTAACATAATGAATTTAAATAATAAAATATATTTATACAATATTTTTAACATTCGAGAGTGACGCAAATCACATAAAAACAAAAAATTTATTTATATTTAAAATGAAATCTTTTTTCTAGTTTTTGGTCTATGTATTCACTCTTCTCTGATTAATTCTCATGCTGGAAAGTCACCGTTATGCGCAGGCGACAAAACCGTTATTTGTCATTTACCTGGGACGCATGCGTGCTGAATTTGCACACCGCAAACCGGCTCTCGACGGTAATCGATGGGGCGTTAGCTAACTCGTTTTGACGCGCCGCATTCCTGCGGGTCTGGCCGCTATCTCTGTGTCATTTAAGATGCAGGGGACGCTTACAATGCCCAGGCCCGAAGGGCACTGGACATCGGCGGGATTTTTTTCGGTTGGATGATAGACGCTGAATGTATCGGGAGACTCGGGTTGAGTTCAGTGAATACCCGCCATGCGATTGAGTAATGTTGAGTGTGACTCATGGCGGGTGATGGCAGTGCGCCTGTTGTGGAAGCAGCCCGGAGCAGTTTGAAAATATGTATCGTGCTAAGTGCTGCATCCACGGTTCGGGGGGGAGACGCGACGTTACTTCAGGCTGAACGCTGCGAGTCAGAGTTGAGCCAGGATGGCTTCTACGCTCGTTTTTGCATCGCCGAACAACATTGCGGTATTTTCTTTAAAGAAAAGCGGGTTTTGTACGCCGGCGTAACCGGTATTCATTGAACGTTTGAACACCACAACCTGTTGGGCTTTCCATACCTCAAGCACTGGCATGCCGGCAATAGGGCTACCGGGATCTTCCTGCGCCGCCGGGTTAACGGTATCGTTGGCGCCGATGACCAGCACCACGTCGGTATCGCTGAAGTCGTCATTAATTTCCTCCATCTCCAGGACGATATCATAAGGCACTTTAGCTTCAGCCAGCAGCACGTTCATATGCCCCGGCAGACGCCCGGCGACCGGATGGATGCCAAATCGTACTTGCACACCTTGTGTAATGAGTCGGCTGGTTAATTCCTGTACTGGATACTGCGCTTGCGCCACCGCCATCCCATAGCCGGGGGTAATGATCACCGAACGGGCGCTTTTAAGCGCTTCCGCCACTTCTGAGGCGTGACATTCGCGATACTCTCCCTGCGGGCTGTTATCATCAGCGGCAGCGCCATCGCTGCCAAAGCCACCAGCGATCACGCTGATAAACGCGCGATTCATTGCCTTACACATAATGTATGACAGGATAGCCCCGGAAGAACCGACCAGTGCGCCAGTGACAATCAGCAGGTCGTTACTGAGCATAAAGCCCGCCGCCGCCGCCGCCCATCCGGAGTAAGAGTTGAGCATAGAGACAACCACTGGCATATCCGCCCCGCCGATTGACGCGACAAGATGCCAGCCAAACAGCAGCGCGATCAGCGTCATGATGCTCAATGCCAGGTTTTGCCACAGCAGGCTGTCGCTGCGTATGAACACCACCAGCAAGGCAAAAGAGACCAGCAGCGCTACAAGATTCATCCCGTGACGACCGGGCAACATCAGTGGTTTAGATGAGAAGATCCCACGCAGTTTACCGAACGCAACAACTGACCCGGTAAAGGTTATCCCCCCAATAAAGATCCCCAGAAATACCTCCACCAGATGGATTGTCGCGAGGGTTGTATCATTGAGGGGGCTGTGACTAAGATAGCTATTGATCCCGACCAGCACTGCCGCCAACCCGACAAAACTGTGCAGAATCGCGACCAGTTCCGGCATTTCGGTCATTTCCACCCGTTGAGCCAAAAAAATGCCGATGCCGCCGCCTGCCATCATCGCCACCAGAATCCATGGGACATCAGCGGCCTGTGGCCCAAAGATGGTCACGACCAGTGCAATCGTCATTCCGGCGATACCGAAAACGATCCCCGCGCGTGATGTTTCATGCTTCGATAATCCAGCCAGACTAAAAATGAACAACAGTGCGGCGACAATGTAGGCCGCAGTAACAAGACCTCCAGACATAGTGACTCCTTAGTTTCTGCGGAACATATTCAGCATGCGGCGGGTGACGTAGAAACCCCCGAAGATATTAATACTGGCGATAAAAACGGCGCTAAAAGCCAGCGCCGAGATCCAGCCGCCGAGACCGATTTGCAGAACCGCGCCGACGACAATGATCCCTGACACCGCGTTGGTGACGGACATTAACGGTGTGTGCAAGGCGTGATTGACGTTCCACACCACGTAGTAGCCCACCACGCAGGCCAGGGCGAAGACCGTGAAGTGGGCGAGGAAGTCTGCCGGCGCGATATGCGCCAGCCAGCCGAACAGTACGATGACCAGCGTCAGAAGGGTATATTGACGCCACGGCGTGGCGGGAACGCGCTTCACCGGCTCCGCTTGCGCGAGTTTAGGCGGTTGTGGCTGTATGGAAACCTGAATCGGTGGTGCAGGCCAGATAATTTGGCCATCGTGGATCACCGTGACATGCCGAATGACGACATCAGAGAAATCCATATTCAGCGTACCGTCTTTCTCTTTGCACAATAGTTTCAGCAGATTGACCAGGTTCGTACCGTAAAGCTGGGATGCCTGAGCCGGCATCCGTGCGGGCAGGTCGCTATAACCGATGATTTTGACGCCGTTGTCGCTGGTGATGCATTTGTCCGGTTCTGTCAGTTCACAGTTACCGCCGGTCTGGGCGGCCAGGTCGACGACAACGCTACCGGGTTTCATGCTGGCGACCATTTCGCGGGTTATCAAGCGCGGGGCAGGTTTCCCGGGGATCAACGCGGTAGTGATGATAATATCCACCTCTCTGGCCTGGGAGGTGAATAATGCCATTTCCGCTTCGATGAATGCGGCGGACATCTGGCGAGCATAACCGTCCCCGTTACCGCTCGTTTCTTCACATGTCAGTTCAAGAAATTCCGCTCCCATGCTTTGGATTTGCTCTTTGACTTCCGGGCGAGTGTCGAAGGCCCGTACGATGGCACCGAGGCTGCTGGCGGCGCCGATCGCCGCCAGTCCGGCAACGCCTGCGCCAATGACCAGTACCTTCGCTGGTGGGACCTTACCTGCGGCGGTAATTTGTCCGGTAAAGAAACGGCCAAATTGATGAGCGGCTTCCACCACGGCCCGGTATCCGGCGATATTCGCCATTGAACTCAGGGCGTCCAGCGACTGAGCGCGTGAAATACGTGGTACCGCATCCATCGCCATCACCGTTATCCCGCGTTCGGCTAGCTTCGCCATTAGCCCGGCGTTTTGCGCAGGCCAGATGAAGCTGATGAGCGTACAGCCTGGCGGCAAAAGCGGAATTTCCTCCGCCTGCGGCGCGTTAACTTTAAGAATGATATCACTCTGCCAAATTTCATCCTGGGAACATAACGTCGCGCCAGCGGCCAGCCAGGCGTCATCAGTTATGTTTGCTGCTGCGCCGGCGCCGCGGGCGACCGAGACGGTAAAGCCCAGTTTCAGCAGTTGTTCTACGGTAGCGGGCGTAGCGGCGACCCGAGTTTCACCCGCCAGCCGTTCCTGGGGTATCGAAATTTTCATAAGGGGGTTCCGTTCAGATGTTGATCGGAAACGATCGCCCACATATAACGACAGGCGATCGATATTCCGTAAGGCGTGGACTCAGACGCCGATCGGCTGTTGACGTATCAGACCGAGAATGGCGCGTGTTTCATCCGGAGTGGCGATGGTTTTATCTACTTCCGCCGCCAGTCGTTTTACGCGCTCAACGAACCAGGTGTTGGACTGTGCCAGTTCACCTTTGCGGTAGAGAATGTTGTCTTCCATTCCCACTCGCACGTTGCCGTCGAGTGCCAGTGCCGCGAGGACGATAGGCAAGTGGCCGCGACCAATTCCCAGTGCCGACCAGGTGAAATGACTCCCCAGATGCTGTTTGCAGGTATCAAGTAAGAACATCAGGTTACGTACTTCCGCCGTCATACCGCCCGGCGCGCCGAGGACGAACTGAAAGTGTGGGTGACCCTGAATCAACCCTTTCTTGATATAATACAGAACGTTATAAATCATCCCGGCATCGAAGATTTCGAATTCCGGCTTTACCTGGCACTCGTTCATGCTGAGCGCGAGTTTTTCCAGAAAGCGCGGGCTATTCTCGAAAATCGTCGAATGGGCCCAGTTCATGGTTCCGGCGTCAAAAGAGGCCATTTCGGGCCGCAATAACTGGAACGGTTTCATGCGAATCTCATCGCTCAGGCCAAGACCGCCGGAGGTCGTCAGGTTAATGACGATATCGCAGCGCGCGCGCACCAGTCGTACGGTCTCGGCGAACGTATCAAAATCCATTGATGCCTGATTTTCATCATCACGTACGTGAATATGGGCAATGGAGGCGCCGGCCTCGCAGCAGCGTACGATTTCATCCGCTTGCTCTTGCGGAGTGAGCGGAATATACGGGGTATCGCTTTTCTGTGGCCAGGCCCCGGTACAGGCGACGGTCAGAATCACACGGTTTTCTGCAGACATAATTAACTCCTTGATGATTATTCTTTTTCAACCACCATCGCCAGCCCCATCCCACCGCCGATACAGAGCGTGGCGAGACCATAACGGGCATGGCGGCGCTGCATTTCATGGACCAGTGACACCAGGATGCGTGCGCCGGAAGCGCCGATGGGATGACCAAGGGCAATCGCGCCGCCGTTGACGTTGGTTTTCTGCGCATCGAGCCCCAGTCCTTTCATCACGCTCAGGCACTGTGAAGCGAAGGCTTCATTGGCTTCAATGACGTCGAGGTCCCCCACCTGCAAGCCTGCTCTGGACAAGGCCCGGCGGGTGGCGGGGACCGGTCCATAGCCCATAATATTGGGATCGACGCCACCGCTGCCCCAGGCACGGATCGTCGCCAGCGGCTGGATCTGGAGGGACGCGGCTTTTTCACGGCTCATCAGGACCAATGCGGCGGCACCGTCGTTAATGCCGGAAGCGTTACCTGCGGTGACCACGCCGTCAGGCCGGAACGCCGGACGTAATCGGGCCAGAGTTTCACGGGTGGTACCGTGGCGTGGAAATTCATCGACGTTGACATAACGCTCTTCTTTGCGGGTGACGACTTTGATGGGGACGATTTCGTTGTCGAAACGACCGTTTTTCTGTGCCCATTCGGTACGCTGCTGGCTTTCTGCTGCGTAGGCGTCCAGATCTTCCCGAGTGAGGTGGTATTTTTGTGCGAGATTTTCCGCCGTGATCCCCATATGCTCGCCGGAAAAAGCATCGGTCAGGCCGTCGCTAATCAGGCTATCAATTAGCGCACTGTCGCCCATACGTTGTCCCCAGCGGGCGGCGGCTGACAAATACATGGCGTTGCTCATGCTTTCCGTCCCGCCAGCCACTACGATGTCCGCATCGCCCAGCGCAATGGCCTGCGCGCCGAGGATGGTTGCTTTGAGCCCGGAACCACAGACCTTGCTGACGTTAAAGGCGCTCTTTTCTACCGGGACCCCGGCGGCGATTGCGACCTGGCGGGCGACATTCTGACCCAGCCCGGCACCCAGTACGTTGCCCATAATGACTTCGTCGACATCGTCCGGTTTGATGGCGGCGCGAGCGATAGCGGCGGTGACCGCGTGTTCACCCAACTGAATAGCCGAGAGATCCTTTAGCGCGCCGCCAAAGCAGCCAATGGGCGTACGGGCGGCGCTGACAATGACAACATCTTTTATACTCATGAGTGTGCTCCTCCGATGCAGAGCGGCATTGGGTGTTAACGGTATTTACACTGTCGGAAATATATTTTTCCTGAGCGTGAAATTAAATTTTTAGTGCTGTTTGATAACGAAAAAATAGGCTTAATATTGGGGTGCGATAGTATTTTGGCGCAAGTCGTCCATATGCCCGATATAGTCAATATGATTACGCCGGGCATAGGGTGTCCTGCGCTGAATGGCAAAATATTCAGCCTGTTTATTCACGTTATTAATGCTGTAAGCGAACCTGTGCGTAATGAAAAATTAAATACAGCCTCCGTAACTATAAGTTCTTTCCGGGACGTCATTAATATCATCTTCATCAATTTCCGCTACGCAACGAACCATGGAGCCATCGCCTAAATACCAACGTAGTGGGAAACAGAAGAAACGAAAGCGCTTGCCGGAAACGTTATCCAGATTACCGCCGAGGTTCTCAACGCCAACAATACCGTGGCCAAGCATCTGTTTATGGCAAGGTTCCCAGGTTCCCCAGCAACCGATAGCTTCCAGATCGCCGAATTTTTCGTCATAGGCGGCCTGGCCGTGGAGTTTGATATACAGTTCTTTATCAAATTCCGCATAGGCTTCTTCACCGAACTGTTCAATATATTCTTCAGTGAGTGGACGACCAGAAGCACCGAGTAAATTCATGCGCGTGGCGCCGTTATTTCCCATCGCGGTATGTAACGGATGATCTAAGGCCTGCATATCCATTGCGACGCATTTAACCCTATTTTTCACAAACCATTTTCCGGCTTCTACGCCGGTACCGCAGGAATAATGATAATACTCTTTAGAGTCATCAAATTTACGGTGCATACCAGTATTCAGACATACCACCATGCCAGCTAACGCTTCTGGTTTAATATTCGCCCGACGACAGGCATCTTCCAGGTGGTGTGGTTGAATCAATTCCCAGCGTCCGACGTTAATTTCCAGACATACCGCTTCACCGGTATAAGCATCGACAGGCATTTCATGTGTATAGCGCGCTCTTTTGCCATCGAATTCTATTTCCATTACGTGACGCGGCGCATCGCAGTGGGTGCCGGTATGCATTGTGCAGGAAATACGCTGCGTCAGAACGCCACCCTTTGCCATCGTATGCGCGCTGTCGATCAGTGGTTTATCAAAATAAGGCCAGCGCGGCGTATCGGCGCTAAACGGATGCGTCAAATCGACAAAGACTTTTTTACCCATATTATTACTCCTCAGGTTGTCGGGTGACGCGCTGCAGATAATTCAGCAGGCGTTCACGGCTTTCGTTAATTGATGCGTCGTCCCACGTCTGAAACCCGGCGCCGGATTTGAACCCCAGCTTGCCTTCGCTTACCAACTGCCGTAGTAACGGCGAGGGGGTCACCGCGTTATTCAGATGCGGGAAAATGTATTCATGGATCGCCAGCGTCAGGTCGGTGCCCACCATATCGGCATTTTCCAGCGGGCCGAGGGTCGGCAGGCGGATACCGAAGCCATAGCGAATGCCTTCGTCTACGGTACGCGCGTCGGCGATCCCCTGTTCCACAAGGTAAATCGCTTCGCGCCACAGGGCATGCTGCAGGCGGTTGACCAGGAATCCCGGCACATCTTTATTAACCCGAACAGGGCGTTTCCCGGCCCAGGTGAGAATGTCGAACATACGTTCGAATAATGCGTTGTCGGTCCAGCGGGTGCGAATCACCTCCACCAGTGGGATCAGGAAGGCCGGATTCCAGAAATGTGTGCCCAGCACCCGCTGCTTGTGGGTCACATCGCGGGCGATATCGCTGATGCTGATGACTGACGTATTGGACGCGAGAATGGTCTCCGGCGGACAAAGTGCGTCCAGCTCGTGAAACAACTGCTGCTTCAGGCTCAACTGTTCAGGGACGCATTCGAAGACAATTTGCGCGCCATTGACACTCTCCGCCAGCTGGCCGCAAAACGTGACGCGGCTGAGGATTTGCTCAATGGTAGCGTCGTCTGCCTGCATTCGCTGCAGGTTACTGCGTATGGTATCTGGCGCTTTCCAGACGCTGGTATCGATATCGTAAATCGTCACCGCTACGCCGTGCGCGGCAAAGATTTGCGCGATACCACTGCCCATCAGGCCGCCGCCGAGGACAGTAACCCGCGTGACCGGATTATTCATAACCCTCTCCTTAACCTGCCGTGCAGCCGCCGTCGATATAAATCACCTGGCCGGTGATAAAATCAGCGGCAGGGGAGCAGAGATAAACGACGGTGCCGACCATATCTTCCACGACAGCAGCGCGGCCCATAGGAATGCGATCGAGGAAGATCTTTTTCAGCTTCTCGTCTTCCAGCACTTCCTGGGTCAGCGGCGTCCAGAAGATAGTTGGCGCGACGGCGTTAACGTTGATATGGTATTTCGCCCATTCGGTCGCCAGTTGTTTGGTTAATAAATTGATAGCCCCTTTCGATGTCCCGTAAGCCGCATAGCCGCCGGGGTGGCCGGCAAAGGCGCGTACCGAAGAGGTATTGACGATTTTCCCGAAGCCCTGGCGGATAAACAGCTCGCCAAACACTTTGCAGGGAATGAAGGTGCCGGTGATGTTGATATCCATCACTTTGCGGAAATCGTTAACATCAAAGGCTTCCGCCGGGTGGCGGATGGCGATTCCGGCAATATTAATCAGGTAGTCGACCTTCCCCCAGGCGGTGACCACGTTATCCACCAGGGTTTTAACCGCGGCTTCGTCGGTCATGTCAGCGACGATAGCGAGGGCTTCTCCACCCGCTTCCTGCACCTGCAGAACGGTTTTTTCCAGTGTCGCCAGGGTGCGGCCGGTCACCGCCACTTTGACACCGTAGTTCGCCAGGCCACGAGCCACGCCTTCGCCCAGCGCACCGGCGCCGCCGGTGATAACGGCGACTTTGCCTTCGAGATTGAACAGCGTTTTGACTTTGCTATCCCATGATGTGTCCATAATGATTCCTTACGGGTTATGCATTGCTGGCAATGACCAGCATGCTGGTCGGATAATTGGTGTGGTTAACCACTTCGCGCCCTTCAAACGGCGCAAGGAAAACGGCTTCCCCTTTGCTAACCACACGGGTTTCCTCTTTGGTGCGGATGGTGATGGCGCCCTCCAGTACCACGTAGAGTTTTTCCGTTGGCGAATCGTCATAGGCCCATTCGGCGCCGCCGCCGGGTAAGAAATGTGAAAGACCGCACCAGAACTGCCTGGCGTTACATAACGCGCCGTCGCAAAGTTTCAGCGCCACCATGGCATGGTGCAGCGGCGGGTTATAGGGCCTGGCTTCACTCATCGATATCACTTTCATTGGTTATGTCCTTGTTCCAGCAAACTGGATTAATGACTCAGAAATACGTAACGGTGCCGCGGTTTGGGCGACGACTTCATCGACGCTGGTATCCACGGCGATTTCGCGCAGGATCAGACCGTCGTTGACTTCAATCACCGCTTTTTCCGTTACGATCAGATTGACCTGGCCGACGGCGGTCAGCGGAAGCTGACAGCGGGGCAGAATTTTCGGCTGGCCTTTTTTATCGCAGTGCTCCATGGCAATAATCACGCGGCGGGCGCCGTTAACCAGGTCCATAGCGCCTCCCATTCCCGGCACCATCTTGCCGGGAATGATCCAGTTGGCGAGGTTGCCTTCCTGATCCACTTCCAGCGCGCCCAGAACCGTCACGTCGACGTGACCGCCGCGGATGATGGCGAATGACAGGGCGCTGTCGAAAAAGGCCGCGCCGGGTACGGCGGTGACTGGCTGGCCGCCCGCGTTGGTTAAATCGGCATCAATACTGTCGTTATCGGGTATAGGGCCAAGCCCTACCAGACCATTTTCAGACTGGAAGATGACCCCTAGCGCTTCAGGAACGTAGTTGGCCACCTGAGTGGGCAGGCCAATGCCCAGATTGACCAGATCGCCCCTGTGAAGCTCTTCGGCGACCCGGCGCGCGATGCGTTCTCTCACGGCATATTTATCCATGATGCTCTTCCCCTTTGACCAGGTAGTCGATAAAGATACCGGGCGTGTTGTAACGGTCGGCAGCGGTACAATCCATTGGCACAACGGCTTCGCATTCGGCGATCACCAGACGCGCGGCGGTTGCCATCACCGGGTTGAAGTTTTTGGTGGTTTTATTGAACATCGCGTTACCGGCGGTATCGGCAATAGAACAGCGAATCAGGGCGATATCAGCCTGCAGTGGTCGCTCCAGCAGCCAGGGCTGGCCGTCAATGATGACCTGCTGTTTACCGTCCTCCACTACCGTACCTAATCCGGTCCGGGTCAGTACGCCTCCCAGCCCGGCGCCGCCCGCGCGAATACGTTCAACCAGCGTTCCCTGAGGAACCAACTCCGCTTCCAGCTCGCCGCTGGACATTTGCCGTCCGGTTTCCGGATTCAGGCCAATATGAGAAGCGATAATTTTCCGGACCTGTTTATTTACTACCAGCTTGCCAATCCCTCGATCGATAAAACCGGTATCATTAGCAATAATCGTTAAATTACCCACGCCTTTTTTCACCAGCGCATCGATAATTTTTTCTGGCGTTCCGACTGCCATAAATCCGCCAATCATAATGGTCATTCCTTCTTCCACCATGGCAGCAGCGCGTTGTGGCGAAATAATCTCTTTTTCCAACATGGCATGACTTCCTGAATAAGTGACGTTAATCCTCGATAACCGTGGTTGACGATAATGTTATGCCCCGGTGTAATACGGTAAGATAGTTATTCGGTGACGATGGAATCTGTTTTTCCTTTGCATTTGTCGTTAATCATGAAAATTAACAGGGCAGCCACAATATCCATTGCAATAAAGGAAATATACGCTGCATCGTAACCTCCGGTATATTTCAGGCTGATGGCTGCGACTGCAAAGCAGCTAACCCGGAATAAACATGCAATGGTTGACACCAGACGGTTGGCGGCGGAAAAATCGTAGCGGCCATAGACGGTACCGACCATTGATGTACAGAGTTCTTTAATACCGGCGATACTGGCGCCGACCATCAATAGCGTGAAGTAGGTGAAATAATCGCTGCCGCGAACCAGCAGGCAGGCATGAGTC
Organism: Klebsiella sp. 2680; assembly: GCF_900198535.1. Taxonomy (NCBI): domain Bacteria; kingdom Pseudomonadati; phylum Pseudomonadota; class Gammaproteobacteria; order Enterobacterales; family Enterobacteriaceae; genus Klebsiella; species Klebsiella sp. 2680. Next base: position 422,830 of record NZ_FZNJ01000003.1, on the reverse strand, counting down.
ACGGCGAAGAAAAAGGCGTAAGCGATGCTGGCTTTGCGGGTACCGACTTTGACGTCCACCCATCCCCAGAAGTAGCTGAAGATGGCGCAAATCAGCGCGGCGGAGGTAAACATCCAGACGGCGGTTTCTTTCTCATAGCCGACCGAAACCAACCTTGGGATCAACTGGCTGACGACGCCAATATCCACCAGCCACAGCAGACCAAAGCCAACGGCAATTAACCACATATCCCGATCGCGAAAGAGTACCCTGTAAGTAAAAGGACTTTGGTAGTCGTTCTGCTCTGCCAGGTTTGCCGCTTGCTGCTCGCGAGAAATCGGTTCGTTGTCCGGGTACAACCCAAGCTCTTCCGGTGTATTGCGGATCCAGAATATAGAAATGATGCCGAGGGTGATTAACGCCCCGCCGACGACGCCATATGCGTTGGGTATGCCCACATGGTCAAAGAGGAAAAACATGATAGGGATCAGCGTCGCGGTACAGAATGACATTCCCATTGTCGCCCAACCGAGTGCCAGGCCTTTTTTCCGTGGAAACCAGCTGTTGAGTAGCGTTGCGGGGACGTTGAAACAGCAACCGGTGGCCAGCAGGTTCATCAGCGCCAGACCTATGGCGTATTCAGTGTAGGAGGTGACGCGACCAAATCCGATCATGGTCAATCCCAGCGCCAGCAGGCCAAAAATGGCGACGATTTTCGCCCCTTTACGTTTGATCATTTCCGCGATCAATAGCGCGCCGATCACACCAATCCAGCCTGCGGGTGTGGAGAAAGAGAGGAGCGTGGCGAAATCCCAGCCGTGAAGATCGACAAAGCTTTGGACGATAACGTTAAGTCCGTCAGCAGTCCATGCGGCGAAGTTGTAATACATCAGCATGCTGAAGCCAACCATACTCCAGCCCCATCCGCCGAAATTACTACGGGTGCTGGAATGATTGACCGCCTTTGCGGCAATGTTATTTGTATTTTGCATAATTCTCACCCAGTTAATAAATTTAATCACCCTTATCACCCGCGCATTGAATAATAAGGGCGATGGGCCATAAAACATTTGCGATGGGTAATGTTATTATCGTGAAAGCAAACTAACTGAAATAAGACTAACAATACGACTGTGGGGTTTGAAGACTAAAAATAAAAAGTACATTTGCAAATGTGAAAAGGGGTACGGAAATTTTTGTTAATGGCGTTCCGTATGCATTTTATGAAACGTGATAGTATGCTGTTCAATCAAAAAATGTTTGAAAGAGGATACACATTCAGTTATCTGATTGCGTGCCGGATAATAGAGATTTAATAACCATTTCGATGTCTGCATCTCTTTAAACAGGTGGATTAATTTCCCTTCGTGAATATCGTGCTGGACAACATATTCTGGCAGGTAGGCGATACCCGCCCCTGAAAGCACCGATTTTCGTAATAGCGTACTGTCACAGACCTCAAGGGATTTGGGAATTTTGAAAAAATGGCGTTCGTTATTGACCTCATAGGCCCAGTCGTTGCTGCCGGTGAGTGAACTGGCGAACAGACACCGATGATGCACCAGTTCGGATGGATGCAGCGGCGTGCCATTCATCAGTAAGTACTGCGGTGAGGCGACGGTGAGGAACGGTTCGGCAATCAGATTACGTTTTACCAGCGGTAGTTCCTGATCCTGCTGGTGGCTCAGAGCATTGACGGCGCAGATAGTGATATCGTGGTCTTTCCAGTTTTGGATACCGAAGGCCGAGACCTGTACGGCGATGTTCACCTGTCGATTACCAGCGAGGTAGTTCGCAACGATTGGCATCAGGTATTGCTCGGCATAAACCGGCGTACAGCAGATGCGAATCGTCCCCCGACGCTGGGTGGAAAAATGCGTCAGCTCATTTTTTAGCTGGCCGACTTTTTCACCGATCAGGCAGAAATTACGATACAAATAATCACCGGCATCGGTGAGCGGCATCGATTTATTGTTACGTCGATAGAGAGGGCAACCGATCTCTTTTTCCAGATCGGACAACCATCGCGATCCGGAGGAAATCGATATGCCCATGCGTTCTGCCGCAGATGAAATGGAACCGGTGGTGACCAGATTTACGAAGAACATCATCCTGGTCATGATATGCGGGTCGGAAAGGGTGACATCCTGGGTTAGTACGGGGGCTGACTCCTCGCAACGATAATCTTCACAGTACATGGTCGTCATCTCGCTTCAGATTTGCCTGGATTAATATCCTGGCAGGTAACCCGAGGAGCAAATGGAAAGAATTAACATTTGCCGCGCGCCATAGTTCACAATTCACACAATCTCGCGATTGGCGATCTGGCGCAGGCCATCAAGATCGAGCACTTCGATATTGCCGTAATTGAGCGCGACCATCTGCCGGCTGGCGAAATGCCTGAGCGTTTTGGCGACAAAGGGGCGTGAGAGACGCAAGCACTCGGCCATAAACTGCATGGTAAAGGGAATGTGACGTTCACGACGTGGCCCTTTCTGCCCCTCTTCGCAATCCACCAGAAAAGCCGCTATACAGGCTTCCCTGGAGGCCACTTTATGGGTGTATAGCACCCGATCCAGATCATTCAGCCGTTCGGTGAGTGAATCAATCACCTGCATCTTGAATTCATCGAATTGGGCCAGCAGTTGCGTCGCGCTTGCGCGGGGAAGAATAAGTAATTCCACATCGGTCATGGCGATAAAGTTGCGGTCTAACGGGGTGTGTTTCCAGACAAAGTTAAATAAGATCATGCGTCCGACCGGTACGTGGGTGAGCAACGTCAGGTTACCGTTGATGTGGTGAACATTGGAGAACAGATGGCCTTTCAGCGTCCAGGCGATAACCGCTACCTCAGCGCCCTGATGAAAGACGATGCTGCCGGCTTTTTCACTGCGAATGCGTGATTGACGTAGTAAAGCCTGCTGGAGCGCCTGAGGAAATGCGTTCCAGCCAGGGATCATCACGATGGCTTCTTCGGCTAGCATAGTCGCTCCTGTCCGGGAGGGGGGAGGCAATATTGTCGGCAATCGGGGCGTGGTTTTTAAGCCGGGGATTGACAAGATGTGATAATTCTCAAAGAGAACCGTCAGGAGCTGGATTTTTCACCTCGTCCAGCTCCGTCTGTCCGGCTTATTTACGCAAAGATAGTGAAAGATGTGAAATTCATGATTACAGCGGCATTGACATGCCAATATGGAAAAAGGTCATCCCGCTATCATTTTCGCTGTGCAGATTGAACAGCAACCGGCCAGTGATGGTAATGCCGTTAACGTTATAGCTCAGCATTGGGCCTGCTTTAATGTGTTCGACGCGCCTGCCGGTAGAGTAAATACCCTCCACACCCTGAACCGTTTTGCCATTAATCTTGTCGTCGGCAACCTGCTTCGTCCAGTTGCCGATGAGCCCCGCCGTGAGGTTTTTACTGATGCGATGGGTCGCGGTAACGTCCAGATAATAAGTACTGCCGGAGTGGTAATCGGTCTCGGTATTTTTGCAGTTAAAATCAAAAATATTATTGAGCGTGATACCCCAGTCATCCGTCAGATAGCTGATGGCAATATTGGGTTCAAACGACCAGTAATCATAGGAGACATTATCCCCGGAGGTCTCTTTTTTGCCGGTTGTCGCATTGCGGGTATAAGCGGTCTTACCATCCGGGATATAGATGGCTAATCCCGCGCCGATATGGAAATTGTTGTGTAAATCCCAGGACAGCGAGAGAGGTGTAACGCTGGTGCCCAGAAAGCCGCTGGTGTGGTTGGTGGTCTGCAGACCGGTATTTCTCAGACGAATAAACTTGTAGGGCTGTACCACCATCGCGGCATAGCGGGCGCCGAGGACATCCCAGCCGGGAACCCAGGTGACGGCCATCACCAGCCCAACGTTGGAGAGCTTATTTTTCCCGCCGGTAACGTTAGCCTTATTACCGCTGCCATCACGTACAACGCCGGATTCATACGTGGATGTCATTGATAGATATAGGCCATCAGGTGGAAGCGCCCCGGTATGGGTGCCAGTAGTTGTGCCGGGTTGTAGCGGCGTCAACCCTTCGGCAGCGAAGAGTGGGTGACAAACAGCCAGAGAGGAGGTAAGGATCAGGGTAAGAGAAAGCGTTCTTATTTTCATTGTAATCGTCCATTTTGTGACCAGTACTGGCGCGATTAAAAGCAAAAACAGAGCTATCTGGAATAGCATAAGTAAGAATGCCTTTTCGGAATATGCAAAGGCCTTTTCCCCGGTGATTCCCTCCTGTGCAGACAGCAGGTACTGGATTGCCGACGATCCTTGATGACAACCTATTCACAACGGAAATTGTTATTTTTATCGGTCTTTCCTGCCATTATCCTCATCAGATACGTATTTCTTAGGGTTTTTGACTCGTGATTTAGCCTATGTGTTCGAGAGATAAACTATGAAGGGAAATGGTTGTAATTATTTGTTTTTTTAATGTTTTTGTGGATTTGTTGAACTGCTTTGTGATGTCAATTATATTTTCCCCTGAGCAAACTATAAATCTGTAAAATTAGATGTTTGTAGACTTTTCATCTAAAAAGTTAAGGGAGGGTACTGGACATGACCACGATTAGGTTATCAAATAGTTAAATAACGTCTATTAAATTTGAGTGATTGGCTTTGTGGATCAAAGAGCAACACATTCCCCGCAGTATTAAAGCGCTGTGGACACCTTTGGGAGAAGTTATGCATTCCTCTGTTACTAAAAATGAAAGTCGAACCTTTTTTGGTCATCCTTATCCTCTCGGTTCCCTGTTTTTCACCGAAATGTGGGAGCGATTTTCGTTTTACGGCATCCGTCCGTTACTGATCCTGTTTATGGCCGCCACCGTCTATGATGGCGGGATGGGGCTGGCGCGTGAAAACGCCTCGGCGATCGTCGGTATTTTTGCCGGAACCATGTATCTTGCTGCGCTGCCGGGCGGTTGGCTGGCGGATAACTGGCTCGGGCAGCAACGGGCGGTCTGGTACGGTTCAATCCTGATCGCCATGGGCCATCTGTCTATTGCGCTGTCGGCGGTGATGGGCGAAAGCCTGTTCTTTATCGGCCTGATGTTTATTGTGTTCGGTTCCGGCCTGTTCAAAACCTGTATTTCAGTGATGGTTGGTACGCTGTACAAGAAAGGCGACGCGCGCCGGGACGGTGGCTTCTCGCTGTTCTATATGGGTATCAACATGGGGTCGTTTATTGCGCCGCTGATCTCCGGCTGGCTGATCAAATCCCACGGCTGGCACTGGGGCTTTGGTATCGGCGGTATCGGGATGCTGATCGCGCTGGTGATCTTTCGTGTCTTTGCGGTTCCGGCGATGAAACGCTACGACAGCGAAGTCGGACTGGATTCAACCTGGAATAGCCCGGTGGTGAAAAGAAACGGCGTGGGCGCCTGGCTGCTGGCGCTGGCGGTCGGCGTGGCGGTGATTGTCGCCTTGATTACCCGGGGCGTTATTGTGATTAACCCGGTCGCGGTGGCCAGCGGGCTGGTCTATGTGATTGCGGCGTCGGTGGTGCTCTATTTTATCTACCTGTTCGCTTTTGCCGGGCTGAACCGAAAAGAGCGGGCCCGCCTGCTGGTGTGCTTTATTCTGCTGATCTCCGCCGCCTTTTTCTGGTCCGCATTTGAGCAAAAACCGACCTCGTTCAACCTGTTCGCCAATGATTATACCAACCGTATGATTGGCACTTTTGAGATCCCGGCGGTGTGGTTCCAGTCGATCAACGCCCTGTTTATTATTCTGCTGGCACCGATCTTTAGCTGGGCATGGCCTGCGCTGGCCCGTAAAAACGTGCGTCCTGGCAGTATCACCAAGTTCGTTATCGGTATTTTGTGCGCGGCGGCGGGTTTTGGCCTGATGATGCTGGCGGCGCAAAATGTCCTGAGCAACGGCGGGACAGGCGTATCCCCGATGTGGCTGGTGGGCAGTATTCTGATGCTGACGTTGGGCGAGCTATGCCTGAGCCCGATTGGGCTGGCGACCATGACGCTGCTGGCGCCGGAAAGAATGCGCGGCCAGATGATGGGGTTGTGGTTCTGCGCCAGCGCGCTGGGTAACCTGGCGGCGGGCCTGATTGGTGGTCATGTGAAGGCCGATCAACTGGAGATGCTGCCAGACCTGTTCGCGCGTTGTTCAATTGCGCTGCTGATCTGCGCGGCGGTACTGTGCGTGCTGATTGTGCCGGTTCGCCGGATGCTGGAAAATACCCGCAACAGGCAGTCGCAGGAATCGACCGTCAACGCTTAGAGCCTATCCCGTTAGGGCTATTTCGCTTGTCATTTTGAACCTGGGCAGTGCTCAGAATCCTCACGTACTAGGTGTACGCTCCGGTTCTTCCGCGCTGGCCGTGTTCAAACTGTCTGCGCCAATAACGCCTGGTGGGATAGGCTCTTAGTCTTTCAGATACCCGGCGCGTTCTGCGCCGGGTTTGACGTTTAACGGTAAACAATACCGCCATCGATCAGGATCGACTGACCGGTAACATAATCGGAGTCCGGGCCTGCCAGATAGGAGACCAGGCTTGCCACATCGTCCGGCGTTTCGGCGCGGCCAAGGGCGATGCCTTCCACATATTTTTTGTAGGTTTCGCCAACCGGCGCGCCGGTAATTTCCGAGAAACGCTTATCGATTTCGGTCCACATACCGGTTCCCACAATCCCCGGACAATAGGCGTTAACCGTAATACCGCGACTGGCGTACTCTTTCGCCGCCGCCTGGGTCAGGGCGCGCACGGCAAATTTCGTGGCGGAATAGATCCCCAGCATCGCAAAACCATCATGACCGGCAATGGAACAGGCATTGATGATTTTCCCTTTCTGCTGACGGTCGATGAATTTTTTCGCCGCTGCCTGAATTCCCCACAAGGTGCCCTGAACGTTGATGCGCATAATCCGATCGACTTCTTCAGGCGTGACATCAGCCAGCGCCTGTACCTGCGCGATCCCGGCGTTGTTAACGATAATATCGAAGCCGCCCAGCTGTTTTTCCGCCTCATCAATGGCGGCATAGACTTGATCGCGATCGGCGATATTGGCGACGAAGGTGGCCGCTTTACGACCGAGCGCTTCAACTTCGGCGGCGACGGCGGCAATCCCTTCCGGGTTCACGTCGACCAGCATCAGCGATGCGCCGTCTTTGGCCAGACGTAATGCAATACCGCGGCCAATGCCCTGACCGGCGCCGGTCACTAACGCAACTTTATTTTCGATAGCCATATTCTGTACTCACCTTGTACTGATTAATAAACTATGGATATCCGCGACTGACGACGTAGCAGTGGCGGAGGATTAAACTACTCTATCGGGCACGACAAGCATGGCCTACTCCCCTGATGGGGGGGATAGCCGGACGGACGGAATCAAGAGGTAATCGTGGTATGGCTTTTTTATCCTCAGCGGATGATCCACTGGCAGCGTTTGATCACCAGGAACCTTTTCGCTTTACGCGCACGTTGCCGCTTATCGCCACCCGCTTTACGCCGCCCCGTACGGCGGAAACGCTGCTGTTGCGGGAACGTCTGCTGCAGCGCCTTGACGCCGCTGTATCTCGCCGCTTAACGCTGGTGTGCGCCCCGGCAGGCTTTGGTAAAACGACGCTACTGGCGCAGTGGTATCGATACCGCCAGCAGCAGGGGGATGCGCTGGCGTGGCTGAACCTGGATGAAGATGACGGCGCGCCGCTGCTGTTTATGCGCTATCTACAGGAGGCGTTAAGGCCGCTGTGGCAGGGATGGAGCCCGCCGTTTCTGCATATTCTGCAAGGGGAACTGCCTGCTGATATCACGCTGTTTTTTGCCGAACTTGTCAATCAGCTTAACCAGTGCCCGCACCCGCTGTATCTGATTCTTGACGACTACCAGTACATCAGCGATCCGGCGATTCACCAGGGGATGAGCTGGCTGCTGAACCATGCGCCGCCGGCTCTGCACTTGATTATCGGTAGTCGCTACCAACCGCCTTTGGCTCTTAGCCGCCTGCAAATGCAGGATCAGTTGCTGGAGGTGTATGACCCGGAGTTGCGTTTTAACCCCGGCGAAGCCCGCGCATATTTTTCCGGCGCTGCCGGGCTTAAACCGCAGGCTATTCCCCGACTTATTGCGCTCACGGAAGGGTGGGTGGCCGGGATGAAAATGGCCGCGCTGTCCCCGGACGCATCCACGGTGATGACGGGGCTTAGCGCCAGCGCGCGCTCCCTCTCACGCTACCTGGAGGAAGTTATTTTCGCGCCGCTGCCGCCGGCGGTATTCGACTTTCTTTTGCATACCTCTGTGCTTAATCGTCTGCATCCGGCGTTGTGTGATGCCGTCAGCGGCAAAAATAACGCCAGGGAGATGTTGCAATGGATAGAACAGCACAACCTGTTTCTGTCCGCGCTGGACGAGAGCGGCGTCTGGTTTCGCTACCACCCGCTGATGCGCGACGCCCTGCGGTACCGCTTGCGCCACAGCCGTGAGATTGATATTCGCCAGTTGCACGATCGCGCCAGCGGCTGGTTCGCTGCGCAGCAGCTATGGGCTGAGGCGATACGCCATGCGCTGGCCGCCGGGAAGTCGGTGGCGAAAGATGCGGAAGCCGGCGCGCAGTCGCTGGCGGAAGAGGGGGATATTGATACTCTGGTGCGCTGGATCCGCTATTTACCCGCCAGTCAGGACCCGTCGCGCATTGCGCTACAGCTTAATCTGGCCTGGGCGTTAGCGCATCGCTTCCGTTTTGGTGAGGCGCGCCAGTTGCTGGATGCTATTGATGCGCAAGTCGCGGCGCATAGCGATGTGCTGACTCACAGTTCGTGGGTCAAATTACGCGTGGTTCGCGCTATCTGCGAAGCCTTCGCTGATAATATTGCCAGCAGTATCGCTATCGTTGAACCGCTATTGCGCGAGGTCCCTTGCGGCGATATCTGGGTCGATGGCCTGGTGTGCAACATCCTCAGCTATTGTCACCTTGCGGATTCCCGGCCACAGCAGGCGCTGGACGTTCAGCAGAAAGTGTCGGGCGTGCGTGTCGCTAACCGCAACCTGTTTGTGGAGGTCTACCGGGCGTTCGTTATGGCGCAGAGCTATCTGCGACAGGGTAATCTTGCCGAAGCGGAACGCCAGGCGTTCCGTGCGCTGCGCCATGCCGAACAACATACCGGCGTGAATTCCTGCAGCGGCGCGACTCTGGCGCCAATCCTGGCGGAGATCGCCTGGGAACAGGGTAAAGAAGTGCAGATTCAAAACCTGCTGATTCCACGGCTGGGAATGATCGATGATTTTTGCCCGCCGGACGGCCTGATCCGTTGTTACGTTGTGTTGGCCCGTCAGGCCCGCGAAATGGGGCGGTTAGCAGAAGCTGAATCGCTGTTACTTCATGCTGAGGGGGTGGCTGTTCAGCGAGGCTGGCTACGGGCGCAGGCACCGTTGCTGGCGGAGCGCCTCGCGCTCGCGCTCCACGCGGGGAATAAACTGGCTGCTGATGCGCTGCTGCTTCGTTTACAGTCTTTTGACCAGACGGACGCGGTTGCCGGATATGTTGCCTTAAGCCAGAGCCGTTTACTTATTGCGAATGGTGAGCCGCAGGCTGCCGCGCGGCTGTTGGATAAACTGGCCAGCGTTCGGGAAACCAGCGGCGAGTGGCTGTTTGCCGTACGTTTGCGACTGATGCAGGCGGTCGCCCTGTGGCAGGCAGAAGCATGCGAACAGGCGATGGACGTCTTCCGGCCCGCGTTTTCACGCGCGCTGCATCAGGGGCTACTGCGCAGCCTGTTGGATGGCGGCGCAGACATGGCTGCGTTGCTGGAGGAGAGGCTGAAGCGCGGCGCGGCAGATGATCCGCTGATCGCCGATATATCGTCTTTGCTCTCCCGCTTTGCGGCTGTCGGCATCGTGATCAATAAGCCGCCCGCGTTGCACCTTACTGAGCGGGAGCAGCAGACGCTGCGTTTGATTGCCGACGGTTATTCCAATAAAGGCGTCGCCCGCGAACTGGGTATTTCTGCGGAGACTGTCAAATGGCACCTTAAACAGCTTTATGAAAAGCTACAGGTTAAAGGCCGCATTCAGGCGGTCAATCAGGCGCGGCAGTGGCGCCTGTTAAGTTAGCGTGGCTTTTCACTCCCGCTTGATGCCGGGCCGCGATAGTCGCCGCCCAATGCTTTAATTAACGAGACATCGGTACTGAGGCGCCGGGCCTCGATATCCAGCAGCAAAAGCTGTTGGGCGATGGCCGGACGGCGCGCCTCCTGCGCCGCATAGTCGCTGAGCAGCCCGCGCTGGTAGTGGGCGCTGGCGCTGTCAGTGGTCGCCATCGCCGCCGTCACTTTTTGTTGTTGCAGGGCGGCCAGTTGGTTCAAATCGTTCAGCTGGCTGGAGCTAATCGCCACATCGCGAACCGCATCCAGTACCGCCTGGTTGTATTGCTTAATCAGAATATTGCTCGCCGTGCGCGTCGCTTTCAGGTTGGCGTTTAAGCGCCCGCCGTCAAACAGGGGTAAATAGAGTCCCGGCAGCAGGTTGATCTGCTGGAAAGAGGACTTAAACAAGTCGCCGACGCTGAGGGCGTTGTAACCCCAGAAAGCCTTGATACCAAAATGCGGATAAAACGCCGCTTTTGCCGCATCCACCTGGCTGATGGAGGCACTGACATAGCCGCGCAGGGCCTGCAGATCCGGGCGGCGGGCCAGCAGCGCAAAGGAGAGCGAGTCGGGGAGCGTCTCCTGGAGCGACGGCAGCGCCACGGGATGAATCTCCGGCATATTATGCGCATCGGCGCCAATGAGCGCCCGCAGCGTTTCCCGATACTGCGTCAGCGTCCCTTGCGCGGTAATCACCTGCTGCTGCGCCGCCAGCAGTTCGGCCCGAGCGTTGGCGACATCGACGCTATCTTCAATGCCACGCTGAGTACGATGTTCATGCGCCTGCACCGAGAGCCGGGCGATAGCGGTCAGTTGATTGAGCAATTCGATTTTCTGGAAGGTGGCCTGCATTGCGAAATAGAGCTGGGCCACGCTGCTGGCGAGGTCCAGTTCGATGCCGGCAGTTTCGGCCAGGCGGGCATTCTTCTCGCCAATCGCCGCGGCGACACGGGCGCGATCGGCGCCCCATAAATCGATATTCAGCGTCGCCCCGACGCCAACCGTATTCAGCGTGTACCAGGGACCGTTTTTATCCACCGGTAGCGAGTATGAATAGGGCCAGGTGAACTGTCTGTTGGTTACCCGCAGGCGGTTTTGCGCTGCCACGGCGGTGGCCTGTACGCCCATTGCCGACTGCGCCAGCTCGACCGTTGACTGCGATTGTGAAATACGCAGCCTGGCAGCCTGCATGGTCGGCGAGTTTTGCAACGCGCGATTGATCAGCATATTGAGCTGAGGATCCCGATAGTCTTCCCACCAGCGGGCACGCGGCCAGCCGCTGTTCGCCAGATGAATCACCTGCGCCAGTTCTGCCTGCTGGGGGGTGATCATCGGTACCTGACCGGGATCGTCCTGAATTAACGCGCAGCCGGTCAATAACATCAGGGCAAAGGCCAGCGGCGAGGCGTGCCAGAAGCGCGTGGGGAGGATTATTTTTCTCATGACCTGGTTGCCTGTGGCAGGATAACGGATGATGTAAAAGACCACTCCGGCAGCGCGGCCAGGGCGTTGACCAGCGGCGTGCCGAAAGGATTGGCCGGGTCCGGATGAAGCGCGCGCGCGGGCTCCGCCGGGTTTGGCGACGGGTTGATATCGCGGGCGTAGGCCGCAAGCCGCCTGGCGCAGTCGGCTAAAAAGGTGTCTTCCGGCAAGGCGCATAGCCGATAGCCTTCGCTTAAACACGCAATTTCCTCGGCCTGGTTAAAGGTCGCGCGAACCGGCCAGTTTTTGGCATCAGGATAGGGATGCGCGTAGGTTCCCAGCGGCTCGGCGGCAACCCGATGCATTAACGTTTCGCTGCTGGTCAGCGCCGCAAACAGCGGCACCAGTTTGATCTCATCATCGCGGGCGGAGAGGGTATGGGCAAGCTGACGATACAACTGCGCCAGACGTGCTTTGAGCTGCGGCGCTTCGCTATCCGGCCACAGATAGAGATGAATAATTGAGGAGACCAGTACGCCAAGCAGAATACCAATAACCCTGTCGCGCAGTTCGGTTAAGTTACTGAGCGGGCCAAACCAGCTCAGGAATGCCAGCGCGAAGGTGAAGCCGATCTGAATACCGGCGTAGGCGATGCGCTCTGAACCGGCCGCAATCCACGCGGACAGCGCGAAAACCGGCAGGGTCATCGCCAGCAGGCCGCTCAGCGAGTCGGTCCAGGGTTGAACAAAGACGATCAACAGTAGGGCAATCAGCGTCGCCAGCAATGCGCCGCCAATGCGTAGCCACGTTTTTTGCATGGTGGCTCCCAGACCGGGCTGGGCGACAATCACGCAGCTCAACATAATGGTGTGGATGCCCTGCCAGTCGGCGGCAGTATAGAAAACGTAGCACAGCAGCGTCGCCAGTAGCGTTTTCAGGGCAAAATGCAGGTAGGCCGGATTGGACCATGCATCCGGTAACAGGAGCGGGGCTTTTTCCACTTCGCCCTGCGGCAGCGGGATCGTTTCGCCGCGTGCAAACCGCGTCAGGATCTGCGCGATTTCCTGCAAAATCACGCTATTAGCGCTCTCCTGCGGTACATCGCGCGGCTGAAAATCGGCCGTTGCGGCGGCGGGCAGATTCTCCGCCAGCGCGGTAAGCTCGTGAGCTATCCATTGGCGCTCATGGGGATGGTCATCACCCGGTTGTAACAGCGCCGTCAAATGATAGCAGCGCAGTACGGCGGCCATCAGCGATTGCCAGAGCTGCGGACTGGCGGCAATCTCCGGGGTCGCCCGTGAGGCCTGCTGATACAGAGATTGCAGCTGGTTAAACTGTCCGGCAATCTCTTTAAAGGTTGGCCGTGATTTTCCGTCGCCTGATTGGGTAAGGATCTGCGCCGTCTGACGCAACATAACCACGAGACGGGCCCTGAACTGATAGCCAGGAAAGGCCTGCCGGAAACAGGCGTTAACCAGCAGCGTCACCAGAATGGCGGTGTTAATCGCAACCCATAGCCACAGCAGCAGCCGCACCAGAATTTCGCTCTGACTGGTCATTGACGGGAAGGTTTGCGCGTAGATAAGCACCAGCGCCACCACGAAGAAGGCCAGCCCCAGCTTGCCGAGCACCCGCATCAGGTAAATCGCGCAGAAGAACAAAAACACCGAGGCAACCAGACGGATCAGCGGATAGTCATAGGTCCACTTGATAATCAGCAGGATGCTGCCCAGGGCGATACTGACAGTGATCACAAAAACGACACTGACCAGTTTGATTATCAGCACGTTAGGCTGGCTGACGTAAAACACCACGATCAGCGCGACGGGTAAAAATGGGATATGCAGCGTCATGAACAGGACGATCAGCACCGCGCAGCTGAGCGTCAGACGTAAGGTATAGTTTGCTCGCCCCGGCGTATCACGGAGTTCCTGGGTCAGAAAAGGCCAGAAGCTATGCATACCGCCTCCTTATTATTGCGGCTGCAGAACGGCGCTGGCGGAGGCGCCCATACGAAACAGGTTCGGATCGGGATCTTTGACGGCAATTTTGACCGGAAAGCGCTGAGAGACATGGACCCAGTTGATACTTTTCTGAATAACCGGCAGGCCTTCGATTACGCTGCCGCCGTCGGGCAGCACGCCGGTACCCACCGAGTCAACCACGCCCTTGAAGATCCGGCTGTGGTTGGTCATCACGGTGATTCTGGCCGGGACGCCAGGACGCACGTTTTTTAAATCGGTTTCGCGGAAGTTCGCTATCACGTACCAGTGGTCGTCATCAAGCAGAGTAAAAACCGGTTTAAGCGCTGAAGCGTACTGACCAACCGTGGTTTTTAACGCCACCACCACGCCATTGAACGGCGCACGGACTTCGGTAAATTCGAGATGCAGCTCAGCCAGCGCGATTTGCGCCAGGATCCCCGCCCGCTGCGCCACCATCGCATCGACGCCGGTTACGGCGGCAGACGCCTGTTTCGCCTGCAACAGCGTGGCCTCCAGCTCGGCGCGCGCGGCTTTTTCCGCCGTTCGCGCCTGGTCAAGATCCTCTTTCGAGGCAAAACCCTGCGGCACCAGGGGTTCAAGGCGAATGCGCGAAGAGGTGGTTTGTTTAACCAACGCTCTGGCGCGTTCAACGGCGGCGGCGACCGACTGCGCGTTATATTCCTGCGCTTTGATTGTGCGCCGGGTCAGCATGATCTGCGCATCCAGGGTTGTCAGCCGCGCTCTGGCATCGTCGAGCATCGCCTGGTAGGGGCGCGGATCGATGCGGAACAGCAAGTCGCCTTTCTTAACCCGCTGGTTGTCGCGAATCGGCATGTCGACGATCCGCCCGCTTACTTCCGGCACTACGTCGATGGTGTCTGCATACACGTAGGCATCGTTCGTTTCTGGCGAGGTTTGTAGCTGCCAGATAACCAGAATCAGCGCCAGGATAGCGGCGAGAACCAGGGCCAGCAAGGGCCACTTTTTACGGATAACGCTTGAGCGGGATTGGGCCATAGTATTTAGTTTACGAAGAACAGGAACCACAAAATAGTGGCGAACAGGAACATCAGCGCCAGATAGCTGAAGACCAGCGGAGAAAATCGCGATTGCCACCCATTGCGCACAATCAGGATGTGGCAGGGGATAAGCAAAAACGCAGCAATCAATAAACAGAAAAACCAGCCGGGGAATGCCGCGCCTAATACCGGAATCGCCGGGGAAAATGAGCAGCCGGAAAGCATAAAAAGCGAGAATAATAACGGTGCCGGGCACGCCAGCTTTACAATACGCTGCAAGAATGAATCCCTGAATACTTATGTCATAGTTAAATAAGTTTAATCCCCCTCATGATGAAATAAAAGGCAGATATCCCGGACGGCTTCATGCTGTATCTTTTGGGCTGGATATTTTTGGGGAAGACGATTGAGGGAAAGGCTCTGGTGGGATTGGTGATTGTACCGTTAAGCGTGCTGTCGATTCAGCGGGCGTTATCGAAAGCCGCGAAGCGGTAAATTCCCGGTATTCACGCGTCGGGATTTCACCGAAGATCCGCACGACCGAAACAGAAAAGCCCCGTTGAGGGGCCCGACATTGCTGCGTACTTATTGTGTGGCGGGAGCCAGACCAGCCGCGCTCAGGCGACCTGTCCGGCAGCTCCCTCTGCAACCATCTGTTTATTTAGACAACTCAGCGGTCATATGGACCTGGTTACCGTTATAAGCCTCGGTAATGTGGTAGGACTCACCGTGGTCTTTAGCTATCGTGGCGATTTTGGCTTCTGCGTTGTCCAGGGTATCTGCGGTTACGCTGACTGACTGGGCGAAGCTAGCGAAAGAGACCAGAGAGAGCATACCGGCAGCGGCAAGTAATTTTACGTTTTTCATGGTGTGTATCCTTTTAACTTTTATGGTGGAAAGCGATGTTGCTTTCGATGGGTTTATAATAAGCATGCTAACTATCACTCGCGTTGCAAAAAGTGCGATCTAGATCACATTATTATGACCGAGGGATGACATTGAACTGAGTTTTTTGATTGTTTTTATAAGTAAAAACAATGTGATAATTTTTCTTTCGCCTGTTTCCGGCTATGGCAAAAACAGGCTCTCGCAAAACGATTTTCCTGGCTTCAGGTGATTAATAATTGGTTTTATGCATAGTCTGGGCACGTAAAAGAGAAGCCCGGTCAATTGTGATAGCGGAAATTATCTGTTGAATGAGATGGATTAAGCATGTTCCGGACAGGCTGAAATAGTCATTTATGACAGGATGGATACCTGTTTTATTCATTCGCTATCGCTTCTCCTCTGCCAATGTAAATAGCAAGAGATTTGTTTTATGCTATCGATTGCCAATTATTAATAGCCGTAATCTATTTGTTACCTTGATTAACAACTCATGAGTAAATGTATATTTGTTAGCGAAAATAGCATTCTTTGACGCCGACAGAATCAACGAGTTCTTTCTGGAGTTCGTTCCTGACGCTTAAATATTGCGGCTTCCGGTCAGTCGAAGTTTCTATTAACAGTTGCACAAGTGAGCATCGCATATCGTTTCTGACTTTGTGCAAATTAACTGTTTGCTCATTGATACTTAATTCACTCTGACAAGGAAATGGTAATGAAAAAGGTTCTTCTCTCTGCTGCAATGGCGACTGCGTTTTTTGGTATGGCTGCGGCAAATGCTGCTGATACCAATGTAGGCGGCGGCCAGGTTAATTTCTTCGGTAAAGTTACCGATGTTTCTTGTACTGTTTCCGTAAATGGCCAGGGCAGCGATGCTAATGTTTATTTGTCACCAGTAACGTTAACGGAAGTTAAAGCTGCGTCTGCGGATACCTATCTGAAACCAAAATCGTTCACCATCGATGTTTCTGACTGCCAGGCGGCTGACGGTACTGTCCAGGATGATGTGAGCAAACTGGGCGTAAACTGGACGGGCGGTAACCTGCTGGCTGGCGCAAGCAGCACGCAACAGGGCTACCTGGCAAACACCGAAGCGGCTGGCGCGCAGAATATTCAGTTGGTTCTGGCTACCGATAATGCTACCGCGCTGACCAATAAAATTATTCCGGGCGCAGATTCCCAGCCGAAAGCGACTGGTGACGCGTCGGCCGTTGAAGGGGGCGCACGCTTCACTTACTACGTTGGCTATGTGACCAGCACCCCGGAAACCGTTACTACGGGTGTCGTTAACAGCTACGCGACTTACGAAATTACCTATCAGTAATCTCGACTGAGAAATAAAACCGCCCCGTACAGGGGCGGTATAAAACAATAATAAAGCGGCCGCCGCCGCCGCTTATTTTTTATTCTGAGGTCAGCATGATACGTATTGCCCTTTTTTTCTGTTTCATTTTTAGTTTTGCGGCTAATGCTAATAATATTATTGTTAACGGTACTCGCTTTATTTACCCAGGAAATGAAAAAGAAATAACGGTGCAGCTCACTAACACTGCCGACCGTCCGGCCCTGGCACAAGCCTGGCTGGATAATGGTAATGCTGATGCCACACCGGATACCATTACCACACCATTTATTATCACTCCGCCGATTTCCCGCGTGGACGCCAAAAGCGGTCAGACCCTGCGTATTAAGCTCAGCAGTAACGTAGGGCTCGCTAAAAATAAAGAGACGCTGTGGTGGTTGAATATTCTGGAAATTCCACCGGTAGAGGCTAGCAAGAAGAACGAAGGACAAAATATTCTGCAACTGGCGATTCGTTCGCGCTTTAAGTTTATCTATCGCCCCAACGGATTAGGCAACCGCGACACCGCGGCGGAAAAACTGGTGCTTTCCGCTAACGGTAGCAACTTATCCGTCAGTAATCCTACCCCCTTTTATATCACCGTAAGCCGTATTTCCCGTAACGGTGGCAAAGCATTGAACAGCAAAACGGTGATGTTTGCTCCGCAGTCCAGCCAGACCATCGCCCTCTCTTCTGCGGTGAGCAAAGGCGAGATCCTGACAGTTAACAACATTAATGACTATGGCGCAGATGTCGCAGTGAAAGTTGCCGTCAAATAAGGGGAAGGATCATGAAGCAGAGGTCAATCTGCCCGGGAAGATTAAGCACGGCCATTGCGGTGGCGCTGTGCTGCTTTCCGCCATTTTCCAGTGGACAGGAAAACCCAGGAACGGTCTGGCAGTTTAACGATGGTTTTATCGTTGGCAGTCGTGAAAAGGTCGATCTGTCGCGCTTTTCCATGAGCGCTATCACCGAAGGCGTTTATTCACTTGATGTGTATACCAACGGCGAATGGAAAGGGCGCTATGACTTGAATGTCACACGCGGAAAAGATGGCAAGATGGGCGTTTGCTATACCAAAGCGATGCTGATGCAATATGGGATCTCGCCAGAAAAGCTTAACCCGCAACTCAGCGAGAAAGAGGGCTTCTGTGGACGTCTGCAGGCGTGGCGTAAAGAAGAGAATGTCAAAGATACTTTGATCCAGTCTTCTTTGAGACTGGATATCTCTGTACCGCAAATCTACGAAGACCAGCGTTTTAAGAACTTTGTCAGCCCGAAGTTCTGGGATAAAGGCATTGCGGCGCTGAATTTAGGCTGGATGGCTAACGCCTGGAATAGCCACACCTCGTCGACAGGCGGTTCAGATAACAGCAGCGCTTATCTGGGAGTTAATGCGGGGTTTTCGTGGAACGGGTGGCTGCTTAAACATATTGGTAATCTGAACTGGCAGCAGCAGCAGGGGAAGGCGCGCTGGAACAGCAATCAGACCTACCTGCAGCGTCCAATTCCGCAGATTAACTCGATTGTCAGCGGCGGGCAGATTTTTACCAACGGTGAATTTTTTGACACTATCGGCCTGCGTGGGATAAATCTGGCGACTGATGACAATATGTTCCCGGACGGTATGCGTTCCTATGCCCCGGAAATTCGCGGCGTGGCGCAAAGTAACGCGCTGGTGACGGTACGTCAGGGCAACAATATTATCTATCAGACCACCGTGCCGCCGGGCCCGTTTACCTTGCAGGATGTCTACCCCTCAGGCTATGGCAGCGACCTTGAAGTCTCAGTCAAGGAGGCCGATGGTTCGGTCGAAGTGTTCAGCGTACCTTACGCCTCGGTGGCGCAGTTGCTGCGTCCGGGGATGACCCGCTACGCGCTCTCTGCCGGTAAAGTTGATGATGATTCGTTGCGCAATAAACCGATGCTCTACCAGGGGACCTGGCAGCATGGGTTAAATAACCAGTTTACTGGCTATGCCGGTGTCACCGGCTTTGATGACTATCAGGCTTTCCTGCTGGGCACCGGGATGAACACCGGTATCGGCGCACTGTCATTCGATGTGACGCATTCCCGGCTGAAGAGCGGTACCCTTGATGAACAGGGGCAGAGCTACCGCGCCACCTTTAACCGTATGTTTACCGAAACCCAGACCAGTATTGTGCTGGCGGCGTATCGCTATTCAACCAAAGGCTATTACAACCTGAACGATGCGTTGTATGCGGTTGATCAGGAAAAAAACCACAACAGTAGCTATACCGTGTGGCGGCAAAAAAACAGTATGACCTTTACTGTTAATCAGAACCTGCCGGAGGGGTGGGGCGGTTTTTACTTAAGTGGCCGGATTTCGGATTACTGGAACCGTTCGGGAACGGAAAAACAGTATCAACTGAGTTATAATAACATGTTTGGCCGCCTCTCATGGTCGGTCAGCGCCCAGCGCGTTTATACCCCGGACAGTTCCGGTCATCGTCGTGATGACCGTGTTTCGCTTAACTTCAGCTATCCCCTGTGGTTCGGCGAAAATCGCACCGCTAATCTGACGTCAAACACCTCGTTCAACAATTCGCATTTCTCCAGCTCGCAGATTGGCGTCAATGGTTCGCTGGATAGCGAAAACAACCTCAACTACGGCGTATCAACGACCACCTCCACCGGGGGCCAGCACGATGTGGCGCTGAATGGCAGTTATCGTACTCCGTGGACGACGCTGAACGGCAGCTATAGCCAGGGCGAGGGGTATCGTCAGAGTGGCCTGGGTGCCAGCGGGACGTTGGTTGTCCATCAACACGGCGCGGTATTCTCACCTGAAACCGGCACCACAATGGCGCTGATTGAGGCGAAAGATGCCGCAGGCGCCATGTTGCCAGGGTCGCCGGGCACCCGCATTGATAGTGACGGCTACGCTATTCTGCCGTATCTGCGGCCTTACCGGATTAACGCCGTTGAAATTGATCCGAAAGGCAGCAACGACGATATCGCGTTCGATCGTACCGTGGCGCAGGTTGTGCCGTGGGAGGGGAGTGTGGTCAAAGTTTCCTTCGATACAACAGTGCAAAACAACATTACGCGGTTGGCGCGCCAGCGCGATGGTCAGCCATTACCGTTCGCCGCCACGATTTTCGACCCGAGTGGAAAAGAGATTGGCGTGGTGGGTCAGGGCAGCATGCTATTTATCAGCGACGACAGTGTCCGATTGGCGACCGTGAAGTGGAGTGGCGGGCAATGTACGGTGGATTTGAGTCAGGCAAAAACAAAGGAAACGCTATGTCGCTAAGTAAAAAACTGACGCTTTTTATTGGCTTAATGGTGCTGGGGATCACGTCGGCATGGGCTTCCTGCACGCGCCTTTCGCAGCCGACGGTGACATTGGATATGGCTATCGGGCGGGTGGTTGTTTCGCCGGATCTGCCGGTAGGCTCAGTGATTGCTACCCGAAACTGGACAATGTCGGCGCCGGGGGGATACAGCTATCGGTGTACCTCCGGTACTAACCGTTTTGCGGCGAAAATCGTTGCTTCCGGGGCGACCGATCTGGGGAATAAAGTGTATTCCACCAATGTGGCCGGCATCGGGCTGCGTTTTAGTCGCGGCGGTTCGACGGTCAATATTATCTACCCGGACGTCTTCTCCTCCACGGTCAGCGGGACCACTAATTATACGCTGGAAGGTTCCCGTTTTACGCTGGAGGTGATTAAAACCGCGAGCGTGACCGGTAGTGGAACCCTGGCGGCGGGGAAATATACCTCTTATGACTGGGAAAGCGGTAATGACCCGATCCTTGAAACCTTCCTCAGCGCTAATGCCATTACCATTGTCTCGCCATCCTGCACCGTACTCAGCGGAACAAATATGAACGTTGATATTGGTACCATTAAGCGCAGCGATCTGACGGGCGTCGGTACTACCGCAGGAGGGAAAGACTTTAATATTCAGTTGCAGTGTAGCGGTGGCGTAAGCGAATCCGGTTTTGCCAACATTTATACGACATTTTCCGGAAACCTGGCGACAGGCACCACGGCCGCTCAGGGGGTGCTGATCAACGAAAAAACCGGCAGCTCAGCGGCGAGCGGTATTGGTGTCCAGGTGTTGAAAGATGGCGAGCCTCTTGAATTCAGCAAAAAATATAATGTCGGTACCCTACAGACCGAGGAAACCCGTTATATCTCATTGCCTTATCGTGCTCGCTTCTACCAGTACGCGGCAACCACCAGCGCGGGTGAAGTGGAGTCGCATATGGTTTTCAACCTGACGTACGATTAATG
The DNA here is from genome assembly GCF_900198535.1 of Klebsiella sp. 2680. Lineage (NCBI taxonomy): Bacteria > Pseudomonadati > Pseudomonadota > Gammaproteobacteria > Enterobacterales > Enterobacteriaceae > Klebsiella > Klebsiella sp. 2680. The sequence continues at coordinate 401,817 of NZ_FZNJ01000003.1, read as the reverse complement.
CCGGAGGCGGGGATGCGTGATTCAGTCCAGTATAAAAATCGCAAACGACTCATTCAACGGGGTCTGGTGAGCGCAATGCTTGTTGCCTCTTCGGCGTGGGGATTTGAGACCAATTATGATCAAGGGCGAGTGGATTTTGCCGGGAGAGTGACCGATATTTCCTGCAGTGTGACGCTCAACGGTGGCAATAATGCAGGCAGCGGTAGCGTCTGGCTGGCGCCGATCAGCCTGGCGGAAGTGCACGCCCGAGGCGCGGGTGCATTTATGAAACCGCAGCCTTTTACGCTGGAACTCTCAAACTGCCAGCTTCGCCATGATGGCGGCGCGGTGGATAAAGATGAAGTTCGGATGGTGAGCGTGCGCTGGATTGATGGGTTTATGGTCAATTCCGTCAGCAATGAAAACGCCGGTTATCTGGCGAATACGCGCGCGGATGGTGCCCGTCATATTTTTCTGGCGTTGTCGACTAACGACAATAATACCCTGGATAAGAGCAATAAAATTGTCCCGGCAGACCCGCTGCAAAACCGGGTGCCTTTGGTGGAAAAGTCAGTAGACGGCGGCGTATTTACTTACTACATCGGCTACGTTACGCCCACCCCGGAAAAAGCGACCAGTGGTTTGTTGACCAGTTGGGCGACCTGGGAGTTAGTTTATAATTAATTCGCTGATTTATTTGTTGCCGCCATATTGATTGTGATGCCGGAATGTTCCGGCATTTTTTAAATCCCGATTTCTTCTTGAATCAGTTGTTCCATGCTGACCTCTTGCCAGTAGTGCCCCTGAATGGCAAACCATTCCATACCCTGTAACCAGTTCTTATGTGCTTCACTTTCGATACCTTCAATAATAACATTATGCTGGTTACGGGTAAGGAAGGTGACCAGCGCATCCATCAGCGGTCGCCCCGCGTTTTTTTTCATTAAATCCCATAAAAGGTTTTTATCGATTTTGACATAATCAAAATGGTAGCCGCGAATGGCATTAATACCTGCGTAGCCTGAACCGAAGTCATCGAGCCAGAGCGTCGCGCGTTGTCCGGTACGCCAGGTGGCGAGGGCATTATTCAATAACTTATTTGAATTCTCCGTAACTTCAAAGTGGACGCAACCAATGTGCTCAATAATCTCCTGGATCTCTGGCCTGAGCAACACGTTCAGTATATGGTCGTCAACATTAATCGTCGCGAAAATACCCTTTTTATTAAACCATTGTTTATGTTTTGCAATGAGCGCCAGTTGTTCCATAAATATACTCTCACGTAACCCGGTATTGGCATAACGAAAGAAATCTTCAGGTGAGATGGGCATGCGATCGAAACGGCTCAGACATTCCACCGCGACGAGTGTACCTTTTGGGGAAAACATTTTTTGAAAGACATAACGAACGAATAAATCGCTACGTGAGAGGCTATGGCAGGGAAAAATGGTTGCGTTCATTATCTCTTATCAGAAAACAAGTCGAAAGTCGGGAGAGAGTAATATTATTATAGGTAACCTTTCTGCCGATGGGAATGATTAAAGGCAAAATACCAATTAATTATCGGTTTTTGATAGAGCACCGGCATACTGTAGATTTCAACATTGATACATATTGGCTATCATCTTGTGCATGCTCCATGAGTTATGCATGCCGAGTTTCTTCATGATATGTGCTTTATGGCTATGCACCGTTTTGTGGTCAATATCGAGAAGCGCGGCAATTCTTTTATTGTTGTTGCAGGTAATGATTAACTCCAGAATCTGGCGTTCCCTGGCGCTCAGCATTCTCTGGGTGCATAATTCCTGCACATTGTCTGGGGCTAATGGTGGGGTAATAATGGCGGCGAAATCTGTTATGGGTGATTTGTCATGTAGAATCAAAATATTATCCAGATTCAGAAGCTCCCGACACAGGCTGGATAGCTCGTTCTGGACAATAAGAACCAGCGATGTGCAGGACATCAGGTGATTTTGTAAGCTGTTAAGTAACGCGACAGTGGTGGCTGCCGCGATATCTTTATGAATAACATTGATGATCACGGTGTCGGTCAACGGAACGCAGATACCATTGGTCAACGCCAGCAGATCCAGCGTGGTAATGCTTTTCTGATTATCCGTAAGATAGTGGTAAATTGATTGCCCAATGATATTGTCATCGGTGTAAAGTAAGATACTGTTCAAGGGATTTAAACTCTCTTTTTTCTTTTGGCTTCCATAATCAAGTCGAGTAATACTTTTTCTATTCTCTTCTTGTTATCAGGATGGCGAAATTTAAACTGACAAGAAATCTGGTAGTAGCTTGCAGGGGCTTCTTTATCATCCAGGGTTACCATGACGACATTTTTTATCACCAGGTCTACGGTTATTTCACCATATTCAGCGAGGTCCAGAATGGCATTCTTGATGGTTGCATTATGGCTGAGAAATTTTAGATTGGGGTTTGCGGTTATCAGTGCGCAACCCCCATCCGAAATATCTTTGATTTCGAATAGATAGTTTTCTCCATTCTTATATCGGCCATGGCAGAGAAAGCCGTGCTCCTGATGTAACCGGAATCGTGGCGCGCGCCGCCGTTGCACTACCTTGATACAGTCAGGCAAGATGAACGCTACCGTATTACTTTCACCATGAGCACCCTGTTTTTTTAACATTGAGCAAAACTCTATTTTCCCGGAATCACTATGCAAGATAAACTTAACCTTATGACCGGCAGGGATTTTTCTGGCGGTGGCAATATGAAATTCAGAAAAATCCACACGTGTTAACTGGGTAATGGTGCTTTTGTTATTAATAATAATTTCTATCTCTGCCTGTTTCCGACGCTCTTCTCTGAAAATAGCAATAATTTCATACTTATTGGTCTTTATTGTTCCCTCTGTCATGTAAAATCCTTGTTAATTGTTATTGTGTGGCGTTGATTTTTTATATAGCAATACGAACATTCTGATTGTGTTAATCAGATGTTTTTATGAGTGTTTAATGTTGTTAGCTATCTTTTGGGCTAAATTGATTTGTATAAACTTTGGATGAGATATTGTTTTTCCTGCAATCAAGAGAACTAAAATCCTTTTGTGACAGAAACAACAGATGCCTCCAGTCCGGAGGCCGATCGAAGAGCATTCAACTATTCTGCGTCAGGGGTGTCGGTTAGAACATAATGCAAATAACAGCCAATTTATAGGATGTTTACACAAAATCATTTGGCAACATAAGAAGGGCAGGCGATAAATTCGCGGAGCAGGAATTTGCGCAACCGAATACTGGACTCCTGTCATGCATTCAATCCGCCGGAATGTCGATAGCGCAAATAACGGGAGATGGCATTTGGTGACGTGAAATCAATGGGCGATAAGGTGGGCGGAAGAGCAGGCGTGCGGAAATGAGAATACGGGCAGAACGGCGGCGAAAAAGGATCTCCGCCGCCCGGGGAGGTTAACTCAAGAACATTACCGAGACGCACAGTAAACCTACCACCAGGGTTATCACGTTACCGAGTGAGCGATAGGGTTTCAGCACCGGAATGAGATATGTGGACAGCGTCGGCATGATGAATAAAATCATTGCAATAAGTGGGCCGCTGATCGCATAAATCATTGAGATGGCATTAGGGTTGATAAAGCAGACCACAAAGGTCAGCGTGGAAACCAGCAGGATCGACATCGCACGGTTAAATGCCCGGCTTTTGCGAATACCGACCTGGGCGAGGGCGGTTTTCACGATTTCACTGGCACCTTCAATCACACCAAAATAGGTTCCAAGGAATGATTTCGACATCGCGACGACCGCGACAATAATTCCGGTCACCGCCAGCCAGGCCGGTGAACCGGGCATCATCGACAGCGCGGAAAGAATGGTCACGCCTTTATCACGCGCGGCTTCAATATACGTTGTCGGTATCGACAGCAGGCAACTGAAAACAAAAAACAACACGCTGGCACAGATAAGCGTGTAGGCCACCTTCATGATCTTTTTGCATTTACTCATGGCGTGCTCGCCGTATTTCTCCTGCTGATCGATAGCAAAAGTCGAAATGATCGGCGTATGGCTAAAAGCAAAAACCATCACGGGAATTGAGATCCAGATTTGGTGGAGCGTGTGCGGAGTCAGCTGCATTTGACTGGTCAGATACTCAGGCTGCCAGCTGCCCATTAAATAAACAGAGAGGAACAAGAAGCAGGCAATGAGCGGGAAGACTAAAAATCCCATCACTTTAATCGTGATATGGCGACCCATTAAAAAGATCAGATTCAGTACCAGCACCACGCCGAGGCTAAGCAATGCGCGTACTGCAGGCGTGATCGGAATAGAGCGGGATAACTGCCCGGCGAGCGAATTGGTAATAGCCACAGCGTAGATCAGCACCACCACGAAAAAAGCGAGGAAATAGAGCCCGGTAATCAGATTACCGATCTTTTTACCATAATAGTGATTAACGGCACCGGTGATCCCCGCGCCAGGGGCAATTTTGGCGGAGAGGATGAACTGACTCAGCGCCTTGTGCGGCCAATAAGTTAGCGGCCAGGCAACCAGTGTGGTGATGAACAGAACTATGGCGCCGGCAGCGCCCAACTGAATCGGTAAGAATAACGTGCCTGCACCTACAGCAGTACCATATAAGGCAAAACTCCAAAGTGTCTCTTCTTTAGACCAAAATTTATACATTATGTGACTTTATCAACCATAAAAAGAACAAAAAGGAGTGCAATTTATCACATTTATATATTTGCTGTGGCGATAGTTTCCGACGGCGCGGTGAGGCGGCGGATCGCCGGTCATCGCTCTGGCCGCCTGCGAAAGATCATTGACGCGGATAACAGCCTGATGGCGCTGAATATAATCGGTTATCCTCGTACTTTTTTGCTGTTGGGGAGTGGAATAAAAAACCTTATCGGGAGAGGGGGGGAAGCGGGCTGTGCTGCGCTCTCGGGGGTTACGGGCGTTAAAATCGGCTAAAATCTTTGTGATTCACGCTCACTTTTTTAAATAATTGCGAAACTTATTGATAACAATTCACTACTATAGTGCTGTTTTTATGTGCAGAGGTAGAGGATGAAAGAGGTCGTAATCGTCGGCGCGCTGCGAACGCCAATCGGCTGTTTTCAGGGGACGTTGTCGCGTCATTCGGCGGTGGAACTGGGCAGCGTGGTGGTGAAAGCCTTAGTCGAGCGTAGCGGCGTCGATCCCCGGCATGTTGATGAGGTGATCCTCGGTCAGGTCCTGACTGCGGGCACCGGACAAAATCCGGCGCGTCAATCGGCGCTCCGTGGCGGACTGCCTGATACCGTTTCTGCAATTACCATCAACGATGTGTGCGGCTCCGGTCTGAAGGCGCTACACCTGGCGACTCAGGCCATTCAGTGCGGGGAAGCCGATGTGGTGATCGCCGGAGGGCAGGAGAATATGAGCCGTGCTCCGCACGTTTTAACCGACAGCCGCAGCGGGGCGCAATGGGATAACGGTCAGATTATCGACAGCCTGGTCCACGACGGCCTGTGGGATGCATTTAATGATTATCATATAGGCGTGACGGCAGAAAATCTGGCGCGCGAGTATGATATCAGCCGCGAACAGCAGGATGCCTGGGCGTTCAGTTCGCAGCATAAAGCGCGACGGGCGATTGATTCCGGTCGTTTTCGCGATGAAATTGTGCCCGTGGCCACTGAGTACAACGGTATTTCACGTCTGGTGGATACCGATGAACAACCGCGATCGGAGACCAGTGCAGAAACGCTAGCGGGTTTGCTCCCGGCTTTCGATCGGCAAGGGTCGGTAACCGCGGGTAATGCTTCAGGCATTAATGATGGAGCAGCAGCGGTGATGATGATGAGTGAAGTTAAAGCTCAGGCGCTGGGGCTGCCGGTTCTGGCGCGGATCCGCGCCTTTGCCAGCGTTGGCGTCGATCCCGCGTTGATGGGCATTGCTCCGGTACATGCCACCCGCCGTTGCCTGGAAAGAGCCGGCTGGAAGCTGGATGAAGTCGATCTGATTGAAGCCAATGAAGCCTTTGCCGCTCAGGCGATTTCGGTGGGGAAGATGCTGGAATGGGATGAGCGGCGGGTGAATGTTAACGGTGGTGCGATCGCGCTGGGTCATCCAATTGGCGCTTCCGGTTGCCGTATCCTGGTCTCCCTGGTTCATGAGATGATCAAACGCGATTCACATAAAGGACTGGCGACCCTATGCATTGGTGGCGGTCAGGGGGTTGCGCTGGCGGTTGAACGTGAATAGAACTTTCCGGACGCCCGTTTCCGGCGCTTTCCGGTGGGCCAGGCCCGGAGGTTGAGTGCTGGTTTTGCCAAAAGTCAGGAGTCGCGTATTGTTTATTTTCGCCGGGTTCTGGCCTGGGGCCTGTTTCTTTTACCCGCAATTGCGTGGGTGGCAGCATATCCGCCGACAGGGAAATTCGTTGCGTTTTCCGATCAGGCGAGTGGCCGGTCGAGGAGGCGTACCCGAATTTTTCCTGGTTTCCCGACGGCTATAAAGTGATAACACTATTTATTTATGCAAATTTAATCAGGGTGGCAAGCGCGTCAACATTATCCTGCTTTTATTCCCCGACGCAGAAACAACATATTCCCGCCAGTAAATAAGACAGCATAAAAAACCTCCGCAGCCTGGCTTAAGCGTGCGACATGACCTGCCCACGGAGGTTTTTGATCATCAAGCACTTTCTTTCGAAAAATCCTCTCTCCGGTCCCTATTTTTGTTGAGCGTTGTCACGTCTTTTTGTGCCACCTTTTTTGAAACAAATAATTACGATCGAGATCACTAAAACATAATTGCCTAAAAAATAAAATGCAGTTTCATAAAAACGAAATGATATTTTAATTATATAGAGGGGTATTTTATGTTGGTAAGATCTCTGACTTTTGCTGCGCTCTGCGGCATGTCTTTCGCGGCCTCAGCGGTCACGGTTGATTTACGTCACGAATTCATTGATGGCGGCAAATCGGATAAGAGCAACGCCGATCGTGTTCTCGTCTCCCATCGTTTCGCGAACGGCTTTGGCTTCTCCGTTGAGGCGAAGTGGAAATCAGGGGGCGACAACGCCAGCCAGCCCTATTCGGATTTGGTCGGTAACGGTCATGAAGAGACCATTGGCTGGCAGTGGAAGCCCAATAAGAACTTTTCGATGGAACCGGGGTTTAAAATTGAGAGTAACGATAGCCGCTCAATCTATAAGCCTTTTTTGCGCGCGCAGTATAGCTTTGACAACGGTTTCTACGTTGCGGCCCGTTATCGTTATGACTACACCCGCTATCCGTCGAATGCCGGCAAAGACGATGATAAAGTCAACCGTGGCGATGCATGGGCCGGCTATGTTTTCGGCAACTGGCGTGCTGAGCTGAACTATGTTTATGCGCGCAGTACCGAAGGCGTTGCCCGTAACGACAATAAACCGTACTCGCAAGAGTACAACCTCAAAGTTGCCTATAAGCTGGATAAAAACTGGGCGCCGTACGGTGAACTCGGTAACGTTGGCGTAGCCGACCGCAGTGACCGCCAGACCCGCTTCCGTGTGGGGGTGGCCTACTCGTTCTAAAACAAAAAACGCCCTCATCGTTTTCCCCGGAGCCGTTAGCCGGGGTTTTCTGTTTGTGTTTTCCGACGGATTGCGACGATTCACGATGTGAATTGCGTCGCCAGAAAGGGCGGATCACGCGCCAGAAAAAAGCCCTCCGCGAGGGAGGGCAAGGCCAGTTACAGAAACATTCACTCAAACAGTGACAAACGCTATGCCTTCAGCATCTCAGGATGCAACGGCAACTTCGCGATATAAACGGCAGGTTTACCGTCTTTATCGGAACTGAACAAAATGGCGCTATCGTCCGGCGTAAAGGATGGGTGCGGGTGGGTAACCTGGCGACTATTGGCCACCGTGGCCCAGGAGGTATCGTGACGCGCGACGCGGAAATAAGCCTGTTTCGCGACATCAAAAGCGTACAGATACGGGTCGTTATCAATGGTGTAGCCGCTGGTGTCTTTCACGTCCACCGGGGTGCCGGAACCATCGCCCACCAGCATTGTGCCGTCAAAATTACTCATCAGATGCGAACAGGCGGGCATCTGCATGACCGCTTCATTGACCCCGGTATCCGGGTTGAAGCGATAAATCGTCCGGCCCTGCTGGCCCTTCAGATAAGAGACATAGACCAGCGCGGAGCCATTCGGTACCCAGAATTCGTGGGTGCAGCTTTCACCTTCTGCATGTTCTTTGACTTTACGCACGTTGCTGCCGTCTTCGTTCACCATCCACATTCTTGCATCGACCAGATCGTGTGGGCCTTCATGGCAGAAGGCGACGGTGTTGTCATCGAAAGGCCGATAAATCGGGTGGCCCAGCCATTTTTTCTCTTCGTGGATCACACTGCTTTCGCCGGTTTGCAGGTCGACGCGCAGCAGACGGCAATGAGGACCTTTATGGAAGAAATCGTGGAAGATCTGCCAGTCGTTGAGCGGCGTCCAGTCGCTTCTGGCGATCTCGATGCCAACCAGTTTCGTGCAGTCGCTGTTCGCAACCCAGGTTCCATAGCCCACCCAGTCGTCGGCAACACGATAAACTTCGCGTTCCTGCAGGGTGGTGAGGTTAACTTCCAGCAACGTGCGGTCGTTTTTTACGTAATAGAGGGATTTATCATCCGGGGAAAGGAAACCGCCAAACGTATTATCGCCAGCGCCTTCGGTCAACTGTACTGCCTCGGCTTTCGCCAGGTCCAACAGGTAGTAGTTCCAGTTACCATCGAATTCGCCGGCAAACAGTAAATGGCTGCCATCATTAAAAAAACATTTCTGATAGAAATAGTTACGATGACAGGTAACGTCGGGTGGGGTTAAGCGGGTGATTTCCGCGCCGGTGTCCGGATCGCGGCTGACGTCGTAATTCAATTTTACCCGCATGCCTTTAGCCATGATGTACTCCTTTTCCTTCCTGATATGTCGCCAGGTCATTAGAGACCGGTCAGCACAATTTTATTTAAAAGATGGGTATTAATTTATCAAAACAATGTTTCATTATTTGTGATGACGTGCTCAATTAGCAACAATACCTTGCTCTGGATCGCACTTTTTCGCCATTGCACCATCTGATACCTGGCCAGTCGCCGCATTACTGTCGTTTCTGAAGGAGCTCAACCATTTTAATGAGATGTTAACCATATGTATTTTATGGAGTAAAAATAAAAAATCAGCGCTGGTCGTCATCCACTTCGTGATCTGTTCGGCATTTTCAATATTGATACACATTAAAATTGAAACAATGTTTTAATAATAATTGAAAATGGCTTTAGGCAAGGATAAGATGGACAAACCTAAAATCGGAACTCTGTTTTATTTTTTATATGGGAAACCCCTGAGAGTTCTGTAAACCATACGGGTCTGCGCAAGCAAGCGGGCCGGACGAATAGAACCTCGCCTGTGCCTACAGGCACTGAAAGATGAAAGGAACCAAGTATGATTCTCGATACATTCTCCCTGCAGGGTAAAGTGGCCGTTGTCAGCGGCTGTGATACGGGTCTGGGTCAGGGCATGGCGCTCGGTCTGTCGGAAGCAGGTTGTGACATCGTAGGGATTAATATTGTTGAGCCGACAGAAACCATTGAACGCGTAACCGCGTTGGGGCGTCGCTTTCTCAGCCTGACCGCCGATCTGCGTCAGATTGACGGTATTCCGCAACTGCTGGAACGCGCGGTGGCTGAATTCGGTCATATTGATATTCTGGTGAACAACGCCGGTCTGATCCGTCGTGAGGATGCGATTGAATTCAGTGAGAAAGACTGGGATGACGTGATGAATCTGAACATTAAGAGCGTATTCTTTATGTCCCAGGCGGCGGCGAAACACTTTATTGCCCAGGGGACCGGCGGCAAGATTATCAACATCGCTTCAATGCTCTCCTTCCAGGGCGGGATCCGCGTACCGTCTTATACGGCGTCTAAAAGTGCGGTAATGGGCGTGACCCGGTTGCTGGCGAACGAGTGGGCGAAACACGGTATCAATGTGAATGCGCTCGCGCCGGGCTATATGGCGACGAATAATACTCAGCAGCTGCGCGCGGATGAACAACGTAGCAGTGAGATCCTCGATCGTATCCCGGCAGGCCGTTGGGGACTGCCGAGCGACCTGATGGGGCCGGTGGTATTTCTGGCTTCCAGCGCCTCGGATTATATCAATGGCTACACCGTTGCGGTGGATGGCGGCTGGCTGGCACGCTAATTTTTCACCTCGTTTGGCTGTCATAACAAAAAACCGTTTCGGCAGTCATGCCAGTCAGTTCAGCAACTGACTGGCTGTTTTGCGTGGCCTTACCTCTGTTTATGCGCTTCTCATTTCTCCTTCGCAGGACGCGGTCTCTTCCCGCGGAGTGACGGTTCTACCGTCCCGTTCAATATCTCTCCAGGGATGGCGATAAAGATCCTCGCAGCCTTCTCCAGATAACGTATGGCAAACCTGAATCGGTATTGCCACGCCAGTAGCTTTCTCATGCTATAACAATAATTGTCCATATCATGAAATGGAAATAATCCATATTGTTTTTTTATATTTCATGGATAACTCTATATATTACAGGAAGTGTAGATATGAGAATGATCATTTTCTGTTTACTCCAAAGTTGAATGTCCATCACAAAACGATCCTCAATAGCTAATTAATCCATATTTTTGGCTTGTCCGGCCTGACACTTGAGTTCACCGATCTCGTACTTTCACCCTATGTCTTACTTCGTCTGGCAGGAAAAAAATGATTTCAATTAGTCACGACTCTACATCCATCCCGGGTACGCAGCGCGATACCCGGCGCATGAATCAGTTTGTCTCAATTGCCGCCGCGGTGGCAGGATTGCTGTTTGGTCTCGACATCGGGGTGATTGCCGGCGCCTTGCCCTTTATTACCGAACATTTTGTATTATCCAGTCGCCTGCAGGAGTGGGTCGTGAGCAGCATGATGCTGGGAGCCGCGATTGGCGCATTATTTAACTGCTGGCTCTCTTTTCGGCTGGGTCGCAAATACAGTCTGATGGCGGGCGCAGTGCTGTTTGTCGCCGGTTCCGTGGGCTCTGCTTTTGCGACCAGCATTGAAATGCTGCTGATAGCAAGGGTTATTCTCGGGATTGCCGTGGGGATCGCTTCTTATACCGCGCCGCTGTATCTCTCTGAGATGGCGAGTGAACATGTGCGCGGCAAGATGATCAGTATGTATCAATTGATGGTGACGTTGGGGATCGTGATGGCGTTTCTCTCCGATACCGCATTTAGCTACAGCGGTAACTGGCGGGCGATGCTTGGCGTGCTGGCATTACCCGCCATTGTGCTGATTATTCTGGTGATCTTTCTGCCTGACAGCCCCCGCTGGCTGGCGGAAAAAGGACGCCATATCGAAGCGGAAGAGGTGCTGCGGATGCTGCGTGATACTTCAGATAAAGCCCGTGACGAGCTGAATGAAATCCGCGAAAGCCTGAAGCTGAAGCAGAGCGGCTGGGCGCTATTTAAGGTCAACCGCAACGTACGCCGTGCGGTATTTCTCGGCATGTTGTTGCAGGCGATGCAGCAATTTACCGGTATGAACATCATCATGTATTACGCGCCGCGTATCTTTAAAATGGCTGGTTTTACCACCACTCAGCAGCAGATGGTGGCGACCCTTGTGGTCGGTCTGACGTTTATGTTCGCCACTTTTATTGCCGTCTTTACCGTTGATAAAGCCGGGCGTAAGCCAGCGCTAAAAATTGGTTTTAGCGTCATGGCTATCGGTACGCTGGTGTTGGGTTACTGCCTGATGCAGTTTGATAATGGCACCGCTTCCAGCGGCCTCTCCTGGCTCTCGGTCGGGATGACAATGATGTGTATTGCAGGCTATGCGATGAGTGCCGCGCCGGTCGTGTGGATTTTGTGTTCGGAAATTCAACCGCTGAAATGCCGCGACTTCGGTATTACCTGCTCAACCACCACTAACTGGGTGTCGAATATGATTATCGGCGCAACCTTCCTGACTTTACTGGATACCATTGGCGCGGCAGGAACCTTCTGGCTCTATACCGTGCTAAACGTTGCGTTTATCGGCGTGACATTCTGGCTGATCCCGGAGACCAAAAATGTCACGCTGGAGCATATTGAACGCCAACTGATGTCCGGTGAGAAACTGCGCAATATTGGTAATTAAATTACAATGACTCACGCGGTAACCATGGGCTGGCAACCCGCACCGTCTGCCGGTGACTGTCGCCGTTAATAATATGCAGGGCGCTCAGGCGCCCGATGTCATAGTGTGGTAACTGTACTGTCGAAAGCGGCGGTAAAAACAGATCGCCGATCCCCACCATATTGTCGTAGCCCACCACCGCCACATCCTGCGGAATGCGCAGCCCCTGGGCCAGCAGCGTTTGATAGACCATAAAGGCGATTCGGTCATTGCCACAAATGACCGAATCGAATGACGGCGCTTGCTGGTGAATATGTGCCAGCAGCATGGCAGGGATATCGCGATAGTGCTCATCGCCGTACGCCATATAGCAATGATCGAGTGTGCCTGGATCGATACCCGCTTCCAGACAGGCGCGTTCCAGCCCCTGACGGCGGCGGACGGTAGCCAGATGATTGGCCGGTAGATGCAGGCACAGCGGACGACGATAGCCCGCGGCTAACAGCGCCTGTACCGCCGTATACTGACCTTGCTCATCATCCGGGATATAGCTGGCAACCGGATCGCGCAGACTTTCGCAGTTGGCGAGCACGCAGGGGAGGGTCAACAGCTTGGCCGGGAGCGGCACCTGGCGCAGGCCCATGGTGGTGTAGATAATGCCGTCCGGACGATGGGAGAGCAGCAGATCGACAATGGTTTCCGGGCTATCGTCGGAAAACATGTTCACCACGAAGCTATTCCAGCCGTGTGCCCGCGCGGTTTCTTCGATGGACAGGGTAATTTCCACCGAGAATGGTGTGGTGACGGTATCCAGCGCCAGCACCCCAATGGTGTTTGGCGTGGCGTGCGCGCCGCGGATTTTTTTCGCCGACAGATCGGGAACGTAATTAGTCTGTTCGATAGCGGCCTGGACGCGGGACAGGGTCTCCGGTTTCAGTTTTTCCGGGCTATTCAGCGCCCGCGACACCGTCATCAGCGATACATTCGCCAGCCTTGCCACATCTTTCAGAGATGCCATATTGAGTGCTCCACCATTGCCGTCCGACAACGGGTTATACAACTAAGTTGCTGATGTAAAAGGATCATACGACATTCTATCCCACACATGGCGTACGCGTGGATGAGGAATATTTGATCGTGATCTCATTCCTGTTATGTTAACGTTAACTTTTGTGATTAACATCATAAATATCAGCAAAACGGCATGAGTTTCTTTTTTTGTTAACGTTACCATATCGGCATTACCCCAACATGAGAATGTTATGATGAAAGCGCATCGCTCTCAGAGCTATCCGTTACTCAGTGCCTTACTGTTTTTCTTTTTCGTCACCTGGTCTTCTTCAGGCTCGCTGCTCTCTATCTGGTTGCATCAGGAAGTGGGGCTGAAAGCGGGGGACACCGGCATCATTTATGCGGTGCTTTCCGTCTCCGCGCTGTTTGCCCAGGTTTGTTACGGCTTTATACAGGACAAGCTTGGTCTGCGCAAAAATCTGCTCTGGTATATTACCGTGCTGCTGATCCTCTCTGGTCCGGCCTATTTGCTATTTGGTTATCTGCTGAAAATTAACGTATTGCTGGGCAGTATTTTCGGCGGGGTTTATATCGGTCTGACCTTCAATGGCGGCATTGGGGTGCTGGAATCTTATACCGAACGCGTAGCGCGCCAGAGCCAGTTTGAGTTTGGCAAGGCACGAATGTGGGGATCGCTGGGCTGGGCGGTGGCGACGTTTTTTGCCGGTTTGCTGTTTAACATCAACCCGCACTTAAATTTCGCGGTAGCCAGTTGCTCCGGACTGGTGTTCTTTATTTTACTGGCGCGCTTGCGGGTTTCCTCTGCGCCGCACGCTATGCAGGAAGCGGTATCGGGGGGAAAAGTCACGCTGGAAGATGCCTTGCGTCTGCTGACCCTGCCGCGCTTTTGGGCGCTGGTCTTCTTCGTGGTTGGCACCTGCATTTACGGCGTGTACGACCAGCAGTTTCCTGTCTACTTCTCTTCTCAGTTCCCGACCTTGCAGGAAGGCAACGAGATGTATGGTTACCTGAACTCGTTCCAGGTGTTCCTTGAAGCTGCTGGCATGTTTTGTGCGCCGTGGCTGGTCAACCGTATCGGCGCGAAAAACGGCCTGATCTTTGCCGGGATGGTGATGGCGATGCGTATGGTGGCCTCCGGGCTGGTGGAAGGGCCGCTGCTTATCTCGATTAGCAAACTGCTGCATGCGGTCGAACTGCCGGTGCTGCTGGTCTCTATCTTTAAATACAACAGTTTAAATTTTGATAAACGCCTCTCATCTACCCTGTATCTGGTGGGCTTTGCCTGCACCAGCTCGGTTATCGCCACGGTGTTGTCGCCCCTGGCGGGCTATAGCTATGAAAAATACGGTTTTGCCCACTCCTACTTGATTATGGGACTGCTGGTGTTCTGTACCACCTTTATCTCCATCTTTTTATTACGGTCCGGTAAGTCATCTTCCGATCCGCTGGTGCCGCAAACTTCCGCTATCTGAAGCAAAAGAGTAACGCATATGATCTATTCAATTTCCAGGGCTGAGAAAGAACTGCAGGCGAAACATGAAACGCTGAACCTGCGCTGGTATCCGCGTTATCACCTGGCCGCACGAGCTGGCTGGATCAACGATCCAAATGGCCTGGTCTGGTTTGATGGCTGGTATCACGCTTTTTACCAACATCATCCGTATTCCACACAATGGGGGCCGATGCACTGGGGCCACGCGCGTAGTAAGGATCTGGTGCACTGGGAGCATTTGCCGGTGGCGCTGGCTCCCGAAGGTCCGGAGGATAAAGACGGCTGCTTCTCTGGTTCGGCGGTGGTTGATGGTGATACGCTGGCGCTGATTTACACCGGGCATAAATTCCACGGCGATCCCGGCGACGAAGCCAACCTCTATCAGGTGCAGTGTCTGGCGACCAGCCGCGACGGTATTCACTTTGAGCGTCAGGGGATCGTGGTGGATACGCCGCCAGGCATGCACCATTTCCGCGACCCGAAAGTGTGGCGAGAAGGGGATAGCTGGTACATGATCGTCGGCGCTCGTGACGGCGATACCGGGCAGGTGCGGCTGTATCGTTCCGCTGATTTGCGCCAGTGGCATGATGCGGGCATTCTCGATGAGGCGGAAAAAGAGATGGGCTATATGTGGGAATGCCCGGATTTCTTTCTCCTCAACGGTAAACGTGTGCTGATGTTTTCCCCGCAGGGGGTGGCGGCGAAAGGTTATCAAAATCGAAATCTGTTTCAGAGCGGCTATCTGCTCGGCGAATGGCAACCGGGGCAGGCGTTTGTTCGCGAGAGCGGGTTTGTTGAAATGGATCACGGCCACGATTTTTACGCCCCGCAAAGCTTCCTGACCCCCGATGGTCGGCGGATCGTGATTGGCTGGCTGGATATGTGGGAATCACCGCTGCCGGAGCAGCAGGACGGCTGGGCGGGAATGCTTTCGTTGCCACGTGAAGTGAGCCTGAGTGCGGATAATCGGTTGCAAATGCGCCCGGCTAAAGAGGTGGAAAGCATGCGCGGCGCCTGGTTTCCCTGGCCGGTCGCTACCCTGAAAAACCAGCAGACCACAATGGTGGAAAGCTGTGAGGCGATGGAGGTTGTTGTGCACTGGGATTGCGCGAATAGCCACGCTGAACAGTATGGCCTGAGCGTTGGTGAGGGGCTGCGCGTGTATGTGGATGCGCAGATGCAGCGCCTGGTACTGGAACGCCATTATCCGCAGTATGGTCTGTGCGGGACGCGTAGCGTACCTTTGGCCGCTGGTGAGAATCTCAAACTGCGGATATTCTTCGATAGCTCTTCCGTGGAAGTGTTTGTTAATGAAGGGGAGGCGTGTCTTAGCAGCCGGATATATCCGGATACAGGCCGTCGCGAACTGGCGCTGTTTGCCTGGAGCGGTTGCGCATTTTTAACTGAAGCGGGTGCCTGGCAGCTCGAATAATAGTATTTAAGTGTTGTTAATAACCCGCCTTTGACCTTGGGCGGGTTGTGAATGTCATCCTTGTTGTGGATACAGGAAATCCCCAGTCAGGCGAACGCGGGCCGGTTAAGCCCGCCATCGGGTTTTTTATGCGGTGTCGTTCACGGGCTGTGGATATAACCAATATCTTCGTATTGACGGTGAACGGAACAATCCACCGACCAAAATCAGGCAAAAATAAAAATGCGTCATTTCGCCAACACCACCTGTTAACCGAATTCTTCTGACCGGCAATAAAACCTGGCGAATGGCGCTTCACCGATCGGCAGGGGGTTATCCCTGGCGCCGGCAGACAATGTCTCTTGACCAGAAGATCTGCTCAAGAGACGGCTTTGTGTGAGGGGGATGAAATCAGAGGGACGACGCTGCAGTATTACACTTCCGCCAGATACAGCGCCGGCATGCCTTCTTTATCGGAGGTGAACAGCACCCAGCGGTTATCCGGTGAAAATGACGGATGTGGGTGCGTCGCCTGACGCTCGCCGTCGATCACTTTCCATGTCGAGTCATGGCGACAAACCGCGGTCTGCTTATTGGTACGAATATCAAATACCCAAATAAACGGATCGTTAAGTTGAATATCGCCGGTGCTGTGCGGCGCGCCGTCGCCGACCACCAGGGAACCATCTTGATTGCTCATCAGATGTGAGCAGGGGGGAATGGCCATCAACTGGCTATTCTTCAGCGTCGTCGGGTCGGCGCAGCACAGATAGCGATGCGGATCGTTTTCCTGATGCGCAACATAGTAAAGCGCGGAGCCATCCGGCACCCAGAACTCGTGGGTGAAGCTCTCTCCCGGCTGGTGCTGGCGAACCTTACGCATATTGCTGCCGTCCGCGTCGATAAGCCACATCCGGGCATCGATCGCATCCCGTGGCCCCTCATGACAGAAGGCGATAGTGCGGTTATCAAACGGGCGGTAAATCGGATGACCGAGCCAGCGTTTCTCCTGCAAAACCACGCGCTGTTCGCCGCTGCGCAGATCGATATTAATCAGCCGACACGTCGGCCGGGTAAAGTAAAAGGCGCGGAATTTGCGCCAGTCGGTCAGGGGTTGCCAGTCGCTTTTTTTTATTTCAATCCCCACCAGTTGGCTACAATCACTATTAGCGACCCAGGTACCGTAAGCCACCCATTGGTCATCTACCTGATAAACGACCTGTTCTTCCAGCGACATCAGGTCCACACGACGCAACTGCTGGTTGTTTTTCACATACCACAGCGACCGATCGTCATCGGAAAGAAAACCGCCGAAGGTATTATCCCCCGGACCGTCGGTGAGCTGGATTGCCTTCTGCGCGGCAATATCGAGTAAATAGTAGTTCCAGTGGCCCTCAAACGCGCCGCCGAAAATAAGCTTACCACCGTCACGGGTAAAACATTTTTGATAGAAGTAGTTGCGATGGCAGATAACATGCGGTGGCGTCATCCGGATCACCGGGTGACCGGTTTCGCTGTCTTGTGTATGCAGAAAGTTCAGCGGGATGATTTTGCCTTTCATGATTCCCTCCTTGCACAAAAATACCCCGCAGCCGGCGCTGCGGGGCAGGGACTGATAACCAACAATTAGCGCATTGCGCGACGCAGGATACGGTCAGACTGACGCTGGAAGTCCGCCGCCGCCTCTTCTACGGTTTTCTGCCCATAATCAATGTACTGCAGAGTGGTGCCGAACTGGGCGACGATCTGTGGGTCATCGAAGTAAGGTGATACAGACAGTTTGGTCGGCAGAGACTGAGCCAGTTTCAGGCCAGAGACTGCCGGGTCATCGGCTTTGATGGTGCCGTCTTCGGTCAGGTATTTCACCGCCACTTGACTTAATGGTACGCCACGCTCCAGGCCCAGGGTATCAACGCCTTCCTTGCTGTTCAGCAGGAAGTTAATGAGTTTCGCTGCCGCTTGCGGGTTTTTCGTTGACTTGCCGATGGAGAGCATCTGCGCCGGTTTAAAGAACAGGCCCGCGTCGGTCGCGCCTGGCAGCATCGGATACGCCCCCAGTTCCAGCTTCGCCGGTGGCTTCAGGTTGTCGGAGTATTTGGTGATCGTCGAGTTCCACATATAGGTTCCCGCCCACTCGCCCTGAATCCACGGCTTCATTTCATACATATTGCTCTTGCCGAATGACGCGTAGTATTTGGTGTCCGGCATCACGTGGCTATCAATTAATTTTTTATACATCTGGAAGAATTCAACCCACTGCGCTTTGCTCCAGGAGAATTTCTTCGTCTTCTCGTCGATCGCCGGTTGGTTGTACTTCTGCACCATATATGAATTCAACAGCGCCAGCGTATCCTGGTGCTCCAGCACCACCGGGTAGTACTCTTTACCGAGCTTGCTTTCGAAGGTTTTACCCGCCGCCATCAGCTCGTCCCAGGTTTTCGGATACGCAATGCCTGCTTTTTTCCAGGTCTCATTGTTGAAGTAGAACACGCGAGCGGTAACGGAGATCGGTATACCGTTGAGCTTGCCGTCCACGGTGGTGGATTGCAGCTCTTTGGCCGGAAATTGGCTCAGATCGATAACGTCCTTCATCTTATTGAGATCGTAGAAGCCTTCGCCATTTTTCGAGAAGATGGGCAGCCAGTTCCAGTTTGTCTGCATCACGTCCGGCTCGGTACCGCCAGCGATTTGCGTGGTCAGGCGCGAAAGGTGGCCATCCCAGCCGGTATATTCCGCTTTAACGTTAATATCCGGGTTTTGCTTGTGGAACTCTTCCAGCGCCTTCAGGGTGACCTGGTGGCGACCATTGCCGCCCCACCACGACATACGCAGGTCGACATCTTTTGCCATTGACGGCAGCGCGGTAAGGCTCAGAGTTGCGGAGATTGCGGCGCTTAAAAGCACTTTTTTCATTTTAATACTCCAGTGTTCACAGAGAGATGTTCTGTTCAGTTTTAGCGTCAAAAATATGGCACTTGTTGAAATCAAATTTGAAATGCACCTTACGATGAAGCCCTTTCTCAATCATGGGTTTCGCTTCATCTGACGGAACGCGGGCGGTCAGTTCATAATCCGCAACCTTCAGATAGACGAAGAATTCATGTCCCATATTTTCCACGCGCACCATTTCGCCAGTGCATGATCCTTCGGCAAACGGTTCATCGGAGAGAGAGACGAACTCCGGGCGCACACCGAAGAATACCTGTTGGTCCTTATGCGCGGCGACTTTACTCTGCAGGGTGTCGTTTAACGGCAGCAGCTCATCGCCAATGGTCAGGTGCAGGCGACCCGCGTGTTCAACCAACTGGCTGGGGCGGATATTCATCTCTGGCGCGCCGATAAAACCGGCTACAAACATATTTTTCGGCTTATGGTAGAGGTTGTCCGGGGTATCAACCTGCATGATATGGCCCAGCTTCATTACGCAAATGCGATCGCCCATGGTCATCGCTTCGGTCTGATCGTGGGTCACGTATACGGTGGTCGCCGGTTTGCCGGATTTCTTCAACTGTTTGTGCAGATCGGAAATGCGGATACGCATTGAGGCACGCAGCTTGGCATCAAGGTTAGAGAGCGGTTCATCGAACAGGAATACATCGGGTTTTTTCACAATTGCGCGGCCAACCGCCACGCGCTGCGCCTGGCCGCCGGAGAGCTGACGAGGCAGGCGATCCAGCAACTCTTCCAGTTCGAGAATTTTTGCCGCTTCGTTCACATGGGCGTCAATTTTATCCTTCGGCATTTTGCTCAGCTTCAGGCCGAAAGCGAGATTTTCGCGGACGGTCATATGTGGGTAAAGCGCATAGTTCTGAAATACCATCGCGATCCCGCGTTCTTTTGGCGCGAGATTGTTGACGATTTTTTCCCCGATGCGCACCTCGCCGCCGCTGATAGTTTCCAGACCGGCCAGCATGCGCAGGGTGGTGGATTTGGCGCAGCCGGAGGGGCCAACGATGACCATAAACTCGCCATCAGCGATTTTCAGATCGATACCATGTACCGCTTTGAAGCCGTTGGAGTAGACCTTTTCCAGTTTGTTGAAAATAACTTCAGCCATGATATTTCCCTCTTAACCTTTAATTCCGCTGCTGGTTACGCCCTGTACGAAGTAGCGTTGTGCCAGGAAGAACACGATGATGGACGGCAGAATGGAGATACTCGCCATTGCCAGAATTTCGTTCCACGGAGCGCCTTCCGTGACGTCGATGGACATTTTCAGCGCCAGTGCAATTGGATATTTATCGACGCTGTAGACGTAAATCAGCGGGCCGATAAAGTCGTTCATCGACCACATAAACTGGAACAGCGCGACGGAGATAATCGCCGGTTTCAGAATCGGCACCACGACGTACCACAGTACCTGAATGGAGTTGCAGCCATCGATCTGCGCCGCTTCTTCCATATCGCGGGGGACGCCGCGCAGGAACTGAATCAGCATAAAGACGAAGAACCCCTGGGTGGCGAAGGCCAACGGCAGGTACAGCGGCAGATAGCTGTTCAGCATGCCCATTTCACGGAACATCAGGTACTGGGGGATCAGCAGCACGGTGCTCGGCAGGAGCATGGTGGTGATAAGGGTGGCGAACCAGAATTTTTTCCACGGGATCTCGAAGCGGGCGAAGCCGTAGGCCACGATGGTGGAGGAGATAATGGTCAGCAGTACTTTCGGAATGACATACTTGAAGGTGTTCAGCATGTAGTGACCGAAGTTGTACTCAGTCCCGGTTTTCCAGCCGTTGATAAAACCCTCCCAGGTCGCGTGGGCAGGCCACAGACTCAGGGTGGTGAAGATCTCGTGATTCGGTTTGAACGACGCCGAGAACATCCATGCCAGCGGGTAGAGCATCAGCAGGCCGACGAACAGCAGGATCACATAGCGAATCGAGCGACTGATTTTTTCACGACGCAGAGTTCGTGCGACTTCACGTGCGGCGATGTCTCTTGCTTCAGAGATTTGTTGAATATCAGCCATTTTTGCCTCCCTTATCGGCGGAGTAGAACACCCAATATTTCGAAGACTTAAACGCAATGGCGGCAAAGACCGCGACCACCAGGAACAGCACCCACGCCAGCGCCGCGCCGTAACCCATATCGAAGTACTTAAATGCGGTGTCGTAGATATAGAGTGAGAACAGATAGGTGGAATAGGTTGGGCCACCGCCGGTAATGACGTACGGGCCGGTAAACTCCTGGAACGCCTGAGTGGTCTGCATAATGAAGTTGAAGAAAATCACCGGGGTGATCAGCGGTACCGTGACCTTCATAAACATCTGCCATTTTGACGCGCCATCGATCATCGCTGCCTCATATTGAGACTGCGGCACGTTCTGCAACGCCGCGAGGAAGATCACCATCGCGGAACCAAACTGCCAGACGCGCAGCAGGGTAACGGACATCAGCGCCAGCGAAGGTTCGCCGAGCCAGTTGACCGGATCGAAGCCGAATACGCCAATAAAGCTGTTCAGCAGCCCGTCGATTGCAAACAGCGCGCGCCACAGGACGGCGATCGCCACGGAGCTACCGAGAATCGAGGGGATGTAGTAGGCGGTACGGAAAAAACCGATACCACGCAGTTTGAAGTTGAGGACAAAAGCGATCCCCAGCGCGAAAGCCAGTTTTAACGGAATGGTTAAAAAGACATACGCGAACGTCACGCCCATGGATTTCCAGAAGAGGCTATCTTCGGTCAGCATGTAGCGATAGTTTTCGATGCCGTTAAACACCGGTGGATTCATCAAATCGTACTCAGTGAAACTGAGGAAGAAAGATGAAACAAAGGGAAAGGCGGTAAAGACTATCAGCCCGATAATATAGGGCGATATCCATGCCAATCCCAGGAGCTTGTTTTCATTCATACATACCTACCTGGCTTACGAGTTTTAATACGGATTCTGTTGACTGCCTTTCCCGCGGGCGCCGCCGCCGGAAAGTTAATGTGTTTTTGCTATGTCAGCCGTGAGTCATTCCTTAATGCGCTTTTTACTTATTGAGAACGTTTTCGCTCTACTTATCCTTGCAGAGCATGTGTTTTTTGATTTTGTCTTACCTTGCGTCCTGATTTTGTAAAACGCCGTTTTAATTTTATTTTATTGCTATTTATCACAGAGTCATTCAGTTCATCGCGGAAATGTGATCAAAGTCGAAACGATGTTTCAAAAAGGTGCGGAGGCGCGCATTTTACCGGGAAAATGGGCCTGAAACAGGATGAGGCGTGAGCTGGTAAAAGCCGGGTGGGGGAAATAATTAGCCTTGTTAATGATTTGGATAAAATCTACTTTAGGACAGATATTTTTAGCGGGAAAGTTCAGAAAATGGTGGGGGGACGCTGATGCACGTCAGTGAAAGGCCATTTACGGGGGAATCAGGCTTTGTTACAGCCAGAAAGGTGCGATTAAGCGGTGGTTCTGGCGAAAAACCAGGATGTTGTTTACTCGTTATACCCGTCATACTTCAAGTTGCATGTGCGTTGGCTTTCCTCGTTCACCCCAGTTACGTACTGGAGTACGCTCCCGGGGATTCACTGCGTCGCCGCCTTCCTGCAACTCGAATAATTTAGGGTAGAGTTATCCCGATTCATCCGGAATAATTTCGGATATCGTTTGTTTGTGGTTTTCAGCAACCGGAAAAAAGAGATTCACGCCGACAGACGTGACACCATAAAATCGCATAAATGGCGTCACTGACTCGCATCAGGGCACGCAGGGCATGCCCCGGAGATGAGATATTACTTTTGCAGAAAATCCTGGCGAATCGGGGTAAAAGTATCAAGAAGCGTACCTGGTTTCAGGCAGATACAGCCATGCATAATCTCTGGTTTCTTGTAGAGGGTATCGCCTGCGCTCACCACATGTTTTTCATCGCCGATGGTGAATTCAAACTCGCCGGAAAGAACATAGGTGAGTTGTTCGTGGGGATGGTTATGCATCGGCCCGATGGCGCCTGCTTCGAAGTTCACCTCGACCGCCATCATGTTGCCATCGTGCGCAAGGATGCGGCGGGTTACGCCATTGCCCAGATCTTCAAGGGTGGTCTCTTTATGGAAAATAAACATCTGGTCGTCCTGTAGTTAATTAAAACGCTGTTTCACTTAATTTACACCACAATCTTGTAAAAAGAAACGAATGTCAGGAGAAGTGGAAAGCTGATCACAAGTTCGGCGTCGCAAAGGTATTCCTGGAAGGAGTGAATAATGAAAACGATCGGCCTGTTGGGCGGAATGAGTTGGGAATCCACGATTCCTTACTACCGCCTTATTAACGAAGGCATTAAAAGCCGTTTGGGCGGGCTACATTCAGCCAGTCTGTTACTGCATAGCGTGGATTTCCATGACATTGAAGCCTGTCAGTCTTCCGGGGACTGGCAGCGGGCGGGGGAGATCCTCGCCCAGGCGGCTTTCGGCCTGCAGCAGGCGGGAGCCGAAGGGATCCTCTTGTGTACCAACACCATGCACAAGGTCGCGCAGGCGATTGAAACACGCTGCGAGGTTCCGTTTCTGCATATTGCCGACGCCACCGGACGGGCGATAACAGCCAAAGGCCAACGCCGGGTAGCTCTGCTGGGGACGCGTTATACCATGGAGCAGGATTTTTATCGCGGCCGGTTGCAGCAGAAGTTCGCTATCGACACGCTGATCCCGCAGGCCGACGATCGCCAGCGTATCAACCAGATCATTTTCGATGAACTGTGCCTGGGGACCTTTAGCGCGGATTCGCGCGACTACTATCTTCAGGTGATTGAGGATCTGGCGGAACAGGGCGCGGAAGGGGTGATTTTCGGTTGCACCGAAATCGGCCTGCTGGTGCCTGCGGAAAGCAGTCCGCTGCCGGTGTTTGATACCACTGCGATTCATGCGGCGGACGCGGTCAACTTTATGCTTTCGTCAGCACCGCTTCAAGCGGGGTAAGAATACGCGGCAGGCTTTTTTGCAGATGTAACGCGAAAGCATCGACCAGCGCGGAGCCGGGCCGATGCAGTGGGCGAATCAGGCTGACGGTAAAGGGCACTTCAACGCTAAAGCGGCGTACCACTACGCCGTTTCCGGCGTAATCCAGAGCGGTGAGCGGGTTAACCACCGAAATGCCAATCCCAGCGCGCACCAGGGCACAAATTGAGGCGGCGCTATGGGTCTCAACCACCATCCGCCGTTTGACCTGATGTTCGAGAAACAGGGCATCAAGCAACTGGCGATAGCTGTCGGTACGCGACAGGCTAATGTAGTTTTGGTCATGAAAATCCGCGGGCGTTAGCATCTGTTTCACGGCCAGCGGATGGCCTTGCGGCAATACGCACACCTCATTCAGCGTCAGCAGCGGCGTACGCTCGGTTCCGGCAGGGGTATGCAGGGTTTCGGTCAGGCCGAGATCGTGGCGCTGAGCCGACAGCCACTCTTCAAGCAGCGGCGATTCCTGGGGGACGATTTGCAGGTGAACGTCCGGGTAGCGCGTCAAAAACGGCTCCAGCAGCAGCGGTAAAAAAGATTGCGAAAATACCGGCAAGCAGGCAACCGACAGCTCGCCCTGGCGGAATTCGCGCAGGCTTTCCGCGGCGCTAACGATTCTGTCCAGTCCGTACCAGGCGCGCTGAACTTCCTCAAACAGGCGTAATCCTTGAACCGTGGGTTGCAGACGACCGCGCGCGCGGGCAAATAGCTTTAATCCCAGCACTTTTTCAAAACGCGCCAGCTCGCGGCTGACGGTTGGCTGCGAGGTATGCAACATCTGCGCGGCTTCGGTCAGATTGCCGGTGGTCATCACCGCATGGAAGATTTCGATATGGCGCAGGTTTACGGCGGGCATCAGCGATCCTTGGATTATGCATTCCATATCATTTTTGCATAGACTGGCAATAAAACGATATTTTTTATTCCTTACGCGCTGTGGCGTAATCGTAAAAAAACAGAGATAACGCACACACAGCACCGGAGTTACTTATGCCACACTCGCTTTATGCCACCGATACCGATCTGACCGCAGAAAATCTGCTGCGCTTGCCCGCTGAGTTCGGCTGCCCGGTCTGGGTCTACGATGCGCAGATTATCCGTCGTCAGATTGCTCAACTCCGGAAGTTCGACGTGGTGCGTTTTGCGCAGAAAGCCTGCTCCAATATTCACATTTTACGCCTGATGCGTGAGCAGGGGGTGAAGGTGGATTCGGTGTCGCTGGGCGAGATCGAGCGCGCGTTAGCGGCCGGCTACGATCCGCAACAGCATCCGGACGACATTGTGTTTACCGCTGATCTGATCGATGACGCGACGCTGGCGCGGGTAAAAGCGCTGCAAATCCCGGTCAACGCCGGTTCTGTTGATATGCTGAGGCAGCTAGGGGAAGTTTCGCCGGGTCACCGGGTCTGGCTGCGCGTTAATCCGGGGTTCGGCCACGGCCACAGTCAAAAAACCAATACCGGCGGCGAGAACAGCAAACACGGTATCTGGCACACGCATTTACCGGCGGCGCTGGAGGTGATGCAACGCTATCAGCTTCAGCTGGTGGGCATTCATATGCACATTGGTTCCGGGGTGGATTATGGCCATCTGGAGCAGGTGTGCGGGGCGATGGTGCGCCAGGTTATCGAGTTCGGGCAGGATCTGCAGGCGATCTCCGCCGGCGGTGGGCTGTCGATCCCTTATCACGAAGGGGAAGAGGCGATCGATACCGATCATTACTTCGGGCTGTGGAACGCGGCGCGCGAGCAAATAGCCAAATATCTGGGTCACCCGGTGAAGCTGGAGCTGGAACCGGGTCGCTTCCTGGTGGCGGAAGCCGGGGTGCTGGTTTCTCAGGTACGCAGCGTGAAAGGGATGGGCAGCCGTCACTTCGTGCTGATTGATGCCGGTTTTAATGATTTGATGCGCCCGGCGATGTACGGCAGCTACCACCATATCACCGCCCTGGCGGGGGATGGTCGGGATTTGAGCGCCGCCGCGAAGATTGAAACCGTGGTTGCCGGGCCGCTGTGCGAATCGGGCGATGTCTTTACCCAGCAGGAAGGGGGAAAAGTGGAAACCCGCCTGCTGCCAGCGGTGGTGCCGGGCGATTATCTGGTGCTGCATGACACCGGTGCTTACGGCGCATCGATGTCTTCAAACTACAACAGTCGTCCATTGCTGCCGGAAGTGCTGTTCGACAACGGTAAAGCGCGGCTGATTCGCCGTCGCCAGACAATTGACGAACTGTTAGCGCTGGAACAGTTGTGAGTGGATGCCCGATGGCGCTTCGCTTATCGGGCCGATGCCAGGCATGCCGTTGCTTCTTCGCCGGATACGCCATCCGGCGGATTACGTGGAATAGGGGCCGGCGACCACCGACTCGCGCAGTACCAGGGTGCCGGTAAACGGCGGGATGGTTTCAATCGGCTGAGCGTTGGCCAGCTTGATCGCCTGATCGATAGCGGTGGTAATCATGTTATCGATCGGCAGGTAGACCGTGGATAGCCCCGGTTCCAGCCATTTGGCGCTCGGCGCGTCATCAAAACCAAACAATGAAATATCCTGCGGGATCCGCAGCCCGGCCTGACGCAACGCTTTTGAAACACCCAGCGCCATATCGTCATTACAGGAAAACAGCGCGCTAAACGATGTTTTTTCTTCCAGCAGTTCACGGCACAGTTCATAGCCACGTGGGATGGTGGCATCGCCATACTTCACTTTCGCCGGATCCCATTTGATACCGTGCTTTTTCAGCGCCTGACGATAGCCCTCCAGGCGAGCCTTTCCCGTTGGCGTATGTATTGGCACGGTAATACAGGCGATATCGCGATGGCCCTGAGTTATCAGATACTCTACCGCCTGAAACGCCGCATCCTGCTGTTCAAAAAAAACGCAGCGATCCCGCGCCTGGCTAACGTCGCGGTTAATGACCACCAGTGGTGTGCCGATGGACTCAATCAGCGACATAATTTTCTTTTCGCTCATATGGCGCGTGTATAGCACGATGGCGTCACATTGACGGTCGGCAAGCATCTGTACGGCCTCTTCTTCACGCGCCGGCGCATTGTGCCCGTCGGTGACAATCAGCTGTTTACCCCAGGCTTCCGTTTGTCGGGAAGCCTGCTGCAATAAACGCCCAAAATAGAAACCGTCGAAAATGGAGACCACCAGGCCGATGCTGTTGCTCGTGCGGTTCGCCAGCGAGCGGGCGAGAAAGTTGGGCCGATAGCCCAGCTCTTCCATTGCCTTAAAAACCCGCTGGCGGGTGCTCTCTTTCACCTGACCAGTGCCGTTCAACACGCGGGAAACCGTCGCTTTAGAGACGCCTGCGTGAATTGAGACATCCAGCATTGTAGCCATTCATCCGATTCCTGATATCACGTGGTAATGCGCAGTTTATCACAGACATTCAGGGGGATATGGCTTCGTGGCAAAGCAAAAAAACTATCGCGATCACGCTTTTGCAGGATTAACGGGCTGAAAAATAAAACAATGAATTCGGCATGCCAATTTGGGTTTTTTTGGAATGCCAGTTCTGAGGTTGCGAACTTAGTCACAGAACTTTTTCCCATCGGTGATTATTTTTGGTATGCCAATAGGTGCCTGGCTGTACACCTTGTGCGCAAAAAAGTCCCTTAACCCTGAGGTATCCTCTATGGCATTGCAGGACAAATTGATCGACTCTCTGGGGAGTTTCGCTACGAAATTCAACAGCTACCGCTACATTATGGCGATAAAGGCGGCCTTTATTACCTTGATGCCGGTGATCATCGTGGGCGCCTTTTCGGTGCTGATCTCCAATATGGTGCTGGATCCGAAAAACGGGCTGGCCAGCTTTCAGGCGCTCTCTTTTCTGGCTGCGCTAAAACCGATTACCAGCGCAATTAACTATGCGACGCTTAACTTTCTTAATATCGGCGCCGTATTTCTGATCGGCATCGAGCTTGGGCGGATTAACGGTATTAAGAGCCTGTTTCCCGGCCTGCTGGCGGTCATCTGTTTTATCTGTGTGACGCCAACCACCGTCGAAATGCTGGTCGACGGACAAATGCATGAAGTGAAAGATGTGCTGTTGCGCCAGTTCTCAGATACGCGCAGCCTGTTCCTCGGCATGTTTATTGCCATTCTTTCCGTGGAGATCTACTGCTGGCTGGAGAGATGCAAAGGCCTCAAGATCAAAATGCCGGACACCGTTCCCCCCAACGTATCGGCATCGTTTTCCGCGCTGATCCCGGCAATTATTACCACCACGGCGATTGCTACCTTTGGTTTTATTTTTCATCAAATTACCGGCATGTATCTCTATGATGCGGTCTACCAGGTGGTACAGCAGCCGCTGGAGCGAGTGGTGCAAAGCCTGCCGGGGATCCTGCTGCTGATGTTTGTCGCCCAGTTGTTCTGGGTTATCGGCATTCACGGTAATCAGATGATCAAACCGATCCGCGAACCGCTGCTGCTGGGGGCGATTACCGTCAATATGAGCGCCTTTGAGCAGGGCAAAGAGGTGCCGAATATCATCACCATGCCGTTCTGGGATGTTTATATGAGCATTGGCGGTTCGGGGTTGACGATTGGCCTGCTGATTGCGGTGATGATCGCCACCAAACGCAAAGAAATGAAGGAGATCGCCAAACTGTCGATCGGACCCGGGCTGTTCAATATTAACGAACCAGTGATTTTCGGTATGCCGATCATGCTTAATCCGATCCTTGCGATCCCTTTTATTATTACCCCACTGGTGACCGGCAGTATCGGTTACTTCGCCACCGTCACCGGTTTTGCCGGTAAAGCGGTGGTCATGGTGCCGTGGACCACGCCACCGCTGATTAACGCCTGGCTCTCCACAGCCGGATCGATGGGGGCGGTAGTGACACAGCTTGTCTGTATTGTCGCCGCGGTGCTTATCTATCTGCCGTTCGTCAAAATAGCCTCCCGTCGTGCGGAAAACGCGCAGCGTCAGGCGGAAAACGCTGAAGTCAGTCAGAATGTATGAGGACACCATGAGCAGAGTACGGATCGCGATTCCCCGCGACTTTATCCTCGGCGCCGCCGCGTCGGCGTGGCAAACCGAAGGCTGGAGCGGCAAGAAAGAGGGGCAGGATTCCTGGCCGGATCTCTGGTACAAGAACGATCGTCACGTCTGGCATAACGGTTATGGCCCGGCGGTCGCGACCGATTTTATCAACCGCTTCCGCGAAGACGTGCAGTTGATGAAGCTGGCGGGACTGACCCACTATCGTACGTCGATCAACTGGTCGCGTTTTCTTACCGACTATGAAAACGTCACGGTTGATGAAGAGTATGCGGCGTACTACGACCAGCTGTTTGACGCGCTACGGGCTAACGGCATTGAGCCGATGATCTGCCTTGAGCACTATGAACTGCCCGGCTATCTGCTGGAGCACTACGGCGGCTGGGCGTCGAAAAAAGTGGTTGATCTGTTCGTACAATATGCGGAGAAAGTTTTTGCCCGCTATCACCATAAGGTGACGCGCTGGTTTACTTTCAATGAACCGATTGTGGTACAGACCCGGGTCTACCTCGACGCGCTGCGCTGGCCTTACGAACAGAATACCGGGACCTGGATGCAGTGGAATCATCATAAGGTGCTGGCGACGGCTAAAGTGGTCAGGCTGTTTCGCGAAAAAGGCTATCGCGGCACGGTCGGCTGTATTCTTAACCCGGAAGTCACTTATCCACGTTCAAAAGCGCCTCATGATCTTCGCGCCGCGGAAATCTACGATCTGTTTTATAACCGGGTTTTCCTCGATCCGCTGGTCCACGGCGAATATCCGTCAGAACTGTACGACCTGCTCGAACAGCACAACGTTGGCTGGGATTACAGTGCGCAAGAGCTGGCGATTATTCGTGAAAACACCGTGGATGAGCTGGGAATTAATCTCTACTACCCACACCGGGTGAAAGCCCCGTCGCGCGCCTGGCACCCGCAGACGCCATTCCATCCGGCTTACTATTATGAGCCCTTTGAACTCCCGGGAAGACGGATGAATAGTTCGCGTGGCTGGGAAATTTATCCGCAAATCGTTTTTGATATGGCGATGCGGATTAAACAGGATTACCGCAATATCCCGTGGTTCGTGGCCGAAAACGGCATGGGGGTGGAAAACGAAGGGCAGTTTCGCAATAGCGAAGGCACCATCGCCGACGATTACCGGATTCGCTTTATCAGCGAACATCTGTGGCAAACGCTGCGTGCGCGGGAAGCCGGCGCCAACTGCCACGGCTATATGCTGTGGGCGTTTACCGACAATGTTTCGCCGATGAACGCCTTTAAAAATCGTTACGGGCTGATTGAAATCGATCTGCAAAATCACCGCGCGCGAAGGCCGAAGGCTTCCGCCAGCTGGTTCCGTCAGCTTGGCGAACGTCGGGAATTGACGCTGGATATTGACGACGAGTGGCGTTAGGCATGGTTAAATTTTGCTAAGATAGCGGCGATATTGACTCGCAGGTTCATAACGCACAGGTGATATTGTGGAGAAGGCTATTATTCCGCCGGAAAAGAAACCCTATCAGGAGATTGGTGATGATTTACGCGCACAGATTGCGCAGGGGCGCTATCCCATCGGATCGCGTCTGCCGCCGGAACGCAATATCGCCGAAATTTACGGTGTGAGCCGGACGATCGTCCGTGAAGCGCTGTTGATGCTGGAGTTACAGGGAACGGTGGATATTCGCCAGGGCTCCGGGGTGTACGTTATGCGCATCCCGCATGAGGGCGATAGCGAGGAAGAACAGATGCTGAGCAGCGACGTCGGGCCTTTCGAAATCCTGCAGGCCCGCCAGTTGCTGGAGAGCAATATCGCCGCTTTTGCCGCCAAAATGGCCACCCGCGCCGATATCGATAACCTGAAACGTATTATTGAGCAGGAGCAGCGGGCTATTGCCGCCAACGATACCAGTCAGGACAACGCCCGGCTTTTTCACCTGGTGCTGGCCGGGGCGACGCAAAACCAGATGCTGCTGGCGACGGTCGAGCGCATCTGGCTGCAAATGGACAGCAGCCCGTTATGGCAGCAGTTCAATGTACATATCGCCAGCCGGGCGTATCGCCTGAAGTGGCTTGGCGACCGGCAAACGCTCCTCGCCGCCCTGCGCCGTCGCGATGTGATGGGCGCCTGGCAGGCCATGTGGCAGCACCTTGAAAACGTAAAAAATAGTCTGCTGGAGCTTTCTGATGAAGACGCACCGGACTTTGACGGCTATCTCTTTGAGTCAGTGCCTGTTTTTCAGGGAAAGCTGATGTGATTATTCAGCCTTTATCCGCCGCGCCGCAGTATGCTGGGCAGGTTACGGAGTGGCTATGGCGGGCTTTTGGCGGCGATATGTTGCCGCAGGCGTTTTTCGCCAGCATCATCGGGCATAGCCAGACGCCGGGGGCGTTGCCGGTTACGTTTATTGCCGTTGAAAATGAAAAACTGCTGGGAACCGTCGGGCTCTGGCGCTGCGACTTAATCAGTCGTCAGGATCTGTATCCGTGGATGGCGGCACTCTATGTCGCCCCGGAAGCACGGGGAAAAGGGCTGGCGGGAACGCTACAGCAGCATGTCATCCGGTATGCACGAACGCAGGGCTATTCCGCGCTGTTTCTCTATTCCGCCTGCCGTGATTTTTATGAGCGTTTTGGCTGGCAGTATATCGGCGAAGGTCTGGATTACCCGGCCACGACGGTCAGTTTATATCGCTATGATTTATCGCGTTCCGCAGGCGAAACCACCGAGTGACGGCGTACCAGCGTCGGGCTAAAAAGATGGGTTATCTCCGGGGGCGGGCGATGTTCCGCCAGCGCTAACGCCAGCTCGGCGGCCTGAGTCGCCATGGTGACGATCGGGTAGCGCACGGTGGTCAGACGCGGGCGCACATAGCGTGAAATCAGTATGTCATCAAAACCGATCAGCGAAATCTCCTGTGGTATATCAATACCGTTATCGTTTAACACGCCCATCGCACCGGCGGCCATTGAGTCGTTATAGCAGGCCACGGCGGTA
This sequence comes from Klebsiella sp. 2680, assembly GCF_900198535.1. Classification (NCBI taxonomy): domain Bacteria; kingdom Pseudomonadati; phylum Pseudomonadota; class Gammaproteobacteria; order Enterobacterales; family Enterobacteriaceae; genus Klebsiella; species Klebsiella sp. 2680. The sequence continues at coordinate 369,833 of NZ_FZNJ01000003.1, read as the reverse complement.
AAATGCCTCCCTCGCCCCAGCAGTTCGGTCATCGCCTGTTCACCGCCGCTCTCATCAGGCTCGGCAAAGGTCACCAGGCGGTCATTGCACGCCAGGCCGCTCTCTTTTAATGCCGCGTAATAGCCCTGAAGACGGTCTTCGGCATCGGAAATCGGGTGATCGGAACAGATATAGCCAATGCGGGTATGCCCTTGCTGAATCAGGTGACGCGTTGCCAGCCAGGCGCCGTAACGGTCATCCAGCGCGACGCAGCGCTGCTCTAAGCCAGGTATAATACGGTTGATCAGCACCATACCGGGGATCTGCTTCATTAACGCGGTCAGCTCGTCATCGGGGATCATTTTGGCGTGAACCACCAGGGCTGCGCAGCGGTGGCGAATCAACTGTTCAATCGCCTGACGCTCTTTATGGATGCTGTGATAGCCGTTACCGATCAGCAAAAAATTGCCGGTATTGTAGGCCACCTGCTCGACGGCTTTGACCATTGAACCAAAGAAAGGGTCGGAAACATCGCCCACCACCAGGCCAACGGTTTGCGTTGACTGCTGCGCCAGCGCGCGGGCGTTGGCGTTAGGATGATAATTTAACGCTTCCATCGCCGCCCCCACCGACTGGCGTGAGGCTTCGCTGGCTTTCGGTGAATTGTTAATCACGCGGGAGACGGTAGCGACGGAAACTCCTGCGAGACGGGCTACATCCTTAATTGTCGCCATACCATGCCTTTTTTAGGGTAAGCGTTTACATACCGTTTATGTTACGGGAAAGCGCCGCAGATTCAAGAACCGCGGCGCCTGGGGTCATGTAATTGTGACACAGATTAGCCTTGCTGATGAAAGAGTTACTCACAGGCAACCTGCGAATGATTCCGGGAGGGGGGAATTCACACCTTTGCTTACACTTTGCGATTAGCTGTTGCGAATGTTCGCTGGTTTACCCATTCATATCATTGATATTCTGGCTTTCCCAGAGGTATTGATTGGTGAGTTTCTTAAGTACGCTATTCGTACTGATTATCTTGCACCGACCTGCGCAGATGCGCAGGTTTTTTTTGTCCTGAATTCCTCTTCGCGCACTGCATTTCCCACCTCTTCTCGTGTAACCTGCTTTGACTGATTAACCGGTCAGACGGAGTTGTTATGCTTTTAGGATTTTTTAGACTGTTATTCAAGGGATTGTACCGGGTAAAACTCACCGGCGACACCCAGGCGCTGTACCAGCCAAAGGTACTGATTACGCCCAATCACGTCTCATTTATTGACGGCATACTGCTGGCGCTTTTCCTGCCGGTGCGCCCTGTTTTTGCAGTGTACTCTTCAATTAGCCAGCGCTGGTTTATGCGTGCTCTGACACCCCTTATCGATTTTGTGCCGCTGGACCCGACCAAACCCATGTCCATTAAGCATCTGGTCCGCCTGATTGAACAAGGGCGTCCGGTGGTTATTTTCCCGGAAGGGCGGATTTCGGTGACCGGCTCGCTGATGAAAATTTATGACGGCGCGGCTTTCGTTGCAGCAAAGTCGCAGGCGACCATTGTGCCGCTGCGTATCGAGGGCGCTGAGCTTACCCCCTTTAGCCGCCTCAAAGGGCTGGTCAGGCGCCGCCTTTTTCCCCGTATTCAACTGCATCTGCTGCCGCCGACGCATCTGGCGATGCCTGAGGCGCCGCGCGCCCGCGACCGGCGTAAAATTGCCGGAGAAATGTTGCATCAGATAATGATGGAAGCGCGGATGGCGGTGCGCCCGCGCGAAACGCTGTATGAATCGCTGCTGGCGGCGCAGTACCGCTTCGGTGCGCGTAAAAACTGCGTGGAAGATATTAATTTTCAGCCGGATACCTACCGTAAGCTGTTGACCAAAACCCTGTTTGTGGCGCGTATTCTGGAAAGGTATAGCGCTCAGGGCGAGAAAATCGGCCTGATGCTGCCGAATGCCGGGATTAGCGCAGCGGTAATTTTCGGCGCGATTGCCCGTGGGCGTATTCCGGCGATGATGAACTATACCGCCGGAGTGAAAGGCCTGAGCAGCGCGGTTACCGCCGCCGAAACTAAGACGATTTTCACCTCGCGAACCTTCCTTGATAAAGGCAAACTCTGGCACCTGCCGGAACAGTTGACTCAGGTGCGCTGGGTATTCCTCGAAGATTTAAAAGCGGATATCACCGCCGCGGATAAGCTGTGGATTTTTGGTCATCTGTTGATACCGAAGCTGGCGCAGGTTAAGCAGCAGCCGGAAGATGCGGCGATGATCCTGTTTACTTCCGGTTCAGAAGGCAATCCGAAAGGCGTGGTACATAGTCATAAAAGCCTGCTGGCTAACGTCGAGCAGATTAAAACCGTCGCTGACTTTACCGCGAACGATCGCTTTATGTCCTCGCTGCCGCTGTTTCACTCCTTTGGCCTGACGGTCGGCCTGCTGACCCCACTGTTTACCGGTGCGGAGGTGTTCCTCTATCCGAGTCCGCTGCATTATCGCATGGTGCCGGAACTGGTGTATGACCGTAATTGTACCGTGCTGTTCGGCACCTCGACCTTCCTCGCCAACTATGCCCGCTTTGCTAATCCATATGACTTTTATCGCCTGCGGTATGTTGTTGCAGGCGCGGAGAAACTGCAGGAGAGCACAAAGCAGATCTGGCAGGACAAGTTTGGCCTGCGTATTCTCGAAGGCTATGGCGTTACCGAATGTGCGCCAGTGGTGTCGATCAATGTGCCGATGGCGACGAAGGTGGGAACCGTTGGTCGCATTCTGCCGGGTATGGATGCGCGTTTACTGGCGATGCCGGGTATTGAAGAAGGCGGCCGTCTGCAGCTAAAAGGGCCGAATATTATGAAAGGCTATCTGCGCGTGGAAAATCCGGGTGTGCTGGAGGCGCCAACGGCGGAGAATCAACACGGCGAAGTGGAAACCGGCTGGTATGACACCGGCGATATTGTCACCTTTGACGAGCAGGGCTATGTGCGAATTCAGGGACGCGCAAAGCGCTTTGCTAAAATTGCCGGTGAGATGGTATCGCTGGAGATGGTCGAGCAGGTGGCGCTGGCGGTTTCGCCGGACAAAATGCACGCCATGGCGATTAAACAGGATGCCAGTAAAGGCGAGGCGCTGGTGCTGTTTACCAGCGATAATGAACTAAATCGCGAGAAACTGCTGCGCTATGCCCGTGAACATGGCGTGCCGGAGCTGGCGGTACCGCGCGACATTCGCTGGCTGAAACAGCTCCCGGTGCTGGGCAGCGGTAAGCCGGATTTCGTCGCCCTTAACGATATGGTTGAAGAGATGGAACATTCGGATGAGTGAGTCAGTACACACTAACACTTCTCTGTATTCGAAAGGAATGATGGCGGTTATCTGCGCCCAGTTTCTCTCGGCATTCGGCGATAACGCGCTACTCTTCGCGACCCTGGCGCTGATGAAGCAACTGTTCTACCCGGCGTGGAGCCAGCCGGTATTGCAGATGTTGTTTGTGGGTGCTTACATTCTCTTCGCGCCGTTTGTCGGGCAGTTTGCCGATAGCTTCGCCAAAGGGCGAGTAATGATGGTGGCTAACGGTCTGAAGCTTATCGGCGCGGGCTGTATTTGCTTTGGCGTTAATCCGTTTGTTGGCTACACGCTGGTGGGCATTGGCGCTGCCGCCTATTCTCCGGCTAAATACGGCATCCTCGGCGAGCTGACCACCGGGGATAAGTTAGTCAAAGCTAACGGCCTGATGGAGTCCTCCACCATTGCGGCTATTTTGCTTGGTTCGATGGCTGGCGGTATTCTGGCGGACTGGCATGTCCTGGCGGCGCTTGTCGTCTGCGCGATGGTGTACGGCGGGGCGGTGATGGCCAACCTGTGGATCCCCAAACTGCCCGCCGCGCGTCCCGGACAGTCGTGGCGTTTCAGGCCGATGACCCACCGTTTCTTTAGCGCCTGTGCAGTGCTGTGGCGTGACGGCGATACCCGGTTTTCGTTAGTCGGCACAAGCTTGTTCTGGGGAGCGGGAGTGACCCTGCGCTTCTTACTGGTGCTGTGGGTGCCAGTAGCCCTGGGTATTACCAGTAATGCCATGCCGACCTACCTTAACGCAATGGTGGCGGTGGGGATAGTACTGGGGGCTGGCGCGGCGGCGAAGCTGGTGACGCTGGAAACGGTGTCCCGTTGTATTCCCGCGGGGATTTTGATTGGCGTCGCGGTCGTCTTTTTCGCCATCCAGCAGGCGTTGCTGCCGGCATTTGGCCTGCTGCTGCTGCTCGGGGCGTTCGGCGGTTTCTTTATTGTGCCGCTGAATGCGCTGCTTCAGGAACGCGGCAAACACACGGTTGGCGCGGGCAATGCAATCGCGGTGCAGAATCTCGGCGAGAACGTCGCGATGTTGCTGATGCTGGGCCTGTACTCGCTGGCGGTGAGCATAGGTATTCCGGTTGTCGGCGTCGGGATGGGCTTCGGCGTGGTATTTGCGCTGGCTATCATCGCGCTGTGGATTTGGGGGCGTCGTAAATAGTCTCCCGGGTGCAGCGGACCGCCCCGGGAAGGTGACTTTTCCTACGGTGCCGGGTAGGTATAAATTCGATGCACCGCTTCAATCTCCGCCAGCACCTCTTCGCTTAGTGTCAGATGGAGGCTTTCGACGTTAGTCTGAAGCTGCGCCATGGTCGTCGCCCCAAGCAGGGTGCTGGCGACAAACGGCTGGCGACGCACGAAAGCCAGCGCCATTTGTGCCGGGTCAAGATTATGGCGTTTTGCGATATCGACATAGGCCGCCACCGCTTTCTGAGTCTGCTCGCCGCTATAGCGGGTAAAGCGGCTGAACAGGGTATTGCGCGCGCCGGCGGGTTTCGCGCCGTTGAGGTATTTCCCGGTCAGCGTACCGAATGCCAGACAGGAATAAGCTAACAGCTCCACGCCTTCATACTGGCTCACTTCCGACAGCGCCACTTCATAGCTGCGGTTCACCAGGCTGTAAGGATTCTGAATCGTCACAATACGCGGCAAATCATGCTTGTCCGCCAGATGGAGATAGCGCATCACGCCAAAAGCCGTTTCGTTGGAGACGCCAATATAGCGAATCTTCCCGGCGCGCTGGAATTCAGCCAGCGCTTCCAGGGTATCCAGCAGGGTGACGACCGGGGCGGAATCGGTCCAGGTGTAGCCCAGTTTACCAAAACAGTTGGTTGGCCGCTGCGGCCAGTGGACCTGATAGAGGTCAAGATAATCAGTCTGCAACCGCTTCAGGCTGTCGTGCAGCGCCTCGCGGATATTTTTACGATCCAGCGCATGGTTAGGGCGAATACTGCTGTCGTTATTGCGGGCAGGGCCGCTCACTTTGGAGGCGATAACCAGTTTTTCGCGATTACCGCGTTTTGCCAGCCAGTTACCGACATAGGTTTCCGTCAGGCCCTGGGTTTCCGGGCGCGGCGGGACAGGATACATTTCGGCGACATCGATCAGGTTGATGCCCTGACTGACAGCGTAATCGAGCTGGTCGTGCGCGTCTGCCTCGCTATTCTGCTCACCAAACGTCATTGTGCCCAGTCCCAGCGTGCTGATTTCAAGAGAACTGTGTGGGATACGGTGATACTGCATAGCCGGTTTCCTTTTTTGTTACAAGGTCAGGCGTTCCCCGACAAAGGAATATAAAAATGGCAGAGGGGAAGAAAAAGGGGAAGTAAAAAGATCAAAAAAAGCCGGGTTTACGGAATCTGGCCTGATTTATCCGGAGATGGATCAGGATATCCCGACTCTTTTCGCAAATGAAAAGGGGACGAAAACACCGCTTAACTCTGTGATAAACGGCTCGTCGCAGGTTGGCGTGAAAGCTTACCGTTTAATAATCTGCGAGACATCATCGCGATTGATCTGCATTTTGTTCCCTTGCTGATCTTCGTAGCTGATAAGACCGGTGTCGTCGTCAATCGCAGGTTTACCGTCTGTCAGAATCATACGTCCGTCTTTGGTTGCCATGACATAATCGCTGCTGCAGCCGGAAACGGAGAATGCCAGTCCTACGGCGGAAATCAATACTGCCCATTTTTTCATCGTTATTACCTCTATTTTGGCCGTACCTTCTATCAGATTAATAGTCTGATTTCTGGAATATAAGAATCAGTAAAGTCTTAAAAGGGATGACAGCCCTTTTCAGGGCTGTGCGGGTTACAGCGGATTTTTTTTATTTCGTAGCAGATTGAGGCTCTCAACCGCAATCGAAAAGAACATAGCGAAATAAATGTAGCCTTTCGGCACGTGCACATCAAAACTTTCCAGTATCAGCGTGAAGCCGACGAGAATCAAAAATGACAGCGCCAGCATTTTCACCGAAGGGTGGCGGTCAACAAAATCGCCTATCGAACGGGCGGCCACCATCATCACCAGTACGGCAATAACGACCGCCGCCATCATGATGAACAGATGATCCGACAGCCCGACGGCGGTAATCACCGAATCAAGGCTGAAAATGATATCCAGCAGCATAATCTGCACAATGGCGCCAATAAATGAATGAACGTTGGTTTTTAACCCCTCTTCTTCTCCTTCAATGGATTCGTGAATCTCTTTACTCGCTTTCCAGATCAGGAATAACCCGCCGAGTAGCAGGATCAGATCGCGAAATGAGATCGCCTGGCCCAGCACGGTAAACAGCGGGTTGGTGAGCTTAACGACCCATGCGATTGACGCCAGTAACGCCAGACGCATGATCATTGCCCCCATAAGCCCGATGCGGCGGGCATGAGCCCGTTGCGCAGTGGGAAGCTTGGCCACGACCAGAGAGAGGAAAATAATATTATCGATCCCAAGCACTATCTCCAGTAGCGTCAGCGTACCAAGCGCCAGCCAGGCGTTAGGATCGGTTACCCATGCAAATAACATCATTCAAAGTCCTGCAAAATAGAAAGAAGTGATTATATGCAACCCGCATGGCAGAACAAAAAATTAATCATGGACAGTAATCGCCGTGCGCGACTGCTCCGGCGCCTTCCTGCGCTGCTCGCCCCTGGAGCCAGCGCACGCGTTGTTAAACACCGCCCGCGGTGTGAATTATCCAGAGGAAAGAAGGAAGTGGCGGGCCAGCAGGGCGGCGGTGAAGTTTTTCTTCAGGTAGAAACCGCGCGGTAACGTGAGGATCGGCTCTCCGTGGGCGCCAACCGCTTCGGTCAGGGCTTTGCTATTTGCCGCTTTTGGGCGCAATTGCAGCACTTCGCCGTGACGCGCAGTGATGCGTTCAACTTGCCCAAGCACGATCAGATCCATCAGCTCTTCCCAGTCCATGCGTAGCTGACGCGCTTCTTCTTCGCTGGGGCTCCACAGCAGAGGCGCGCCCACCCGGCGGCTGGCGAGCGGAATCGTTCGCTCGCCCTCTACCGGGATCCACAGTACGCGCTTGAGTTTATGACGCACATGGCTGCTCTCCCAGGTGACGCCGCTATTACCGGTGAGCGGCGCGACGCAGACGAAGGTCGTTTCCAGTGGACGCCCCTGAGAATCGACAGGGATGGTTTTCAATTCAACGCCGAGAGCGGCGAAATCCTGCTCGGGCTTGCTGCCTGCGCTGGCGCCAAGCCAAATTTCCAGCAGGATACCGATCCAGCCTTTATCACGTTTTAAATCGCGCGGAACGGGAATACCGGCAAGGGCGGCCAGCTCACCCAGTGAATAACCTGCCAGCTGCCGCGCCTGAGCCAGAAGCTGTTCCTGGCTTTGCGGTGGCGATAAGAGCGGCGCGATATTCGGCATAACATGAAACCTCTGGATAAAAAATAAGCGGTAATTTCGTCCGTTGTGGATAGAGTTTACCTTTTCCTGACTAACTATGACAATTTGATGATTCATATGGCTTTTTTAATTATTTTTTGCCGTTATGAAAAATCTGGAGGCAGGTTTTCCAGAACTGGTCACCGACAATGAACAGGATCTTACACCATGTTATCCACAGAAAAATGGGATAACTGGGGAAAAGCGCCACTACTGTTTCCATTTACAGCCTTGACGTGGGAGAAAAATCGAGTTTTTAGCCAAAATATGTCCAGAGTACTTGCGCAAGCTGTGGATAAAACCGACATTGTTCGATCTTTCATCAGTTCCGGGATCGTATATGTGATGATCGTCACGTTACACTGTGAATGATGAAATTTAAACAAGGTAACTTAATGAAAACAAATATATTATTATGTGGGTTGATTACGCCGCTGTTCGGATTACTCTGGGTTTTCCCTGGTTAATTCCGTACTTCTTCACAACTCTATCCACAGAAAAAGTGAATAAAATCGCGCGTGGACGGCTTTCACTGTTTATAACTCGGGGGATTGCTGTGAGTTATTCAAATGTTATTCGATCTCATCTCGTTCACAGAGTGGTTTACCGTTTCCAGCGAGTGTGAAACAATCATTCGCATTGAAGCTTATTTTGAGGTAGTCCGGTGATTGATGACGATGGCTACCGCCCAAATGTCGGTATTGTAATCTGTAATCGCCAGGGTCAGGTTATGTGGGCCAGGCGCTATGGTCAGCACTCGTGGCAGTTCCCGCAAGGGGGCATTAATCCAGGAGAATCAGCAGAGCAGGCGATGTATCGGGAATTGTTCGAAGAAGTTGGGTTAAACCGCAAAGATGTGCGGATTCTGGCTTCAACCCGTAACTGGTTGCGTTACAAATTGCCTAAACGTTTGGTGCGTTGGGACACAAAGCCGGTATGTATCGGCCAGAAACAGAAGTGGTTTCTCCTGCAATTGATTGGCAGTGATGCGGATGTCAATATGCAAACCAGCAGTACACCTGAATTTGATGGCTGGCGATGGGTAAGCTACTGGTATCCGGTGCGTCAGGTGGTGTCGTTTAAGCGCGATGTCTACCGCCGGGTGATGAAAGAGTTCGCCAGCGCCACAATGGCGCTGGCAGAAAGTTCGCCTAAGCCGCAAAGCGCGCCTGCATATCGACGTAAAAGAGGTTAAGCCACACACATTATGCTCACTCGGTTGCGAGAAATAGTCGAGAAGGTCGCGAGTACGCCACGTTTAAACGAGGCGCTGGATATCCTGGTAACCGATATCTGCGCCGCAATGGAAACGGAGGTCTGCTCGGTTTATCTGGCTGACAACGACCGGCGCTGTTATTACCTGATGGCGACTCGCGGGTTGAAAAAGCCCCGCGGGCGCATTGTCGCGCTCGCTTTTGACGAAGGCCTGGTCGGCCTCGTCGGCCGTCTGGCAGAACCCATTAACCTCGCCGACGCGCAAAAGCATCCCAGCTTTAAATATATTCCTGCGGTAAAAGAGGGGCGTTTCCGTGCCTTCCTTGGCGTGCCGATTATCCAGCGGCGCCAACTGCTGGGGGTGCTGGTGGTGCAGCAGCGCGAGTTGCGCCAGTTTGACGAAAGTGAAGAGTCTTTTCTTGTTACGCTGGCCACGCAAATCGCCGGTATTCTTTCTCAGTCCCAGTTAAACGCGCTGTTTGGTCAATATCGTCAGACCCGCATTCGCGCCCTGCCTGCTTCGTCCGGCGTCGCCATTGCTGAAGGCTGGATGGACGTTAGCCTGCCGCTGATGGAGCAGGTTTATGAAGCCTCGACGCTTGATACCGCTGCCGAGCGCGAGCGTCTGACCATCGCGCTGGAAGAGGCGGCGAACGAGTTTCGTCGTTACAGCAAACGCTATTCTGCCGGCGCGCAGAAAGAGACGGCGGCCATCTTTGACCTCTATTCACACCTGCTTTCCGACGCGCGCCTGCGTCGTGAACTGTTCGCTGAAGTGGATAAAGGCGCGGTGGCCGAATGGGCGGTGAAGAAGATCATCGAGCAGTTTGCCGAACAGTTTGCCGCGCTCAGTGATGGCTATCTGAAAGAGCGTGCGGGTGATTTACGCACGTTAGGCCAGCGACTGCTGTTTCACCTTGATGACAGCATTCAGGGAACGGATAGCTGGCCGGAGCGCATCATACTGGTGGCGGACGAACTGTCGGCCACGACTCTGGCGGAAGTTCCTCAGGACCGTTTAGCAGGCGTGGTGGTACGTGACGGCGCGGCGAACTCGCATGCTGCGATTATGGTTCGTGCGCTGGGCATTCCGACGGTGATGGGGGCGGATATTCAGCCTTCGCTGCTGCACGGTCATACCCTGATCGTCGACGGTTACCGTGGCGAGCTGCTGGTCGATCCGGAGCCGGTGTTGCTGCAGGAGTACCAGCGCCTGATTAGCGAAGAGAATGAACTTAGCCGCCTGGCTGAGGACGATCTCAAGCGGGCGTCTGAACTGAAAAGCGGCGAGCGAGTAAAAGTGATGCTCAATGCGGGGCTGAGCCCTGAGCATGAGGAGAAGCTCGGCAATTTCGTCGATGGTATCGGTCTGTACCGCACCGAGATTCCCTTTATGCTGCAAAGCGGCTTCCCCTCTGAAGAGGAGCAGGTTGCCCAGTATCAGGGAATGCTACAGATGTTCAACGAGAAATCGGTGACTCTGCGCACGCTGGATGTCGGCGCGGATAAACAACTGCCGTATATGCCAATCAGCGAAGAGAACCCGTGTCTTGGCTGGCGCGGTATTCGCATCACGCTCGATCAGCCGGAGATTTTTCTGGTGCAGATACGCGCCATGCTGCGCGCCAATGCGGCGACCGGTAACCTCAGTATTTTGCTGCCGATGGTGACCAGCCTGGATGAAGTGGATGAGGCTCGTCGTCTTATCGATCGCGCCAGCCGTGAAGTGGAAGACATGATCGGCTATGCTATTCCACGTCCGCGTCTTGGCGTGATGCTGGAAGTGCCGTCGATGGTCTTTATGCTTCCACAACTGGCTAATCGCATTGATTTTATCTCTGTTGGCACTAATGACCTGACCCAGTATATTCTGGCGGTGGATCGCAATAATACCCGGGTGGCCAGTATGTATGACAGCCTGCACCCAGGAGTTCTCAGGGCGCTGGCGATGATCGCCCGCGATGCCGAGCGTTTCGACATCGATCTGCGACTGTGTGGTGAAATGGCGGGTGATCCGATGTGCGTGACGATCCTCATCGGTATGGGCTATCGCCATTTGTCAATGAATGGTCGCTCGGTGGCAAGAGTGAAATATCTGCTGCGCCGTATCGATATTGATGAGGCCCAGGAACTTTCCCGCCGCAGTCTGGAAGCGCAGATGGCGACTGAAGTCCGTCACCAGGTTGCGGCTTTTATGGAGCGGCGCGGTCTCGGCGGCCTGATTCGCGGAGGCCGATAGCTGTCATTATCGGACGGCGCGTGAACAAGGCGCAACGCGCCGCCTCCGGAACTCCTCTGCTGCTCATTCGCATTCGTATACATATCTTTTACACGTCCGGCTCGGATCGTCTTTCGCGCATATGTTATCATTCGCAGCCTTTGGAGCGCCGTTTTCTGGCAGGCGCGGAGGATCCCCGCTGTCCACTTTCGGCGGAATAACAAGTCTTTATGGTGACAGATGAATAGTGGCTACCTGCATTTTCCGGACTTTGATCCGGTAATATTTTCCATTGGACCGGTCTCCCTGCACTGGTACGGCCTGATGTATCTGGTCGGGTTTATTTTTGCCATGTGGCTGGCCACCCGTCGGGCCAATCGTCCGGGTAGCGGCTGGACGAAAAATGAAGTTGAAAACCTGCTGTACGCCGGGTTCCTGGGGGTCTTCCTCGGCGGGCGTATCGGTTACGTCTTTTTCTATAACCTGCCGCTCTTCCTGGAGGATCCGCTCTACCTGTTCCGCGTCTGGGATGGCGGCATGTCCTTCCACGGCGGCCTGATCGGTGTGATTCTGGTGATGATCATCTTCGCCAGACGCACGAAGCGAACCTTCTTCCAGGTCTCTGATTTTATTGCGCCGCTGATTCCGTTTGGCCTTGGCGCCGGGCGGCTGGGCAACTTTATCAACGGCGAACTGTGGGGGCGTGTCGATCCGAACTTCCACTATGCGATGATTTTCCCCGGCTCCCGCGCGGAAGATCTGGCTCTGCTGCCGTCACATCCCGAGTGGCAATCGTTGTTCGATACCTACGGCGCGCTGCCCCGCCATCCTTCACAGTTGTATGAGCTGGCGCTGGAAGGCGTGGTGCTGTTCCTGATCCTGAACCTGTTTATTCGCAAACCGCGCCCGACCGGCTCGGTTTCTGGTCTTTTCCTGATTGGCTACGGCCTGTTCCGCATTATTGTGGAATTTTTCCGTCAGCCCGACGCGCAGTTCACCGGCGCCTGGGTGCAGTACATCAGTATGGGACAGATTCTTTCGATTCCTATGGTGCTTGCGGGTATCATTATGATGGTCTGGGCGTACCGTTGTCGTCCGCAGCAACAAAACTCTTGAGGAACCATGAAACAGTATCTTGATTTGATGCAGAAAGTGCTCGACGAGGGCACGCAAAAAAATGACCGCACCGGTACCGGCACCGTCTCTATCTTCGGCCACCAGATGCGTTTTAACCTGCAGGAAGGATTCCCGTTGGTGACGACCAAACGCTGTCATTTACGCTCCATCATCCATGAACTGTTGTGGTTCCTGCAGGGAGATACCAACGTTGCGTATCTGCATGAAAACAACGTTACCATCTGGGATGAATGGGCCGATGAAAACGGCGATCTGGGGCCGGTCTATGGCAAGCAGTGGCGCTCCTGGCCTGCGCCGGATGGTCGTCATATCGACCAGATCAGCACGGTGATGGAACAGTTGAAAAATGACCCGGATTCACGGCGTATTATCGTCTCGGCATGGAACGTTGGCGAACTGAACAAAATGGCGCTGGCGCCGTGCCATGCGTTTTTCCAGTTTTACGTGGCGGATGGCAAGCTCTCCTGCCAGCTGTATCAGCGCTCCTGCGATGTGTTCCTTGGCCTGCCGTTCAATATCGCCAGCTACGCCCTGCTGGTGCATATGGTGGCGCAGCAGTGCGACCTGGCAGTGGGCGATTTTGTCTGGACCGGGGGCGACACGCATCTGTACAGCAACCATATGGAGCAGACGCATCTGCAGCTGAGCCGCGAACCCCGCGCATTGCCGAAACTGGTCATCAAACGCAAACCGGCGTCGATTTTCGACTACCGGTTTGAAGACTTTGAAATTGAAGGCTATGACCCGTATCCGGGAATTAAAGCGCCGGTGGCGATTTAATTCCCGGAGTGAATGTTTTTGCTTAGTGGCCTGTTCTGTTCACGATAAATAACGTGGACAGGGGGCATATCCCCTGTGTGTGAACGCCCTGGGGAGATTTCGCCTGGCCCAGGCAAGTTTGTCCAGCCTCGAACGACCTCACTGGCCGCCGTCCTGGCGGCCAGTCCTGCATGTGTGCCAGCGTACTCTCGCCCGTTTTCCTGATGTGCTCACCTCCCTGCGGCAAGACCGTGGAAAATCTGCTGCTATCGGGCGCCTTTTTGTTCGTTGGTTTCCTCCGTCTTTGCAAGCCATTGCAACGTCTTTAATACTCTCCGAGGCGCGACGCAAACGCGTATTTTTCCGTTCGAAAAAGGTATTGCTGATACCCATACTCAGCTCATGAACAGAGAACATGGCTATACCCTGACGGAAACCCTGGTCGCACTGATACTGGTCGTTATTCTTTGCGCCAGTGGGCTATATGGCTGGCACAGCTGGCAACGGCAGCAGCGCCTGTGGCAAACAGCCTGTCAGGTTCGCGACTTTCTGCTGCTGCTGCGTGATGATGCCAACTGGCATAATCGTAATCGGTTGTTAAACGTTGGTCGGAGCGGGGAGGGCTGGTGCCTGAGCGCTACTGGTTCCACGGCCGACTGTCGTGAAAAGGATGTTTTCACGCTATACCCGCTGTGGCCGGAAGTTTCGCTCCGCGTCATGACGCCTGGGCTGGGTTTTTACGGCCTGCGGAATACCGCCTGGGCCGGACATATCCGGCTGGAAAGCGCGGCTGGTGGCTGGAACATTATTGTCTCTAACTGGGGGCGAATCCGTCTCTGCCGTGGTGAGGAGACGGTATCATGTCTGTAATACGCCGTGGTTTTTCGCTACCAGAAACACTGATCGTGATGGCTATCAGCTCGGTGCTATTGTCAGGCGGCGCGCGCTTTCTCCCGGCCTTACAGTCGGCAACGCTTCTCCTGACCCGGCAACAGTCGTTGGAAAATGAACTCTGGCAGCGTATTTACACCGTGGCGAAGCATTTGCAACGCGCCGGTTATTGCAACGGCCGCTGTCGCGGAGAGGCGCTGCATATTGCCGCAAGTGGTGATTGTCTGCTTGTCCGCTGGGATGGCAACAGCGATGGCGTCTGGAATACGGCTCCACTGTCAGAATCAGATATGACCGGGTTCCGGTTACGTGATGGTGCGCTGGAAACCCAGCGTGGGGCGGACAGCTGTAATGGTAAAGGCTGGGAGAAAATGACTAATCCGGCGGCGATTAAAATCACCACGTTTCACATTTCCCGCTACGACAGAGCGGGATTCCCCCCGGAATTATCGATAACGCTGGCGGCACAATCCATTTTTGGTCGGCAAATCCACGCCCGTGCGGAATACAGCGTAACAGGATATAACCTGTGAATCGTCAGCGTGGTTTCTCTTCCTTGTTGATGGTGCTTCTGCTGTTCGCGCTCGGCAGTTTGTTGCTTCAGGGGCTGAACCAACAGCAGCGTTCTCTGCTGGCGCAAGCAGCCAACGAAATGCAGGCCCTGCGCGATACTGCCAGCGTGCAATCTGCGCTACAGTGGGGAAAAGGCCTTTCCTGGCCGCGACAGGAAGCGGTGAGCTGTCAGCAGGATGTCACGCTCGGCTGGCGTGCCTGCCTGCGAATCTTCAGCGATGCATCGGTATTGCTGATTGGCGGCAGCGGTACCATGCTGCTGTGGCAAACCGGCACGGTGGAACAAAACCGTGTCCGATTTTCTCCCCACGGCTGGAGCGATTTTTGCCCGTTAAAGGAGGCGAGCTTATGCCAGATGCCCTGAAGAAGCAGGACGGTTTTAGCCTGCCAGAAACGCTACTGGCTTTAATGCTGATGGTCATGACCGTCACCGCCCTGGCAGGTTATCAGCGTGCGCTGGCCAATGGCTTTATGCAGATCAATCAGTACCGTCAACTGTGGCGCGATGCGTGGCGATTCAGTCAGCTTAATCCGCCAGCAGTGCCGGATAATCGCCAGATATCCCGCATGCAGACATCGGCGCAAAGATGTGTCAGCATCACGGTAACGATCACCATGCCCGCCGTCAGGCGGGCCCAGATGACCAGGCTGCATTGCCCGGTCAGTCAGTAGGCAGGAGCGAATATGTTAAGGGTGTACCATTCAAACCGTCTGGATGTGCTGGAAGCATTGATGGAGTTTATCGTCGAGCGTCAGCCGCTGGATGACCCTTTCATGCCGGAAATGGTTCTGGTCCAGAGTAGCGGGATGGCGCAATGGCTACAGATGTCGTTAGCCAGACGATTCGGCATCGCAGCCAATATCGAATTCCCGTTACCCGCCAGTTTCATTTGGGACATGTTCGTTCATGTACTGAAAGATATCCCTGGCGAAAGCGCGTTCAGCAAGCAAAGCATGAGCTGGAAGCTCATGACCCTGTTACCACAGCGGCTAAATGACGATGCTTTTATGCCGCTATGTCACTATCTGAGCGATGATAACGACAAGCGCAAACTTTTCCAGTTGGCGGCAAGAGTGGCGGATCTCTATGACCAGTACCTGGTTTATCGCCCCGAGTGGCTGATGCGCTGGGAGGACGGCCAGCGCGTAGACGGGCTGGGCGAGGCGCAGGCATGGCAAGCCCCGCTGTGGAAGGCGTTAGTGGAATATACGGCTGATTTGGGGCAGCCGCTGTGGCATCGCGCCAATTTGTATCAACGCTTTATCAGCGCGCTTGAAGCCGCGAAGGAACCGCCTGCCGGGCTCCCGTCCCGGGTATTTATATGCGGCATCTCGGCGCTGCCGCCGGTGTATCTGCAGGCGCTACAGGCGCTGGGAAAACATGTGGATGTTTACGTGCTCTTCACTAACCCTTGCCGCTACTACTGGGGGGATATTAAAGATCCCGCATTTCTGGCAAGGCTGATGTCTCGCCAGCGCCGTCACCACCGCGAAACATCGCGAGAGCTGCCGCTGTTTCGTGATACGGCGCTGGCGCCAGGACTGTTCAACGATGCCGGGGAGCAAGATGTCGGCAACCCATTGCTGGCCTCATGGGGCAAGCTGGGGCGCGACTATATCTATCTGCTGGCGGGTCTGGAACGCTATGACGAGCTGGATGCTTTCGTCGATATCGTGCCGGATAATTTGCTGCACAATCTTCAGGCGGATATTCTCGACTTGCGCAATGCGGCGGTGACCGGACGCAGCGCGGAGGAGTTCGCCAACAGCGGCGGCAAGCGGGTTTTAGCGGCGGACGATCGCAGCCTGACGATCCACGTCTGTCACAGCCCGCAGCGCGAGGTGGAAGTGCTGCACGACCGGCTGCTGGCCATGCTGGAAGAGGATCCTGAACTGACGCCGCGCGATATTATCGTTATGGTGGCGGATATTGATAGCTATAGCCCGTATATTCAGGCCGTCTTTGGGAGTGCGAGCGGTGAACGCTGGCTACCGTGGGCCATCTCTGACCGTCGCGCCCGTGAGTCGCATCCGGCGCTACAGGCATTTATCACTCTCCTTTCTCTGCCGGAGAGTCGCTTTGCCAGCGAAGATGTGCTGGCGCTACTGGATGTCCCGGTGCTGGCCGCGCGGTTTAACATTAACGAAGAGGGGTTGCGCTACCTGCGCCAGTGGGTAAACGAATCTGGTGTCCGCTGGGGGATGGATGACGACAACGTTCGTGAACTGGATCTCCCGGCGACCGGTCAGCACACCTGGCGATTTGGCCTGACGCGTATGTTATTAGGCTACGCGATGGACAGCAGTGAGGGGGAGTGGCGCTCGGTGCTACCTTATGACGAATCGAGCGGGCTTATCGCCGAGCTGGTTGGTCATCTCGCATCATTGCTGATGCAGCTTAATCTCTGGCGCCGCGGCCTGGCGGAAGATCGCCCGTTAGCCGAGTGGCTACCGGTATGTCGCGATCTGCTGAACGACTTTTTCCTTCCGGATAGCGAGACGGAAGCTGCCCTGGCGTTGATTGAGCAGCAGTGGCAGGCCGTGATTAATGGCGGGGTAGAGGCGCAATATGCTGAAGCGGTGCCGCTGTCTTTACTCCGCGATGAGCTGGCTCAACGGCTCGATATGCAGCGAATCAGCCAGCGATTTCTCGCCGGGCCGGTGAATATTTGTACTCTGATGCCAATGCGCTCGATTCCTTTCAAGGTGGTTTGCTTGTTGGGTATGAATGATGGCGTTTATCCGCGTACCCTGCCGCCGTTAGGGTTTGATTTAATGAGCCAGAAGCCGCAACGCGGGGATCGTAGTCGTCGTGATGACGACCGTTATCTGTTTCTTGAAGCGCTGATGTCCGCCGGGCAAAAGCTGTATATCAGCTATATTGGTCGTTCAATTCAGGATAACAGCGAGCGCTATCCCTCCGTACTGGTCCAGGAGCTGGCGGATTATATTGGTCAGAGCCACTGCCTGGCTGGCGATGAAGCTCTGGATTGCGATGCCAGCGAACGTCGTGTTAAAGAACATATTACTCATCTGCATACGCGTATGCCTTTCGATGCGGATAATTTTCTTGCGAATGAAGAACAAAGCTATGCCCGGGAATGGCTGCCAGCCGCCAGCCAACAGGGGGCGGCCCACAGCGATTTTATCCAGCCGCTGCCCGCGCTGGAAATAGACCACCTGCCTTTCGGGCAGTTGCTGCGTTTCTGGCAGCACCCTGTCCGCGCCTTCTTTCAGCAGCGGTTACGGGTTAATTTTCGCCCGGAGGAGAGCGAGATCCCCGACGATGAGCCCTTCACTCTCGAAGGTTTGAGTCGTTATCAGTTGAACCAGCAGTTGCTCAATACGCTTATTGAGCAGCAGGATGCTTCGGCAATGTATCGTCGTTTCCGCGCGGCCGGGGAGTTGCCCTATGGCGCTTTTGGCGAGCTGGCCTGGGAGGCTCAACGGCAGGAGATGCAAAACCTGGCTGAGCGGGTGATCGCCAGTCGGCTGCCCGGGCAAAGTATGGAAATTGATCTGCAATGTAACGGCGTCAACATTACCGGGTGGCTACAGCAGGTACAATCTGACGGTTTGCTGCGCTGGCGACCATCGATGTTAAGCATGGCGCAAGGAATGCAACTTTGGCTGGAGCATCTTGTCTATTGTGCCAGCGGAGGAACGGGAGAAAGCCGGCTGTTTGTGCGCAAAGAAGGGGGGTGGCGTTTCCCCCCGCTGGCGCAGGAGCAGGCTCAGGAATATCTGAATGATCTGGTTGATGGTTATCTGCAAGGCATGTCTGAACCACTGCTGCTGCTGCCGGAAAGCGGCGGCGCGTGGCTAAAAGTCTGTTATGACGCTGAGAAGAATATCATGTTAATGGATGAAGAGACGCAACAAAAAGCGCGTAGTAAATTTCTTCAGGCTTATGACGGGAATATGGTGGTCCGCGGTGAAGGTGCAGATGTCTGGTATCAACGCCTGTGGCGAACGCTGGAACCAGCATACTATGAAGAGATCATCGCGCAAACGCAGCGCTATTTACTGCCGATATTTCGTTTTCATCAGTCCGCATAACATGGCGATAGTATAAAAATTGCGCAAAAGAATGGCGGTTCATTTATGATGCGCAACAAATCACGGACTGATGTTTGATAAGGCTGCATATGGTGCAGCGCCAGGTTTGTTAATAATGAGGTTCGTGAATGCCCCGCAGTGTATGGTTTAAGGTTATTGTCATACTGGTCGCCCTTTGGGCGCCGTTAAGTCAGGCAGACATCGGATGGCAACCTATTCAGGAAACTATCCGTAAAAGTGAAAATGATCCCCGTCAATATCAAGCGATTCGCCTGGATAATGACATGGTGGTGCTGCTGGTCTCCGATCCGCAGGCGGTGAAATCGCTGTCGGCGTTGGTTGTTCCTGTCGGTTCTCTGCAGGACCCCATTGAACATCAGGGGCTGGCCCACTTTCTTGAGCATATGACGTTAATGGGCTCGAAAAAGTATCCCCGGCCCGATAGCCTCGCCGAATTTCTCAAAATGCACGGCGGCAGCCACAACGCCAGTACCGCGCCGTATCGCACTGCGTTCTATCTTGAAGTGGAAAATGATGCTCTGGATGGTGCCGTCGATCGTCTGGCTGACGCCATTGCCGCGCCGCTGCTGGATAAAAAATATGTCGAACGCGAGCGTAATGCGGTTAATGCTGAACTGACCATGGCGCGAACCCGGGACGGGATGCGAATGGCGCAGATTAGCGCGGAAACCATCAATCCGGCGCACCCTGGTTCGCATTTTTCTGGTGGTAACCTTCAGACGCTAAGCGACAAACCTGGCAAACCGGTGCTTGATGCGCTTCACGCTTTCCGCGACAAATGGTATTCCGCCAACCTGATGAAAGCGGTGATCTACAGCAATAAGCCTTTGCCGGAACTGGCGGGCATCGCGGCTGCCACCTATGGTCGCGTACCGAATCACGCTATCAGCAAACCGAAAATTACCGTGCCGGTGGTGACTGATGCGCAAAAGGGCATCATTATTCACTATGTTCCGGCGCTGCCGCGTAAAGTGCTGCGTGTGGAATTTCGCATTGATAACAATAGCGATCAGTTTCGCAGCAAAACTGACGAGCTGATCACCTATATGATCGGTAATCGCAGCCCCGGCACGCTTTCAGACTGGTTACAAAGGCAGGGGCTGGTTGAAGGAATCCGGGCGGATTCCGATCCGGTCGTCAACGGTAATAGCGGGGTGCTGGCCATCTCCGCGACCCTGACGGACAAAGGCCTGTCGCATCGTGATGAAGTCACGGCAGCTATCTTTAGCTACCTTAACCTGTTGCGTAGCCAGGGGATCGATAAACGTTATTTTGACGAACTGGCCCATGTGCTGGCGCTTGATTTTCGCTACCCGTCCATTAACCGCGATATGGATTACGTCGAATGGCTGGCGGATACCATGATCCGCGTGCCGGTCGAACATGCTCTGGATGTGGTAAATATTGCCGATCGCTACGATCCGCAGGCGATTAACGATCGGCTGGCGATGATGACGCCGCAAAACGCCCGTATCTGGTATATCAGCCCGAAAGAACCGCATAACAAGATGGCTTATTTCGTCGATGCGCCCTATCAGGTGGATAAAATCAGCGAGCAGACTTTTGCCGACTGGCAGTTGAAATCCAGCGCCATCGATCTCAAGCTACCGCAACTGAACCCCTACATTCCTGACGATTTCTCCTTAATTAAAAGTGACAAAGCCTGGCCGCATCCGCAGTTGATCGTCAATGAACCGACCCTACGCGTGGTTTATGCGCCGAGCCAGTTTTTCGCCAGTGAACCGAAAGCGGATATCTCGCTGGTTCTGCGCAATCCGCAGGCGATGGACAGCGCTCGTCGGCAGGTCATGTTCGCCCTCAATGATTATCTGGCGGGTATTGCGCTTGATCAGCTCAGTAATCAGGCGGCTGTCGGGGGAATCACCTTTTCTACCGGCGCCAATAATGGATTGATGGTCAACGCCAATGGCTATACGCAGCATCTTCCGCAGTTGTTTAGCGCGTTGCTCGATGGTTACTTCAGCTATACGCCAACAGAAGAACAGTTGAAGCAGGCGAAGTCCTGGTATGCCCAGATGATGGATTCGGCGGATAAAGGCAAAGCCTACGATCAGGCGATAGTCCCGATCCAGATGGTTTCTCAGGTGCCTTACTTTCAGCGTGAAGAGCGCCGGGCGCTACTGCCGTCAATTACGCTGCAAGAGGTGCTGGAATACCGCGAGAATCTCAAAACGAAAGGTCGCCCTGAATTTTTGGTGATTGGCAATCTCACGGCGGATCAATCCATCGCCATGGCGCGGCAGATTCAAAAGCAACTGGGGGCCGACGGCAACGAGTGGTGCCGTAACAAAAATGTGCGGGTAGACCGTAAACAACTGGCGATTTTTGAAAAAACTGGCAACAGCACTGATTCCGCGCTGGCCGCCGTTTTTGCACCGCCTGACGTTGACGAATACACCAGCTCTGCCGCCAGTTCTCTTCTCGGGCAAATCGTGCAACCGTGGTTCTATAACCAGTTGCGCACCGAAG
Source organism: Klebsiella sp. 2680 (assembly GCF_900198535.1). Taxonomy (NCBI): domain Bacteria; kingdom Pseudomonadati; phylum Pseudomonadota; class Gammaproteobacteria; order Enterobacterales; family Enterobacteriaceae; genus Klebsiella; species Klebsiella sp. 2680. The sequence continues at coordinate 348,743 of NZ_FZNJ01000003.1, read as the reverse complement.
AACAACTGGGCTATGCGGTCTTCGCCTTCCCGATGAACGTGGGCCGCCAGTGGGGTATGGGCTTCTTACTGCAGAGCAGCAACAAACAGCCAGCTTTCCTCTGGCAACGCTTCAGGGCGTTCTTCCCGACGGCGGAAGCCCGATTACGGGCGATGACGCCGCAAGCATTTGCGCAAATTCAGCAGGCGGTTATCAGCCAGATTCAGCAAGCGCCGCAAACGCTGAGCGAAGAAGCGTCAAAGCTGAGCAAAGATTTCGATCGCGGTAATATGCGTTTCGATTCACGTGATAAAGTAGTGGCTCAGATTAAACTGCTGACGCCGCAAAAACTTGCTGACTTTTTCCATCAGACGGTGGTGGATCCGCAAGGCATGGCGATACTCTCTCAGGTTTCCGGCAGCCAGAATGGCAAAGTGGAATACGCTCATCCGCAGGGTGGCAAAATCTGGGAAAAAGTCAGCGCATTGCAGAAATCTCTACCCCTGATGCGAGAAGATGAATGACCGACACCGCCGAGTCTCTTGACCCACTGCGCTTGCCCCTGACAGGCGAGCGTCTGATTGAAGCCTCTGCGGGCACCGGCAAAACCTTTACTATCGCCGCGCTCTATCTGCGGCTGCTGCTGGGGCTGGGGGGGGAATCCGCTTTCCCCCGGCAGGTCAGTGTTGAAGAACTGCTGGTGGTGACCTTCACCGAAGCGGCGACTGAAGAGTTGCGCGGGCGTATTCGCAGCAATATCCACGAGCTGCGTATCGCGTGTCTGCGTGACAGCACCGACAACCCTCTCTACGCCGGACTGCTGGCGGAAATCACCGATAAAGACCAGGCGGCGCAAACGCTGCTGCTGGCGGAACGCCAGATGGATGAAGCCGCGGTGTTCACCATTCACGGCTTCTGTCAGCGGATGCTGAGCCTTAACGCTTTTGAATCCGGTATGCTGTTTGAACAGCAACTGATTGAAGATGAATCACGCCTGCGCTATCAGGCCTGCGCCGATTTCTGGCGTCGGCATTGTTATCCGCTACCGCGCGATATCGCTGCGGTTATCGATGCGACGTGGAAAGGTCCGCGTGATCTTTTGAAGTCAATCGATCGCTGGTTGCAGGGGGAAGCGCCGCAGCTTAAATCTCCGCCGGCAGATGAAGAAACGCTGGCCGAACGCCACCAGCAAATTATCGGGCGCATTAACGCCCTTAAACAACAGTGGCGGGAGCAGGCGGGGGAGATAGCGGAGGTGCTGGAAAACTCCGGTCTGGACCGACGCAAGTTTAATCGTGGAAATCAGGGGAAATGGCTGGAGAAAGTGGATGCCTGGGCGCAGGAAGAGACCCTGAACTACCAGCTACCGGAGGCGCTGGAAAAGTTCTCCCAGGCCTTCTTGCTTGAACGCACTAAAGCGGACGGTTTACCGCCTGTACACCCGTTGTTTAGCGCGGTAGAGGCGCTACTGTCGTCAGCGTTAACCTTGACTGACCTGGTTATTGCCAGGGCGATGGTCGAAATCCGTCAGGCGGTGGCGCGGGAAAAACGTCGCCGCGGTGAGCTTGGTTTTGACGATATGCTCAGCCGCCTGGACGAGGCCTTGCGCGGGGATAGCGGAGACGCGCTGGCCTGCGCGATTCGTCAGCGTTTCCCGGTGGCGATGATCGATGAATTCCAGGATACCGATCCACAGCAATATCGTATTTTCCGTCGTATCTGGCGGCGACAGGCGGATACCGCGCTGCTGCTGATTGGCGATCCCAAGCAGGCCATTTACGCTTTCCGTGGCGCGGACATCTTCACCTATATGAGGGCGCGCAGCGACGTGAGCGCCCACTATACGCTGGATACTAACTGGCGCTCTGCGCCGGGAATGGTTGAGAGCGTTAATCGTCTGTTCAGCCTCAGCGATAACCCTTTTATGTTCCGCGAGATACCGTTCCTGCCGGTGAAATCAGCAGAGAAAAACCAGGGGCTGCGCTTTACCGTCGATGATGCCGCGGTGCCGGCGATGAATATCTGGCTGATGCCGGGCGAAGCCGTTGGCGCGGGAGATTATCAGGCGTTTATGGCTCAGCTTTGCGCGACGCAAATTCGCGACTGGCTCAGCGCCGGGCAGCAGGGAAAGGCGCTGTTATGGCGTGGGGAGCGCGCGACACCGGTGCAGGCTTCGGACATCACGGTGCTGGTGCGTAACCGTCAGGAGGCATCGTTGATCCGTGATGCCCTCCAGCTGTTGTCGATTCCGTCCGTGTATCTCTCCAACCGGGATAGCGTATTTGAAACACCGGAAGCACGGGAACTGTTATGGTTGCTGCAGGCGGTGCTGGCTCCCGATCGTGAAGAAACCTTGCGCAGTGCGCTGGCGACGTCAATGTTCGGCCTTAACGCGTTCGATATTGACAAGCTCAATCAAAATGAGCGGGCCTGGGATGAGCTGGTCGAGGAGTTTAGCGGTTACCGGCAAATCTGGCGGCAGCGTGGGATCATGCCGATGCTGCGCGCGCTGATGACAGCGCGAAATATCGCGGAAAATTTGCTGGCGACCCGCGGCGGCGAGCGGCGGTTGACCGATATCCTGCATATTAGCGAGCTACTTCAGGAGGCAGCCAGTCAACTGGAGAGTGAACATGCGCTGGTACGCTGGCTGACGCAGCATATCGCTGAGCCGGATAGCAATGCTTCCAGCCAGCAGATGCGCCTGGAAAGCGACAAACACCTGGTGCAGATTGTCACCATTCATAAATCGAAAGGGCTGGAATATCCGCTGGTCTGGTTGCCGTTTATTGCGCGTTTTCGCAAACAGGATCAGGCCTTTTATCATGACAGAGATTCCTTTGCCGCCGTTCTTGATCTGGGAGAGGATGACGGCAGCATGGCGCTGGCGGAAGCCGAGCGTCTGGCCGAAGATTTGCGCCTGCTGTATGTGGCGCTCACCCGCTCAGTCTGGCACTGCAGCCTTGGCGTCGCGCCGCTGAGCACCCGGCGTAGCGACAAACCCGGCGTCAGTGACTTTCACCACAGCGCGCTCGGTCGCCTGATACAGAGGGGGGAAGCACTGGATGCCGCAGGGCTGATGGCGCGTTTGCAGGCATTTTGTTGCGAAGATATCGCCCTGCAGATCCCCACGCTGGCGGCGCAAACGCCCTGGCAGGCTCCGCAGACGCCATTGCCGCCGCTCTCTGCGCGTAGGCTTGCGCGTACGATAGCTGACGACTGGCGAGTTACCAGCTACTCTGGTTTGCAGCAGAACGGGCACAGCGCGGCGCTGGACCTTCTGCCGCGGCTTGATGTCGACGCCGCGGGCATCGGCGAAGTGGGGGAAGATTCGCAGCTCACGCCACACCAGTTCCCGCGCGGCGCGTCGCCGGGGACCTTTTTGCACGGTCTGTTCGAAGATCTCGATTTTACCCGGCCGATACCTGCCGACTGGGTGGCGGAAAAACTGCAGCTTAGCGGGTTCGATGAAAAGTGGACGCCGGTGCTGACTACGTGGCTGGATGGCGTGCTGCGTACCCGTTTACCGGGCGCGGAGATCGCCCTGAACCAGCTTAGCGCAGGAGATAGACAGGTGGAGATGGCATTTTATCTGCCGATTGAACAGCCGCTCGATCCGCTGCGTCTGGATGCGCTGATTCGTCAGTACGATCCGCTCTCCGTCGATACGCCGATTCTTGATTTCCGCCAGGTGCGCGGCATGCTGAAAGGCTTTATCGACCTGGTGTTCCGCCATAACGGCCGTTATTACCTGCTGGATTACAAATCCAACTGGCTGGGAGAGGATCGCGAGGCTTATACCCGGCAAGCGATGATGCAGGCAATGCGTTCGCATCGTTACGACTTGCAGTATCAGCTTTACAGCCTGGCGCTGCACCGCTATTTGCGTCACCGGGTCGCGAATTACGACTATGAACGCCATTTCGGCGGTGTGATTTATCTCTTTTTACGCGGCATGGACGGGCAGGATGACGGGCAGGGGATTTTTACCACTCGTCCGGCGCTACCGCTAATTGCTGGCCTTGATGCGCTGTTTGCCGGGGAAATGCAGGAGGTCGCGTTATGACCATGGATGAACTATTGCTGGAAGCGGTTGAGCAGCGCCTGCTGCGCCCGCTGGATGTCCAGTTTGCGTTGATGGTGGCGCAAGATGCGCATCCGACGGTGAAACTGGCGGCCGCGATTCTGAGCCGCGACGCCGGAGAAGGGCACGTCTGCCTGCCTGTTTCGTGTCTCAAAGACGATGAGCTGCTGCATGCGAAAACGGTGAACCTGGGCGAGAAAATCCGCGAGCTGACGGGCGATCCAGACGACTGGTCAGCACAACTGCTTGATTCTTCGGCTATCAGCCGTGGCGAGCGCGCGACGCCGATGATCCTCTGCGGGGAGCGGCTCTACCTCAACCGGATGTGGCGTAATGAATTAACCGTTGCACACTTTTTTAACCAGACTAATCAGGTGCTGGATATAGATGAAAGCCTGCTGGCTTCAACGCTCAATGCGCTGTTTCCCCCGTCTGATGATGTTGACTGGCAAAAAGTGGCTGCGGCGGTTGCTCTGACCCGACGCATTTCGGTGATTTCCGGCGGCCCGGGCACCGGTAAAACGACTACTGTCGCCAGACTACTGGCGGCGCTGATTCAGACGAACACGCGTCCGCGTTGCCGTATCTGTCTGGCGGCGCCAACCGGTAAAGCCGCCGCGCGCCTGACCGAATCCCTGGGCGCGGCGCTACGCCGTCTTCCGTTAACGGAAGAACAAAAGGCGCTGGTGCCAACCGAAGCCAGTACCTTGCATCGTTTACTGGGCGCTCAGCCGGGGAGCCAGCGGCTGCGCTATCACGCCGGAAATCCACTGCATCTCGATGTACTGGTGGTGGATGAAGCCTCAATGATTGACCTGCCGATGATGTCGCGTCTGATCGATGCGCTGCCTGAACACGGCCGGGTTATTTTTCTCGGCGACCGCGATCAGCTGGCTTCGGTAGAGGCCGGGGCGGTACTGGGTGATATTTGCGCGTGGGTCAATGTGGGATATACACCGGAGCGGGCGGCGCAGCTTGCCCGCTTAACCGGTCAGCCGGTCCCTGCGGGCGAAGGCGAGGTGGCTGGAGCGTTGCGCGACAGCCTGTGTCTGCTGCAAAAAAGCTACCGTTTTGGTCGTCATTCCGGCATCGGGCAACTGGCTTACGCGGTTAACCGCGGCGAGCGGGGCGCAGTCAGAGCAATCCTGCGCCAGCCATTTGATGATATTGCTTTGTACCCACTTAGCACCACGGAAGAGTATGAATCCATGCTTATTCAGGCGCAGGCGGGCTATAGTCGCTTCCTGCAACGGCTACGCGAGCGGGCCGGGCCAGAAGAGGTGATTGCCGCATTTACTGAATTCCAGTTGCTGTGCGCTCTGCGCGATGGCCCCTATGGCGTTAGCGGGGTGAATGAACAGCTGGAGCAGATGCTCAACCGTCAGCGGGCCATCGCTCTGCCACGATATTCCCGCTGGTATGAAGGACGTCCGGTGATGATCTCCCGTAACGACAGCGCGCTGGGGCTGTTTAACGGGGATATCGGTATCGCCCTGGAAAGAGGCGATGGTCTGCGAGTCTGGTTCCCGATGCCTGATGGCCGCATTAAGTCGGTCCATCCTGGCCGCCTGCCGGAACACGATACCGCCTGGGCGATGACGGTGCATAAATCGCAAGGGTCAGAGTTCGATCATGCGGCGCTGATTCTACCTTCCCGTAGCGTGCCGCTGGTGACCCGTGAACTGGTTTATACCGCCATTACCCGCGCGAAACAGCGGTTGTCGATATATGCCGATGAGCAGGTGCTTACCCAGGCAATCGTCGCGCGTACTGAACGGCGCAGCGGTCTGGCGGATATTTTCGCCGGGAAGTAAATGTATACACGCTGGCGGATCCGTTGTATGTCTTTCAGGGCATGGCACACGAGACCATCGGCAGGGCAAAATCAGTGTCACCATCATTTTCAGATGATAAAAAATTACCGCAATTATCCCCGGTCACACAGGCGTTTCCGGGGAGCGGCGTTTACCGTGCATACGCCGTTATGACGGGACGCAGGAGGAGAATCAGGTCAGATCAGCCATCAGCACTTTAGAACGGCGTTGGTAGTTGTACATCTTTTTTTTGCTCTCCGGCAGCAACTCGACGTCCACCGGGGTAAAGCCACGCTCCTGGAACCAGTGGATGCTGCGGGTCGTTAGCACAAACAGCTTGCTCAGGCCCATTTGTTTCGCCTGGGCGGCAATACGCTCAAGCAACACTTCACCGCGCGATGAACTACGATAATCCGGATGCACAGCCACACAGGCCATCTCGCCAATCTTCTCTTCCGGGAACGGGTACAGCGCAGCGCAGGCGATGGTGGTGTTATCGCGCTGAATAATGGTGAATTTGTCGATTTCCATCTCCAGCTGTTCGCGCGAGCGACGCACCAGGATACCCTGCTGTTCAAGCGGGCTAATCAACTCAAGGATCCCGCCGATATCGTTAATCGTCGCGCGGCGGATCTGCTCGGCGCTCTCCATCACTATCTGGGTGCCGATACCGTCACGAGAGAACAGCTCCTGCAACAGCGAGCCGTTTTCCTGGTAGCTAATCAGATGGCAACGACGTACGCCGCTGCGGCAGGCTTTCACCGCACCGCGCAGGAAACGAACCGTACCGGAGCTATAGTCTGCGTTTGCTTCCATTTCCTCCACTCGCGCCTGAGCTTCGTTGGGGAACAGTTCGGAGACGATATCGCCATTCTGGTCGTAGACCCCCTGAGAAGAACAAAAACCGATCATTTTTTCGGCTTTCAGCTTAATCGCCAGTTGGGTGGCAATCTCTTCAGAGGTCAGGTTAAAACTTTCGCCGGTAACAGAAACCGCAACCGGGCCCATCAGGACAATCGCGCCGTTATCAAGCTGGCGGTGAATGGCTTCTTCATCAATACGCCGAATGCGCCCGCTGTGGCAGTAATCCACGCCGTCATCGACGCCTAACGGTTGCGCGATCAGGAAGTTGCCGCTGACCACGTTGATGTGGGCCCCCTGCAACGGCGTGTTGTTGAGGCTCATTGACAGGCGGGCGGTAATTTCCAGTTGCAGCATACCTGCGGCCTGCTTAACCAGTTCGAGAGTTTTGGTATCAGTCACTCGGGTTTGTTTGTGGTAAACCGGCTCGTGGTGATGCTCCGCCAGGTTGGCATCAATTTGCGGGCGTGCGCCATACACCACCACCAGGCGAATTCCCAGACTGTGAAGCAGGCCAATGTCATTGACTATACTGGAGAAATTGTCATGCTCAATGGCTTCTCCGCCCAGCATGATGACAAACGTTTTACCCCGATGGGCATTAATATAGGGAACAGAATGGCGGAATCCCTCTACCAGTTCGGTGCGACGTTCCTTCACCATTACACAACCTCAATGCATGATTATTCGTAATTACTGTATTTTTATTCCGTTTTATTGGCAAACGCAAGCCCCAATTTATTGCTGAATCGGAGAAAACGGAACCCGGTTGTCAAAGATTGTTTACCCTTTTATAGATGACAGGTTATACGCCTTTGGTTAAAGTTTCCGGTCAATCTGTTTGTTTTTGTTGCTTGGGAGTGGCATGTCGGGATACAAGTCAGGATTAAGCCGCCGCCGTTTTTTACAAGGGGCAGGCGCCATGTGGTTGATGAGTGTGAGTCCGGTTGGTTTGGCTGCGACAGCGCGGGTGGTGGCTGTGCGCGTCTGGCCATCATCGACCTACACGCGCATCACGGTAGAGTCCAGCCATATCCTGAAATATCGGCAGTTTACGCTCAGTAATCCCGATCGTCTGGTTGTGGATCTGGAAGGGGTTCATCTCAATTCAGTGCTCAAAGACATGGGAGGGCAGATTCGCCGCGACGATCCTTATATTCAGTCCGCCCGCGTCGGGCAGTTCGATCCGCAAACCGTACGCATGGTATTCGAGCTAAAACAGGATGTGAAACCACAGCTGTTCGCCCTTGCGCCGGTTGCCGGGTTTAAAGAGCGTCTGGTGATGGATCTCTACCCCGCCAATGCCACCAATGTGCAGGATCCGCTGCTGGCGCTGCTTGAAGATTACAACAATGGCGATCTTCAACGTCAGATCCCACCAGCGGAAAGCGGCCCGAAACCGGGTAAAGCCGGGCGCGATCGGCCAATTGTTATCATGCTCGACCCCGGTCATGGCGGCGAAGATCCTGGCGCAATAGGGAAATATCGTACTCGCGAGAAAGACGTGGTGCTAAAGATTGCCCGACGGCTGCGCGCGCTGATCGAGAAAGAGGGCAATATGAAGGTCTATATGACCCGCAATGAGGATGTCTTCATTCCGCTGAAGGTTCGCGTCGCTAAGGCGCAGAAGCAGCGCGCTGACCTGTTCGTCTCTATTCACGCCGATGCGTTTACCAGTCGTCAGCCCAGCGGATCTTCGGTCTTTGCCCTGTCGACGAAAGGCGCCACCAGTGCCGCAGCCAAATATCTGGCGCAAACTCAGAACGCCTCGGACCTGATTGGCGGCGTAAGTAAAAGCGGCGATCGTTACGTCGATCACACCATGTTTGATATGGTGCAGTCGCTGACCATTGCCGACAGCCTGAAGTTTGGTAAGGCAGTGCTGGAAAAGATGGGCCATATTAATAATCTGCATAAGAACCGGGTTGAGCAGGCGGGCTTCGCGGTGCTGAAAGCGCCGGATATTCCCTCAATTCTGGTGGAAACCGCGTTTATCAGCAACGTCGAAGAAGAGCGTAAATTGAAAACGGCGAAATTCCAGCAGCAAGTTGCCGAGTCGATTCTGGCAGGGATTAAAGCCTACTTCGCCGACGGCGCCACGCTGGCACGGCGAGGGTAATACGACAGGAAGGGGATATGGCTCTACTGAAGAGCGCGCATGGCGGCAATATTCGCGAGGCCGCCGCGCTATTGGGGATCTCTGCGCAACAGTTATTGGATTTTAGCGCCAATATTAATCCGCTGGGGATGCCGGAACGTTTAAAGCGCGCCATCATCGACAATATGGATTGCGCCGAACGTTATCCCGACGTTGAGTATCAGCAGTTGCACCTCGCGCTGGCGGAACATCACCGGATATCCGCGTCATGGATCCTCGCCGGAAATGGGGAAACCGAAGCTATTTTCACCCTCGTTCAGGGGCTGAAGCCGCGTCAGGCGATGATCATTACCCCCGGCTTTGCCGAGTATCGCCGGGCGCTGCAATCGATCGACTGCGCAGTGCGGGAGTTTTTGCTGCGTGAAGAGGATGGCTGGCAGCTAACCGAGGCTATTCTTGACGCTTTGACGCCGGATCTGGACTGCCTGTTTCTCTGTACGCCGAACAATCCTACCGGATTACTCCCCGAGCGCCGTTTGCTTGAATTCATTGCCGAGCGCTGTCAATCGCTGGGAATCGTGCTGATTCTTGATGAAGCGTTTATCGACTTTATTCCCGATGAGCCAGGGTTTATTCCGCACCTTAGCCAGAATCCGCACGTATGGGTTCTGCGTTCGCTGACCAAATTTTATGCTATTCCCGGTCTGCGTCTGGGATACCTGGTCAATAGCGATGAACGGGCGGTGGCGCGAATGCGTGAGCGTCAGATGCCGTGGTCGATAAACGCCTTTGCCGCGCTGGCGGGGGAAATTATTCTGCAGGACAGCGCCTATCAGCAGCAAACCTGGCGGTGGCTGGCTGAAGAGGGAACGAACTTTTACCATCAGTTGCGCGGCATTCCCGGTCTGACAGTCTACCCAGGCCGGGCTAACTATCTGTTTCTGCGCTGCGATGTACCTGATCTTGATCTGCAATACGCCATGCTGCAACAGCATATTCTGATCCGCAGTTGCGCCAACTATCCAGGGCTGGACGGGCGCTACTTCCGCGTTGCGATCCGTGGCGAGCGGGAAAACGGGCAACTGCTGGCGGCACTCAGACTGGTCTTTCCCGGATAAATTCGCTGGCGGCGTTACCGTAGTTCGACACCGCCCTGTACCATGCGCAGCAGGTGCCGTACCGGCCAGTGTTTACTGAACGGCTTCCCATCCAGACGCCGCTGGAGTGAGTCGATATCGTGGCGTCGGCGGTCGAGCATCAGGCCGACAACGCTGCCGCTGTGGGCCACGTTTAGGCCGTATAAATCACACTCTTCTACCAGCGCAAGCAGCGCATTAAACCCCGGTTTTGGCAGCAGATGCTGGCTGGCGATGGCGCTGAGCGTCGCCGCTTCTCCCATACGTCGCGGGTTATCCGTCCGGCAGGCCTGCTGGACTTTCTCCCAGGCCTGTTGCAGGGCGGCGGAATGGGCGCGCAGTTTTTCAAGCCGGGGCAGGCGATGATAATCCGTGGTCAGTATCGTCCGCGGGCTTTCCAGCACCAGCAGATCGAGCTGCGGCTGGGAGTGGCAGGCAATTTGCGTTGCCGCAGTGTTGTGATCGAACAGGGTGAGATGGCGAAACAGGGTGCTGTCGGTGGGTTCCAGCGATACGCAAAGCCGGGCCAGTGTTGTTTCATCCAGCGCGTGGCCGAGATGGTGCGCGGTGGCCACCGCCGTCGCGGCGATATCCGCGGTGCTGCTGGCCATGCCTTTAGCGACAGGGATTGTGGAACAAATTTCGATGCGAATTTCGTTGCTCAGTTCAGCAGGATAGTGCCAGTAGCTTAACAGCCGCTCGACCATCGCCCGCGAAAGCGGGCGTTCATCGGCGCGCGGCGCACCATAATCCACTTCGACGGTGCTGTACCAGTCAACGGGACAGGAGACCAGCTTCTCGCTGCCGAGGATCCAGCCCTGAATGAGTTCGCCGCAGGAGGCGGGACATTGCGCTACAGCCACGTTTTCACCTTTTTACCCGTCATACTTCACGCTACATATGCATTGGCTTCAGAGTGACTCATCTCATCCATAAGCTTCGCCCATAGAGGCCCGCGCAAACGCGTCCCAATGTCCTGTAACCTGGATTATTTAGGGTAAAGCATCAGAATTTAAAACGCATAGTGTCATGCCGATCCCGCTATTACCATGATTCACCGCAATTTGACGGATGGCGAACTCAGGCTGAAGCGGTCAATGGCGATATTTCAGGTAGCGCTATACGCATCACATCGCGGGCAATCATCAGCTCTTCATTGGTATTAATGACCGCCACGTTGACCAGCGCATTGTCTGCCTGGATAAAGGTGGCGTTGCGCTGGTTTTTCTCTTCATCAATCGACAGCCCGAGGAAGTTCAGATTGTGGCAGATGGCGCTCCTGGCGCGGGCTGAGTTTTCGCCGATGCCACCGGTAAAGATCAACGCATCAAGCCCTCCCATCTGCATGATGTAGCTGCCAATGGTGGCACGGATGCGCTCGGCAAACAGAGTGAGCGCCAGCTTTGCTCTGGCATTTCCGCTATCCGCCGCCTGTTCGACGTCGCGATAGTCGTGCGAGACGCCGGAAACCCCAAGCAGACCGGATTCGTTATTCAGGAGATGATTGAGTTGTTCTGGCGTTTTACCTTCGTGAAGCGCCAGCCACGGTAAAATTGACGGGTCAATATCGCCGCTGCGGGTACCCATCATCACGCCGGACTGCGGCGTGAAGCCCATCGACGTATTTACCGAGCGTCCGCTTTTGATGGCGCAAACGCTGCTACCGTTGCCCAGATGACAGCACACCACGCGCAGGGCGCTCAGCGGCACGCCCAGCTTTTCCGCCAGCGTCGCGCTCACATACTTATGGCTGGTGCCGTGGAAGCCATAGCGGCGAATACCCAGTTCGCTGTAGTAGCGCCAGGGAAGTGGATAGATAAAGGCGCGCTCGTCCAGGGTCTGGTGAAAAGCGGTATCAAACACAGCGACCGACGGCGTAGTGGGTAACAACTGGCGAAAGACCTTAATTCCCAGCGCGTTAACCGGGTTATGTAGCGGCGCCAGCTCCGCCAGACGCTCAATTTCACTCAAGGTTTCATCGGTGACCCGCGTTGAATCTTTAAAACGTTCCCCGCCATGCGCCACGCGGTGACCAACGCCGTCAATATCCTGCAGGCTCTGAATAATGCGGTAATCGAGAAGCTTTTCCAGCAGCAATGTGACGGCTTCGCGATGATCGGCGACCGGCGCCGATTCCTGCCATTTCTGCGCGGACGTTTTGATCGTCACCTCGGCGTTTGCCATACCGATACGTTCAATCAGCCCCTGACAAAGGGTATCGCCCTGCGGCATCGCCAGCAGTTGAAATTTCAGTGATGAGCTACCGGCGTTAATGGCCATTATTTTGTAAGACATAAAGGTTCCTTCGAATGCAGAAAGGCCAGTACGGCTTCAAGTCCTGAGTGATTGAGCGCGCTGGTAATAAAAACCTGCTGCGCGCCCGCCTGTTTAAGCCACTCTCCAACTTGCGAAATACGCTGCGGGTCGGCCAGGTCAGCTTTGGTGACCAGGCCAATAACCGGGCGGTTCATTGGCCCGGTAAACCCCGGAGAAAATGGCGACCACTGAGCGTCGGCATTGAGTACCAGGGCGATAACGTCGGCCTCGCAGGCGCTGGTCAGCAGGGCGCTATAAAGGCAGCGGTTCTCCAGATATTCACCCGGTGTATCGATTGCCATCGGCGACCATTCAATGGCCTGAGTTTTCTTATAATGGAGCGCGTCACCGCGCAGGCTTTGAGTCAGCGACGTTTTCCCGCACTGGCTGGGACCGATAAACATCAGGCGTTTCATCATGTTATGTCCTGGTTATCGCGCAGGTAGTGAATTGCATCATTTCGCCCAGCGTGCGCGTTACCTGCTTGAGGGCATATTCGACGGCGGAAACATCGCCGGTCAGCACCACGGCGCCGGTAAAGCGGTCAAGAAAACCAATCTCCACCGCGCCGGATTTAGTGGCGATATCGCAGGCGATAATGGAGGCCTCGCTGGGCGTAATGGTGAGGATGCCAATAGCCGAGACCGCATCCGGCAGGCCCAGCTTCTTAAACAGATCCTTTCCGGGGTTGGCAATCAGGTGCGCGAGGGTAACCTGCTTCCCGGGAACGTATTCCTGGATCATCCGCTCCGTTGTTGGCTGTTTTTCCATTACCCCTCCACCATCTGTCGCCACATGGCTTCATGGGGACGCGGGATCACCGAACGGTAAACCAGCAATCCTTTTTCGCCGGCGCTTTCGCTGGCAACCGTCACGGCGTTGTTAACGTCGGAAATATCGCCCGCCACGACCATGTAGCATTTACCGCCGATACCGAACGCCATATGCACCCGCACGAGGATAACGTTTGAGGCTTTTACCGCCCGGTCTGCGGCGCTGATGCAGGCCGCAACGCTCCAGGTTTCGACGATACCTACGGCCTGGCGCTGGTCGACGCTGTTCAGGCCGCTAATGGCCGGAAGCACGCTGGGATGAATATTCGCCAGCACCAGGCTGTCGACGAGCATCTCGCCGGCCTGGGAGGCGCCGGTTTCAATGGCCTGCTGGATCGCACCGATATCGCCGCCGAGCATAAGTAAAAACTTACCCGGGCAGATGGTTTTGCTGACCAGCAGATTGACGTTGGCGCTTTTCAGCATCGTATCGCCGAGCTCCATTCCTTTCGCGATACTGGTGAGTTCTAAAATTCCGATAGCCTGGGACATGGTTAACCTCTTACAACCGTGATGGCCTGTTCGCTGATCGCCGAAACAATGCCGTCAATACTGGCGTGAATCGGGGCGCCTAATGCGTCCGCCGGGATATCGGCAACGCATTGCCCGCGCGTGACGCGCTCTCCCGGCGTGACCTTCGGCACCGCGCTGGCGCCAATATGCTGACGTAGCAGCAGAGTGACTTTTTCTACCGTCGGCTGCGCTTCGCGCAGTGGGGCTTCCTGATACCAGGGACTTAACCCCAGTTTGGCAATCAGCCGTTTCACCGGCACCAGACGATATTTCGCCATCTCATCGGCCGGATAGAGCGGCCCCTGATAACGCTGGTTTTGCGCCCGCAACTGCTGTTTCAGCATGCGGTTGATGCGCATTGGCGAGATCCCCACCGGACAGGCTACGCTTTCGCAAACGTTGCATTCTGAACAGGTGAGGGCGCTAAGCAGTAGCTGCGGCGTGGCGGCCTGCTGAAAGTTCACCGCTCGCACCAGCAGATGCGGAGAGAGCTCGTGACCAATCAGGTGCCTCGGGCAGAGATCGGTGCACAGGCGGCACTGTTCGCAGACGGTGCGCGCGACGGAAAGCACCGTGCGTTCGTCCTGCATCCTTCGCTGGATAAGGGGATGGCTGTCAGGCAGCACCAGCAGACCGCCGGTGGTTTTCGTCACCGGCGAGTCCAGAGACGTGAGCAGGCTGCCCATCATTGGACCGCCGTTAATAAAACCAGGATTGGCGACCGTCGCGCCGCCCGCCAGCGCCAGCACTTCACGCAGCGACATGCCGATGGGGACGGTGACGGTCAGCGCTCTTGCGACCGCGCCGTTAACCGTCAGCGTGCGGCGGGTGACCGGAAACTGTTGCTCGACAGCCCGGGCAATATTCAGCACGGTTTGCACGTTATTGACGACCACTCCGACGCTGGCCGGTAGCGCGGCAGGCGCGACCCGGCGGCCGGTGGCCAGCCAGATGGTCAGCACCTCATCCCCCGCCGGATAAACATCCGGCAGGATATGCAGACGGATACCGGCGGGCAGCAGCGGGGTGAGCGCGTCAATGGCTCGCTGATATTTGGCTTTCAGAGCGATCACGCCTTCACGCGCGCCGGTCGCCGTCATTGCATATTGCACGCCGCGCACAAGGCGTGAAGCCTGCTGCCACATCAGTTGCTGGTCCACCTTGAGCATCGGTTCGCACTCAGCGGCGTTAACCAGAAAGATCTCCACCTCCGCCTGCAGTTTAACGTGAGCGGGAAAACCCGCGCCCCCTGCGCCGACTACGCCCGCCACGCGAACACGCTGGCGAATTTCATCGGCGCTATGGGACTGGGCTACCGGCGTTTCGACGACATTGGCAGCGGTACTCATAGCAGTTCCTCCAGCAGTTCCTGGATTTCCCCGGCGCTGGCCGGACGCGGGTTAGTGCGTAATGTGACGTCAGCCAGCGCAGCCTGTACCATTGCCGGAATGTGCGCGGAAAATTGTGATCGCCCTTGTTTGAGCGCGACGGCCAGTGAGGGGATCGCGCAGCGCTGTTTGAGTTGTTCGATTTGCTTAATCAGGGCGTTTATCGCCGCGATGTCATTGGTTTCGGCCGGGCAAAAACCACAGGCTTTAGCCAGCCGCACGTAGCGTTTGGCGGCGCGAGGATCGCCGGCGTTAAAGCGGATAACCGTGGTTAACAGCAGCGCGTTAGCCAGCCCGTGCGGCAGATGAAACTGCCCGCCGAGCTGGTGGGCCAGAGCGTGATTAAGCCCCAGTCCCGCCTGACTGAACGCCATTCCTGCGAGGGTTGAGGCGTTGTGCATTTTTCCCCGCGTCGCTACGCAGTCGCCTTTTTCCACTGCGGTGGGCAGATACTGGAACACCAGCCTGGCGGCTTTTTCCGCCAGCGCATCGGTAAAATCGCTGGCCTGCGGCGAGACACAGGCTTCCAGGGCGTGGGTCAGGACATCCATTCCGGTATTCGCCGTAATTTGCGGCGGCACGCTGACTACCAGTTCCGGGTCGAGGATCGCCATATCCGGGTACAGCGCATTGTGGAATAGCGGGTACTTGATACCTTTATCCGGGTCGCTAATCACGCAAGCGCTGGTCACTTCCGAGCCGGTACCGCTGGTGGTGGGTATCGCCACGCAGGTTTCGATGTCAATGCCGGACCGCTTGCTGAACCAGACGATCGCTTTCGCCGCATCCATTGCCGAACCGCCGCCGAAACCAATCACCACCTGCGGATGCAGGGCCTGCATCTGCGCAATGCCCTGCACTACGGTATGGATAGTGGGGTCAGGCGTTATTTCGCTAAAAACGCTGATGCGGTTATCTGCGGGTAGCGCGTCGCGCAGGGTTTCCAGTAGCGGCGAACGGGCAAGAAATCCATCGCAGATTATCCAGATATGTTTGTTGGTAAAGCGCTTGAGTACCGCCAGACTTCCCTGACCGCTGTACAACCGCGTTTGTAGTGCGAAAGTATTCATTACAGCCTCAATTAGCGGATAGAAAAACCGTTGGTCAACACGCAGCGCCGGGAGCGGGCAAAGGTGCGCGCCGATGTTGTTCCTTCGCCGGTTGGCGTGGCGATTGTGAAGGTCGTAAAGCCTTCGCCGCCGACGCCGATCCCGGCATAAGAGGGGCCGTTTTTGACGAATATCGAGGTTTGCAACGTGCGGGCCGCGAGGTTCAGGCGCGACACGTTCTGCGAGTGCATGATCGCGGTATGATGCAGGCCCTCTTCGACCTTCAGCGCCAGCGCCAGCGCGCTATCGAAGTCGCTGACTTTCACTATCGGCAGCATTGGCATCAGTTGTTCGCTGGTAACCCACGGATCGTCGGCGTTCACCAGCGCAATCAGCAGACGCGGCGCTTTAGCCGGGACGGCGAGCCCGGCAGCTTCCAGCATCGCTGAAGGGCTCTTCCCGACCAGCTTTTTATTGGCCTGGCCCTCTGGCAGGCAGGCGGCGCGGAGTTTGTCGGTATCCGCAGGGCTCAACAGCAGCGCGCCGAAAGTTTGCATTTGCTGTACCAGACGTTCGGCGATGCTCTCCACCACAATCAGGCTTTTTTCGGCAATGCAGGGCAGGTTGTAATCAAATGAGGCGCCGTTAATGATATCTTCCGCCGCTTTCACCAGGTCGGCGGTTTCATCCACAATACAGGGCGGGTTGCCTGCACCTGCGCCAATCACTTTCTTCCCGCTCTTCATGCCCATTGCCACAATACCGGGGCCGCCGGTAATAGCCAGAACGGCGATCCGTGGATGGGCCATCATCTGCTGGGTGGCTTCGAAAGTCGGTTCCGCCACGGTGACCAGCAGATTGCGGATGCCGCAGCAGCGGAAGGCAATCTCTTCAATCATACTAATCAGCTTGAGGGAGACCTTTTTTGCCCCCGGATGCGGGCTAAAGTAGACGCTGTTGCCTGCCGCCAGCATGCTGATACTGTTATTAATGATGGTTTCTGTCGGGTTGGTGCTCGGCGCGACCGACCCGATGACGCCAAACGGCGAGTACTCAAATAGCACCATGCCGCCATCGCCGGTCAGCGCGGTGGTGGTGAGATCTTCTACGCCTGGCGTGTTGTCCAGCGCGGCCTTATTTTTGAGGAATTTATCTTCTTTGTTGCCCATCCCGGTTTCACTGGCGCTCTCTTCCGCCAGCGCGGTCAGATGCGGCGTCAGCTCCTGACGGATGGCGCTGATGATGGCACTGCGGGTTTTCAGCGGGCACTGCTGATAACGCAGGAATGCCTGGTGCGCGGCGTCGATAGCCTCGTCGACGGACGGGAAAATTCCTTTGCCCTGAATCTGGCCCGGCGTGTGCGCTGGCGTTAATTGTTCGCTGATAATCGTGCGAATAAGGGTTTCGAGTTCGGAAGTATTCATTGATGAGTTCCCACGTTAATGGCCGCGATGGCGCTCTGTGCTATATCCATGTCTTGCTCAACGCTGCCGCCGCTGATACCAAGACCCCCAATCAACTGGCCGTTGCGCCAGAGGGCGTAACCGCCGCCAAAGGTGACCACTTTCCCTTGTAAATGGCTTTCCAGACCATAAAGCGCGGCGCCGGGCTGTACGACGTCGCTCAGTTCATGGGTCGCCTTTTTCATTGCGACTGCAGTCCAGGCCTTTTTCGGCGCCAGTTCGCTGCTGGCCAGCAGGGCATCCGGCATTCTCCAGGTCACGGTTTCCGTACCGTGCGCGTCAACGATGCTGATAACTACTGGAATCTGCAGCAGCTGCGCGCGTTCAACGGCTGCGCGGATAAGCTGGTGCAAATCATGGAATGATAGGCACACAGGTGTCGTCTCCTGGCAGGGGGCTGGCTGGCTGGCGGCCAGATAACGCTTGCTGACTTCACGGATGATGTCGTTCTGGTGAGCATCGCTATCTTCGGCGCGGGCCAGAGCGTACAGACAGTCGGATAAGCGGTTGATATAGCCCATCAGCACCTGGCGCACATTGACTTCGGCCGCCAGCTCAACCAGCCGACGTTCGGCCCGGCGGGCCAGTGTGCGGGCGAAATGCAGGCGGCTGGCGGCTTCGCAGCGGCCGGGTAAAATAAAGCTGTGCAGGGGGTCGACGCGGGCCATTGCCCGATCGATGGCGGCTTCCAGAGCGGCGATCTCTTCGCTACTGATATAACGCTGTTTCGGCGACGGCTGCTCGCTGTCACTGGCCAGCTCTGCGCTAAACCAAAAAATTTGCTGCTGGATGGCTTCAAGTAGGGCGCGGTGGTTTGCATCCGCGACGGAGCAGACGCACAGGCTCAGCGCGGCGTTCAGCTCATCCAGCGTGCCGTAGGCTTCAACTCGCGGGTGCGTTTTGCTCACCCGTTGGCCGGTAAAGAGTGATGTGGTGCCTGCGTCACCTGTACGGGTATAAATCGCCATAATCGCCCCTTAACGCGAAAGCGTATCGACAATGCCTACAACGGCGAGGTCGATAGCCTGATTTGGTCCAGGAAAAACATGTCTGGCGCTGGAGCCGCTGCTGAGCAGCACCAGTTCGCCAATCCCCGCGCCCACCGAGTCAACGGCGACTTCATCGCCGGACGCAGGCGAGGCAGGGAGTTCTCCGTCGGCGCTAACCCGACGCACCAGCAGCAGTTTTTTCCCGATCAGGGAAGCGGATTTTTGCGTGGAGACAACCGCGCCTGTGACTCGTGCCAGATGCATGATTTACTCCTGCTTTATTAATTGAATATTCCGCGCGTTTGCCGTTTCACGCGCCAGAGCGGTCACTATGCACTGGCGTCGGAGCAGCAGACGTCCTTTGTCCAGTCGCGCGACGTCGCGATAGCTCAGTAGCGAACCGGCATGCAGAATTAACGGTAGACCGCGTTCATCGCTGAACTGAACCGGCAGGCGAGCCAGTTTTTTTACCGGGATAGCCTGTAACAGCTGGCTGTGCAGAGTAATCTGCACGCGAATGCCGAAAGCCATCGCGTCGTGAATTTTCCGCGCGACGGGGTCATCGGTTTCATCATCCGCAAGCTGGCCCAGAAGCGGCAGGTCAACGAGCAGGATGCGCAACGACGCATGCTGACAGAACAGGCTTCGGCAGTCGGCATCACGAAGCTGCGCGACGCTGAGCGTCGCCGTGCTCCGGGCGCGGCGCTGCAGCCGGGAGACGATCTCCTCAATAACGCGCTGCAGAATTTCGCCGTTCATCGCGGGTCTGCCAGCCTGACAAAGGCCTGCGGGTTATCGGCACCTGCGGCGTTGGCTTCATCGGTATCAATGTGCATTTCAAGCCGCATATTCGGTGAAACACGAATCACCACGTTGTTGAAAACAAGCCCGCGCTCGTCGCCTTCTATAGCCACAGAAACCTTATCGCCGTGAGAAACTCGCAGGATCAGGGCATCGAGCGGCGACATATGAATATGTCGTTGGGCGACGATGACTCCAGAGGATAATTCCAGTTCGGCATAAGGGCTGACCAGACGAATGCCCGGCGTTCCCTTCAGGTTGCCGGACATTCGCAGCGGCGCCGCAATCCCCAGCGTTCTGGCGTCGGTACGCGATATTTCCACCTGGCTTACCGAACGTAGCGGGCCGAGCAGGCGGACATTCTTAATCTGCCCCTTCGGCCCTACCAGGGTGACGGTTTGTTCCGCGGCATATTGCCCCGGCTGCAACAGCGCTTTTTTCTCGCTGATAGGGTGACCGGGAAACAACCGTTGGTAATCCTGCTCCGACAGGTGAATATGGCGATTGGATACGCCCAGCGGAATAGGCCGCTGACGCATCTCATCGAGGACTTTACTGACCGTTGATAGCAGAAGTTCTTTATCCATTACGCTTCACCTCGCTTACCTGAGTGAATGCAAAGCGAACGAGACTCGCCCTTCTGGCGCGGACATTTTGGGTCCAGACACAGGTTGCAACTGACCAGCGATGATTTCTGTGGCGCCTCTTCTACTGGTGCTTCTACAAACGTGTCTACTGGCGTTTCAGAAACGACATCAACCGTCTCTGACGCCGTTGCTTCAGGCTCCATAGCGGGCGGAGGAGGCGGGGCTGCGGGCAGGATCCCTTCTCCGGGCCTGGCGATAACGTTGTGGGCCACCAGGCCATTTTGCCGTTCGGCAAAATGCACTCCGGTGGTGATGGCCGCCTGCACGGAGGCGACATCACCGGTAATTTTAATCACCATCCAGCCTGAGCCATTGGTCTTTTCGAGGGCGAGCAGCGTGATAGAAGCGGATTTCGCCATGATATCGGCGCAGCTGATAGCCAGTGCCAGACCACAAACTTCAAGTAATCCCAGTGATTGCTTCACGCAGTGCTCCTTATTCGCCATCGATCAGGCGGATTTCGGTAAAATGGCCTCAACATCGCTGTGTGGACGCGGAATAACGTGGCAGGATTTCACCTCGCCAACCACGCTTGCCGCCGCGCTGCCTGCATCCACCGCTGCTTTTACCGCGCCGACATCGCCGCGAACCATCACGGTAACCAGGCCAGAGCCAATTTTTTCGTAACCCACCAGTTGCACGTTGGCGGATTTCACCATCGCATCGGCGGCTTCAATCGCGCCAACCAGGCCTTTTGTTTCAACCAGTCCCAGTGCGTTGTTCATTCTGCTGTTCTCCTGTGTTTAAGCATGGAGATCCCGAAAAGGGATCCCTTTGACCAGCCGTGCCGCGTTATTACCGGTATTGCGTTGGGCCTGACTGTCCTGATTAAGCATCAGCGTAAAAAGCGGCGCGGATGCGGGTAAATTCTTGTAGTGCACGGCCAGCGAGTGCCGATCGCAGGCAATGCCCACCAGCAGCGGGGAGCAACGTGCCGCCTGCCAGGCGTTATCAACCACCTCTCCGGCAACGGCGCGCTGGATCCGGAAAGGAATACCTTCCTCTTCAATGCCCAGCAGCACTTCGTTCCAGAGGTTGATACAGTCGCCGATGGCGATAATGACGATTGCCGGAACGCCGGGATTACTGTCCATGAGCAAACTCCTTATGCCAGGAGAGAATCAGCCCGGTGGCGACCGCATTTCTCGGGCCTTCTGTGCCGCGAATATTTCCCCGCCCGGCCACCAGCCGGTAGTGCGCCAGCGCATCGGTGACCAGTTGCGGGATTTCAAAATCCAGCGACGAGCCGCCAACCAGCACCACGAAAGGAATATCGCGGATGTTGCCGGTCGGGCTGACCTGACGCAGGGCGCGCAGCGCGTTAGTGACAAAGACGCGTTCTTTGGCGCTACGGCGAATGGCGCGCACTTTTTCCAGCGCTAAATCGCCGGGTAATGGAACCAGTTCGTCCGGTTTCACCACGCAGACGCGAGCGAATACGGCGGGAGCCAGCGGCGTCGGGAAGAACTGCACGCTGCCGTCCTCGTGACGTAAATGGAACAGGCTTTCCACTTTGGCCAGCGGGTATTTCTTAATCTCTTCCGCCAGATAGCGATCTTCCAGACCCAGTTCACGGGCAATGATCATGGTGACCATGTCGCCAGCCCCGGCGAGATGAGTGGCGGTGATGTCGCCTTTTGGGGTAATAATTGAGGCATCGGTGGAGCCTGCGCCGAGATCAAGAATCGCCAGTGGTCGGGTTGTGCCCGGCGTCGTCAGCGCGCCCAGAATGGCGGCCTCAGCCTCTGCGCCGCCGATCTGCACATCAATATTGAGTTTTTGCTCAATTTCGCGGGCAATCAGCGCCATCTGCAGACGATCTGATTTCACCATTGAGGCGATGCCGACGGCCTGTTCCAGCGAGAACTCCCCGGCAAGGCCGCCGGTGACGCTGA
The DNA here is from genome assembly GCF_900198535.1 of Klebsiella sp. 2680. Lineage (NCBI taxonomy): Bacteria > Pseudomonadati > Pseudomonadota > Gammaproteobacteria > Enterobacterales > Enterobacteriaceae > Klebsiella > Klebsiella sp. 2680. The sequence continues at coordinate 326,877 of NZ_FZNJ01000003.1, read as the reverse complement.
CCGGTACCGACGTATCGACAGCCAGCAGATCCTGAATGAAAATTTCGCTGCTGGGTTTATTCGTCAGTTCAGCCATGGTCTGGCGCACATGCTCCAGCATGCCGCCGATATTGGTCCCCGCTTCACCAGTGACGTTATCCAGCTTACTGCAACCTTCAACCGCTCTCATGATGGCGTCGGCACCGGCGGCAACATCCACACGCACGGTTCTGCCTTGCGACAACAGTTCCAGATTACCAGCCGGTATCGCCCGCGCTTTGACGTCGCCGGAGGGGGTTTTGACCACTACGGCGGAACGGTTGCCGATCAGGGCGCGCGCCATCGGTACGATGTTTTTGGTCTCATCGGCGTTGAGGTTAAATACGGTAGCGATACCGTAAGGATTGGAGAGGGTTTCGATAATTTTCCCCGGAACGGCGACTTCAATCGCTGCCAGCATACCCAGTGGAATTCGGTCGATGTAGAGCACTTCATCGACAATGGGCAGCGGTTTTTCCAGCCGGTTGCTGACCAGCACGCCGTCGTCACGCTGCAAAATGACGCCGGTGATTTGATATCCAGCGCGCGCGGAGGCGTTAATCATATTGGCGACATCGGCGAAATCGAACGTCGATGACACCACGAGGATATAGGGCGTATCCGCCGCGCGCGTTAACAGCTCCTCTGGTGTAATGGTGATACCTACGCCAAGCCCCGCGCCGCCTGGCGTTTTCGGGTTATGGCCAATCATTGTCGATTCGGTGATGATGGTTTCGGTAATGGTTTCCATCGCCACATCGCCAATCACCGGCGTGGCTTCATTAATGCGAATGAGTGAAATATCGCTGACATTGATCCCGGCGCGCTGCGTGACGAGAGAGAGCGCTTCCTTAATGCCGAACACGTTACGCAACGTGCCTTTGATGCCGGTGGTTTCCGCCAGCGCACTGTGCGTTATCGTCAGTACGCCAGCCTCATCCTGAGTCGCCAGCGCGACTTCTGTTGATGAGTTACCTATATCAATGCCAGCTATATATCGCATCGTATATCCCTGATGTTAATCGTCGCCTTTAAGTTTTTTACGCTCGACGTACAGCACCGCCGCTTCACGCACGAAAGCTGCGCAAATCTTTGCCTGATAACGGTTTTCGAGATCGTCGGCGATGGCGAGAAGCTCTTCTTTCGTGGAACGGTACGGACGCAGAGCGTTATAGATTTCAAGAATGCGATCATCCGGTACGGCGGTCAGTTCGGCGGCACGCTCAAAGTTCATTGCCAGCCGGTCGCGGCCTGCATCTTTGGCGATAGACGCCTGTAAACGCAGGGTTTCCGGAGTAATACGCATATCCTGCGCGGTGACTTTATTGCTCAGCACGTTTTCCAGCGTGAAGTCGTCCAGCGTTTTATTGGTGGCGGTTTTCACCCATTCCGGATGCTTATTGGCCAGCGGATAGTCGCTGACCTTAGCGTTACGGACCGTGCCGCTTTCTGTCGGGGGCAGGGTTGACGCTGATGTTTCCCCCTGCAGGCTGTTCATACGGCTCAAGACGTCGCGAACCATTGATTCAATTGCGTCGGTATTCATGGGGTTATCCTTTATCAAAGCGCCACGCGCAGTTCCTGCGGGTTTTTGCCTGTCACGACATACTTCGTCTCTTTAATGTGCAGAATGGCGGATTTCGCCTGGTACTTCGGGCGCGCCATCTGGTCATTCAGCGTTGGGACCGGCTGCGGTGATTCACGTTTCGCATAGCGAGCGGCGTTTTTACCAATCTGACGGTAGGTTTCCAGCGTCAGCAGCGGCGCCTGGGGGAATAACTCCAGATTAGAGAGCGGCGGTAGCCCCTGTTGATGGATTACCGTGGTGCCTTTCGACTGGATGCCGATGGAGATGCCTGAACCGCTCAGGCGATTGCCCTCAACGGCGACAAACGCCACGTCAGAAGATTTAAAACAGCGAATGACGCGCGCCTTAATGCCTTCTTCTTCGATACCGGCAATCAATTCGCGCAAAATGCTTTTATGCGGCAGGCCAACGATGTTCACGGTTTGCGACAGGCCGAACGCCGGGCCGACGGCAATAATCACTTCATCTTGTTGTGTCCCCTGTTTGGCCTCGCCAATTTCCGTCAGAAAACTGTCACCTTGCGGTGAGTTTGCTGCCGCTGGCGCATTAAACGAGACGGGTTTATCGCTGCCCTTCATCTCGCTGAGCACGTCTTCAATTATCTGGCGCAGCAATTTTTCATTAATTTCCATTTCTCACCCCTTAATCAATCTCGTTGGGATCAAGCGCGCCAGGGATGTTTTTAATCTCTTCCCAGCGTTCGCCCTGCAGGCGATAACCCGTTGCCGGACCGGCGTAGTCGTTGACGTCGTTAACCGCAGAGAGCACTTGTCCGTCGCCGACGATAATGGCGGAGGTGTGCAGATAGTCGCCGGTCAGCTTGGCTTTCTGGATATTGAGCATGTCCTGGGCAACGTCAGGGAATCCGCCCTGCGCCAGCGCTTTCACCACTTCCAGACCGTTACGGTTTTTATTGATAATTTCCTGGGCGAACTTGATGTCTTCGACGATGTTGCGTTCTGGCATATCCTTCGAACCGTGGGCGTAGGTTGCGGCTTCAACTTCTTCATCGGTAATCGGCGGCAGCCCCATTCCGGCAAACACGGCCTGCAGGGCGCGAGCGGCTTTATTACGGATGGCGATAACATCTTCTTCGCGGACTGGACGCAGACCGCCGTCCACTTTCAGGTCACGCTGGATTACGTTGTAGTCGTCAAAGTCTTCGGCATCTTCGTTAGAACCGGCGAACATGTTGTCGTAGTTCGGTACGGCGGAGTAACCGGAGGAGATAAAGTCGGTGCCCGGCAGGAACTGCATCAGCAGGCGTGCGGTACGGCGCATATCGGAGTGGGTGAAGGTCTGGTCGTTACTGGAGGCGCATTCCAGATCCAGCGCGGAGCAGATCAGGTTTTCCGCCAGTACGGCGCGAATGCCTGACGGCACGGCAGAAGGAACGCCGATGCAGCTGACAGAACCGTTCTGTAGGCCCTGAACGCCTGCGGCTTTGGTGATGTAGATACAGCGGGCTTCCAGATAGAGCATGGATTTGCCTTCGGCATAGCCCATCTGCACTTCGGAACCGGAGCCGGAAGTGAAGCGCATTTTCAGGCCGCGGGAGGCATAAGAAGAGGCGAGGAAACCTTTTGACCAGGGCGTATCGTCGCCATCGGTAAAGACCGGTTCAGTACCATAGACGGAAATGGTTTCGGCGTAACAGGTGTGACCCAGCATACCGAGCTTCAGTTCGGTGGCTTCCTCCAGTGAACACTGCGTTAATACACCTGGACGACCGACCTGGGAGCCCACCAGCAGCGCGATAGCATTGAACGGGGCGTAGCGCGCGACCGCAACCGTTGTCTCTTGCTCATCAAACCCCCGCCACGCGCCTTCGGCGGCATCGGCGGCAATCTGAACCGGGTTGTCTTTCACGTTGGTGACGTGCGCCTGCTGAGACGGCGTGCGGCGTGCGCGCATTTTCTGCATCGCCATCATCATCTCAACAACGTTCATATGCGACACGACTTCAACAATTTTCGCCGGCGTCATCGCGGTAGTCAGCGGTACGATTTCGCTACGCTGTATGTTGGGGTCACACAGCATATTCGCCAGTTTGACCGAATCCATCGCCATCACTTCTTCGGCGCGCTTCAGGTTGATGCCGTAGCGGGCGATAAAGTGGTCAATCAGGTCAAATTTGCTAACGGGTTTTCCATCCAGCTCAGTGACCGCGCCGTTAACGATTTTAATCGACGGTTTTGGGTCGTTCGGGCTTTCCATTGCAATAAAGCCTTCCTCGATCCACTCCTTAACAAAGCCGTCCTGATTCACAGGGCGTTTCGCCAGTGCTTCAAATCTTTTCGATCTCATGAATCAGCCTCGTAAGTATCAGATATAGGACGGGCGATCGTTTTTCGGTTCATCACCAAGGGTCGCAAGGACAGTTTTGCCGATTTCGCGGGCGGAGCTAACCGCCTGACGCACCGCGCCGGAGTCGCCGGAAATCACCAGAATGGCTTCGTTGCTGAAGCTCGTGCCGTGCGCCGGTGAGCTGTAAGCGACCACTTCAACATTGGCGGATTTCAGGGCGGTATCCGCCATCAACACGCCAATGGAAGCGGGCGCGCCGACAATCACACCGCAGGCACGGCCAATCGGCGCGCCAAAGGCCTTTTCCAGCGCGTAGCTGGCGCGGGCGGTGTATTGCAGCTCGATATGTCCGGCTTCATTGGCGTATACATCGCCAAAAGTGCGGTCGAGTTCTTTCAGCGCGACTTCGATACCGCGCTTCACGTCCGAAACATCATTGCCGCCTAAAATAATCAGCGAGCCGTGGCCTGCGCCGCCTTTGGTATCGCGGGGAAGTTCAATGCTGACCACTTCGGTGTTGGTGGCTTTTACCGCCTCATCGGCAGCCATAATGTGCGGGCCTGCGCCAGTGCGCGCGCCGAGAATGCCGATGGAGCGGTAGCGTTTTTCCAGCTTCATCGCTTCCAGTAAGGCGCTGTCCACATTAGCGATCACCAGACCGACGGTGTCGCCAATGGCGGTGCCGACAAATTCCGTTAAACTGCAGCTTTTTTCTGCCATAGCCGTCTCTCGTGTTGGGTGGGTTTCTTCAGGAATGGCCGTTTGTTCCGGTGTTGCCACACGGGCAATTACCTGCGCCATGATCTGTTCCACCAGTTCATTGCTGCTCATTGGCTAATTCCCTTCGGTAAGATTTTTTCTACGTCGGTATGAGGGCGTGGGATGACGTGTACGGCTTTCACTTCACCCACGTTGCGCGCGGCGGCGGCGCCTGAGTCGGTTGCCGCTTTTACTGCGCCAACGTCCCCGCGAACAATTACCGTCACCAGACCGGAGCCAATTTTTTCGTAGCCGACTAACATCACATTGGCTGACTTCACCATTGCGTCTGCGGCCTCTATGGCTGCGGTTAAGCCCTTGGTTTCTACCATTCCTAATGCTTCTTGTTGCATAAAGACCTCGCATGGAGTGTTCCGATAGTTGGAACTATAAGAAGATGTGAAGAAAAAGAATGGCTGAGTTGAATTTGATGGCGAAAAAATAGTGGTTTTTTAATAGTATAAAATTGCTGCATTGAATTATATCAAGTTGATATTTAGTATATTTTTTATTTATTTAAATATGAATATTTCGTTTTTCATATTCCATATTTACAAATTTGTTCATGACGATTTTAATTTTGTCTGCTATGCGAGAAAGTTGATTTGTGATGCTGATTGGAAAATGGTGAGTTGATTGCAGCAATATTTTTACATGCCAATGTAAGCGGCGTTATGGCAAAAAACATGAGTGAATCATGCGGTCCACGCTTATTTAATAGCAATAATTTGTTATTGCTGCCTGAATTTTCCGGAGGCCCTTCCAGCAGGTTGCCAATAATTTGCTGAAGGGAGTTCATATAGTGATGATGGTTGTACTCTACTGCCAGCAGGATGTTGGCTGGTCAGGACACGAACCCTGCTAAGAAGGTGTCACAATGAACGATTCATTAAAAGCGCAATGTACCGCCGAGTTTCTGGGCACCGGGCTGTTTTTGTTTTTCGGTATCGGCTGCCTGTGCGCGTTGAAGGTGGCGGGAGCAAGCCTCGGACTGTGGGAGATTTGCATTATTTGGGGGCTGGGGATCTCGCTTGCCGTGTATCTGACTTCGGGGATATCGGGCGCGCATCTCAACCCGGCTGTGACCGTCGCGTTATGGTTATTTGCCTGTTTTCCGGGACGCAAAGTGTTCCCCTATATTGTTTCACAGGTCGCGGGCGCCTTTGGCGGCGCGGTGCTGGCCTATATGCTTTACAGCACGGTGTTTACTGAGTTTGAAGCGACGCACCATATTGTACGCGGTAGCGTAGAAAGTCTACAACTGGCGAGCATTTTCAGCACGTACCCTGCGGCGTCGCTGAGCGTCTGGCATGCCGCGCTGGTTGAAGTGGTGATCACTTCTATGTTGATGGGGATGATAATGGCGCTGACCGACGACGGTAACGGCGTGCCGAAAGGGCCTCTGGCCCCCTTGCTGATCGGCATTCTGGTGGCGGTTATTGGTGCTGCCACCGGGCCGCTGACGGGATTTGCAATGAATCCTGCGCGCGATTTTGGACCGAAACTGTTTACATGGATGGCTGGTTGGGGTGATATCGCGATGACCGGTGGAAGGGATATTCCCTACTTTATTGTGCCGATTATTGCGCCATTAATCGGCGCCTGTCTGGGCGCGGCTATCTATCGTTATCTGATTGGCAATAATTTACCGTGTAATACCTGCAAATTAGAGGAGTAATGTATCCGTTGAAATAGCCGAAAATTTTCATGAACCGGTATCACGAACTGGCCAAAAACGTCTCCCACGGATGGGGGACTTTTGCTATCGTATTATTCTTTTATCGTTGCCGGTAAATGATGATGAAAGGGAAAAAATATTAAAGAAATGTTTTGTTTATAACAAAAAATTAACTGAGAGGTTTTATCATGATTTCTGCGAGTACATTGAACTCAGAACTCATTAATAAAATCGCACAGGATTTTGCCCAGGCCACGAGTCTGGCGGTTGTGGTGGTCAATATTCACGGTGATGAAATCTCTGAATTATTTAATTTTACTCCTTTCTGCCAGCTCATGCGTCAGCACCCTCAGCTCAGCGCTCGCTGTCGGATGAGCGACCGTTGCGGCGGCCTTGAGGCCTCAAAAACCGATCAGCTCTGTATCTACCGTTGTCACGCCGGGCTAACGGATTTTTCCATCCCTCTGGTGATCGCCGGGCATCTTGTGGGGTTTGTTCTGTGCGGGCAGGTTCGTTTAAGTAACGATGTTGAACTGGTCGATATTCTGAACGTGGACAACCGCTGGAAGGCCGAGCCGGAACTGGTTAAAGCATTCCGCGACGTACCGGAGATGGACTACTCAAGGGTGATTGCTTCCGCTGATTTACTGAAGCTGATTGTAGAAAACTGCCTTAAAAAACAACTTAATTTCGTGGTGATTAAAGATAATCCGCAGCAGCCTGAACCCGCGCGCGCCGGCCGGGTCGCCAGCCCTCACGACAGTAAAATGAAGAAGGCGCTGCGCTATATTGATGCTCATCTTTCAGATGAGCTGCGTCTTGAGGACGTGGCCGCTCACGTGTATCTCAGCCCCTACTACTTCAGTAAGCTGTTCAAAAAATATCAGGGGATTGGCTTTAATGCCTGGGTTAACCATCAGCGGATGGTGAGCGCCAAAGAGCTGCTGTGTCACAGCGACTGGAGTATCGCCAGCATTGCGCGGAATTTAGGTTTTTCGCAAACCAGCTATTTTTGCAAAGTTTTTCGTCAGGCCTATCAGGTGACCCCGCAGGCTTATCGCCAGCAAATTAATGCCAGATCACAAACTGAGCCATTTTAAATGGCAATATTTTGTTATTGCCGATTTTTGCTATCTCTCTGTATCTGGCTCATTATAAAATGAAAAAATCTCATTCAGAGCAATAAATTGTCATAGCGCAACAAAATAATAATGAGCGCGCGATAAGCTGCACCAGTTTTTATTTATTTGATCAGATAGAGTGTTGTCAGAGGAATTTTTTTTCGCACCATCGGTAGAGCAATCAAACTGCCGATGCAATTAAACGCGGCGGGAGCCATTCTGCTTCCGCAAGATGTTCCGGCAATGATTCGCGCGATGTTCAATCCGCCTCGAATCATGACGGATTAAACTGACAGGCGCCAGGGAAGGGGGTGGAAATCCCCCGCAGCCCCCGCTGCTGTGATGCTGACGAACCCATATATACGCTGATTCGCTCTCGTTGTAGGGAAAACGGTTAACCGTTTTGCACAGTGTTTGCCCGGTTTCATAACGGCGTGCCTCATCAATGAGGCCTGCCATGCAGAAGCCAAAGCGCATACAACGTGAAGTGTGGCAGGTATAAACCACTGATCGCGAGATTGGGAAGGATGGGAGAGGACGACGCTAAGCCAGAAGACCTGCCTGTCGGTGATAACCAACAACTTCGGTGGGAAGTGGGTTGCTCAGATGCGTACGGTCGAAAGACCGGGGATGCACGCAGCCCTACCACTTTGTACAGGATCGGGGTATGGCGGCCAGGCAACACGCATTTATTCTCGCAGGAACCAGCAGCGGATGTGGGAAAACTACGATCACGCTCGGTTTGCTCAGCCTGTTAAAGCAGCGTGGAATGCGGGTTCTGCCCTGTAAAGTCGGCCCGGATTATCTTGATACCGGCTGGCATACCGCCGTCAGCGGTATCCCTTCCCGCAATCTCGACAGCTTTATGCTCCCGGAACCGGTTCTCAACGCGCTGTTTTGTGAACAGATGCGGCAGGCGGATATTGCGGTAATCGAAGGCGTGATGGGGCTTTATGACGGCTTCGGCAGCGACCCGAACGACTGCAGTAGCGCTGCGATGGCTAAGCAGCTTGGATGCCCGGTGATTTTACTGGTCGATGGCAAAGCGGTTTCCACCTCCATCGCTGCCACGGTGATGGGGTTTCAGCATTTTGATCCCACTCTTAATATTGCTGGCGTTATTGTCAATCGCGTCAATAGCGAAACCCATTATCAATTGCTGAAAAGCGCCATCGAGCGCTATTGCGCGCTGCCCGTTCTCGGCTATGTGCCGCGGGTGGAGGGCGTCGAACTGCCCGAACGGCATCTGGGGCTGGTCACTGCCCGCGAATCTCTGATTAATCAGCAGGCGTGGCGCGATTTTGCCTGGACGCTGGGGCGAACCCTGGACATTGAACGGCTTCTCGATCTCAGCCAGCTCTCCGCTCTACCCACCGGCGAGTGGCCGGAACTGCCGTCGCCTGAAGCCGGAACGGGCTTGACTCTGGCGCTGGCTGAGGATGAAGCCTTCAACTTTTATTACCCGGATAACCTCACGCTGCTTGAACGCTGTGGCGTCAATATTGTGCGCTTTAGTCCGCTGCACGATAGCCAGCTTCCGTCGTGCCAGATGATTTGGCTCGGCGGTGGATACCCTGAAATTCATGCCGCCGCGCTGGCGGCGAATAGACCAATGCTGGAGCAACTGCGGGCGGCGCATCGGCGCGGCGTCGCTATCTATGCTGAATGCGGCGGTCTGATGTATCTCGGCAGCACCCTTGAAGACGCCAGCGGGGAAATGTATTCAATGGTTAATCTCATTCCCGGCCATAGCAAGATGGGCAAGCGGCTTACCCGCTTTGGCTACTGCGAGGCCCGGGCAATGTGGCAAACGCTGCTGGCGGCACCCGGCGAAATCCTGCGCGGGCATGAGTTCCACTATTCGGATTTTATCCCGGAAACGCCGGCGGCGCTGGCCTGCCGCAAGGTTCGCGATGGCATGACGCTCCGGCAGTGGACAGGCGGCTGGCAGGTTGGAAACACGTTCGCCAGCTATTTGCACCTGCATTTTGCCCAGCGTCCCACCATGCTCAACCACTGGCTGGCTACCGCAAGGAGCGTTCTATGACGTTGCTGGCCTGGTGCGTTGCCTGGATCCTCGATTTTATTATCGGCGATCCGCAGAGCTGGCCGCATCCGGTGCGCTGGACGGGCAACCTTATCGCCATCGTTCAGCGCGCCGTGCGCCGTTGCTGCCGTAGCGATTTTGCCTTACGTATTGGCGGCGGAGTGATGTGTCTGGTGGTGGTCGGGCTGACATGGGGTGTTTCCTGGGGGGTATTGACGCTGGCGCAGATGATCCATCCGTGGTTTGGCTGGGCGGTTGAGGTGTGGATGATTTTTACCGTGCTGGCCGGACGCTGCCTGGCGCAGTCGGCGAGGGAGGTCGAGCGCCCGTTGCGCGCGGGCGATTTGGCCGCAAGCCGTATCAAGCTTTCATGGATTGTCGGGCGCGACACCTCGCAGCTCCAGCCGCCGCAAATTAATCGCGCGGTGGTGGAGACGGTGGCGGAAAATACCGTCGACGGTATTATCGCGCCGCTTTTCTTCCTGCTGCTGGGCGGCGCGCCGCTGGCGATGGCCTATAAAGCGATCAATACCCTTGACTCAATGGTTGGTTATAAGCATGAAAAATACCGCGCCATCGGCATGGTCAGCGCCCGCCTCGATGATGTCGCAAATTTTATCCCCGCCCGACTGAGCTGGCTGCTGATCGGCATCGCCGCTTTCCTCTGCCGCGAAGCAGGTGGCCGCGCACTCCAGATTGGCTGGCGCGACCGCTATAACCATAGCAGCCCGAACTGCGGCTGGTCGGAAGCCTCTGTCGCCGGGGCGCTCGGTATCCGGCTGGGCGGCCCTAACAATTACTTTGGTCAGCGTGTGGAGAAGCCGTGGATCGGCGACGCGACGCGCGATATTTCCGTAGATGACATTTCCCGAACGATTCGATTGATGTGGGTGGCTTCGACCCTGGCGCTGGCATTGTTTATGGCGGTGCGATACTGGCTGGTCGGCGTAGCCTGAGGACAAATAAATGCACTATATCCAGCAACCGCAGGCGATTGAGGCGAAAAGCTTCGACATTATTGGCGAGATTATTGCCGAAACGCGGCCAGACTACCGCTTCGCCAGCCCATTGCATGAAGCCATTATCAAGCGGGTAATTCACACCACCGCCGACTTTGACTGGCTGGATATTCTGTGGTTTTCGCCTGACGTGCTTGAGCGCCTTAGCGCTGCGCTAAGTCGGCCTTGCGTTCTGTATACCGACACCACCATGGCGCTGTCGGGAATTAATAAAACCCTGCTGGCTCAATCCGGCGGCGAGTGCCGCTGCTATATCAGCGATCCGCGTGTGGTGGCCGCGGCAAAAGCGCAGGGGATGACCCGCTCGATGGCGGCGGTGGATATCGCGGTTGCCGAAGAAGGGGAGAAAGTTTTTGTTTTCGGCAATGCGCCCACCGCGCTGTTTCGCCTGCTTGAGCATGATGTCGCGGTCAACGGTGTCATCGGCGTGCCGGTTGGTTTTGTCGGCGCGGCGGAGTCGAAAGCGGCTCTTACGCAGAGCGGTTTGCCCGGTATCGCCGCGCTGGGGCGTAAAGGCGGCAGCAACGTCGCCGCCGCTATCGTCAACGCGATTCTATATCACCAGCAGGGGGCGCGATGAGCGAACAATCCTTTGACTCCCCGGTGTGGCATAACGGGAAGGCATTACGTAAAGGCTATACCACCGGCTCCTGCGCGACGGCGGCGGCAAAGGTCGCGGCGCTGATGGTGATGCGCCAGCACCTGATCCACCAGGTCTCGATCATTACCCCCTCCGGCGTGACGCTGTGTCTTAACGTTGAGTCGCCGCACGTCGAAGGGCAGCAGGCGATTGCCGCGATCCGCAAAGACGGCGGCGACGATGTTGACGCCACTCACGGGATGCTGATTTTCGCCCGCGTGACGCTCAATGATTCCGGAGAGATAACGCTGCGCGGCGGTGAGGGCGTCGGTACCGTAACCCGCAAGGGGATTGGTCTGCCTGTCGGCAGCCCGGCGATTAACCGTACCCCGCGCCATACTATCGAGTCGGCGGTACGTGAAGCGATTGGCCCGTCGCGCGGGGCAGAAGTGGAAATATTCGCGCCGGAAGGCGAGGCAAGGGCGCAGAAAACCTATAACTCTCGGCTCGGTATTTTAGGCGGCATATCAATTATCGGCACCACCGGTATTGTGACGCCGATGTCAGAGGAGAGCTGGAAGCGTTCGCTTTCTCTGGAACTGGAGATCAAGCGTGCGGCGGGCCTGGATCGCGTGGTGCTGGTGCCAGGCAACCACGGCGAGCGTTTCGTTCGTGAGCAGATGGGTATTGATGCTCAGGTGGTCGTCACCATGAGCAACTTCGTCGGCTACATGATCGAAGAGGCGGTACGCCTGGGATTCCGCCAGATTGTGCTGATCGGCCACCCAGGTAAGCTGATTAAAATTGCCGCCGGGATTTTTCATACTCACAGCCATATTGCCGATGCGCGGATGGAAACGTTAGTCGCACACCTGGCGCTGCTGGGCGCGCCGTTGGAACTTCTGCGGCAGGTGAGCGAATGCGATACCACCGAAGCGGCGATGGAGCATATCGACGCATACGGTTTCCATCATATCTATAACCATCTTGCGGAGCGCATTTGCCAGCGAGTGACGCAGATGCTGCGTTTTACCAGAACGCCGCCCACCTGCGACGCCATCATGTTCTCTTTTGATAACAACGTGCTCGGCAGCAATCGCCCGGTCGCTGAGATTGCGCGGGAGCTCTCATGTTAACGGTCGTCGGCATGGGCCCGTCAGGCCTGCATCTGATGACGCCTGCGGCGCAGGAAGCGGTCGCCGCGGCGGACGCGCTGGTGGGCGGCAAGCGGCATTTGCAGCAGTTCCCGGCGTTTCATGGGGAGCAGTTCGCGTTGGGCGCCAATATCGCGGAATTGCTGGCGTGGCTTGGCGAGCGTGAAGAGCGGCAGGTGGTGGTGCTGGCCTCCGGCGATCCGCTGTTTTACGGCATCGGCACGCGGCTGATTGCCCATTTTGGCATCGAACGTGTGCGCATTATTCCCGGTATCAGCGCGGTGCAATATCTGTGCGCGCGCGCCGGAATCGATATGAATGATATCTGGCTGACCAGCAGCCACGGGCGAGAGGTCTGTTTTGATGAGCTGGCGCGCCACCGCAAGGTTGCGATGGTGACCGACGGGCGCTGCGGACCGCGCGAAATCGCTGCGCAACTGATGGCGCGGGGCAAAGGGTATCGCTGGATGGTAATTGGCGAAAATCTGGCAATGAATAACGAGCGGATCCACTGGCTGCCGGTCAGTGAGGTCGATGGCGAATATGAAATGAACGCAGTGGTGATCCTCGATGAAAGATGAGCTTTTTCTGCGCGGCGAAAATGTGCCGATGACCAAAGAGGCCATTCGCGCGCTGGCGCTGGCCAGACTTGATCTGCACCGGGCAAGCCACCTGATTGATATTGGCGCCGGTACCGGCAGCGTATCGATTGAGGCGGCGCTACAGTTCCCCTCGCTACAGGTGACGGCAATCGAACGCAACCCTGCAGCTTTGCAACTGCTCGACGAAAACCGTCAGCATTTCGCCTGCGGCAACATTGAGATCCTGCCTGGAGACGCACCGATGGTGATGACTGAACGGGCGGACGCCATTTTTATGGGCGGCAGCGGCGGCCAGCTTGAGGAACTGATTGACTGGTCCTGGCAGCAGCTCTACCCCGGAGGCCGTCTGGTAATGACCTTTATTTTGCAGGAAAACCTGAACGCAGCCCTCGACTATCTGAAACAGAGGGGTATCAAACGGGTTGATTGCCTGCAGCTAAACGTCTCATCGCTGACCGCACTTGGCAGCGGACACTACTTCAAACCCAATAATCCTGTTTTTGTGATTGCCTGTCAGAAGGAAGAAAACCATGGCTGAGACATTTGATCCGCGTTGCGTGTGGTTCGTTGGCGCGGGGCCTGGCGACCGTGAGCTGATTACGCTTAAGGGCTATCGATTGTTGCAGCAGGCCCGGGTAGTGATTTATGCCGGGTCACTGATTAATACCGAACTGCTGGAGTATTGCCCTGAAAGCGCTGAGTGTCACGACAGCGCCGAACTGCATCTGCAACAGATTGTCGACCTGATGGAAGCGGGCGTAAAAGCCGGGAAAACGGTGGTGCGTTTACAAACCGGGGATGTGTCGCTGTACGGCTCGGTACGAGAACAGGGCGAAGAGCTGACCAAACGCGGTATCGACTGGCAGGTGGTACCGGGGGTGAGCGCCTTTTTAGGCGCGGCGGCTGAACTGGGGGTCGAGTACACGGTTCCGGAGGTCTCCCAGAGCCTGATCATTACGCGTCTTGAAGGGCGCACGCCGGTGCCGGAACGAGAACAGCTTGAAGCGTTCGCCAGCCACCGGACCTCAATGGCCATTTATCTCTCCGTGCAGCGCATTCACCGGGTGGCGGAGCGCCTGATTGAAGGCGGCTATCCGGCGACTACGCCAGTTGCCGTTATCTATAAAGCGACCTGGCCGGAAAGCCAGACCGTGCGCGGTACATTGACCGATATCAGCGACAAAGTGCGCGATGCGGGTATCCGTAAAACGGCGCTCATTCTGGTCGGGAATTTCCTGGGCGCGGAGTATCACTACTCAAAACTCTATGCAGCGGACTTTAGCCATGAATACCGTAAAGCCTGAATCTATCGCTCTCTTCTGCCTGACGCCCGGTGGCGTGACCCTGGCGAAACGGCTGGCGGCGATGTTGCCGCTAACCTGCTTTACCAGTGAGAAGCTGCTGGAAGAGGGGTTTTCCCCCTTTGAAAATGGTTTCGCCAACGCCGCGCGCGAGGCTTTCAGCAGCTATTCGGCGCTGATTTTTATCGGTGCGACCGGTATCGCGGTACGCGTGCTGGCCCCGCTGGTTAACGACAAGTTCAGCGACCCGGCGGTGGTAGTGATTGATGAACGCGGTCAGCATGTTATCAGCCTGCTTTCCGGCCATGCGGGCGGCGCTAATGCGTTGAGCTGTTATCTGGCAGGCATGCTGGGCGCCGATCCGGTGATCACCACCGCGACCGATATCAATAATATGGCGGCTCTGGATACGCTGGCATTTCAGCTTAATGCGCGGATGACCGACTTCCGCGCGGCGGTGAAAATCGTCAACCAGATGCTGGTCAGCCATCAGCGCGTCGGGCTGTGGTGGGATGAGGAGCTTGATGAAGATGTCCGTCATTGCGATCGGCGCGGGTTTATCACTGTCTCGGACCTGCATCAGCTTCCGGAACTGGATGCGCTGATCTGCATCACGTTGCGTAACGAACTGCCGGATATTGCCGTACCGCACTGGAAACTGGTGCCGCAGCGGGTCGTCGCCGGGATTGGCTGTCGTCGCGACACGCCGTTCCCGCTGCTGGCGGCGCTGCTGGCGCGCCAGCTTGAGGCGCAGCGGCTCGATCCACTGGCCCTGAAAGCGATTGGCAGCGTCACGCAGAAGAAACATGAACAGGGGCTGATTCAACTTGCCTCCTGCTGCCGCGTGCCGTTTGAAACCTTTACTGCTGATGCTCTGCGTGAGTACGAGCATCATTTTCCCGCGTCATCGTTCGTCAGAAAAACCGTCGGCGTGGGGAGCGTATCTGGTCCGGCGGCCTGGCTGCTCAGCCACGGACAACTATTAGGGGAAACCCTGCGCGAACAGGGCGTCACGATTACTTTGGGAGTTTCACACTGATGTTAAGCGTAATTGGAATAGGCCCTGGTGCACAGGCAATGATGACGATGGAGGCCATTGAGGCATTACAGGCGGCGGAAATAGTCGTTGGCTATAAAACCTATACCCATCTGGTGAAAGCCTTCACCGGCGACAAGCAGGTGATCAAGACCGGAATGTGCAAAGAGATTGAACGCTGCCAGGCGGCGATTGAACTGGCGCAGGCCGGGCATAACGTGGCGCTGATCAGCAGCGGCGATGCGGGGATTTATGGCATGGCGGGGCTGGTGCTGGAGCTGGTCAGCAAGCAGAAGCTGGATCTTGAAGTGCGGCTCATTCCGGGGATGACCGCCAGTATCGCCGCCGCCTCGCTGCTGGGCGCACCGCTAATGCACGATTTCTGCCATATCAGCCTTAGTGACCTGCTTACTCCGTGGCCAGTGATTGAGAAACGTATTATCGCCGCCGGGGAAGCCGATTTCGTTATCTGTTTTTACAATCCGCGCAGCCGAGGCCGCGAAGGGCATCTGGCCCGTGCTTTTGAACTGCTGTCCGCCAGCAAAAGCGTGCAGACCCCCGTGGGCGTGGTGAAGTCGGCCGGGCGCAAAAAGCAGGAAAAATGGCTGACCACGCTCGGTGATATGGATTTTGAGCCGGTAGATATGACCAGCCTGGTGATCGTCGGCAACAAAGCCACCTACGTGCAGGATGGCCTGATGATCACCCCGCGAGGTTACGTGCTGTGAGTTACGGCGAAGTGCTGGTGATGGGCGGCACCAGCGACGCGCGGGCGCTGTGCCAGCAACTGGACGCGGCGCGGGTTAAATATACCCTGTCGGTGGCGACGGCGACCGGGAAACAGCTGGCGGGGGATCTTCAGGGGCAGGTGCGCTGCGGGCGCCTTGATCTGCAGGAGATGGTTGCCTGGCTGAAGGCTAATCGTACCCGCTGGGTGATTGACGCTTCGCATCCCTATGCTGAAGCGGTGAGCCGCAACATTATTCGCGCCTGTGCAGAGGCTGGCGTGCTGTTGAGCCGCTATCAGCGTCCTGAGCAGCTTAGCGGCCTGACGCACCCGCTACTTTATACGGTACGGAACATTGACGAAGCCTGCGAGGTCGCGCGGGGCCTTGGCCAGCGCGTGCTGTTGACCACCGGGAGTAAAGATCTGGCGCGCTGGCGCGCGGGGTTAGCCGGAAAAACGCTGCTGGCCCGCGTATTGCCTGTACCTGATGCCATCGCACAGTGTGCGGAGCTGGGCTTTGGCGTAAACGAGATCTTCGCGCTGTGCGGGCCGTTCAGCGCCGGGTTTAACGCCGCCTTTTATCGCCAGTGCCGGGCTGATGTGGTGATCACCAAAGCCTCCGGCGCGGAGGGCGGCTATCAGGAAAAAGTACAACCCTGTCTGGATGCCGGTATTCCCTGCATCGTGGTTACACGCCCGGCACCGCTGGTGACGGGAGAAGAGTTACTGGAAAGTCAGGCAGCCTTTGCCCGGCGCTTAGCGCGCTGGCTGGCCGCGGCTTAAGGAGTCAGAAATGAAAAAAGCGCTTCTGGTAGTCAGCTTTGGCACCAGCTATCCCGACACCTGTGAGAAAAACATTGTCGCCTGCGAGCGCGAACTGGCGGCCAGCTGTCCCGATCGCGATTTGTTTCGCGCTTTTACTTCCGGGATGATTATTCGCAAGCTCAAACAGCGCGACGGCATTGAGATCGATACGCCGCTGCAGGCTTTGCAGAAGCTGGCCGGGCAGGGCTACCAGGATGTGGCGATTCAGTCGCTACACATCATTAACGGCGATGAATATGAAAAGATCGTCCGTGAAGCGCAGAGTATGCGTCCGTTGTTTGCCCGCCTGACGCTGGGCGCGCCGCTGCTAAGCAGCCACGACGATTATCTCCAGCTGATGCAGGCGCTGCGCCAGCAGATGCCCGTGCTTACGACCAATGAAACAGTGGTGTTTATGGGCCACGGCGCCAGTCATCACGCCTTCTCCGCCTATGCCTGTCTGGATCATATGATGACGTCCCGGCGTTTTCCGGCGCGCGTTGGCGCGGTCGAGAGCTATCCCGAAGTCGATATTCTTATCGACAGCCTGCGCCAGCAGGGGGTGACCGGGGTTCACCTGATGCCGCTGATGCTGGTAGCGGGCGATCACGCCATCAATGATATGGCTTCTGATGAAGAAGATTCCTGGAAAACCTTGTTTAACGCTGCCGGTATTCCGGCGACGCCGTGGCTTAACGGGTTGGGAGAAAACCCGGCGGTGCGCGCGATGTTTGTCGCCCACCTGCGGCAGGCGCTGAATCAGGCAGTAGGGGAGGCGGCATGAACGGCAAACTGTATGCCCTGAGCACCGGGCCGGGCGCCTCCGATCTGATTACCGTCCGCGCGGCGCGGATTCTCGGCAAGCTGGATATTCTCTATGCCCCTGCCGGGCGTAAAGGCGGCGACAGCCTGGCCCTCTCCATCGTGCGCGAATATCTCGGCGAGCAGACTGAAGTGCGTTGCTGCCACTTTCCGATGAGTGCCGACAGCGCGGAAAAAGAGGCCGTATGGAACGCGGTGGCCGCCGCGTTAGTTCAGGAGGTAAAAGCGGGAAAACAGGTGGGGTTTATTACGCTTGGCGATGCCATGTTGTTCAGCACCTGGGTGTTTCTGCTCCAGCGTATCGGCGGCGCGGAATGGCTGGAGATTGTTCCCGGTGTGACCTCTTTCGCCGCCATCGCCGCGCGTGCAAAAACGCCGCTGGCGATGGAGCAACAGTCGCTGGCGGTGATCTCCTGCACCGCGCCGGAAGCGGAAATTGAACAGGCGCTGCGCCAGCACGACAGCCTGGTGCTGATGAAGGTCTACGGTCGTTTTGCGCGCATTAAATCGCTACTGAAAAAACTTGGCCTGCTGGATTCGGCATTGATGATGTCCGAAGCCACGCTGCCGGGCGAGCAGTGCTGGCGTCATCTGGATGAGGTGAGCGACGACCAGCCGCTGCCTTATTTCTCGACCATTATGGTCAATAAACAATGGGAGTATGCAGAATGAAACTTGAACAACAGCTAAAACAGCTGTCTTTCAGTGGGTTAGCTGCGGCGCTATTACTGATAGTGGTTCCCGAGCAAGCCTTCGCCATGCACATTATGGAGGGATTTTTACCGCCGATGTGGGCCCTTGCCTGGTGGGTGCTGTTTTTACCTTGCCTGTGGTACGGGCTGGTGCGCCTGCGGCGTATTGTGCAGGAAGATAATAATCAGAAGGTACTGCTGGCGCTGTGCGGGGCGTTTATTTTTGTTCTCTCGGCGCTGAAAATTCCTTCCGTCACCGGCAGTTGTTCGCACCCGACCGGCGTCGGTCTGGCGGTGATCCTCTTTGGCCCTGGCGTCGTGGCGATCCTCGGCGCGATCGTGCTGCTGTTCCAGGCGCTGCTGCTGGCACATGGCGGGCTGACAACGCTTGGCGCTAACGGTATGTCGATGGCGGTGATCGGGCCGGTGGTCGGCTATATGGTATGGAAAATGGCCTGCCGGGCGGGAATTCGCCGCGATGTCGGCGTCTTTCTCTGCGCGATGCTGGCGGATCTGGTGACCTACTTTGTGACCTCCGTGCAGCTTGGCGTCGCCTTCCCGGATCCGTCGACGGGGGCGATCGGCTCGATCGTTAAGTTTATGGGGATCTTCTGTCTGACGCAGATCCCGATCGCCATCGCTGAAGGGCTGTTAACCGTGATGATTTATGACCAGTTGACCAAACGTCGTCTGATTACCGCACAGGGGCATTAAGATGAAAAAGATGCTGATATTGTTAGCTATGGTTGTGGCGCTGGTGATCCTGCCGTTCTTTATCGATCACGGCGGTGAATTTGGCGGTTCGGACGGCGAGGCGGAAAGTCAGATTCAGGTTGTCGCCCCACATTATAAACCATGGTTCCAGCCGCTGTACGAACCGGCGAGCGGGGAAATTGAAAGTCTGCTGTTTACACTACAGGGCTCCCTGGGCGCGGCGGTGATTTTCTATATTCTGGGCTACACCAAAGGCAGACAACGCCGTGATGACCGGGTTTGACCGACTCAGCTACCAGAGTCGCTGGTTTCATGTGGCGCCAGAGCGCAAGTTCCTGTTCTGGCTGCTGCTGATGGTACTGGCCTTTACGCTGCCCCCGCTGGGGCAGGGGATTGAGATGGCGCTGGTCGCCGGGCTGACCTGCTGGCTGCTGCGGGTCTCGCCGCGGCGCTGGTGTCGCTGGATGGCGCTGCCGTTTGGTTTCTTGCTGGTCGGCGTGTTGACCATTCTGTTTAGTTTCAGTCACGATCCGCACACGCTATTGCTTAGCCTCCCGCTGGGAAATTACTGGCTGGGTATCACGTCGGCGGGGCTGACCACCGCCAATGAGACCTTCTGGCGCAGCCTGGCGGCGCTGGCATCAACCTTCTGGCTGGTGCTGAATCTGCCGTTTCCGCAGCTTATTTTGCTGCTCAAGCGCGGCCGGGTACCGCGATTGCTCACCGAGCAGATCCTGCTGACCTGGCGCTTTATTTTTATTTTGTTAGACGAAGCGCTGGCGATTCACCGGGCGCAAACTTTGCGCTTTGGCTACCGTAGCGTGCCGCAAGGCTATCGTTCGCTGGCGATGCTGGTGGGGCTACTGTTTACCCGGGTGATGTTCCGCTACCAACAAATGAGCACCACGCTGGATATCAAACTGTATCAGGGGGATTTTCACCTCTAAGGATAAGTATGCTTGCCACGACCGATCTCTGGTTTAGCTATCAGGATGCGCCGGTGTTGAAGGGCCTGACGCTGGATTTTTCCCGCCATGCGGTGACCGGGCTGGTGGGGGCGAATGGCTGCGGAAAATCCACGCTGTTTATGAACCTGAGCGGCTTGCTGCGCCCGCAAAAAGGAGCGGTATTATGGCAGGGAAAGCCGCTGGATTACAGCAAGCGCGGCCTGCTGGCGCTGCGTCAGCAGGTGGCCACCGTTTTCCAGGACCCGGATCAGCAAATTTTTTATACCGATATCGACAGCGATATCGCCTTTAGCCTGCGTAACTTAGGCGTCGCGGAGGATGACATCGCCCGCCGGGTAGACGATGCGCTGACTCTTGTTGATGCTCAGGGCTTTCGCCATCAGCCGATTCAGTGCCTGAGCCACGGGCAGAAAAAGCGCGTGGCGATAGCCGGGGCCCTGGTGCTGCAGGCGCGCTATTTACTACTGGATGAGCCAACGGCAGGTCTCGATCCTTCGGGGCGCGCGCAGATGATCGACATCATTAAGCGCATTGTCGATCAGGGTAATCACGTGGTGATCTCCAGCCACGATATCGATCTGATCTATGAGGTCAGCGATACGGTGTATGTTTTGCGTCGCGGTGAAGTGCTGGCGCACGGAGAGCCCGGCGAGGTATTTGCCCGCAGTGAGCTGATGGCGCAGGCCGGGCTGACCCAGCCGTGGCTGGTGAAGCTGCATGCGCAACTGGGGTTGCCGCTGTGTAAAACCGAAGAGGAGTTTTTTAAGCAGATGCGAAACCGCCCGATCAAGGAGGCGTTATGACGCTGGCAATTATGCTACAGGGCACCGCTTCCGACGTGGGTAAAAGCGTGCTGGTGGCGGGGCTGTGCCGTATTTTTTATCAGGACGGGCACCGTACTGCGCCGTTTAAATCGCAGAATATGGCGCTTAATTCAGGCATCACCCCGGATGGCAAAGAGATGGGGCGCGCGCAGATTTTTCAGGCAGAAGCTGCCGGGATCGCGCCGGATGTGCGTATGAACCCGGTGCTGCTGAAGCCGACCAGCGATCGTAAAGCGCAGGTGGTGCTCATGGGCAAGGTGGCGACCGATATGGACGCGGTGAGCTATCACGAATACAAGCCGCGCCTGCGCGAGCAGATCCTTTCAGTTTATAACAGCCTGGCCGCCGAGCATGATGTGCTGGTGCTGGAAGGTGCGGGTAGCCCGGCAGAGATCAATCTGCGCGATCGCGATATCGTCAATATGGGGATGGCCGAAATGGCGCAGTGCCCGGTGATCCTTGTGGCGGATATCGATCGCGGCGGCGTATTCGCCGCTATTTATGGCACTCTCGCGCTGCTGCATGAACATGAGCGTGCGCGGGTCAAAGGGGTGATTATTAATAAATTTCGCGGCGACGCGGCGCTGCTTCATTCGGGTATCGAGCAGATCGAAGCGCTGACCGGTGTCCCGGTGCTCGGCGTAATGCCGTGGCTGGATGTCGATCTCGAAGATGAGGATGGGGTGGCGCTGCAAAAAGGCAAATATCTGCGCACCGGCAGGCGTGATATTGACATTGCCGTGGTCCAGCTACCGCATATCTCCAATTTTACCGACTTCAACGCGCTGGCGGCGCAACCGGACGTACGTGTGCGTTATGTCCGTCATCCGCAGGAACTGGCGGATGCTGATCTGGTTATCCTGCCGGGCAGTAAAAATACGCTTGGCGATCTGGCCTGGCTGCGCGAAAGCGGTATGGCGCATGCGGTGCAGCAGGTTCAGCGTCAGGGAGTTCCGGTTCTGGGGATTTGCGGCGGTTATCAGATGCTTGGCGAAACCATAATTGATGAGGTGGAATCGGGGCTTGGCACACAGCCTGGGCTGGGATTGCTCAATACAGTGACCCACTTCGCACACCACAAAAC
Organism: Klebsiella sp. 2680; assembly: GCF_900198535.1. Lineage (NCBI taxonomy): Bacteria > Pseudomonadati > Pseudomonadota > Gammaproteobacteria > Enterobacterales > Enterobacteriaceae > Klebsiella > Klebsiella sp. 2680. The sequence goes on along the minus strand of NZ_FZNJ01000003.1, from coordinate 305,032 downwards.
CACTACCCAGGTAACGGCGACCATGGCGCCAGAACTGCCCGAATGGCTGGCGACAACGGCCGGTCTGTCCGTAAGCGGTTACGAAATCCATATGGGCGAGACCGAGCGGCATGACGGCAGCCGGGAGCTGGTGCATCTGCACAAGAATGGGATGACCGTGGCGGACGGCGCGGTCAGCGACGATGGCCTGGCGTTTGGCACCTATCTGCATGGCTTGTTTGACAGCGATGGGTTTACCCGCGCGCTGGTTAACGGCCTGCGCCAGCGGAAAGGGCTGGCCGCGCTGGATAGCGACGTTGAGTATGCGCACTACAAATCCCGGCAGTTCGATCTGCTGGCCGAGGCGATGCGCAAGCATATTGCTATCGAAAAAATTTACGCCATCATGCGCCAGCATCAGGAGCCGGTATGCTGACTTTAGTCACTGGAGGGGCGCGCAGCGGCAAAAGCCGCCACGCCGAAGCGCTGATCGCGCAGTCACCGCAGGTGTTATATATCGCCACGTCGCAGATTTTTGATGACGAAATGGCGGCGAGGATCCAGCATCACCGCGATGGTCGTCCCGCGCACTGGCGCACGGCAGAACGCTGGCAGCAGCTAGATGAGCTGATCACCGCGGATAACGATCCCGAAGAAGCTGTTTTGCTGGAATGCATCACCACGATGGTCACCAACCTGCTGTTCGCGCTGGGCGGCGACGATTCGCCTGACGACTGGGATTACGCCGCAATGGAGCGAGCTATTGACGGCGAAATCGCGGTACTGATTGCTGCCTGTCAGCGCTGCCCGGCCCACGTGGTGCTGGTTACCAACGAAGTGGGGATGGGGATCGTGCCGGAAAACCGTCTGGCTCGGCATTTCCGCGATATCGCCGGGCGCGTCAATCAACGCCTCGCGGCGGCGGCGGATGAGGTCTGGCTGGTGGTGTCGGGCATCGGCGTCAAAATTAAGTAAATCAACCGCTCCGGCATCTCTTTATTATCGGGAAGCTATTTTCCTGCTGGTTCAGCCTTGAGCCAGCCAACATGACGAGAATTTCTATGCACAGCTTAACTGCATTACTGGGTGCGATCCCCGCGCCTGATGAAAACGCGATGGCGAGCGCCCGTCTGCATATCGATGGACTGCTTAAACCGCCCGGAAGCCTTGGCCGCCTTGAAGATCTCGCCGTACAGCTGGCGGGGATGCCCGGCCTTAATGGCATACCGCAGGTGAAAAAGAAGGCGCTGTTGGTGATGTGTGCTGACCACGGCGTCTGGGACGAAGGCGTGGCGATTTCGCCAAAAGCGGTAACCGCTATTCAGGCCGCAAATATGACGCGAGGCAAGACCGGCGTTTGCGTGCTGGCCGCCCAGGCGGGGGCGAAGGTACATGTGATTGATGTCGGGATCGATGCTGAACCGATCCCTGGCGTTATCAACATGCGGGTAGCGCGCGGCTGCGGGAATATAGCCGTTGGCCCGGCAATGCGTCGCGGCCAGGCGGAAGAGCTGCTATTGGCGACGATGCTCTATACGCGCGAGCTGGCGCGGGACGGCGTGACCCTGTTTGGCGTCGGGGAGCTGGGAATGGCGAATACCACTCCGGCGGCGGCAATTGTCAGCGTCCTGACCGGCAGCGATGCGCAAGAGGTGGTGGGAATCGGTGCGAATTTGCCGTTGACCAGAATGAGCAACAAAGTAGCAGTGGTGCGCCGGGCTATCGCTGTCAATCAGCCCGATCCGCATGATGGCCTGGACGTTCTGGCGAAAGTGGGCGGTTTCGATCTTCTGGGGATGGCGGGTGTGATGCTGGGGGCGGCTTCCTGCGGGCTGCCGGTAGTGCTGGATGGCTTTTTGTCCTACGCGGCGGCGCTGGCGGCGTGCCAAATTGCACCGGAACTGAAACCCTATCTTATCCCTTCGCACTATTCGGCGGAGAAGGGAGCGCGTACGGCGCTGATGCACCTGGAGCTGGAACCGTATCTCAATATGGGAATGCGTCTGGGCGAGGGGAGCGGCGCGGCGCTGGCGATGCCGATCGTCGAGGCGGCCTGTGCGATATACCATGAGATGGGAATGCTGGCGGAGAGTAATATTGTATTGCCGCAGGGCTGAGAGGGGCGGGAGCGGCGGAAACCGTTCCCGGAGATATAGTGTGATTTTGCACAGTGCAGAAACAAAAAAACACCCTTAAGGGTGCTTGTAATGTTGGTTGCGGGGGCCGGATTTGAACCGACGACCTTCGGGTTATGAGCCCGACGAGCTACCAGGCTGCTCCACCCCGCGTCACCGTACTGCTTTTTACTTCATCAAATTTTGATTGGTTGCGGGGGCCGGATTTGAACCGACGACCTTCGGGTTATGAGCCCGACGAGCTACCAGGCTGCTCCACCCCGCGTCACCGTACTGCTTTTACTTCATCACATTTTAATTGGTTGCGGGGGCCAGATTTGAACTGACGACCTTCGGGTTATGAGCCCGACGAGCTACCAGGCTGCTCCACCCCGCGTCCGTGGATGCGCACTATACTCTGCTAACGTTTTGATGCAACCTTTTTTCATATAAATCGCCAATTTTGTAAAAAATGGTGCATATAGAATCACTTCCCGTCCGTTTTTTGAACAAAGCGGCCTTTGCCGTGCGTAAGCGCATTTCATTAGCCCTGACGGTTTGTTATCTTCATCACGCACCCGGACTCAGTAGAATAAAGAAGAGATACCATGAAAGGACGTTGGGCAAGATACGTAGTAACAGGCGCGATGCTGGCAATGCTTGCCGCCTGTTCCTCAAAACCGACCGATCGCGGTCAGCAGTATAATGAAGGTAAATTCACCCAGCCGTTTTCATTAGTTAATCAACCTGATGCGGTAGGTTCGCCGATTAATGCCGGCGATTTTTCCGAGCAGGTGAGACAGATTCGTAGCGCTTCTCCGCGCCTGTATACCAGTCAAAGCAACGTTTATCATGCGATTGAGGAGTGGCTGCGTTCCGGCGGTGACACCCGTACGCTGCGCCAGTTTGGTATTGACGCCTGGCAGATGCAGGGGGCGGATAACTACGGCAACGTCCAGTTTACCGGTTACTACACGCCGGTGGTGCAGGCGCGTCACACGCGCCAGGGCGAGTTCCGGTACCCTATTTATCGTATGCCGCCTAAACGCGGTAAGCTGCCGTCCCGCGCCAGTATCTATGCCGGTGCGCTGAGCGACAAATATGTTATCGCCTGGAGTAATTCGCTGATGGACAACTTTATTATGGATGTCCAGGGTAGCGGCTATATTGATTTTGGCGATGGTTCGCCGCTGAACTTCTTTAGCTATGCCGGGAAAAACGGTTGGCCATATTACAGCATCGGAAAAGTGCTTATCGATCGTGGTGAAGTGAAGCGTGAAGATATGTCGATGCAGGCGATCCGCGAATGGGGCGAAAGGCACAGCGAGGCGGAGGTTCGTGAACTGCTGGAGCAGAACCCGTCCTTCGTCTTCTTTAAGCCGCAATCTTTTGCGCCGGTGAAAGGTGCCAGCGCGGTACCGCTGATTGGTCGCGCGTCGGTGGCATCCGATCGCTCTATTATTCCTGCCGGTACAACCCTGCTGGCGGAAGTTCCGTTGCTGGATAATAACGGCAAGTTTAACGGGCAGTACGAACTGCGTTTAATGGTTGCCCTGGATGTCGGTGGCGCGATTAAGGGTCAGCACTTTGATATTTACCAGGGAATTGGCCCGGATGCAGGGCATCGTGCCGGTTGGTATAATCACTATGGTCGCGTGTGGGTGCTGAAAAACGCGCCGGGCGCAGGCAACGTATTTAGCGGTTAAGGCGCGGATGTCTGATTGTTTGTCTCCCGGACTGGCGTAACGTGGCGTCTCCGGGAGTGTCCGACAGTCGCGGAGGCACGACGGGGCATGCGCTGGCAGGCCCATTATATTCTGAGGTTTTATGTCTGTTGTAATCAGCGATGGCTGGCGCCAGCGTTTTGGCGGTACGGCGCGTTTATACGGTGAAAAGGCGCTGCAATGTTTTGCCGACGCGCATGTCTGCGTGGTGGGGATCGGCGGCGTCGGTTCCTGGGCGGCGGAAGCGCTGGCGAGAACCGGAATTGGCGCGATTACGCTTATTGATATGGATGATGTCTGCGTCACCAATACCAACCGCCAGATCCACGCCCTGGGTGGCAATGTCGGTCTGGCGAAGGCGGAGGTGATGGCTGAACGCATTCGCCTGATCAACCCGGAGTGTCGGGTCACGGTGGTGGATGATTTTGTCACGGCGGAAAACGTCGCTGAGTATCTCGGCGGCGACTTCAGCTATGTGATCGATGCCATCGACAGCGTGCGCCCGAAAGCGGCCTTAATCGCCTGGTGCCGTCGTAATAAAGTCCCGCTGGTGACGACCGGCGGCGCGGGCGGGCAAATCGATCCGACGCAAATTCAGGTCGCGGATCTGGCGAAAACCATTCAGGATCCGCTGGCGGCAAAGCTGCGCGAGCGGCTGAAGAGCCAGTTTGGGGTGGTGAAGAACAGTAAAGGTAAACTCGGCGTGGATTGCGTCTTTTCTACCGAAGCGCTGGTTTATCCGCAGGCGGACGGCAGCGTTTGTGCGATGAAAAGCACCGCTGAAGGCCCGAAACGGATGGATTGCGCGTCTGGATTTGGCGCGGCGACGATGGTGACCGCCACCTTTGGGTTTGTCGCGGTCTCCCATGCGTTGAAAAAAATGCTGGCGAAAGCGGCCCGTCAGGCCACAGTTTCGGCAAGGTAACGTCCCCGGAGACGGCGCTGTTAGCAATCGCCGACTGGGCCTGGATTAAACCTCGCGGGCGGCGGCGAGCACCGCTTCGTTCAGCGCGCTCAGCCCCTGGCTGCGTGAGGCGCTTAGCTGGCCGCGCAGCCCCAGCTCATCAAATAGCGCCAGCGGGTCCCGCGCCAGCAGTTCATCGGCGCTTTTCCCCTCGATAGCGGTCAGTAATACCGCCAGCATGCCGCGCACAATGCGGCCTTGGCTATCGCCGAAGAAATGGAGTTCACCATTTTCATCAACGCGATAGCCCAGCCAGACGCGGTTTTCGCAACCGGCGATCTCTTTAGCCTGCGCTTTCAGATGCGCCGGGAGAGCAGGGAGCCGCTTACCCAATAAAATCAGCTGGCGATATTTATCTTCCCACTGGGTGAGAGGGGTAAACGTCTGGCGTAAAGTCTCTTCGGTAATTTCACGGCCAAAAGGGTGAGGAGTCGTCATTAATCCACCAGTATTTGCAGAGCGTGGTCCACAGCGCGCACCAGCGCATAAACATCGTCTTGCGTATTATAAGGCGCGAACGAGGCGCGCAGGGTGCCGCTGACGCCAAGCGCCGCCAGCAGCGGCTGGGCGCAGTGCTGTCCGGCGCGTAGCGCGATGCCGGATTCCGCCAGCAGCGTCACCATATCGCTATGGTGGACGTCGTCGAAATCAAACGCCAGCAGGCTTGAGTCCTGGCAGCGGAAAGATCGAAAGCCCGGGCGTTTCGCCAGTTCCTCTTCCGCCAGCGTCGCCAGCCCGCGGCTCCAGTTTTCCGCTTGTGCGATGTCCGTTTCCTCCAGCCACTCCAGCGCCGCGCTCAGGCCAATCACCCCGGCGATATTGGGGGTTCCGGCTTCGAAGCGCCAGGGCGCAGACTGGGTTTTGAAACCATCAAAGGTGACTTCGGTAATCATTTTCCCGCCGCCGAGCCACGGCGACATTTTTGCCAGTAGTTTGCTTTTGCCATACAGCGCGCCAATGCCGGTCGGCCCATAGAGTTTATGGCCGGAGAAGGCATAAAAGTCGATATCCAGCGCCTGCACGTCCGCCGGAAAATGCACCGCGCCCTGGGCGCCGTCAACCATCACCACCATCCCGGCATCGTGAGCCAGACGAATCGCCCGAGCCAGATCCGGGCAGCCGCCGGTGACGTTGGACATCTGACCAATCGCCAGTACCCGGCTGTGCGGGGTGATAAGCGAACCCAGACTGGCGATATCCGGCAGACGATTGGCCCCCAGCGGCAGTTTCACCACCCGTGCCCCGGTTTGCTCCGCGACCATCAGCCACGGAACCAGATTGGCGTGATGTTCCGCTTCACTGACGATAATTTCATCCCCCGGTTGCAGGCGCGGGCGCACATAGCTTTGTGCCACCATATTAATGGCTTCCGTCGTGCCGCGCGTCCAGACGATATCGTTGCCGGAGGGGGCGTTGAGCAACGCCGCCACACGCTCGCGGGCGTTTTCATAGCGTTCAGTCAGTTGCCTGGCTGCGGCGAACTGGCTGCGGTGGACGTTACCGGCGCTAAGGCGATAGAACTGGTCGCTGGCCTCAATGACCGCCAGCGGTTTGAGCGCCGTCGCCGCGCTATCAAGATAGACGCCAGCATCGGCCAGCGCCGGAAACTGGGCGCGAAATTGGACGGGATTGAATGCGTTCATGAAATTCCTCGTATCGATAGCCGGATCGTCGCGCAATTTTCTTGTCAGAGCAAGGCTGCTAGCGGTATGTCAGGGTGAGGAGGATAATTTTGCGGCAAAAAAAAGCACCGCATATTGCGGTGCTACATTAAATCACTATGGACAGACAGGGTAAATGTACAGGAAGTGAAAAAGGTAGCTTTGCTACCATGGCCCGAAATCAAGGACCAATTGCAAACACAACAACACAACATCACAACCGTAAGCCAAAAGCTTGTTGGAACACGCATTCCAAAAAAAGCTTTTCGTTCCGGCTCAGGAAGTGTCGCCACTATAGGTATTTGCTGGTATAAGCTCAACGGACAAATTATAATAGCTCAGATAAAAAAAACTAATAGGTTAAATGCTGTTTCCTGTTTGTTAAATCACGTTAACATCTGCGCCAGAATAACTATGTCAAAGCGTTTGCCACCACTGAATGCATTACGTGTTTTTGATGCCGCCGCACGTCATCTTAGCTTCACTCGCGCTGCTGATGAACTGTTCGTGACCCAGGCTGCAGTCAGTCATCAAATCAAGTCTCTTGAGGATTTTCTCGGCCTTAAGCTGTTTCGTCGACGCAACCGTTCTCTGCTTTTGACAGAAGAGGGACAAAGTTATTTTCTGGATATTAAAGAAATTTTTTCTCAGCTCACCGAGGCGACCCGTAAGCTGCAGGCAAGAAGCGCAAAAGGGGCGTTAACCGTCAGTATGCTCCCCAGTTTTGCCATTCAGTGGCTGGTGCCGAGGCTGGCCAGCTTTAACTCAGCTTATCCGGGAATTGACGTCAGAATTCAGGCTGTGGATCGTCAGGAGGAGAAGCTGGCCGATGATGTGGATGTGGCGATCTTCTATGGTCGCGGCAACTGGCCGGGGCTGCGTGTGGAAAAATTGTACGCCGAATATTTGCTCCCGGTCTGCTCGCCGTTATTACTTACCGGCGATAACGCGTTGAAAACGCCTGCCGATCTGGCGCAACATACGCTGTTACATGATGCCTCCCGCCGCGACTGGCAAACTTATACCCGTCAGTTGGGTCTAAACCATATTAATGTTCAGCAGGGGCCGATTTTTAGCCACAGCGCAATGGTGCTGCAGGCGGCAATCCACGGGCAGGGGGTCGCTCTGGCTAATAACGTGATGGCGCAGTCCGAGATTGAGGCAGGCCGTTTGGTCTGCCCATTTAATGATGTTCTGGTCAGTAAAAATGCGTTTTATCTCGTTTGTCATGACAGTCAGGCTGAATTGGGTAAAATCGCCGCCTTTCGACAGTGGATACTGGCAAAAGCAGCGAGTGAACAAGAAAAGTTTCGCTTCCGTTATGAACAATAAATCATTGTAGGATACTCACATGACCAGCCGTTTTATGCTGATATTCACCGCGATAAGCGGTTTTATCTTTGTGGCTCTGGGCGCTTTTGGTGCGCATGTATTAAGTAAAACGTTGGGCGTTGCGGAGATGGGCTGGTTACACACCGGTCTGCAGTATCAGGCCGTCCACACGCTGGCGATTTTTGGCCTGGCGGTGGCGATGCAGCGTCGAATCAGCATCTGGTTTTACTGGAGCAGCGTCTTTATGGCGCTCGGTATCGTTCTTTTTAGCGGCAGTCTGTATTGTCTGGCGCTATCCCATTTACGCCTGTGGGCGTTCGTTACGCCGGTCGGCGGCGTCTGCTTTCTGGCCGGTTGGGTATTAATGTTAATTGGTGCAATTCGTCTGAAACGTAAGGGCGTTGTTCATGAATAAAGTTGTTCTCTATTGTCGCCCTGGGTTTGAGAAAGAGTGCGCAGCGGAAATTACCGATAAAGCCTCCCGTCTTGAGATCTTTGGTTTTGCCCGAGTTAAAGAGGACTCCGGCTACGTGATTTTTGAGTGTTATCAGGCGGAAGACGGCGAAAAGCTGGTGCGCGAACTGCCGTTCAGCTCGCTGGTGTTTGCTCGCCAGATGTTTGTGGCCGGTGAACTGCTGCGCGACCTGCCGCCGGAGGATCGCATTACGCCGATTGTCGGGATGCTACAGGGCGTTGTGGAAAAAGGCGGCGAGCTGCGGGTTGAAGTGGCCGATACCAACGAAAGCAAAGAACTGATGAAGTTTTGCCGTAAATTTACGGTACCGTTGCGTGCGGCACTGCGCGACGCGGGCGTACTGACCAATTATGAAACGCCGAAGCGCCCGGTGGTGCATGTGTTCTTTATCGCTCCCGGCTGTTGCTACGCGGGTTACTCCTTATCTCATAACAACTCGCCGTTCTATATGGGCATTCCACGCCTTAAGTTCCCGGCCGATGCGCCAAGTCGCTCAACCCTGAAGCTGGAAGAGGCGTTTCACGTTTTTATTCCGGCGGATGAGTGGGATGAGCGTCTGGCGAACGGCATGTACGCCGTGGATTTAGGCGCCTGCCCCGGCGGCTGGACTTATCAACTGGTGCAACGCAATATGTGGGTTTCTTCGGTGGATAACGGCCCGATGGCGCAAAGCCTGATGGATACCGGGCAGGTGACATGGCTACGTGAAGATGGCTTCAGGTATCGCCCGAATCGTAACAACATTTCGTGGATGGTCTGCGATATGGTGGAGAAACCCGCGAAAGTGGCGGCATTGATGGCGCAGTGGCTGGTGAACGGCTGGTGTCGTGAAACGATCTTTAACCTTAAGCTGCCGATGAAAAAACGTTATGAAGAGTTGTCGCGCAATCTGGCTTATATTCAGGAGCAGCTGGACGAGCACGGTATCAACGCGCAAATTCAGGCGCGTCAGTTGTATCACGATCGTGAAGAGGTGACGGTTCACGCACGCCGCCTGTGGGCGGCTGTTGGCGGTCGTCGCGACGAGCGATAGGGCGATTGCAGGCTGGATAACGCGTCACGACGCATCCAGCCTGCAATAAGTCGCCATCAGCCGTTATGACTGTGATACGTCCGAAACGATATACGTCACGTCATCGAGGTGTCCGATTCGCGCCTCTCCTGAACGGTTAAATTTGCTCTTATCAATCAGCAACAATGATTGCGAAGCGCGCTTCAACAGCAGCGATTTGAAGTCGGCGTTCACCGCATTTGAGTCCCATAGCGCCCCGTCGCTGTCGATACCTTCGCAAGAAAAAATGAACAGGTCGATCTCCAGCGATTTGAGTTGCGAGATAAGCGATGCGCTGACGTAACAGCCATATTTACGTTGTAGCGTACCGCCGGAGCAGGTCAGTTGAATGTGTTCGCGCTTGCTCAATTCCTGACAAATCGGTTGGCTGTTGGTAAAAACATGCAGATCGATATCAGGCAACTGGCGGGCCAGGTACCAGCAGGTTGAACTGGCATCAAGGGCGATCACCATCCCGGCGTCTATCCAGGCAAGGGATTCACGAGCGATATCGGCTTTGTGGGCATAGTGGCTTTTTAGACGGATGTGAAAAGGGTCGCCGCTGTCCTGGTTTTGTCGGTGAATCACTTTTGCCCGCCCGTGGTTACGCAGCACTTTCCCCTGGGACTGGAGTTCGCTGAGGTCACGGCGAATGGTTTCTTTGCTGACATCAAGCTGCAGCGATAAGGCTTCGGTGGTCAGACTGTTATGCTTAAGGAGCAGGTCTACTATCGCTTGCTGGCGTGCCGCTTTCATTTTTCTCACCCTGGTGTTCGATGAGCGCCCGCATCAGACGGGCGCTGCGGAATGAGATTACGGCGTTACCCCTTTTTTTAAAAGAATATTTCCGTACTTCGCGCACTCTCCTGTGATAACGATCGCAAAGGCTTTTTGCGCGCGTTCGTAGAAAGCAAAGCGGTCAATACGGACGATCGCCGGACAGGGGCCGGGGCCTGAAAGCGCTTCACGGTAACGGTGCTCGACCTGTGGGTCGAGCGTATCACCTTCCACGGGGGCCATCATCACCAGCGGTGGGGCATAGCTGTCTAACTCAAACAGCGGAATAATTGCCTGTAGCAGGTCGCTGACCAGCAGGCCATCGGCTCGAATCACCTGCGGCCCCATGCTGTGCGCCGGGAAGTGGGCATCGGAAAAAATAATCTCATCCCCGTGCCCCATTTCAGCCAGCACTTTCAGTAACTCAGGGGATATTAATGGCGAAATAGTCTTTAGCATCTCACACTCCCTCAATAAATTCGGGTTCAGTTTGTGGCCAGAAATAGCGGTATTGATAGTTCACCTGGGCTCTGGCCTGTTCCGGGCTGGTAAATTCACCGATGCCATACCAGCCGAACATGGCGGCGCCAGCGACGGTAGTTTCAGCGTCATCCAGTACTTTTACCGGAATATCAAGCATATTGGCTTTGATCTGATTCCACAGCGCGTTGCGGCTGCCGCCGCCAACCAGCAGCAGTTCTGCGGCTTTAAAGTGGCCAATTTTTTGTAGCGTTTGCAGATTTCGCGCCAGTTGTTCGGTTAATCCTTCCAGCGCGGCGCGATAGAAATGACCACGAGTGGTATTGAGCGTTACGCCCTGCCAGCCGGCATTTTGGCTGGCGAGCAGGTCGCAGTGCATCGTCACCCCTTCCGCGCCAGCGGGAATGAGGCGCGCTTCTTCTATCAGCGTCTGCCACGGCGTTTCTGGCGTCCAGAGCAGTTTGCGTACCCATTCAAGCACGCCGGATGCCAGCCATTGCATACCCGGATTATACAACCCTGGTTGGCTATCCAGTTCACAGGTTGAACCGGCATAATGGCTGAGCAGCGGCGTGTTCACTTGAGCGCTGCGTACCATCAGGATTTCCCACGTACCGGACGAGAGTACCGGTTCATCCTGTTCTGCGCCGGCGCCAAAGAGGGCAAACTGCGTGTCATGCCCGGCGGAGATCACCGGAATACCCGCCTCAAGCCCAAGCAGGTTTGCAGCGTTGTTCTGCAGCGTGCCAATCTGTTCGCCCGCTTCAACTAACCGTGGAAACAGACGGCGGGGTAACCCTGTGGCCTGTAAAATCTCCGGGCTGAAATCCCGCTGCTGGATATCCAGCATCTGGCTGGTGCCCGCCATAGTGATATCCGTGGTGAACTCGCCGGTTAAGCGGTGGTTGAGCAGCGAGGAAATAAACAACCAGGCGTGTGCCTGTGTGAGCAACTGCGGGTGGTTTTCTTTTAGCCACACCAGTTTATATAGCGTATTAAAGGCAAATGCGCCGACGCCGGAGATTGCCTGCAACTGCTGCGGCGACATAAAACGGCTGATGCTCTCCATTACTGCTGCGGTACGCGGGCATTTCCAGCTGATGACCGGATAGAGTAACTGACCCTGTTCATCGACCAGCGCGCCGTCTACGCCGAAGGTGGTCACGGTGATGCCGCGAACCCGACAGGATGACAATTCTCTGCGAATCTGCTGACAGCACTCAGCGAAGCGTTGCAGGATGGCTTCCAGAGACCATTGATGCCAGGCACTGTTTTCTACCGCCATATCGCTGGCATTAGCCGTTGCGGCGCGGGCGACAATGTTTCCCTGTCGGTCAACGGCAATCGCGCGTACGTTAGTGGCGCCGCAGTCGAGAACCAGAATGACGTCTTGTTTCATAGTAACTCCGAAACGTTGCCGGATGTCGCGTCGCTGATCCGGCCTGCAAAATGCGAAATTGTAGGCCCGGTAAGCTTACGCCCCCGGGCAAAGAAGTGACGCATTAACGTTTGTACAGCGGCCCGTAGTTCTGGCAGGCGCGATAATCCTGGCCTTCATTGTCCATACCGTGCGCAGCCCAGGCGGAAGGACGGTAGATTTTCGCCTCGTCCACGTTGTGCATACAGACCGGAATACGCAGCATGGCGGCGAGCGTGATGAAGTCAGCGCCGACGTGGCCGATGGTCAGTACGCCGTGGTTCGCGCCCCAGTTCGCCATCACCGAGTAGACGTCGGTGAACGGGCCTTTACCGGTAAGACGCGGCGCAAACCAGGTGGTCGGCCAGGTCGAGTTGGTGCGGGCGTCGAGCTGATCGTGCATCTCCTTCGGTAACTCCACGCTCCAGCCTTCAGCGATTTGCAGTACCGGCCCCAGACCCTTGATGATGTTCACGCGGGTCATGGTGAACGGCACGCCGCCTTCGGTCAGGAAGCGAGAGGAGTAGCCGCCGCCACGGAAGTATTCGTGGATCGCCGGGCACCATTCGGTAGCGGCCAGGCAGGCGTCCGCTTCCTGTTGGCTGATTTCCCAGTGCGGCTTCATGGTCGGTTTGCCTTCGCTATCGCGCTGCTTGCAGGCGCCGTCCAGCGCCGCAGAGCCGGAGTTGATCAGGTGAATGATACCGTGCTCCGCAAGGCCGGTGAGCGGCTGGCCTGTGACGCGCTCTACCGCTTCCGGCGACCAGTAGGTCCGCACGTCGGCAAAGATCTGCGCGGTGCCGGTGAGCTGGTGGCCCAGCAGCATCGCGACGCCGTTGAGGCTGTCGTTTTCGGTCGCGACGACAAACGGTTCGCGCACGCCGTTCCAGTCAAAGGAGCTGTTCAGCAGCGCTTCGGCGGTGTCGCCGTTCGGGTATTGATCGGTCCAGTGGCGCTGGCCCTGGAAGCCTGCCGCAATGGCGTTATATCCCAGCGACTCTTCCACCAGCCCTTTTTCCGCCAGCTTGTTGTTGCCCTGCATCATGTCGCGAATGCACATCGCCATCAGCAGGCCCTCTTTCAGCACCGCGCGGCTCTGTTCTTCATTGCGTTTGTACTGCTGCGCGTTCTGATCCTCGCCATAGCGGAAGTTTTTATCCGCCCACGCCAGCGCCATCTCCAACTCGGCTTCGTCATAGATTTTCTGGTCGATGCGACGGCGCAGCTCGGTCATGTCCACCGCCTGCACTTTCATCCCCAGCCAGGACTCAAAGAAGTTATGATCGACAATGGAGCCGGCAATCCCCATTGAGACGCCGCCCACAGAGAGGTAGCTTTTACCTTTCATGCTGGCAACCGCCAGACCTGCGCGAGCAAAGCGCAACAGTTTTTCTTCAACGTCGGCAGGGATCGAGGTGTCGTCGGCATCCTGTACGTTATGGCCATAAATAGAGAATGCCGGAATGCCTTTCTGGCTGTGCGCGGCCAGCGCTGCTGCAAGGTACACCGCGCCAGGACGTTCGGTGCCGTTAAATCCCCAGATGGCTTTCGGGCGCATTGGGTCCATATCGATGGTTTCGCTGCCGTAGCACCAGCAGGGGGTGACGGTAATGGTGACGCCAACATTCTGGCTGCTGAATTTCTCTTCACAGGCGGCAGATTCCGCCATTCCGGCAATGCAGGTATCCGCAATCACGCACTCAATCTGTGCGCCGCAGGCATGGCGCAGTTTCTCTGTGATCAGCGCGGCGGTGGCTTTCGCCATATTCATGGTTTGTTCTTCCAGCGACTCGCGTACCCCCATGCGACGTCCATCAATAACCGGGCGAATGCCAATTTTCGGTAAGCTGATTTTTTTCATTACAGGTTCCTTACGTTATTCGGAAAAATGTTCAGTTAGTTGCCGCTTGTGAACGGAAACGGGCAAAGATGAAGATGACGGCAAAGCAGAGCGCCGGGACCAGCTCAGCGGTCGGGATGTTGCCTGCGGCATCGCTGACAAAACCCATGACCGGCGTGACGATACCGCCGCCAATAATCGTCATGACGATGAAAGAGGAGCCGTATTTGGTGTCCGGCCCCAGATTTTTGATACCCAGCGAGAAAATGGTGGGATACTGAACTGACATAAATGCACTACACAGGGTCAGGGCCAGCAGACCTACATGACCACCGGAAAACGCCGAAATCAGACACAGGATCATGGCGAACAGGGCATAGGCTGCCAGCACTTTATGCGGCGCAAAGCGGCTGATAAGCCAGGTGCCGGAGAAGCGGCCGATAAAGAAGCACACCATCGTGCCGGTCAGGTAGTTGGCGGCGAAACCAGGCGTCATGCCGGGGATCTCTTCGATAGCGTAACGGATCAGGTAGCTCCAGCAGGCGGTTTGCGCGCCGACGTAGCAGAACTGCGCCAGCACCGCCCAGCGCCAGTGGCGAATGCGTACCAGCCGGGAAAGTGAAGCGATGAATGAACTCTGGTTGCCATCGCTATGATCGTCACTCTGTAGCGCCGGGAATTTGGTCAGCATAATCAACAGCGCAATCAGTAAGACGATCGCGACGATGATCATATAAGGGGTTTGTACTGATAGCACCAGACTGTGTTTATAGGCGCTAAGCTGCTCCGGCGTCATTTTATCGAGCACATCCTGTGATTTGTGTGGCACATTAGACAAAATAAGGCTTTGCCCAAAGACCACGGCAATAATGGCACCAAAAGAGTTAAAAGTTTGTGCCAGATTAAGACGGAAGTGCCCACCACTTTCTGGACCTAATACGGTAACAAAAGGGTTGGCAGCAGTTTCCAGACAACCTAAACCTGCAGCAATAATAAACAGGCCAATCAGGAATAAGGTGTAATTCATTATCTCTGCGGCCGGCCAGAATAATGCGGCACCGAGAGCGTAGAGAAATAGTCCGGTGATTATCCCCGCTTTATAACTCAACTTTTTCATCAGAATACCCGCAGGGATGGGAATAACAAAATAGCCGAAATAAAAAGCAGACTGAATCAAACCTGCCTGGAAATTAGTTAACGTAAAGGCTTGCTGAAATTGTGGTAATAAAATGTCGTTAAGATTGTTGGCTACTGCCCAAAGAAAAAATAGCGAGCACAGCAGGGCGAAAGGAATAATGTAGCGTTTGCTCTGCCCTGTCTCCACCGCACGAAAACTCTGCGTTTGTATTGTTGTGTTTCCCATAGCATCCTCATTGGTTCAGAAGCGTGTTCAGCAGCATTTGTGAGTGATCGGTTATACCCGTCAAACCGCAAAAATCAGGTGAGTTCCGGGACGAGGTAAACAGTAAAAAAACGTCACGGGATGAACTCATGAATTCATTTTCAAATAAAAAATGGCTTTTAATATGATGACGGTCACATTTAGCACGCATTGAGTGATTTTATGTGATTATTGTCACTTTAATAATCGGGAAAATATGACCGTTTGAGTAAGTTAATTCTAAAATCCACAAAAGAGATGACCGATTTAATTTATAATGTGGAAAACGGTCAGTTGTTACATTTTTTCCGGGAATGCCCGTTTTTTTATGTATTAGTAAGAACGGGCATTTTTCGAAAATAGAAAATACACAACTTCTTTCTTTTTTGGCGGAAATAAGTGAGGAGTATCACAGAACAGGTTTATGTAAATTCCTTTCTGATTATTCGCGACGATGATGGTGAACAACTATTTGAGTTATTCAACAGCGTCGGTGAAACATCCGGCGAGTTGTCTGTTGTCGCATTGAGCATCATAAAGAGAGGTAAAGAATGGAACGAAATAGACTGGCCCGGCAGATTATTGATACCTGCCTGGAAATGACCCGACTGGGATTGAACCAGGGGACAGCAGGTAATGTGAGCGTGCGTTATCAGGGCGGGATGCTGATAACGCCAACGGGTATTCCTTATGAAAAGTTAACAGAAGCACACATTGTCTATATTAACGCCGAGGGTCAGCATGAACAGGGCAAACTGCCCTCCAGTGAGTGGCGTTTCCATATGGCGGCCTATCAGACGCGCCCTGATGCTAATGCTGTCGTCCACAACCATGCGGTTCACTGCACCGCGGTTTCAATCCTCAACCGTCCGATTCCGGCTATTCATTATATGATTGCTGCGGCGGGCGGTAATTCTATTCCCTGCGCGCCGTACGCGACTTTTGGTACCCGCGAGCTGTCCGAATATGCGTCTGAGGCGCTCAAAAATCGCAAAGCGACGCTGTTGCAACATCATGGCCTGATCGCCTGTGAAGAGAATCTGGAAAAAGCGCTGTGGCTGGCGCATGAAGTGGAAGTGCTGGCGCAGCTGTACCTCAGTACGCTGGCGATTACCGATCCGGTGCCTGTACTGGATGATGAGGCTATCGCCATTGTGCTGGAAAAATTCAAAACCTACGGATTACGTATCGAAGAGTAATTTCGCACAGCAAAGGAGACGGGCTATGGCGAACAGAATGATCCTCAACGAAACGGCATGGTTTGGCCGGGGGGCGGTGGCGGCGTTAACTGATGAAGTTCAACGTCGGGGCTATCGCAAGGCGCTAATTGTCAGTGACAAAACGCTGGTGCAGTGCGGTGTGGTCAGAAACGTCACGGAGAAGATGGATGCCGCAGGGCTGGCATGGGCGATCTACGATGGCGTGATCCCGAATCCAACCATCGGCGTGGTGAAAGAGGGACTGAACGCATTTCAACAAAGCGGGGCGGATTACCTGATTGCCATTGGCGGCGGCTCCCCGCAGGATACCTGTAAGGCGATCGGCATTATCAGCAATAACCCGGAGTTTGCTGACGTACGCAGTCTGGAAGGGCTGTCGCCGACCCGTTATCCGAGCGTGCCGGTGATGGCTATTCCGACCACCGCGGGAACGGCGGCGGAAGTGACCATTAACTATGTGATCACCGATGAAGAAAAGCGGCGTAAATTTGTGTGTGTCGATCCGCATGATATCCCGCAGGTCGCGTTTATTGATGCCGACATGATGGACGGCATGCCGCCCGCGCTGAAAGCGGCAACCGGCGTGGATGCGCTGACTCATGCGATAGAGGGCTATATCACCCGCGCCGCATGGGCGTTGACGGATGCGCTGCATATTAAAGCCATTGAGATTATTGCCGGGGCGCTGCGCGGTTCCGTTGCGGGCGAGCGGGATGCCGGGGAAGCGATGGCGCTGGGGCAGTACGTTGCCGGGATGGGCTTTTCCAACGTTGGTCTGGGGCTGGTGCACGGAATGGCGCACCCGTTGGGCGCGTTTTACAACACGCCACATGGCGTGGCGAACGCAATTTTGCTGCCGCATGTGATGCGCTACAACGCAGGTTATACCGGCGAGAAGTTCCGCGATATTGCCCGCGCGATGGGCGCTAAAGTGGAGTCTATGAGCCTGGCGGAGGCGCGTAATGCCGCAGTCGACGCGGTGTTTGCGCTTAATCACGACGTGGGCATTCCTTTGCATCTGCGCGATGTTGGTGTACGTAAAGAAGATATTCCGGCGCTGGCGCAGGCCGCATTTGATGATGTGTGTACCGGCGGTAATCCGCGTGAAGCGAGTATTGCTGACATCGTCGAGCTGTATCATAGCGCCTGGTAATTTTCCGGACGGCGACGTGAACGTTTTATCCGGCTGACAGGATTGCACGAAATGCAGGCCGGATAAGCGCCGCGCCATCCGGCAATAAAACTACCGTATCAGCCGTAGCTGTTGCAGGTTCCCGTCAATATGGAGATCCGTTTGCAGGCGCGCGATATCGCGGCACAAAAATGCCATCTCTTTATGCGCTTCAAGTTTCTTGCACCACTTTTCCACCACCTCGTCGAGGTGCGCATAAATCCCTTCCAGCGTCTGAAACTGAACCAACAATTGAGTCGCGCTTTTGGGGCCGATGCCCGCCACGCCGGGGACTTTTGAACTGCTGATCCCCGCCAGACCCCAGTAGTCCGGCAACTGTTGCGGCATGACGCCGAACTCTTTCTCAATGAATGGCGCATCCAGCCAGCGTTTCTGGAAATAATCGCGAATACGCAGCGTCGGGGAGAGCAACTGGCAGTAGCCTTTATCTGTCGACACGATAGTGGCCTGGTGCCCGGCCTGTGTGACCTTGACCGCCAGCGTGGCGGCTAAATCATCCGCTTCATTGCCGCTGGAAACCCAGCATTGCACGCCGCGCTGTTCGAAGGCGGCGCGTATTGCGGGCATTTCATTGTGCAACTCGTCAGGCATAGGAGGACGACCGGCTTTGTAGTCCTGGAGACGTTGATGACGCCAGCCGCTGTTGCGCGCTTCATCGTCAAATACGGCGACGGCGTGTGTCGGCTGACTGTGGACAATCAACTGCTCAAGCGCATGCTGGCAGGTCTCCGCGCAGGGCGAGCCTTGAACCGCATGAATACGGCGAATTAAATTCAGTGCATCGACGATAAGCAGATGGACGGCCACGGTGTTCTCCCTGACAAATTTGGGGACAGGGTAACATCCAGGGCGACAGGAGGCGAGTGTTGCGAAATAGCGCGATCCGTAGGCCTGATAAGCGAAGCGCCATCAGGCAATAAATGCCGGATGGCGGCGAGCGTCTTATCCGGCCTACAGATCCTGAAACGTGGTAGGAGTTAATCGCAGGCGACGATCTTCATCGCCAGTCCACCGCGTGAGGTTTCGCGGTATTTGGCGTTCATATCTTTGCCCGTTTCGTACATGGTTTCGATCACTTTATCAAGGCACACGCGTGGCTCGCTGGTGCGACGCAGAGCCATACGTGCGGCGTTGACGGCTTTGACCGCGGCGATGGCGTTACGCTCAATACATGGCACCTGTACCTGACCGGCAACCGGATCACAGGTCAGACCGAGGTTGTGTTCCATGCCGATTTCCGCCGCGATGCACACCTGACCTGGACTGCCGCCCAGCAGCTCGGCCAGGCCAGCCGCCGCCATTGAGCAGGCGACGCCCACTTCACCCTGGCAGCCCACTTCGGCGCCGGAGATGGAGGCGTTCATTTTATATAGCGAACCGATGGCGCTGGCGACCAGCATATAGCGGGCCAGCGAGTTGGCATTCACCTTGCGGATGAATTTGTCGTAGTAGGCCAGCACCGCCGGCACAATACCGCAGGCGCCATTAGTTGGCGCGGTTACCACACGGCCACCGGCGGCGTTCTCTTCGTTCACCGCCAGGGCGAACATATTGATCCAGTCCACCACGGCCATTGGGTCGCTATTGGTATTGTCCTGACTCACCAGCATTCGGCGCAGCGCGGCGGCGCGACGCGGTACGCGCAGCTTGCCCGGCAGGACGCCTTCGGTGGTGATACCTCGTTCAATCCCGCCGCGCATCACTTCCCAGACCGCGGCGAAGTGTTGTTCCAGCGCGTCTTTACTGTGTAGCGCCAGTTCGTTCTGCATCATCAGGCCGGAAAGCGACAGCCCGCTTTCACGACAATGACGCTGTAAGTCGCCGGCGCTTTTGTACGGGTAAGGGACGACGATCGGCGCTTCACGCGTCAGGCCGAAATGGTCTTCATCGACGATAAAACCGCCACCGATAGAGTAGTAAGTCTGGCTGTAGAGACGCTGGTTGCCTGCCAGCGCGGTAATACGCATCCCGTTTTCATGCAGAGACAGGTTGTCGGCATGGAAATTCATGCACTTATCGACCGGAAACGCCACTTCATGCTGACCCTTCGCCAGCAGTAAACGGCCGTGAGTGTTCACGTCCTGAATAAAGAACGGAATGGCGTCGATGTCGACGGTATCCGGCAGATTTCCCGCCAGACCCATAATAATGGCAATGTCAGTATGGTGACCTTTACCGGTCAGCGACAGTGAACCATAGACATCCACCACGACGCGGGTGACATCGGTCAGAATATTGCGGGCAATCAGATCATCCGTGAATTGTTTGCCCGCCTTCATTGGTCCGACGGTATGAGAACTGGAAGGGCCAATGCCGATTTTAAAAATATCGAATACGCTAATCATAGGGCATCCATTGCTTAAATCCCAGGAAGGACGCGCCACAGGAAAGCGGCGCGACAAAACTCAGTTGAACAGAGAGTAGAAAATCGCGGAGATGGCAATCAGGCCCATCAGTACCACGAAAACGTTGCTGATGTGGCCGCTGTATTTGCGCATCGCCGGGACTTTCTGGATGGCATACATTGGCATCAGGAACAGAATCATCGCGATGATTGGGCCGCCCAGGGTTTCAATCATCCCGAGAATACTTGGGTTCAGCGTGGCGACAATCCAGGTCGTAACCAGCATGAACAGCGCAGTGATTTTGTTCAGTTTGTTGATTTCGATGGATTTGCCTTTGCCGCGCAGAGACTTGATAACCATTCCGTTGAAACCTTCACGAGCGCCCAGGTAGTGGCCGAGGAAGGATTTGGTGATGGCGATCATCGCGATGATCGGTGCCATCCAGGCGATGACCGGCGCGTTAAAGTGGTTCGCCAGGTAAGACAGAATAGAAATGTTCTGTTCTTTCGCCGCCGCCAGGTCTGCCGGAGAGAGGCTCAGCACGCAACTGAAGACGAAGAACATCACGGTCAGCACCATCATGATGTGCGCACGTGCGAGAATAGCGGAACATTTCTTTTCCGCGCCCAGGCCGTACTCGTCGCGCTTTGCCACGGCGAAGGAGGAGATAATCGGCGAGTGGTTAAAGGAGAACACCATGACAGGAATAGCCAGCCACAGGGTCATTAAGAGGCCATTACCGGTTTCGGAGGCGCTGTTCAGCGACAGCGTTTCCAGCGCCGCGCCGTTCCATTGCGGAATCAGATACAGCGCCAGAATCATCAGCGCGACAACGAACGGGAACACCAGCACGCTCATTGCTTTAACAATCATCTGTTCGCCGAAGCGCACGATAGTCATCATGCCGACAATCAGAATCAGGGAAAGTATTGCACGCGGCGGCGGCGTCATGTGCAACTGGTGAGCCATGAAGGTTTCAACGGTGTTAGTGATCGCTACGCTATACACCAGCAAAATCGGGTAGATGGCGAAGAAGTAGAGCAGCGTAATCAGCTTGCCCGCACCAACCCCGAAGTGCTCTTCTACCACTTCGGTGATATCTTCTCCCGGATTTTTACCGGACAGCACAAAGCGGGTCATACCACGATGGGCGAAAAAGGTCATCGGGAAGGCCAGAATCGCCATAATGATCAGTGGGATCATCCCGCCCACGCCAGCGTTGATTGGCAGAAACAGTACGCCTGCGCCGATAGCGGTGCCGTACAGTCCCAACATCCACATGGTATCTGTCTTACGCCACCCGCTACGAGTCGGGATGGCATCCGAAACGATGGCGCTGGTTTGAGTGGTTTCCATCTGTATCTCCTGGATAAATCAATAAAATATAATGAATTAAAATTATTTAGTGATATTAAATGTCTTTGTTTGCTTGTTTTTTAATATTTTGTACGTGGTAATCGGGGCGGGAAGATACATTTATATGGTGAATGTGACAGTGATCGCGATCTCAAATACCATAATTCGCTTTTAATGTGGTTATTTTTAGTTCAATAGCCTGTTTATTTTTATATGTGAGATATTTGTGATGTAAGAATGATTATTTACAGCATATGGAGGAATAATGACTAATGTGACAGTGGGGGGCGGGCGTAAAAATATGCTGTTTTCCGCTTAAATACATTTTTTCTAGTGATATTTTTGTGATGCTCAGTATTGGCTATTAAGCGGCGGCGCTCTGTGTGGAAAGTGCTACAGATGAAGCGGCGATGGAGAGCCCGGGCGAGGCGTTATCCGCCGCCCGGGAGAAGAAGAAAAGAGCATTCAGGAGCAGATTTCGTAGCAAGGGATATAGGCGGTACCGCCTGGTAACTTCATTCGATGCTGGGCAACAAAGCCCTGTAGCAGATTATCCATGCGGCGCATCATTTCTGCGTCACCATGAATTTTGTAGGGGCCGAACTTTTCAATAGCCTGGATACCCACCTCTTTCACATTACCAGCGACGATACCGGAGAAAGCGCGACGCAGATCCGCAGCCAGTATTTCCGCGGGCTGATCCGGGTATAGCTTGAGATTAGCCATATTTTCGTGGGTTGGATCGAACGGCATTTGCAGATCAGGGGCAATACGCATCGACCAGTTGAAGCTGTAGGCGTCGCCGGATTCGCGACGGTTCTCTTTCACCAGCGGCATCGCCTTTTTCATCTGACGCGCAACTTCCGCGGCATCGTCAATAATAATGCGATAGTGACGACGGGCGGATTCACCCAGGGTATGCACAATAAACTCATCCAGCACGCAGAAATAATCGGCGCTCTCTTTTGGCCCTGTCAGGATCAGCGGCAGGACCTGGGACTTGTTTGACGGATGCATTAAAATGCCCAACAGATAGAGCAGTTCTTCCGCAGTCCCCACCCCTCCCGGGAAGATAATGATGCCGTGGGCGATACGCACAAACGCCTCAAGGCGTTTTTCGATATCCGGCATGATGATCAGTTCGTTCACCAGCGGATTTGGCGGCTCGGCGGCAATAATGGATGGCTCGGTCATACCGATAAAGCGGCTGTCTCTGTAACGCTGCTGCGCGTGGCCGACAGCGGCGCCTTTCATTGGCGCTTCCATCGCACCCGGCCCACAGCCAGTACAGATATTCAGTTCGCGCAGGCCCAGGTGTGTGCCGACCCGGCGGGCATACAGATATTCGTTTTCATTAATTGAATGGCCGCCCCAGCAGACAACCATATTTGGCGCTTCGCCGACGTGCAGGGCGCGGGCGTTACGCAGAATAGAAAATACAAGGTTAGTGATATGAACCGAGCTTTCTAAGTCGAGATTCGTGAAGCGAACGGTGTTGTGGATCTGACCGTAGACGAACAGGATATCGCGCAGTACAGCAAACAGGTTGGCCTGCAGGGAACGGATAATTCGCCCGTCAACGAAGGCGTCTTCTGGCGGGTTGATCAGTTCCAGCTTCACGCCGCGTTCGCGGCGCAGCACGTTAATATCGAAGTTTTCAAAACGAGACAGAAGCTCTTTGCTGTTATCGGTCAGACTCCCTGAGTTGAGCACAGCAAGTGAGCAGTTGCGAAAGAGTTGATACAAGTCACTGCTGGCGGTGCGTTTAAGCATATCCACTTCCAGCTGTGACAGCATATCCATTGAACCAAGCGGGCTAACATGTGTAATCAAGTGAACTCCTTACAGGACCATTATCGTCTTCCTGTGATTACAATAGCCCTGCTGACGGCGTTTTCACAACTTTGCGCGCGCGTTAACGCACGCAAATTGTAAGAATGTTTACTATTGACGGGCGAGGCGACCGATAGCCGGAGCAAATTCGGTGTTACTGCGCCACGGGTTGATGTCCAGGCCGCCGCGTCGCGTGTAGCGCGCATAAACGGAAAGGGATTCCGGCTGGCAGAAACGCTGAATATCGTTGAAAATCCGTTCCACGCACTGTTCGTGAAACTCGTTGTGGTGACGGAATGACACCAGGTAGCGCAGTAGCTTTTGGCGATCGATTGCCGCCCCGCGATACTGGATTTGTATTGAGCCCCAGTCAGGCTGGTGAGTTATCAGGCAGTTGGACTTCAGTAGATGGCTGACCAGCGTCTCTTCGACCACCTTGCCGGAAGCGGCACCTTGCAGGTAGTCGGCGCTGAACTGGTAGTTATCGATTTCAATGTCCTGATCGTCGATGCAGGTACCGTGCAGGGGCGCTATTGGCTGTCCTTCCAGTTCAGTGAGGCGATAAAGAGACACCTTGACCTCGCCCTGTGCACAGGCGCTGAGATCGTGCGCCAGTGTTTCCTGAACGTTCTGCCAGTCGGCAAAGCGTGTCTGGTTAAAACTATTGAGATAGAGCTTGAAGCTTTTTGACTCCACCAGATTTACGCTGGTGTCGCTTATTTCAACATGGCCAACGGCGACCTGCGGCAGGCCTTTGGCATTCAGCCATGAAAGTTCATATAGCGTCCAGATATCGGCGCCGTGAAACGGCAGGTTATCAGCGTGCAGATCCAGCGGCTCGCGATTCAGGCTACGCGGTACGCCCTGAAGCAGGCTGGCATCGTAGGTATCGCGGTAATCGGTTGATTTACCGAGCGTCAGGCCAGACAGCGCCTGATGATTATCGTAAGAAGACATGTTTCACCATCGTCAAAGCGGTTACACTATATGCCAAGTGTATCCTGTCTGACATGAAGAGAGAAACCGGTGGAGCAGCAAACCGCAGAAGCGCTACAAGCATTTACCCAACGTTATTGCGAAGCATGGCAGCAGCGGTACTCCACCCTGCCGCGTAGCGAAGAGCTTTACGGCATTCCGTCTCCGTGCATCAGCGGCACGGAAGGGAACGGCGTTTTCTGGCAGCCGCAACCGTTTTCTTTAGCGCAAAATATTAACGCGGTTGAACGGGCGCTGGAGATTGTGGTACAACAAGCGCTTCATTCTTATTATACCACCCAGTTTGCCGGTGATATGCAGGCCTGTTTTGCCGATGAAACCATGACATTGCTGCAAAGCTGGAATCCGGATGATTTTCAGCGAATGCAGGAGAACCTCATTGGTCATCTGGTCGTGCAAAAGCGTTTGAAGCTGTCACCCACGTTGTTTATCGCCACGCTGGAGAGTGAACTGGAGGTGATTTCGGTGTGCAATATCAGCGGTGAAGTGATTAAAGAGACGCTTGGCACCCGCAGAAGAACAACACTTTCTCCTTCACTCGTGAGTTTTCTTAATCAACTTAAGCCATTTCTGTAATCACCGTGCCTGAACCTTTGTGAGAGATCTCTTACAAGATGTGTAAGAGATCGGCATTATTTAAACCGCTCCTCTGGCATCGTTGTTTTGATAAAATTGATATTATTCAAATTGTTATCTATTTTTCCATTTGCCCAACCGGCGATAAATCTTAAGGTATTGTCTTAACAAGGGTTGTAAGACGAAGCGGAATCAGAGATTCTATATACGTCGACAGGAAGTCGCGAAATGAAGCGAACATCAGGATGATGACGCTTCTACAGGACCCGCCGGGATGGCGTTAAGGGACACCTCCAGGAGGGAGAACGAGAGCCGCTCAGGACGTTCGGTGGATCAGGACGATCAGGACGAACTTATGGATGAGTTATTTCACATCGGGGTGGTGTGGAAGCAGGACGCATAAGTTTATGGATGAACATGGTCAGGAGACCCCAGGAAAAGTTTTCAAGGACGAGCAGGGAGCACCAATGTAGCTGGATTGCTGCCAAACGAACCGGGAGCACTGTTGATACAGTGCTCCCTTTTTTTATTTCTCTTCTGAATTTGCTATCCTGCGCCGGTTTACCACTCATCGAGGTTTCCCATGACTCTTCACCATCGCGTGCGCGAACGTCTGCACGCCATTGAGGCGCTGCTGCGCGCAACGGAACACTGGCAGGATAATGCGCCCGATCGCCGCGCTTTCGCCAGCGAGCAACCGTTCTGTCTCGATACCATGGCGCCACTGGAGTGGCTGCAGTGGGTATTAATCCCGCGTATGAGCCAGCTTCTGGAAAACGAACAGCCGCTGCCGCAGAACTTCGCTGTCGCGCCTTATTATGAAATGGCTCTGGATAATACTCACCCGTTGCGTGAGAAGATACTGGCTGAACTGGTACGGCTGGATGCGCTGTTTTCTGGCGGCGAAGCGTGATGCTGGAGATCCTGTATCAGGACGCGTGGCTGGTGGCGGTGAACAAACCTTCAGGCTGGCTGGTGCATCGTAGCTGGCTGGATCGTGATGAAAAAGTGGTGGTGATGCAGACCGTGCGCGATCAGATAGGCCAGCACGTGTTCACCGCTCATCGCCTCGATCGTCCAACCTCCGGTGTGCTGTTGATGGGGTTGTCGAGCGAAGCGGGTAGGTTGCTCGCGCAGCAGTTCGAACAGCATCAAATGCAGAAACGTTATCATGCGATAGTCCGCGGCTGGCTGAACGAAGAGGCGGTGCTTGATTACCCGTTGGTTGAAGAGCTGGATAAAATCGCCGATAAATTCGCCCGTGGAGATAAAGGTCCACAGCCAGCGGTGACCCATTACCGCGGCCTGGCGACGGTAGACATGCCGGTCGCGACCGGGCGTTATCCCACCACTCGCTATAGTCTGGTGGAACTGGAGCCGAAAACCGGACGTAAACATCAGCTACGCCGCCATCTCGCTCATCTTCGTCATCCGATTATCGGCGATAGTAAGCATGGCGATCTGCGGCAGAATCGCAGCGCGGCGGAACATTTTGGCTGTGAACGGCTGATGCTCCATGCCAGCCAGCTCTCATTAACGCATCCCTTTACCGGCGAGCCGCTGGTGATTCGCGCCGGTCTGGATGATATCTGGATGCGCGCGCTGTCGCAGTTTGGCTGGCGCGGCCTTCTCCCGCTAATTGAAAGGGTTGAGTTTGTCGGCGACTGCGGTCAGGATGAAGAGAGTCAGGTTAATTCAGGGAGATAGTCATGGCAGAAGTTGGCATTTTTGTCGGCACGATGTATGGAAATTCACTGCTGGTCGCCGAAGAGGCGCAGGCCGTTCTGAGTGGACTGGGACATCAGGCGACGGTCTTTGAAGATCCGGAGGTCAATGACTGGGAATCATATACCGGGAAATATGCGCTGGTCGTGACATCAACCACCGGGCAGGGGGATTTACCGGATAATATTGTGCCGTTGTACGAAGGTATCAAAGATATGTACCAGCCGCATTTGCGCTATGGCATTATCGCCCTTGGCGATAGCACTTACGCCAACTTTTGCGGCGGCGGCCTGAAGTTTGATGCGTTATTGCAGGAGCAGGGCGGCACGCGCGTTGGCGACATGCTAAAAATTGACGCCAGCGAACACCCGGAGCCTGAAAGCGTCTCGAACCCCTGGGTAGAGCAGTGGGCGACGCTGCTGGATTAATTAAAGTTTCGCCCTCTCCCTACGCAGAGGGCGTCTCTTTTCACGCATTTTCAATGCCAGTAGCCGGATTAACGGTCAAAAAGAGTGTAACAATTTTTCACCCTATCAGCTTCAGGCGTTTGCCTTAAAACCGCTTCGATAGCAGGGCCTTTTCCGGGCTATTTCACCGGGTCAAGAGAGTTAATTCACACTCCTGTCGTTTGCGTCGTTTTTTTCACCCCTGACCAGGCGCGGCTTTTCATTTCCGTGAACTATCCCCCATCCTCTCAGGCATAAGCCACAAATCAGATTAATCATCGCCGCAAAAGCTGTGTATTTGCACGGTGAGCCAACTCGCCCCTCTTTTTATACTTTTCCTGCCAGTGACAATGCAGTGCCAGATATAACGAAAATTATGAAAAAACACCCACACGTCATTCTGAGTACCCTACAGGTTGTGCTGTTCAGAATGAATGTAGCTAACGCTATGATTCAGGAGTGCAACAATGAGTTCATTAAGTCAAGCGGCGAGCGGCGCTGAAAAGCGCACCAATGCTCGCTACTGGATAGTGGTGATGTTGTTTATCGTCACATCCTTCAACTATGGTGACCGCGCCACGTTATCCATTGCCGGTTCGGAGATGGCCAAAGATATTGGCCTCGATGCGGTTGGTATGGGCTACGTCTTCTCTGCGTTTTCATGGGCCTATGTTATTGGTCAGATCCCAGGCGGCTGGTTACTTGACCGCTTTGGTTCAAAACGCGTCTACTTCTGGTCCATTTTTGTCTGGTCCATGTTCACTTTGCTGCAGGGCTTTGTTGATATCTTTAACGGCTTCGGCATTATCGTCGCGCTATTTACCCTGCGTTTCCTCGTAGGGTTAGCCGAGGCGCCTTCCTTCCCCGGCAACAGCCGTATCGTGGCGGCATGGTTCCCGGCGCAGGAGAGGGGAACGGCGGTCGCTATCTTTAACTCCGCGCAATACTTTGCCACCGTTATCTTCGCGCCGATCATGGGGTGGTTGACCCATGCGGTGGGCTGGTCGCACGTGTTCTTCTTTATGGGCGGTCTCGGGATCATTATCAGCTTTATCTGGATGAAAGTCATTCATGAACCTAACCAGCATCCAGGCGTAAACCAAAAGGAACTGGAGTATATCGCCGCGGGCGGCGCGCTGATCAATATGGATCAGCCCGGCGCGAAAACGAAAGTGCCGTTCAGTGTGAAGTGGGGGCAAATCAAACAACTACTGGGGTCACGCATGATGATTGGCGTGTATATCGGCCAGTACTGTATCAACGCCCTGACCTACTTTTTTATTACCTGGTTCCCGGTCTATCTGGTGCAGGCGCGCGGCATGTCGATTCTGAAAGCGGGTTTTATCGCTTCGGTTCCGGCCATCTGTGGCTTCGCGGGCGGCGTACTTG
Source organism: Klebsiella sp. 2680 (assembly GCF_900198535.1). NCBI lineage: Bacteria > Pseudomonadati > Pseudomonadota > Gammaproteobacteria > Enterobacterales > Enterobacteriaceae > Klebsiella > Klebsiella sp. 2680. The sequence goes on along the minus strand of NZ_FZNJ01000003.1, from coordinate 276,759 downwards.
GCGGGATCATTTCCGACTGGTTGATGCGCCGGACAGGTTCGTTAAATATTGCGCGTAAAACGCCAATTGTCATGGGCATGCTGTTGTCGATGGTGATGGTGTTTTGTAACTACGTTAGCGCTGAGTGGATGGTCATCGGTTTTATGGCGCTGGCCTTCTTCGGTAAAGGTATCGGTGCGCTGGGCTGGGCGGTGATGGCGGATACTGCGCCGAAAGAGATCAGCGGCCTGAGCGGCGGTCTGTTTAATATGTTCGGCAATATCTCCGGCATCGTCACGCCAATTGCGATTGGCTATATCGTTGGCGCCACGGGCTCGTTTAAAGGTGCGCTGGTCTATGTCGGCGTTCATGCGCTGGTTGCGGTACTGAGCTATCTGGTGCTGGTGGGTGATATTAAACGCGTTGAACTGAAACCTGTCAGAGGATAAGGATAATGACAACCCAATCGAGTCCCGTTATTACTGATATGAAGGTCATTCCGGTGGCCGGGCACGACAGCATGTTACTTAACATCGGCGGCGCGCATAACGCCTATTTTACCCGCAATATCGTGGTGCTTACTGATAACGCCGGGAATACCGGCGTTGGTGAAGCGCCGGGCGGCGAGGTGATATATCAGACGTTGGTGGATGCGATCCCGATGGTTTTAGGTCAGGAAGTTGCTCGCCTGAATAAAGTGGTTCAGCAGGTGCATAAAGGCAACCAGGCCGCTGACTTTGACACCTTTGGTAAAGGCGCCTGGACCTTTGAGCTACGGGTGAATGCGGTCGCGGCGCTGGAAGCCGCGCTACTGGATTTGCTGGGCAAAGCGCTTAACGTGCCGGTCTGCGAACTGTTAGGCCCGGGTAAGCAACGTGATGCGGTCACCGTTCTGGGCTATCTCTTCTATGTGGGCGATCGTACAAAGACCGATCTGCCCTACCAGGAGAGCACGCCGGGCAATCATGAGTGGTATCGTCTGCGTCATCAGGAGGCGCTGAACAGTGACGCGGTGGTACGTCTGGCGGAAGCCTCACAGGATCGCTACGGCTTTAAAGATTTTAAACTGAAAGGCGGTGTGCTTCCCGGCGAGCAGGAAATCGAAACCGCCCGCGCGCTGAAAAAACGTTTCCCGGATGCGCGTATTACGGTCGATCCTAACGGCGCCTGGTTGCTCGATGAAGCCATCTCCCTGTGCAAAGGGCTGAATGATGTACTCACGTATGCTGAAGATCCGTGCGGCGCCGAACAGGGTTTTTCAGGCCGCGAAGTGATGTCTGAGTTCCGCCGTGCGACGGGGTTACCGGTGGCGACCAACATGATTGCCACCAACTGGCGCGAAATGGGCCATGCGGTGATGCTAAACGCGGTGGATATTCCGCTGGCCGATCCGCACTTCTGGACGCTCTCCGGCGCGGTGCGCGTGGCGCAACTGTGCGATGACTGGGGCCTGACCTGGGGCTGCCACTCTAATAACCACTTTGATATTTCGCTGGCCATGTTCACTCACGTCGGTGCGGCTGCGCCGGGTAAGCCCACGGCGATTGACACCCACTGGATCTGGCAGGAGGGCGATTGCCGCCTGACGAAGCAGCCGCTGGAAATTAAGAGCGGAAAAATTGCCGTGCCGGATGCGCCAGGTCTCGGCGTCGAACTCGACTGGGAGCAGGTTAACAAAGCGCATGAAGCGTATAAAAAACTGCCCGGCGGCGCGCGCAATGACGCAGGCCCGATGCAGTACCTGATCCCTGGCTGGACTTTTGACCGTAAACGTCCCGTTTTCGGCCGTCACTGATTGTGTAATTTAATAAGGACCGAATTATGAGCACACAATTTACTACCCCGGTTGTGACCTCCATGCAGGTGATTCCGGTTGCAGGCCACGACAGTATGCTAATGAACCTGAGCGGCGCGCACGCCCCGTTCTTCACGCGTAATATTGTGGTGATGAAAGATAACGCTGGTCATACTGGCGTTGGCGAAATTCCCGGTGGCGAGAAAATCCGTAAGACTCTGGAGGATGCCATCCCGCTTGTAGCAGGTAAGACGCTGGGGGAATATAAAAACGTACTGAGCGCCGTGCGCAATACGTTTGCCGATCGCGATGCGGGCGGTCGCGGTTTGCAGACCTTCGATCTGCGTACCACTATTCATGTGGTGACCGGGATTGAAGCGGCAATGCTTGATCTGCTGGGGCAGCATCTGGGCGTGAACGTGGCGTCACTGTTAGGAGAGGGTCAGCAACGTAGTGAAGTAGAAATGCTGGGCTACCTGTTCTTCGTTGGCAATCGTAAAGCGACGCCGCTGCCCTACCAGAGTCAGCCGGATGAGAAGTGCGACTGGTATCGTCTGCGTCACGAGGAAGCGATGACGCCAGATGCGGTTGTTCGCCTGGCGGAAGCGGCATATGAGAAGTATGGTTTTAATGACTTTAAACTGAAAGGCGGCGTGCTGGCCGGGGAAGAAGAAGCGGAATCAATTGTCGCGCTGGCGAAACGCTTCCCGCAGGCGCGCGTGACGCTGGATCCAAACGGCGCCTGGTCGCTGAATGAAGCGATCAAAATCGGCAAATATCTGAAAGGCGCCCTGGCCTATGCGGAAGATCCTTGCGGCGCCGAGCAGGGTTTCTCCGGGCGTGAAGTGATGGCTGAATTCCGTCGCGCCACCGGGCTGCCGACGGCGACCAACATGATTGCCACCGACTGGCGTCAGATGGGGCATACGTTGTCGCTGCAGTCCGTGGATATTCCACTGGCGGATCCGCACTTCTGGACTATGCAGGGTTCCGTCCGGGTGGCGCAGATGTGTCATGAGTTCGGTCTGACCTGGGGCTCGCACTCTAACAATCACTTTGATATTTCGCTGGCAATGTTTACTCACGTGGCAGCGGCGGCACCGGGCAAGATCACCGCTATTGATACTCACTGGATCTGGCAGGAAGGCAACCAGCGTTTGACTAAAGAACCGTTTGAAATCAAAGGCGGGATGGTTCAGGTTCCGGCGAAACCCGGTCTGGGCGTAGAGATCGATATGGACCAGGTAATGAAAGCCCACGAGCTGTATCAGAAACACGGTCTCGGCGCGCGCGATGATGCCATGGGGATGCAGTACCTGATCCCGAACTGGACGTATGATAACAAACGTCCGTGCATGGTGCGCTAAGGACATGCCGGTCCCTGCGGGGCCGGTTTTTTTCCGCGGTGTGGGGTAAATGCTCATTTTAAGGACAGCTTATGAAGATCGTGATCGCGCCTGATTCATACAAGGAGAGCCTGAGTGCACTGGATGTTGCAACTGCGATAGAGCAGGGTTTCCGGGAGATTTATCCCGACGCGGAATATATCAAACTGCCGGTTGCTGATGGCGGCGAAGGGACTGTTGAAGCCATGGTGGCCGCCACGCAGGGATATCGGGTTGCGGTTACCGTTACGGGGCCGCTTGGTGAACCGGTGGCGGCTTTTTATGGGCTTTCGGGCGATAAGCAGTGCGCTTTTATCGAAATGGCGGCAGCAAGCGGCCTGGAAAGCGTACCCGCAGCGCAACGTAATCCGCTGTTAACCACGTCGTGGGGAACCGGTGAGCTTATTCGTCACGCCCTGGACGCAGGCGTTAAGCAGATCATTATCGGTATCGGCGGCAGTGCGACTAACGACGGCGGCGCAGGAATGGTGCAGGCGCTGGGCGCAAAGCTGTTGACTAAAGACAATCAGCAAATTGCCCCTGGCGGCGGCGCACTGGATAATCTGGCGCGCATTGATGTTAGCGGGCTTGATCCACGTCTGGGCGGATGTCGTATTGACGTTGCCTGTGATGTCACCAACCCGCTGACGGGGCCGCAAGGCGCGACGGCGGTATTTGGGCCGCAAAAAGGCGCAACGGCGGAGATGATCGTTAGCCTGGATAAGGGGTTGGCCCACTTTGCCGAGATTATTTATCGTGACTTAGATGTTGATGTGTTGAATCTTGAAGGCGGCGGCGCGGCGGGTGGTATGGGCGCGGGATTATATGCCTTTTGCGGGGCGAAACTGCGGCCCGGCATCGAGATTGTGACTGACGCTTTACATCTTGTTGATGTGGTGGCTGATGCGGATCTGGTGATTACCGGTGAAGGGCGTATTGATAGCCAGACTATTCACGGAAAAGTTCCGGTTGGCGTGGCGAGAGTGGCAAAACGCTATGATATCCCCGTGATTGGGATTGCCGGAAGCCTGACCGCGGATGTCGGCGTGGTGCATCAGCATGGCCTGGACGCTGTTTTCAGCGTCATTTACGCTATTTGTACGCTTAATGAGGCGCTGGAAAACGCGGCTGACAACGTGCGTATGACGGCAAGAAACGTCGCCTCGGTACTGAAAATGGGGCAAATGTTATAAGTTTTCCCCGGCCGAACGTCTGGCCGGGGTTTTACATTCCCGTCAGCTTACACCCTTCTCGTGTGACGTTATTCATCTCATCCAGCAGTTCCAGAAGCTCGGGTTCCAGCGCTTCGGCAGCGGTGCCAGCGCGCAGTTGCCTCTCGATGGTCTGACATATTTTTTTCAGCCGCGGCACGCCGCTGTAGCTACAGCTGCCGTGGAGTTTATGAATCAAATCCAGCAAGCCTTCCGGATGTTCACCGACCAGTTGCTCCTCTACCGTATTACGGACTTCCGGCATAAAAGCGATAAGCATTTGTAGCATTTCCCGCGCCAGGTCCGGCTTCATCGCTGACTGGCGCAGCGCCAGTTGCCAGTCAAGAGTGACATTATCATTAATGGGCATTTCGCTGGTGTGTGTCGCCGTATGCTTTCCCGGCTGGTAGCGAAGCAACAGGCTGTAGAGTTTATCTTCCTCAATAGGCTTCGCCAGATAATCGTTCATTCCCGCGCTCAGTAATTTCTCCCGCTGTCCTTCCAGCGCGTGTGCCGTTACGGCGATCACCGGCGTGTGTTGCTGATGAGGAATCTGGTGAATCAGTTCGCAGGCGCGGATACCGTCCATATCCGGCATTTGAATATCCATCAGAATCAGATCCTGCTGCGCGTCCCTGGCTCGTTCGACGGCGTGCTGCCCGTTATCACACAGGATGACGTGCTGAACCAGGTCTTCCAGTAGTGCGCCGATAAGCTTAAGATTCGCTGGATTGTCATCCACCGCCATCACCGTCATCGGCAGTTTTTTACTCTCTGAACGCGCTGGCAGGATTGTGGATTGCGCCAGGCATGAGGCCATCAACGCAGGAAGCAAACGCGTTGAGGTCAGGGGTTTGAGTAAACACGCTGCGATGCCATTATGCTTCAGCGCTTCGGCACTTACCTGAGCGTGGCACGGTAGCGCCAGCAGCAGATGGTCGGCTAGCGTACAGGCTCTTTCCAGCTTATCGCGGTGCTGATTCAGATCGCGTATTGATACCGGAATACCGACCAACAGAATATCGTAATGAGCATCCGGTAGAGAGGCCAGGGTCGGGAAGTAGGCCACCTTCAGCGGCGTGGTTTCCAGTAGCTCCATCGTACACTGCGCCGCTACCGTATTCGCTTCAATATAGGCTAGCTTCTTTCCCTCCAGACAGTCGGTCGATACGCTGTCGGGAACCGCGTTAGGATTGAGATCGAGACTGATATGGAACCAGAATGTTGAACCGCGATTCGGCTGGCTATGGAAGGAGATATCTCCGCCCATCTCTCTTACCAGGCGCTGGGTGATGACCAGCCCCAGACCGGTACCACCATGACGACGGGAAATACTGGCGTCCGCCTGGCGGAATGCCTGAAACAGGCGCGATTGGTCGCGTTCAGGAATACCGATACCGGTATCGTGGATCTGTACTTCAATTTGCACTCTTGAGTTGCTGATATCGCGCTGTTCTACCCGTACGTCTATATTGCCGTGTTCAGTGAACTTGATGGCGTTACCGATGAGGTTGGTAATAATTTGCTGCAGGCGCAGCGGGTCGCCAATCACATTATCCGGCACATCATTTTTGATGCTCAGCGTCAGTTCCAGTCCTTTATCATGCGCCGAGTGTGCCAACAGTGTGACCACTTCATCCAGTGAATTGCGCAGCAGGAACGGAATACTTTCGAGAATGAGCTTTCCGGCTTCAAGCTTAGAGAAGTCCAGAACATCGTTAATGATGGCCAACAGATTGTTCGCTGAACGCTCAATCGTTGTGAGATGATCGCGCTGGGTGGTATTTAAATCGGTTTTCAGCGCCAGACGCGTAAAACCAATAACCCCGTTAAGCGGGGTACGCAGCTCATGGGACATATTGGCGAGGAATTCGGATTTAATCCGCGCCGCTTCCTGTGCGCGTTTTTTCGCCAGATCCAGCTCAACGTTCTGGATCTCCATCTGCTCAAGGGTTTCACGCAGATCGGACGTCGCCTGATCGACGTTATGCTGCATCTCCTCATGGTAGGCCGCCAGCGACATCGCCATGGAGTTAATGCCGTTTTTTAGCATATCCAGCTCACCGAGCATAAAGCCTTCAACGCGGCTATCAAGCTGCCCGCGACGAATACGATCAACGGTATTGACCATATTACGAATTGGCCCGGTGACGTCACGCATCAGCCGCCAGCCGAAGATCAGCGCGATACCGATACAGAACAGCATCATCACGCTGGAGATGAAAATCTCTTTATATTGCTGTAATCGTACCGATTTAAGATCCAGTTCAAGCGCCACATAGCCCAGCATATTATCCGGCATCTTAGCGTCACTCTCCGGTGATTCATCCGGTGAATAGCTTTCTGAGACAATAGGGGTGCGTAAAATCATCAAATCATCATGGCGAGTAACGCTTAAATGGCGGGGGAAGGGGGTACCTTCCGGCAACTGAAGCTCACCGGGATCGAGCTGAAAGTTGGAGGTGACAAACAGCCTGTTGTGCGAGTCATAAATGGAAATGGCCCGTACAATTTCGGAATGGCGGCGATGTAGCACGCTGATTAACTGCCCGATTGACTCGCGGTTTTGCAAATTCATGCCATATTCGCTGGAGACCGCCAGTGGTTCGATAATACTGGCTCCGGCATCTTCAAGCTGGCGCTGTAGATCGTTATAGCGGTGTGCGACGAAAAAAATACTGAGCAGCAAACCGATCAGGACGGTCGGCGCCAGAATAAGCATCATCATGCGGGCACGAAGGCTGTAGTTGGTCATGCGGTTCCATTATGGGAGAATAGACATATCATTCTTCAGGCGGCGAGCGTGTAGCTGGTGTGTCGCAACCTGAAGGAACGCATATTTTGAGTCAATATCTTTAATTGAGACATATCTCTACGATGGCGCAATTCTACTCTGCAAAACGGCGTGTGACGACGCGCCAGATCATACCTGTTACGGTAAATGACCTTGACCCTTTTGGCCAGGGTGTTGCGCGTCACCAGGGTAAAACATTATTTATTCCCGGATTATTGCCGCAAGAGCAGGCCGACGTTGTGCTGGTCGACGAGAAAAAACAGTATGCCCACGCTCAGGTTAAACGCCGTCTTAGCGATAGTCCACAGCGGCAGACTCCGCGCTGCCCGCATTTTGGCGTATGCGGCGGATGCCAGCAACAGCATGCCAGCATTGCGTTGCAGCAGCAGAGCAAACGCGCTGCGCTGGCCAGACTAATGAAGCGGGATGTTGATGAGATTATCGCCGGGGCGCCGTGGGGCTATCGTCGGCGGGCGCGTCTGAGCTTGAATTATCAGTCAAGGACCCAACAATTACAGGTAGGCTTCCGCAAGGCTAATTCAAATGAAATTGTCGATGTGGTGCAATGCCCTGTACTGGTGCCTGAACTTGGTGCATTGCTGCCTGCGGTGCGTGAATGCCTGTCAGGCCTACAGGGGGGTCGTCTGCTCGGGCATGTTGAACTGGTCCAGGCGGATAACGGCCCGTTGATGGTGTTGCGTCACACCGCTTCGCTCCCGGCGACAGATAAAGAAAAACTGGAACGCTTTTCGCAATCCCACGGGCTTGCGCTGTATCTCGCCCCGCAGAGCGAAATACTGGAACATATTCGCGGGGAGAATCCCTGGTACACATCGGACGGTCTACGCTTAGTGTTCAGTCCGCGCGATTTTATCCAGGTGAACGATGGCGTTAACCAACTGATGGTGCGCACGGCGCTGGCGTGGCTTGATATTCAGCCGCAGGATCGGGTGCTGGATCTGTTTTGCGGAATGGGCAACTTTACCCTGCCGCTGGCGAAGCGGGCGGCGCAGGTTGTCGGCGTTGAAGGCGTTCCCGCACTGGTGGAGAAGGGGCGAGAGAATGCGGCGCTGAATGGATTGCGAAATGTGACTTTCTTTCATGAAAATCTGGAAGAAGATGTTACCCGCCAGGCGTGGGCGAAGCATGGGTTTGATAAAGTGTTGCTCGACCCGGCGCGCGCCGGTGCGCCGGGCGTAATGTTACATATTATAAAGTTAGCGCCGCGTCGGGTGGTGTATGTTTCCTGTAACCCGGCGACGCTGGCACGCGATAGCGACGTTTTATTGCAGGCGGGATATAAAATTCAGCGCCTGGCAATGCTGGATATGTTTCCACATACCGGCCATCTGGAATCAATGGTGTTGTTTGAGCACGAGCTTACACAAAATCATTCGGATCGCATTGGGGCGGCGGAAGCCCGGGCTGATGCGGTTTGAAGAAAAAAGTGTAAAAGTTGAAGCTTGCCGACTTCGGCAGGCTGGTCCCTTAAGGAGAGGACAATGGTTGCGGTAAGAAGTGCACATTTAAATAAAGCTGGTGAATTTGACCCGAAGAAATGGATCGCGAGTCTGGGGATTTCCAGCCAGCAGTCGTGTGAACGCTTAGCCGAAACCTGGGATTATTGTCGAGAGAAAACGCAGGGACACCCGCAGGCGGAGCTGTTGCTATGGCGCGGCGTGGAGATGGTGGAAATCCTCTCCATGCTGAGCATGGATAGCGACACGCTGCGTGCCGCGCTGCTTTTCCCGCTGGCGGACGGTAACGTTGTCAGTGAGGAGATCCTCCAGGAGAGCGTGGGCAAGTCCGTCGTTTCCCTTATTCACGGCGTGCGGGATATGGCGGCGATACGCCAGCTTAAAGCCACCCATACCGATTCCGTTTCTTCTGAGCAGGTGGATAACATTCGCCGCATGCTGCTGGCGATGGTCGATGATTTCCGCTGCGTGGTGATTAAGCTGGCAGAGCGTATTGCGCATCTGCGTGAAGTGAAGGATGCCCCGGAAGATGAGCGCGTGCTGGCGGCTAAAGAGTGCACCAATATCTATGCGCCGCTGGCCAACCGTCTGGGGATTGGTCAGCTTAAGTGGGAGCTGGAAGATTATTGCTTCCGCTATCTGCATCCGGCGGAATACAAGCGTATCGCTAAATTGCTGCATGAGCGTCGTATCGATCGCGAACACTATATTGACGAGTTCGTCGGTAAGCTGCGCGCGGAGATGAAAGCCGAAGGCGTTAAGGCCGAGGTCTATGGGCGACCAAAGCATATTTACAGCATCTGGCGCAAAATGCAGAAAAAACATCTCGCCTTTGATGAACTGTTTGATGTCCGCGCGGTGCGTATTGTCGCTGAGCGCCTGCAGGACTGCTATGCCGCGTTGGGGATCGTACACACTCACTACCGTCATTTGCCGGATGAGTTTGATGATTATGTCGCCAATCCGAAGCCGAATGGCTATCAGTCGATTCATACTGTCGTACTTGGCCCGAGCGGCAAGACCATTGAAATTCAAATTCGTACCCGCCAGATGCATGAAGATGCCGAACTGGGGGTGGCTGCCCACTGGAAGTACAAGGAGGGAGCCAGCGCAGGCGCCAGCGGCGGACGAGGTTACGAAGATCGTATTGCCTGGCTGCGGAAACTGATTGCCTGGCAGGAAGAGATGGCGGATTCCGGCGAAATGCTGGATGAGGTTCGTAGCCAGGTCTTTGACGACCGGGTGTATGTTTTTACGCCGAAGGGTGATGTTGTGGATTTGCCGGCGGGCTCAACGCCGCTGGATTTTGCCTACCATATTCACAGTGATGTTGGCCATCGCTGCATCGGGGCAAAAATCAGCGGGCGTATTGTGCCGTTCACCTATCAGTTGCAAATGGGGGATCAGATTGAAATCATTACCCAGAAGCAGCCGAACCCAAGCCGTGACTGGCTGAACCCGAACCTGGGCTACGTTACGACCAGCCGCGGGCGTTCCAAAATTCATGCCTGGTTCCGCAAACAGGATCGCGACAAAAATATTCTGGCTGGACGGCAGATCCTTGATGACGAGCTTGAGCATCTGGGGATTAGCCTCAAGGATGCGGAAAAACACCTGCTGCCGCGTTATAACTTCAACGATCAGGATGAGCTGCTGGCGGCGATTGGCGGTGGTGATATTCGTCTTAATCAGATGGTTAACTTCCTGCAGGCGCAGTTCAATAAGCCAAGTGCGGCGGAACAGGATGCGGCGGCGCTGAAGCAACTGCAGCAGAAGACCTATACTCCGCAAAACCGCAGCAAAGATAATGGCCGCGTGGTGGTGGAAGGTGTGGGTAATCTGATGCACCACATTGCGCGCTGCTGCCAGCCGATCCCGGGGGATGAGATTGTCGGCTTTATCACCCAGGGGCGCGGAATCTCTGTGCATCGGGCGGATTGCGAACAGCTTGCGGAGCTGCAATCTCATGCGCCGGAGCGCATTGTTGACGCGGTATGGGGAGAAAGCTACTCGGCGGGGTATTCGTTGGTTGTGCGCGTCCAGGCTAACGACCGTAGCGGTCTGCTGCGGGATATCACCACCATTCTGGCAAATGAGAAGGTCAATGTGCTGGGGGTTGCCAGCCGCAGCGATACCAAACAGCAACTGGCAACGATTGATATGACCATCGAAATCTACAATCTACAGGTACTGGGTCGCGTGCTCAGTAAACTCAACCAGGTGCCGGATGTGATCGACGCGCGTCGCTTGCATGGTAATTAATCGCTTTCCAGGCCGGATAACGCATCAGCCGCTATCCGGCATTTTTTTACCTGATAAGGCCTGACGTGTCTTATCAGGCCTACGTTGGTGACAAATTTCAGGATTTTCACATGAATCAAATCGATCGCCTGCTTGGCATCATGCAACGTTTGCGCGACCCGGAAAATGGCTGTCCGTGGGATAAAGAGCAGACGTTTGCGACCATCGCGCCTTATACCCTCGAAGAAACCTATGAAGTGCTCGACGCTATCGCCCGGGAAGATTTCGACGATCTTCGCGGCGAACTGGGCGACCTGCTGTTTCAGGTCGTATTCTATGCTCAGATGGCGCAGGAAGAGGGACGCTTTGATTTCAACGACGTCTGCGCGGCGATCGGCGACAAGCTGGAGCGCCGTCACCCGCATATTTTCGGTGATGCGTCCGCGGGCAACAGCAGCGAAGTACTGGCGCGTTGGGAGCAGATTAAAAGCGCTGAGCGTGCGGAAAAGTCACAGCACTCCGCGCTGGATGATATTCCCCATAGTCTGCCCGCGCTGATGCGCGCGCATAAGATTCAACGACGCTGCTCGGCGGTGGGTTTTGACTGGACTTCCCTTGGCCCGGTGCTGGACAAAGTGCATGAAGAGATGGATGAAGTGATGCACGAAGCGCAGCAGGCGGTGGTGGATGACGCTAAACTGGAAGAGGAAGTGGGCGATCTGCTGTTTGCGACGGTGAATTTATCCCGCCATTTGGGGGTAAAAGCTGAAGTCGCGCTGCAAAAAGCCAACCTCAAATTTGAGCGACGTTTCCGTGAAGTTGAGCGGATTATCGCCGCGCGCGGTCTGGAAATGACCGGCGTCGACCTCGATATCATGGAGCAGGTGTGGCAGGAAGTAAAACGCCAGGAAACTGATCTCTAAAGAGTTTTCGTGATCAAGCGCGATTTGTGTGATTTTTTAAATAACAAGCGCTTGATTTACGTCAAAAACATTTCGCCAAAAGCGGCTATTTTCTCACTCCCCGCGTTTGTGTGAGCCGGATGAAGAGGAGGGATAATGAAAGTTTGTGGCGTCAGTCATGATCGGGTATACTGCTTTCCCGTCCTGGTTATTCCATCGTCTTTTAAACCTAACTTCTCAGGTTCAGCATGACAACGAACTATATTTTTGTGACCGGCGGGGTCGTATCCTCTCTGGGTAAAGGCATTGCCGCAGCTTCCCTCGCAGCCATTCTTGAAGCCCGTGGGCTTAACGTGACCATGATGAAACTGGATCCGTACATCAACGTCGATCCAGGTACCATGAGCCCAATCCAACACGGGGAAGTGTTCGTTACTGAAGACGGCGCTGAAACCGATCTGGACCTGGGCCACTATGAGCGTTTCATTCGCACCAAGATGAGCCGCCGCAACAACTTCACAACCGGCCGTATCTATTCCGACGTTCTGCGTAAAGAGCGCCGTGGCGATTATCTGGGCGCGACCGTACAGGTTATTCCGCACATCACCAACGCCATCAAAGAGCGCGTGCTCGCGGGTGGCGAAGGCCATGATGTGGTGCTGGTCGAAATTGGCGGCACGGTAGGTGATATCGAGTCTCTGCCGTTCCTCGAAGCGATTCGGCAGTTGGCGGTGGATATCGGTCGTGAAAACGCGCTGTTTATGCATTTAACCCTGGTGCCATACATGGCTGCTGCGGGTGAAGTCAAAACCAAACCGACCCAGCACTCCGTTAAAGAGCTGCTCTCCATCGGTATTCAGCCTGATATCCTGGTCTGCCGCTCCGATCGCGCGATTCCGGCGAACGAACGCGCCAAAATTGCATTGTTCTGCAATGTGCCGGAAAAAGCGGTTATTTCGATGAAAGATGTCGATTCCATTTATAAAATTCCAGGCCTGTTGAAATCTCAGGGGCTGGACGATTATATTTGTAAACGATTCAGCTTAAACTGTCCGGAAGCGAACCTGGCCGAATGGGAACAGGTTATCTACGAAGAAGCGAATCCGGCAGGTGAAGTCACCATCGGGATGGTCGGCAAGTACATTGAACTGCCGGATGCCTATAAATCGGTGATTGAAGCGCTGAAACACGGTGGTCTGAAAAACCGCGTAACCGTCAACATCAAGCTGATCGATTCGCAGGATGTTGAAACGCGCGGCGTCGAAATTCTGAAGAATCTGGACGCTATCCTGATCCCCGGCGGCTTCGGCTATCGCGGAGTTGAAGGTAAGATTGCCACTGCGCGCTATGCGCGAGAAAACAATATTCCGTACCTGGGGATTTGTCTGGGTATGCAGGTTGCGCTGATTGAGTTTGCGCGCAACGTAGCGGGAATGGAAAACGCTAATTCCACGGAATTTGTGCCAGACTGTAAGTATCCGGTTGTGGCGCTGATTACCGAATGGCGTGATGAAGAAGGCAATGTTGAAGTACGTTCTGAGAAGAGCGATTTGGGCGGCACAATGCGCCTTGGGGCTCAGCAGTGCCAGCTCAGCGACGATAGTCTGGTGCGCCAGTTGTACGGTGAGCCAACCATTACCGAGCGCCACCGTCATCGCTACGAAGTCAATAATATGTTGTTAAAACCGATTGAAAATGCGGGCCTGCGCATTGCGGGCCGTTCCGGGGATGATCAGTTGGTCGAGATCATCGAGGTGCCGAACCATCCGTGGTTTGTTGCCTGTCAGTTCCATCCGGAGTTTACTTCGACGCCGCGTGATGGGCACCCGCTGTTTGCTGGCTTTGTGAAAGCCGCTGGCGAGTACCAGAAGCGTCAGGCGAAGTAAAAGAGTTAGAACGGCAATGCACCCATCAGGGTGCATTGTTTGTCTGGAGTTTTAGTTTAACTTGTACTGAGGAAAACCTAATGTCCAAAATCGTTAAAGTCATCGGTCGTGAAATCATCGACTCCCGTGGTAACCCGACTGTTGAAGCCGAAGTACACCTGGAAGGTGGTTTCGTTGGTATGGCAGCCGCTCCGTCAGGTGCTTCTACCGGTTCCCGCGAAGCGCTGGAACTGCGCGATGGCGACAAATCCCGTTTCCTGGGTAAAGGCGTAACCAAAGCTGTTGCAGCGGTTAACGGCCCGATCGCGCAGGCAATCCTTGGCAAAGACGCCAAAGATCAGGCTGGCATTGATAAAATCATGATCGACCTGGACGGTACTGAAAACAAATCTAACTTCGGTGCGAACGCAATCCTGGCGGTCTCTCTGGCTAACGCCAAAGCTGCTGCGGCGTCTAAAGGCCAGCCGCTGTATGAGCACATTGCTGAGCTGAACGGCACTCCGGGCAAATACTCTATGCCGGTTCCGATGATGAACATCATCAACGGCGGCGAACACGCTGACAACAACGTTGATATCCAGGAATTTATGATTCAGCCGGTTGGCGCGAAAACGGTAAAAGAAGCCATCCGTATGGGTTCTGAAGTTTTCCATCATCTGGCAAAAGTGCTGAAAGGCAAAGGCATGAACACCGCGGTGGGTGACGAAGGCGGCTATGCGCCGAACCTGGGCTCCAACGCTGAAGCTCTGGCCGTTATCGCTGAAGCAGTTAAAGCAGCTGGTTACGAGCTGGGCAAAGACATCACTCTGGCGATGGACTGCGCAGCGTCTGAGTTCTACAAAGACGGCAAATACGTTCTGGCTGGTGAAGGCAACAAAGCGTTCACCGCTGAAGAATTCACTCACTTCCTCGAAGAACTGACTAAACAGTACCCGATCGTGTCTATCGAAGACGGTCTGGACGAGTCTGACTGGGAAGGTTTCGCATACCAGACTAAAGTGCTGGGCGACAAAATCCAGCTGGTTGGCGACGATCTGTTCGTAACCAACACCAAGATCCTGAAAGAAGGCATCGAGAAAGGCATCGTTAACTCCATCCTGATCAAATTCAACCAGATCGGTTCGCTGACCGAAACGCTGGCTGCAATCAAAATGGCGAAAGACGCGGGCTACACTGCCGTTATCTCTCACCGTTCAGGCGAAACTGAAGATGCGACCATCGCTGACCTGGCTGTAGGTACTGCTGCTGGCCAGATCAAAACCGGTTCGATGAGCCGCTCTGACCGCGTTGCTAAATACAACCAGCTGATTCGTATCGAAGAAGCGTTGGGTGAAAAAGCGCCGTACAACGGTCGTAAAGAGATCAAAGGTCAGGCATAAGTCTGTCTTTATCTGATATGAAAATGCCAGCCTTCGGGCTGGCATGAGGCTGATGACAAACCTGATTTAGATATTGTGCTCGCATTTCTGCCGGGTGGCGGCTATCGCCTTACTTGGCATGTAAAACCAATAATATCATCATGTTATGGGTTTTTCGTAGGCCCGCGCAAGCGAAGCGCCGCCGGGCAATTCCGGAAAAACGCACTTTGTCAGCAATCTGATGCCAGCCTTCGGGCTGGCATTTTTTTGTCGGGACAAAATTGATTACTTAAAATCCACCGCCATTTGCTGTGGAATCGAAAGTCCGCGGGTTGTCTGCACGCAGCGATCGATATAATCGGTAAAGCGTGGTGGTTTCGGCATCCCCATACTGAGCAGTTTGTCGTTGCTGAATCGTACATTGAGCGTGGCGAAGGCACCATACAGGCGCATGGCTTTTAGCATCAGACGTTCGTTGCAGGGGCCGAAGATATCCTTCAGTTCACGACGCATGTTGACCAGCGTTTCATAGCTGACCTGAGCGTACTTGTTGCCAACCGGAGCTTGTTTTAGCGCGGATGCCATGGCGTTATCAATATCCGCAAACCTCACGCTATTTTCTTCTCCTGCCGAAATGTGTACCACCTCCCCATGGGCAAGGGGGCAATTAAGCAGCATCAGCAGCGCATCGGCGCAGTAATCGACGGGGATAACATCAATACGATCTTCCATAGAACACATAAATTTTTGCAGCATCAGACCCATACTGAACACCCAAAAGATGCTGCTGGAAGGCTGACAGCCGTGATGAGTATGACCAACAACAATAGAGGGACGGGCGATAACCAGCGGTAGCGTCGGGCACTCCTGCTGCATCAGACGTTCTATCGTGGATTTAGAGTGCGTATACTCAACCAGATGTTCAGCGTGCTCGCGAAATTCCGCGCTTTCTGCTACCAGTGAATTGGGTTCTGGTGAACATGACATTGCGGTCCCCACGTGCAGAAAGCGCTGAAGGCCGCTGACAAGGGCCATTCTTCGGGCAAATTTTAGCGTTCCTTCGACATTCACTTTCCAGATCAACGGGTTGTTGCCAAAGGAGGCAACGGCGGCGCAATTGATAACATGAGTGACCCGCTCCAGACGCGGGTCGTCAAGAAAAACGTCCGGGGCTGCCAAATCGCCCAGCAGAATGTTTTGCACGCCGAGTACCGCCAGTTTCTCTTCTGCAATATTGAATTTTCGCAGGTTTTCCTTTACCCGTTGAAGTGCCGCAGCATTATTATTGGCACGAACTAACAGCAGCAAATTAATTTCATTGGTCTGATTCAGAACGTTTTCTAAAATTGCACCACCCAGAAATCCGGTCGTACCTGTAATTAATAATGTGTTCATGAATGCTATCTCATTATGTTGGTTGACTGGATTCTAAGCGTCGACAATTAAACGGATATTAAATGGGAGTGTGCCGTAACATACGGTTTATTAAGATTATTTATATATATATGGCGCTGTGGATCGTATTTGACCTTGCGCGGGATTAAGAAATTCATTATTTAATGTATCAGTTTGTACATTCTTGAAATGTCGTGCTTTTGGCCTATTTTCTTATGCTTTTATCGTGACAACTTAAAATATTTTGTTACATCAAAAATGACGTTCGAATAGAGGCTGGTTTTAGCTGGAGTGATCAGGCTAATTAAATAACGATCTGTTTGCTCGTCGGCGTGAGGGTAAGGCATTATTTATTTTTTACCCGACTGCAACGCAGCCGGGGGCAAGACCTGAGCCGGTAAATCTGCGATAATGCGCGCTCATAACCCCAGACAGAGATGATTATGCAGTACCCGATTAACGAGATGTTCCAGACCTTGCAAGGCGAAGGTTACTTTACCGGCGTTCCCGCCATTTTTATTCGTTTACAGGGATGCCCGGTTGGTTGCGCCTGGTGCGATACCAAACATACCTGGGATAAGCTTGCCGATCGGGAAGTGTCGCTGTTCAGCATTCTGGCGAAGACCAAAGAGAGCGATAAATGGGGCCCGGCAAGCGGCGAAGATCTGCTGGCGATTATTGGGCGTCAGGGCTGGACGGCACGTCATGTGGTGATTACCGGTGGCGAACCCTGCATTCATGATTTAACGCCGTTAACTTCTCTGCTGGAGCAAAACGGTTTTAGCTGCCAGATAGAAACCAGCGGCACCCATGAGGTGCGCTGTACGCCACATACCTGGGTGACGGTATCGCCAAAGGTCAATATGCGCGGCGGCTATAATGTGCTGTCACAGGCGCTGGAGCGGGCTAATGAGATCAAGCACCCGGTTGGTCGCGTGCGTGATATTGAAGCGCTGGATGAACTACTGGCGACGCTGAACGACGATAAGCCGCGCATCATTGCCCTGCAGCCTATCAGCCAGAAAGAAGAGGCGACCCGCCTGTGTATTGAAACCTGTATCGCGCGGAACTGGCGCTTATCAATGCAGACGCACAAATATCTGAATATTGCGTGATAAAAAATCGTTCCCGGCCTGCAACTGTTCCCATTTGTGTGCAGGCCGGATAAGACGCAGCGCGTCGCCATCCGGCAAACCCAAAATCACTCGCCGCGATAGACGCAGCCTGCGGTACAGGTTTCTTTAATCATTACCGCGCTGAGCAGCGGAACCACCGGTTTGACCTGCTGCCAGATCCATTTTGCCAGCACCTCGCTGGTTGGATTGGACAGACCGGGAATGTCATTCAGATAGTAGTGATCCAGACGATCGTAAGTCGGCTTAAAGGCGGCTTTAAGCTCGGCGAAATCCATGATCCACCCGGTATGGGGATCGACCTCACCGGTAATCTCCAGACGCACCATAAAAGAGTGGCCGTGCAGGCGACCGCACTTATGGCCTTCCGGTACATGCGGCAGACGGTGAGCGGCTTCGAAGGTGAAATCTTTAAACAGCGTGGTGGACATCTTTTATTCTCAATATGGCAAAAAACCGCCGTAGGGTACCGGAAAGCACATTTTTTATCATTAACTAAAATGTCCCTGAGCAGAAAGTCATCGCGTTTACGCGGTTTTATTGAAATAACTCTTTATATTTCATGTTGTTATTTAATCGGTTTTGTTGTTAATAACTATAACTAAAACAGGTTAGTCCATTTGGTTATTTGTTATTTCCATCCCTTCTTTAATTGTTACTATCAGCACCGTTAACCTTATTGCTCGTCATACTTCGAGCTGCATGTGCGTTGGCAATAATTCGACCCATCTCAGGGCCTCGCCCGGACGACGTTGCCACAGTATCGCTGCCTGCAACCCGAATTATTTAGAGTAAATATATTCTCTTCTGTTTTATCGCGCTGACAGGGCGCGAATCACAGCTTTGCTTACTGGAACATAACGACGCATGACGACACAGGCCCCACCTTCCAATTTGCTACCGCTGAGTCCGGAGCAAATGGCTCGCCTTCAGGCGGCCACGACTGACTTCACGCCTGCCCAGTTGGCCTGGGTTTCTGGCTACTTCTGGGGGGCGCTGAACCAGCAGCCCGGCGCGGCGGTTGTCGCTCCAGCCCAGGCGGCAGAAGTGCCATCCATCACCCTTATTTCGGCATCGCAAACCGGTAACGCCCGCCGCGTCGCCGAAGCGCTGCGTGACGATCTGCAGGCCGCACAGCTCAATGTTAAACTGGTCAACGCCGGCGACTATAAATTCAAACACATTGCCGCCGAAAAACTGCTGGTCGTAGTGACGTCAACACAAGGCGAAGGTGAGCCGCCGGAAGAAGCCGTCGCGCTGCACAAGTTCCTGTTCTCGAAGAAAGCGCCGAAGCTGACCGATACGGCATTTGCCGTGTTTGGCCTGGGCGATACCTCCTATGAATTTTTCTGCCAGTCCGGTAAAGATTTTGATAGCAAACTGGCCGAACTGGGGGGCGAACGCCTGCTTGACCGGGTTGACGCTGATGTGGAATATCAGGCTGCCGCCGCCGAATGGCGCGCCCGCGTGGTCGAGGTGCTGAAGGCGCGCGCGCCTGCTGCTTCGCCGTCCCAACTGGCCACCAGCGGGGCGGTGAATGAGATCCACTCCAGCCCGTACAGCAAAGAAGCGCCGCTGACCGCGACCCTCGCAGTAAATCAAAAAATCACCGGCCGCGATTCAGAAAAAGATGTCCGTCATATTGAAATCGACCTCGGCGACTCGGGCCTGCGTTATCAGCCGGGCGATGCCCTGGGCGTGTGGTACCAGAACGATCCGGCGCTGGTAAAAGAGCTGGTGGAACTGCTGTGGCTGAAAGGCGATGAGCCGGTTACGGTAGAGGGAAAAACCCTGCCGCTTGCCGACGCGCTGGAGTGGCACGTCGAGCTGACGGTTAACACCGGTAACATTGTTGAGAGCTATGCCACCTTAACCCGCAGCGAGTCTCTGCTGCCGCTGGTGGGCGATAAAGCGCAGCTTCAGCATTATGCCGCGACCACGCCGATTGTCGACATGGTCCGTTTCTCTCCGGCACAGCTGGATGCTCAGGCGCTGATCGATCTGCTGCGTCCGTTAACCCCGCGGCTGTACTCTATCGCCTCATCCCAGGCGGAAGTGGAAAGCGAAGTACACATTACCGTTGGCGTGGTTCGGTATGATATTGAAGGCCGCGCCCGTGCTGGCGGCGCCTCCAGTTTCCTTGCCGATCGCGTTGAAGAAGATGGTGAAGTGCGGATCTTTATCGAACATAACGATAACTTCCGTCTGCCTGCCAACCCGCAGACGCCGGTGATCATGATTGGCCCAGGCACCGGCATCGCGCCGTTCCGCGCGTTTATGCAGCAGCGCGCGGCGGAAGGCGCAGAAGGCAAGAACTGGCTGTTCTTTGGCAACCCGCACTTTACCGAAGATTTCCTTTATCAGGTGGAGTGGCAGAGCTACGTCAAAGAGGGCGTACTGACCCGCATTGACCTGGCCTGGTCCCGCGATCAACAACAAAAAGTCTATGTTCAGGACAAGCTGCGCGAGCAGGGGGCTGAACTGTGGCGCTGGATTAACGATGGCGCCCATATTTATGTCTGCGGCGACGCGAATCGCATGGCAAAAGACGTTGAGCAGACGTTACTGGAAGTGATTGCCGAATACGGTGCGATGGACGCCGAAGCGGCGGACGAATTTTTAAGTGAGCTGCGCGTTGAGCGCCGTTATCAGCGAGATGTCTACTAATGAGCGAAAAACATCCAGGCCCGCTGGTGGTCGAAGGTAAACTGGCTGACGCCGAGCGTATGAAGCTGGAAAGCAACTATCTGCGCGGCACCATTGCAGAAGATTTGAACGACGGCCTGACCGGTGGTTTTAAAGGCGACAATTTTCTGCTGATCCGTTTTCACGGCATGTATCAGCAGGATGACCGCGATATTCGCGCCGAGCGTGCGGCGCAGAAGCTGGAGCCGCGTCATGCGATGCTCTTGCGCTGTCGCCTGCCGGGGGGCGTTATCACCACCAAACAGTGGCAGGCGATTGATAAATTCGCCGGTGAAAATACGATTTACGGTAGCATTCGTCTGACTAACCGCCAGACTTTCCAGTTTCACGGCATTCTGAAGAAGAACGTGAAGCCGGTACATCAGATGCTGCACTCCGTTGGGCTGGACTCGCTGGCCACCGCCAACGATATGAACCGTAATGTGCTCTGTACCTCTAACCCGTATGAGTCCCAGTTGCATGCGGAAGCCTACGAATGGGCGAAGAAGATCTCCGAGCACCTGCTGCCGCGCACTCGCGCTTATGCAGAGATCTGGCTGGATCAGAAAAAAGTCGCCACCACGGACGAAGAACCGATCCTCGGTCAGACTTATCTGCCGCGTAAGTTCAAAACCACCGTGGTGATCCCGCCGCAAAATGATATCGATCTGCACGCGAACGACATGAACTTCGTGGCGATTGCTGAAAATGGCAAGCTGGTGGGCTTTAACCTGCTGGTCGGTGGCGGCCTGTCTATCGAGCACGGGAATAAGAAAACCTATGCCCGTACGGCGAGCGAGTTTGGCTATTTGCCGGTGGAGCACACTCTGGCGGTGGCGGAAGCGGTGGTAACCACCCAGCGCGACTGGGGCAACCGGACCGACCGTAAAAATGCGAAAACCAAATATACTCTGGAACGCGTGGGCGTTGAGACTTTTAAGGCGGAAGTAGAGCGCCGTGCGGGCATCAAGTTTGAGCCGATTCGCCCGTATGAATTTACCAGTCGCGGAGACCGTATCGGCTGGGTGAAAGGCATCGACAATAACTGGCACCTGACGCTGTTTATTGAAAATGGTCGTATCCTCGACTATCCGGGGCGTCCGTTGAAGACTGGCCTGCTGAAAATTGCGAAGATCCATAAAGGGGAATTCCGCATTACGGCGAATCAGAATTTGATCATTGCCAGCGTTCCGGAAGAACAGAAAGCGAAGATCGAAAAGCTGGCCCGTGACCACGGCCTGATGAACGCCGTGACTCCGCAGCGTGAAAACTCGATGGCTTGCGTATCGTTCCCGACTTGTCCGCTGGCAATGGCCGAGGCAGAGCGCTTCCTGCCGTCATTTATTGATAAAGTCGAGGCGGTGATGAGCAAGCATGGGGTCGGCGATGAGCATATCGTTACCCGCGTCACCGGCTGCCCGAACGGCTGCGGTCGCGCGATGCTGGCGGAGGTTGGTCTGGTAGGGAAAGCGCCGGGGCGTTATAACCTGCACCTTGGCGGCAACCGCAGCGGGACGCGTATTCCGCGTATGTATCGGGAAAATATTACCGAGTCGGAAATCCTCGACTCTCTTGACGAACTGGTAGGGCGCTGGGCGAAAGAGCGCGAAGCGGGTGAAGGCTTCGGCGATTTTACGGTGCGTGCGGGCATTATTCGCCCGGTGCTCGACCCGGCCCGGGATTTCTGGGAATAACGTGCATCGCCGGATGGCGGCATAAATGCCTTATCCGGCCTACGTAGACGGTAGGCCGGATAAGCGTAGCGCCATCAGGCAAGGCAAACAGTGAGGAACTTATGTCCGTACTCGATCTAAACGTGCTTAACGAATTACCGAAGGTCGATCGTGTTTTGCAACTGGCGGAAACCAATAGTCAACTGGAAAAACTGAGCGCGCAACAGCGTGTCGAATGGGCGCTGGAAAATCTGCCGGGCGAATATGTGCTCTCTTCAAGCTTTGGTATTCAGGCGGCGGTGAGCCTGCATCTGGTTAATCAGGTACGTCCGGGTATTCCGGTCATTTTGACCGATACCGGCTATCTGTTCCCGGAAACCTACCAGTTTATCGACGAGTTAACGGATAAGCTCAACCTGAATCTGAAGGTCTATCGGGCGAAGGAGAGCGCGGCCTGGCAGGAAGCGCGCTATGGTAAGCTATGGGAGCAGGGCGTTGAGGGCATTGAGAAATACAATGACATCAACAAGGTTGAGCCGATGAACCGGGCGCTTGCAGAGCTGAAGGCGCAAACCTGGTTTGCTGGCCTGCGCCGCGAGCAGTCCGGCAGCCGCGCGCATTTACCGGTTCTGGCGATCCAGCGTGGCGTGTTTAAAGTGCTGCCAATCATCGACTGGGATAACCGCACCGTTTATCAGTATCTGCAAAAGCACGGCCTGAAATATCATCCTCTGTGGGATCAGGGCTATCTGTCGGTGGGCGATACTCACACCACCCGCAAATGGGAGCCGGGAATGGCGGAAGAAGAGACGCGCTTCTTTGGTCTGAAAAGAGAGTGCGGATTGCACGAAGGTTAATGTGAGTCCCGGCGCTGCCGGGATTTTTTTGTGTATATTAAGGTCTTCCTGATTAATGGAGTGATCTTGATGATGTTTAATTATTGGGGGAAAGCCCGGCGAGGGGATGATGAGGGAGGTGATGATTATCACTTACTGTGCTGGCATTCTCTGGATGTGGCGGCAGTTGGTTACTGGATGGTGCAGCATAATATCCATAATATCGCTGATTATCTTAAGAAAATGGGCCTGGATGACAGGGCTCAGGCAGCGCAGTTTTTTGCCTGGTTATTATGCTGGCATGATATCGGGAAATTCGCGCATTCTTTCCAACAGCTTTATATTCATGACAATCTTAACTCGCAGAATGACAATATAAAAAATTATGAGGCCATCCCGCATGCCACCCTGGGATATTGGCTGTGGAATGATTATCTGAGCGGGTATTCTGAACTTCTCCCAACATCTTCTCTTGCAGCCCGCAAGTTGAAGCGCGTCATTGCACTTTGGATGCCGCTTACGACCGGGCATCATGGGCGTCCACCGGCTTTGGTCGCGGAGCTGAAAAATTTTCGTCAGCAGGATAAAGAGGCGGCACGCGATTTTCTTGCCAGCATAAAATCGTTATTTCCGCTGTTTGAGATCCCTGAATTTTGGGATGACGATGATAGTATTGCTCTCTTTAAACATCTGTCATGGTTTATTTCAGCGACGATAGTGTTGGCTGATTGGGTCGGTTCTTCAACCCGATATTTTCCACGAATCGCTAAACCGATGGCTATTGAGTCATACTGGCGGCACCATGCGCTGGTGAAAGCAAAAATAGCCATTTCTGTTTTCCCGCCTTCTTCTGAAGTCGCGCCTTTTTCTGGTGTAAATGCGTTATTTCCTTTTATCCGGCATCCAACCCCGTTACAACAAAAAGCGCTTGAGCTGGATATTAATCAACAAGGTCCGCAATTATTCATTCTTGAAGATGCGACCGGTGCCGGGAAAACGGAAGCCGCGCTTATTCTGGCTAACCGCCTGATGGCCGCGGGAAGGGCGCAGGGCCTCTATTTTGGCTTGCCGACGATGGCGACGGCGAATGCTATGTTTGAGCGTCTGGCGGAGAGCTGGCTGGCGCTATACCAACCACATTCACGGCCCAGCCTGGTCCTGGCGCATAGCGCACGTGGATTAATGGCGCGTTTTAATCAGTCAATCTGGTCGGGCGATTTATCGGGTTCAGAAGAACCTGATGATCTTCAGCCTGACAGTCAGGGATGCGCGGCCTGGTTTACTGACAGCAATAAAAAAGCGCTGTTGGCCGAAGTCGGTGTTGGTACGCTCGATCAGGCGATGATGGCGGTGATGCCGTTTAAGCACAATAACCTGCGGATGCTGGGGCTGAACAAGAAGATTCTGGTCGCCGATGAGATCCATGCCTATGACGCTTATATGTCGCGAATTCTGGAGGGATTGATTGAAAAGCAGGCCAGTGACGGCAATACCACTATTCTGCTTTCCGCCACCCTATCTCAGCAGCAGCGGGACCGGCTGGTTGCCGCTTTTGCTAAAGGAACAAAGCGTCAGATTGAAGCGCCATTACTGGGTTATAGTGATTATCCCTGGTTAACGCAGGTCTCTGGTTCGCAGGTGATTTCGCAATATGTGGAAACCCGTAAAGAGGTTCAGCGCAGCGTCAAAGTGGCCTGGATACATAGCGAACAGGAGTGTATTGAACGCATTGAGAAGACCGTAAGTCAGGGGAAATGTATTGCGTGGATACGCAACTCTGTTGACGACGCAATTCGTATTTATCGCCAGCTTCTTGGCAGGGGGGGGATTCCGGCCGAAAACCTATTGTTATTCCATAGCCGCTTTGCTTTTTATGATCGTCAGCGAATTGAAAATCAGGCGCTGGCTCAGTTTGGTAAAAAAGGCGGGACGCAACGTAGTGGAAAGGTGTTGATCGCCACTCAGGTTATTGAACAGAGCCTGGATATTGACCTTGATGAAATGATCTCTGATTTAGCGCCTGTGGACTTGTTGATTCAGCGGGCGGGACGGTTACAGCGTCATATTCGGGATTGTCATGGCTTATTGAAATTATCCGGACAGGATGAACGTGATGCGCCGGAGTTGCTGATTCAGGCTCCTGAATGGAATGACTCGCCACACGAGGACTGGTTTTCCAGCACCATGCGTAACAGCGCTTATGTCTATCCCGATCATGGGCGCCTGTGGCTCACTCAGCGTGTACTGCGTGAACAGGGGGAAATTCGCATGCCTCAGTCTGCCCGATTGCTGATCGAGTCGGTCTACGGCGAAGAGGTCAATATGCCGGAAAGTTTTGTGCAGACAGAGCAGGTGCGGGAGGGAAAATATTACTGCGACCGGGCATTTGCCGATCAAAACCTTATCAACTTTGCACCTGGATATAGCCCGGAAAGCAGCGATTTTTTACCGGAAAAATTGTCGACGCGCCTTGCTGAAGAGTCCATCACCCTATGGCTGGCGAAAATTGTCGATGGCGTTGTTACGCCTTATGCGTCAGGCGAGCACGCCTGGGAAATGAGCGTGCTGCGGGTACGCGAGGGATGGTGGAATAAACATCGTGAAGATTTTACGTTGCTTGACGGTAAGCCGTTTCGGCAGTGGTGCGTTGAGCAGCATCAGAATCAGGAGTTTGCGATGGTGATTGTGGTATCTGATTCTGAGACGTGTGGTTATTCGATGCATGAAGGGTTGATCGGAAAGGCAGATTAACGACACAGAATTGCACTGACAGGCTTTCGTGATCTGTCGTTTGATGATTCACCTGGGCAACAAGCTGACAGTGAGTTTTCAACTGTCAGTCCGTTAAAACTCAAGGGAACACTTTTGCGCCATGGACTGGCGCATCAGGTAAGGAAAAGGCATGTTTCCGATAAATTTAATTTCAACACCCTGGCTTCCCGTTCGTTTCAAAGACGGTTCCATTGGCAAACTGGCGCCAGTCAATCTGACAGATGAAAACGTGGTAGATGTCGCCGCCACGCGAGCGGATTTGCAGGGCGCAGCCTGGCAGTTCTTGCTGGGATTATTACAATGCACTGTCGCGCCGAAAAACAGTGCTCGCTGGGAGGATATCTGGTTCGACGATGGATTGAGCGCAGAAAAACTTCGTCAGGCGCTGGAACCGCTAGAGTCTGCCTTTCAGTTTGGTGCCGATACACCCTCTTTTATGCAGGATTTTGAACCCATAGGTGGCGAGAAAGTTTCAATCGCCTCATTGCTGCCGGAAATTCCTGGGGCGCAAACCACCAAATTTAATAAAGACCATTTTGTTAAGCGCGGCGTCACGCAGCACTTTTGCTCGCACTGCGCGGCGCTGGCGTTATTTTCGTTGCAGCTTAATGCGCCATCGGGCGGTAAAGGTTATCGAACCGGGCTGCGAGGCGGCGGGCCGATGACCACGCTTATCGAATTGCAGGAGTATCAGAGTAACCGGCAAACGCCTCTATGGCGCAAGCTATGGCTCAATGTTATGCCGCAGGATAGCGGTGGATTACCTTTGCCGGAGCAGTGCGATGCATCAGTCTTTCCCTGGTTAGCCGCCACCCGCACCAGTGAACTGGCAAATGCCGTCACAACCCCAGAACAGGTCAATCCGCTGCAGGCCTATTGGGGGATGCCAAGACGTATTCGTCTTGATTTTGCATCCACTCATTCAGGCTCTTGCGATCTCTGTGAAACTCACAGTGATGAACTGCTGAGTTCGATGACCGTAAAAAACTACGGCGTTAATTACGCGGGTTGGGTACACCCACTGACACCTTATCGCCTGCCGTTAAAAGAAGGTAGTGAACGCTATTCCGTCAAACCGCAGCCGGGCGGCCTTATCTGGCGGGACTGGCTGGGATTGAGTCAGGAAGGTACATCAGAAAATAACCGAGAATACCCGGCTCAGGTTGTTAAAACGTTCGCTACGCATAACCTTAAGGATATCAGGATTGGATTGTGGGGCTTTGGCTATGATTTTGACAATATGAAAGCCCGCTGCTGGTATGAACATCACTTCCCGCTGTTATTAACCGAAAACATTATCCCCGATCTGCGGCAGGCGGCGCAAACGGCATCGCGTCACCTCGGCCTGCTGCGTAGCGCATTAAAAGAGGCCTGGTTCTCTGATGCCAAAGGCGCACGCGGTGATTTCAGCTTTATTGATATCGACTTCTGGCATCTTACTCAGGCCTCTTTTCTGGAACTGGTTCGCGATATTGAGAGCGGCCAGAGCACAGAAAAAAGACTGAGCCAATGGCAAAATGATATCTGGTTATTTACCCGCCGCTACTTTGACGATCACGTTTTTACCAACCCCTATGAGGGTACCGATCTCAAACGCATCATGACCGCGCGTAAAAAATATTTCACCAAGTCGGCGGAGAAGCTGAACGCGAAAGCCGCCAAAGCGAAAAAGCAGGAGGCTGCTGAATGAGTATTGTGGAAGACGACCATAAGGCCACGTTGCGCCGATGGCATGAAGAGTTACAGGAAAAACGCGGTCTGCGTGCCAGCCTGCGCCGCAGCAAAACGGTGAGTGAAGCCTGCCTGTCAGAAGGATTTCGTTCCCTGCTGATGCAGACTCACACGTTATGGAAAATAGAAGGGCAAGAGTGGCGTTTTACCGCGCTGGCGATAACCGCGGCGCTGGCCGCACATGTTAAATCTATTGTTAAAGAGCCGAATTTTGCTGCGCAGTTAGGCCAGATGACCGGCAATAACCCGGTGATGTCCGAACTGCGCTTTTCCCGGCTGTCTGCGGTGAAAACGCCTGATGAATTGCTGCGTCAGCTACTGCGTGCGGTTCGGCTGCTTAATGGCGCGGTGAATCTTCCGTCACTGGCAGATGACATCTTTTGCTGGTGTCGGGAAAACGACGAACTGCTTAACCATATCCGCCGCCGCCAGCGGCCAACTGAATTTATCCGTATCCGCTGGGCGCTGGAGTATTACCAGGCCGGTGATGCCAACAACGACGATTAATAAGGGACTCTCAGATGACCACGTTTATTCAACTGCATTTACTGACCGCATATCCGGCTGCCAACCTGAACCGTGATGACACCGGTTCGCCGAAAACGGTCGTGCTCGGTGGCGCGACGCGTCTTCGCGTTTCTTCACAAAGCCTGAAGCGCGCCTGGCGCACATCCGAACTTTTTGAACAGGCTCTTGCCGGAAATATTGGTATTCGTAGCGGACGTATTGCGCGTGAGGTGGCGAAAATCCTGACGGAAAACGGCATCGATGACAAAAAGGCCGTCGAGTGGGTAAAACCGATTGCGGACTATTTAGGTAAAGCTAAAACGGAGAAGAAACCGAAAGAACCATTGACCAATGCTGAAACCGAGCAACTGGTGCATATCAGTCCGGCAGAGTTCGATGCGGTCATGGCGCTGGCGCATCGCCTGGCTGAAGAAAAACGAGCACCGAAAGAAGAAGAACTTTTGCTGCTGCGTCGCGATCGCATGGCAGTCGATATTGCCATGTTTGGCCGTATGCTGGCAAATAAACCGGAGTTCAATGTGGAAGCCGCGTGTCAGGTTGCGCATGCATTCGGCGTCAGTGAAACCATCGTGGAAGATGATTTTTTTACCGCGGTAGACGATCTGCGTAAACCTTCTGAGGATGCTGGCGCGGGGCATCTTGGTGAAGCCGGTTTCGGCTCGGCTCTGTTTTATACTTATATTTGTATCGACAAAGACCTGCTACTGAAAAATCTGAACGGCAATGAAGAGCTGGCGAATAAAACGCTGCGCGCTTTTACCGAGGCCGTGCTGAAAGTCTCGCCAACCGGCAAACAAAATAGCTTTGCCAGTCGTGCTTATGCGTCCTGGATGCTGGCGGAAAAAGGAACCGATCAACCTCGTTCACTGGCGGCGGCGTTTTACAACCCGATCAACGGCACCAACCAGCTGGAGGCCGCGATAAAACGCATTACTGAAATGCGCGAGAATATAAATACGGTTTACGAACAACGGACAGAATCCGTCGGTTTTGATGTGATGAATGGAAAGGGAAGCATCAAAGAGGTGCTGGATTTTATCAGCGCGTAAGGGGCTACTATGAGCCAGTATCTGATTTTTCAGCTTCAGGGGCCAATGGCTTCATGGGGCGTGGATGCCCCCGGAGAGGTGCGCCATAGTCATGAGTTACCCACGCGTTCGGCGCTACTGGGACTACTGGCGGCAGCCCTGGGGATTCGTCGCGATGAAGAAAAACGTCTGAACGAGTTTAATCAGCACTACGCATTTTTGTTATGTGCCAGCAGGGAGCCTCGTTGGGCGCGGGATTACCATACTGTCCAGATGCCGAAAGAAGTGCGTAAAGCCCGTTATTTCAGTCGTCGTGAAGAGTTAAGCGATCCTGAACTGCTGAGTGCGCTGATCTCCCGTCGGGATTATTACACCGACGCCTGGTGGATGGTGGCGATAGCGCAAACCTCCGGTGCGCCATATTCGCTGGAGCAACTACGAGATGCGTTACAACACCCGGTATTCTCTCTGTATCTGGGGCGTAAAAGCCATCCTCTGGCATTACCGCTTGCGCCCTTGCTGCTGGAAGGTTCCGCCCCGGATGTGCTGAGTGATGCGTATGATCAGTATCGGGAGAAGTTCAACAGGCTAAAAATTCCGTTAGCGGAATTACAGCCTCAGTGCTGGTGGGAGGGCGAACATGAAGGTCTGGAAGCCAATAAAGTCTTACGTCGTCGTGACAGGCCAATGAGTCGCCAGCAGTGGACGTTTGGCGAACGCACCGTTAATCAAGGCGTGCTGCTCATCAAGGAGGAACCGTGTATCTCGCAAAAATAACGCTGCATACCAGTAAGCTTTTACCATCACAACTGCTGAAATTAGTGGATCGCGGAGAATATGTGATGCACCAGTGGCTTTGGGAGCTGTTTCCCGGAAGAGGCGAACGGCAGTTTCTTTATCGTCGAGAGGAGCTTCAGGGAGCATTTCGTTTCTTTGTGCTTTCTCAACAACCACCGGCTGAGAGCGATATTTTCGATATCGAATATCGTTCGTTCTTAGCGACCTTAAGCCCGGGTCAAACGCTGCGTTTTAGCCTGCGAGCCAATCCAACGATTTGTAAAGCAGGTAAACGTCACGATCTGTTGATGGAAGCAAAACGTCAGGTGAAAGGGAAGAACGAGGACCTGGATATCTGGCAGCATCAACGGCAGACGGCGCAAGACTGGCTGGCGAAACAAGGGAAACAGAATGGATTTTCGCTCAGTGAAGTGAGTGTGGATGCGTATCGGCAGCAGCAGATTGTTCGGGCGAAGTCCCGGCAGATGATCCAGTTCAGCAGCGTGGACTATTCTGGCCTACTGGTGGTTAACGACCCAGCGTTATTTCTGCAGCGTCTGATTCAGGGATATGGGAAAAGCCGGGCTTTTGGCTGCGGGCTAATGCTGATTAAACCTGGAGACAAAGGGTGACTTATGTACCGCTCAGTCCCATTCCACTGAAAGATCGTACATCAATGATTTTCCTCCAGTATGGGCAGATTGATGTCCTGGATGGTGCATTTGTGTTGATCGATAAGACGGGGATACGTACTCATATTCCGGTAGGGTCTGTGGCCTGTATCATGCTGGAACCGGGGACTCGGGTTTCTCATGCGGCAGTGCGCCTGGCGTCAACGGTAGGAACACTACTGGTGTGGGTAGGAGAGGCCGGTGTCCGGGTTTACTCTTCCGGGCAGCCCGGCGGTGCGCGGGCAGACAAACTGTTGTATCAGGCGAAATTGGCGCTGGATGATGATTTACGTCTGAAAGTCGTGCGTAAAATGTATGAACTCCGTTTTCGTGAGCCGCCGCCTGCGCGTCGTTCTGTTGAGCAGCTGCGCGGTATTGAAGGTTCTCGTGTTCGTCAGACTTACGCATTGTTGGCTAAACAGTACGGAGTGAAGTGGCATGGCCGTAATTATGATCCTAAGGACTGGGAAAAAGGAGATGTGGTGAACCAATGTATCAGCGCTGCAACTTCATGCCTGTACGGGATTTCAGAAGCGGCAGTATTGGCGGCGGGTTATGCGCCGGCGATTGGTTTCATTCATAGTGGCAAGCCCCTTTCATTTGTTTATGACATCGCTGATATCATCAAATTTGAATCAGTGGTCCCGAAAGCATTTGAAATTGCTGCACGTGCTCCTTCCGAACCCGATCGTGAAGTCAGACTGGCCTGTCGTGATATTTTTCGTAGTACCAGGCTCACCGGAAAGCTTATCCCTTTGATTGAAGAGGTTCTCGCTGCTGGTGAGATTGAGCCACCGAAACCTGCGCCAGATATGCTGCCTCCCGCAATTCCTGAACCGCAGTCACTTGCTGATAATGGGCATAGAGGGCACGGTTAATGAGTATGGTGGTTGTTGTAACGGAAAATGTCCCCCCACGTTTGCGAGGACGACTTGCTATATGGCTCCTGGAAATCCGGGCTGGCGTATACGTAGGCGATGTCTCAAAACGTGTGCGAGAAATGATCTGGCAACAGGTTACCCAGTTGGGAGGTATTGGAAATATTGTTATGGCCTGGGCAACAAACACTGAGTCTGGTTTTGAGTTTCAAACCTGGGGGGAAAACCGTCGTATTCCGGTAGATTTGGATGGCTTGAGGTTGGTTTCTTTTCTTCCCATTGAAAATCAGTAGGTTACCTGCTCTTTAATAAGGTGGAGTTGTTACTAATAGGTTGGTATATTGTTTATTTCTAAAAAATCCTATAGAAAACAGATATATAAATTTAGTGTGTTCCCCGCGCCAGCGGGGATAAACCGCGAAACGGCCTAAAGCGCAGCGCGTTGATTTCGTGTTCCCCGCGCCAGCGGGGATAAACCGCTACCATCATCGTTGCGCTTGATACGTTCCTCGTGTTCCCCGCGCCAGCGGGGATAAACCGCTTTGCCGGCATGGTGCAGGGGTTCAGGCATCGTGTTCCCCGCGCCAGCGGGGATAAACCGCAATCATTCCCCCTGTTCGTTTCCCGTGTCGTGTGTTCCCCGCGCCAGCGGGGATAAACCGCGGATAAACGTTCTTGGACGCCTGCTGCGCCTGTGTTCCCCGCGCCAGCGGGGATAAACCGCGCTGTAACCTTAGAGTCATCAAAAGTTTTTGGTGTTCCCCGCGCCAGCGGGGATAAACCGATAGGGCTTTCTTCCAGCTGCGATAAGTTAAGGTGTTCCCCGCGCCAGCGGGGATAAACCGGCGAGGATTGCGGCCATCTACCTTACTTGGAAGTGTTCCCCGCGCCAGCGGGGATAAACCGTTGTGTTAGTGTTTTAACTGTATAAATACCTTGTGTTCCCCGCGCCAGCGGGGATAAACCGCGGGTGAAGATATTAATAAAAGTGGCAATACTGTGTTCCCCGCGCCAGCGGGGATAAACCGCTGATCGTGACCTCGCCGGTCGGGTTTG
Source organism: Klebsiella sp. 2680 (assembly GCF_900198535.1). NCBI lineage: Bacteria > Pseudomonadati > Pseudomonadota > Gammaproteobacteria > Enterobacterales > Enterobacteriaceae > Klebsiella > Klebsiella sp. 2680. Next base: position 244,567 of record NZ_FZNJ01000003.1, on the reverse strand, counting down.
ATCCGTGTTCCCCGCGCCAGCGGGGATAAACCGCCTTTGACAGTAACGCCGGGGTTAAAACTGCAGTGTTCCCCGCGCCAGCGGGGATAAACCGCGGTCGCTGTGGTCGTTCTGGTGGTGGCAATTGTGTTCCCCGCGCCAGCGGGGATAAACCGCCATCGTCGTTGATCCATCGTCTTGCCCTCAGGTGTTCCCCGCGCCAGCGGGGATAAACCGCTGGCAGGTGCCATTCACTATGCCGACGTACAGTGTTCCCCGCGCCAGCGGGGATAAACCGCTGGTGGAAGTTTTATCAGCGTCAGTGACGTAGTGTTCCCCGCGCCAGCGGGGATAAACCACTTCTCTTAGCTCGGCTGGGGTGTAAAAAATCGTGTTCCCCGCGCCAGCGGGGATAAACCGAATTTTGAGCCAGAGAACCGACCGCCGATCATGTGTTCCCCGCGCCAGCGGGGATAAACCGTTTACCCGGATTATCTCGTTCAGCCAGTAAGCGTGTTCCCCGCGCCAGCGGGGATAAACCGAGGCCTGGCTCATGCTGGGTCATCCAGAATTCGTGTTCCCCGCGCCAGCGGGGATAAACCGCAATTTTCGACGAAACGTTCGCTGTCTTCGTCGTGTTCCCCGCGCCAGCGGGGATAAACCGGAGTATACTGGTAACGGCGTTTCGGCAGTATCGTGTTCCCCGCGCCAGCGGGGATAAACCGCCAGGCGAGGGAGTCGAGTGTTTTTGAGCGCAGTGTTCCCCGCGCCAGCGGGGATAAACCGGTGCGGCATGGTTTCTGATGAAGCTACAAACCGTGTTCCCCGCGCCAGCGGGGATAAACCGCGTGGTGGCCGGTGCTGCCACGGCATTCTGATGTGTTCCCCGCGCCAGCGGGGATAAACCGGTTCAGCTCGCAAACTCGGGCACCGCACCAACGTGTTCCCCGCGCCAGCGGGGATAAACCGGCAGCATGAGATCGTCAATCTGGCCGGGGAAAGTGTTCCCCGCGCCAGCGGGGATAAACCGTGATTTTGATCTGGCGTTGAGGCAGTACAGCAGTGTTCCCCGCGCCAGCGGGGATAAACCGCTGGCGTTGGCGTTCGAGCCTGGGCAACGCTAAGTGTTCCCCGCGCCAGCGGGGATAAACCGAGGTTATCAACATTTTGTCTGAAAAGAATTGCGTGTTCCCCGCGCCAGCGGGGATAAACCGATCTTTGACAAAAAGAAGCGGGCAATTAAAACGTGTTCCCCGCGCCAGCGGGGATAAACCGGACGGAAAAGTCAAAACGGGACGTGAAGCCTTGTGTTCCCCGCGCCAGCGGGGATAAACCGTCAGGTTTTTATATCATCCACACTGACGGCCAGTGTTCCCCGCGCCAGCGGGGATAAACCGGCAGTTCGAGGTGATTGTTTCATCCGGCCCGTGTGTTCCCCGCGCCAGCGGGGATAAACCGCCTGTGGCGGCACTGACGCCGCTCAAGCTGGTGTGTTCCCCGCGCCAGCGGGGATAAACCGATATTGAGCGTGGTTATATATTCCGCGTATTGGTGTTCCCCGCGCCAGCGGGGATAAACCGGGCTGTACGTTCGTGGAGGATTTCTACGATGAGTGTTCCCCGCGCCAGCGGGGATTATAGTCGCAAGACAGCAGGGGGAGACGCGGATAGGGTTTATCATTCGCCTTTGCGGGCGGGCTTTGCTGATAGCCTGTTTTGAGACGTTTTTTTCTCCGCTTTCGCCAGTTCTTTAACCAACGGCAGCATAATCCTCATGACATCGCGGCTGCGCTGCGCAATTCGGCCCGGCAGCGCTTTATCAATATGCTGCTGGTTATCCAGTTGCACATTATGCCAACTGGTGCCATTCGGGAACGAACGGGATTTGGCGCGCTGCTGATAACCATCTTTTCTTCCTAACGACCAGTTAGTGGCTTCCACGGACAGCACCGGGATGCCCGCTTCATCAAACACGCTGGCATCGTTACAGCAACTGGTACCTTTTGGGTAGGCAGGATTCAAACCGGGATTGCTGAATGCGCTAATACCTTTACTGTGCGCGATAGCCAGCGCCCGGTCGCGGGTTAGCTTACGCACCGAAGCTGGCGTGTTGCGGCCACTATTAAAGTAGAGCTTATCACCCACCACCAGATTATCGAGATTAATCACCAACAGCGTGTTTTTCTTCTCCGCGTCGCTCATGCGTTTCAGCAGGTTTTGCGCGCCAAGACGGCCTTCCTCTTCGCCGCTGGTAGCGATAAAGCGAATACCGTAGCGAGTAGGGACATTTTTTAGCTTTTCGGCAAGTTCCAGCATTACGCCAATCCCCAGCGCATTATCATCGATACCCTGCAGCGTCAGGCCACCGAGGTTATTTTCGACATCGGCATCGCTCTGCGGCGCGTAGGTATCAAGGTGCGCCATGATGATAATCTGTTGGCGATCTTTACCCTCATGCGCGGCGATAACCGTGCTGCCGGTGGCGTTTTGCCAGTTTTGGCGTTTATCGTTGTCGGTGTAAATATAACGGGTATTAAAACGGCGAATATCGCTCTTATAACCCATATGCATGAACTGCTGACGCAAATAATCTGCTGACAGCATCTCGGCGGGCGAGCCGGTCATTCTTCCGGGGAAAAAAGTGGCGATATGACGAGCTTGTGCATTGGCGGTTTCACCCAGGGCGCTCATTGCCGGGGCGGCGAAGAAGACAAAACCTGCGCCTAACGCCAGAGGGAGAAGGCGATGGCACAATGCGGAAAACATAGTCGGTCCTTAAGCACATAAAACAATTTTTCCCGCGTAGTATGAAACTGTGACCGTCGTTAAACAATTTCAATTGCGCTTAAATGGCGGAAAAATCGCATGTTAAGCACTTTTTGATATTTGCTTTTCCAGCTCGTTATTCCTTTGAGTAACAACTCATTCCATTTCGTCATTTCATTTGCTCTGAACCGCACCCTATAGTCGCCCTATTGTGATTGTAAGAGAGTTTTTGTGTAGTGGATTACTTGCCCTTGTTCGCCGAATTGAAAGAAAGATCCGTACTGGTTATCGGCGGTGGCGAGGTTGCCGCTCGCAAAATTACGTTTCTGTTACGTGCGCAAGCGAAGGTCCGGATTATTGCGGAAGCGTTGATTCCGGAACTGGCCAAGAAGGTTGAGCGCCAGGAAATTCAGTGGCAAGCGAGCGCATTTGAAGAGCAGCAGCTCGATGACGTTTTCCTGGTGATTGCCGCGACTGAAGATGATGACCTGAACCAGCGCGTCGCCGCCGCGGCTAACGCGCGCTATCGGTTAGTCAACGTGGTTGATAACCAGGCGCTGTGCTCGTTTATATTTCCTTCAATTGTCGATCGTTCTCCGCTGCTGGTGGCTATCTCTTCCAGCGGGAAGGCGCCGGTGCTTTCCCGCATTCTGCGCGAAAAAATAGAGGCGTTGCTGCCGGGCAATCTGGGGCGGCTGGTCGAAACGGCGAGCAACTGGCGCCACCATATTAAAATCCATCTCAAAACCACCGCCGAACGCCGCCGCTTTTGGGAGCGCGTGTTTACCGGCCGCTTTGCCAGCCTGATGCTGGCAGGCAACGAAGCCGAGGCGAAAAAGGTGCTGGAAGACGAACTCAGGCAGCCGGGAAAGCGCACCGGTGAAATTATTCTTGTCGGGGCAGGACCGGGCGATGCCGGGCTGCTGACCCTGCGCGGCCTGCAGGCTATTCAGCAGGCGGATGTGGTGTTTTATGACCATCTGGTTACTCCGGAGGTGCGTGAGCTGGTACGCCGCGACGCCGAGACGATCTGCGTTGGTAAAAGCGCGTCTGGTGTTTCCGTACCGCAGCAGGAGATCAACCGAATGCTGGTGGCGGCGGCAAAAGAGGGCAAAACGGTAATACGCCTGAAGGGCGGCGACCCGTTTATTTTCGGTCGCGGCGGTGAAGAACTACAGGCTGCGGCGGCTGCGGGTGTCCCGTTTCAGGTTGTTCCTGGCGTTACGGCCGCGGCGGGGGCGACGGCGTATGCCGGTATTCCGCTCACTCATCGGGATTATGCCCAGAGCACCACTTTTATTACCGGTCACGATAGTGCGGAAAACGCCTCACTCGACTGGGCACGACTGGCGCAAAGCGGCCAGACCCTGGCGATTTACATGGGCAGTCTGAAAGCGGCGCAAATCAGCGCGCATCTGATCGCCCATGGTCGCGATCGCAATACCCCGGTAGCGGTGATCTCTCGCGGAACTCGCGCCGATCAGCAAACGAAGACCGGCATATTACAACAACTGGAACAGCTGGCGGAAGACGCTCCGATTCCCGCTCTGCTGGTGGTGGGCGAAGTGGTGCAATTACATCAACAGCTCGCCTGGTTTCAACACGCAACGACGGCAGAAGGGTTTAACTCTTCTGTGGTAAATCTGGCTTAGTCCCGGCGCGACAGGCTATTTTATTTGCCATTTTGGCTCCGGGCAGTGCTCGTAATCCTCACGTACTTTTGTACGCTCCGGTTGCTGTGCGCTGTCCGTAACCAAACTGGCTGCAACAATAACGCCTGTTGCACCAGGCCTTATAAGGAACGGTTATGGACCAAAAACGACTCACTCACCTGCGGCAACTGGAGGCGGAAAGCATCCATATCATTCGCGAGGTGGCCGCCGAATTCTCTAACCCGGTGATGATGTACTCCATCGGTAAAGACTCCAGCGTAATGCTGCATCTGGCGCGTAAAGCGTTTTATCCCGGAACCCTGCCATTCCCGCTGCTGCATGTTGATACGGGCTGGAAATTTCGCGAAATGTACGAGTTCCGTGACCGTACCGCGAAAGCCTACGGCTGCGAGCTGCTGGTACATAAAAACCCGGAAGGGGTGGCGATGGGGATTAACCCGTTCGTTCACGGCAGCGCCAAGCATACCGATATCATGAAAACCGAAGGGCTCAAGCAGGCGCTGAATAAATACGGCTTTGACGCGGCGTTCGGCGGCGCGCGCCGCGATGAAGAGAAATCCCGCGCAAAAGAACGAATCTACTCTTTCCGCGATCGCTTCCACCGCTGGGACCCGAAAAATCAGCGCCCGGAACTGTGGCACAACTATAACGGCCAGATTAACAAAGGCGAAAGCATCCGCGTCTTCCCGCTCTCCAACTGGACCGAGCTGGATATCTGGCAGTACATCTATCTGGAAAACATTGAAATCGTTCCGCTGTATCTGGCGGCAGAACGCCCGGTGCTGGAGCGTGACGGCATGCTGATGATGATCGACGATGATCGGATTGATTTGCAGCCTGGAGAGATGATCAAAAAACAGATGGTGCGCTTCCGTACCCTCGGTTGCTGGCCGCTGACCGGCGCGGTGGAGTCTAATGCGCAAACGCTGCCGGAGATCATCGAAGAGATGCTGGTCTCTACCACCAGCGAACGACAGGGGCGCGTGATTGACCGCGACCAGGCAGGCTCTATGGAGCTGAAGAAACGTCAGGGTTATTTCTAAGGAGCCGCCATGAATACCACTATTGCACAACAAATTGCCGATGAAGGCGGCGTAGAAGCCTATCTGCACGCTCAGCAGCACAAAAGCCTGCTGCGTTTTCTGACCTGCGGCAGCGTTGATGATGGTAAAAGCACCCTGATTGGCCGACTGCTGCACGATACCCGACAGATTTATGAAGATCAGCTGTCATCGCTGCATAATGACAGCAAGCGTCACGGTACTCAGGGCGAAAAACTGGATCTGGCGTTGCTGGTGGACGGTCTGCAGGCCGAGCGTGAGCAGGGCATCACTATCGACGTGGCTTACCGTTATTTCTCTACCGAGAAACGTAAATTTATTATCGCCGATACGCCCGGGCACGAGCAGTACACCCGTAACATGGCGACCGGCGCGTCAACCTGCGAGCTGGCAATCCTGCTGATCGACGCGCGGAAAGGGGTGCTGGACCAAACCCGCCGTCACAGCTTTATCTCCACGCTACTGGGGATCAAGCACCTGGTGGTGGCGGTGAACAAAATGGATCTTGTTGATTTTAGTGAAGAGATCTTTAACACCATCCGCGAAGAGTATCTGACCTTCGCTGAGCAACTGTCGGGCAACCCGGATATTCGTTTTGTGCCGCTGTCGGCGCTGGAAGGGGACAACGTCGCCAACCAGAGCGATAACATGCCGTGGTACAGCGGTCCGACGCTGCTGGAAGTGCTGGAAACCGTCGAGATTCAGCGAGTGGTGGAAAGTCAGCCGTTCCGTTTCCCGGTGCAGTACGTCAACCGCCCGAACCTCGATTTTCGCGGTTTTTCCGGTACGGTTGCGTCCGGCAACGTGACGGTCGGACAGCGCCTGAAGGTGCTGCCATCGGGCGTGGAATCTCGTGTCGCGCGCATTGTCACCTTTGATGGCGACCTGGAGCAGGCCGGAGCCGGGGAAGCGATTACTATCGTGCTGGAAGATGAGATTGATATTAGCCGCGGCGATCTTCTGGTGGATGCGTCGGTATCCCTGCCTGCGGTACAAAGCGCCAGCATTGATGTGGTGTGGATGGCGGAACAGGCGCTGGCTCCGGGTCAGAGCTATGACATTAAAATCGCCGGTAAGAAAACCCGCGCCCGTGTTGATAGGCTCCGCTATCAGGTTAACATCAACAACCTGACGCAGCATGATGTCGAATCGCTGCCGCTGAACGGGATTGGTCTGGTGGATCTGACCTTCGACGAACCAATGGTGCTGGATAAATATCAGGATAATCCGGTGACCGGCGGGCTGATCTTTATTGATCGTCTCTCTAACGTTACCGTGGGCGCAGGCCTGGTGCGTGAAACGCATGCACAGGCGCCGACGGCTGCGTCGCAATACAGTGCGTTTGAGCTTGAACTGAATCAACTGATTCGCAAGCACTTCCCGCACTGGGATGCGCGCGACTTGCTGGGGGGCAAGTAATGGCCGGGCATGATGAAAATATCGTCTGGCATGCTCATGCGATAACGCGGGAAGATCGTGAAGCGCTGCATGGGCATAAGGGGGCGGTGGTCTGGTTTACGGGACTTTCCGGTTCAGGAAAATCAACGGTTGCTGGCGCGCTGGAAGAGGCGCTTCATAAACTGGGGGTCAGCACCTGGTTGCTTGATGGTGACAACGTGCGCCACGGTTTGTGCAGCGATCTTGGATTCAGCGATGATGACCGCAGAGAAAATATTCGCCGCGTGGGCGAAGTGGCGAAGCTCATGGTTGAGGCCGGCCTGGTCGTCCTGACGGCATTTATTTCTCCGCATCGCGCGGAGCGGCAAATGGTGCGCGAGCGCTTAGGCGAAGGGCGTTTTATCGAGGTTTTTGTCGACACGCCATTGGCCATCTGCGAAGCGCGGGACCCGAAAGGCTTGTATAAGAAGGCGCGGGCCGGACAATTGCGTAACTTTACCGGTATTGATTCAGTGTATGAATCTCCGGAGCAGGCAGACGTTCATCTCGACGGTCAACAATTGGTAACAAATTTGGTGCACCAACTATTAGACCTGCTCCGGGAGCGCGATATTATCAGATCCTGAAACGGCAGCGGCATCATTGATGGGTGCCGGTCGCCAGGTCAACAGGATTTATTATGCGCAATACCCAGAACATCAGTATTATTCGTTCCGAGCCGCCACCGGCAGTCAACGATGAGACCAACTGGTCTCTATCGGGGGCCGCCGTGGGGTTTATTTCATGGCTGCTGGCACTGGGTATTCCCTTCCTGATTTATGGCAGTAACACGCTATTTTTTCTCCTCTACACCTGGCCGTTCTTTCTGGCGTTAATGCCGGTTGCCGTCGTGGTCGGCATCGCGCTGCATTCACTGCTGAACGGTAAACTTCAGTACAGCGTCTGTGCGACGTTGTTAACCGTCGGCCTGCTGTTCGGCCTGCTGTTCCTCTGGTTACTGGGTTAGTCCATTTTTCGAATGAATCTGGCCTGGGTATCAACGGTAAAAATGTGGTACAGTCCCCGCGTTACGCGGCGTCGTCCGCGCGCCCGGGTAGAGTACTCGCGCGAGTTATGGGATGATGATGCCGTTTTTCAGGGGGCAGAATGGGTAAATTAACGCTGCTATTATTGGCTTTGCTGGTCTGGCTTCAGTACTCGCTGTGGTTCGGCAAAAATGGTCTGCATGACTATAGCCGGGTTAATGACGATGTCTCCGCGCAGCAGGCAACTAACGCTAAATTAAAGGCTCGCAACGATCAGTTGTTCGCCGAAATTGACGATCTCAACGGCGGTCTGGAAGCGATCGAAGAGCGTGCGCGCAATGAACTCAGTATGACCCGCCCGGGCGAAACGTTTTATCGTCTGGTACCGGATGCGTCAAAACGCAACCAGGCGTCGGGGCAACAGCAGAATAATCGATAAACAGGCCCAGGATTACAACATGGCAGCCACTTTTCCGGGCGTTTGCGCCGTGGTGCCGGCAGCCGGTTTTGGCCGCCGCATGCAAACGGAATGCCCTAAACAATATCTCTCAATCGGTAACAAAACGATTCTCGAACACGCGGTCGCTGCGCTGTTGGCAAACCCGCGTATACGGCGGGTGGTTATTGCCGTCAGCCCTGGCGATGTGCGCTTTAGCCAATTACCGTTGGCCAATCATCCACAAATTACCGTTGTTGATGGCGGTACGGAACGTGCGGATTCCGTCCTCGCGGGCCTGCAGGCGCTTGTCGAGGCCGACTGGGTGCTGGTGCATGATGCCGCGCGTCCCTGCCTGCATCAGGACGATCTCAGCCGCCTGCTGCAACTCTGTGAAACCAGCCGCACGGGCGGCATTCTGGCTGCGCCGGTTCGCGATACCATGAAACGTGCGGAGCCGGGAAAGTCGTCTATTGCCCACACGGTTGAACGCAACGATTTATGGCATGCGCTGACGCCGCAATTTTTTCCTCGCGAACTGCTTGTCGATTGCCTGACGCGCGCGCTTAATGAAGGGGCGATCATTACCGATGAAGCCTCGGCGCTGGAGTACTGCGGCTTCCATCCTGAACTGGTTGCCGGGCGCGCAGATAATATTAAAGTAACGCGCCCGGAAGACCTGGCGCTGGCTGAATTTTACCTTACCCGTTCCCGACACCAGGAGAAGGCTTAATGCGAATTGGACACGGTTTTGACGTACACGCTTTTGGCGGTGAAGGCCCAATCATTATCGGTGGCGTGCGTGTACCTTATGAAAAGGGGCTGCTGGCGCATTCTGATGGCGATGTCGCGTTACACGCGCTGACCGACGCGCTGTTGGGCGCGGCGGCGCTGGGGGACATCGGTAAGCTGTTCCCCGACACCGATCCGGCCTTTAAAGGCGCCGATAGCCGTGAGCTGCTGCGCGAGGCGTGGCGCCGGATTCAGGCAAAAGGTTATACCCTCGGCAACGTAGACGTCACCATCATCGCTCAGGCGCCGAAAATGTTGCCGCATATTCCGCAGATGCGCGTTTTTATTGCGGAAGATCTCGGCTGCCATATGGATGATGTTAACGTCAAAGCGACGACTACCGAAAAGCTGGGCTTTACCGGGCGTGGCGAGGGCATCGCCTGCGAAGCGGTGGCGCTGCTGCATAAGGCGGAGAAATGATAGCGTTTGACGAACTCACTTATCTGCACGGTAAACCGCTTAGCCAGGGGCTGTTGAAAGCGAACCCGGAAGATTTTGTCGTGGTTGAGGATCTCGGCTTTGCGCCTGACGGTGAAGGCGAGCATGTGCTGGTGAGGATTCTGAAAAACGGGTGTAATACGCGTTTTGTTGCTGATGCGCTGGCGAAGTTTCTTAAAATTCATGCACGTGAAGTGAGTTTTGCCGGGCAAAAAGACAAATATGCGGTCACTGAACAGTGGCTGTGCGCCAGAGTACCGGGGAAAGCGATGCCGGATCTGAGCAAATTTCAGCTTGAAGGCTGCAAGGTACTGGAGTACGCGCGACATAAACGGAAACTGCGGCTCGGGGCGCTAAAAGGCAACCAGTTCACTCTGGTGCTGCGCGAAATCAGTGCGCGTGACGATGTCGAAAGGCGTTTACAGGCGATTGCCGAACGCGGCGTACCGAACTATTTCGGCGCCCAGCGCTTTGGTATCGGCGGCAGTAACCTGCTGGGGGCTCTGCGCTGGGCCGAGAGCGGCGCGTCGGTGCGCGATCGCAATAAACGCAGTTTTTGGTTGTCGGCGGCCCGCAGCGCATTGTTTAATCAACAGGTTGGTATTAGATTAAAAAAACCGGAATTTAATCAGGTTGTTGATGGCGATGCGCTACAATTAGCGGGGCGCGGAAGCTGGTTTGTCGCGACTGCGGAAGAACGGGCGCAACTCCAGGCGCGCGTGGACAGCCGTGAGCTGATGATTACCGCGGCGCTTCCGGGGAGCGGTGACTGGGGGAGCCAGCGGGATGCGCTGGCCGCTGAACGGGCGGCGGTGGCCGAAGAGACGCAATTACAAATGCTGCTGGTGCGTGAAAAAGTGGAGGCGGCCCGCCGGGCAATGCTGCTTTATCCGCAGCAGATGCGCTGGAACTGGTGGGATGACGTTACCGTTGAACTGCGTTTCTGGCTGCCTGCGGGCAGCTTCGCCACCAGTGTGGTAAGGGAGCTTATCAATACAACGGGTGACTATGCGAATATTGCTGAGTAACGACGACGGGATTCATGCGCCGGGCATTCAGGCCCTGGCAAAGGCCTTACGGGAATTCGCTGAGGTTCAGATAGTTGCACCCGATCGTAACCGCAGTGGCGCGTCGAATTCCCTGACTCTGGAGTCCTCGCTACGCACTTTTACCTTTGACAATGGCGATATCGCTGTGCAGATGGGCACGCCAACGGACTGCGTTTACCTTGGCGTAAATGCTCTGATGCGGCCGCGTCCGGATATTGTCGTCTCGGGCATCAACGCCGGGCCTAACCTCGGTGATGATGTGATCTATTCCGGTACCGTGGCCGCTGCGATGGAAGGCCGTCATCTCGGCTTTCCGGCGCTGGCCGTTTCGCTAAACGGCTATCAGCATTATGACACCGCAGCCGCGGTCACCTGTTCGATTCTGCGGGCGTTAAGGCGGGAGCCGCTGCGTACTGGTCGTATTCTTAATATCAACGTACCGGATTTGCCCCTTGAGCAGATCAAAGGTATTCGCGTCACCCGCTGCGGCAGCCGTCATCCCGCCGACCAGGTGATCCCGCAAAAAGATCCGCGCGGCAACACGTTGTACTGGATTGGCCCGCCGGGCGAAAAGTACGATGCCGGGCCGGATACCGATTTTGCCGCAGTAGATGAAGGCTATGTTTCTGTCACGCCGCTGCATGTTGATTTAACGGCCCACAGCGCGCATGAGGTGGTTAGCGGTTGGCTGGATCGCGTCGGGGTTGATACACAATGGTAAGCAAACGTGTTGAAAGTCTTCTCAATCAGCTTCGCGCTCAGGGCATTGCCGATGAGCGCGTGCTGGACGCTATCGCGCAAGTACCGCGCGAAAAGTTCGTTGATGAAGCCTTTGAACATAAAGCGTGGGAAAACACGGCGCTGCCAATAGGGCAGGGGCAAACTATTTCGCAACCCTATATGGTGGCGCGAATGACGGCGCTTCTGGCGCTGACGCCGGAATCACGGGTGCTGGAAATTGGCACCGGTTCTGGCTATCAGACGGCGATTCTGGCGCATCTGGTGCACCATGTTTGCTCGGTTGAGCGGATTAAGAGTTTACAGTGGCACGCCCGCCGTCGCCTGAAACAACTTGATTTACATAATGTTTCAACCCGTCACGGTGATGGATGGCAGGGTTGGCAGGCACGCGCGCCGTTTGACGCGATTATCGTCACTGCTGCGCCGCCAGAAATTCCGTCCGCACTGCTGGCGCAACTGGATGATGGCGGCGTGCTGGTGCTGCCGGTGGGCGAAGCGCATCAGTTTCTGAAGCGGGTCCGTCGCCGCGGCAACGAATTTATGATTGATACTGTCGAAGCGGTGCGTTTTGTTCCTCTCGTTAAAGGGGAATTGGCCTGAACCCGGATTATTCCAGGTTTTTTTGCTCGTATTTAGGCATAGTGTGGGCGCATTTTTCGTGTCCTGGCCGGGCGCAGTCCGGTGAGTAAGAGATTGGCAGTTAACATATTCCTGGGGGGATAAATGAGCGCGGGAAGCCCAAAATTTACCTTAAGCCGCATTGCGGCTTTATCACTGGTGTCACTCTGGCTGGCGGGTTGTAGCAGCGCTAATCGTTCTCCTGCGCCGGTTAGTTCGGTTGGCGGCGCTTCGTCTTCCAGCACTAATTCCGGAATGCTGATTACCCCGCCATCAAAAAGCGGTTCTGCCATTGTTCCACAGGCGCGCCCGGTACAGACGCAGTCGACCCGGATTCAGCCGATGGCACAGGAGCCGGTGCAGACGGTGAACGGCCGGATTGTTTACAACCGCAAATATGGCGATATTCCGAAAGGTAGCTACACCGGCGGTAGCACCTATACCGTTAAACGCGGCGATACATTGTTCTATATTGCGTGGGTTACCGGAAACGATTTCCGCGACCTGGCGCAGCGCAATAATATCCCGGCACCGTATAGTTTGAGCGTTGGTCAGACGCTACAGGTCGGCAATGCTTCAGGCCAGCCGATCACCGGCGATAACGCCGTCGCCCAGGCCAGCGCGAAGGCCAGCGGCGGTGGGATGCTGACTACAAAATCTGCACAAAATTCCACCGGAGTGGTTGCGTCGCAGCCAACTATTACGTATTCTGAATCCTCAGGTGAACAGAGTGCTAATAAGATGTTGCCGAATAACCGGCCTGCGACGACGACCGTCGCGCCAGTAACGGCACCGACTGCCAGTACAACGCAATCGACTGCAAGCAGTATGTCAACCAGTTCGCCGATCTCTTCATGGCGCTGGCCGACTGAGGGCAAGATTATCGAGAACTTTAGTGGAGCCGAAGGCGGAAACAAAGGTATCGATATTGCAGGCAGTAAAGGGCAGGCTATTGTCGCGACCGCAGATGGGCGCGTCGTCTATGCCGGTAACGCACTGCGCGGTTACGGTAATCTTATTATCATCAAACACAACGATGATTACCTGAGTGCCTACGCTCACAACGATACTATGCTGGTCCGGGAACAACAGGACGTTAAAGCGGGGCAGAAAATCGCTACCATGGGTAGCACCGGAACCAGCTCAACAAGATTACATTTTGAAATTCGTTACAAGGGGAAATCCGTCAACCCGCTGCAGTACTTGCCGCAGCGATAATTTGGCAAAGTACGGATACGTTCAGCATCTGTAAAAGGCGCCAGGGCGGTCGCGAGTGCCCTTTTTACCTGGGTACTTCAGGGTATCGTCCGGGCGTCGTTTGAATGATGTTTAGCGAAGGTGCTTTGCTCAGGGATCACGGGTAGGAGCCATCTTTATGAGTCAGAATACGCTGAAAGTTCATGATTTAAATGAAGACGCGGAATTTGATGAGAACGGAGTCGAGGTTTTTGACGAGAAAGCCTTGGTTGAAGAGGAACCCAGTGATAGCGATCTGGCCGAGGAAGAGCTTCTTGCGCAAGGGGCCACCCAACGGGTGCTTGATGCGACGCAGCTCTATCTGGGTGAGATTGGTTATTCCCCACTGTTGACGGCTGAAGAAGAGGTTTATTTTGCCCGTCGAGCACTGCGTGGTGATGTTGCATCACGCCGCCGGATGATTGAAAGTAATTTGCGTCTGGTCGTTAAGATAGCCCGTCGTTACGGTAATCGCGGTCTGGCCCTGCTGGATCTGATCGAAGAAGGTAATCTGGGGCTGATTCGCGCCGTTGAAAAATTTGACCCGGAACGTGGGTTTCGTTTTTCAACTTATGCGACATGGTGGATTCGTCAGACGATTGAACGGGCGATTATGAACCAAACCCGTACCATTCGTTTACCCATTCATATCGTCAAAGAGCTGAACGTCTATCTGCGTACCGCCCGTGAATTGTCCCATAAGCTGGACCATGAACCCAGTGCGGAAGAGATAGCCGAACAACTGGATAAACCGGTTGATGACGTGAGCCGTATGCTCCGTCTGAACGAGCGCATAACCTCGGTGGATACGCCGCTGGGTGGCGATTCGGAAAAAGCGCTGCTGGATATTCTGGCCGATGAGAAAGACAACGGTCCGGAAGACACCACGCAGGACGATGATATGAAACAGAGCATCGTCAAATGGCTGTTTGAACTGAACGCCAAGCAGCGTGAGGTGCTGGCGCGTCGCTTTGGTTTGCTGGGTTATGAAGCCGCGACGCTGGAAGATGTTGGCCGTGAAATTGGCCTGACCCGCGAACGCGTGCGTCAAATCCAGGTTGAAGGCCTGCGCCGTCTGCGGGAGATCCTGCAGGGGCAGGGGCTGAACATCGAAGCGCTTTTCCGCGAGTAAGATACCTTTCTTAAAAAAGGCTCAATCATGCGATTGGGCCTTTTTCTTTTTTGTCGATCTGGTCGCACGCATTCATCTGCTCTTTCGTCATCATTTTTTGAATGAGGCTGGAGAACAGCAGACGTTCTTCCTGGCTTAGCCGGTACAGAAACGCTTCATCAACGCCATTACCCAGCGGTATTGAGTTTGCCAGCAGCGCTTCACCTTCTGCCGTTAAATAGACAAACCGGCGGCGTTTATCCATCGGATCCTGTTCGCGACGAACCAGCCCGCGGCTCTCCATACGGCTCAGCATTTCTGCCAGCGTCGCCTTAGTGCTTACCGCTGCTTCCGTTAACGTCACCTGTTCAATACCTGGCTGCTCCGCGATTGAACGCATCACCGCATATTGCGGTTTGGTGAGGTCAGGCAGGGTCTGCTGCCAGCGGGCGGTGTGCTGCTGAAAAAGCTGGCGTAACAGATGGAATGCTTCGTTTCTTAACTCCATGACCACTCCGTAATAAACCCGTTAGTTCTATGATAGCCGTTCGGCGGGGCTTTTAGTTGTATTTCCTGTATTGATTAAAAATGCGATCGTCCACGAAGCAACTTGCGTCGATATCCTGGCAAGCGTAGTTTTAATAAAAATGTTCGTATACGAACAATGTGTGAGGTAACGATGAAACTGATTGTCGGGATGACGGGGGCGACGGGGGCGCCGTTGGGGGTGGCATTGCTCAGGGCGCTTCGTGAAATGCCGGAAGTGGAAACGCATCTGGTTATGTCAAAGTGGGCCAAAACCACCATCGCTCTGGAAACGTCCTGGAACGTTCGCCAGGTCGCAGAGCTGGCCGATTTCTCACATAGCCCGGCAGACCAGGCCGCGGTCATCTCATCAGGTTCATTTCGTTGCGACGGGATGATTATTATCCCCTGCAGCATGAAAACGCTGGCCGGTATTCGTGCCGGTTATGCCGAGGGACTGGTTGGGCGCGCGGCGGATGTGATGTTGAAAGAGGGGCGTAAGCTGGTGCTGGTACCGCGAGAAATGCCATTGAGCACTATCCATCTGGAAAACATGCTGGCGCTGTCACGCATGGGAGTGGCGATGGTGCCGCCGATGCCCGCTTATTACAACCATCCTGAAACCATTGAGGACGTTACAGACCATATTGTCACGCGGGTGCTGGATCAGTTCGGACTGGAGTATCACAAAGCGCGCCGCTGGCAAGGGTTACGGGCGGTAGAGAAGTTTTCACAGGAGAATGAATAATGGCTTTTGATGATTTACGCAGCTTTTTGCAGGCGCTGGACGAGCAGGGGCAACTGCTGAAAATTAGCGAAGAAGTTAACGCGGAGCCGGATCTGGCCGCCGCGGCGAACGCCACCGGGCGAATTGGCGATGGCGCTCCGGCCTTGTGGTTTGACAATATCCGCGGCTTCACCGATGCCCGCGTGACGATGAATACCATCGGTTCCTGGCAGAATCACGCAATCTCACTGGGATTACCGCCGAATACACCGGTGAAAAAGCAGATTGACGAGTTTATTCGCCGCTGGGACACATTCCCGGTGACGCCGGAGCGTCGGCCGAACCCGGCCTGGGCGGAAAACAGTGCTGACGGCGAGGACATTAACCTGTTTGATATTCTGCCTCTGTTCCGTCTGAACGATGGCGATGGCGGTTTTTATCTCGATAAAGCCTGCGTGGTTTCACGCGATCCGCTCGACCCGGACCACTTTGGTAAACAGAACGTCGGCATCTACCGCATGGAAGTGAAGGGGAAGCGTAAGCTGGGTCTGCAGCCGGTACCGATGCACGATATCGCCCTGCATCTGCACAAAGCGGAAGAGCGTGGCGAAGATCTGCCGATTGCTATTACGCTCGGTAACGATCCGATCATCACTCTGATGGGCGCCACGCCGCTGAAATACGATCAGTCGGAATATGAAATGGCGGGCGCGCTGCGCGAAAGCCCGTATCCAATCGCCACCGCGCCGTTGACTGGCTTTGATGTGCCGTGGGGGTCAGAAGTGATCCTTGAAGGGGTAATCGAAGGGCGCAAGCGTGAGATAGAAGGGCCATTCGGCGAATTCACCGGTCATTATTCAGGTGGCCGGAACATGACCGTCGTGCGTATTGATAAAGTCTCTTATCGCACAAAACCCATCTTTGAATCTCTGTACCTCGGCATGCCGTGGACTGAAATCGACTACCTGATGGGACCAGCGACCTGTGTGCCATTGTATCAGCAACTGAAGGCGGAGTTCCCGGAAGTGCAGGCGGTTAACGCCATGTATACCCACGGTCTGCTGGCGATTATCTCCACCAAAAAACGTTACGGCGGATTTGCCCGCGCGGTCGGCCTGCGGGCAATGACCACGCCGCACGGTCTGGGGTATGTGAAGATGGTGATTATGGTTGATGAGGATGTCGATCCGTTTAACCTGCCGCAGGTGATGTGGGCGCTGTCATCGAAAGTTAACCCGGCAGGAGACCTGGTACAGCTGCCGAATATGTCGGTGCTGGAGCTTGATCCGGGCTCAAGCCCGGCGGGGATCACCGACAAGCTGATCATTGACGCGACGACGCCGGTTGCGCCGGATAATCGTGGTCACTATAGCCAGCCGGTACGTGACTTACCGGAAACCAAAGCCTGGGCTGAAAAGCTGACCGCCATGCTGGTCAACCGTAAATAAGGAGTTGCAGATGATTTGTCCACGTTGTGCTGATGAGCATATTGAAGTGATGGCGACCTCGCCGGTAAAAAATATCTGGACGGTATTCCAGTGCCAGCATTGTCTGTACACCTGGCGTGATACCGAGCCGCTACGCCGTACCAGCCGCGAACATTATCCGGAAGCCTTCCGTATGACGCAGAAGGATATTGATGAGGCGCCGATGGTGCCGAGCATTCCCCCTTTGCTGGCGGAAGATAAGCGCTAAATAAACAAGCCGGATGGCGGCTAACGCCTTATCCGGCCTACACATTTTGATATTTTTAGCAGGCCCGGTAAGCGCAGCGCCACCGGGCATTTCTGATTTACACCAGACTTTTCAACCGGTAGATCCACTCCAGCGCCTGACGCGGCGTCAGAGAGTCCGGGTCGAGGTTCTCCAGCGCTTCAACGGCTGGCGAGGCTTCTTCCGCGACCGCCAGCAGTGACATCTGGGTCCCGTCCACCTGCGTGGCGGCTGCGTTGGGTGAAATGCTTTCCAGCTCGCGCAGTTTCTGGCGCGCACGTTTAATTACCTCTTTCGGCACGCCAGCCAACGCGGCAACCGCCAGTCCGTAGCTCTTGCTTGCTGCCCCGTCCTGCACGCTGTGCATAAAGGCGATGGTATCGCCATGCTCCAGCGCGTCCAGATGCACATTCGCGACGCCTTCCATTTTCTCCGGTAACTGGGTTAATTCGAAGTAGTGAGTCGCGAACAGGGTCAGCGCTTTAATCTTATTCGCCAGACTTTCCGCACAGGCCCATGCCAGAGACAGGCCGTCATAGGTCGAGGTGCCGCGGCCAATTTCATCCATCAGCACCAGACTGTGTTCGGTGGCGTTATGCAGAATATTGGCGGTTTCGGTCATCTCCACCATAAAGGTTGAGCGACCGCTGGCCAGGTCATCCGCTGCGCCAACGCGAGTGAAGATACGATCAACAGGGCCGATTTCTACTTTCTCAGCCGGCACATAGCTGCCGATATAAGCCAGCAGCGCAATCAGTGCGGTTTGCCGCATATAGGTACTTTTCCCGCCCATATTCGGGCCGGTAATAATCAACATTCTTCGTTGTGGCGCGAGATGCAGCGGGTTGGCGATAAACGGCTCTTTCAGTACCTGCTCAACCACCGGGTGACGGCCTTCGCTGATACGAATACCGGGTTTATCGCTAAACGTAGGGCAGCAGTAGTTGAGCGTTTCCGCGCGCTCGGCGAGGTTCACCAGCACATCAAGCTCTGCCAGCGCGCTGGCGCTCTGTTGCAGGTCGCCAAGATGCGGCAGCAGTATATCGAACAGCTCGTCGTATAACTGCTTTTCCAGTGCCAGCGCTTTGCCTTTAGAGGTCAGAACCTTATCTTCATACTCTTTCAGCTCAGGAATAATGTAGCGTTCGGCGTTTTTCAGCGTCTGGCGGCGGGTATAGTTTATCGGGGCAAGATGGCTCTGCCCGCGGCTGATCTGGATGTAGTAGCCGTGTACCGCGTTAAACCCGACTTTCAGCGTGTCCAGACCCGTTCGCTCGCGTTCGCGGATTTCCAGTCGATCCAGATAGTCGGTCGCTCCGTCAGCCAGTGCGCGCCATTCATCCAGTTCTTCGTTGTAGCCAGGGGCAATAACACCGCCGTCACGCACCAGGACCGGTGGCGCCTCAATGATGGCGCGCTCAAGCAGTTCTCGCAGTTCGCTGAATTCGCCCATTTTTTCACGCAGCATTTGTACCGGGGCGCTGTTAACGGTTTCCAGTTGCGCGCGCAGTTCAGGAAGTTGCTGAAAAGCGTGGCGCATACGGGCGAGGTCCCGCGGCCGGGCGGTACGCAGGGCAAGGCGCGCCAGAATACGTTCCAGATCGCCTACCTGACGCAGCACTGGCTGTAATTCGCCAGTGAACTCCTGCAGCGCGCCGATAGTTTGCTGACGTTCGATCAGAATTTTAGTGTCGCGGACTGGCATATGCAGCCAGCGTTTAAGCATACGGCTGCCCATCGGCGTGACGGTGCAGTCGAGCACTGAAGCCAGCGTATTCTCCACACCGCCTGCCAGGTTCTGGGTGATCTCCAGATTACGGCGCGTGGCGGCATCCATAATGATGCTGTCCTGCTGACGTTCCATCGTAATGGAACGAATGTGCGGCAGGGAGGTGCGCTGGGTATCTTTGACATATTGCAACAGGCAACCTGCCGCGCACAGTCCGCGTGGCGCGTTCTCTACGCCAAAGCCAATCAGATCCCGTGTACCAAATTGCAGATTTAATTGCTGGCGAGCAGTGTCGATTTCAAATTCCCATAGCGGACGGCGGCGTAAACCACGGCGGCCGTCAATCAGCGACATTTCGGCAAAATCTTCGGCGTACAGCAGTTCTGCAGGATTAGTGCGTTGTAATTCTGCGGCCATCGTTTCCCGGTCAGGCGGTTCGCTCAGACGAAAACGCCCGGAACTGATATCCAGCGTAGCGTAGCCGTAGCCTTTGCTGTCCTGCCAGATGGCGGCCAGCAGATTGTCCTGGCGTTCCTGCAACAGCGCTTCATCGCTGATGGTGCCAGGCGTAACGATGCGCACGACCTTGCGCTCTACCGGGCCTTTGCTGGTAGCCGGGTCGCCAATCTGTTCGCAGATGGCGACGGATTCGCCCTGATTGACTAATTTGGCAAGGTAGTTTTCTACCGCATGATGTGGGATACCCGCCATTGGAATCGGTTCACCAGCAGATGCACCGCGTTTGGTCAACGAGATATCGAGTAATTGTGAGGCACGGCGCGCATCATCGTAAAACAGTTCGTAAAAATCGCCCATGCGGTAGAACAACAGAATCTCCGGGTGCTGGGCTTTCAGCTTGAGATACTGCTGCATCATCGGGGTGTGGGCAGATATATCCTTGTCGATAGACTCTTGCATATTGATTTAACTCGTTTTTAAGTCTTTTGGCGCATCAAGAGGTCTCATATGAAACCGCTTTAAACCCATGTAAATCGATAAATTTGTATCACCGAAGTATACCGGAATCTGTCAGGCATACGAGACGGCTTGTAAATTCGTATAAACGATTAAAGTTGAGCAAAAGAAATCGCCATGTGATTAAACGGAAGGCGGATACTGCTGAAATTACGGTTAGTGAAGTTTTGTGCAATACAGAAGCCATCTTCTGGGCAGAGTTAAACCTGCAACGTCTCTCCTCCGCGTTATCAGGCTTGAACGCAGACCCATGATGTCCTGCGCCCTCGGCCTTGATGATAGGCTTTGGGCACAATGACGATACCGAGACCCGTTACGGGACACCGCCCGGTAATATCTTGCTCAGCGATGTGATACCCTCTGAACAAATACGTTCCGACGCACAGAACATCAGTATGCTCTGCGCAGTCGGAATCGGGCGTTCTGCACGTGAAAGCCTCCGCAATCAAGCTGTCTCTAACGGCATCGGCGGCTCAACTTTCAGATTTAGTTAACGCTTTTGCCAACGCATAGTAACCCTGTGATGCGCCCAGCAGTTGTTTCACTTCGATGTATTCATCGATCACATGAGCTAAGTTCTCCCGTGATGGCCCGAAGCCGAGCGTTGGGATATTTGCTTCACCGGCATAATGGCTGCCGTTAGTGCAGAAAGAATAGGTGGTCACCTCTGGCGTCAGACCGGATTCACGCAAAGCGGTCAGAGCGGTTTGCACCAACGGGCTGGCCTCATCCATGATCCAACCAGGGAAAAACCGCATCGCCTGAATCTGTTCACCAGTCCAGCACGTTTCCTCTCCCTCAGCAAAACTCACTTTCGCCTTAAAATGTGGGTTATGTTCGGCGCACTGATCGAGCAACATCTGCAATGGCGCAAGCACGGATGCCGGTGTTTCTCCGGTGAGCAGACGACGGTCTGCTGTGGCCCGGCAATAGTCAGGAACCACGGAAGCGCCAGGCCAGGGGGAGGATTTAATATCCGTTACTTCCAGGATCCCTTTACCTAACTGCGGGTGTTGTTCCACGGGTAGTTTTTGCAACGCATTCAGTAAAGTAGCCATGCTATAGACCGCATTGATGCCGGTTTCCGGGTTGGCGGAATGGGCAGGTTTACCGAAAGTTTCCAGTAAGATTTCTGCGCGCCCGCGCTGACCAATCTTCAGATTCAGCTCGGAGGCTTCGCCAATGATCACCACATCCGGCTTCACATTCTGGCTGATCAACCGGCTGGCGACACCTTCAAAACACTCTTCATGTACAACACAGGAGACGTACAGATTTCCGGCAAACTGCCGGTTGCTATCGTGGGCGAAATTGCTAATGGCGGTCAGCATGGCGGCAACTGCTCCTTTCATATCGGAAGTGCCACGACCATATATTTTGTCATCGATAATCTCCGCGGAATAGGGGGAGTATTGCCACTGAGCGGCATTTACCGGAACGGTATCAATATGCCCATCAAACAGAATATGTCTGCCCGGCAGATGGCCTTTCATCATCCCGATAATATTGCCGTAGCGATCAATGGTGATCTCGTCGTAGCCCAGTTCCGTCATAATAGTGTGAATTTCATCCACGACCGCTTTTTCCTGCCCGGAGTAACTTTGTTTCTGGATTAAACGCTGGCAGCAGGTGATAACCGTATTTTGGCGTTGTTGATTCATTCTTGTTCTCGAAGGTTAGATGGTGACTACAAGGAAAGCGTATGCTGGCCGCCCCAGACAATGTTGCGATAGCCGGCTTTGTCGGTATCGCCTTCGGTGCTGATTAGCAGAACGCGGGCGTTGTGATCCAGATCGAGCATTTGTGCCATTGATGCATAGTCCGGCTGCATCAGTATCCCCAGCGCACCGGCGCTGACCGCACCGGATTCTCCGCTGGTAATGGGCATATCGCCCGGGCAGGGCGCGGCTAACATGCGCATTCCGAGTGCTGCGACCTCGTCTTCACAGGAGAGAAAGGCGTAGCTGTTATCGCGAAGAATGGGCCAGGCGATCGTATTGGCTTCGCCACAGGCGAGACCGGCCATAATAGTCTCCAGCGCGCCGCTGACGGCGACGGTTTGTCCGTCGTTGCGCTGGACTGAACGGTAAAGGCAATCTGCCTGACTGGATTCAACAATGATCACTCTGGGCGCTTGTTCGCCCCAGCGGGCAATGGCTGCCGCTTGAATAGCGCCAGCAAACGCGCCAACGCCAGCCTGAACAAAAAGATGGGTGGGCAATTCAGTGAGCTGTTCTGCGATTTCAGTAATCAGCGTGCTATAGCCCTGCATGATCCACAAGGGGATCGCTTCATAACCGGGCCAGGCCGTATCCTGCATGATAACCCAACCTGCTTCCTCCGCCTGCTTTGCGGTAAGACGTACGGCATCGTCATAGTTCATCGGTACAATCTGCGCTGCCGCACCTTCCGCGCGGATCGCCTGTAAGCGTTCGGTGGTGGTGCCGGCGGGCATGTTAATGACCGCTTTTTGTCCTGACAGGCGTGCCATCCACGCCACGCCGCGCCCGTGATTGCCGTCCGTCGTGGTCGCAAAGGTTTGAGTTAGCGAAGGCTGATGGCGCAACGCTGCTTGTAGCTGGGGGAAGGTGAGCGATTGCTCCGTTAGCTCCAGTTGCTGCGCAAGGTGATTCGCCATCGCCCAGGATGCCCCCAGCGCCTTGAAGGCATTGAGGCCAAAACGGTGCGACTCATCTTTCACTTGTATCGTTTTTACTCCCAGCGTACGGGCGAGCAGTGGAAGCGGTGTTAGTGGCGTTGGGCGATAACCGGGAATGGATTGATGGAACGCGATAACATTTTTCAACACTGATGGCGTGAAGGCCGACAGCACATCATTGGGCGCTGAACGTGATGAGTTAACGACCGCGCGAATCAGATCTGTCATTGTCTCTCTCCTGGGGATTGTGGTTAATTTGCGTGACGATATACGCGGCGTAAAAAATCGCGGGTCCGCTGCTGTTGCGGCGCAGTAAATATCTGTTCTGCGGTGCCTTCCTCGACCACCATGCCTTGATCCATAAACAGAACACGATCGCCAAATTCACGGGCGAACGCCATCTCATGCGTGACGACCAGCATCGTCATGCCCTCTTTAGCCAAATTGGTCATTACCGACAGCACCTCGTCAACCAGCTCAGGGTCAAGCGCGGAAGTCGGCTCGTCAAACAGCATGACATCAGGATTCATGGCGAGCGCCCGGGCAATGGCCGCGCGCTGTTGCTGGCCGCCAGAGAGTTCTTTGGGGTAGCTGTGCACTTTGTCGGCAAGGCCGACGCGATCCAACAGGCTTAGTGCTCGTTGGCGGGCTTCGGCAACGGGCATTTTTTTGACGATGACCGGTCCGGACATAACGTTTTCCAGTACGCTTTTATGGGGAAACAGATTAAAACGCTGGAACACCATACCGATGTTCTGGCGCAACTGGCGCAAGGAACGTTTATCTCTTACCTCGTGACCGTTGACGATAATATTCCCGCCCTGGATTGGTTCCAGATGGTTAATACAGCGGAGTACGGTGCTTTTTCCTGAACCGCTCGGCCCGATCAGTACGACTTTTTCACCGGGGGAAACCAGTAAGGAAAATTGTTTTAGCACTTCGTGATCGCCAAAGCGTTTTGTGACCTGATGCATTTCAAGCATATAATGATTCATGAACGGGCCATCCTTTTTTCCAGTCTGGCTGCCACAATCATGAAGACCGAGTTCATGATCAGGTACAGCACCGCGATAGTGGTATAAACTTCGAATGAACGAAATGTTGATGAGTTAATGCGATCCGCCACATGAAAGAGTTCCGATATCGTGACTAAAGAGACGATAGAGGAGTTCTTAATGGTCATTATGAATTGATTAACCAGTGCCGGAATGCATAACTTAATGGCCTGCGGCGCAATGATATGCCAGAGCGCTTGTGGACCATTCATACCTAACGATTCAGCCGCCTCCGCCTGGCCTTTATCTACGGCTAAAATAGAACCGCGGATGATTTCCGTGATATAGGAGCCGGTATATAACCCCAGTCCTATAATACCGGCACTCATACTACTCATTGGCAGACCAATACTCGGTAAACCAAAATAGAGAATAAAAAGCTGAACCATAAAAGGAGTACCACGAAAAAACCAGACATACAGGAATGCTAACAGGTTCAGAAATTTATTGGTGGACAGGCGACATAATGAACCAATAATCCCTGTGGTCACCCCCAGTAATAAAGCCAATAGGGATACTTCCAGAGTCATTAAACAGCCCTGAAGCAATAATGGCATTTTGCTTAATACAACTTCATAATTCAGCGTCATCATTAGGATTTACCCTGGAAAGAAAGTTACTGCCCAATAATCCACTTTTTATAGAGGCTTTCAGCTTCACCATTTGCTTTTTGTTCAGCGATTACCGCATTAATGACGGATAATAACGAAGTGTTACCCTTCGCTACGGCAATACCCAGCGCTGCCTCAGTAAATGGTTTGCCAACAATTTTTACCTGTGGGAAGACCTTGTTCAGCTCAAGCTGATTTAATAAGTCGTTGATTGTTACATCAAGGCGGCCATTCGCGAGGTCCATGGTCTGCTGGGCAGTATCCTGATAGGTTTTAATCGTAAAGGGAATGTCCTTATTAAGCTGGTGCGCAATCTGTTCGCTCGTCGCACCGCTTTTTACCCCTACGGTTAGTCCTTTTAAAGATGCAGCATTTGTCACGGTCGTATTATCAGAACGGGTGACGAATACCATGCCTGTTTTTAAATAGGGCTGTGAAAAATCCGCCACTTTTTTTCGCGTGTCGGTGATGTACATGGCGGCAATAACCATATCGGCATGACCACTCTGTACCGATGGAATTAATGCGGTAAATTGCATATCTTCCACTTTTAGTTTGACACCGATTTTTTTTGCCACTGCTCTGGCAATATCAATGTCGTAACCAACTAATTGGTTGTTATCGTCATAATATTCGAATGGTTTATAATTGCCAGTAGCGACAATCAGTGAGCCTCGTTGCTTTATTTTTGCCAGACCGTCATCAGCATTTGCCATTCGGGAGAGCATGGCCAGCAATATGAATGAAAAGGAGAACAGAAGAATCTTTTTAAGATGAAGCATAAAGTACCTCACAGTTTTAATGGATGGATAGTTTATGAGCGTAACGAACCGTCAGCGTTTAATGTCTCGCCCTTATATTGGATAATTTCTTTATAAGCGTGAGGCTGCCGATGGAGATCGAAATTAAAGGTAGTGCGTTTATAAATTTGACAAAAATCGAGATCACAATGGGCGACCACCACTTCGTCACCTTTCGTGATGCAAGCGGCGACAACTTCGCCTGATGGCGCGACGATACAGCTCCCGCCTATTTGCTCAATATTCTCTTCACAACCGGCTTTGGCAACACCGACTACCCAGCAGCCGTTATGATAGGCGCCAGCCTGTAATGAAAGTTGATTGTGAAACAGCGACAGATCGTCATGCAGCGGTGCCGGGGCATTATGTACCGGCGTGTTATAGCCGATGAACACCATTTCTACTCCCTGCAACCCCATAACCCGATACGTTTCCGGCCAGCGGCGATCATTACAAAGCGCCATGCCCATAACGCCATCAAAAGCGGTCCATACAGGAAAGCGATCGCCCGGTTCAAAATAACGTTTTTCCAGATGTTGAAAACGTCTCCACGGCTCATATTCTTTATGGCCTGGCAGATGAACTTTGCGATATTTCCCAATAATTTCAGCGTGCTTATCAACCAGAATTGCGCTGTTATAATAATGTGCGCAGCCATCTTTAGTCTCTTTTTCGGCATATCCCAAATAGAAACCAATACTCAACTCTTTGGCCAGTGAAAATAGCGGTTGAGTTTCTTTACTCGGCATCTCTTTTTCAAACCACTGGTCAATATCTTCTTTTTCCATATACCAGCGTGGGAAAAATGTCGTTAATGCCAGTTCTGGATAGACGATAATATCAGCAGCAAGCGCTTTGGCTTCCCGCATCATTTTCATCATACGGTTTATTACAGATGTGCGAGAGTCTTCGCGATTCACTGGTCCTAATTGACCAATGGCGACGTTTATATACCTTGGCATTGTTTTTCCTTTCGGTCTTAATCAATAAGATCACTCATTAACTGGTGATTTTGCTCTATTCTTTGCAATGTACGCTGGGATTGTTCTGGATAAGCAAAACTAATTTCGTTGGTCAGATAATTTACCATGCTCAGACCAGCAATATAAGAATTAAATGATGTGATGCTTTCATTTTGGCAACTAATTACCACTTCATATTCTGAGGTGACTGGCGATAATGTTTGATCGCTGAAGGCCACAATGCGCACGTTGTTTTTTTTGGCTATCTGTACGATGTGGGAAAGCAATTTAGTCCGGCGAGGGAAATCCATTAATATAAGAACATCCTGCGCTTTCATGCTGGCAAGGTTTTCCGCAAAGTGCCCGTCCCCTTTATTCAAAAGAGTGACATGCGATCGGATATTGGATAATAGTGCCTGGGCATAGCATGCCAGGGTATAACCATTACGAAACCCTGCAATCCAGACATGTGACGCAGAACCAACAATATCCACACACGTTTCCAGAGATTTTTGTTGCCCGGAAAGTAATAGCTGGTTTAAATTTTCCTGCTCTTGATAAATATGTTTTTCGAATCGAGACGTGGCGTCCAGATCCCGGTTTTCAGTTCTCGCCATTTGCGCCAGCGGTGAGTTTGTATTTTCGCGAAGGGGCAATACACTTTGGCGAAACTCATTAAAATCACTAAATCCCAGTTGGCGAAAACAGCGAGCGGCGGTAGATTTTGATACCCCTGCTTTTATTGCCAGTTCCGTCGCACTGTAATATCCCAGATGGTTTTGTTGTTCTAATAATACTGAAACAAATTTTTTCTCTGAGGGTGATAACATGCTATAGCGCTTGCGAATCACGGTCTCCAGTGACTGGCTATTTTCAGGTGCATCATTATTCTTCATTCTATTCCCTCAATCATTGGTACTGGTGTTTCAGGATTAACTTAATTTTCGAACAGTTGTACCAGAGATAAGCAAATGGTGTGCCATGATTTTTTTTATATTATTTTTCATGTTGTTATGATTTTTCGGGAGACTCACAGGCGAGATGTGCTGCACCAGGATAATGCCTGGTGCACTAAAAAGGCGTGTTAACTGGCAGGTGTGTACCATTATAGGGCAAGGGGGATTCGGGAAATTCGATGCTGCCTGTTATGTCAGAGGACTCATCATCTGCCCTTTATGTAAGTTGGATTTCTCGTGGTCGTACTCCTGACTTGCAGAGGGCACTGGCGTTGCTGCTGCCCGTGAACTCAATCTGTATGCGTTTTAACTTATCACCTGCCCGACACCTTAGGTTGTCAAGTTCGGTAGAGTTTCAGGTGTTTGACTCGGCTGTCGTAGAGTTCCAGTCTGTGTTGCAATTTGTCGCGGTTGCTGGCGGCGACGCAGTGCAGTAATACGTTCAGTGCGTAGGCTAATCCGGCGGTGGACTCCAGCATCAGACCGGTATTAGTGGTGATAGCCATAATATGTGGAGTGTTCATATATTTGGCAATGCCGTATTCATCTGTGAATACGACCAAATCGGTGTTTGTACGGTCTCCAATACAGTCGTTGGCGAATGCGATCCCCACATCGGCGTAGGGTGCGACATCAATCAGGATGACACAGCAGCGTTTGTCATGGCTGTCGATCCAGCGTCCCAACACGCCACCATAGAGGTCGAGAAACGTGACGTCAGGCCTGACCAACGAAAGGCGATTGGCGAAATCTTCTGTCAGACCGCGAATGGTTTGAAAACCACAGATGAAAACGTGCTCCGCCTGGCTGACACAATCCACTATATCCTGCCAGTGCTGGCTGTCGAGTTGTTCCCTAAACTTGACCAATGCGGCGATTTCCTGGTTCAGATGGAGGGTCAGATCGTCTGTTCTCGACTCGACCCGTTCCAGTAAAGTGGTATTAAGCAGAGAACGTACTCGTACCTCGTCACGCAGATCTTCTTTGAGTCCTTTCAATCCCTTGTAGCCCAGACGGCGCAGAAAGCGACTGACGGTGTTCGGACTCACGCCACTTTTTTGCGCAAGCGTTGCACCATTTTCGAACGCAATATTTTCAAGATTTGCCTTGATATAGGCCCACAGCGTCCATTCAGCTGGGGTGAGTTTACCGTCCAGCTGTTTCAGCCGTTCTTCGATCATCGGGTTACCTCGTTGATGATTAAGGTATAAAAATATCTTTTTCCATTTTTATGACATAAAAATGTCGTTTACTGCATCTGACATCTCTTAGTCTGGCATTAAAATTGCAAATTTCAATCGAAAGACATAATTATGTCAAAACCACGAGGAGAAGAAATGATGCAGACCAGATACAAGGTAGAACGGCTGAAGAATATCGCTCGCGGATTACTGCTGCTAGGTGCGCTAGGCTGCGGGGCGGCACAGGCGGCGGAAGAATTGCACTTGTATAACTGGGGTGATTATATCAACCCGGAGGTGTTGTCCCGATTTACTAAAGAGACAGGTATTGAGGTTAAGCTTGATACCTACGGCAGCAACGAGGAGATGCTGGCCAAAATCCAGGCTGGCGCCAGCGGTTACGACATCGTTTTTCCCTCAGTGCACATGCAAGATGCCATGGCCTCTCTGAAGCTGCTGGCTCGCACGGACATCAATCAGGCACCGGGATTTACCCATATCGATCCGCAGTTTTTACGGGCGAAAACCGATCCTAAAGGAGAATACTGCCTGCCGTACGCCTGGGGAACAGTGGGGATTTTCTATAATAAAAAGAAAGTGGACAAGCCTATTACGTCGTGGGAGGACTTCTTCGCCGAGGCAAAAAAAGGCAAGAAAGTGATTATGCTCGACGACATGCGGGAAACGCTGGGAGTCGGATTGATAGTCAACCATAAATCGGTAAACACCACCAACCCAGAGGATCTGAAGGTCGCTGCCGACTGGCTTACCGCCCGTAAGCCGCTGATCTCTGCCTTAACCTATGAAAGTGTACCGTTGGTGCAATCCGGCGATGTGGCAGCCGCTCAATATTTCGTTGGGGCGCTGATGTATGTGTCTCAGAATCCGGACGAACTGGCCTACGTCATTCCTGAAGAAGGCGCGACGATGTACCAGGAGGACATGTGTGTCCTGAATAGTGCACCGAACAAGGCGAATGCCAAAAAATTCATGGAGTTCTTTCTTCAGCCGGAAATAGCGGCACTGAATACGGCTCAGCAGATGAACGGCACGCCGAACCGCGATGCGGTGGCACTGTTGCCTGATGCGCTGAAGAACAACCCAGCGGCTAACCCACCAGCGGAGGTCAGGGCAAAACTCCAAATTTTCACTAATCTGGGCAAAGACCTGCGCCTGTATGATCGGGTGTGGACTCGCTTCCGTAGCGCTAACTGATCGTTTCCATATCCGCACACTGACCGGGATTGCCCATGTTGCATGAAAATAACTACCGTACGGTTGTTGCCCTGGAAAACGCCGTTAAATACTACCGCACACCCGAGGGACAGAGCGTTAAGGCCCTGGACGACATCAGTTTTTCAGTGCGAGACAATGAGTTTGTTACTTTGCTGGGTCCCTCCGGCTGCGGCAAAACTACCTTATTGCGGAGCATCAGCGGATTTGAACGCCTGGACAGCGGTGAACTGTTCATTCTCGGCGACAGAATGAATCAGGTACCGCCACACCGACGACCAGTGAATACGGTTTTCCAGAGTTACGCTCTGTTTCCTCATATGACAGTGGCTGATAATGTCGGTTATGGCCTGGATATCCACGGGGTACTGCGCCGGGAGCGTAACCAGAGAGTGGCAGAGACGCTGGAACTGGTGGGCATGCGCGGGATGGAGAAACGTCGGCCATCGCAGCTTTCAGGCGGGCAACAGCAGCGAGTCGCACTGGCACGAGCCATCATTAATCGTCCAACATTATTGTTGTTGGACGAACCGTTGTCAGCGCTGGACCGCAGCCTGCGCAAGACGATGCAACTCGAACTGAAGCGTTTGCAGAGCGAACTGGGTATCTCGTTCATCTTCGTTACTCACGATCAGGACGAGGCCCTGACGATGTCGGATCGCATTATCGTGCTGAACGGTGGAAAGATTCAACAAAACGCTGCGCCTGAGGCCGTTTACCATCAGCCTGCGAACCGTTTTGTCGCTGGCTTTGTCGGCGAAAGTAACCTGATTAGAGTAAGAGTGGATTGTAGTGAATCCGGCGTACTGCGACTGATCAGCGAGGCCGGGGAGATATTCCTGGTTGACGCCAACGGACCCTGGCGGGAGAGACAGACACTTTGGCTATTGTTACGACCACAGCATTTCCAGTTAACCCCTCCGGAGGATATCGCCCGTTATGGCGAGTTCCGCGGCGTGGTGGAACAAGTCATCTTTTTAGGTACGGATATTGAGATTGTCCTGCGTTCCTCGCAGGGGGAAGTCGTCAAGGCTTTGATCCGTGAAATTTCCGCCGGGCGGCGAGATTCGCTTTTTCCGGGTAACGTCGTCCATCTGTGGTACTCGATCGCTTCTGGTCGTTTGCTGCAGCGGGAGGAGGAAATCAATGCCTAAAAATAAAATGTCTCTTGCTCTGACGGGGTTGCTGACGCCCGTGACGCTGCTGCTGGGGATATTTCTGTTTATCCCCTTGACGATCATGGCGATTTTCAGTGTGCTGACACCTGGGCTGTATGGCGGTGTCGAATGGCACTTTTATCCAGATAACTATGGCCGCATTCTGGGCTGGGCGGATGGCATACTGGAGGAGTTCGATCCACTCTACCTGCATATTATCCTGACGTCGTTTCGTGTGGCGTTGATGAGTGCGCTACTGTCCCTGCTTATTTGCTATCCCATCGCCTTTTGGGTCAGAGGTAAGTCGCCGAGAGTGCGTAATTTCTTGCTTTTCCTCATTACGCTGCCATTTTTCGCCAGTCTCATCGTTCGACTGTATGCATGGGTATTAATTCTGCGGCCATCAGGATTTCTCAACGAAATCTTGCAGTTCTCTGGGTTGATGACGAAGCCACTGGATTTAATCTATACCGAACCCGCTGTGTTGATCGGTATGGCATATATCTACATTCCCTTTATGTTCCTGCCCATCTATGCAAGCGTCGAGAAGCTTGATCACCGACTGGTGGATGCGTCTTATGATCTCGGGGCCAACAGGGCGCAAACTTTCTGCAGGGTCGTCTTTCCATTGACCCTGCCCGGTGTGGTTTCAGGTTGCATCATGGTGTTCATTCCCAGTCTGGGGAACTTCATTGTGCCTTCACTGCTGGGCGGGGCGAAAGTGGTGATGATAGGCAGCTTAATCGAGCAGCAGTTTCTGGCCGCCCGTAACTGGCCGTTCGGCGCAGCACTTGCCATGCTGCTAATGTCAATGGTGCTGCTGGCACTGTTTCTCTATCTCTATCTGAGTAGTCGCTACGGGAGGCGTGATGCGCACTAATCTTCGGGCGAGTCTGGCCGCCTGGCTATTCAATGGTTACGGCACACTGTTTTTTGCGTTTTTGTATCTGCCGATCCTGCTCATTGTGATCTATTCGTTTAATGCCAACCCGCTCAACATGATGGTCTGGCAAGGATTCAGCGTTGACTGGTATCGATCGCTATTTGGGATGGATAATCGGCTGGCAGACAATGCGCTTTACATTGATTCAACGGCTCAGGTACTGCGAGCGTTGAAAAATAGTCTGTTTGTCGCACTGTGTACCACCGTCATCTCGACAACAATCGGCACGGCGACCGCATTGGCGCTGGCTCGCTACCGCTTTCGGCTGCATGGGTTCTACAATTTCCTGCTGTATGTTCCCATGATGATGCCTGATATCGTATTGGGCATCGCGCTACTGATCTTTTTCGTCAACGTGGGCGTGCCACTGGGACGGCTATCGATCATCATTGGTCACTGTACTTTCCTGTGTAGTTACGTTTTTCTGATCGTCAGTGCCCGACTGGCGGGTATGGACGGGCGGCTGGAGGAGGCGTCGGCGGATTTGGGCGCTAACGGTTGGACGACCTTCCGGCGCATCACTTTGCCCATGCTGACGCCTGGTATCGCTGGCGGGGCGCTGTTGGCCTTCATCATTTCGATGGACGATCTGGTGATTACTTATTTTATCGCAGGGGTTGATGCTACCACGTTACCGGTACAGATCTACGGCATGATCCGGCGGGGAATCAAGCCGGAGATTAATGCAATTGCCACACTATTGATTTTGGGCTCTCTGCTGATCGCCGCACTGGGCCTGTATTTGCGCAACCGACAGACGGCCAGGTAAAGGAAAAGGATAATGACTAAAGTTAGGGCGCGTCAGTTGGGGCTTAAATTTCCCGGTATAACGGGACGCTACAATGCGATTACCGATGTCGAAGGTGTGCTGGTGGGCTATCACACTATTGATGGTGTCAGTCGCGATGGCAAACGTATCAAAACAGGAGTGACAGCAATACTGCCCCGGGGGTACCAGTCAGAGCCCCAGCCGGTGTGGGCAGGCTGTCACGCACTTAACGGTAACGGTGAAATGACCGGTGGACACTGGATTCGGGACGGCGGCTATTTCGTTGGACCAGTATGTCTGACCAACACACATTCGGTCGGAATAGTCCATCACGCTGCGGTACGCTGGATCGTCGAGCATTATCACAACATATGGCAGTTGAATCACCTGTGGGCCATGCCAGTGGTTGCCGAAACCTATGATGGTGTCATTAACGACATCAACGGGCTGCACATCACTGAGGAAGATGCGCTCGCAGCGTTGAATAGCGCAACTGGTGGTATTCTGGCTGAAGGAAACATCGGCGGTGGTAATGGCATGATCTGTTACGGTTTTAAAGGGGGCACCGGTACTGCATCGCGCCGTTTTACGGTGGAGGGGAAAGACTATACGTTGGGTGCGTTAGTGCAGGCTAACTACGGTCAGCGAGAGTGGTTCGAACTGTTTGGCGTGCCGGTGGGAAAATTAATGCCCGAAATACCTTCGGGACTGGAAAGAGAGCGTGGTTCTATTATCACGATCCTGGCTACCGATGCTCCGCTAATGCCGCACCAGTTACAGCGCCTGGCCCGGAGGGCAGGGTTGGGGATTGCGAAATCCGGTAGCCCGGGAGGCAACAATTCTGGCGATATCTTTTTAGCTTTCAGCACTGCTAACGCTGCACCTTTGCCACAACTGGCGGGAATGCACCAGTCTTTCGAGTATCTGAACGATGAATGCTTCGATGCCCTCTATCTGGCTGCGGTGGAAAGCACCCACGAGGCGGTCATTAACGCGATGTTGACCGCCGAGGACGCGGTGATGCAACGACCTGCGGGGATCTGTAAGGCCATTGATGCACAGGTATTATATCAGTTGATTAAGCAAATGAACCCTGCGGCGGTAGAGGCGTGGCGCGGCTCCGGCGGGAATGGATGTCAATCAGTTCCCGGATAGCCAGGACAGATTTTTTATATCATCCGAGAGTCCAGTCTTAACGAATATCGTGCATTCCTTTGCAATATCAACAGTTGTGGAAACTACCCATCTTCAGCGAGGGGGAAGACGCTCTGAAAGCCATACATCACAAGTTTTCTTGCTCATACTTAATGAATTCCCCGGAACTCTGATGATTAAACACGTCAGAAAAGAGAGGAAGGGGATAGGGTAAAAGAGAGCAGGAGCTTATCACCGCTGACCATCCTCAACCGGCCGCTCGATCCGGGACGTTGTTTTATCCACAATTGTGATGATGATGACGCCGGACAAAATCATAATTACAGAGACACCTGTCAGACATTCCCAGGAGTGGCGCCATTGCCCGCTCATTTCATGAAATTGCCCAACAACTATCGGGCCAAGAGAAGCCAGCGTGTATCCGATCCCCTGAACCATCGCCGATATCCGTCGATTATCATCAAGATCGGGCGATAGCTGCATGATGAGAGTAAAGATCACCACAAAACCACCGCCTTGGGCAATCCCACCAATGAAACACCATACTGGCCAGAGACGGGGGAAAAAAGACATAAAGAGAATCGATGCTCCCCAACATACCCCCATCGCGACCATCAGATAACCTGATTTGATATAACGGTTCAGCACAGGTACACCGAACGCCCCCAGCAGAGCCATTCCCTGAAATATGGAGGCGATCCCTCCCGCCGTCGCCGCGTGCATACCGCCATTTGTTATCAGATATGAAGGTAGCCACGCGGTGATGCCATAATAAATAAAGAGATGCGCCACAAAACCCGCGCTCAGTGCGGCAATCGCTATTTTTCTTATCCCGGAGACAGGATGCGAGGACTGTAGCGGCAATGGATTATATTCCGGCGAAATGCTGGTCGCAGGCACGCTTCGCCGCTGTGAGTATAACCATAATACCAGCGCAAATAGGGGGAGCCATACCCAACTGGCCAGTGCAAATTGCCAGCCGGTAAAGAGTGCGATTGGGGCCGTCAAAGAACTTGTCAGCATAGTGCCAATATTAAGGGAGGAAGTGTAGATACCCGTTACCATACTCATGCGCTGACGGAAATCCCGGGCAATGATCATCAGACTGACAATGTTTCCTGCCGCTAAGGCGGCACCAAGAAGCAATGTGCCGGCCAGCATCCCGAGCGTTCCGGTATAGGGGCGAAACAAAATGCCGATAGCAGTGCCGACCAGCGTAAACCACATACTTTTATTAATCCCTATTCTGGCAATCAGCAGGGATGCCAGGGGGGTGAGAACCCCGAAACAAAGGACGGGAATACTGGTCAGAAGCCCTGACAACGTTGCATTCAGAGCCAGATCGTTACGTATTGACTGAAGAACGGGCGGAACAGCCGTCAGAGGACTTCGTAAGTTCATCCCCAGAACGACAAGCGCGAACAAAACCAGTAATGCTTTGTTAATATTGACTGCGGGGATCCGGGGCATTTTGTCTCACTTCCGGTATGTACAGGAGAACGATGATAGCATCGTCTGACAATAATTTGCGGTCATTATATGACGCATGTCACAATATTAGATCAAAAATGACCTAAAGGTCAATTTTGTAATCGGGTCCGCAGGCAGGAGGAGAATGGTGTGAACAAGAGTTCAGGACGGACAGGTAAGAAACGAGGCCCAAGCCGATTAAAGACCGAAAAAACGCGTGAAACCATCATCAAAGCGGCGATGGAGGAATTCATCGAGCGTGGTTTTGCTGATGCGCGAGTCAGCGACATTTGTAAAAAAGCAGGGGTGGCCAAGGGGTCGGTATATAACTACTTTCAGACGAAAGAGAGTCTTTTCGAAAGCGTTTTGCAGAAGTTTATTGTGACAGCTCCTCTGGAACTTCAGTCTGAACCACGTCAGCAGGGAGAGAGCATCAAGCAATACCTGAAGCGTGTGCTTTTACCTGTCATAAAAACGCTGGAGTCATCGGGCCGGGCTCAAATTGCCAGACTGGTGATTACTGAAAGCACCCGTTTTCCGGCGCTGGCTAAAGCGTATTTACAGGACGTTCATGAACCGCTGATCGATACGTTGAGGCCGTTGTTGGAGACCGCATTCAGAGAGGGAGAACTCAGGTGTGACAAACTGGTCCAGTTTCCTCATCTCTTACTGGCGCCAAACTGGCTCGGGATGGTGCACAACGGTATGCTTGATCCGTCAAACCCTCTGGATATCGGTGAATTGTTTGAAGCCGGGCTGGATATGTTTTTTGACGAATACCCGCAGGCTTAATATGATTTTCGTCGAAGAAATAATGCCTTTCATTGAGAGCGGAAGGCCTGGACAACATTCATTATAAAACTTCCCACGCAGAATCACGCTATTACCGCATCATATGGTCAATATTTTCATACATACATTGAATATGAAAGTGAAGTAAACACCGGTAAAACGGAGGGCGTTATTTGTGTAGCGGATATTACATGGTGACGTAATAACGAAAGACGCACGCTGGCTGAAATAGGGGGAACGGGTGGATTTGCCGTATTCTACTGTGCAACGTGTTATTGCTGCATTGAAAAAGAGAGCATCATTGAAACATCTTCTCCCATAAGGCATCAGGCCGGGTATCGCGGCTGTCAGCAAACCTGCCTTTCCCTTTACATTAAAAACCCGCCAGTGGCTTAGCGGTCAACTGGCGGGTTTGTTAAGGCCTGAAATCGTGCGTGCTTAAGAGAATTTAATTAAGCCGCTTGCCTGATCGTAGGTAAACCTGGTGCCGTAACGTTGACTCAACCGGGTAAGCAAACTGGCAATTTCTGCACCTTGTTGATGGGGGACCGTTTCCGGCAGACCACGAGAAAGAACACGTTCGCGGCTCATTCCCAAATCCAGAGGCAGTAACTGGCAGGCCAAACCGTCAGGGGTCACATCAAATATGGCGAGGGCGTTTTGAGAAAAACGCGCTTCGGCATTGAAACCGGTGAACTCGCCTGCGCTGTTTTTGGCGCGAGCGCGGTGTAGCTCAGAAGGGCGGGCATCCACCGCATGGCCATACGCCTGATACATCTCGGGCCCGATGATCGACTCGCCGGCTTCGAACTCCATCAGAAGGCTGCCGAGGTTATAGAAGATCGGCTTGCCGTTATAGATTTCAACACCGCGCATAAAGTGCGCCCCGTGACAGACAACCGTGTCTGCACCAGCATCGACCGCCCGACGGGCAAAGCGTTCGATAAATTCCGGCGCCTCCGGAGAGTACCAGCTATCTTTATCCCCTTCATGGGTATGCAGGCTAACCAGGGTGAAATCACTCCGATTCGCCGCGTCGCGAATGCTACGCTCGTTGGCGACACAATCTTGCTCATTAAACCAGGTAC
Source organism: Klebsiella sp. 2680 (assembly GCF_900198535.1). Lineage (NCBI taxonomy): Bacteria > Pseudomonadati > Pseudomonadota > Gammaproteobacteria > Enterobacterales > Enterobacteriaceae > Klebsiella > Klebsiella sp. 2680. Next base: position 207,745 of record NZ_FZNJ01000003.1, on the reverse strand, counting down.
GTACATGGGCTTTTTCGCCGCGCTCAATCTGCAGGGCGCTCTCGAACAACGAGCCGAATATGAATTCGTTTTCATCTTTTGGCGGCATCACTTCGACGCGCATACCCTCGCGGACGCTCTCATCAATCCCCAGTGAACGGGTGATGGCTTTGAGCTGTTCAAACTGGTCATCCGGTAAAACGTAAGCGCGCCCCCAACGCAGCGGGTTCAGGCCCGGGCGTGGCAGAGTGCCCGCGCCGCCGTTGGCCGCCAGAAACACTTCTGAGCGAGTGGAACCCAATGCAACCACGCCAACGCGGCCTTTGGCGGTGTCGAGGAAACGGGGAAGACGGGCATCATCCAGGTTACGCCCCAGGCCGCACGGGATCAGATTACGCGCTTCGGCGGCTTCCATCGTATCGATCACGCCTTCCCAGCCGAAATCGCCGGTATGATTGTTGGCAAAGGAGACCAGGCGGATATTTAAATCGACGAACTCATCCAGCGTGACGGGTTTTACGGCGGTAATATAACCGCGGCCCGCCGCTGGCGGGAGGTTCGGTTGCGGACAGCTAAATTCGGCATTGGCGAACACCGCGTCGGCGCTTTGTAATAATTCTACGATGCTGGAATCTAATCTTTTCGCCAGATTTCGGCTCGAAAACAGTAAATCACCGCAAGCAATAATTCTCATACTAACCCTCTGGTTATTCTCGGTACTTGCCATTTTAATGGTAAGAATGATATCTCTGTCATGCAGAAATGGATTATTCCTGTATGTTATAAATAATTTCAAACAGGAATATAAGTTGTTCCTGAAGTGATTTAAACTGGCGTGCTTAAATTTAACACCACAACATCAATAATCACCCATGATGACAAGGGCATTACCATGTTTAATTTTAAATCAGGGATAATAACCACAGTACTTTTAAGTGCTTTCCTGCTGGCCGGTTGCGACGACAATAAGAAACCGGCCGCTAATGAAAAAGTACTGCATGTTGGCACCTTTGGCGTCAGTATCGGTTTTTCATACAAACAAAATGGCAAAGATTACGAAGGTTATGATATCGCTACCGTCAACGCCATTGCGAAAAAATTAGGCTACAGCCGTGTGGAGTTAACCACTGCGGATATGACCGGCCTCTTCGGGATGCTGGATGCGGGTAAGATCGACACCATTGCGAACCAGGTGGAAGTCAACGATAAGCGCCGTGAGAAATACCAATTTTCGCAGCCTTATATTTATTCCGGCGCCCAACTGGTAACCCGTAAGAACGATGATTCTATTCAAAATATCGCGGATTTAAAAGGTAAACGACTGGGTGTCGACGTTGGCAGCAGCAAAGAAAACTTTTTACGTAAGAATTACCCGGATGCCGGTATAGATATTCATACTTACGATGAACCAAGCGCTATTATTCAGGATGTCGCGCTGGGCCGTATCGATGCCTACATTATGGACCGCGCTGGCGCGCAATTGCTGATCGATAACTCCCGTTTACCGCTGAAAAAATCAGGTGACCCGGTTTACCGTTATCAGGAAGCGTTCCCGTTCGTGAAAAATGAAAAGGGCGATGCGTTGCGTAAAGCGTTTGATGATGCGCTCACTGCGCTGAAAGCGGACGGTACGCTGACAAAACTCTCTGAGCAGTATCTGAAACAGGATGTCAGCAAGGAATAATAAGAGATGAATTTTAATCTGAGCTTTATGCTGGAAGCTTTTCCAACGCTGCTCAGTTACCTGCCTGTGACCTTGTTTCTGGCGATAACCTCTATGGTTATCGCCTCGGTCATGGGGATGGTGCTGGCGTTGATTATCCGTAACCGTATTGTGGTTCTGACGCAGTTTGCTGAAGTCTATATTTCGTTTTTCCGTTCCGTGCCGACACTGGTAACGCTGTTCATCTTTTACTTTGGTATCCCGCAGTTGTTTCCGGGGATCAGCATGATGAACGCCATTTCCGCCACCATTATTGCTCTCAGCTTTAAGACCGCCGCAAATCTGGCGGAGGAGTTCCGGGGGGCGATGAACTCGGTCGACAAGGGGCAGATGGAAGCCAGCCTGTCCGTGGGATTGTCCCGCTGGCAAGGTTTTCGCCGTATCGTTCTGCCGCAAACGGTGCGTATTGCTGTGCCGGGGATGAGCAACTACCTGATTATGTTGATCAAAGAGTCATCCCTGGCGTTTACCGTTGGCGTGACCGATATCTTTGCGCAGACCAAAATTCTTGCCAGTAACTCATTTCGCTTTCTGGAGAGCTACCTGGCGGTAGCGCTGATCTACTGGGCCGTGACCATCCTGCTGACGTTGCTACAAAAATCGATTGAGCATCGTCTCAACCGCCCGTACCGCTGAGGAACCGCGCTATGCTGAAAATCCGTCATTTGCATAAATCATTTAATGGCAATCCGGTACTGAAAGACATCTCCCTGGAGATCGCGCAGGGGCAGGTGGTGGCGATTATTGGCCCTTCTGGTTCCGGTAAATCGACTCTTCTGCGTTGTATCAATTTACTGGAAAAGCCGGAGAGCGGTACGCTGGAAATCGCGGATCAGGTGATTGATGCGCGGAAATTTACCCGTCAGCAAGAGACTGCGTTACGGGCACACACCGGAATGGTCTTCCAGCATTACAACCTGTTTAAGAACAAAACGGCGCTGGAGAATATTACCGAGGCGCTGATCATCGGTAAAAAAATGCCGAAGGCACAGGCCAATGAAATCGGGATGGCGTTGCTGGAGCGAGTGGGTCTGCGTGAAAAAGCCGACAGCTACCCGGCGATGTTATCCGGCGGTCAGCAGCAGCGTGTGGCTATTGCCCGTGCGCTGGCGGTCAAACCGAAAGTGATCCTTTTTGATGAACCCACATCGGCGCTGGATCCTGAGCTGGTCAATGAAGTGCTGCAGGTCATCCGCTCGATTGTCGATCATCAGACCACGCTTATCCTGGTGACGCATGAGATGTCGTTCGCCAGGGATGTGGCCGACAGGGTTATTTTTATGGCCGACGGCGTGATTGTGGAAGATAGCTCCGCAGAGAATATGTTCACTCAGCCGCAACACGAACGTACCCGCAAGTTTTTGCAGTCCATTCGATGACCGCATGATCGACTATTCATCGCTGCGATTGCCCGGCGAAACGGCGCGTTTTTATTTTCGCCAGCTCCTGACCAGTGAGCGGTTTCGCTCACTGTCAATATGGGGATAGCCTTCATACCGGTTGCCTGTGAGCGGCATGGGGCCTTTGCTTACCCCATGCCTCCCGGTATTTTCTGCGAGCCGCCGCTGCGCGAACCGCTTCATCTGGCTTGCGCCAACATCACCTGAAAAAAAACATTCATGCCGGTAAATGCGAGTGAACGATGCCGCTTCACTGATTTTTTGGCTCTCGACAATATTAATTGCGAATTTTTTGTTAATGGGTTGTAATATATGTTGTGATTGCTTTGCGTTTCTCTGTCATTAATCCGGTTTATTAGTTGCTTTTCGTAATTTGTTTTTAGGATATATCCCGCCTTCTTGCGAGTTAATTTTCTGATGCGCTGTGGCTCGCGAGTTTAAATGTTTTTTTAATTCTCTTTCCAATATATTCCTTTAGGCTTTGGAAATGATTTGATATGTTTTTGCGGTCAAGGGAAAGACTCAATGTAATTAAATTCTGAAGGGTGGGATTTAATTATTAAAAGGGATTTTCGGTGATGCGGAGGGCAGCAGGTTGTGTATAACGCTACAACTTTATTGCTCTTTACTTTTTAGGATAAAAATTTAAAACGCAGGAATTTTCTATGAAACTGAATAAAGTTGCTATGGCTGTGGCATTAACTGCTGCGCTGGGCTCTATGTCTGTACTGGCTGATAGCACTACCGGCAAGATTGAACTCTCGGGTGAGCTGGTAAATACCGCATGTGGTCTGGCGCCGTCGTCCAGCCCGGTAACCGTTGATTTTGGTCAGGTTCCTGTTTCCCTGCTGCAGGGCGGTGGTCAGGCAACTGAAACCAAAAACATCGAACTACAGTATTGCGATACCACCGTTGCCGGCAGCGCTGTTGTTTCCTATAGCCCGTCCACAGTGAATCCGAACGATAGCACTCTGGCGGCGTTCACCTCCGGTCAGGCAACTGGCGCGGGCATTGGCCTGAAAGACAGCGCCAGCCAGACTGTTGTCTGGGGTCAGCCGACCACGGCGGTTACGCTGGTTGATGGTGCCAACACCATTCCTTTCGTGGCATTCCTGAAAGCAGAAAGCGGCGCTACGACTGTAACAGCAGGCGCATTCCAGTCAACGATCAATTTCACTATCGATTATCAATAATCGACGCTGAATTATCGTGCGCGGGGAGGTGTTCTCCCCGCAATATTTGAGGGACAGGCCAGATAATATGGGATTCTGAGTATGGTTAAGGATTCAGAGAAAAAGCGGCTGATAACGCTATTCGTATCGATATTGCTCTTTTCCGGACATGCTTTGAGTACTAATTCTACGCCCGGGCAACTGGCGCTTTCTGGCGAGCTGGTCGCGGCTGCCTGCGATATCGATCCGGCCTCGCGAGAGCTGTGGGTGGAATTTGGCAACGTATCCGCTCGCGACATTAATATGAACCGGGAAAGTCAGCTTATTCGGCCTTTTATGGTGCGCTTAGTCGGTTGTCAGTCTTTCGGCAGTCAAAATCAGTCAACGCCTGGTGCATATGCCACCATAACCTTTACAGGAAATGCGTCGTCGCAGGATCCCACCGTATTAATTCCCGATGGCGAGGGGAAGGGGTTTGGCATACAGATTCGCGATCGTCATGGAGAGGTTTTAACCTTCGGGGAACCCTCTTCGGGATATCTTCTGAGTGATGAGAATAATACGCTGAGATTCACCGCTTCATTGGTTCCGGTTCAGCAACATATTAAGGCTGGGGAGTTTTACGCCGTCACTCGCTTTTTTATGGATTATAACTAGAAACAAACCAGTTATTCATATTTTAGCTTGTTTGTTGTGCACGATATTTTACTGAATGATTCGGGATGAATAGTCATGTCAGCAGAACAGAAAATAAAAATAAATGTAATCCTCTCTCAGATAATGATCTTCTGCTGCGCGTCTATGTCTTACGCTTCAACGGATGTGGAATTTAATACTGACGTGCTGGATGCCGCTGACCGCAACAATATTGATTTAAGCCGCTTTGCTACCGACAATTATGTTCCGCCAGGCGACTACCTGTTGGACATTAAAATTAATGGTCAGGCCGTAGGGCAGCACAAGGTTCGTTATCTGCCCTCTAAAGATGGTAAGCGCACCCAGGCCTGTATTAACGGCGAAGTCGTTTCAAGGCTGGCCCTGAAAGAAGAAGCGCAACGGAAGGTAGAGCAACCGTTTCAGGATTGTTACAACGTACTGACCATTCCAGGCTCCAGCCTGAATAACTATGCCGGCGTGCTGGATATTACTGTCCCGCAGGCATGGATGAAATATAACGATCCAAACTGGACGCCGCCCGAACGCTGGGATCAGGGGATCGGTGGCGTTCTGTTTGACTATAGCCTCACCGGGCAATATACCCGGCAGCTCAATATGCACGACGATTACACCTCGCTGAGCGGCTATGGGCAGGCTGGCGCTAACCTGGGCGGCTGGCGCTTACGCGGTGAATACCAGACCAGCTATTACAGCTCGACGCATCAGTTCGATTTTGATATGGGTCGGATTTACGCCTATCGCCCATTGCCGATGATGGCGGCAAAACTGACGGCGGGAGAAATCTATCTTGATTCTCAGGTCTTTGATACCGTACGTTTTACCGGGCTTAATCTTGCCAGCGATGAGCGTCAACTGCCGCCGAATCTGCAGGGCTACGCGCCAGAAATTCGCGGACTGGCAAAGAGTAACGCGAAAGTCACCGTCAGGCAGAATGGACGCATTATTTATGAAACGACGGTCCCCGCCGGGCCGTTTAATATTCAGGATTTACGCAGTTCGGTGCGCGGTACGCTGGATGTTCAGGTAGAAGAGCAGGACGGCGCCATTTCCACTTTCCAGGTCAACACCGCCAATATTCCCTATCTCACGCGTCCGGGCTACGTGCGTTACAACGTGGCCGTCGGGGCGCCGTCCCGCTATAACCATAAAATCCAGGGGCCAGGATTTGCATCCGGCGATTTCTCCTGGGGGGTGACCAACGCCTGGTCGTTGTATGGCGGGTTGCAGACGGCGGGGGCGGGATATACGTCGGTTGCCGCCGGTATTGGCCGGGATCTCAGCATACTTGGCGCGCTGTCACTGGATGTCACGGAGTCTTACAGCCAGCAGCCAAATCAAAAACGCCTGAAAGGCACGTCGTTCAAGCTGAGTTATGCGAAGACTTTCGACGAATATAACAGTTCTATCACCTTCGCGGGCTATCGCTTTTCTCAGCAAGACTTCCGCTCATTCGCGCAATATCTGAATGAACGTTATGAAGGATACGACAGTCTCGGTCGGGAGAAAGAAATCTATACCATTACCGGGAATAAAACCTTCTGGGCCGATGAACCAGGCAAGGCGACGACCCTATTCCTGACCTATACCCATCAGAATTACTGGAATCGCAGTAGTCAGGATCGTTACGGCATCTCTCTGGGACGCTCGTTTAATATCGGCGACATCCGGGGGATCACCACCAATATTTCGGCATATCGTTCTGATTATCAGGGGCGTAAGGACGACTCTATTGCTTTTACGCTCTCCGTTCCCGTTGGCGACAGCAAATGGAGCGGTCTGGATATACAGACCAATAATGGCAAGACCAGCCCGATGCTCTCTTATACCGACAGCAGCGACTACAACAACCTGTGGCGGATTCGCGCCGGGGCGAGCCAGAATGGCTATGCCAATGTTGATGGCTATTATCAGCGTCGCTCGCAGTACGCCGAGATTAACAGCAACGCCAGCTATCAGCAAAATCACTATTTTTCACTGAGTAGCACTCTGCGCGGGGGCTTTACGGCGACCCGGCATGGCGCGGCACTCCACAACAGCGGCGCGACGCTCAATACCGCTCGCGTGATGGTCAATACCAACGGTATCGGCGACGTTCCGCTCAATGATGGTAAATCACGAACCAACAATTTCGGCATTGCCGTTATTCCAGACATCGTGAGCTACAACAGCTTTGATACCCGGGTTGATGTTGATGCGATGTCGGAATCCATTGAACCGGCAAAATCGATCAGTACCGCGACGTTGACGGAAGGTGCCATCGGCTACCAGGCCTTCGGTATGGCGAAAGGCGAGAAAATGATGGCCATCATTCGTCTGGCTGACGGGACTTACCCGCCCTTTGGCGCCGAAGTGATTAATGGCGATGGCGTAAGTGTGTCGATGATTATGGAAGGTGGACAGGGATGGCTGGCAGGGGTCAATCCGCATGAACGGCTAAACGTGATGTGGAGTGGGAAAACGCAGTGTCAGATCGCCATCCCGCCATCAATAGAGCATCGTTCAGCATCCGCGCTATTGCCGTGTAAATGACAGTGACAGTAATAAAAGGCGAAAAATGAGTATAACAAGCAACAAATTCGGCTGGATGGGTGTCCTGATGCTGGCCGCAGTAAGTGGCAGCGCTCAGGCTGGCGTTTCGTTGGATCGTACTCGCTTAATCATCACCGGTAAGGACAGTTCGGCAAGTGCGAATTTAACCAACACCAGCCCGGATATTCCTTTCCTCGCGCAATCGTGGGTTGAGGACAGCAAAGGCAACAAAATCACCTCTCCGCTGGTGGTGCTGCCGCCTTTACAGCGAATTAACGGCGGACAAAAAGGGGTTGCACGGGTTACGAAAACCGACGGTATTAACCAATTGCCTCAGGATCGTGAAAGCCTGTTTTATTTAAGCGTGCGCGAAATTCCGCCTAAACCGGATAAAGCGAATGTCCTGCAGTTAGCCATGCAGTCGCGGATTAAATTATTTTACCGCCCGACGGCCATTATTCCTAAAAGCAAAAGTGAGGTCTGGCAGGACCAGGTCGTCTTTCAAAAGCGCGGTAACAAGATGATCGCGCAAAATCCGACGCCCTATTACATCACCATTATTAGCTTAACTCGGGCTAAGGGTGAAAAAATAACCAAGTTCCCAGGGGTTATGATTGCGCCGAAGTCCAGCCTGGAATTTAGCGTAACCGATGCCAGCGTCAGTAATTTCGCGATGATGTATGTGAATGATTATGGCGGTCATCCGGAACTGAAATATCGCTGTGAAGGAAATACCTGTAAGGCGCTCCCGCCATCGCAGCAAGGATAATTGAAGAGGAACCTGATGATGAAAACGCGTTTATCGTTATTAGCACTGTTTGTCTTCGGTATCAGTATGCAAACGCTGGCCGACGCTGTTATTCCGCTACAGCCGCAGCACTATAACCAGGATCATCAGGGGGAAGATGGCGGTAATGTGATATTCCATGGTTCCGTTTATGCTTCGCCGTGTGTTCTTGCACCTCAGAGTCGCCTGCAGATTATCGAAATGGGGGAAATTAGCGCCCGCCGTTTTCATCAGGCGGGTGATCGTAGCCAGCCGGTACTGGTACGTGTCGATCTGAAAGATTGCCTGAAAGGGGCTTCACAGGCGCGCGATAGCATGGCGGCGAAGACCACGGGAAACAGTAAGCACCTTTATACCACCGGCGAACAGGCGGTACAGTTAACATTTACCGGTGAGTCGGATGAGGTGAACCGCCAGTTATTGCGCCTGACCGGCAGCATGTCAGGTGCTGGTATTCGCCTTCTGGATACGAAAGCACGAGCGCTGGATATTAATCAAACCCAGCCGCCATTTATTGTGAAAACCGGCGATAGCAGTCTGACGTTTATTGCCGTACTGGAGTCCACGGGACGAAATGTTATTGCAGGCGACTTTAGCGGGCTGCTGCGTTTGAAAATGGAGTATCTCTAATGGCGACAATGGTTATCGGGCGTAAATCTCGTGTCGCTATTGTATTATGCGGCAGCTTATTGTCTCTGGGGGTGAGTGCGGTTGAGGGAGAAATTACCCCGGTTGGTGGCCCTAAAATGTATAATATTGATGTCACAACCCAGAATATTACTAACAACACCGTCGGCGCGACTATTCCTTATGAGTTTGCATTAGGTGGGCAATATGCTGGCGTGGCGTCCTGTGGGACCACTATGACGAACCAGCCGATTTTTTACACGGCGACAGCCTCGCTGCTTCAGCCGGGAAGTAGCCCCGGTTATTTAAAACTGAATGACTACATGGATGTAAAAATTGAAATATACATCCGCGGTAATCGGATGGAATACCTGTCAGTGCCTTTTGATAATGAATCAAACCAGGCGTTTCAGAATAGTTGTTCATCGCCAGGTGTACAGTTTAATAATTTTGAGTCCGGCGCGAAGGGGCGGGTGACGTTTATGATCACCAAACCGATTGTTAACGGCGTTAATCTGCTGGGCACGGAAATAGCCAAACTTTATGGGCGTCTGGGGAATCTCAGCGCAGGAATGGGCTCTACGCCAATGTCCATTGTTTCAATTAACTCGGGCGTCATTACCGTTCCGGACAAATGTATCATTAATGCCGGTTCACCGATTACGGTCGATTTTGGCACGATTCCTGGTTCAGCGGCGTCGCTTAATGGCTCGAATTATAGCCAACCGGTGCCGATTCAGGTGAAGTGCGAAGGTGGGAGTTTTACCAGTGGTAGTCTGAATATTCGGCTTGGAATTCAGCAGGCGAATACCGCCAGTTTTAATAGCGATTATTTAGGAACCACCGGGGCCGTCGACCGTTCCAATCTCGGCATTATTTTGAAAGATTCCGCTGGGGGTTTAGTCGCCGCGAATCACTTTTATGATGTCCCGGGCTTTACGAACAACCAGGGAACCTGGAATTTGACCGCAGCCCCTATTGCGCAGGCCGGAAGCGACGTTCTCGAGGGGGCATTTCAGGCATCAGCCACCGTGGTGGCGGAGTTTCAGTAAGGGAACAACATGCGCCAGTTAATCGCATCGATAGTCATCATATATTCATTGTTTTCGGCAACCGCCGTGCATGCCATCGGTGAGTTGATCGGCGGTGACTTGAAGTTTCAAGGAGAGGTAGTAGCTCACGGTTGCAGCATTGACCCTTTATCAAAAAATGTTGTCGTGGATTTTGGCGAGATTTCTGCCCGCACGCTCTATGCGGAAGGAAAATCCTTGCCAAAGGCATTCGTTATTACGCTGAAGGATTGCAGTACGGCGGTGTTTAATTCCGTCACTGTGACGTTTAGCGGGACGGAAAATACCAATATGAGCGACCGCCTGGTGGTGACGGGAGCCGCCAGCGGCATCGGTATCGGTTTTGAAGAAAGCGACGGTACGGCTATTTCACTGAATGTACCGACGACCGCGCTGGCAATTTCCGGTACCTCTATGAGTTTAAATTTCAACGCTTTTGTGGAAGGAGAGCCTAACGCCTTGAGTAACAAAACCTTGCAAACCGGGGGCTTTCAGGCGACAGCGAATTACACTTTAAACTATCAGTAGAACAGATCAGGGATGATGAATAATGAGTCGCCATTTCTTTCTCTACGATAAGAATATCTTTTTTTCCGAAGGGGTGCGTAATGTGGTTTCAGCGCTTGCTACACGTGAAAATGATTGCACCTTCTCAAGGCTCAATAGTTTTTCACAACTGAGAGATACGTTGCAGCTTCCCGGCAAGAAAAATGAACTGCGTTGGATCCTTTGCGATGTCGACAGTTTACCGGAAGAACGCTTCCATGCACTGTATACGATAAAAGAATACTATTGCCGGGAAAATCAGCAACTGGTGATTTTATTAAGCGAGAATAATATTTCTCTTTTTTTTGCACTGCATTCGCTGCTCCCGGAAGCAAGCTGGTTATTAAAGAATGAGTCACTGGAGAATTTTTTTAAGTTTGTTGAAAGTGCTAATCTTATGGTGGCAAAAAAGATATTTTTTAGCCGCTCGTTGATTCATTATACCCGGCAAAAATGGTTGGCCAGGGATTTTAATCGCAGCATCTCCAGCGATGACTGGTGGTTGATGGAAGAAATATTCAAAGGGAAATCATTGTCACAGATTTCCGCTGAGCAACAGATTGATGTTCGCCGACTGAGCCGCTGTAAACGTGGTTTGATGAAAAAGCTAAATGCTAAAAATAACGTTGAGCTTTTTAATATTTTTAAGTGCATAGTCGCCACGCCTTGCGCATAACGTTGCACAAAATATGGCATCGACAGAATAACTGGCCGCTCTCTAAGCCAGTTGGTAAGAGCCTATCCCATTAGGACTATTTTGCTTGTCATTTTGAACCTGGGCAGTGCTCAAACTGTCTGCGCCAATAACGCCTGGTGGGATAGGCTCTAAGTGTAAGAAAATACAATCAATGGAAATCGTTAAGGATCTAATAAATGCAAAAATTAAGCATGATTGAAGCGTCAGCTATTATTGGGGGATGCAAAGAAGTGTGCACCACCTCTTATGAATCGGTCATTATTGGCGGTGTCTCTTCTTGTAAAGAAGTCACCACCTGTACTGATAAGTACGGCAACTCAACCGTTAGTATGAAAGATGCTGCTAACAACATGTGCTTTGTGCCGAATCGCATTCGCCAGTAATTTCTCTGCCAGATGGAGGGGCAGCTCTCCATCTATTTATGCGCCATTTTCGCGAGTCTGGTATCGAATGAAGATAAAACCCATTACCGCTGTTGGCTATACCTTTCTGGTCGCATTAATTTCATCGCTGATAACCGTACTGTGTTATCACATTTTTGTATTTAACACATTTTCGCTGGACAGCAGCAAACCTTCGGCGCTACGAAAAATAGATAGTGCAACGGTTGCCAGTAGCCCGATAAAACACGAAAACAGTGTTATTGAAGTGATGTCTTACGGCTGCCACTACTGCGCCTCAAATGAAGAGGATATTGAAAAATTCGCCGCCTCGTTGCCGGAAGATAGCACATTTGAAGTGATCCATATTACTGCTGAAAGAAATGGACTGGCAGTTTATGCGCCGGTTTTTGCGACGCTGGAACTAATGGGCATTGAGCGCCAGATGCGCGATCGGGCTTTTAATGCGGTGATGACGCGCGGTATTAATCTGGCTGATGATGATGCGCTTAATGCCTGGTTGAAAAAGAACAATATCAATGTCGCAAAATATCATCAGGTACGCCAGAGTAAAGCCGTTGATGAACGCCTCGCGTATATGGCGAAAATTACCGACCTCTACGACATCAACGCAACGCCGTTGTTTATCATTAATAAAAAATGGGTGGTGGCGAAGGATCGTCAGTTCCCTGAATTTGCCGACTATATGCGCCAGTTACTTACCGAGGACAAGGAGTAAGCGTGGTGCGCTTTCTGATCGTCTGGTGCGTCTTCAGCGTAAGAAAATGGTCCACTCAGCTTGTCCGGCGCTATCGTCCTTGCCGGAGGGGCGGCAATAAGGCAGTACGCGGAGTGATGCGCCATACCGCCATGCCGTTACTGTTTATAACGGTTCGGTCACTTTGTCGGCTGGGCGTATTGGGCAGGCGGTATCGCGGGCGTACCGCGGTGGCGACGCAAAATTACCGTTGTCTGACCGGCGGTAAGGAGCGAATTGATACGGCATGGATGGCCTTCCGCCGCCAGTTGCTAGAATTCGGGGCGACCTGGGGGCAGCATCCGGTCACGTTGTCTGAAATTCAGACGTGTACGCGGGAACTTGATGTGATTGTCGCCCCGCTGGTGGCGCAAAAGACGCCCGTTGTGCTGGCGCCCCTGCATTGTGTGTCCGATATTTTGGCGGCGATAGTCGGCGCTGGCGTAACCCCAGGAAAAGCCAGCGTAGTGGTTTCATCCAGCGCGGAAAGCTATACCGTCGCCAGCCGTAAAACGGGCGGCGTCGCGCTCTCTTACTGCTCTATCCATCAGGATAATCGGTCGTTGGCCAGCGAGTTGATGGCATTGCTGACAAACGTTTCGGAAGGGCGGGAAAATATGATTATTTTCCCGGATATTCCTGCCGACTATACCGTACAGACCCATGAGGCGCAGTCCGGAAAAATAAATTGTCGGCTATTTGGCCGCCCGGCGAAATTACACAATGGGGTGCAGCGGTTTTCTCGCATCGTGTCGGCACAGGTCGTTTTTTATCATCTTTATTATCAGCAAGGAATAAAGATAAAAATCTATCCTCCGCAATCAGCGAAAGAGGTGGCGGGAAACTTGCCGACAATAATTGAAAACACTCTGCGTGACTATCCGCAGGACTGGCTGTTATGGCATAGCCACTCGCTTTATTTTATTAATCACTGACGCATTATAATGAAAACAATTATCCCGGATATGGTTTTTCAGGAAGAGAGCAATGAGTGCGGCCTCTCCTGTATTGCCATGCTGGCGCAAACGCAAAATATTCCGTGCTCGCTCCCGGCATTGCGGGAAATATTCCCGGCATCCGATCACGGGACATCGTTGAGCGATTTATCTGCTATTCTGCAACAGCTCGGGATCGCTACCGTTCCGGTCCTGTTCGATCATGATGAAATTCATGCGCTGCCGTTCCCGTCCATTTTGCACTATGGCGCCAGCCACTATGTCCTGCTGGCGTGGCACAAAGGCGATTACGTCTGCGTGATGAACCCGGCGATTGGCCAACAGTGGTTGCCATTCTCGGCGTTAAAAAAAGAGATCAGCGGCTATGCGCTGATCCTCGAAGAGTCTCCTTCCGCAGGCGTTATGTCCCCATCGGCTATCGCTGATGTTCAGCAAGCGATGCCAGGGGCGATGAGCCTGAAGGAGACGGCGGCGGTACCGGGAATTTACACGCTGATGCTATTAACGTTTCTGGTCTCGCTGACGCTGTTTTTAATGCCGACGATGGTCAGCCACGCAATTAATCAGGCTTTTTCTGACGTCGGGAACGCACAATTTCCTTACCTGTGGTTCATCCTCGCCTTTGTCGTTTCCACATTGTTGGCGTTAGGCGTCAGGGTGATTAGCGAACGTTTCATTCGCCGTTTTGTATTGCTCAATAGCGACATCGGTTTTTCCAGATTGCTGAATAACCCGCTGCGTTTTTTTGAAAAACGCGCGCCGGGGGATATTTTTAGTCGCTTTATTGCCTGGCAGGGAGGGATGCTGCAAAAAATCGAGCTGGATAACGGACTGCGCTCGGACTGGATTATTTGCGTCATCGCGATCGGCATTATGTTCTGGATCTCACCGGTGCTGGCGCTAATTTCTGCTGTTGGCATCGTGGTGATGGGGCTGATTAGCGTCTGGGCGATATTCCGCGACCGCTGGTACACCCAGCAGCTACAGCTCAAAAGCGCGACGCTGAATGACTTTTTGATGGAAACGTTGCAAGGAGTGTTAACCATCAAAACCGCCGGACTGGAAACGCAGCGCAAAGCACAGTTTGCCCGCTTTTCTTATGACCTTTTTCGTTGTCTTCAGCGGCAGAAAGTGTATCAGCAAGTCAAAGAGGGGCTGTATCAACTGACCGGAAGCCTTGAGATGGTGGTTTTTATGCTGGTGGTGCTGCCGTTGGTACAGGCTAAACAGATCTCGCTGGGCGACTTCTTCGCCTACAGCTTCTTACGGCAGATTTTTACCTCCTACGTCACGCGGCTGTTCTATGCCGTGATCCGCAAATCACAGCTGCATGTCATTGACACCCGTGCCCGAAGCTTGTTTACAAAACGCGATGCTGCATCGCCGGTATTTTCACCGCTCTGCGTGGATGAGGCGCCGCGGCTGGCGTTCGAGCAGGTGAGCTTTCACTACGATCCGCGGAGAACGGTGCTGAACGCCGTTGATCTGATTCTGGAACCGGGGGATCAGGTGGCGATCGTTGGCGACTCAGGCGCAGGAAAGAGCACCTTGCTGCGCCTGATGGCCGGACTGTTTTCCGCGCAACATGGACGAATTTTGTTGAACAACGATGAGGCGAGTGCGCAGCAGCTGGCCTTGCAAGTGTGGTTACAGAGTCAGGAAGATATTCTGTTTAATGCCTCTGTGCTGCAAAACATCACTTTATTTGACCCATGGTATAGCGACAGCGATCGCGGGCGAGTGGAAGCGTTACTGACGAAAATGGCGCTGGGACCGGTGGTTCAGGCGTTGCCGGGAGGCATGGAGGCGCTGATCCGCGAAAGCCATTCCGCGCTCTCTTTAGGCCAGCGTCAGCGGCTGATGCTGGCAAGGGCGCTCTACAGCACACGGCCTATTTTGCTGTTTGATGAGCCGACCGCCAATCTTGATGATGCAACCGCCGAGACGGTGATCGCAGCGTTGTGCCAGCACTGTCGTGAACAGGGAAAAACGCTGATTGTGGTGACCCACAGCACGCCGATTTTACATCATTTCACGCGAGTTTATTGTCTGCATGACGGCGAATTGCGGGATATCGGGCAGGGAGCACCAGGCCGATGATGCGAGGATTTTTACGTCGCCGTAAAACGTTACTGCTTGCGCTGACCGCGATGGCGATCATTATCGTTGCGGTTTTATACCCGCGTTCGTTTCCGCGGCAGGGCGAGTCACTCTATAGCGTCGCGCTCGATCGCGGGGATATCGAAAAGGTGGTGCTGGCAAGCGGCATTATCAAACCTGCGGTCCAGGTGCGCGTCGGCGCTCAGGTTAGCGGTCAGCTACGCAAGCTGTATGTACGTCAGGGCGAACGGGTGAAAAAGGGGCAGCTATTGGCTGAAATCGACCCGACGCTGCAGCTTTCGGAGTTACGCAACGCTACCGCGCAACTGGCCAGCGCCAGGGCGCAAAAACTCGCCTCGGAGGCCATGCTGGAGCAGTACCGCAAAGCGCTGGCGCGGGAACAGGCCATGAATCGCGAGGGATCCGGGGTAAACAGCGATCTCGAACAGGCGCAGGCGCAGTATGCCGCCCAGGTTCAGCAGGTTGCGGTCAATGAGGCGCAGATTGTGCAGGCGGAAATGAGCGTACAGACCGCCAAAGCTAACCTCGGCTACACCCGCATTCTCGCCCCTATGGATGGTGAAGTGCTGGGGATTGTTACCCGTGAGGGGCAAACCATTGTTTCCTCTCAAATCGCACCGACCATTCTGGTGCTCGCCGACCTTGATAAAATGCAGGTACAAACGCGTATTTCTGAAGCGGATATCCAGAAAATCCATCCGGGACAGCCACTGTGGTTTTATGTGATTGCCGATCCGCAGACGCGCTATGAGGGGCAGCTTGGCTATGTCCAGCCCGCCCCGCAGGAGGCGCTGGAAGAACAAAATAGCGCTGCTTTTGTCAGTAATCAGCAAAGCAGCGCGATTTACTATAACGGCACCTTTGAGGTGGATAACCGTCAGCGATTGCTGAAAACCTCAATGACCGCCCAGGTGTTTATCCGTATCGCCCAGGTGAAAGATGTACTGCGGGTGCCGGTCGCCGCGCTGGGGCGTGCTCTCGGTGATGAGCGCTACCTGGTGAGGGTGGAAAAGGAGAACGGCAGCGAGGAGCGAACCGTGCGTATCGGGATTAACGATCGCCAGTATGCGCAGGTGCTTGAAGGATTGCGGCCCGGCGAACGGGTGGTGATCCCGCAGGACGCGGGGCCTGGCTGATGACGAATCCGTTAATTGTCCTGCACAACGTTACCCGTCATTTTGCCGCCGGGACGCAGACGATCCCGGTGCTGAAATCGGTCTCGCTGACCATTATGCCCGGCGAAATGGTGGCGATCATGGGAGCTTCCGGTTCGGGTAAATCAACGCTGATGAACATTATCGGCTGCCTGGATAAGCCCAGCAGCGGCGAGGTTTATATTAATGGGATCGCCGCTCATCAGGCCAATAGCGCGGTGCTGGCGGAGTTGCGCAGCCGCTGGCTGGGCTTTATTTTTCAGCGCTATCACCTGATGCCTTATCTGACGGCGGAAGAGAATATCGCTATCCCCGCACTCTATACCGCGATGCCCGCCGCTGAACGCCAGGCGCGAATCGCGCTACTGGCGGAAAAATTGGGGATTGATGCGCGTTTACAGCATAAACCGGCGCAGCTTTCCGGCGGGCAGCAGCAGCGGGTCAGCGTCTGTCGGGCGCTGATCAACGGCGCGCAGATTATTCTCGCCGATGAACCTACCGGGGCGCTGGATAGCGTCAGCGGCCGGGCGCTGATGGATGTTCTGCACCAGCTCAACGCCGACGGGCACACGGTGATTATCGTCACCCATGACCGCGAAGTGGCGCAGCAGGCGCAGCGGATCGTCGAGATCAGCGATGGACAGATCGTCGCCGATAATCGCTATTCCGCGCGTGATAATGATGACATTCAATTGCTGCCTGCGGTACAGGATAACGGCCGGGCTTCTCTTTCTCGCAGCGTGGCGGAGTCGGTACGGATGGCGTGGCGCGCGTTGCTGGGCCATCGAATGCGCGCCTTCCTGTCGATGCTTGGCATTATCATCGGTATCTCATCGGTGGTCTCCTCCATGGCGGTAGGCGAAGGCGCCCGGCGGACCATCATGGACGAGATAGGCAAGCTGGGTAACACCACTCTTGAAATCCGTCCCGGCACCGGTTGGGGCAGCAAACGCCCGGACATGGAACGGGCGCTGTCGCTGGAAGATATCGCCAGCTTCAGCCAGCAGCCCTGGGTGCTCGGCGTGTCGCCCGTTGTCTCCAGCATGACGACCGCGGTGCGTCAGGGATTTGACTCCTCAATTATTCTCTCCGGGGTTTCCGCCGACTATTTCTCATTGCAGGGGATCCGTTTTATTCATGGCAACGGTTTTACTCACCGCGATGTCAATGATCGGGAGCCGGTGCTGGTACTGGATGAAACCAGCAAAGAGACGCTGTTTCCGGGCAATGAAGATCCGTTGGGGAAAATTGTGCAAATCGCCGGCGCGCCGTGGCGGGTGATCGGTATCGCCAGCAAACCGGGGCCGAAGGTGGTCAGTGGATTTATGTCGGCGTGGATCCCCTACACCTCGCTTCTGCAGCGGATTTCCGGCGATAAGCCGCTGGAGGCGCTCACGCTGCGCTTTCCGGAGACGCTATCGCCGCAGGAGGCCGCGCGGCGTGCGGAAAGGCATCTTATTCGCGAACACGGTAAAAAAGATTTCTTTGTCCAGACTGACGAACAGCTTGCCAGGACGCTGCAAAAAACCTCTGACTCGATGTCGCTGCTGATCACCGCGATTGCCGCGATTTCGCTGTTGGTCGGCGGCGTCGGGGTCATGAATATCATGCTGGTGTCGGTTACCGAGCGAATCCATGAGATTGGTATTCGTCTGTCGGTGGGGGCCCGTCCGTCCGACATCATGCATCAGTTCTTGATTGAGGCGGTGATGATTTGCGCGCTCGGCGGGCTGACGGGGGTGTTAGGCTCCTGGGTCGCCGGTAACCTGTTTGCGCTGCTGACGCAGGCGTTTTCGATGGTCTTCACCTGGCGACCGGTGGCGATGGCCTGTGGTTTTTCCGCCCTGATTGGCCTGACGTTCGGGTATTTCCCGGCGCGCAGAGCCGCGCGGCTTAATCCGACGGAGGCGTTGGCACGCGAATGAGATCCTCTCTTTTATTGATGTTGATAATCCTGCTCACCGGCTGCGGGAACCTGACCCGCAGCGATTATCAGCGTCCGCTGCTGTCGGTGCCTGCACACTGGCAGCGGACGGAGGCGCTGAGTATGACGTCTTCACAGGAGAACGCGGGACGCTGGTGGGATCGTTTCGGCGACGAGCGGCTGTCGCGGGTGATCGGTCAGGTGCTGGAAAGTAACAACGATCTGGCCGCTGCCGCGTTAACGCTAAAACAGGCGCGTATTTCAGCCGGGCTCACCGGGACGAATATCAGCCCTGAGGCGACGCTCAACGGCAGTGGTACGCATTCAAAAGCGTTAAATAGCGGACGTTCGCAGGAGAGTTACAGCGCCTCCTTGTCATTAAGCTATGAACTGGATCTCTGGGGCAAGCTGGCGCGGGTTCGCGAACAAAGCGAGTGGGAAACGATTGCCAGCGAACAGGACTACCGGGCGACGATCCTGTCAACCATTGGTACCACTGCGCAGCTTTACTGGAATATCGCTCTGCTGAATCAACAGATGGCGTATCAGACGGTTAGCCTGGACATTGCCAGACAGACGCTGGCGCAGATTGAGTCCTGGCAGCGGGCAGGGAAGGTCGGGCGGCTTGATGTGCTGCAGGCCCGGCAGACGCTCATTAGCCGCCAGAATGAACGGCTTGCCCTGCAACAGCAGCGGGCACTGGCACGCAACGCGCTGGCGCTGCTGCTTAACCGACCACCCGCCCAGCATAGCGATGAAGCCCCCGGGCTGGATGTTCGCCAGCGTATCGCCATTGATTCCGCAACCCCGCTGGCGGCGCTCGCCAGCCGACCCGACCTGCAGGCGGCGGAGTCCCGTCTGCGCGCGGCGCTGGCGGGGTCGGATGCCGCGCGGCTGAGCTTCTATCCCACCCTTTCGCTACAGGGAACCCTCAGCGCCGGGAGCCAGATTTTTCGCCAGTGGTTTAGCGATCCGCTACGGGTTGTCGGCGGCAGCGTCGGCGCCCCCTTTATTCAGTGGAATACGGTACAGCTCACCGTGGCGCAGGCCAGCGTCAAGGTACAGCAGGAGGCGGTGAATTTCCGCACGACGGCCTATACCGCGCTGTCGGAAGTGGATAACGCCATGGAAAAACGGCTTAACGCCGACGAGCAGCGCGATCGTTTGTTGCAATCGCTGCAATGGGGTCAGCAGCGTCTGACGCTCACCGCGAGTCGCTATCGGGCGGGCGCGGTGGACTACCAGACGCTACTGAACGCCCAGGATACGCTGCTTGATGTGCAGAACAGCCTCGCACAAAACCAGTACGACTATCTTTATGCCACTTTGCAGCTCTGGCTGGCGCAGGGAGGCAATAACCCGCAACAGAGGATATCCCGACATGCGTCACAGTAACCCTCCCTATCGCGTAGTGATAACCGGCTATGGCGCAGTGACTCCTCTGGGCGATAGCGCCGCCGAAAGCTGGCAGGCGATCATGGATTATCAATACGGCTACCGCTATGTGGATCTTTCGTCTCACGGTATTCATACCCATTTTATTGGACAGGTGGCGAACGAACCGAGTCTGAAGGGCGTTCCCGCCGTCATTCGTCGGCGTCTGCCGCGCCACGCGCGCCTTGCGCTGGCCGCCGCGCGGGAAGCGATGGCGATGGCTTTTGCCGGTGAACAGCCCGCCGCGTTTTATGAGCCGCTGATGTGCGGCGCGATTATTGGTTCCGGTTGGGCCGGGTTAGATGAAAGCTATCTGGCGGTGCCGGAGTTTGAGAAAAAAGGCGTTTCTTCACCCTTTAGCTGCTTTTTCTCGATGCCGAATGTCACCACTGCCGCCTGTAGTCAACTGTGGAACTTACGCGGATATCAAAATACGCCGGTTGCCGCCTGTGCCACCGGCACCATCGCTATCGGCGAGGCTTATGATGCGATTCGCTTTGGACGCGCCAGCATGATGCTCGCCGGTGCCGGGGAGTCATTAAACAGCGTTTGCGCCATCTGGAATATTGATGTGCTTGGCGCGCTGAGCCGGGAAACGGAATCGCCGGAGCGTGCCAGCTGCCCGTTCAGCCTGCAACGCAGCGGGTTTGTACTTTCGGAGGGGGGAGCGGTGCTGTGCCTGGAAGAGCGTGAGCGTGCGCTTGCGCGCGGCGCGACGATCCTCGCGGAAGTCACCGGTTATGCTAATTTTTCCGATGCGGTGGATTTTACCTCCCCGGCGGAAGATTGCGTGGCCCGCGAACAGACCATCCGCTGGGCGCTGCGCGGCGCGGATCTTCAGCCCGCCGATCTCGACTATATCAACGCTCATGGCACTTCGACGCCGCTTAACGATATTAACGAAACGCAGTCGCTGAAAAAGGCCCTGGGTGAATATGCGTACCGGATCCCGGTTTCCAGCACTAAAGCCTACTCAGGGCATCTGATCGCCGCAGCAGGAAGCTTTGAAACGATCGTCTGCCTGCAGGCGATGGCGTCCGGGATCATGCCGGCGACGGCGCATTTAACCCAACCCGATCCGCAATGCGATCTTGACTATATCCCTGAAGGGCATCGTCAGGGCGAGGTTCGCCGGGCTCTGAATCTCAGCTTTGGTTTCGGTGGCGCAAATGCCGCGCTGGTGCTGGAGAAACATGCGTGAAGCGGCTTCATTACACCCTTGCCGACGCCCGGCAGTGGGCGGCTTTTTCCGGGGATGATAATCCAATCCACTTCGATCTTGAGGCTGCGCGCGCAATGGGCGGCAGTCAGCTGAGCGTTCACGGGATGCGCGCGCTGCTGGACGTGAAACGCGATGTCCAGGCGCGGTTGCCCTATCTGATGTCTGATGCCGGACGTTATCTGAAATGCCGGGTTCGTTTGCGCAGGCCGCTATGGTGCGATACCGACTGGTTGTTAATGCCAGGAGCGGCGAGAAAGCACATTTTATCCGCCGCGACAGTCAACGATCCACAGCGCGGCGAGGCCTGTTTGTCATGCCAGCTCAGCTTTGCCGCTGAGCCGGAATCGCTGGCGGGAAAGCAGCCCAGCACGCTTGCCCCCCGGACGCTACTTGCCCTGCAATCTTATTTCAACAGCGCCTGGCCCGATCTTGCGCAGTGGCAGTTTCTCGACGCGTTGCTCTTCCGCCAGTTGATTTGCGATGAAGCGTTGCTGCGCCAGGAGAACATTGCCGTTCTGCTCGGTCAGGGGGAAACCTCGTTGCAGCAAATCTTTACCCATTATCCGGTGCTGCAAACCCATCAGGAAGTGGTGTTCGATACCCGTCTTATGAACACAGGGGGGCCGATTTGGCCCGAATCTCTGTCGCTCTGGCTGCTGCCCTCGCTGGTGGTCGGCCAGGTGGACAAGGGAGCAGTGGTGCGTATTGCCGCGGCGGCACAGTGGGATGACCTGATGATGACGAATGTGCTTACGCTAAAAGTTGGTCCAGTTATTAATTGATAAATAAGGATAATTTATGATTCCGTATGATGAGGTTCTGCAAAAAGTCTGCGAAATGCTTTGCGATGCCAAAGATCTCGAGCCTGATGAGGTGGATGAGAACACGCCCCTCGTTCGGCTGAAGCTGGATAGTCTGGACTATGTTGAGCTGATGGTACTGGCAAAACGTGAATTCAACATTACCCTGGAGGCAGACTGGTTTATCCATAACCCTGGGATGACTATCGGTGAACTCTGTCAGCATATCAGCAAAGGATCGGACAACTGATATGGCGCAAAAATGGATACTGGTAACGGGGGGGAGTCGCGGTATTGGCCGGGCGCTGGTCACAGGGTTAGCGCAACACTGGAACGTGGTGTTCACCGGGCGCAACGAAGCCGCTATTCACGCTATTACAGCTCAGGAGCAGAACAAAAATTCCTCCCATTGGGTGCAAGGCTACGCCTGCGACGGCAACGATGAAGCAGGCGTGGAGTGTCTGGCGCATGATTTGGTGGCCGAGTGGGGCGCTCCCGAGGCGATCATCCACAACGCGGGGATCGCTCGTGATGGACTGCATATTCATCAGCATGCCGCGCAGTGGCGTGATGTGCTGGAAACCAACGTTATTTCAATGATTAACTGGAATCGAACTCTGCTTCCGGCAATGATGGTACAGCGGCGCGGCTCCCTTGTGCTGATGTCATCGGTCAGCGCGCTAAAGGGCAACGTGGGGCAGACGGCGTACGCCGCAAGTAAAGCGGCGATGAGCGGCATGGCCCGTTCGCTGGCGTTGGAGGTGGCGCGCTTTGGCATCCGGGTGAACTGCCTGGCGCCGGGCCTGATTCGCACGGAAATGTTGGAGGAGATACCCGCTCAAAAATTAAAAGAGTTACGCCAGTCCATACCGTTGCGCAGGCTTGGAGAAACGGAGGATGTGCTTCAGGCCGTGGCGTTTTTAATTGGCGAGGGGAGTCAATATATGACCGGGCAAACCCTGGTGCTGGACGGCGGGCTGTGTGCCTGAATACTATCGCCGTAGGTACCAGGCTGGCCTGCTATCTGTCGGCGTCAGTAAGTTGTGAAATGCGTTCCACTAACCCTGCTATCTCTTTATCTGTCGTCTGATAAATCTGCATAATCTGCGAGGAATATTGTGCGACCAGGGACATAATAAATTGATGCATTTTATCTCCGCGATGATGGTTGATGATCTGAGCCAGCGATTTTTCCCCCGTTCGTGTGCTGGTGAAGACTTGAACTATCTGGCGCCCGATTGCGATCAGCGCCGCTTCGGGTTCAAGGCAAGGATTGCTTAATTGATAGGGGTTAAGGCTATTTTGCATAATCATCCATTCTGAAATATCGTCAATGCCCTCAATAAGATAGAGCGGTTGTTTACTTTTCTTCGCAGTAGATAAACGTTGCAGTGGCGGGCTATGGTCGAGACAAGAAATATTATGCAATAACCCACCAATTTCGACTTTTAGCGTTTGCGCTGCGCTCATTCCCATTTTTGTCGCCAGATAACCGGCAATACGTCCCACGGCTGCGGAATAGCATGGCGTTTGCTCAGCGAATTGATCGATGATAAAAGAGAGCAGTTTGGCGATATCGCGTAGGTTATGTAGTGAGATCGTGTCGTTATGAATTCCGGGTATTTCTTTGATGTAATCCCGATAGTCAGAGGAGGCCATGACTGTCCAGAAATGTTTATTTTCCGAGAGTGTCCTGAATGCTTGTATATATTCTTCTTTATAGAGGATGTGCGCACCGGCATTAACGATTTCAAGGAGTTTTTTACCTAAAAAAGCGATATGGGTCGCGCGGTGTTGACTGTAAAGGACATCAAGTCGATCGGCGAAAAACAACAGATGGCTCTCTTCGGGAACCAGTTCCCCTTCTATGTAATGCCCCAGACCGTTACGCCAGTGGGTATGGTGGTAGCGAACTATCTTGTTCAGTGGACGAAAAAGCGGAATCCGACTGAGTAATTCGCTCCCGATGAGCGCATGGTTGTTACGCTCATCATCAATGTAATTCAGTGGTTCCAGACGGGATTTTTCATTTAATCCGCCGATATCATGGACCAGCGCGGCAAGAACAGTTTTGCGCTGTAAAGCGGGTGACAGATCAACCCGACTGGCCAGATGCGATGCGATAAACGCGGTTCTGATATGATGCAGGTTCAGTTTCGGATTGATCATATCAATAGTATTGGCAATGCTGGCTAAGGTCGGGAGTAAATGTATGGTCATGATATCGCTGTAATATTAAACGGATGAGATAAGAGCCTATCCCATTAGGTCTATTTTGCTTGTCATTTTGAACCTGGGCAGTGCTCAGAATCCTCACGTACTACGTGTACGCTCCGGTTCTTCCGCGCTGGCCGTGTTCAAACTGTCTGCGCCAATAACGCCTGGTGGGATAGGCTCTAAGTCGCAATCAATGATGGACTATTTACGCTTGCAGCCATATTGAGGGAACGCCGGATTACCGAATAATATAGTATCATCATTAATATGATTGATATAGATTATTCTGTCATTGTTTTGGTCACTAAAGATGATTTTTTGAGCAATGCTTTCTGGCGTGTTATCATTATTATGACGAATTATCCTAATTTCCGGCGCGTGGAAAAGCGTGCGGCTGTTTTTATATTTTTTCAATGAGAGAGAAATACTGCGCGAGACAATATATTTTTCATCGTTACTGGTGATCAATCCTTCAAAATTGATAAAAAGACCATCCGGTGAGAACTCAGCGGAGAGGAGTCCCTCGGCGCGGAAAGTATCTTCATTTATTTGCTGAGTAACATCATACTTCGATTCGCAGGATAATACACTGCGGTTATTGAGACAAAAATAAAATAACAGCGAAACTGCTATGATCAGGCCAACGCCAGTCGCTAATAGATATTTACGCATTTTTTATTTCCTTATAATAGTAACTGTGGCATTGCTGGTGTTTAAGATCGCATTCAAGGATAAATATGTTCATGTAACGTCCTAATCCATGGTCATCATTGATTTTTCGTTTGAAAAAATAAATCTCCTTAGGTGTCGAACAGTCAATTTCCGAGGGGAGCATTTTTTCATTTTGAGGATTATCAAGAAACTCTGTTGTGGATAGCGCGTCGACAGAGTGGATGCTACACTTATCCTGATAGAAGGTTTGATTGCTGGTTTGTTTTTTATAGAAAAATGAGTAAGTGATAAAAAAAATACTTACGGATAATATCAGGGCGAAAAATAATGTCTTGCGGTGTCGCCAGATAAGTCTTTTTCTGGAGAGTTCCGGAGGAATGTCCGGAAGGGTGAATGATGAGTGGTAATCGCAGTCGGTCGTGACAATGATTTCATCAGAAATCTTAAAACCAATTCGCGGTATCGTAATAATCACATTTTTCTCAATGCCAAGGTCCGAGAGGCTGCGACGAAGCGTTGAGATGTATTGATTAAGATTACTGTTTGACGGCCTGGCACCGTATTTTTCAAATACCGCCTGAAAAATATCAATACGTGAAATGATATCTCCCTGCTGCCGCAACAGGGTGGCCAGAAGACGAGTCGATGTCGCTGAAAGTTCAATACAATCACCCGTTAACAAGTTGACCAGAGAAGCTTCCTCTGTATCGAAAGTAATAAATCCCTCTATATCGAACCGCATTTTTATCTCCATACGGAATTAAAAATCCACTCTTTATATCAGGGTTTTTATCATAAAAAAAAGTAATTTTTAGATAAATATTCTGTTTAAAGTGAATTTTTAAGCTAATGTTGTCGTTTTTGTGTGGTCAATCCATACTGTCATTCGTTGGAATTGACAGAAGGAGCTGATGCATGAAGATTGCAACCTCATTATGTAACCCTGGCTTACAGCATAGGTCTGGTCGTGCTGTTGAGAGTTTAAGGGTATTGATGACCGCTATGGGTATCAATAAACTCTCCGGGGTGAACGTACCAGAGCAAGAGCATATTCTTTACATACTAAAAGAACATTCTCCTGAAGGATTACTTACTCGTGAATTAGCTGACATATGTGAAATGTCAATATATAAAGTCAGACATTTGCTATTGCCACTAGAGAAGTATGGTCAGGTCGTTAGAATAAAAATAAAAAAACATCATAAATGGTATTTTTATAATAAATATATTGATTGAAAGCCATACTAACAAGAGGCCTGGATGTTTGCAATCAACAGAGGGAATTTAGCTGATTTTTACATTTATTAATTATGCCTGAGGGGCTAAATCTCGCGAGATACTGAGAATGTTCTTAGTAATAGTGCGTCTCACCTCTTAAAGAGATCGTTTTTTACTTTGGCAATTCTTATTTTGATAAGTATTTATCAATAATAACAGATAATTCTTATAAAAAGCGTTCGTGATGGCGCCGGTAGACGCCGACTCTGTTGATAAAATGCGGCGGTTGTTTGTGACATGTTATTGTTATGTAGCAATGAGTTTTGCTCAGCATCGAGTGCATCTGACGACGGTTCATTGGACGGCCAGGGACTGGCCTGATTATTGTGCGTAGCGCACGTCATCCTGAAAGCGTACGGGTATCT
Organism: Klebsiella sp. 2680; assembly: GCF_900198535.1. NCBI lineage: Bacteria > Pseudomonadati > Pseudomonadota > Gammaproteobacteria > Enterobacterales > Enterobacteriaceae > Klebsiella > Klebsiella sp. 2680. The sequence continues at coordinate 181,257 of NZ_FZNJ01000003.1, read as the reverse complement.
ATACGCTATCTTTCATTCTGTCTGATCCGTTCTGCTCTACAGCCCGGTTTTATGTGTAAAAATGCGATCCCTTTCACTGCACGGGATAACAGTGTGATCTGGCTCAAATTAAACACTGCGTGAGAGAAATACTTCCCGTTGGATTATATGCTGAGCTGTGACTCAGGACCGCTGTGACCACGGCAGAGAGTGATGTCCAATATACTGGAAAAACTTCCCGTAATATAAGGTGAATGAGAATTAACTGAGCTTGAGTGCGGGAGGATTGAGGGGTTGTTTGATATTAAATAATAAAACTACCGTGTCATTCACGTTACTGTAAGTCTAAATATTATGGTGATTAAACATGTGTACTGGAGGGAGTACAAGATGGCTTACAGAATGATTTTAAACGAAACCTCTTATTTTGGCGCAGGCTCCATTAGCTGCATTGTCGATGAAGTGAAAAAACGGGGATTCAAAAAAGCGCTGGTGGTCACTGACGAGGATCTGATTCGTTTTAAGGTTGCGACAAAAGTATTCGACATTCTTGACGGAGCCGGACTGGCCTATAGTATCTTTGATAAAGTGATCCCCAATCCGACGATTGAGGTGGTGCAGCAGGGCGTTGAGGCCTTTAAGCAATCGGGGGCCGACTATCTGATTGCCATTGGTGGCGGTTCGCCGCAGGATACCTGTAAAGCGGTCGGGATTATCATTAATAATCCCGAATTTGCCGATGTTCGCAGTCTGGAAGGTGGTGCAGACACGAAAAATGCCGCCGTGCCAATGATTGCCATCCCAACGACTGCCGGTACGGCGGCGGAAGTGACCATTAACTACGTCATTACCGATGTTCAGAATCGCCGTAAATTTGTTTGTTATGATCCACATGATATCCCGGTTGTGGCGATTATCGATGCTGAGATGATGGCCAGCATGCCCGCCAGCCTGAAAGCCGCGACCGGTGTTGATGCGCTGACTCACGCGATTGAAGGATACATCACTAAAGGTGCGTGGGAACTAACTGACATGCTGCACCTGAAGGCTATCGAAGTCATTGGCCGTTCGCTTCGCGCTTCGGTACGGGGCGAGGCGCAGGGAGCCGAAGGGATGGCGCTGGGGCAATATATTGCCGGGATGGGCTTCTCGAATGTCGGGCTTGGTCTGGTTCATGGCATGGCGCATCCGCTGGGCGCGTTCTACGGTACGCCGCATGGCGTCGCGAATGCGGTGCTGTTACCGCATATTATGGCCTACAATGCCGAATTTACCGGTGAGAAATATCGCGATATTGCCGTTGCGCTGGGGAATAAACAGGCGGCGACCTTACCGATCGCTGAAGCGCGTAAGGCGGCGGTTGACGCGGTGGCCGCGCTTAATCGCGACGTGAATATCCCTGCGCGTCTGCGCGATGTCGGAATGAAAGAGGACGATATTGACGCCCTGGCTGCCGCAGCGCTGGCGGACGTATGTACCGGCGGTAACCCGCGTGATACCAGTCTGGAAGAGATTAAGGCGCTGTATCGGGCAATTTTTTAAGCTAACCATCTCAACCGTAGCCGGTAATGCTACCGGCTACGGTGTGATTTCGCTATAACCATCCATCAATTACCGCTCGTTTCAGACTTAATCTTGTCAATGGCAGTCACGTTTTCCGACATCGCTTCATTGAGGACTTTTACCGCTGTGCTGGCATCGCGATTCTTAATCGACATATAGACCTTGATATGGGCTTCAACGCTTTCAAGGGTAATGCCCAGTGCGCGGTTAAGTTCTTCAAGATAATAGTAATAAATATCTTTGATAGAATTCATTACGTTATAAAAGACGCTATTGTGCGAGGCTTTGACAATCGCCAGATGGAAAGCGTAATCCGCTTCAGAATATTTTTTATAGTCGCCTTTGTTGATGAGCATATTGTTGAGCGCTTGTTCAAGCTGGAGAATATCTTCATCAGTAGCGTGAGTGACGGCCAGTTCTACGCATTTGAATTCCACGGTCTGACGGAAGATCATCATGTCGTGAAACTCTTCTCGGCTAAGATGCATGATAGGGCGAGGATCGTTGCTCAGCATTTGCGGTGTGAAGTGATCGCTAACGTAACTACCGCTTCCCTGGCGGGTGACGATAATACCGAGATCGCGAAAACGTTGAACTGCGCTGCGCACACTGACCCGGCTGACGTTAAAGGAAGTGGTAAGCTCAGCTTCAGAGGGGAGGCGGCTACCCGGCGGCCAGCTACCATCCAGCAGTTTTGCGCTTATCTGATCATAAATTTCACTGACAACATTCTGTTTTTGAATGGATTTTATGCTCAAAATCGCTGTCCATTAAAGTGCTGAGAATAACAGCATTGTATAACAATTCATTTTTAAGAACAAAGCGCCCGAGCGGGCGCTTGTCACTATTATTCAAAGCGAATGAGGACCTTAGCAGAAATATTTTTGTCTGTGGCGGTAATCAATGCCTCTTCAATTTTTTCTGGAGAGAACTCAGCGCTGATTAATGGGCGTGGATTAATGCGCCCGTCTTCCAGCCACCTCACCGCAGTCGTAAATTCGTCGATGAATCGGAAAGAACCAATCCAATTAATCTCTTTGACCAACATTGCTGAAACTGGCCAACTCTCCGGATTTGCGCCCATACCAACCTGAACGATCTTTCCAGTAGGTCGAGTGAACGCCACCGTTGAGGTGATAGCTGCTGGTGCGCCTGATGCTTCAAAGACTACATCAAAGTAACCTCTATTTTGCTGATAATGCGTCACGCGTTTTTCGTCGCGTGGATCCATAACTGCCGTAGCCCCCATCTGTCGTGCCAGATCCAAACACCGTGGACTTAAATCGGAGGCGACCAGTTCAGAAGCACCAGCACATTTTGCCGCGGCTAAAATCAGACAACCGATAGGTCCCGCGCCGATGACCAACACACGTTTCCCGGTGAGCTGTCCCGCCATTTTTACCGCGTGTATGGCGACGGCTAAAGGTTCGGAAAAGGCCATCACATTTGCCGGAACCTGACTAGCATAAGGAATGCATTGTTCCGGTTTAACCACCACATATTCTGAGAAGCCGCCATTAACGTGAGGGTTAAATTGCGCACTTCCCATAAAGCGCATTGCGCCACACATATTTTGCTTGCCTGAAAGGCACATCTCGCATTGATTACACGGGCTGGAGGGGTTTATGGCTACAGTCTGACCAACCTTTAATTCACTGCCTGCCGGGATTTTTTCGACTATGCCGACAAATTCATGTCCGATAACCATCGGATGTTTCAGAATCGACATGCCAGCGCGACCATGCTGATAATAATGGATATCAGAGCCACAGATCCCACCGCAGGCTACTTTAACCACGACGTCATCATTACTGTATTCAATGTCACGCGATTCAAAACGAACATCTTTTTCTGCATGCGCCAGGCATGCATTACAGGTTATTTTCTCAGTGTTCATGATTTCCTCATTATTTATTTGTGGGGGCGGCTGGATGCATTACGCTGTCATTGCTACTATTTGCCTTCTTGTTATCAGGCAAAATAACTTCGATTTTTCCTACCAGGAAAATATAAGCCAGCAGTCCGAGTCCGGCGACCGCTGCGATATACCACATGGCATAATGAAAGTTATGCGTACGATCGAGAATAACGCCGATAACTATTGGGCTAACGATACCAGATAAATTTCCACATATATTCAGGATTCCCCCCATAGTGCCGAGAAAATTACGTGGTATGACATCGCTCCAGACTACCCAGCCTAAATTTGAAAAAGCATTGGCGAAAAAAGCGATTGAGAGAATAACAATAGCAACGATCGGTTGATCTTCAAAAAAGTTCACCATGACAATAATCATGGTGACGCACAGGCCAGCCATTACTGGTAATTTACGTGCTAATGTTCTGGATTTTCCTTTTTTCAATAGCATATCACTGAGTGTCCCGCCGCATAACACGCCAAGCATTGCCATAATATAGGGGAGCATGGCACCAATGCCTGCTTTGGAAATAGAAAGATGTAGCCCTTTTTCCAGATAGACAATAAACCAGGTGAGAAAGAAATAGAGCGTTGAGGAACAGGCGAATTGGGTAATAAAAAGCCCCCAGACGGTCTTTTTAGTGAGAAAGAATTTAATATCCTGCCAGCTTATTTTGGTATTGACGGAAGATTGGTTTACGGAACCATAACCACCACCAGCCTTGATATAATCGAGCTCTGCTTGATTAGCCGAAGTACTGTGTTGCGGATCCCGGTAGTATATTAACCAGTATATGCCAAACAATATTCCCACGCCACCGGATAAATAGAATGACATTTCCCAACCATAATTAGCTACAATAAATGACAGTGCCGGAGTTAGTAGCGCCAGACCGATATATTGTGCGCTGGAGTAAATGGCCGTGGCTCGTGCGCGTTCATGATCCGGAAACCAGGTAGCAATAATTTTTGTATTAGAAGGAAATGATGGTGCTTCGGCGACGCCAATTAATGCGCGGCACACTAATAGCATAGCGAATGAAGCAGTAGTGGTAGTGAATAAATGATGAGAGGAAAATCCCATCATGAAAGTAAATATACTCCATAATATAATTGCACCGCCATAAAGAATACGCGAGCCAATTCGGTCAAGAACGTAGCCGATGGGGATTTGGCTGGCGGCATAAGCCCAGGTGAACATAGAAAAAAGTAAACCGAGCTGTGTTGGCGTTAGCGTAAAATCATTCTGGATATTCGTGCCGGCAACTGCAAGATTGGCGCGATCCATATAATTAATTGCCGTTACAATAAACAACAATGTGAGAATAAAGAGTCGTGATCTTGAAGCCTTCATAATAATACCTGTGTTATGTCGGCAGGTTTTTACATTTAATGCAAAAACTTGCCGGGAATTTTAAAGGCAAAAATGTTAAGTTCTTTGCCGAATTACAGCACCGCCAGCCAGCCACCATCGACGTAAATAATCTGCCCGTTTATATAATCAGAGGCTTTTGATGACAGAAAAACAGCGGTGCCAATTAATTCACTTGGGTGACCCCAGCGCTGTGATGGGTTGCTATTTTTCACCCAACTATCGAACTGTTGATCTTCTATAAGCGCGGTATTCATATCTGTCAGAATATAGCCTGGGCCAATGGCGTTAGTCTGGATATTAAATTGCGCCCATTCGGCTGCCATGGAGCAGGTGAGCATTTTGATGCCGCCTTTCGCCGCTGTATAGGGGGCGACAGTCGGTCGGGCTGCCTGGCTGGTCAGCGAACCAATATTGATGATTTTCCCTCCGGAATTGCGAGCAATCATCCGTTTCGCAGCGGCACGAGAAACGAGGAAAGCGCTGGTCAGGTTGGTATCAATCACCTTTTGCCAGTTTTCCAGCTCAAGTTCCACCATCGGTTTACGATACTGAATACCGGCATTGTTTATCAAAATATCGACGTGGATATTCTGCGCATCAAGCTCTGCAAAGGCTTTTTCAATGGCGTCTTCATTTGTCACATCAAACGCCATGCCGTGTGCGCGATACCCTTTACTTGCCAGTTTTTCTACAGACTCTGTCAGCAGCGTATCGCGAATGTCGTTCAGAATTACTGTTGCGCCCTCAGCGGCGAGCCCTTCCGCATAGGCAAATCCCAGCCCACGTGCCGATCCGGTGACCAGCGCTGTTTTCCCCGTTAAATCGAATAATGCGCTCATTTCATTTCCTCATTGGCTTTATTTGTATGATGACTGTCTTATTTAAGATTGTTTTTTTGAATGATAAAAGCAACATCCTAAAAATAAATTTGCAATCATGATCACAAATGCAAGGCATTCTCATATGATGTTTATAATTATATTATTGTTATTAAAGTATTTTTTTTAGATTGTCGTATCAATGATATGATCGAGGTCACAGAATAGGGCATTGAGGAAACGCTTACTTTTCAGGCGTGATATAACAATGTCAAGTTGTAGGACAACCTACAAATTTGGCGTTGCCATTTCATTATGACTTGTTGCATGGCATGTAGTTAATTCGCGGAACTAAGGAGTTAAAGTGAGTAACCTGAAAATCACCAATGTGAAAACGATTCTGACGGCGCCCGGTGGCATTGATCTGGCCGTTGTAAAAATCGAAACCAACGAACCAGGGCTGTATGGCCTGGGCTGTGCGACATTTACCCAGCGTATCTTCGCGGTGAAAAACGCCATCGATGAGTACATGTCGCCTTTTCTCGTTGGCAAAGATCCGATGCGTATTGAAGATATCTGGCAGTCAGGTGCGGTCAGCGGTTACTGGCGTAATGGGCCGATTATGAATAATGCGCTATCCGGCGTTGATATGGCTCTGTGGGATATTAAAGGTAAGTTGGCGGGGATGCCGGTTTATGAGTTGTTGGGCGGCAAATGCCGAGACGGTATCCCGTTGTATTGCCATACCGATGGTGGTGATGAGGTGGAAGTTGAGGACAATATCCGCGCCCGAATGGAGGAAGGTTATCAGTATGTACGCTGTCAGATGGGGATGTATGGCGGTGCAGGGACAGATGATTTAAAGCTGATTGCAACTCAGTTGGCTCGGGCGAAAAATATTCAGCCCAAACGCTCTCCACGGAGTAAAACGCCGGGTATTTATTTTGACCCGGACGCCTACGCGAAAAGTGTTCCGCGTCTGTTTGACCATCTTCGCAATAAGCTGGGCTTTGGTATTGAATTCATACATGACGTACATGAGCGAGTGACCCCGGTTACCGCGATTAATCTGGCGAAAACGCTTGAACAATATCAACTTTTTTACCTTGAAGACCCGGTAGCACCGGAAAATATCGACTGGCTCAAAATGCTTCGTCAACAATCTTCCACGCCGATTTCCATGGGGGAGCTGTTTGTGAATGTGAATGAGTGGAAGCCGTTAATCGACAATAAGCTGATCGATTACATCCGTTGTCACGTCAGCACCATCGGCGGCATTACACCCGCGAAGAAACTGGCGGTATACAGTGAGTTGAACGGCGTGCGTACTGCGTGGCACGGACCTGGCGACATCTCGCCGGTCGGTGTCAGCGCAAATATGCACCTTGATCTGAGCTCGCCAAACTTCGGCATTCAGGAGTACACGCCGATGAATGATGCTTTACGTGATGTCTTCCCGGGATGTCCTGAGATAGAGCTAGGGTACGCTTATGTGAACGATAAGCCGGGCCTGGGAATCGATATAGATGAAGCTAAAGCGGCGAAGTATCCCTGTGAAGGCGGGATCCCGTCATGGACGATGGCGCGGACGCCGGATGGGACCGCGTCAAGACCGTAAGCTGCGCAGTAAACCACCGAAACGGCGCAAGCGGGCTTTATATACGCTTGCGCCCTTTTGCTCACGGCGCCAGATACACCTGCGGTACGGCGATATCCGGGTGCTCTCCCATACTTACCTCCGCCCCATACCAGCGGCTAATAATCGGTTGTTGAATCACTTCCCGCGGCGTGCCCTGCGCTACCACGTTGCCCTGATGCAGCAACAGAATATGGTCGGCCCAGAGCGCCGCGAGATTCAGATCGTGCAGGACCACACAGACATGCAGTTTGCCGCTGCGGGTCAGACGCCTGAGCAGGCGCAGAAGATGTTGCTGATAGTACAGATCCAGCGCCGAAGTGGGTTCATCGAGAAACAGCCAGCCTTCGGGCGCGCCATCGCGCCATAGCTGCGCCAGACTCCGGGCCAACTGGACTCGCTGCTGCTCGCCGCCGGAAAGAGATGGATAGCGTCTCCCGGCGAGGTGATCACAGCCGGTCTCATTCATCACCTGGCGGATCATCTCCATGTTCGGCGTACTGCTCCAGGGCGAGCGACCCATGGCGATAACGGTTTCAATCGGCCAGTCGGCGTGGAGCTGAGTACGTTGCAGCATCACCGCCCGGCGACGGGAAAGCGCTTGCGCCGACCAGCTTTCCAGCGGCCGTCCCTCGATTAACCGTTCGCCATCGTCAGGGGTTAAAAAACCGGTTAACAGACGCAACAGGGTTGATTTCCCCGCGCCGTTAGGGCCAATCAGCGCCATCATTTCGCCGCCACGCAGTTCAAGGGAAACATCGTTAATAATCTGCCGATTACCGATGCGCAAAGAGAGCGAACGCGCACTATAGCGGTTATCCATGAATTTCTCTTTCCCGACGAAAAATGAGCCACAGGAACCACGGCGCGCCGAGCGCGCTGGTCAACAGACCGACCGGCATCTCCGCAGGGGCGGCGACGGTGCGCGCCAGGGTGTCGGCCAGCAGGAGCAGTATCGCGCCGCACAGCAGCGAACCGGGGATCAGGCCGCGATGGTCAGGCCCCAGCCACATCCGCATCAGATGCGGCACCACAAGGCCGATAAAACCAATAATGCCGCTGATAGCCACTGCGGAGGCCACCAGCAGTGCGCTGCATAACAGCAACAGCCGCTGCAATGCGCGGACGTTAACGCCGAGATAGTGCGCTTCTTCATCGCCCAGCTGTAACAGGTTAAGACGCGAGGCCATTGCCCATACCACGATGGAGGCCGGGATCATCAGCGTGGCCGCCACCAGCAGCGTGGACCATTCCGCCTGGCCGAGGCTACCCATGCCCCACAAGGAAAGCTGACGCAACTGGCTATCATTGCTGAGCCACGCCAGCACCCCGACCAGCGCGCCGCACAGGGCATTAATGGCAATGCCGACCAACAGCAGGCGCGAGAGCGAGGCGTCTCCGGCTCGGCTGAGAATAAAAATGACTACCATCACCGCCACGCTACCGATAAACGCCGCCAGCATCGGCGCATACAGCGCCACCAGCGCCGGGAGCGACAGAGGGAGCACCAGCCAGCAGGCCACCGCCAGCGCCGCGCCGCTGCTGATCCCTAAAAGCCCTGGATCGGCGAGCGGATTGCGAAACAGCCCCTGCATCACGCAGCCGGAGAGCGCCAGCGCAGCCCCCACCAGCAGCGCCAGCAGTACCCGCGGCAGGCGTATGGTTAACCAGATATTTCTCAGGATCTCATCGCCGGCAGGGAGCAGGCTGCTCAATGGCAGACGCATCGCCCCAAGGCTCGTGGCAAACAGCGTCAGGATGACCAGAAGCAGCGTCATTAACCACAGATGACGGGCAAGGTGGGATCGCATCAGGGCAACTGCTCCGCTTTTTGCCGCAGGGCGAGTATCGCCTGCGGCGTGCGCGGGCCAAAGCCAAGCAGGGCCATATCGTCAATCACCAGCACCTGCTTATGACGGCCCGCCGGCGTTTGCGCCAGTCCCGGCAGCTTCCACAGTCCGGTTTCGCCGCCCATCCCTTTCAGACCATCGGCGGAAATGACCACCAGATCCGGCCGGCTGGCGATAACGCCTTCCTGGGACATACTGCGATAATGGTCGAAGCCCTGCATCGCGTTCTGTAGACCAGCCGCCCTGATCGCGCCGTCTGCCGCCGTTTGTTTACCGGCCACCATGCTGTTCATGCCGCCGTGGCTGAGAATAAACAGCACGCGTTTATTCATGGGCTGAGACGGAATTTGCGCTATCTGCCGATGAAGCTGCTGACGCAAGGCTTCACCTTCACTCTGTTTGCCGAGGGCGTCAGCAATGACAGCGATCTTTTTCTCGATTGCCGGAAAATCATAGCCGCCCGGTACGCTGACCACTTTAACCTTGTTCTCTTCGACCTTTTTCAGCACCAGAGAGGGCCGTGCCTGCGCGCTGGCTAAGACCAGCGTCGGGCGCAGAGAGAGGATCCCTTCGGCGTTCAACTGGCGCAGATAGCCCACATCCGGCAGGTTCTGCGCGGCAGCAGGCCAGGTACTGGTGCTGTCTTTGGCCACCAGTTGCGGCTGGGCGTCAAGCGCGTAAACCACCTCCGTGACGTCGCCGCCGAGAGAGACTATCCGCTCGGCGGCGGCGCAGACCAGCAGCGGAAACGCCGCAAGTAATATCAGCCAGCGCTTCATGCGATCGACCCTTCGGTTGTTAAACGATCAACCTGCGTGCGCCACTGCGCCTGTTCCGGGTGGCCTTCGCTGCGTTGGCCATATAGCTGGGCGATTTGCGTGCCGTCTTTCGCGAACAACTCGACGCTGGTAACGTGACCGTCGGACGTGGGTTTGCGGGTTACCCAGATTTCATCGACGCTATCTTCGCGCAGATGCAGGGTAAAAGCGGTATTGAATATATTCAGCCAGCCGCGCATTGGGGCAACGTTTTCCAGTACGCCGGTGAAGATCTGCACGCAGCCACGGTTGCCGACGAAAATCATGATCTCATTGCCATCCTTGTGGATGGTGTCCAGCAGTGCCGGGAGTGTCTCTTTTTCAATCCGGCAGGCGAGATCATCGCTGACCAGGCGGAACGCCTGCTGACGTGACAGGTTATATTTTCTCAGCAGGCCGAAGAACTGGTGTACGTCGGTCATGGCGCGCCATTCCTTTTCCAGCGCCGCGCCGTCGGCGGAATCGGCAAATTTCACCTCCGTGACCGGAAGAATCGTCAGCGGAGCAGGAGCGCTTTGCCGGTACCCGGCAATCAGCGCATCCCAGGCCGCCATATCCGTATTTCCGGTGGTGTAAACCTTGAGCAACGCATCGCCGTGGGCGTCGAAGAACTGAATACTCTGGCGACCATTGTCGGTCAGGTGAAAAGCGCTGGCCCACTGGCTAAGGAACAGGCGCAGGTCGAGGGCGCGTGGATTGAGGATCAGCCCGGCGTGGCCGCTCAGATGCTGATGAGTAAATGCGCCGACCTGTTCATGTACCGCGTATTCATTGCGGCAGATGCATTTGGTTTCGCCTACCGCTTCCAGCGCCGCCAGAATCGCGCGCGCGTCGTCCTGCAGGCGTACAGCATCGTGGCCCAGACGGGCCTCGGTCAGTTCGGCTTCGCTAATCCCCATTTCACTGGCGATATCGCGCGCGTATCTGGCGGAGGATTGTGCTTTGGTGGTCAGATAGCGCTGCCACAGCGGAGCATGTTGCGATGGCGTGTTTGGCATAATTCACATCCTTCTCTACGATGAGTATCCCCGGCGCGCGGGCCGGGGAGCAGGTTTCTTATTATTGCGTTTGTCAAAAACGTATCTGGCTAATCAGAAATCGACGTTAACGCCCAGTTGCCAGGTCCGGCCTGGCATCACCGCCAGCGCTTTATCGTTAGCGTCCTGATTGGTGGCCGTTTCGATATTGCGACTGCTCAGATAATCCCAGTATTTACGATCGGTAATGTTGTAAACCCCGCCGTTCAGGCGCACGTTTTTCGTTACCTGCCAGTAAGCGGTCCAGTCCAGCATGCCGTAACCCGGAACGCGCATATATTCGCTGGTGGCGTCGGTAATGGCCGAGCCGCTGTTGGAGTAGCTCTCGCGGTTGGTGGCGGTAGCGCGTTTGCCCTTAACAAAGGTGGCAGTCAAGGCGGTACCGTACCGTTTTGCCGGATCGTCCCATGCCACGCCGACGATCGCCTTCATTGGCGCGACGCTATCAAGATCGACGTATTTATCGCCGCTGTAGCTGGATTTCGATTGTCCTTCGCTATAACCGTAGGCGAGGGTGGCGCTCAGGCCGTTAACCTCTTCAAACCAGGTGCCAAAGTTGAATCTGGCGCTAATTTCACCGCCGTAAATATAGGCTTTATCACGGTTTTCCGCCTGATAGATGGTGTAGATATTCGACGGCACATTGGCGAACTGTGTCGGGTTATTGGCGCGGGTGTAGCGGGTATAGGCGATAAAGTTCTTATAGCTGTTGTAGAACAGCGCGGTGCGCAGGGTAATGCCTTCCGTCACTTCGCCCTTCATCCCCCACTCGAGGTTATCGCTGGTTTCGGTTTTCAGATCGGTATTCCCGATCAGTGCATACTGCTGACTGGCCGCATAGCTGGAGCCGAGGTTCCAGGAGCCATACAGCTGGCTGGCGTTGGGGAACTGCGCCCCGCGCTTATATTGCAGGTAAGTCATCAGCCGAGGAGTGATATCGTACTGGAAAGTCAACGACGGCAGCGCCTGGGTATCGGCGTTCTTGCCATACAGCGTCGAGACCGCCGAACCCGTCAGCACGCTGCTGTTGTTGGCCAGGTCGGAGAGATTTTCCGGTTTGGTCGATTGATGTACCACACGAATGCCCGGGATAACGGCGAAATTATGGCTGTCGAGGTCGAAGTTAATCTGGTCCTGCACGAAACCGGCGACGATATAACTGCGGCTGTCGGCGTCCGGTTGCATAATCACGCTGTAGGCGCTAGGGGTTGGCGACTGGGTTAGCGGGCGCTGAGTTTTGGTGGTGCTGGCGTTAAAACCGGCGCTCAGGTCGTGGCGGCCGATCGATTTTACCAGCGCGCTCTGAATGCCCCAGGTATCGGTATCGTAGTCGGAGCTCACTGTTTGCATCGCGCGGGTGATACTGTCCGGCATATAAGTCCAGTCATGGGCTTCGGTATGCTGGTAGTAGACTTTGGTTGATACGCCGTCGATATAGTCATTCATCGGCGTCCAGTCATCTTTCAGGCTCAGGCCCCAGCGGCGGGTCTGGCTGGTCTGGTTCGAGGTGCCGATGATGCTGCTGCCGCTGGAGTTCCAGGCATCGTAATGGGTATGGTTGGTTTTATGGTAGTAATCAAATGTACTGGTCAGCTTGTGTTCGTCATTCGGCTGCCAGATCCCGGACGCCATAAACGCGTCCGAGTGCCAGTTTGCCGGGTATGAATCGAGCGTCCCGCTGTTATTTTCCGTTTCCTGGCCGTCGCGACGGCTGTAGACGAAGATGCCGCGCAGGGTTTCATCGCCGCCAGCGACCGTGACGCCATTGTGCCAGCTACGGTCGGCGGAATCATAGCCGCTGCGGTAGCCGAAGGCGCTGGTTTTCCCCGGATGCAGATAGTCATCGGCGGATTTCGGACGGAAAGAGACGTTGCCGCCGATAGCGTTGTTGGGGGTATCGATCGAGGTCGCTCCGGACTGAATATCAATGCTGCCGTACATGTACGGGTCGATGTAGTCGCGCCCCATTCCGAAAGTATTGAGGCCTGCGCGGCTGGCATAGCTGCGCCCGGTGGCATTGGGCTGGGCGATACCGTCGACGTCGATACCGACGCGGTTGCTTTCCATGCCGCGAATGTTGTAGCCGGTATAGCCGCCGCGGTCGAAGCCGCTTTTACCGTTGCCGGAACCGCCGCTGGCGCCGGTCGCGCTAATCAACGGTTCGTAACGCATAATGGAACCAAAATCGTTGGCGCCTTTATCCTGCAATTCCTGAGCGCTGATGGAATGCTCGCTGCCTGCTTTTAGCACAGGGGCTGGCGCGGTCACGGTCATCTGTTCCGAGCTATCCTCAGAGGCGGTATTGCTGGCCGCTTTCGTGTTGGTATCTGCCGCCCCGGCAGAAGTTTGATAGATTGCTGCAAGCAAAGAGGTCACCAGCAGGCTTTTCTTGAACCATGCTGTTGATTGAGTGGAGATATACATAATAGCCACGCCTTGATAATTATTAGTATTGGCCCACGCATTACTTCCAGAGTGCAGGTGTGTCCTGTTATTCCATGACCGGACATGTTGTTCCATACTTAATTATCGCGAATGGTAATGATAGGTATTATCGTTTGCAACAAAATTATTGATTATTTCTCAATTAATCTGCAAGTTGTTTACAATTTCCCCCTTTACTGACAGTGAGAAAGCGATGAGTCACAAAGCCGCTATTACCATTACCTATTGTTCGCAATGTAACTGGATGCTGCGCGCCAGCTGGATGGCCCAGGAATTGCTGCACAGTTTCAGTACCGATATTGGCTCGGTGACGCTGGTACCGGGAACCGGCGGGATTTTCGTGGTGACGGTTAATGAGGTACAAATTTGGGAGCGTAAGCAGGATGGTGGTTTTCCCGATGCCGCCGAACTGAAACGCCGGGTTCGCGACGTTTGCTTCCCGGACAAAGCGCTGGGACACGTGGATAAACCGGCATACTCCTCAGGGAGTAGTGAGTGACATTGCTCTCTTTAAACGTGTATTATTAATGCATCTTTATTGGTGAGGAACAGTCTATGGCGGGGAAACGTATTGCGCGGGAAAAAAAGACCATTAGCAGTATGATTTCGCTCTATCGGCGCCTCTGTCAGGATGCCAGCGACGACGCTGAACATTACCGGGCGCTTAATGCCTACGCGGACAAGCGTCTGGATAAGTGCGTATTTGGTGAAGAAAAACCCGCCTGCAGGCAGTGTCCGGTGCACTGCTATCAACCCGCGAGACGCGAAGAGATGAAGCAGATTATGCGCTGGGCCGGGCCTCGAATGCTCTGGCGTCATCCGATCCTGACACTTCGCCATCTGATTGATGATAAACGCCCTGTCCCCGCGCTTCCCGAAAAGTACCGGTCTAAAAAATAGCCCCGGCTCGCGCTGCGTAGCGCTTTCGGGAGCATCCCCTCACCCTGAAAGGGCAAGGGGGCCTGTTTTATTCCAGGCACTTCCGGCGGCGCTAGCCGCGGCCTGGTGCTTCTGACAGCGTTCGATGATCGCGAACCGACGTACTGACAAACGCGATAACAAACAGGAGGGTAAACAACACCACAATGGTCGGCGCGGGGGCGCTGTCGAGATAAAACGACAACCACACGCCGCCCAGTGAACAGCTCACCGCAATGACCACTGCCAGCAACAGAGCGCTGACGAAGCGCCGTGTCAACAGCAGGGCGATTGCCCCCGGCGCGATCAGTAATGAAATCGACAGAATAATCCCCACGGCTTTTAGCGTTGCGACGATGGTCAGCGCAATCATGCACAGCAGCCCGTAGTGCAGCAGCCCGCAGCGCAGCCCGCTGGCCCTGGCCTGCTGCGGATCAAAGGCGTGCAACAGAAAATCGCGCCACTTCAGGCCGATAATTAAGGCGATGAGCAGCGCAATCAGCGACGTTTGTACAATATCATTGGCCGAAATACCCAGCATATCGCCAAACAAAATATGGTCGAGATGAACCTCCGACTGAATCGCGACGTACAGCACCAGACCCGCGCCGAACATCCCGGAAAACACAATTCCCATGATCGTGTCGCGCTTGATGCGACTGTTATCATCGAGGTAACCGGTGGCGATAGCGCAGAATAACCCGGCGATAAACGCGCCGATGGCGAAGGGGACGCCGACAATATAGGCCACCACGACGCCGGGAAATACCGCATGGCTCATGGCGTCGCCCATCAGCGCCCAGCCTTTCAGCACCAGGAACACGGAAAGCAGCGCACAGGGAACGGCGACAATCATTGCCACCAGTATGGCGTTAACCATAAAAGGAAACTGGAAAGGTTCAAGCAGCACGTTCAGCATGAGACCTCCTGGCGAGACGACGGCTGGCAAGCAGGCCGTGCTTCGGTGCAAAAACAAAAGCGACTAAAAACAGCAGCGTTTGCGCCACGACGATGATGCCGCCGGTCGCACCGTCCAGATAGTAGCTGATCCACGCGCCGAAAAAGCTGGTCAGGCTACCGATAGCCACGGCAATGAGCAGCAGGCGCGGGAAGCGGTCGGTCAGCAGCCAGGCGGTGGCGCCGGGGGTGACCACCAGGCAAATCACCAGGAATGCGCCGACGGTTTGCAGTGCCGCCACGGTACAGGCCGCCAGCAACGTGAAGAACAACAGTTTCAGCCCACGGGTATTGAGGCCAATTGAACGGGCGTGGTTCTCATCGAAAAAGGTTACCATCAGGTCTTTCCACTTCAGCAGCAGAATTACCATCGAAATAAAACCAATTGCCGCCAGTTGAATAATATCCTCCGGGGCAATGGCCAGAATATTGCCGAGAATAATGGTCTGGATATTCACCGAAGTGGGATTCAGTGAAACCATAAACAGGCCGATGCCGAAAAAAGAGGAGAAGATCAGGCCGATAATCGCATCTTCTTTCAGCTTCGAGCGTTGATTGAGAAACAGCATACTGCCCGCTGCCAGCCCGCCGGAAAGAAAGGCGCCCAGCGCGAAAGGCAGGCCGAGCATATATGCTCCCGCCACGCCGGGTACGATGGAGTGGGAGAGGGCATCGCCAATCAACGACCAGCCTTTGAGCATCAGATAGCAGGAGAGAAATGCGCACACGCCTCCCACCAGCGCCGAGACCCACATCGCGTTCAGCATATACTGATAGCCAAACGGCTCCAGCAGCCAGTTCATTCCTTACCTCCCGCCACGCGGCGGCTAATAAACGGCCGCTCATCGTCGGTAATAATTTTCTCTTCCGCGCCGCTCAACACTACATGGCGCAGTACGCCGCTAAAAGCGATCTCAAGGTTTTCAGCGGTAAACGTGGTTTCCGTCGGGCCGCTGGCCAGCACGGTACCTTTGACCATCACCGTGTAGTCGCAGAATTCGCTCACCGAACCGAGGTTATGGGTCGAAACCAGCATGGTACACCCTTCATTGCGCAGCTCCCGCAGCAGCTCAATGATGCGCGCTTCCGTCTGCACATCGACGCCGGTAAAGGGCTCATCCAGCAGAATCACTTTCCCTTGTTGGGCGATCGCGCGGGCCAGAAACACGCGCTTTTTCTGTCCGCCGGAAAGTTCGCCTATCTGCCGGTGGCGATACTCGCTCATGCCGACCCGCGCCAGCGCGGCATCAACAATTTCATGGTCGCGTTTTTTCGCTCGTCGTAGCCAGCCCATATGGCCGTAGCGGCCCATCATCACCACGTCTTCCACCAGCACCGGGAAGGACCAGTCCACTTCTTCCGCCTGCGGGACATAGGCGACGAGGTTCTGGCGCAGGGCCCGGTTAACCGGCTGGCCGAGAATCGCAATATCGCCGCGCGCCACGTGAACAAAGCCCATCAATGCTTTAAACAGCGTCGACTTTCCTGAGCCGTTCACCCCGACCAGCGCGGCAATCGAACCGCGTGGGACGTTGAATGACGCATCCCGCAGGGCGGTATGCCCGTTACGCCAGGTCACGCTGACGTTGTTGACTGCGATCCCCGGTAGTGCGTCACTCATGATTGTTTCCTCAATCCGTCGTTGATGCCCTGGACGATGGTTTGCGTGGTGACGCGCAGCAGGTCGAGATAGGTCGGCACCGGGCCATCGGCGGCGCTCAGAGAGTCGACGTATAAAACGCCGCCGTAGTGAGCGCCTGCTTCTCTTGCCACCTGGCGCGCCGGTTTATCGGAGATAGTGCTTTCGCTAAAGATGGTCGGGATATGCTTTTTCTTCATCGTATCAATGGTTTTGCGCACCTGCTGCGGCGTGCCCTGTTGGTCGGCGTTGATTGGCCACAGGTAGAGTTCGCGCAGATCGTTGTCGCGAGCCAGATAGGAGAATGCGCCCTCACTGGTCACCAGCCAGCGTTTATCCTGCGGCAGTTTCCCCAGTTCCGCCTTCAGCGGTGCCATGGTCTGGCGAATTTTCTCTTTGTAAGTCTCGGCGTTGTGGCGGTAAGTATTGGCATTCTCAGGATCGTATTTCACCAGCGCGTCGCGGATATTGTCGACATAGATCAGGGCGTTATCTGCGGACATCCAGGCATGTGGGTTGGGTTTGCCGTTATAAGGCCCTTCGCTGATGCCCATCGGCTGAATGCCGTTGCTGACCACCACCTCTGGTACGCCGTTCAGGTGCTGATAAAAACGGGCGAACCACAGTTCAAGATTGAGGCCGTTGGCGAGGATCAACTGCGCGCCTTGTGCCCGCCTGATATCCCCGGGGGTCGGCTGATATTCATGGATCTCGGCACCGGGTTTAGTGATTGAACTGATGTCAGCCGCATCGCCCGCGACGTTTTGCGCCATGTCGGCGATGACGGTAAACGTGGTAATGACTTTAAATTTCTCTTTTGCCTGGACGGGGGCAATGGTCAGTAGCGCCAGAGTCGTGGCAAGCAGCAGATGTTTCAAAGGTGGCAGGTGCAGCATAGGATCCCTCACAGGTTGCAGGTTGCGATTAATTAATCATCATTTATAGCTTTTGCTATGTTATATAGCACAGGCTATTAGTAAATGAAAATGATTATTATTTAAATTCAAGGCAAATGGTTAGCATGAGAACAAAATCGTGCAGCAGACCAGATTCTGTCAGGGGAATGATGAAGAAGGCAGTGGAGGCGGTTTTTCTTAATTTTTTATTATATAACAATAGGTTATTTGTTTAAGGCCATTTACTGAAGAGACGCTTAATGAAGCGTGCGCTTACCGACTTACAAGAGGCAGGAAGCTCATGCTGGTCAGTTAAGGGGCTGTCAGCCGTGTGTAGAGGCTGGCTGCTCGGTTCCGTTAATCGGTGGTTCTGGCGAAATCCCTATTCGGTTGCAAAACGCAGGAGATTTGAACCCACAGCCGCAGGGGAGTAACCGTTTCAGCCCAGGCTCACAGCAGGGGGGTTGGGCGCATCAAGGAAACCTGGCGGGAACGCAGGCGCGCATCCAGGACTGGCCGCCAGGACGGCGGCCAGAGGGCGGGTCGAGATAGGACGTCGAGTCCCGCCCGGTCCGCCAGATGAAGCCGGAGTGGAGCGGACCGCGCAGCGGCAGGTTTTCAGCGCAATGCCGGGGGTGCAGGGGGACGGGCGAAACGTCCCCCTGGCCGTTCACACGCAATGCATATGAAGAATATCCTCGTATTAACCGTGAACGGAACAGGCCACTGAATCCAATGGGGAAATTAAAAATGCGCCATTTTCACCAGAACCACCGAAAAAGCGAATGCCGTTAGTCAATGAAACAGACGACAACACCGATGACTCGCTTAACCGATTGGCATCAGAACAGGTGACGCTATTTTTTCATGTCGGGCAGCGAGTCTATCCAGTTCATCGCCAGCTGCGGCCACTCGGCGACGGGCAGACCTTTCGTTCCACGAATACCGAAGCCATGCTTGCCCTCGGCGAACAAATGCAATTCCGTCGGCACCTTGTGGGCGCGCAGCGCGTTGAACATGACCAGTGAGTTATCCACCGGTACCGAAGGATCGTCTACCGCATGCAGAATAAATGTCGGCGGCGTCTCAGGCGTCACATTCTGCTCCGGCGAATAACGGCGCTGTTGCTCTGCTGTCGGCGTATCGCCAATCAGCGCTTTGCGCGAGCCGCGATGGGCAATCGCCGGATCCATGGAAATCACCGGGTACGCGAGTATGGCAAAATCTGGTCGCGCGCTCTGCTGGTCGATAGCATCGATGGCGGTGTAAACCGACGCGTTGTAGCGGGTCTCCAGGCTCGCTGCCACGTGCCCCCCGGCGGAAAACCCCATGATACCGATTTTATGCGGGTCGATATGCCACTCTGCGGCACGCGACCGCAGGGTACGCAACGCGCGCTGTACATCGGCCAGCGGAGCATCGCTGCCCTCCGTGTGACCCTCCGCGGGCATCCGATAAGTCATCACAAACAGGGTATAGCCTTGCGCATTAAATACCGGCGCAAGGTCGCTGCCTTCTTTATCCAGCACCACACGCTGATATGATCCTCCTGGCGTCACCAGCAGGGCGATACCGTTGGGCTTCTCTGGCGCATAAACGGTGATTGCCGGGGCGCGGATGCCGGTGACGGCGCGGTCAGGCAGCGCGGGATTGTTACTGCGCTCCACGAGAGATTCAACCACCGGGCTGTGTTTCGCCCCGGGCGCTTCACCGCCGGGCCAGACTGAAAAGGTCGACAGGGAGGCGAATGCCGTCGGAGCAGACAAAAGCAGCATGATGGCCGCCGCCAGGGGTAAACGCGTCATAAGCATCTCCAGTAAGGAAAAGGCTTATTTATCATTGATGAGTAACAAGTATTGCGAGTGGCTTCACAGAACGCCGTTTCATTTAAATAGAAATGAAACAGCGTTCTGAATATTAATCAGGCGCGGGTGGCAATAAGAATGGCGGAAGCCTTAATCAGCGCGATGACACGGCTGCCCTGCGCCAGCTTCATCTCTTGCTGGCTTTCATTGGTGACCACGGCGATGATTTCAAAGCCCGCGTCGGCCTGAATATGCACGGTGGCGTTCACCGCGCCTTCTGTCACCTGGGTCACGCTACCGGTGAACTGGTTGCGGGCGGAAAACTTCAGACCACAATCTTCTGTCGCCAGCGTGACCCACGGCGCTTTAATCAGCGCAATGGCGTCTTTACCTGTCGCCAGACCCAACACTTCTTTGCTGCTGTGGGTGACGATCGCCACCAGCTTTGCGCCGCCCGCTAAAGTCAGTTCGATTTCGTCGTTGACTGCGCCAGTGGCGACCGCGCTGACTGTGCCGGCGAGTTGGTTACGTGCTGATACCGCCATAATGCCTCCGCTCAATGCGTTTAGAAATGACTCTCTGGTTATACCAGAACATCTTTGCTAATGCCCAGACGTTTCATACGGGAAAGTAATGTTGTGCGTTTTAATCCCAGTCGTTGGGCCGCGCCTTTCGGCCCGGCAACCACGCCGTTGCTCTCTTTCAGTACCCGGACAATCAGCTGGTATTCGTCCTCTCCTTCTTTTGCTGCTACCTCCGCTGTCAGCGGCGCCTGCTCGATACTTATTTCCGGTAGTGATAATTGCAGCACGTTGCCGCGGGTCAGCAGCACCGCCCGTTCGATAACGTTCTCCAGTTCGCGCACATTACCCGGCCACTCCATACGGCTGAGGGTACGCAACGTTTCCGCCGGAATGCTGTCGATATTGCGCCCAAGACGGCGGGCGATTTTAAAGGTGAAGGCTTTCACCAGTAACGGAATATCGTCCGGGCGTTCGCGCAACGGCGGCAGGTGGATCGGAAAGACGTTCAAGCGGTAGTAGAGATCGCTACGGAATTCACGATTGGCGACCATCTGCTTAAGGTCGCGGTTAGTCGCGGCGATCAGGCGGACATCGGTGTGAATCAGCTTATTGCTACCGAGGCGTTCGAACTCCTGTTCCTGTAATACGCGCAGCAGTTTCGGCTGCAGTTCCACGGGCATGTCGCCGACTTCATCAAGGAACAGCGAACTTTTATCCGCCAGTTCGAAGCGGCCAATGCGCTGGGCGCTGGCGCCGGTAAAGGCGCCGCGCTCGTGGCCAAAGAGATCGCTTTCCAGCAGTCCGGCGGGCATGGCCGCGCAGTTCATTTTCACCATCCGGCGGCTGTTGCGGCCGCTCAGGTTATGAATGGCGCGAGCAATCAGCTCTTTACCGGTCCCGGTTTCGCCAAGGATAAGCACCGTGCTGTCGCTGTGCGCCACCATCTCGACCTGCTTAAGCACGCGATGCATCGCTTCGCTGCGGCCAATGATTTCGCCAAATTCGCTCTCGACGTTATTGAGCTGTTCAGTCAACGCGAGGTTCTCATCCACCAGACGCTCTTTCAGGCGCTGAATCTCACGATAGGCGAGGGCGTTATCAATGGCGATTGAGACCCGTTCGGCAATCTGCCGCAACAATTTGAGGTTGGTGGTGGTGAATACTTTTTCATCGCACTGCGCCAGCTTCAGCACGCCAAGCAGCGTGTTGCCGGACATCAACGGCAACAGGCACAGGGTCTGGATTTTGTTGTCCCATATTTCAAAGAGCATTTTTTCGTACGGCGCCAGCCGGTCATAATCGTGCAGATTGAGCAGCAGCATTTCTTTGCTCTTAAATACCCGCTCGGTCAGGGTTCCGGCTTCATCCACCTCGCTTTGATCGTGCACCGGATGGTCGGCGTCAAGATAGTGGGTGGAGTAGATATTGAGCTTGCCTTTACGGTTGCTGCGCAGCACGACGCTGATGGCGTCAATGCGGAAATAATGATAAATCTCCTTCGCCACTTCGCTGACCAGCTCATCGATATCCAGCCGCGAGAGTACGGCATTGGTGATCGCCACCAGAATGCGAAAATTATCGCGCTCACGGCATAGCAGATTGTAATCGCTGTTATTGCTGACACGGCTCTGGATTTGCTCGGTCACCACGGCAATGATTTGCGTAAAGGTGTGCAGCCGCTGGTACTCTTTTTCCGTCCACGGTTGGTCGGCATTGCGTATAAATTCGCAGCCGCCGAAGATGCGGCCCTCCGCCGCCAGCGGCAGCAGGCAGTAATAACCAAATGTGGGGTAGAGTCCGCTGCTGGCCAGCTGCGGCCAGGTTTCGGCAAAAGTCGCCCTGTCGCAATACAGCGCATCCGGTCGCGACAGCAGGCGTCGTACCGGACCGTTGGCAAGGACGGTTTCGTCTTCGTAGTTTAGCGGGTGCCCGGCTTCGTCGCAGGCATGCCGGACCGCACGATGGTTACCGGGATGCCATAAAATAATTGCCGCCCGGTCGGCGAGCGCGGACTGTTGCACCAGACGGGTTAACGTTTCGCTCAGCGCAGCCAGATCCGGCTGCTGTAATAACGTGCGGGTGATATCAAACAGGCCCTGCTGCCCAAGATCGCCCATTGGTGTATACGACATTGCTTAAGCCCAAAAGCACCGCAAAGCAGCGCGTAATAAAGTGATGATACAAATAAGAGCCTATCCCATTAGGTCTATTTTACTTGTCATTTTGAACCTGGGCAGTGCTCAGAATCCTCACGTACTAGGTGTACGCTCCGGTTCTTCCGCGCTGGCCGTATTCAAACTGTCTGCGCCAATAACGCCTACAGGGATAGGCTCTAATAGTCTGTTAAATTAAGCGGTCATTGCCGCCGTAAACCGATCCGTGGTGGCCCGATGATTTGGGCTGGATAATGAAGCGGTGAGCCAGGCGGGTTTTCACCCTTGCTATTCTATCCGTGCCGTGCATTCCTCCTCACCCTCTCCCCGGAGGGGCGGGGGGAGCAACAATGTGTTCTTTAGTTTTCCATAACAAGTCGTTGAGATAATGCCACCCGGACGGGCACAACGCGCCGCCTCCGGGAAATCGCCATACATTGTTAACAAATTCGCGGCAACGGCTCGGCGTGGGGAAGATCAAGAGTGCGCTTCACACCGTACAGGCCGATGGCGCGCACGCCCGGACGTTCCACAACATCGCCAACGATCGCCGCATTGCGCCCCTGCGGGTGAGCGCGTAAACGCGTCAGCACGTTTTCCGCAGCGTGCCGGGCGGCGACAATCACCAGCTTGCCCTCATTGGCAAAATTAAGCGCATCCAGCCCGAGGAGTTCGCATACGCCGCGTACGGTATCGTTGATCGGCAGATTTTGTTCATGCAGTTCAATCCCGCAGCCGCTGGCGGCGGCAAACTCATGAGCGACTGCGTTAACGCCGCCGCGGGTCGCATCGCGCAGCGCCTTGACCCCGGGGATGTCGCGCAACGTTTGAATCAGCGGTGTCAGCACCGCGCAATCGCTGGACAGCGCACCGTCCAGCCCCATCTGCTCGCGCAGATTAAGAATCGTTGCCCCGTGATCGCCAAGCGTACCGCTGACCAGCAGCACGTCGCCGGCGCTAATTTGTTGGGCGCCCCAGTGAATGTCTGCCGGGATCGCGCCGATCCCGGCGGTGTTAATAAACAGTTTATCCGCCGATCCCCGCGGCACCACTTTGGTATCGCCGGTGACAATCGCGATCCCGGCTTCCCGTGCGGTCTGCGCCATGCTATTGACGACCGCTTCGAGCGTGGCTATCGCCAGCCCCTCTTCAAGAATAAACCCGCAGGAGAGGTAGCGCGGCAGTGCGCCGCTCACCGCCACGTCATTCGCTGTGCCGCATACCGCCAGCTTGCCGATATTGCCGCCGGGGAAAAATAGCGGATCGATAACATAACTGTCAGTAGAAAAGGCGAGACGATCGCCCTGCGCGGTAAGCCCGGCGAGATCAAGCCGCGCCTGATCTTCCAGTTCCGCCAGCCAGGGGTTGGCGAAAGCCTGCATAAACAGGTCGCCGATCAACTGCTGCATCGCCTGACCGCCGCTACCGTGAGCTAACTGGATGCTTTTCATACTTCGATTTCCTGACTGCGATATTGATACCAGGCGGCGCAGGCCCCTTCCGAGGAAACCATCAGCGCGCCAAAGGCGCTTTGCGGATTGCAGGTACTGCCGAACAGCGGGCACTGGTGCGGCTTACAGCGGCCGGTCAGCACCTCGCCGCAGCGGGCGCGCGGGTCATCGCAAACGCGCTGCGGTGCCGGGCGGAAATGCGCCTCGGCGTCAAAACGCTGATACGCGGGCATCAGACGGACGCCAGAGTTGTTAATCACGCCCAGACCTCGCCACTCGCTGTCGCCGCTGAGGCAGAACACATCGGCGATGACCGACTGCGCCAGTGGATTGCCCTCATCAGGCACCACCCGGCGATACTGGTTTTCCACCTCACTGTGCCGCGCTATTGTCTGCTCAACCAGCATCACCGCGCCTTGCAGTAGATCAAGCGGTTCGAATCCCGCCACCACTAAAGGACGATGATAGTCGCTGGCGATAAACCCGTAGGCTTCGGTGCCAATAACCATGCTGACGTGACCGGGGGCGAGAAAAGCATCGATCCCGTTATTCGGCTGATCGAGCAGGCTGCGCAGGGTCGGCAGCAGAGTGATGTGCTGGCAGAAAAAGTAAAAATTAGCCACATCGCGCTCGCGGGCCTGACGCAGCGTGAGGGCGGTGGCGGGCATAGTGGTTTCGAAACCGAGACCGAAGAAGACTATTTCATGGTCGGGATTTTGCTGCGCCAGCTTCAGGGCATCCATTGGCGAATAGACGATACGCACGTCGGCCCCGCGTGATTTCGCCTGCAACAACGAACCGTTTTTTCCCGGCACGCGCATGGCGTCGCCAAAGGTGCAGAAAATGACGCCCGGACGGCTGGCGATATCGATACAGGCGTCAATGCGTCCCATCGGCAGTACGCACACCGGGCAGCCGGGGCCGTGGATAAATTCGATATTTTCCGGCAACAACTGGTCGAGGCCGAATTTAAAAATGGCGTGAGTATGGCCGCCGCACACTTCCATAATGCGCAGCGGGCGTTCGGCGGTATGCGTCAGCAGGCGGGCCCGCTTGCGAAGGTGTTCCACCAGTTGCATTACCTGCTCCGGAGCGCGGTATTCATCAACAAAACGCATTTACCGCTCCTCGCCGTAGAGCAGCGCGCCGACGTCCGGCTCGACGGCAAACATGTTTTGCAGCGCGTCAAGGGTATCGCGGGCTTCAGCTTCATTAATCACGCTCATGGCGAAACCGACGTGCACCAGCACCCACTCGCCCAGGCGCGGCTGGCCCTGGTCATCGACCGGGCCGACCAGAGTGAGATCGACTTCGCGCTGAATGCCGCACACGTCCACCTTTGCCAGATTGCCGTCAATGGCGCGAATTTGTCCCGGAACGCCTATGCACATCGCTGCGCCTCCAGCCAGTTAAGCCACTGGTCCATGCCTTCCCCGTGGGTGGCGGAAAGAAGAATAATGTCAATATCCGGATTCACCTCCCGGGCACAGGCCAGACATTTTTCCACATCAAAGGTGAGATACGGCAGCAGGTCGACTTTATTGAGCAGCATCAGGCTGGCGGCGGCGAACATATGCGGATACTTCAGCGGCTTGTCTTCCCCTTCGGTCACCGACAGCACTGCCACCTTATGGCGCTCGCCGAGGTCGAAATCTGCCGGGCATACCAGGTTGCCGACGTTTTCGATAAACAGAATGCCGTTGTCATCCAGCGGCAGGCGCGGCGCGGCATCGGCGATCATCTGGGCGTCAAGATGGCAGCCTTTACCGGTGTTGACCTGAATGGCCGGCGTGCCGGTGGCGCGGATGCGCGCGGCGTCGTTGATCGTCTGCTGATCGCCTTCAATGACCGCACAGGGGGTTTTTTCTTTCAGCCGTAGCAGGGTTTCCGTCAACAGGGTCGTTTTGCCGGAGCCGGGGCTGGAGACCAGATTCAGCACCAGCTGGTTTTTGGCGGCGAAGCGCGCGCGGTTGCGGGCGGCCAGACGGTTGTTTTTATCCAGCACGTCGATTTCCACTTCCAGCATGCGTTTCTGGCTCTGACCCGGCGCATGACTACCCGCTTCGCCGTGACCGTAGTGCAGATCGCCGTTTTCAGTACGCTCAGGGGTGAAGCCATCACGTTTTATGCCGGTAATATTCATCATCTGACGCGGGGCGGCCGCGAAGGGGGCGCTGCGAAACGCCGAATGCGGGTTATGTTCGTCGCCTTCTATATAAAGGTTGCCTTTCCCACAGCCGCAAGTCGTACACATAGTTTTGCTCCTGGTCTGTCCCGTCATATTTCGTATTGTCGCTTTGTTGGCCGCGCCTGGCGCTGCGAGACAACCGAATTACCCGGGAATCACTTCTATTCGCTGAATCTGTAAACCCTCGTCCGCCACAATCTGCAACCGATCGCTCTGACACTGTGGACAGCGGCGCACGTGCTGCGAGATAAGCTGCACGTACTGTTGGCAGGATTCACACCAGCATTCAGCCTGTTGTTCGGCGATATGCAGTTCGCAGCCTTCCGCCAGCGTGCCGCGGCACACCAGTTCAAAACAGAAGGTCAGCGCGCTGGCTTCGACGCAGGAAAACGCCCCAACTTTTAGCCACACGCCGGTAACCCGACGTGCGCCAGCCTGCTGCGCCTGCTGTTCGATAATTTCCAGCGCCCGCTGGCTAAGCGTGATTTCGTGCATGATGCCTCCGTATCGCGATGGCCCATCTATGCAATAACGATGCCATCTCACCGCTACTGTCGACTGACTGACGATGACGACCGTCAGGTATCGTCATCGTCATGTCTTCTTAACGCATCGTTGTGATTAAATTTATTAAATATCAATTAATTACAATTTGGCATGGAAAGTGCTTAACCGGTGCGACTCATATCTCGGGGGAACCAGGATGACTATTTGGGAATTAAGTGAAAAGGCGGACTACATCGCCGATCGTCACCGCCAGCATCAGAAGCAGTGGCACACCTACTGCAGCTCGCTGGTCCAGGGGATAACCCTGTCGAAAGCGCGTCTGCATCATGAAATGAGTTGTGCGCCAGATAGCGAACTCTGCTTCGTACTGTTTGGCCACTTTCAGGTCTACGTGGCGCTGGCCGAGGGCTTTAACAGCCATACCATCGAATATTACGTGGAAACCCGGAACCGCGCTGACAGGCAGTTGATTGCCCGGGCAACGCTGGACTCCGATGGCACCATTGATGGCCGTATCAGTAACCGCGATCGCGAACAGGTACTCGAACACTATCTGGCGACGATCGCCACCGTGTATGACCGCCTGTATGACGCGATGGAACAGGACCAGCCGGTGGATTTAAGCCGTCTGACGCTGGCCCGTTAATCGCCAGGTGTCGATAAGTGTCGAAATTGACACTTACGTAGCCTGTTTTCGTCAAAAATGACTTTCACCTGAGGATGACCCGGTGAACCGTTTTGTAATTGCTGACTCCACCGTTTGTATCGGCTGTCGTACCTGCGAAGCCGCCTGCGCTGAGACTCACCGCCAGCAGGGCCTGCAATCTGCGCCCCGCTTGCGGTTGATGCGCAATGAAAAAGAATCCGCGCCGCAGATGTGCCACCACTGCGAAGATGCGCCCTGTGCTGTCGTATGCCCGGTCAACGCGATTAATCGCGTCAATGGCGCGGTACAGCTCAATGAAAGCCTGTGCGTAAGCTGCAAGTTATGCGCAATCGCCTGCCCGTTCGGCGCTATTGCGTTTTCCGGCAGCCGTCCGCTGGATATTCCGGCTAATGCCAATACGCCGATGGCCCCCGCCGCGCCACCGGCCCAGTCCCGCGTCAGCGCTTTGCTCGATTGGCTGCCGGGCGTGCGTGCCGTCGCCGTCAAATGCGACCTGTGCCATTTCGATGAACAGGGCCCGGCGTGTGTACGGACCTGCCCGACCAAAGCGTTGATGCTGGTGGATATTCGTGATATCGCCCAGGCCAACAAGCGTAAGCGGCAACTGGCCTTTCATACCGACTTCGGCGATCTGTCGCGGTTTCAGGCGCAACAAGGGGATGTGAAATGAGTGTGATTGCCTTAGTGAATCAGGCGGTGGTCTGGTACGCCGCCAGCGCGGTGCTGGCGTTTCTGTTCACGCTGCGTAAACCGCTGAGCGGCGCGATTGCCGGGGTGGGCGGCGCGGTCGCCAGCATCATGCTGGCGCTGGCGGGCGGAACGGCGCTGTTGATGCCGGAGCACGGAGACGACGGCATGTTGCAGATGCTGCATCTGAGCATTCGGATTGGCGGCGTCAACGCCCTGTGGCTGCTGGCGATTGGCCTGTCGGCGCTGCCGATTTCCCTGTTTAATATTTCCTGGCATCGCCACCCGCAGGTGAAGGCTAACGGCCTGCTGGTGAACCTGCTGCTGGCTGCCGCCGCCAGCGCGGTGGTTGTCACTAACTTTGGCGCGCTGGTGGTGATGGCGGAGATTATGGCTCTCTGCGCCGCTTTCCTTACCGGCTGCCCACAGTCCGGCAAACTGTGGTTTGCGTTGGGGCGGTTTGGCACTCTGCTGCTGGCCTGGAGCTGCTGGCTGGTCTGGTCGTTCTACGGCACGCTTGAACTGGCGCAGATTACGCAACTGGCGATGGACGCTCCGCAAAACGCGCTGCTGTGGCTGCCTGGGCTGATCGGTTTTGCGCTGTTGGCCGGTGTTATCCCGCTCCACGGCTGGGCGCCGCAGGCCCATGCGGGCGCCAGCGCCCCGGCCGCCGCGCTGTTCTCCACGGTGGTGATGAAGGTTGGCCTGTACGGCATTCTGACGGTGTCGCTGGCCGGGAGCGTGCCGCCGCTGTGGTGGGGCGTGATGTTGCTGGTGCTGGGAATGATCACCGCATTCGTCGGCGGATTGTACGCCCTGATGGAGCACAATATTCAGCGGCTGCTGGCGTACCACACTCTGGAAAACATCGGCATTATTCTGCTCGGTTTCGGCGCCTTCGTCACCGGCATCGCCAGCCATAACCCGGCGCTGATGGCGCTGGGCTTTATTGGCGGTATGTATCACCTCATCAACCATAGTTTGTTTAAAACCACGTTGTTTCTCGGCGCGGGGGCGGTGTGGTTTCGCACCGGCCATCGCGATATCGAAAAACTCGGCGGGATAGGCAAGAAAATGCCGCTGATTTCGCTCTCCATGCTGGTGGGCCTGATGGCGATGGCTGCGCTGCCGCCGCTGAATGGTTTCGCCGGAGAGTGGGTTATCTATCAGTCTTTCTTCCGGATGAGCACGGGCGAGGTGTTTATTGGTCGTCTGCTTGGGCCGCTACTGGCGACAGGCCTGGCGGTGACCGGCGCGCTGGCGGTGATGTGTATGGCGAAAGTCTATGGCGTCGCTTTCCTTGGCGCACCGCGCAGCCCGGAGGCGGAGAACGCGACCTGCGCGCCGCGGCTGATGACCTTTAGCGTGGCGCTGGCCGCCATCTGCTGCGTGATTGGCGGAGTCGCCGCGCCGCTGCTGTTACCGCTTGTCGGGCGCGTTTTCCCGGCTCATGCTGAGGCTTCAAGCGTGGTTTCCCAGCCGCTGATAGCCCTCCTGCTCATTGCCTGTCCGCTGTTGCCGCTGCTGTTGATGCTCTTCTTTAAAGGCGATCGTCTGCCTGCCCGCACGCGCGGCACGGCCTGGGTCTGTGGCTACAACCATGAGAAATCGATGGTTGTTACCGCCCACGGTTTCGCCATGCCGGTGAAAGAGGCTTTTGCGCCGGTTTTTAAACTGCGTCACTGGTTGCATCCGGCGCGTCTGCTCCCCCGCTGGCAACGTACCGCCGCGCCCGTACGGATTTCCGGCTGGCAGAGCGATTCCGCGCCTGCGCTGTTTCGCGGCGTAGCGCTGGTTGAACTGGCGGTGCTGGTGGTGATTATGATTTCCCGAGGAGCCTGAAAATGAACCTGGTGATTGCATTCTTGCAGGCTCTGGCGCTGTTCGCCGCCGCGCCGTTGCTGTCTGGCATTACCCGCGTCGCCCGCGCGCGTCTGCATAACCGCCGCGGTCCGGGCGTTTTGCAGGAGTATCGCGACCTGATCAAACTCCTCGGGCGGCAGAGCGTGGCGCCCGCGGATTCCGGCTGGGTCTTTCGTCTGATGCCGTACGTGATGGTCGGCGTGATGCTGACTATCGCCACCGCGCTGCCGGTGGTGACAGTGAGGTCGCCGCTGCCGCAACTGGGCGATCTGATCACCCTGATCTATCTGTTCGCTATCGCTCGCTTCTTCTTCGCTATTTCCGGCCTTGATACCGGTAGCCCGTTTACCGCGATCGGCGCAAGCCGGGAAGCGATGCTCGGCGTACTGGTGGAGCCCATCCTGCTGCTCGGCCTGTGGGTGGCGGCGCAGGTGGCCGGTTCCACGCACATCAGCAATATCACCGACACGATTTACCACTGGCCGATAGCGCGCAGCATTCCGCTGATGCTGGCGCTGTGCGCCTGCGCATTCGCCACCTTTATCGAGATGGGCAAACTGCCGTTTGATCTGGCGGAAGCGGAGCAGGAGTTGCAGGAAGGCCCGCTGACCGAATACAGCGGCAGCGGCTTCGCGGTGCTGAAGTGGGGGATCGGTCTCAAACAACTGGTGGTATTGCAGATGTTCGTCGGCGTGTTTATCCCGTGGGGACAGATGGAGACCTTCAGCGCGAGTGGACTGCTGCTGGCGCTGGTACTTGCCGTCGTCAAGCCGATTGTCGGCGTGCTGGTGATTGCCCTGTTTGAAAACAGCATGGCGCGCCTGCGCTTTTGCGCCGTTTCCCGCGTCACCTGGGCCGGGTTTGGTTTTGCCTTTTTAGCCTTCGTCTCCTTGCTGGTGGCGTGATTTAAGAGAGTTTGAGCATGTCTGAAGAAAAAATCGGTCAACACTATCTTGCCGCGCTGCATC
The DNA here is from genome assembly GCF_900198535.1 of Klebsiella sp. 2680. Lineage (NCBI taxonomy): Bacteria > Pseudomonadati > Pseudomonadota > Gammaproteobacteria > Enterobacterales > Enterobacteriaceae > Klebsiella > Klebsiella sp. 2680. Next base: position 150,595 of record NZ_FZNJ01000003.1, on the reverse strand, counting down.
AGGCCTTTCCCGGCGTGGTGCTGGATGAAGCCTGGCAGACCAAAGATCAGCTGACCCTCACCGTGAAGGTGAACTATCTGCCGGAAGTGGTGGAATATCTCTACTATCAGCAGGGCGGCTGGCTGTCGGTGCTGTTTGGCAATGACGAACGTAAACTCAACGGTCATTATGCCGTTTACTATGTGTTGTCGATGGAACAGGGGACGAAATGCTGGATCACCGTACGCGTGGAGGTGGACGCCAGTAAAGCGGAATATCCGTCGGTGACGCCACGGGTGCCCGCAGCCGTGTGGGGCGAGCGTGAAGTTCGCGATATGTATGGCCTGGTGCCGGTCGGCCTGCCTGACGAACGCCGGCTGGTGCTGCCGGACGACTGGCCGGATGAACTCTATCCGCTGCGTAAAGACAGCATGGATTACCGCCAGCGCCCGGCGCCAGTCGTCGATGACGAAACCTACGAATTTATCAACGAACTGGGTGACAAGAAAAATAAGGTGGTGCCGATCGGCCCGCTGCACGTCACTTCTGATGAACCGGGCCACTTTCGTCTGTTTGTCGACGGCGAAAACATTATCGACGCCGACTACCGTCTGTTCTATGTCCATCGCGGTATGGAGAAACTGGCGGAAACCCGTATGGGCTACAACGAAGTTACCTTCCTGTCGGACCGCGTGTGCGGCATCTGCGGCTTTGCCCACAGCACCGCGTATACCACCTCCGTTGAAAACGCGATGGGCATCGTGGTGCCGGAACGCGCGCAGATGATCCGCGCCATCCTGCTGGAAGTTGAGCGCCTGCATTCGCACCTGCTGAATCTCGGCCTGGCCTGTCACTTCACTGGTTTTGATTCTGGCTTTATGCAGTTCTTCCGCGTGCGTGAAACGTCGATGAAAATGGCGGAGATCCTGACCGGGGCGCGTAAAACCTACGGGATGAACCTGATCGGCGGGATTCGTCGCGATCTGCTGAAAGCGGACATGATCCAGACCCGTCAACTGGCGCAGCAGATGCGCCGGGAGGTGCAGGAGCTGGTGGATATGCTGCTCAGCACGCCGAACATGGCGCAGCGAACCGTCGGTATTGGTCGCCTCGATCCGGAAATCGCCCGTGACTTCAGTAACGTCGGGCCGATGGTGCGCGCCAGCGGCCACGCCCGCGATACCCGCGCCGATCACCCGTTTGTCGGCTATGGCCTGCTGCCGATGGAAGTGCACAGCGAGCAGGGCTGTGACGTCATCTCCCGTCTGAAAGTGCGTATCAATGAAGTCTACACCGCGCTGAATATGATCGACTTCGGTCTCGATAACCTGCCGGACGGCCCGCTGATAGTCGAGGGCTTCACCTATATTCCGCATCGCTTTGCGCTGGGCTTTGCCGAAGCACCGCGTGGGGATGATATCCACTGGAGCATGACCGGCGACAACCAGAAGCTGTACCGCTGGCGCTGCCGGGCGGCGACCTACGCCAACTGGCCGACCCTGCGCTATATGCTGCGCGGTAACACGGTCTCCGACGCGCCGCTGATCATCGGCAGCCTCGACCCTTGCTACTCCTGTACTGACCGTATGACCGTGGTGGATGTGCGTAAGAAGAAGAGCAAAGTGGTGCCGTACAAAGAACTTGAGCGCTACAGCATTGAGCGTAAAAACTCGCCGCTGAAATAAGGAATCGCCATGTTTACCTTTATCAAAAAAGTCATCAAAACCGGGGCGCCGACGTCGTCGTATCCGCTGGAGCCGATTGCGGTCGATAAAAACTTCCGCGGCAAGCCAGATCATAACCCGCAGCAGTGCATTGGCTGCGCCGCCTGCGTCAATGCCTGTCCGTCGAATGCGCTGACGGTTGAAACCGACCTCGCTACCGGCGAACTGGCATGGCAGTTCAACCTCGGGCGCTGCATCTTTTGCGCCCGCTGCGAGGAAGTGTGCCCGACGGCGGCGATTACGCTCTCGCAGGAGTATGAGCTGGCGGTGTGGAAAAAAGAGGATTTCCTTCAGCAGTCGCGTTTCGACATTTGCCGCTGTCGGGTATGCGCACGCCCGTTCGCCGTGCAAAAAGAGATCGACTACACCATCGCGTTACTGAAGCACAACGGGGACACCCGCGCTGAGCGCCATCGCGAAAGCTTTGAAACCTGCCCGGAGTGTAAGCGCCAGAAATGCCTGCTGCCGTCCGATCGTATTGAACTGACCCGCCATATGAGAGAGGCCTGCTGATGAGCAACTTATTAGGCCCGCGCGATGAAAATGGCATTCCGCTACCGATGACGGTGGATGAGTCCATCGCCAGCATGAAAGCATCGCTGCTGAAGAAAATTAAGCGTTCCGCCTACGTCTACCGCGTGGACTGCGGCGGCTGCAACGGTTGTGAAATCGAAATTTTCGCTACTCTGTCGCCGCTGTTTGATGCCGAACGTTTTGGCATCAAAGTGGTGCCGTCGCCGCGACATGCGGATATTTTGCTGTTTACCGGGGCGGTGACGCGCGCGATGCGTTCGCCGGCGCTGCGCGCCTGGCAGTCCGCGCCGGACCCGAAAATCTGCATTTCGTACGGTGCCTGCGGTAACAGCGGCGGTATCTTCCACGATCTTTATTGCGTCTGGGGCGGTACCGACAAAATTGTGCCGGTGGATGTGTATATTCCCGGCTGCCCGCCGACGCCCGCCGCAACGCTGTACGGCTTCGCGATGGCGCTGGGTCTGCTGGAGCAGAAGATCCACGCCCGTCTGCCGGGCGAGCTGGACGAACAGCCAACCGGGCTTCTCCACCCGGAGATGGTGCAGCCGCTGCGCGTGCGTGTCGACCGCGAAGCGCGTCGTCTGGCAGGGTATCGCTACGGTCGGCAGATTGCCGATGACTATATGCGCCTGCTGGGGCTGGGCGATCATCAGGTGGCGCGCTGGCTGGAGGCGGAAAGCGATCCGCGTCTGACGGAAATCGTCACCCATCTTAATCAGGTGGTTGAGGGAGCGCGTATCCGATGAGCGAGACGGTGGTGTTCAGTCAGCTGAGCCGTAAATTTATTGATGAAAACGACGCCACGCCTGACCAGGCGCAGCAGGTGGTTTATTATAGCCTGGCGATTGGCCACCACCTCGGCGTTATCGACTGTCTGGAGGCGGCGCTAAGCTGTCCGTGGGAGGCGTATCTGGCGTGGATTGCCACTCTGGAAGAGGGCAGCGTCGCGCATCACAAAATGGCCGGTGTGCCGAAGTATGGCGAGATCGTCATCGACAGTAATCATGTGTCGATGCTTGCCCACGCCTTCGATAAAGCGCTGGTCAGGCAGACCCCTGAGCAGCAGGCGTGGAGCAAAACGATGCTCAGTATGCTGCATGATATTCACGAGGAGAGCGCGATTTACCTGATGGTGAGGAGACTCCATGACTGATGTTTTACTCTGTGTCGGCAATAGCATGATGGGCGATGACGGCGCGGGCCCGCTGCTGGCGGAAATGTGCGCCGCGCAGCCTAAAGGCAACTGGGTTGTTATTGACGGCGGTAGCACCCCGGAAAACGATATCGTCGCCATTCGCGAATTGCGCCCGGATCGCCTGTTGATCGTCGATGCTACCGATATGGGGCTGAATCCCGGCGAGATCCGCATCGTTGACCCGGACGATATCGCCGAGATGTTTCTGATGACCACCCACAATATGCCGCTGAACTACCTTATCGATCAGTTGAAAGAGGATATCGGCGAGGTGATTTTCTTAGGCATTCAGCCAGATATCGTCGGTTTTTATTATCCGATGACGCAAGCGATTAAAGACGCGGTTGAGGTGGTTTATCAGCGTCTTGAAGGATGGCAGGGGAATGGTGGATTTGAGCAGTTGGTTGCTGAGGACGAGGAGTAGGCGTCGTTTGTGATGCCGGATGGCGCTAACGCTTATCCGGCCTGCATACGGCGCGTTTCTTGTAGGCCGGATAAAGCACGCCGCCATCCGGCACACTATGTTTACGCCAGATCTTCCCCGTTACTCGCAATCACTTTCTTGTACCACCAGAATGACTTCTTGCGCTTACGCGCCAGCGTACCCTGACCCGCATCGTCGCGGTCAACGTACACGAAGCCGTAACGCTTGCTCATCTCGCCGGTAGAGGCGGAAACCAGGTCGATACAGCCCCAACTGGTGTAGCCTATCACTGGAATGCCGTCTTCAATAGCATCGCCCATCGCTTTAATATGCTCGCGCAAATAACTAATGCGATAGTCATCGTTAATCTCACCGTTGGCGTCAATCTCATCGCGCGCGCCGAGACCGTTCTCCACAAGAAACAGTGGCTTCTGATAGCGGTCATACATCATATTCATGGTGATGCGCAGACCGAGCGGGTCGATACCCCAGCCCCATTCGCTGGCCTGAATATACGGGTTCTTCAGCGACTTGACGATATTGGCGGCGTTGGTGTTACTGGCGTTCATCTCCGCCGAAGCGCAGCGGGAAGCGTAATAGCTGAAGGAGACGAAATCGACGGTATTGTGCAGAATCTCATCATCGCCCGCTTCTTTGACGAGGGTTACCCCTTTCTCGCGGAATACCCGCGCCGCCCACACCGGGTACGCGCCGCGCGCCTGGACATCGATAAAGAGCAAATTCTCGCGATCTTTCTCCAGCGCCATCCATACGTCTTCCGGCTTACAGGAGTATGGATAGAAATTGCCGCCCGCCAGCATACAGCCGACCTGATTTTGCGGGTTCACCTCGTGGGCGATTTTGGTGGCTAAGGCGCTGGCCACCAGTTCATGGTGTGCGGCCTGATATTTCACCTGATCCTGATTCTCACCCTCTGCAAACACCAGACCGGCCCCGGAAAACGGGCTATGCAGCATAATGTTGATTTCATTGAAGGTAAGCCAGTATTTGACTAAACCGTCAAAGGCTTCAAAACAGGTGCGGGCGTAGCGGGTGAAAAACGCCACCATTTTACGATCGCGCCAGGAGCCGTATTCAGTCACCAGATGCATCGGCACGTCGAAGTGGCACAGCGTTACCAGCGGCTCAATATTGTACTTTTTGCACTCTTCGAACAGCGAGCGATAAAAGGCGATCCCTTCCTGATTTGGCTCCAGCTCATCGCCCTGCGGAAACAGACGGCTCCAGGCGATGGAGGTGCGGAAGACGCTGAAACCCATCTCCGCCAGCAGGGCGATATCCTCTTTATAACGATGATAAAAATCGATGGCCTCGTGGCTCGGGTAGAACTCATCGTCGCGCAGTTCGAATCGCTTCTCCAGCCCCAGCTTAATCGGCAGGCGGTGAGCGCCGTGGGGAATGGTATCGACGGTGGTCAGTCCCTTACCACCCTCCAGATATGCTCCTTCAGACTGGTTGGCGGCTAGTGCGCCGCCCCATAAAAATCCCTGTGGAAAAGTCGCCATGCGTTACCTCGTTAATAAAATTGTGTTCAGGCGTGTGATGCCAGGGGGCTGGCCTGGCGCTGTCTGGCATCGGCCTCTTCAGGCGGAATATCTTCGAAACCGAGTATCAGCGTCAGAATGAAAGACAGTACGATAGCCAGCGCCATAACGCCAAAGACCCAGACGATGGTCATCGGATTGGCCGGATCGAAGAACTGAACGCTGGTAAACAGGCCCGGCGCCGCCATTGAGTGGCTGGCGAGCCCGGCAATTCCGGCTACTGCGCCGCAGACAAAGCCGCTGATCAGGCTGGCGATCAGCGGGCGCTTGAGACGCACCGCCACACCGTACAGCGCCGGTTCGGAAATCCCTGCCAGAATCGCGGAGGCCGCCGCCGCCAGCGCCGTCTGCCGTAGTTCCGGGTTTTTGGTTTTCCACGCCACCGCCAGCGATGAGCCGCCCAGCGACAGGTTTGCGCCGATTTCCGACGGCATCACCATACCTTCTTTACCGGTTTCGGCAATGGTTTGAATGATCGTCGGCGTAAAGACGCGGTGCATCCCGGTCATCACCAGCAGCGGCCACAACGCGCCCATAATGGCTACCGACAGCCAGCCCAGATAACTATGAATTGTATAAACCAGCGCGGAGATGGCGCTACCGATCCAGATCCCAAGCGGGCCAATCAGCAGAATCGCCAGCGGGGCGGCAATCAGCACGATGAGCATCGGTTTAAGGAAGTTTTTGGTTACTGCCGGGGTAATACGGTCGACCCAGCGTTCGATGTAAGAGAGACACCAGGTCATTACCAGTGCCGGGATCACGGTGTAGGTATATTTCACCGCCGTCACCGGAATAAAGGCAAACTCAACGTGCTCGCCCTGGGCGGCTTTCGCCATCAGATCGATAAAGCTCGGGTGCACCAGTACCCCGGCGATGGCAATCGCCAGCGACATATTGGTTTTGAATTTTACCGCCGCGGAAGCCGCCACCATCAGCGGCAGGAAGAAGAATGCGCCGTCGCCAATCACCGTCAGAATGGTCAGGGTTGGCGCGCCTTTTGGCAACACGCCGGTCATTTCGAGGATCATCGCCAGCAGTTTGACCATCGATCCGCCGATAATGGCCGGGATCAGCGGTGACATGGTACCGATCAGCGCGTCGAGGATCCCGGCGCCGATGCGTTTTAACGTGACGGGCGGTTTACCCTGTGGTTCAGCAGGGCGCAGATCCCCCGGCAGCAAGGCCACCACTTCACGGTACGCCTGGGAGACGGTATTGCCGATGATCACCTGGCACTGGTTATCGCTGCGCACCACGCCGAGTACGCCTTTCAGTCCCTTCAGGGTGGCGCTATCGACCTGTTGGTTGTCTTTGACCACGAAGCGCAGGCGCGTCATACAGTGAGTGACGGCGGTGACGTTATCCACGCCGCCAATCGCCACGATAATTTGCTGCGCCAGGGCGGCATAATTTTTAGACATCGGATTTTATCCTGTTTATCAATGGGGTACTGGCCTGTCGCCGCGCGGTAGAACAGCGCGGCACCATGCATATATAGGAAACCGGTTCCACAAAATCATGATTAGTTTCATTTTCATCAGCAAGAGTTAAAAAAAGAAAATATTAATTTTGTGATTTTGATCGCTTTGTAAGCGCGGGCGGGATGGGGGCAGATGCTGAAAAAACACCGCAGGTGCAGTACACTGCGGGCAACATTGGCAACAGGAATAACCACATGGCAACGATGCTGGAGGTAGCGAAGCGCGCGGGGGTATCGAAGGCCACCGTTTCGCGGGTTCTCTCAGGGAATGGCTATGTCAGCCAGGAGACCAAAGATCGCGTATTCCAGGCGGTGGCTGAAAGCGGCTATCGGCCTAATCTGCTGGCGCGCAATCTGGCGACCAAAAAGACCCAGACCCTCGGGCTGGTGGTGACCAACACCCTCTATCACGGCGTCTATTTTAGCGAGCTGCTCTATCATGTGGCGCGGATGACCGAAGATAAAGGGCGGCAGTTAATCCTCGCCGACGGCAAGCACAGCGCGGAGGAGGAGCGGGAAGCGATCCAGTATCTGCTCGATCTGCGCTGTGACGCGATTATTATCTATCCGCGCTTTCTCAGCGTTGATGAGATGGATGAGATCATTGAGGATCATAATCAGCCTATTATGGTATTGAACCGCCGTCTGCGCCGTAACGCCAGCCACTGCGTCTGGTCCGATCAAAAAGCCTCGGCGCAGATGGCGGTAGAAAAGCTGATTGCGCTTGGGCATCGCGATATCGCTTTTATTACCGGTTCGCTGGATTCACCGACCGGGGTCGAGCGCCTCTCCGGCTATAAGGACGCGCTGGCCCGTCACGGTATTGCCCTGAATAATGATTTGATCGTCGAAGGGCGCTGGACGCCGGAAACCGGCGCGGCAGGGGTGGAGACGCTGCGCCAGCGCAATGCCAGCTACAGCGCGCTGGTGGCGAGTAATGACGATATGGCGATTGGCGCGATGAAACAACTGCATCAGCTTGGCGTTAAGGTGCCGGAGCAGGTGTCGGTGGTGGGGTTTGACGATATTGTGCTGGCCCCGTTTATGGTGCCCGCGCTCTCCAGCGTTAAAGTGCCGGTAACGGAGATGATTAAAGAGAGTATTAACCGCCTGATATTTATGCTCGACGGCGGGGATCTGAAATATCAGCAAACCTTCCCCGGCGCGCTAATGGAACGCGGCTCCATTATTCCCGGACCCTTTGCCTGACGTCGTCATCTGTCATCGTCACAACTGACGATGACAGTCTTTTATTGGTTTATTTCCTTTATTATCAATAAGGTAAAAACTGGAATATATTATGCATACTTTGGCGGGTAACCTTCTTACCGCTGGAGAAATGGATGAACCGTTTCATTATCGCCGACGCGAGCAAGTGCATCGGCTGCCGCACCTGTGAAGTGGCCTGCGTGGTTTCTCATCAGGAAAATCAGGATTGCGCCGCGCTGACGCCAAAAAACTTTTTACCGCGTATTCATGTGATTAAAGGCGTCAATGTCTCGACGGCTACCGCCTGTCGTCAGTGCGAAGACGCCCCGTGCGCCAACGCCTGTCCGAACGGGGCGATTGGCCGCGACAAAGATTTTGTCCACGTCATGCAGGAGCGCTGTATCGGCTGTAAGACCTGCGTGGTGGCCTGCCCGTATGGCGCGATGGAGGTGGTGGTGCGTCCGGTTATCCGCCACAGCGGAGCAGGGTTGAACATAGTGGCGGATAAAGCCGAAGCCAACAAGTGCGACCTCTGCTACCATCGCGAGGCGGGACCGGCCTGTATGGATGCCTGCCCGACTCACGCGCTGATGTGCGTCGATCGCGGCAAACTCGAACAGATGAATAACGAAAAGCGCCATCGTACGGCGCTGAGCTGGTAACCCGACCGCATGCTGAACGGGGTGCAAATCCGCATTCGCGGCAAAGTGCAGGGGGTGGGATTTCGCCCCTTTGTCTGGCAACTGGCGCAGCAACTGGGTCTGCGCGGCGACGTGTGTAATGACGGCGATGGCGTGCTGGTGCGCCTTGCCAGTGATGACGCGCTGTTTCTCGCCGCGTTAACCCGACGCTGTCCGCCGCTGGCGCGTATTGACAGTACCGAAACCCGGCCGTTTGTCTGGGACGTGACTCCCCCAGCTTTCTCTATCCGCCAAAGCGGAGCCGGGAGTATGCGCACCCAGATCGTGCCCGATGCCGCCACCTGCCCGGCGTGTCTTGCGGAGATGAACGATCCGCAGGATCGTCGCTACCGCTACCCGTTTATTAACTGCACCCACTGCGGGCCGCGTTTTACCATTATTCGCGCCATGCCCTACGACCGACCGTTAACCTCGATGTCGCCGTTCCCTCTTTGTCCCGTCTGCGCGGCGGAATATGGCGATCCTGCCGATCGCCGCTTTCATGCTCAGCCTGTGGCCTGCGCTGAATGCGGGCCGCGGCTGGAGTGGCGCGGCGCGGAGGGCGCTCTGTTCGGAGAGAGCGCTTTAGACACGGCGATTGCTCGCCTGATGGCGGGAGAGATTGTGGCGGTGAAGGGGCTGGGCGGTTTCCACCTGGTGTGCGATGCCGGAAACCGCCATGCGGTGGCGACGCTGCGGGCACGTAAACGTCGTCCGGCCAAACCGCTGGCGGTGATGCTGGCGACGACGGCGGGACTCTCTGACCAGGCGGTGAAGCTGTTGACTTCCCCCGCCGCGCCGATTGTGCTGCTGGACAAAGCGCAGGTTGATGGCCTGTGCGATCTCATTGCGCCAGGGCTTATTGACGTCGGGGGAATGCTGCCCTCGAATCCGCTGCAGCATTTGCTTTCGCAGGCGCTGGCGCGCCCCCTGGTGATGACTTCCGGCAACCTCAGCGGCCGCCCGCCAGCGCTAAGCAATGACCAGGCGCTGGCGGATTTAGCCGGGATTGCCGACGGGTTTCTGCTGCATAACCGTGAGATTGTGCAGCGGATGGATGATTCCGTGGCGCGGCAAAGCGGCGAAATGCTGCGCCGCGCCCGCGGCTACGTGCCGGACGCGCTGACGCTGCCGCCGGGGTTCCACGATGCGCCGCCGCTGTTGGCCCTCGGCGCGGATATGAAAAATACTTTCTGCCTGCTGCGCGGAAACGAAGCGGTGCTCAGTCAGCACTTCGGCGATCTTGACGATGAGGGCGTGGAGGCGCAGTGGCGGCGGGCGTTGCACCTGATGCAGGCGATTTACGCTTTTACGCCGCAGCAGGTGGTGGCTGATACCCATCCCGGCTATCGCGTCTCGCAGTGGGCGGCATCGCTGGCGCTGCCGGTGGAGCACGTTTTACATCATCATGCCCATGCGGCCGCGTGTCTCGCCGAGCATCGCTGGCCGCTGGATGGCGGCGACGTTATCGCCCTGACGCTGGATGGCATCGGCATGGGGGAAAACGGGGAGCTATGGGGCGGCGAGTGCCTGCGGGTCAACTACCGGGAGTGCCAGCGTCTCGGCGGATTGCCCGCGGTGGCGTTGCCCGGCGGCGATCTTGCCGCCCGTCAGCCGTGGCGCAATCTGCTCGCCCACTGTCTGGCGTTTGTGCCTGAGTGGCAGAACTATGCCGAAACCGCGGCGCTGCGCCAGCAAAACTGGCCGCTGCTGGCGCGGGCTATCGAGCGCGGCATTAATGCGCCGAAAGCGTCGTCGTGCGGGCGTCTGTTTGATGCTGTCGCTTGTGCCCTGGGCTGCGCGCCGCCAGGCCTGAGTTATGAGGGCGAGGCGGCCTGTCGGCTGGAAGCGCTGGCGGCGACCTGCAAAGGTATTGACCACCCGGTGACATTGCCGTGGCGCGACGGCGCGCTGGATTTATCCACTTTCTGGCGACAGTGGCTGGCCTGGCAGGCCACTCCGGCGCAGAAGGCGTGGGCATTTCATGACGCCCTGGCCCGCGGGCTGGCGGCAATGGCCCGTGATTACGCGCGCGCGCAGAAGATCTCCACCCTGGCCTTTGGCGGCGGCGTGCTGCATAACCGATTGTTGGTGGCGCGATTGACCTTTTATCTGGCCGATTTTACTCTGCTCTTTCCGCAGCAGTTTCCTGCTGGCGATGGCGCGATTGCTCTCGGCCAGGCGGTTATCGCCGCAGCCCGCCTGCAGTCTTAAAGGATAGCAACATGATAGTGACGATTTTGCGTCAGCAGCCGCGCGCGACGGCGCTGGTGATGGTGTTAATTGTGGCCAATTTGCTGGCCTGGATCTGGGCGTTTGCGGCATTTGGCGATAGCGGCGCGCTGATGGCCGCCAACCTGCTGGCCTGGGGATACGGTCTGCGTCATGCGGTGGATGCCGATCATATCGCGGCGATCGATAATGTTACGCGCAAAATGATGCAGCAGGGGCGACGGCCTTTCGCCGTTGGCGCATGGTTTTCGCTGGGGCACTCGTCGATTGTGGTGCTGGCTTCGGCGGCGATTGCCGCTACGGCTACCGCATTCGGCCAGCAGATGAGCTGGTTTCACGATACCGGCAGCGTGATCGGTACCGCCGTGTCGGCGCTGTTTTTGTTGGTGATGGCGTTTATCAACCTGGTTATTCTGCGCAGCGTCTGGCGCAGCTTTCAGGCGTGGAAGCAGGGCGAAAAGGTCAGCGATGAGGTGGCGGCCAGCGGCGGCATGATGAGCTGGCTGTTTGCCAAAACCTTTCGCCTCATCAGCCGCAGCTGGCAGATGTATCTGGTGGGATTTCTGTTTGGTCTCGGCTTTGATACGGCGACGGAGATCGGCGTGCTGGGGATTTCCGCCGCCAGCGCGTCGAGCGGGATGTCGATCTGGTCGATTATGGTTTTTCCGGCGCTGTTCGCCAGCGGGATGGCGCTGGTGGATACGCTCGATAACGTGCTGATGGTCGGCGCCTACGGCTGGGCGTTCAGCAAACCCCAGCGCAAGCTCTATTACAATATGACCATTACCGGTACTTCAGTGGTGGTGGCGCTGTTTATCGGCGGCCTGGAGGCGCTGGGGCTGTTGATGGATAAGTTTTCCCTGAGCGGCGGAGTATGGCGCTGGATTGGCGCATTAAATGATCATCTTGGCGATGCGGGGTTTGCCGTGGTGGGGCTATTTGTGGCCTGCTGGGTGTTGTCGGTGCTTAACTATCGCTGGCGCGGTTACGACAAGCTGGCCAGGTAGATTGGGGATAGTCTCCCGGAAGCGGTAAGGGAAATTGGCCGCCTCCGGGAATAACGTCCGTTCTGGCCATTTAGCTGGCCAGTTGTTTGAGCAGGCTAAAGGCGTCTTTCATGCGGTCCTCGCTGACCACAAAAGCACGCAACTGGTTTTCGGCATCCACGCCTTTCGCCACCATACTGTTTTTAGCGGCAACGATATTCCACGTCAGATCCTCACGCAGCGTATCGCCCGCCAGGTGCAGCGGTAAATCCGGCGTTTTGACTTTCACCAGCATCGGCGGCAGTTTTAGTTCGCTCTGCCAGGACAGCAGATTTTTGCTCAGGCAGATGGCGCTCAGCAGAGTCGGCTGCAGGAACGGCAGGATCATCCCGTTGATTTCCGCGCAGTCGCCGAGGGCGTATATCGCCGGATGGCTGGTTTGCAACTGGCTGTTTACCACTACGCCGCGATTAATCTTCAGGCCCGCATGCCGCGCCAGCGCTGTTTCCGGGCGCAAACCGGCAGCAGCGACCACCGCATCAACGACCACCGTGCGTTCACGGTCCACAGTGACGCGAATACCATCAGTGCGCTGCTCCAGGCTTTTAAGTTGCGATTTCAGCATCAGATGTACGCCCCTATCGGTCAGATGATGCTGTAAACGACTAATCACCTCCGGCGGCGTCAGCGCCGACAGCACGCTGGCGGCGTTATCCACTACTGTCACCGCTTTCCCGGCGCGGCAGAAATCCATCGCCAGCTCGCAGCCAATCAGGCCGCCGCCGACAATCAGCACCCGCCTGGCGTCGCGTAGCTGGCTCTGCGCCGCGCCGTATTCCTGCTGGCTGTTCAGGGTCAGCATCAGCTCGCGTCCTGGCACCGGCGGAATAAACGGCATCGCGCCGGTGGCCAGCACCAGCTTGTCATAGGGCCACTCGCGCGCCCGGCTCTTCACCACCTGATTATCGGCGTCGATCTCGCTTATCCGGGTGTGCGGAAACAGGCGCAAACAATATTGCTCAGCGAACTCTCCCGCCGTTTGCAGGGTCAGATCGTCGGCGTTCTGTTTGCGACTGACCACATGGCTGAGATCCGGTTTGTTGTACTCATCCATACTGTCGGCGGCTATTAACGTCAGCGGGATTTGCAGGTCCTGTTTGCGGATATTTTTCACCAGCTGACGGGCCGCGAAGCCCGAACCGATGATAACGATGCCAGCACTCATTTTGCCTCCGATGCCAGAACATCAAACACATCTTTACCCAGAGAACACTCAGGGCACAGGAAGTTATCCGGGACTTCGCTCCACGGCGTGCCGGGCTGGACATCCTGGTTCGGTTCACCTTTCGCTGGATCGTAAATCCACTGGCAAACGCCGCACTGCATTTTCGGACCGCAATCAACGGTGGCTGCCGCTGCGCAAGCCGTGGCGTTCTCCTGGTTATGCGGCAGCGGGGAGAGGGCCCACTGACGGGCGATTTCGCGACCGTGTTCGCGGCACAGCGCCAGGGCGTCGCGATCCGGACGCCATTTGGCCTTCAGGCTCAGGGACATTTCAAATCCCGCGTCCTGCAAACGCGTGGACAGACGGTCAACCGCGCCGCCGCTCCAGCCGTGGGAACCAAAGGCGCTGGCGTGTTTGTTACGAAAACGCAGGCCGGTCATCTCTTCCACCAGACCGGCAATTTTCGGCATCATTACGTTGTTCATGGTTGAGGTACCGACCAGCACGCCTTTTGAGCGGAACACGTTGGTCAAAATGTCGTTTTTATCGCTGCGGGCGACGTTAAAGATTTTCACCGCCACGTTCGGGTCAACTTCATTGATGCCCTGGGCAATCGCGTCGGCCATCATGCGGGTGTTGTTGGACATGGTGTCATAGAAAAGGGTGATCCGGTCTTCCTGATAGTCCGCCGCCCATTTCAGGTACAGCTCAACGATCTGCGTTGGGTTATCGCGCCATACCACGCCGTGGGAGGTGGCTATCATCTCTACCGGCAGGTTGAAGCTGAGGATCTCGGTGATTTTAGGCGTGACCAGACGGCTGAACGGGGTCAGGATGTTGGCGTAGTAGCGCTGGCACTGTTCGAACAGTTCGTTCTGGTCCACTTCGTCGTTGAACAGACGTTCATCGCAGTAGTGCTGGCCAAAGGCGTCGTTGCTGAACAGCACGGCATCGCCAGTCATGTAGGTCATCATGCTGTCCGGCCAGTGCAGCATCGGCGTTTCCACGAAGATCAATTGCTTGCCGTTGCCGATATCCAGGCTGTCGCCGGTTTTCACCACATTAAAGTTCCACTCCGGATGATGGTGATGGCCGTTGATGGAGTCGATGGCATTGGCGGTACAGTAAATCGGGGTGTCCGGGATCTGCGCCATCAGTTCGGTCAGCGCGCCGGCATGGTCTTCTTCGGCATGGTTAATAATGATGTAATCGATATCGGCGAGGTCAATTTCGCCGCGCAGATTCTGCACGAACTCGCGACTGAATCTATGGTCGACGGTATCGATCAGCACATTTTGTTCTTCCCGGATGAGATAGCTGTTATAGCTGCTGCCACGCAGCGTTTTGTATTCGGTTCCGTGAAAATCACGGACTTCCCAGTCACGTTGGCCCACCCAATGAATGTTATTCTTAACCAGAATTGACATAGCAACCTCAATAAATTCAGCATGGTTTAAAAACAGATATGTTGCTTATATCAAGGTGCGTGCCAATTTTTAATTATTTGATTTTTAATGTTTTAATATTTTCATTAAAACTATTGATGTCAAAAAGACAATGGTCATAATAGTCATTATGACTCTTTTTATTGTCAAAATGACAATGAGGCGACAATGAGTTTTTCCGTCGAAGCCCTGGCGAAAATCGCCATTGATTTACAAAGCGATCTTGGTCATGCCGATCGTTTCTCGCGCCTGATCGCCACTCTGCGACAGATCCTTGGTTGCGATGCTTCTGCGCTGTTGCGCTATGAAGCGCATCAGTTTGTGCCGCTGGCGATTGATGGTCTGGCTCAGGATGTGCTCGGGCGGCGCTTCGCCCTTGAAGGGCATCCGCGGCTGGAGGCGATTGCCCGCGCCGGGGATGTGGTGCGGTTCCCCGCAGACAGCGATTTGCCGGACCCTTATGATGGGTTGATCCCCGGCCTGGAGAGTCTGAAGGTACACGCCTGCGTCGGGCTGCCGCTGTTTGCCGGGCAAACGTTGATTGGCGCCCTTACCCTTGATGGCATGGATGCGGACCGTTTCGATAGCTTCAGCGATGAGGAACTGCGCCTGATTGCCGCCCTCGTGGCCGGGGCGCTCAATAATGCGCTGCTGATTGCCAGGCTGGAAAATCAAAATGTGCTGCCGGAGCCGACCAGCGTTTACCCGGTATCCGAACGCCAGGAAATTATTGGTCTGTCGGCGTCGGTGCAGCAACTGAAAAAAGAGATCGATATCGTCGCCGCTTCCGATCTAAACGTCCTGATTAGCGGTGAAACCGGCACCGGTAAAGAGCTGGTGGCGAAGGCTGTTCATCAGGGATCGCCGCGGGTGGCTAATCCGCTGGTATATCTCAACTGTGCGGCTTTACCGGAGAGCGTGGCGGAGAGCGAGCTGTTTGGTCACGTTAAAGGGGCGTTTACCGGGGCGATAAGCAACCGCAGCGGCAAGTTTGAAATGGCGGATAACGGGACGCTTTTCCTCGATGAAATTGGTGAACTGTCGCTGGCGCTGCAGGCCAAGCTGTTGCGGGTGCTGCAATATGGCGATATTCAACGGGTCGGTGACGATCGCAGCCTGCGGGTCGATGTGCGGGTTCTGGCGGCCACCAACCGCGACCTGCGCCACGAGGTAGTGGAGGGGCGTTTCCGCGCCGACCTTTATCATCGTCTGAGCGTGTTCCCGCTGTCGGTTCCGGCGCTGCGCGAACGGGGAAATGACGTGGTGCTGCTGGCGGGCTATTTCTGCGAGCAGTGCCGTTTACGCATGGGGCTGGCGCAGGTGATTTTAAGCGAGGCCACACGCGCCAGGCTGCTTGCCTGGTCATGGCCGGGTAATGTACGCGAGCTTGAGCATGCCATTCATCGGGCGGTGGTGCTGGCGCGGGCGACCCAGGCGGGTAATGAGGTGGTGCTGGAGCCACAGCATTTTCAGTTCACGGTTGAAGCGCCGGGTCTGCCGGGCATAAGCCCGCAGCCAGTGGCTGAAGTCGTGAGTTTGCGCGCGGCGACGGAGGCGTTTCAGCGTGCAACCCTTGCCAGAGCGCTGGCGGATAACAACCGTAACTGGGCAGCCACCGCCCGGGCGCTGGATCTTGATGTTGCCAACCTGCACCGGCTGGCGAAGCGTCTCGGGCTTAAAGGATCCCGGCCTGATAAAAACTCTGCAGGTTGATGGCGCCGACCAGCTGGCCATTCTCATCAATTACCGGCGCGGCGCTGATTTTGTGCTTCATCAGGCGCTCTTTGGCTTCCACCGCGCGGCTGTCTGCCAGCAGCGTGACGCCATTACGGGTCATGGCCTGGCTGACAATATCCTGTAAGCGGCCGCCGCCCACCAGCCAGCGGCGCAGGTCGCCATCGGTAAATACGCCCTTGACGTGATTGCGTGCATCGCAGACCGCCACCAGCCCCAGTCCGGTGCGGCTGAGTTCGAGCATCGCATCCATAATGCTGGCGTCGACAGCCACGCGAGGCACGTCGTTGTCGCGGCGCATCAGATGATGAACGTTGTTCAGCAACCGCGCGCCCAGCGCGCCAGCCGGGTGCGAGCGGGCGAAATCCTCTTCGCTGAATCCTCGCGCCTGCATCACCGCCATCGCCAGCGCATCGCCGAGCATCAGGGTGTTGACGGTGCTGGAGGTTGGGGCGAGATGCATCGGGCAGGCTTCTCGCTCTACGGCGATATTGAGTACCGCTTTGGCCGCCCGCGCCAGCGGTGAGGTAGATTTGCCGGTCATCGCCAGCAACGGAATAGCTTTTTCCTCCAGACGCGGGACGATGAGATCCAGCTCTTTGGCGCTGCCGGAGTAGGAGATAAACAGCATCACGTCGCGGCTGTCGAGCATCCCGAGGTCGCCGTGCAGCGCTTCCGCCGGATGCACGAAAAAGGCCGGCGTCCCTGTGCTGGCGAAGGTGGCAGCCAGCTTTTTACCAATATGGCCCGATTTACCGATACCCGAGACAATCAGTTTGCCTTCGCAGTGGATGATGGTTTCCGCCGCGCGGATAAAGTCGTCGCCCAGGCGTTCAGGCAGGCGGCTTGCCTCCTGAAGTTCCAGCAACAGGGTCTGGCGTCCGGCTTCCAGCAGCACGTTACTCATGATGTTCTCCAGTAATAATGACTTCAATTCCTTTGTCCTCCAGCGCTCGCTGGAATTCCGGGTCGATGTCGGCATCGGTAATCAGTTTATCCACGCTCTCCAGGCCGCAGACGATATTGGGGCTTTTACGGCCAAATTTCGATGAGTCGGCCATCAGGATAACTTCTCTGGCCGCATTGCACATGGCTTTGCTGACGGTATAAACCTCATTGAAGGTGGTGACGCCAGCGATTAAATCAATGCCGTCGGTGCCCATAAACAGTCTGTCAAAGCTGAAGTGTTCGAAGGCGTTTTCCGCCAGTTGGCCGTGAAAAGAGGCCGATTTTTTGCGGAAGGTGCCGCCCGGCATCAGGATCGTTTGTTCATTATCCAGTTCGGAAAGCGCGTTAACGATATGCAGGCTGTTGGTCATCACGGTGATGTTATTGAAACGGCTGAGCATCGGCACCATTTGCAGCACCGTACTGCCGGCATCGAGAATGATCGAGTCGCCATCATGTATAAAGCTGACGGCGGCTTGCGCAATCCGCTCTTTTTTATGGGTGTTGATCAGCGTCTTGTGGTCGATGGGCGGGTCGGCCTCGTCTTTATTTAACACGACGCCGCCGTAAGTGCGAATAACGGTCCCCGCATTCTCAAGGATGACCAGATCCTTACGGATGGTGGTGCCGGTGGTGTCGAAGTGTTGCGCCAGTTCTTCGACCGAACATTTGCCCTGCGATTGCAGATGTTCAAGAATGGCAGCCTGGCGCTGACGTGGTTTCATAGGTGTTGTATCCTGCGGTTAAAATTTCGAAGTGATAATTTCGCAAGATATTAACTTTCACAACGAAATTATAGGTATTTCGGATTAAGCGCTAATAATAGTGCATTCTGACAGAGAGGATCATTGGGAAAGATCACATCAGGCTGCAATTCTTCGATATGTTTGCCGTTAAGCGCAGGGATTTTTTGCGGCCTGGTGAAAACGGTGAGACCTTTCATCAACAACGTATCGCGAATACGGTCGTGCTCGTCGACGGCGATAGCGATGACGGCGCGCGGCCTGAACCGGCCAGCGGAACGGCCAACGCCAACGCGTCCTTTCTGGCTGAGTTGATCAAAGGCGTGATTAAATTGCCTGATTTGCCAGCCGCCAAAGATGAGTTGAGTTATCCAGGCGAGGGCGGCGACGGTGATTAATGTGTTAACCATATCAGTTTCCTTAGCGGTGTGTTGTCGGGAAATCCCCGGGGCGCGGCGCGCACGCCTTGCCCGAGGGACGCTCTGCTTCTGTCGCCCGGATACGCGCAGCGTAATCCGGGACGCCTGTTTTAAAACATCACCTGCCCGCCGGTGATGTTAATAGACTGCCCGGTGCAGTACGAAGCCTGTGGGCTGGCGTAAAACATCAGCACATTAAGCACATCCTGATAATCGCAGCCGCGTTTCAGCGGCACTTTATCGATGTAGTACTGCTCTACCTGATCTTCGGCGATCCCCAGTTTGGTGGCGTACTGCGGTAGCAGGGACTGGAACATTGGCGACTTCAGCAGGTTGCCCAGCATCAGAGAATGCACGGTGATGCCATATTCCGCGAGATCCAGCGCCAGAGACTGCGTTAGCCCCACGCCGCCGAACTTCGCCGCGCTATAGCCAGAGTTATGCTTGCTGCCGACTTTGCCGGATTTGGAGTTGATCTGAATGATGCGCCCTTTAATCCCGTCGCGGATCATCAGCCGGGAAAACTCACGGGCGCAGAGGAAGTAGCCCACCAGATTAACCTGTAGCGAGCGGTCGAAATCGCCCAGCGCGAAGTCGCTGATAAAGGCCGCTTTGGCGATTCCGGCGCTGTAAACCAGCAGGTCAACGCGGGAAAATATGTCGTCCACGCCGCGGGCAAGGGCGACAACGCTGGCTTCGCTGGTGGCGTCTGCGCCGAAGCCGTAAGCCCTTCCTTCGCCATATTCCGCATTAATGGCCTGTGCGACGCGGGTCGCTTTATCACTCTGAATATCGACAACGGCGACACGATAGCCCTCTGCGGCAAGCCCACGACACAGAAACTCCCCTAAGGTTTGTCCCCCACCGATGACAACAGCAACCTGATTCATAATTTTCTCCTTACAACTTAAGCAACAAATTTCAGTACGCAGCCGGTGGCGATGGTTTCCGGCACCGGGCCCGCCACGTGAACGGTTCCGGGGAACTCCGCTTCGTGATGTCCATCAAAACGCAGCGTGATATGGCCGAGCTCGCGCAGGTTTTGCTCAGCGACGTCGCCGACGGCGGTCACCGGATAGCGCTGTTCACCAAGCTGGAGCTCTGCGCCTGGCAGCAGCGGGCCGGACAGCTCGCCGTGGTTGTGAATAAAGCAGTACTCTTCGATATCGGCCGGGGCGCCCTCCCGGAAAGTGATCAGCATCTGGTCTGCCAGCGCCATCGTCGCGCTGGCGCCAATGTGCGTAATGGTGGTCTGGTAAATCACGGTCATCTTCAGGAACCTCTTATTGGTAAATAAACCCGGAAACGAACCAGGCGATCAGTACCGTTGGCGCGCCGGTCAGGAAGCGGCTCACCAGCACTGACGGTACGCCGACGCGCACGGTCTCCTGACGAGCTTCCGCCAGCGACAGGCCAACCGGAATAAAGTCGCAGGCGGCCTGGGCGTTAATGGCAAACAGCGCGGGCAGGGCGAGATGCGGTGGAATATTGCCAAGACCAATCTGGACGCCAATCAGCACGCCGATAACCTGCGCGATGACCGCGCCAGGGCCAAGAAACGGCGACAGTAGGGGGAAAGAACAGATGAGCGCCAGGGTAACGAGGCCCAGCGGATGGCTGGCGAGGGGCGCCAGGCCGTGGGCGATCCAGTCACCGACGCCGGAGGCCATAATGATGCCAATCAGCGCCGAAACGAAGGCCATAAACGGCAGAATAGTTTTCAGCACCGTATCAATGGTGTCGCGACCGGCCTGGAACATCACCGCCACGACGGAGCCCATTCCCATGCCGATCTTCGCCAGCAGGCCATCGCTTTGCTCGGTTATTTTCTTGCTGGCATCATAGTCACGGGGCGCTGACTGGGCTGGCGCAGCCTCTGGCGCCGGGGCGCGGCTGCCTTCCTGCGCGGTAATGTTCTCTTCTTTAACGCCGGAAACGTAAATATCCTCAACGATATACTGCGCCAGCGGGCCGGATTTACCGGTAGAGTGAATATTAATGGTCGGGATGCGGCGCTTTGGATAGATACCGCAGCGCAGGGTGCCGCCGCAGTCGATAATCGCCACGCCGATTTCCGCTTCCGGCGGTTCGCCCTCTTTAAAACCATCTACCGCCTGCCAGCCGGTCAGACCGGCAATTTTATCGACGATCGCCGGACGGGTGCCTGCGGTGATATAGACAATCTTTTTACCGGCAACGGCGTCCAGTTCGAGAGGGCCGCCCCAGCCGCCGGTGCCTTTTTCAATGCGAATACGCGTCATGATGTCGCTCCTGACAGACGAACTTTCTGTTCAAGTTGAATGGCCATTTTTTTCTCAAAAATCGATGTGGTCAGATCGGTTATCCAGCCACGGAAGAAGTTGGTTACC
Organism: Klebsiella sp. 2680; assembly: GCF_900198535.1. Taxonomy (NCBI): domain Bacteria; kingdom Pseudomonadati; phylum Pseudomonadota; class Gammaproteobacteria; order Enterobacterales; family Enterobacteriaceae; genus Klebsiella; species Klebsiella sp. 2680. The sequence continues at coordinate 129,701 of NZ_FZNJ01000003.1, read as the reverse complement.
AGACCAACCAGCAGATAGCTCACCGCCAGCGGCCCCAGCGGCAGACCGAGGGTGGTCAGCCCATTGGCGATCCCCAGATAGACAAACAGTTCGCCGGGATTGATATGCGGAAACAGGCCATTCATTGAGTGGCAGCTATAAGAAGCGGCCGCGTAGTAGCTCGGTTTGTATTTCTCGGGCATAAAGCGCCCCAGGCTCAGGGTCATCGGATTACAAAAAACGAAGGTACCGATACAGGGCAACAGCAGATAGCGGGAGATCGGATTACCGGCGCAGCGTTGCGCCAGCTTTTCGATCCGTTGCTGACCAATAAAATTGATCAGCGCGTTCATGATCACCAGCAGACTGATCAGTAGGGGCAGGATCCCGGTAACCATTCCGGTAAACACCTCACCTCCCTTCTGAAACAGGCCGATAAACCATTCGGCGGCGTGGGTAATGACATCAATCATTGTTCTCTCCTTCAGCGTGTTATTTTTCTTGCTAACTGGCGGCCAATTTTAATCACTTTGAAAGATTTAAAAGTGTTAAATTGATCGCAAAATGAAAGATAAATATTTTATTTTGAAAGTTTGTGCGAGAGAAAGAATGGATGTGACGAGTGATAAGGAAAAAGTGGCAATAAAAAAGAATTTACATTACCTGCGCTTCCTTGTGAGCGGGCGCATGTTTTACCATAACGATCTCTTGCCGATTTGTTAAATGGATGTCCCATGTTGAAGCGTTGCTCTCTGGCTTTACTCCCCTTGTGTTTCATTCTCGCTGCCTGTAGCAGCAAACCCCACACTCCCGCAGAAACGGAAATGGCGGGCGGTACGGGCGGTTTTTTGCTGGATCCGCAGCATAACGTAATGCAGATGGGGGGGGATTTCGCCAATAATCCGGCGGCAGAGCAGTTCATCGACAAAATGGTCAGTAAACATGGTTTCGACCGGCAGCAGTTGCATGACATCCTCTCGCAGGCCAAACGTCTGGACTACGTTCTGCGTTTGATGGACCGTCAGGCACCGAGCAGATTGCCGCCGTCAGGGCCGAATGGCGCCTGGCTGCGCTATAAAAAACAGTTTATTACCCCGGCTAACGTACAGAACGGCGTGGCGTTCTGGAATCAGTATCAGGATGCGCTTAATCGTGCGTATCAGGTTTACGGCGTGCCGCCGGAAATTATCGTCGGTATTATTGGCGTGGAGACCCGCTGGGGCCGGGTGATGGGCAAAACTCGCATCCTTGATGCGCTGGCGACGCTGTCGTTTAACTATCCGCGTCGCGCCGAATATTTCTCCAGCGAGCTGGAAACGTTCCTGTTGATGGCGCGTAGCGAAAAAGATGATCCGCTTGACCTGAAAGGCTCCTTCGCCGGGGCGATGGGCTACGGTCAGTTTATGCCTTCTTCCTATCGCCAGTACGCGGTGGACTTTAACGGCGATGGACATATCAACCTGTGGGATCCGGTGGATGCCATCGGCAGTGTGGCGAACTACTTTAAACAGCATGGCTGGGTGAACGGCGATCTGGTGGCGGTACAGGCGATGGGCCAGGCGCCGGGGCTGAACGACGGTTTTAAAACCAAATACAGCGTCTCGCAGCTGGCGGCAGCAGGATTGACGCCGACTCAACCGCTGGGCAACCACCAGCAGGTAAGCCTGCTGCGGCTGGATATCGGCACGGGATATCAGTACTGGTACGGTCTGCCGAATTTCTACACCATTACTCGCTATAACCACAGCACCCATTATGCAATGGCCGTCTGGCAACTGGGGCTGGCGGTTTCTCAGGCCCGCATACAGTAATCCTGACTTACGGACTCCTCTCCGTTCTAAGACGAGTCCGTAACATTTTGCAGCATTTCCTTTCGTTGACACCAATTTACATTTTGCTCATCTTTCAATATTGTTACGTTATAACGTTTTGTTGAGGTGAGAAAATTGATTTCCATACTGATGGCCTCTGGTGCAACGCGGCTGGCAATCGCCTGCGCCTTACTGGCCGTGCTGTGGCTGGCGACCTGGTGGGCGGTGTCGTTGCCATGATTGAGCTTGATCATCTGGTGGCAGGCTACGAGGGCCTGGCGATTACTCCATCATTGAGCGGCACCATAGAGATGGGGAGCATGACGGCCATCGTTGGTCTGAATGGCTGTGGTAAATCGACGTTGTTGAAGACGCTGGCCGGATTTATTCCGCCGGTAAGCGGCCGACTGAGCTGGCGCAACGGGCGGCCCATTATCGGTTGGCTGGCGCAGCGGCATGCGCTGGAGTCCCAGTTTCCGTTGACGGTGCAGGATGTTGTCAGCCAGGGCGCCTGGCCGCGGGTGTCGTTACTGCGCGGGTTGCGCGGAGAGGTGCGTCAGCGCATCTCTGCGGCGCTGGAGCGGGTAGGGATGTCGGCGATGGCGAAAACACCGATCGAGGAACTTTCCGGCGGTCAGTTTCAGCGCATGTTATTTGCCAGAGTGATGGTGCAACGGGCGCCGCTGGTGATGCTGGACGAGCCGTTTACCGGCATTGATGAAGCGACCAGTCGCGAACTGATGGCGCTGATCCTCGACATGCATCGGCAGGGCCAGACGATCCTCGCGGTGCTGCACGATAACCAGCGAGTGACCGACTATTTCCCGGAAACGATGCTGTTGACGCCGCAGCGCGCCCGCTGGGGGAACACGCCCGATGTGCTACCCGCATTTAACTCCGTGAGGCTGGCATGATCTGGCATACCTTTTTTCAGCCGTTTATCGAATTTGGTTTTATGCGCCGCGCGCTGGTGGTGTGCCTTGCGTTATCGCTGAGCACCACCATGCTTGGCGTCTTTTTGCTTCTGCGGCGCATGAGCCTGATGGGCGATGCGCTATCTCACGCGATTTTGCCCGGGGTGGCGGTGGGCTACCTGCTTAACGGAATGTCTCTGTTGGCGATGAGCGTCGGCGGTTTTATCGCCGGGATTGTGGTTGCGCTGGTGGCGGGGTGGGTCAGTCGTCGCACGCCGTTAAAAGAGGATGCCAGCTTTGCCGGATTTTATCTCGGCTCCCTGGCGCTGGGCGTCACGTTGGTATCGTTGCGCAGTTCAAACGTCGACCTGTTGCATCTGCTGTTTGGCTCGATTCTGGCGGTCGACAGCGATTCTGCGCTGTTTGTTGCCGGTGTCGCCAGCCTGACGCTGATGTGTATCGCCCTGTTTTATCGCGGACTGGTCAGCGAAGCTTTCGATAGCGTCTGGCTACAGGTGAACTCCCGACGCTTGCCCGCGCTGTTGCACGGTCTGTTTCTCGCCTTGCTGGTGCTCAATCTGGTGGCGGGATTTCAGGTTCTCGGCACGTTGATGGCGGTGGGCGTCATGATGCTACCCGCGGTGGCAGCGCGCTGTTGGATGAAGACGCTGCCGGGGATTCTGTTGCTGGCGGCGCTCATCGGCGGCTTTTGCGCGTGGATGGGGCTGAGCCTGTCATGGGCGGCGAATTTGCCTGCCGGGCCCGCCATTGTGCTGACCGCCAGCGGCATCTTTTTTGTTTCAGTGTTTTTTGGCACGCGCAGTCGGCTGGTTGTCGGCTGGCGTAAATTAATGGGGTAAGAAAATGATGAAACGTACCGGGATCTTGCTGGCGCTGGCGTTAGGCCTGGCATCGCAAGGGGTAATGGCGAAAACGCTGAATGTGGTGAGTAGTTTTTCCGTTTTAGGCGATATTGTACAGCAGGTTGGCGGTGAGCATGTGCATGTGGATTCGCTGGTGGGCCCTGACGGCGACCCACATACCTTCGAACCATCGCCGAAAGATAGTGCGCTGCTCAGTAAGGCTGATGTGGTGGTGGTGAATGGCCTCGGACTGGAAGGCTGGCTCGACAGATTAATTAAAGCCTCTGGTTTTAAAGGCGAACTGGTTGTTGCGTCCAAAGGCGTGAAAACCCATACCCTTGATGAAGACGGAAAGACGGTAACCGATCCGCACGCCTGGAACAGCGCGGCAAACGGCGCGCTGTATGCGCAGAATATCCTCAAAGGTCTGGTTAAGGCCGATCCGCAGGATAAAACCGCACTGGAGGCCTCCGGCAAAGCCTATATCAGCCAGCTCAAAGAGATCGATAGCTGGGCCAAAAAACAGTTCAGCGCTATTCCGCAGGCAAAGCGTAAGGTGCTGACCAGCCATGACGCTTTCGGCTATTTTGGCCGCGCTTATGGCGTAACCTTCCTCGCGCCGCAGGGCCTGTCTTCGGAAAGTGAAGCCAGCGCGGCGCAGGTGGCGGCGTTAATCAAACAAATTAAAGCAGACGGCGTGCATACCTGGTTTATGGAAAATCAGCTCGACCCGCGACTGGTTAAACAGATCGCCAGCGCAACGGGCGCGCAACCGGGCGGCGAACTTTATCCTGAAGCGCTCTCCAGACCGGGCGGCGTGGCGGACAGCTACGTGAAAATGATGCGTCATAACGTGCAATTGATCGCTGCGAGTATGAAATAAATGAAGCCGGCCCGTGATGGGCCGGTTAGTCATGCCCATTCGATATCTGTTTTCTTTCTGAGCGCCGTAGACTAAAGCTTCATTCAGCAATAGCTGTATGCCGTGATTCTGTGCGCGCTCATTCCTGATAACCTCGAATTCAACTCTCTTATCGGCGGCGAATGGCGGTACGGATAAGCCTGACCGTTCCCGGCTAATGCTGAGCCAGCGTGGACGATGTTTTTCGCAAGACCCCTCGTAAAATTGCCACTTCATCCCCATATTTCCGCTGAAAGTGCTATCTTTGATGGCTTCTTTATATGGCCTACGTGGGGCAACGAATGACTGATTCAGAATTAATGCAACTGAGTGAGCAGGTGGGGCAGGCACTGAAAGCGCGCGGCGCAACGGTGACCACGGCAGAGTCCTGTACCGGCGGTTGGGTAGCCAAAACGCTTACCGATATCGCGGGGAGCTCGGCATGGTTTGAGCGTGGTTTCGTCACTTACAGTAATGAAGCGAAATCGCAGATGATCGGCGTCAATGAAGAGACGCTACTCGACCATGGCGCGGTGAGTGAACCGGTTGTGGTGGAGATGGCGATTGGCGCCCTTCGCGCGGCTCGCGCGGATTATGCGATATCGGTCAGCGGCATTGCCGGACCGGATGGCGGCAGTGTGGAAAAGCCGGTTGGGACCGTATGGTTTGGCGTTGCCAGCGCCAGCGGCCAGGGGGTTACCCAATGCGAATGTTTCTCCGGAGACCGTGAGTCGGTGCGCCGTCAGGCAACGGCGTATGCGTTAACACTCCTCTGGCAACAATTTCTACAAAATACTTGATACTGTATGACCATACAGTATAATTGCCTCAACAGAACAGAATTGACTATCCGGTAACACCCGGCATGAGAGGAGTTAGAATGGCTATCGACGAAAACAAACAGAAAGCGTTGGCGGCAGCACTGGGCCAGATTGAAAAACAATTCGGTAAAGGTTCCATCATGCGCCTGGGTGAAGACCGTTCTATGGATGTGGAAACTATCTCCACCGGCTCGCTTTCTCTGGATATTGCCCTGGGCGCTGGCGGCCTGCCGATGGGGCGTATCGTCGAGATTTATGGGCCTGAATCTTCCGGTAAAACGACGCTGACTCTGCAGGTCATCGCTGCGGCGCAGCGAGAAGGTAAAACCTGTGCGTTTATCGATGCAGAACACGCGCTGGATCCCATCTATGCGCGTAAGCTGGGCGTTGATATTGACAACCTGCTTTGCTCCCAGCCGGATACCGGCGAACAGGCGCTGGAAATCTGCGACGCGCTGGCCCGTTCCGGCGCGGTAGATGTCATCGTTGTCGACTCCGTTGCGGCGTTGACCCCGAAAGCGGAAATCGAAGGCGAAATCGGCGATTCTCACATGGGCCTTGCGGCACGCATGATGAGCCAGGCGATGCGTAAGCTGGCGGGTAACCTGAAGCAGTCCAATACGCTGCTGATTTTCATTAACCAGATTCGTATGAAAATTGGCGTAATGTTCGGTAACCCTGAAACCACCACCGGTGGTAACGCGCTGAAATTCTACGCCTCCGTTCGTCTGGATATCCGTCGTATCGGCGCAGTGAAAGAGGGCGATAATGTTGTCGGTAGCGAAACCCGCGTTAAAGTGGTGAAAAACAAAATTGCCGCGCCGTTTAAGCAGGCTGAATTCCAGATCCTCTACGGCGAAGGTATTAACTTCTTCGGTGAGCTGGTCGATCTCGGCGTGAAAGAGAAGCTGATTGAGAAAGCCGGTGCCTGGTACAGCTACAACGGCGATAAAATCGGTCAGGGCAAAGCGAATGCGATCTCCTGGCTTAAAGAGAATCCGGCTGCGGCAAAAGAGATCGAGAAGAAAGTCCGTGAACTGCTGCTGAGCAATCAGGATTCCACACCGGATTTCGCGGTTGATGGCAACAGCGAAGCAGAAACCGCACAAGATTTCTGATATTGTCTGCACAGACTAAAAAGGGCCGCTTCTGCGGCCCTTTGGCTTTTTGATTAGCGAGGCTTCCGTGACTGAAACTTCATCCCGCCGCTCTGGCTATGCTCGCCTGCTTGATCGCGCTATGCGAATTCTCGCTATGCGCGACCACAGTGAACGGGAGCTAAGACGTAAGCTGTCAGCTCCGGTCATGGGGAAGAATGGCCCGGAGGCGCTGGAGGCGACACAGGAAGAGGTTGAAAACGTTGTCGCGTGGTGCATTGATAACCGCTATCTGGACGACGAACGCTTTGTTCATCAGTTTATTGCCAGCCGTAGCCGCAAGGGATACGGCCCGGCGCGCGTCCGCCAGGAGCTAAAGCAGAAGGGGATCTCTCGTGAGACGATAGAGGCAGCCATGCGCGAGTGCGAAATTGCCTGGGCGCGGCTTGCCAAAGAGCAGGCGCAGCGAAAATATGGCGACCCCCTGCCCACCGTATTTGCCGAGAAAGTCAAAATTCAGCGCTTTTTGCTCTACCGCGGCTATCTGATGGAGGATATCCAGGAAATCTGGCGAAATTTTGCAGATTGACCCATCCGGGATTTTACTTCCCCGTGAAGAAAACTTATCTTATTCCCACTTTATTTTCGTGAGTAGCCTGCCGGTCAATACTAGGGGCTGCCAGCGACATTTCGTTAGCTTGATTTCAGGATAATTATGAGCAAGAGCACCGCTGAGATCCGTCAGGCGTTTCTCGACTTTTTCCATAGTAAAGGACATCAGGTAGTTGCGAGCAGCTCCCTGGTGCCGCATAACGACCCGACCCTGCTGTTTACCAACGCCGGGATGAACCAGTTCAAGGATGTTTTCCTTGGTCTCGACAAACGTAATTATTCGCGCGCGACTACCGCGCAGCGTTGCGTTCGTGCGGGTGGTAAGCACAACGATCTGGAAAACGTCGGTTACACCGCGCGTCACCACACTTTTTTTGAAATGCTGGGTAACTTCAGCTTCGGCGATTACTTTAAGCAGGATGCTATTAAATATGCATGGGAACTGCTGACCGGCGAAAACTGGTTTGCGTTACCAAAAGAAAAACTGTGGGTGACCGTTTACGAAACCGATGATGAAGCCTTTGATATCTGGGCGAATGAAGTCGGTGTACCGCATGAGCGTATTATCCGCATCGGCGACAACAAAGGTGCGCCCTTTGCTTCCGATAACTTCTGGCAGATGGGTGATACCGGGCCGTGCGGGCCGTGCACTGAGATCTTTTTCGACCACGGCGATCATATCTGGGGCGGCCCTCCGGGAAGTCCTGAAGAAGATGGCGATCGCTATATCGAGATCTGGAACATCGTCTTTATGCAGTTTAACCGTCAGGCTGACGGGACGATGGAACCGCTGCCGAAACCGTCCGTTGATACCGGGATGGGCCTGGAGCGTATCGCTGCTGTGCTGCAGCACGTAAACTCCAACTACGAAATCGATCTGTTCCGCGATCTGATTAACAGCGTGGCTGGCGTGACGGGCGCGACCGATCTGTCTAACAAATCGCTGCGCGTTATTGCTGACCATATTCGTTCCTGCGCGTTCCTGATTGCCGATGGCGTTACGCCGTCGAATGAAAACCGCGGCTACGTGCTGCGCCGCATTATTCGTCGTGCTATTCGTCATGGCAACATGCTGGGCGCGAAGGATACTTTCTTCTGGAAACTGGTTGCTCCGTTGATTGATGTCATGGGCTCAGCGGGTGAAGAACTCAAACAGCAGCAGGCTCAGGTTGAGCAGGTACTGAAAACTGAAGAAGAGCAGTTTGCCCGCACCCTGGAGCGCGGACTGGCGCTACTGGACGAAGAACTGGCTAAACTGAAAGGCGATACGCTGGACGGAGAAACCGCTTTCCGTCTGTACGATACCTACGGTTTCCCGGTTGATCTGACCGCAGACGTCTGCCGTGAACGCAATATTAAAGTTGATGAAGCGGGCTTTGACGAAGCGATGGAAGAGCAGCGTCGTCGCGCGCGTGAATCCAGTGGTTTTGGTGCCGACTACAATGCGATGATTCGTGTTGACGGCGCCTCTGAGTTTAAAGGCTACGACAGCCTGGAACTAAACGCTAAAGTGACAGCCCTGTTTATCGACGGTAAAGCGGTTGAAACAGTGAATGCGGGCCAGGAGGCGGTGGTTATTCTGGATCAGACGCCATTCTACGCTGAATCCGGTGGTCAGGTGGGCGACAAAGGCGAACTGAAGGGTGCCGGTTTTTCCTTCCAGGTCAGTGATACCCAGAAATACGGTCAGGCGATTGGTCACATCGGGAAACTGATCGGCGGCTCGCTGAAATCAGGCGATGCGGTTCAGGCCGATGTCGATCAAGCTCGTCGGCAGCGTATCCGTCTGAATCACTCCGCAACGCACCTGATGCATGCGGCATTGCGTCAGGTTCTTGGGACGCACGTCGCGCAGAAAGGTTCTTTGGTCAACGACAAGGCGCTGCGTTTTGACTTCTCGCATTTTGAAGCGATGAAGCCGGATGAGATCCGGGCGGTAGAAGATCTGGTCAACGCGCAAATTCGTCGCAACCTGCCAATCGAAACCAATATCATGGATATTGATGCTGCGCGTAAATCAGGCGCTATGGCGCTGTTTGGTGAGAAGTACGATGACCGCGTTCGCGTGCTGAGCATGGGGGATTTCTCCACGGAACTGTGTGGCGGCACTCACGCCTCGCGCACCGGTGATATCGGCCTGTTCCGTATTACGTCTGAGTCCGGCACTGCCGCAGGCGTGCGCCGTATTGAAGCGGTCACTGGCGAAGGCGCGATTGCATGGCTGCATGCGCAAAGCGATCAACTGAGCGATATTGCGCAGTTGCTGAAGGGGGATACCCACAGCCTCGGCGACAAAGTGCGCGCCGCGTTAGAACGCAGCCGACAACTGGAAAAAGAGCTTCAGCAACTGAAAGAGCAGGCTGCGGCGCAGGAGAGCGCAAGCCTCAGCAGTAAAGCGGAAGAGATTAACGGTGTTAAACTGCTGGTCAGCGAGCTGGCTGGCGTTGAGCCGAAAATGCTGCGTACCATGGTGGACGATCTGAAGAATCAGTTGGGTTCAACGGTTATCGTATTAGCCACGGCTGCAGATGGTAAGGTTTCTCTTATTGCCGGAGTGTCTAAGGATGTGACAGACCGCGTGAAAGCAGGGGAACTGATTGGTATGGTCGCCCGGCAGGTGGGCGGAAAAGGGGGCGGTCGTCCGGATATGGCGCAAGCCGGTGGTACGGATGCGTCTGCTCTCCCTGCTGCGTTGGCCAGTGTGAAAGGCTGGGTAAGCGCAAAACTGTAATAACTATAAACAATAGATGCTGCCGTTCCCGGATGGCGGCATCTTGCGCGAGAAGCACTGATAACGATAAAGTCGGGTTGAAGTTGTGTATATCGGCTAAACTTAGGTTCACAGAATGTGATGCCGCGGCTGCTTACACTGTAGGGTGTTTGTGATCGCTTACGTTTTGGCGTTATATGATAGATAATGCCGGGATACGAGAGCCCGACTCTTTTAATCTTTCAAGGAGCAAAGAATGCTGATTCTGACTCGTCGAGTTGGTGAGACCCTCATGATTGGAGATGAGGTCACTGTGACAGTTTTAGGGGTTAAGGGTAACCAGGTACGTATTGGCGTTAATGCCCCTAAAGAAGTCTCTGTCCATCGTGAAGAGATCTACCAGCGTATCCAGGCTGAAAAATCCCAGCAGTCCAGTTACTAAGGTTTTCGCGCCTCGCTATTCGGTGAGGCGCCTCTCTCTGCCCGCTATTTTCCTCACTTTTCTTCTTCGATTGCTTCTCTTTTTTGACTATTCCCTGATATCCGTTATAGCTATTTTTTCCTTTCATAGCGGTGTGATCGTCAATTTCTTGTTGATAAAATACTCTTTTTGCCGTTTTCACCGTCTAATTGCGCGGGAAGTGTGCAAACGAAAAAAAGGTCTCGAAAAATCGTTTGACTTATAGGTACCAGAAAGTAATATGTGCGCCATCGCAGCGACGAAGAGCGCAAACAAGTTCTTCGAAGCACTCGTAAGAGGCGTGTGGTGAGGTGGCCGAGAGGCTGAAGGCGCTCCCCTGCTAAGGGAGTATGCGGTCAAAAGCTGCATCCGGGGTTCGAATCCCCGCCTCACCGCCATTTTGCATCCGTAGCTCAGCTGGATAGAGTACTCGGCTACGAACCGAGCGGTCGGAGGTTCGAATCCTCCCGGATGCACCATCTTCTCCAGGGGAACAGCGGCGCTGTTGTCTAATGGTCTGCAAGAAAGCAGCCAGTGCCGGAGAAGATAACGTTGCTTCCAAAGAGCAAGCCGCGTAGCCATTCTCCTTACGCAGTGTGGCAAGTGTTAGATGTGACACTGCGCGTAGTAAATGTAGTAAACAAGTTTCTTATGCATCCGTAGCTCAGCTGGATAGAGTACTCGGCTACGAACCGAGCGGTCGGAGGTTCGAATCCTCCCGGATGCACCATATTCTCCGAGATAACAGTAGCGCTGTTACTTCATGGTCTGCGAGATAACCGCCAGCACCAGAGAGAATAACGTTGCCCTGGCAACGGCCCGCAGGGCGAACCGCGTGAGTCATCCTCCTTACGCAGTGTGGCAGGTGTTAGATGTGACACTGACGCGTAGTAAATGTAGTAAACAAGTTTCTTATGCATCCGTAGCTCAGCTGGATAGAGTACTCGGCTACGAACCGAGCGGTCGGAGGTTCGAATCCTCCCGGATGCACCATTATTCTCCAGAATAACAGCAGCACTGTTATTTCGTGGTCTGCGAGATAACCGGCAGCACCAGGGAGGATAACGTTGCTTCAGCAACGGCCCGCAGGGCGAACCGCGTGAGTCATCCTCTTTACGCAGTGTGGCAGGTGTTAGATGTGACACTGACGCGTAGTAAATGTAGTAAACAAGTTTCTTATGCATCCGTAGCTCAGCTGGATAGAGTACTCGGCTACGAACCGAGCGGTCGGAGGTTCGAATCCTCCCGGATGCACCATTATTCTCCAGAATAACAGCAGCGCTGTTACTTCATGGTCTGCGAGATAACCGCCAGCACCAGGGAGGATAACGTTGCTTCAGCAACGGCCCGAAGGGCGAACCGCGTGAGTCATCCTCCCGGATGCACCATTATTCTCCAGAATAACAGCAGCGTTGTTATTTCATGGTCTGCGAGATAGCCGCCAGCGCCAGGGAGGATAACGTTGCTTCAGCAACGGCCCGAAGGGCGAGTGGCAAAACAAGTCATCCTGTAGAATTCCTCTGTTTTCCTGCTAAAATAACCTCCAGTTGTCTTTTTAATCCCTCTCCAGAGTAATAATTCACAATCTTTTTCAGCACTTTTTTCATTGGCAACTCCCTCTTTCCACTATAGTTTATCCCTGTATACAACCTGATTTTGGGTGATATAAATGCAAGGAGAGAAATCCATGAAATGGTTCAAAGCAATATCTGCGTTTTGCGCGACGCTTCTGGTAGCCGTATCGTTGGCAGGCTGTGCGGGTTCGCCTACCAAGGAGAGTACCGGCGGGTACATTGACGATACGGTGGTCACGACTAAAGTAAAAGCCGCGTTGTTCAATGACAAGGAGATTAAGTCTTCTGAAATTAGTGTCGAAACCTTTAAAGGGCGTGTGCAGCTCAGCGGCTTTGTCTCATCCGCGGATAGTGCAAGACGGGCGGTGGACGTGGCGCGAAAAGTACAGGGTGTTCGCGTGGTTGAGAACGATTTAAGAATCAAATAAACGCACAAAACGATATTATTACCAACAAAGGCGCGATAAAGCGCCTTTGTTGCGTTTGTCGCTGGCAGCGACAAAACCGGCCTTTTGCGTTACAGTAACCTCTCCTTAACCGGCGGGTGAGAACACGATGTACGAACGTTATGCAGGACTGATTTTTGATATGGATGGCACGATCCTCGATACTGAGCCGACGCATCGTAAGGCATGGAACGAGGTTCTGGGACGTTACGGCATGCGTTTCGATATGCAGGCTATGGTCGCGCTTAATGGTTCTCCAACCTGGCGGATTGCTCAGGCCATTATCGAATTAAATCAGGCTGATTTAGATCCTCACCAACTGGCGCAGGAAAAAACGAACGCTGTGAAGGCGATGCTTCTTGATAGTGTTCGCCCTTTGCCGCTGATTGAGGTGGTTAAGGCGTGGCACGGTCGTCGTCCCATGTCGGTTGGTACTGGCAGCGAGAGCGCCGTGGCGGAAGCGCTGTTGGCTCATCTGGGGCTGCGCCACTACTTCTCTGCGGTGGTTGCCGCCGATCATGTCGTAAACCATAAACCCGCGCCCGATACCTTCTTACTTTGCGCTGAACGCATGGGCGTGCCGGCGGAAAAATGCGTTGTCTTTGAAGATGCGGACTTTGGTCTGCAGGCGGCGAAGCGCGCCGGAATGGATGCCGTGGACGTGCGACGATTGTGAGCGACGCGCTGTCGCTGATTTCGCTGTTTGCCAGTAGTTTTTTGAGCGCAACGCTGCTTCCCGGTAATTCGGAAGTGGTGTTGATTGCTATGCTACTGGCAGGGGCCAGCCAGCCGTGGTTACTGATTTTAACAGCAATAATCGGTAATAGCCTTGGAGGGGTAACTAACGTTATTCTGGGGCGCTTATTTCCGCTGCGCAAAACATCGCGCTGGCAGGAGAAGGCGTCCGGCTGGTTAAGACGCTATGGCGCGGCCGCGCTATTATTAAGTTGGGCGCCTGTTATAGGCGATTTGCTGTGTTTACTGGCGGGATGGATGCGCATTTCCTGGGGACCAGTGCTCTTTTTCTTGTGCCTTGGCAAAGCATTACGCTATATCGCCATCGCGGCGATAACGCTTCAGGGCATGACGTGGTGGCACTAATTGGACTGATTGTTCGACCATTACAATTATGCTAATTCAAATGATTTCGACAGGCGGGAGGTCAAATTGATCCCGGACGTATCACAGGCGCTGGCCTGGCTGGAAAAAAATCCGCAGGCTCTGAAAGGTATTCAACGTGGTCTTGAACGCGAAACGTTGCGCGTCAATGCTGATGGCACGCTGGCCACTACCGGTCATCCGGCAGCATTGGGGGCAGCGCTGACGCATAAATGGATTACCACCGATTTTGCCGAGGCTTTGCTGGAATTTATTACACCTGTTGATGGTGATATCCGGCATATGCTCACTTTTATGCGCGATGTGCATCGTTATACCGCGCGCCATATTGGTGACGAGCGGATGTGGCCGCTAAGTATGCCTTGCTATATCGCGCCTGGCCAGGATATTGAGCTGGCCCAGTACGGCACCTCAAATATCGGTCGCCTGAAAACGCTCTATCGCGAAGGGCTGAAAAACCGCTATGGCGCGCTGATGCAAACCATCTCCGGCGTACACTATAACTTCTCTCTGCCCATGGCTTTCTGGCAGGCTAAGTGCGGAGTTGAGGATGTGGAAAGCGGAAAAGAGGCCATTTCAGCAGGCTATTTCCGTGCAATTCGCAATTATTACCGCTTTGGTTGGGTGATCCCGTACCTGTTTGGCGCATCTCCGGCGATTTGCTCTTCGTTCCTGCAAGGGAAAACGACGACACTGCCGTTTGAGGAAGCCAGTAACGGGATGTATTACCTGCCTTACGCGACCTCTCTGCGCCTGAGTGATCTGGGTTATACCAATAAGTCGCAAAGTAATCTTGGTATTACGTTTAACGATTTGAATGAGTATGTGGCAGGACTGAAGCGGGCGATTAAAACGCCTTCTGAAGAGTATGCCAAAATTGGTCTGGAGAAAGACGGCAAGCGTCTGCAGATCAACAGCAATGTATTGCAGATCGAAAACGAACTGTACGCGCCGATTCGTCCGAAACGTGTGGCTCGCAGCGGCGAAACGCCTTCTGATGCGCTGCTGCGCGGCGGTATCGAATATATCGAAGTGCGCTCCCTGGATATTAACCCTTTTTCACCGATTGGTGTTGATGAGCAACAGGTGCGCTTCCTGGATCTGTTTATGGTCTGGTGCGTGCTGGCCGATGCGCCAGAAATGAGCAGCGATGAACTGCTGTGTACGCGTAAAAACTGGAATCGTGTGATTCTTGAAGGTCGTAAGCCTGGGCTAACGCTGGGCATTGGTTGCGAAACTGCCCAGTTCCCGTTGGCTCAGGTAGGGAAAGATCTGTTCCGTGATTTACGCCGTGTAGCGCAAACGCTGGATAGCATTCACGGATGCCAGGCGTATCAGCAGGTTTGCGATGAGCTGATCGCTTGTTTTGACGACCCGGAATTAACCTTCTCTGCGCGCATTCTGCGGTCTATGCTTGAAGAAGGTATTGGCGGCATCGGCAGGATGCTGGCCGATCGATATCGGACGATACTGCGTGAAGAACCGCTGGAGATTTTACGCGAAGAGGATTTTGTGGCCGAGCGTGAAGCATCAGTGGAGCGCCAGCGTAGAGTCGAAGTGGCGGATAGCGAGCCGTTTGCCGCGTTACTGGCAAGACATGCGTAGTTTTGCGTGCTGTAAAAAAGAAAACGGCCACATTTCTGTGGCCAAATTTTCATCTCTGACTCAGGGATGATGATAATAAATGCGCGTCTTTCACATGGTCAGACCCGCTGCCCTAAAAAGAGTTCATTTTATTTTTAAAAAAATCACTATCGGAGGTCAATAATGCCGTTGTTAGATAGTTTCACCGTCGACCATACCCGAATGGAAGCGCCCGCGGTGCGCGTCGCGAAGAAAATGAACACGCCTCATGGCGATGAAATCACCGTTTTCGATCTGCGATTTTGCGTGCCAAACCAGGAAGTGATGCCGGAAAGAGGCATCCACACGCTTGAGCACCTGTTTGCCGGCTTTATGCGCGATCATCTGAACGGCAAGGGGGTGGAAATTATCGATATTTCTCCGATGGGCTGCCGCACCGGGTTCTATATGAGCCTGATTGGTACGCCGGATGAACAGCGCGTTGCCGATGCCTGGAAAGCGGCGATGGCCGACGTGCTGAAAGTAAAAGATCAAAACCAGATCCCTGAGCTGAACGTTTATCAGTGTGGTACCTACACGATGCATTCGCTGGAAGAGGCGCAGGAAATCGCTCGACATATTATTGAGCGTGATGTTCGCATCAATAGCAATGACGAGCTGGCGCTGCCGAAAGAAAAACTGCAAGAGTTGCACATCTAGTCGCAATCCCGCCACGGCCCGGCGAGTCGTCGGGCCACGATTTCCCTACGCCGTAATGCCGATAATGTTGCCCTTCAGCTTTCAACGCTGCTGACTGATGCCAAAGTGAAGCGCATGGCATCGCGGCAGATTTCAGCACCATGCCGAGGGGGGGGAGGCGAGCGAGCCGTTCACACGCCATGAACAGGAAGTATTTTCTCGTATTACGATGAACGGAGAAGCGACAGATCAAAATCTGGCGGAAATAAAACACAGACGATTTCCGCCAGAACGACCGTAGCAAAGAATCTCATGCCGACTAATAAAACAGCATAATCTTCCCGAACGGGCTGATATTCACCCGCAGACACTGATCGCACCCTTAGTGCGCGCCGCCACCGCCTCCTCCGGCGCTAAACGGCGGCCTGGCGAACCACACCAGCCCGAGAAGAAGGATAAAAATGCCTGCCGAGAGCCAGAAAATCTCGTTGGCGGAGATGATCAACCCCTGGTTTGTTATCTGCTGTGCTATCCAGCTGGACGCTTGCTGCTGCGTCATTCCTAAGTCCTGCAACTGGCCGTAAATTTGCTGGGCGTTGGGGTTATACGGCGTAACCGATTCGGTAAGCTGCGCATGATGTAGCGCCTCGCGGTTCGTCCACATGGTGGTGGTAATCGAAGTACCGATTGACCCCGCCAGCGTGCGCAGGAAGTTTGACAGACTGGATGCCGCCGCCAGCCGTTCCGGCGGCAGACCGGAAAGGGTGATGGTGGTTAGCGGCATAAAGAAGCAAGCTACCGCGAAGCCCTGAATAAACTGCGGCCACGCCGAGGCGCCGAAATCCATCCCAGGCTCGAAAGTCCAGGCACGCCAGTAGAAACAGACCGCGTACATAATAAAGCTGAAAGTGACCAGTCTGCGCATATCGAGTTTATGTGCAAAGCGGCCGATAATCGGCGACAGAATCACCGGTATCACGCCGACCGGCGCCGAGGCCAGACCAGCCCATGTGGCGGTATAGCCGTACACTTCCTGCAATAGCTGCGGTAACAGCACAATAGCGCCAAAGTAGAGCATATAGGCGAGACTGATACACAGACAGCCGATGGTAAAGTTTCGCGACTTAAATAATGACAGGTCGACTATTGGGTTATCGTCGGTCAACTCCCAGACGATAAGGAAACAGATTGCCACCACGGCGACAACCGTCAGGATGATTATCTCGTTCGAGGAGAACCAGTCCAGCTCTTTACCCCGGTCAAGCATTACCTGCAGGCTGCCGATACCGATAACCAGCAGCGCCAGACCCACGCCGTCAATTCGCCGTTGCTCGGTGCGTGTTTCCCGGTGACGCAGGGTTTGCAGCGTCATAATCACCACGGCAATACCAATCGGGACGTTGATAAAGAAGATCCAGCCCCAGTGGTAGTTGTCGCTGATATAGCCGCCGAGAATCGGGCCGCAAATCGGTGCCACGATCACCGTCATTGACCACAGCGCCAGCGCAATAGAACGTTTAGCGGGCGGATAGTTACTGAGCAGCAGACTTTGCGACAGCGGAATCAACGGGCCGGCGACGATCCCCTGAATCACGCGGAAAAAAATCAGCATCGTCAGGCTGTTTGACATACCGCAGGCCCAGGAGGCGATAGCAAATGCCACTGTCGACCAGAGAAACAGTTTCACTTCGCCGACGCGCTTTGCCAGCCAGCCGGTAATCGGGATGGAGATAGCGTTCGCGACGCCAAATGAGGTGATAACCCAGGTTCCCTGGCTTAATGATGAACCCAGATTGCCGGCAATGGTGGGGATAGCCACGTTGGCGATAGTTGAGTCCAGCACCTGCATGAAGGTCGCGAACGACAGCGCAATGGTCATAATGACCAGCTGCGCGCCTTCCAGCGGTTTTTGCTGTTGCATTACGCTCACCCCGAATTACCCGGCGTTCGCCTGGATGATACTGTCGATCAATTTATTCACCGGCTCGAGGCCGATTTCGCGGGCATTACTTTCATAAACCGGGGTATTACGTACCTGGTTTGCCAGCATCTGACCGCTGCGATCGGTGGTATTCACCTCAACCAGCGTCGACAGACCGATACGCAGCGGGTGTTCCGCCAGCTGTTTTTCATCCAGCTCGATACGTACCGGCAGACGCTGAACCACTTTTATCCAGTTGCCGGTGGCGTTCTGCGCGGGCAACAGCGAGAAAGCGCTACCGGTGCCCATATCGAGACCAACGACTTTACCGGTGTATTTCACATCGTCGCCGTAAATATCGCTGATAACGGTTGCCGGTTGGCCGATGCGCATATGCGCCAGTTGCGTCTCTTTAAAGTTGGCGTCAATCCACAGATTCGTGGCCGGAACCACGGTCATCAACGGGGTGGCGGTGGTGATTTGCGCGCCAGGTTGTACGGAACGGCGGGAAACATAGCCGCTAATTGGGCTGACAATTTTTGTTCGCTGCAGCGCCAGCCACGCATTACGAACTTCGGTAGCTGCTTGCAGCACCGCAGGCTGTTGTTCCAGCGACGTTCCCAGCACGATCGCCTGATTGGCATTGTATTGCTGAATCGCCATGTCCAGTTCGGCCTGCGCGCTGGCAACCGTATCGCGAGCATGCTGCAGTTCTTCACGGCCAATCAGGTTAGCGGCTCCCAGCGGAATGCGCCGCTTGAGATCGGTTTGCGCCTGAGAAAGGGCGGTTTTTTTGACCTCGATATTGGCTTGTAACTGCTTGCTGTTGATCATCTGCTCACGCGTCTGGCGCACGCTGACGGCCAGCTCGGTTTTTGCCTTTTCAAACGCCTGCCGGGCGTCGGTCGGATCGAGGGTGACTAACGGATCGCCTTTTTGTACATAATCGGTGTTGTCAGCCCAGACTTTGGTTACGCTGCCGGACACCTGCGCCATAATTTGTACCTGATTTCCTGCCACGTAGGCGTCATCCGTTTCTTCGAAGTGACGCAGGACCAAAAACCAATAAACCCCGTATGCCACGGCAGCAATAATAAAGAGTAAGGTCAGTAAGAGAAGAGCGTTTTTACGCTTTCCTTTTTTGCTGCCCGGTTGCGGCGGGGTTTGGCTCTCCGCATTTACGCTCATGTTATTCTCCACGATCTTATTATTTCACATCGGCTGATCCGAACGGTTTATCAGACAGGCCAGCAGATGATCTGCTGGCCTGTCCGCTTTCCTTGTCAATCCAGAAAAAGGGTTGAGCGAGTGATTCCACGCTTAGCGCAGAGACTCCGCAAGCACGCCATCTTCTTCCATTTGGTCAAGGCGGCTCAATAGTTTGCGGGTGATGTGCTCAAGTTGATCTTTTTCGCTGGCGCTTAAAGAAGACCAAAGTTGATGCAGACAGTTATGCTGCGGCGGCAATACTTCGCGCAGAAACTGATGACCTTTATCGGTAAGTTGTAAATGCAGGCAACGGCGGTCATTATCGCTTTCGCGGCGTTCGATCCAGCCGCGTTTTTCCAGCTCATCGGCAATTCGCGTGGCATTAGTACGCGAGGAGCCTAGCGCACAGCTTAATTCAGAAGGCTGAATGCTGTGGTTCTCCTGAGACTCAAGGGTGATCAGCGCCATAAACAATGTTTCGTTAATCCCTTGCGCCTTCAGCATCTTGTTACGATTTTCCAGCAGCTTACCCTGCATATGCATGCAAAGACGAGTGAGCAGAATTTCCTGAAAAGGGAAGTCTTCGTGACGGCTGGCGCGGAACTTGAGCATTTGCTCAATGGGAGTAAACGAACTGTCCATTTTGATTATGACCTCATTAATTACAGTCGATATAATAACCATTGTGACAAATAAAGCAAATGAATTATTGATGAAAACCGATACTTATAACCCTGTGCCGATTTTCCAGATAACGCCGTAGGTTAACGCGCCCAAAAGCGTCGGAATAATAATGCTGCGCGTTTTCCAGAAGGCCAGACCCAGCACCGCGAAACCCGCTAAGGTAGGCAGCAAACGACGGGCGTCGTGGAGCATCTCCGGTACGCTGGAGACAACCAGTAGCGCGCAAATGCAGGCGATACCAATGGTATCGAGCAGGACGCCGAGCGGACCGCGGTGTGAGAGGCGGGCGCTCCCGGCACGCAGACGCAATGGCAGATAGCGGAACAGATAATTTACGCAGCCGACCACGGCTCCGATAATAAGGACATCACTGTTCATCGGGCATCCCCTGAATACTGGCCTGCACCAGAGCGGTCAGGCAGCCGCAGACAATCCCGGCAAGGATTGCGGCGGGAATGGAAAACAGGAGCATCCCTCCCAGCGCTCCCGTCAGCGCGGCGCTAACGCTAAGCGACTGCTTACGCTGGAACGACGCCAGTAAAAAACTCATAAATAGCGCGGGCAGCATAAAGCTCAGCGCAGCCTCTATGGCCGGGAAGCCATTTAGCAGGCCGCTGCCTGAATAAGCGCCAGCTAGTGTGCCAAAGACCCATGAACCCCAGGACAGAAAGGCGATGCCGATCATCCAGTTTTCGCTCCAGCGGCGGTTGTCGCGCGTCAGTTTCGCTGTGGCGGCGGCGAATACTTCATCAGTGAGGCCGAAGGCCCAGAGGGCGGTTTTTTTCTTATTCAGCGCACACGGAATGCGGCTGCGCAGGGAAGGGCCATAAAGCACGTGGCGAACGTCCATCGCCATCACGGTGAGCGCCGCGACCCACAGTGAGCTCCCGGCAGACAGCATCGCGGTGATCACGAACTGGCTGGCGCCTGCGTAAATAATGCAGGAAAAAAGCAGGCTTTCCAGCGGGGTGAAACCGAGCTTGGAGGCGTTCAGACCAAAGGCGAAGGCCACCGGAATATAGCTGATAACAATCGGCAGGCTGTCTTTGATACCTTCCGCCAGCGTGGCTTCGTTCACAGGAGACGTATGCGTCAATGCGTCGGAGTTTTCCATAGGGATGACTTATTAATAACTGACGTGAAAATAACATGATTGAACGGGTGGCATTTACCTTAACAGAGAGCGGCGAGGCTTTACAGCATTTGAGACGTTGTGGGTTGATACCCATCGGAGGGGAAAGAAAGCAGATGAAAGCGGAATTTGATTTTCACCGTATTGCTCACCCGGAAAAGGCGGGAGCCTTCTCCGGGATATGCGATAAAAACAGGGATTACTTCTGCGCAGCCAGGGCTTCTTTTATCCAGCCGTCAAACTGCTGCTGATGGGCTTTGATCCAACCGTCAACGTGGCCCTGAATATCGGCTTCTGAACCATGACCTTCGTGCATCATTGCATTCTCTGCGTTGATATCGGCAATAGGCAGTTTCATGATGCTAAACAGTTTTGCCGCCGCAGGGTTTTTCTCGGCCCAGGCTTTGTTAGCGACGATATGCATGGTGCTGACCGGGAAGCCGTAATTGGCGCCATTAGACAGCTTCGTGTCGATATTTTTCTGCACGCCAGGCAGAGAAGAGAACGGCACCTGCAGCCAGACGACATCTTTACCCGGTTTCAGCACATCGCTGACCCAGTAAGGTGTCCAGGTATAGTAGAGAATCGGCTTACCCTCTTTGTAACGCGCGATGGTGTCAGCCATCATGGCGGCGTAGTTGCCTTGATTATGGGTAACGGTTTTGCTCAGACCGTAAGCCTCAATCTGATGGTTAATCACCGCTTCGCATCCCCAGCCCGGCGTACAGCCGGTCAGATCGGCTTTGCCGTCGCCGTTGGTATCAAACAGTTTGGCGATTTTCGGATCTTTTAGCTGGTCGATAGATTTAATGTGGTATTTATCGGCCGTCTTCTTATCGATCAGATATCCCTGCGCGGCGCCGCTGACGAAAACGCCTTCGCGGTAGAATTTTTTGTCGCCACCGGCGGCGGCGTACATATCATCGTGCAGCGGCTGCCAGTTGACGGCGGTAAAGGTGGCGTCGCCGGAGGCGATCGAGGTATAGCCGACGTTGTAATCCACTTCGCTTGGCTTATCGACGGTGTAACCCAGTTTTTCCAGCGCGCGGCTGACGATCAGAGTCTGGAAAGTCTCTTCCGAAATAGTGCTCTGAATCGGTTTAACGGTAATGCCTTTGCCAGGCAGATCCGCGGCGAAGGCGGAGGTGGAAATAAGGGCGGTAAACGCTGTGGCAAGAATCGCTGTATGTCGCATCGTTGTTCCTTTTATTCAGCAGAGGAGAAGTTCATGTCCCCGGTCGGGTGGCGGCCGGGGCATGTGCTTTTATTTACAGAAAGGGCGAGTGATAAGCCCCAGCGGGCCGGTGGTGTACCAGCGACGGTTGCCGCGGCTACGCGAGTCGCGTCCTACGGCCTGAGTCAAACGGTCAAGAATAATGGCGAGGATAACAATCCCGACGCCGCCGACGGTAGCCAGCCCCATATCGAGACGGCCAATACCGCGCAGTACCATCTGGCCGAGACCGCCAACGGCAATCATCGAGGCGATAACCACCATCGACAGGGCCAGCATCAGCGTCTGGTTGACTCCGGCCATAATCGTCGGCATCGCCAGCGGCAACTGGACTTTGAACAACAGTTGTCTCGGGCTGGCGCCAAAGGAGCGCGAGGCTTCGATCAGATCCGCCGGCACCTGGTTAATCCCCAGAATGGTCAGACGAACAATCGGCGGCAGGGCGAAGATAATCGTCACCACCACGCCCGGAACGTTGCCGATGCCGAACAGCATCACGATCGGCACCAGATAGACAAACGCCGGGGTGGTTTGCATCGCATCAAGCAGCGGGCGAATAATTTTCGCCGCCCGCGGACTGCGTGCCAGCCATATCCCTAGCGGCAGGCCGATCAGCATGCAAAACAGCAGCGCGGTCAGCACCAGCGCCAGCGTGACCATCGCCTGCGACCAGGCGCCTATGGCGCCGATAGCAACAAGCGAAATCAGCGTCGCAGCCCCCATGCCGACGCTGGAAATCTGCCAGGCAATCAGCGAGAAAATAACAATCGCCACCGGCGCCGGCATGCCCAATAAGAGCTGCTGGAAAGCGCTCAGGATGTAATCCACCGGCACGCGGATCCCCTGAAACAGCGGGCGGAAGTGCATGACAACCCAGTCGATACCCTGCGTGACCCAGCTATCCAGCGGGATAAGCGTTTTATGGAACGGATCCATAATATTGAAGTGTTCAGGCTGCGGCGCAGGCGCGCTGTTCAGCCAGTCGGCACCGCCGCCGGACGGCGCTGGCGTGGACGTCGCACCCCAGGCATCCGCGGATTGCGACGCGCTATCCGCGGCTGCCGCGGTGTCCCACGGGTTAGATTGATCAGTCATTGTTGTTTACCCCCTCGCGATCTAAAGCCTGCAGCAGCATACGTTTTGAAATGATGCCGATGTACTGATGCCCTTCATCGACAACCGGCACCGCGCACGGTGCATGGCCGACGTGAGAGAGCAGTTCGCTAAGCGGCGTTTGCGCATCCACCGCGAGCGGGGAGTCAATTAACGCCGCATCGATTCCCTGACCTTCGCCCAGCGCGGATTTCAGTGAATCAATGGAGACAATGCCAACAAACTTATTACCGCGTTCAATGACGTAGCCATATTCGCGGTCTTCATCCTGCAATAATTTCAACGCCGAACGCGGGCCAAAGCCTGGTGTTTTACGAATCAAACCAACCGGGCTACGACGCGCGATATCTTTGGCGCTAAACACATGGCTAATATCGACGCCGCGGAAGAATGTCCGCACATAATCATTAGCCGGGTTATTCAATATTTCATCCGGGGTACCGACCTGAACCACTTCGCCATTTTGCATAATGGCAATGCGATCGCCAATTCGCATCGCTTCATCAAGATCGTGGGAAATAAATACCACGGTGCGCTGATGTCTGGCCTGTAATTTTATTAACTCATCCTGCATTTCGGTACGAATTAATGGATCGAGCGCGGAGAAAGCCTCATCCATTAACAGGATATCGGGATTAATCGCCAACGCACGGGCCAGGCCAACGCGCTGGCGCATCCCGCCGGAGAGTTCGTCCGGCCAGGCGTGAGCATAATTTTCCAGTCCGACCTGACGCAGCGCTTCCAGCGCTTTCTCTTTGCGTTCCTGAGCGGCTACGCCGGCCAGCTCCATGCCAAAGGCGGCATTGTCGAGGACCGTCATATGCGGCATAAGGGCAAATGATTGAAAAACCATTGCGATTTTCTTTCTGCGCACCTCGCGAAGCTCGGCATCTGAGATCCTGGCGATGTCAACGCCATCAATAAGCACCTGGCCGCGGGTAGGTTCAATCAGGCGATTGAGAAGGCGAACCATGGTGGATTTCCCCGAGCCGGAGAGCCCCATGATGACGAATATCTCGCCTTCTTCAATGGTCAGACTGGCATCTTTGACGCCAAGCGAAAGCCCCGTTTTTTCCAGTATTTGTTCTTTCGATAGTCCTTTTTCGATATATTTGAAGGCCCGCTGTGGGTGCTCGCCAAATATCTTGTAGAGATTCTTGATTTCTAATTTAATTGCCATGCAATAGAGATTTTCCTGTTATTATTTATATCGATATTGTACCTGATGAAGAAAGTTGATTTTTTACACCCTAACATACTGAGAATCTGTGACAACCCTTTATGCTGATTTACGCAGGATGCGCCGGAAGGTGAAATCCGCTACATCGCCCGTGATATAAGGGCTGAGCGCAAATTGCAAATGGCTGATATTTTTTAGTTATATTTTGTTAATTTGACCGGAAATCAACAGGATTTTGCCGAATATGACAAGGTGATGGCGGAAAGATATTGAAGGGAGCGGAAATGTATAATATGAAATAATTCACCAGGAGATATGTCGATATATTCCTGGTGATTGCGAGGTTAAAAATCCCAGTCGTCGTCGACGGTTTCTTCCGCTTTTCCCATTACGTATGAAGAGCCGGAACCGGAGAAGAAGTCATGATTTTCATCGGCGTTCGGCGACAATGCCGCCAGGATCGACGGATTGACGGCGGCCATTTCCGCCGGGAACAGCGCCTCATAGCCAAGGTTCATCAGCGCTTTGTTGGCGTTGTAGCACAGGAAGGCGTTTACCTCTTCAATCCAGCCGCTGTCGGCATAGAGCTCGCGGGTGTAGGCCAGCTCGTTGTCATACAGATCCATCAGCAGGTCGAGGGCGAAGTTTTTCAGCTCCTCACGCTTTTCAGCGCTGACAATCTCCAGTCCTTTCTGATACTTGTAGCCAATATAATAACCGTGTACCGCTTCATCGCGGATGATCAGGCGAATCAGATCGGCGGTATTGGTCATTTTTCCCCGGCTGGAGAAGTACATCGGCAGCCAGAAACCAGAATAGAAGAGAAAGGATTCGAGAAACACGCTGGCGATTTTTTTCTTCAGCGGCTCATCGGCCTGATAGAACGCCAGCATCAGCTGCGCTTTGCGCTGCAACGGCGCGTTTTGCTCGCTCCAGGCATAGGCGGCGTCGATGTCTTTGCTCTGGCATAGGGTGGAGAAAATAGAGCTGTAGGAGCGGGCGTGTACCGCTTCCATAAAACTGACGTTCGACAGCACCGCCTCTTCATGCGGAGTGAGGGCATCGGCCATCAGCGCCGGGGCGCCGACGCTATTTTGAATGGTATCCAGCAGCGTCAGCCCGGTAAAGACGCGGATCGTCAACTGCTGCTCTGTCGGCGTAAGCGACTGCCAGGCGGGGATGTCGTTGGACAGCGGCACCTTCTCCGGTAACCAGAAGTTGCTGGTCAGCCGGTTCCAGACTTCCAGGTCCTTGTCATCCTCAATCTTGTTCCAGTTGATGGCGCTGATGCGCGATAGATGGGTCATCCGGTTCTCCTTACAGCGCGCAGGACACGCAGCCTTCGATTTCGGTACCTTCCAGCGCCAGCTGGCGCAGACGGATGTAATACAGCGTTTTAATGCCCTTCTTCCACGCGTAGATTTGCGCTTTGTTGATATCGCGTGTGGTGGCGGTATCGGGGAAGAACAGGGTCAACGACAGCCCCTGGTCGACGTGGCGCGTTGCCTCGGCGTAGGTGTCGATAATCTTCTGCGGGCCGATTTCCCAGGCATCCTGATACAGCGCCAGGTTGTCGTTGGTCATAAACGGCGCGGGATAGTACACGCGGCCGGTTTTCCCCTCTTTGCGGATCTCTATTTTCGACACGATCGGGTGGATGCTGGAGGTTGCGTGATTAATGTACGAAATAGATCCCGTCGGCGGCACGGCCTGCAGATTGCGGTTATAGATGCCATAGTGCATCACGTCATCGCGAAGCTGTCGCCACATCTCGCGATCGGGCAGGGTAATACCAGATCGGGCGAACAGTTCGCGGACTTTTGCCGTTTTTGGCTGCCAGTCGCCCTCCAGGTATTGCTGGAAATAGTCGCCGCTGGCGTACCGCGACTGCTCAAAACCGGCAAAACGGCTCCCTCGTTCACGCGCCATCAGCATTGAGGTGCGCAGCGCGTGCCAGGTAACGGTATAGAAATAGACGTTGGTAAAATCCAGCCCCTCTTCGCTGCCGTAGGCGATGCCTTCTCGCGCCAGATAGCCGTGCAGATTCATCTGCCCAAGGCCAATCGCATGTGAGGCGGCATTGCCCGCCGCCACCGAGGGCACTGAACGAATATGGCTCATATCGGAAACCGCCGTCAGTCCACGCACCGCCGTTTCAACCGTGCGGGCGAAGTTCGGGGAGTCCATGGTGTGGGCGATATTCAGCGATCCGAGGTTGCAGGAGATATCCTGGCCGATGTCGGCGTAATCAAGGTTTTCGTCAAATGTAGACGGCGTATTAACCTGCAAAATCTCCGAGCACAGGTTACTCATATTGATGCGCCCGGCAATCGGGTTTGCGCGATTCACCGTGTCTTCAAACATAATGTACGGATAGCCGGATTCAAACTGAATTTCCGCCAGCCGCTGGAACAGGTCGCGGGCGCGGATCCAGCGCTTGCTTACCCGCTCGTCGGCTACCAGTTCCGCATACATTTCGCTCACCGCGATATCGCCAAACGGTTTACCGTACAGACGCGCCACGTCGTAGGGCGAGAACAGCGCCATCTGCGCATCTTCTTTTGCTAGCTCGAAGGTGATGTCAGGAATGACGACCCCGAGCGAGAGCGTTTTAATGCGGATTTTCTCATCGGCATTCTCACGTTTGGTATCGAGGAAGCGCAGGATATCCGGATGATGGGCATGCAGATAGACCGCCCCGGCCCCCTGGCGCGCGCCAAGCTGGTTGGCGTAGGAGAAGGCGTCTTCCAGCATTTTCATGACCGGCACCACGCCGGAGGATTGATTCTCAATGCGTTTGATCGGCGCCCCGGCTTCACGCAGGTTGGAGAGCAGAAACGCTACGCCGCCGCCGCGTTTTGACAGCTGCAGCGCCGAGTTTACCGCCCGGCCAATGGACTCCATGTTGTCTTCAATCCGCAACAGGAAGCAGGAGACCAGCTCGCCGCGCTGCTGCTTACCGGCGTTAAGGAAGGTCGGCGTGGCCGGTTGGAAGCGTCCGGAGAGGATCTCATCGGTCAACTGATGGGCCAGCGTCTCATTGCCCTGAGCCAGACACAGGGCCACCATGCAGGTGCGCTCGGCAAAATCTTCCAGGTAGCGTTTGCCGTCGAACGTTTTCAGCGCATAGCTGGTATAGAACTTCCAGACGCCGAGAAACGTCTGGAACTGAAAATCGTAGCGCCGGGCATGAGCGAACAGCTCAAGCACAAACTGGCGATCGTAGCGGGCCAGCACTTTCGCATCGTAATAACCCTCGGCGACCAGCCATGTCAGCTTATCGTCCTGGCTGGCGAAAGGCGCGCTATTCGGCGCAACATGGTTGGTCATAAACGCCGCCACCGCCTGATGGTCTTTCTCAAACGGAATACGCCCGTCGCTGTCGTACAAATTCAGCATCGCATTGAGGGCGTGGAAGTCAGGCGCCCCGGTGGTTACACGTTCTGCGGTTGTCGTTGCCAAAATTCGTTTACTCCTTTACGCACGTTGTCGACATCTTGTGGGGTGCCCATTAGCTCAAAGCGATAGAGATACGGTACGCCGCATTTCTGCGCGATGATGTCCCCAGCGCGGCCATAGGCTTCGCCGAAGTTACGGTTGCCCGCAGCAATGACGCCGCGAATGAGCTGGCGGTTGTGCGGATCGTTGAGGAAACGGATCGCCTGTCGCGGAACCGCGCCTGCCGTGCCGCCGCCGCCATAGCTGGGGACGATAAGAATGTAGGGAGCGTCTACCTGAATGCGTTCCCGCTCGTTAAGCGGAATACGCACTGCGGGCAGCCCCAGACGCTGGACGAACCGGTGCGTATTTTCGGAACTGCTGGAAAAGTAGACGATCAGGCTCATGCGCTGACCGCGGTGGCTGTCGGGCGCAGGCGGTTAATCATATCCGGGCGGAAGCCAGACCAGCGGGTCTCTCCGGCAATCACTACCGGTAGCTGGCGGAAACCTTGCTCGCGCAGCATGTCGACGGCTTCAGGATGCTGGTCGATATTGATCATCTCGAATGCAAACCCGCGGGTTTCCATCGCCCGCTTCGTGGCATGACATTGGACGCAGTCATTTTTAGTGTAAATAGTAATGCGCATGATTCGTATTTCCATTTAAAATAGCAACTCGACGCAGAAAATCATGTCGCGTGCTATGGGTTGTCGTTAAAGGAAATACTAGATGTAGTTATTTAAAAGTTCAACAACTCAATATATATGGTTTTTGTAAAAACTGACCGCCACGAAAAACGACGCTGGAGGGCGGGTTCTTTGTCTTAAAATGACTGGCGCATGCTGATGGTCAGGTGGTTAACGGGGTGGATCGGCGTAACGGCAAAAGTCAGAATGCTAATCTGGCGGGTGCTGACATGATCCGGCTGCGATAACTAATCTGCTGAACAGGCCGTGCTGGCGTTGAGCGAAGGGCAAGTGAATAACGGCATGAAAGGGAAGGGGATAAGTTTTACCTCTTTAACCGCGGCAGAAATGGCAGGAGACTCGGCGACTGGCTGACGTTAAGCGCATAGCATCTTTATACGGGAAAGCGTTAGCCGCCTGCAGACGGCAATGCTGGCGTACTCTTTCATACTGGCTTGTTATCAGTCCTCCCCGGCATATCAGCTATGCAGAGGAGGACGGGTATTGGTTATTTGCACCGGACCGATTGTTTTATCATCGACGCAAATTCAGCAGTACGCCAATAAATACCCCAACGGCGGCAGCGACGCCGACGCTTTGCCACGGTTTGTCGTGTACGTAGCTGTCTGCGCACCCTACTGCATCGCGAGCGCAGCCCATGGCATCACGTGCCGCCTGCTGGACGCGGTTATTGCCATGAAGCCGGGCGCGGGTCTCTTTTAGCAACGCCTGCGCTTTTTTGCGTGCGGCTTCCCCTTCCTCTTTGGCATCGCTGCCCCATGATTTGAGTACCTCTTCCAGCGTATCCGCAAGCTGGCTGACATCATGGTGGATCTCTTCTGCGCTGTCTTCTGCGGTGTTGCGGTTTGCCATTGGTTTCTCCCTTAATTCCGTTGATACCCGTCATGCTTCAGGGGGGATGAAAAGTGCGTTATCTTTCCTCCGCACGCTGAATTATTCAGGATAGAAATGTTCAGTGTAGTCCAGAATGTTGATTTCTGCTGTCCGACGCCGTTTATGGAATATTCCGAAAGCGTTGTCTTTAATAAATAAGGTAAGGTTAAGATGCGGTAAAAGATAATGAGGAATGAGTATGTATTTAAGACCAGATGAGGTGGCGCGCGTTCTTGAAAAAGCCGGTTTCACCATGGATGTTGTGACGCAAAAGACCTATGGCTATCGTCGTGGTGATAATTATGTCTATGTGAACCGTGAAGCACGTATGGGGCGTACCGCGTTAATTATTCATCCGGCTTTAAAAGAGCGCAGCACGACGCTGGCGGAGCCCGCGTCAGATATAAAAACCTGCGAGCATTACCAGCAGTTTCCGCTTTATTTAGCGGGTGATGCGCAGCAGCATTATGGTATTCCACACGGGTTCAGCTCACGGATGGCGCTTGAGCGTTTTTTAAGTGGTTTATTTGGCGAAGCGCAATTTAGCTGATGAAAAGAGCTGGCGCGATTTTGGATTAGTTTTGGTGAATGCCAGATGAAGCGGGCGTGAAGCGAAGCGCACTGCGGCAGGTTTTCAGTGCAATAGCCATGGGCACGGGGGCGGGCGAAAGGCCCCCTTTCGCCGGAACCACCGATTTACCGCCTTTACTGAAGCGGTTCAGGCTTTGGCATGCTGGTAGGAACTAACGCGAAACAGGCGACGACAATAGTCGAGGAAATAGCCGTATGCGGCGCCCATCATCATGGATATCACGATATTTGAACTGACCGCGGCGGCTATCTGATGCCAGTCAGCGCCGACAACCAGCAGAATTCCAACATATACCGGTGACTGAAAGGTTACATAGGCAACCACATCCGCAATATTCTTCATCCACCCTGACGAGCTGATGCGGCGCGCCTGGCGCATGGCGAAATCGCGGTAAAAACCGTAAGGAACGGCAATAATAATGTTCACCGGGATTGCCACCAGTCTTGAAGATAACGACTGCTGAAAAGACATTTCGCAGAGAAAGATTTCGATTATCATGTTCACGACGGTGCAGTAAACCACCATCGCAAAGGTGTCTGCTACCGCATGCCGCAAGCGGGACTGAGCAGAGAACATCGGTGTGCTCCTCGGAAATAAAGCCAGTTATGGCAGAAGATTTGCTTATTTACAGTTGTTTTTCATTGCATGTATTAGCGTGTGTAGATTATATCTCTACTTTAAAACTTACAACTAGCTATAAATTTTTATTTAATGGCTTTTTGTCGATAAAATACTCTGTATGGGTCTGTTTTTTTTGTGTTACGCTATTTTTGTTCTCGTTGCTTATTTTTGTGTTATTTATCAATGAGTTAATTAAAATCCTCTTAATGTGGATAAGCGTAGTGCGGTTTAGCGATGGTCTGCTTTAGGTGCAGAATCGCGTTCAGATAGGGATTGTATCCACTTTAGCGTTTTTACCGTGTTTTAGGGTGGTCACTCAGCATAATGGTCTGTTTTTCATTTTGAATATAAAGTCACATTTTATGTATTAATATTCTTTATCCGCGAGTTTCTCGCGTTAGTGGTCTCCCAACGATATACGGTTAACGTTCTGAGCAGACAAGAGACAGGATGATGAATATTTCACAACGAATATTTATCGGCATAATCTATATTATTCACTTTGAATATTATGCTTGTATCGATTTGCTTCCGGTATTTCCTGGGGATAATGATATATTATGAATTATCTAAAGGGTGGAAAATAATAATCTTATCAATTAAACTACCACCGTACCTGTGTTTTATTTACTGCCTGGAAATTTTTTGATTATATGTCATTACGATTAGATAAACTGAATAATATTCGTTCACTCCGCGCAATGTCCCGTGAATTCTCCATTGACGAGCTTGAAAATATGCTGGAAAAGCTCAGGACTGTCACTGAAGAAAAACGAGCTGAAGAGCAGGCCGCTCAGAAACAGCAGGCGGAATATCAGGAAAAAATACATACCTGGCTGGAATTGATGAGGGCTGACGGTATTACGCCGGAGCAATTAGTTGGTCTGTCCGGCGCCAGCGCTAAGCGCGCGAAAAAGCGTCAGCCGCGTCCGGCGAAATATCGCTTTACCGATCATACCGGCGCAGAAAAAACCTGGACCGGACAGGGACGAATGCCAAAGTGTCTCGCTAACGCTGTTGCGGAGGGGAAACCCCTTGAGAGCTTCCTGATCTAAGCCCGAATCATTCGTCGTGCTGCCGGAAGCAATGTGAAGGCCTTTCACCGCGTCGGTCAGAGTGACGTTCAGGGATCAGCCGGATTATTGCCACCGTATATGTAACCTGGACTATGGCGGATATATTATTCATCCAGTCATTATCTGCCCGCACGGCAGTCATCCGATTGTCACCCGCTTCAACGCTCTCAAAGGGAGACGTTAACGACGGTTCCACGGCATTACCGCCAGCAGGCGAGCCATACCGCAAAAGCCGGTAATACCGGCGAAGGTTAATCCGGCGCCGACGAAGCCGCTAAGCAGGAAAAAGCCGCTGTTAAGCGCATAACCTGATACAACCCCAAGCAAAATCAGGACGCCAGCGGCGATCTGCACCTGGCGCATTAGCGGCAGCGGCTGTGATTTATCCTCTTTCACCGGTAGACCCGCCGCTTTCCACGCCTGAATGCCTCCCGCCAGCAGTTTCATCTGCGCGGGGGCGGCGGCTATCGCCAGACGGGCGGCGTTATTCTGCGTCCGGGAACCGGCCTGACAGTGAAAAATGATCGTCTCTTCGGCACGGGGGTGTAGCGTCGCGCCATTGTTCAGCGTGTCCAGTGGCACCAGTTCTGCGCCGGGGATATGTTCGCGAGCGTACTCATCGGTGTCGCGGATATCAACCAGCCGGGCGCCTTGGGCGATGAGCGCCTGGGCTTCTGCAGGAGAAAGAGTAGCGATAGTCATAAACCTTCCTTAAGGACAATAGATTGACTTCAGGGTGGCCACGATTTGCTGAACCGCTGGCCGGGTAATGAAGTAATGAATCCGCTGCGCCTGGCGTTCGCTGCCGATAAGCCCTTCATCACGCATCCGCGTCAGATGTTGTGATGTTGCCGAGGGGCTCAGGCCGGTGATCCGCGCCAGCTCACCGGCGCTGACCCCTGGGGTTTCGCACAGCATGCACAGAATCAACAGCCTGCTGGGGTGGCTCATGGCTTTCAGCAGGGCGGCGGCGTCTCCGGCGCTGGCCTGTAGCTGTTCTGGTGTATTCATTTATTTTAGTCTTTTCTAAATTTAGAAAAATATAAAATAAAAAACGCGATTGCGCCAGCGCGCGATTGCGCCAGCGATAGAAAATTTCGGCAATGGCATCATTCGTCAGGAATCATGACAATGCCTTACCAGGGGGCGCGATTAAGCCGATAGCTGGATGGTCTGAACGATAGGCATGAGCGCACCGGAAGGCGCTTTTTGCCACAAGTAGGTCGCCCGGCATTGCGGAGGTTATTCTGGCTGTGGCGCGCTTCTGCGTGACTCGCCGTTTATTTGAGCGCCCAAACGGCACGGTTCGCGCCTTGACACGCAGCCTGATGACGCCAGCGGCAGTCACGCACCGGGGCGGGACACCGCCTAGCCCCCATGGCTTCCGCGGCGGGCCGCGCGGCGATACAGGGTACTGCGCGCGACGCCTAGCGCCTGCGCGGCTTTGCTGACGTTGCCGTTATAGCTCGCCAGCGTATCGGCAATCAACTGGGCGTCGTGCTGCTGAAGACCTCGCGGCGCAGGGCTGACGGGGCGGGGGCGATATTCTGCGGGGAGCGCATCTATTCTCAGCGTTTCCCCCTCTTCAGCGAGCGCCAGTAGCACCTTCAGCAGGCTCTGTAACTGACGGACGTTACCCGGCCAGGATTGCGTCGCCAGGTGATCAAGCACCTCTGTCGTCAATGTAATTTGCCGCTTTTCCCCGCCCAGGTCGCGCCATAGGCGGCGTATAAACGTCGGCAGTTCCGGCCAGTCGCGCAGCGGCGGTAGCGTAAGGGAAAACTCACGTAAGCGATAGAACAGGTCTTCACGGAAAGTCCCTTCGGCGACGCGTTGCGCCAGATTACGGTGCGTGGCGCAAATCACTGCGAAGTTGACCTGTACGCTCTGGCTGGCACCGAGCGGCGTGACTTCCTTTTCCTGCAGGATCCTCAGCAGCCGGGTCTGTAAGGTTAACGGCATATCGCCCACTTCATCAAGAAACAGTACGCCGCCGTCAGCTTCGCGGATCTTGCCGATATAGCCGTTTTTGTTTGCGCCAGTAAACGCGCCGGGCTGATAGCCAAACAGTTCTGATTCAATCAGCGATTCCGGAATGGCGGCGCAGTTGATGGCGACGAATTTACCGTCGCGCCAGCGGCTATGCTGATGCAGGGTACGGCTGAGATACTCTTTGCCGCAGCCGGTCTCCCCTTCAATACACAAGCCGATCCCGGCGTTAAGCAGGCGAAGCAGTTTTTCTCCTTCTCGCTGTCTGGAGAAGGGGAGGTCGATGGCCGGTCGCGCTGTTATCGCCACGCCGCCAGCGGCCGGGGCGCGTAAGCGGTAATAATAGTTCTGGCCGCAGACGGCGAGCGGCAGTGGCACAGTTACCGCGGTTTGCGCCACCAGGGGAAAAATCTGTCGGAAGGTGAGGTGACCAAACTGCTCCGCATGGAGATTGAACTCGCGCATTGCCAGCCGGTTAGCCGCCGTCAGAACACTATCCGTAAACACCAACAACAACTCCTCCACGCTGTCGAGTTTTTCCGGCTGGGTATGCAGGCTCATCAGCCACTGCTGCGGATGCAGACTCCGTTTAACCCACAGATACTCAATCTGCTTTGCCGCCCCTTTTACCCATGCCAGTGTCTGAGCATGCGGATACCGGGCCGGGCCGGAGATATCCAGCACCCCGGCTATCTTTCCATCGGGGCGTTGTAGCGGTACGGCGGCGCAATAAAGCTCCTGATTACTGGTCAGAAAATGCTGGCGGCCATCAATTTCACAGCTATCGTCGATCGCCAGCGCGGTGCCAATGGCGTTGGTTCCGCGCCTGTTCTCGCTCCACAGGTTTCCCGGCGCTAAAGCGAAACGCTGCGCTTTCTGCATGGCATGCGTATTACCGAAAGTTTGCAAAACCAGGCCACTGGCGTCGGAGAGGACCACCACGGATTGCAGGTCGCTCACTTTTTGGGTTAGCCCGTTAATGACCGGCTGGATCAACGTTTGCAGACGGCTATGGCTGGCAAGCCTGTCAGCCAACTCGCTGGCGTGCAGGCTGGGGAAGTCATCCGAGGCGGGATCGAGACCGTAACGCTGACTGCGATACCAGGATTCACTCAGTAGCGGGCTCGCTTTGACTTCTGGCGTCAGGGCTAACGGATTGGCAGGCACAAGGCACCTCACAGGTGATTTTATTGTTGCAATATTGTAGCTGCATGGTTTTCTTGGTGTTGCGATTTGCAACACATAAGAAGTATTCTGCGGATCAGAAAAAATAATCTGATATCTAATTTATTGAATATTTTCATATTTTATGAAAAATGAAAAAGTGGCATAACCCCTGCTATAGATTGCAGGCGCCGCGAGCAATCGTACAAAACTAATACGCCGCTGCGCCTCAACCCTACAGAA
Organism: Klebsiella sp. 2680; assembly: GCF_900198535.1. Lineage (NCBI taxonomy): Bacteria > Pseudomonadati > Pseudomonadota > Gammaproteobacteria > Enterobacterales > Enterobacteriaceae > Klebsiella > Klebsiella sp. 2680. The sequence continues at coordinate 94,954 of NZ_FZNJ01000003.1, read as the reverse complement.
GGAGATTCACGATGCGTTATGCACATCCCGGCACACCGGGCGCTTTGGTTTCATTAAAGTCCGCTTACGGTAACTTTATTGACGGTAAATTTGTTGAACCGATTGGTGGTGAATTCTTCATGAATACCTCCCCGGTCGACGGCAGCGACATCGGGCAGTTTCCACGTTCAGATGCCAAAGATATCGACTTCGCCCTTGATGCGGCGCATCGGGCTGCCGAAGCCTGGGGCAAAACCCCGGCCCAGCATCGTGCTAACCTGCTGTTGCAGGTGGCCGATCGTATCGAGGCGAACCTGGAGTATCTGGCGGTAGCGGAGAGCTGGGATAACGGTAAACCGATCCGCGAGACCCTTAACGCCGACCTGCCGCTGGCGGTCGATCATTTCCGCTATTTTGCCGGTTGCCTGCGCGCGCAGGAGGGGAGCACGGCGGAGATCGACGAAACGACGGTGGCCTACCACTTCCATGAGCCCCTGGGCGTCGTCGGGCAAATTATTCCGTGGAACTTCCCGCTGCTGATGGCGGCCTGGAAGCTGGCTCCGGCCCTTGCGGCAGGCAACTGCGTGGTACTGAAACCCGCCGAGCAGACGCCGCTAAGCATCACCTTGCTGCTGGAGATTATTGGCGATCTGTTCCCGCCGGGCGTACTCAACGTGGTGCAGGGCTTTGGTAAAGAGGCTGGCGAGGCGCTGGCAACCAGTAAACGTATTGCCAAAATCGCCTTTACCGGTTCGACGCCGGTGGGACGCCATATTATGGCCTGCGCGGCGGAGAATATTATTCCCTGTACCGTGGAGCTGGGCGGTAAATCGCCGAATATCTACTTCGCTGACGTGATGGAAGGCGAAGAGGAGTTTATCGAGAAAGCGGTCGAAGGCCTGGTGCTGGGCTTTTTTAACCAGGGAGAGGTTTGCACCTGTCCGTCCCGCGCGCTGATCCAGGCGTCTATCTACGAACCCTTTATGGCGCGCGTCATGGCGAAAGTCGCGCAAATTCGCCGCGGCGATCCCTTCGATACCGACACCATGATCGGCGCGCAGGCGTCGCGCCAGCAGTTTGATAAGATCCTCTCGTATATCAAGATTGCGCGCGATGAAGGCGGCAAGATCCTCACCGGCGGCGAACGCGCCACGATCTCCGCTGGGCTGGATAACGGCTTCTATATTCAGCCAACGTTGATTCAGGGGCGTAACGATATGCGTAGTTTCCAGGAGGAGATTTTTGGCCCGGTTATCGGCGTCACGACATTTAAAGATGAAGCAGAGGCGCTGTCTATTGCCAACCAGACCCAATTTGGTCTTGGGGCCGGGGTGTGGACGCGGGATACCAACCTGGCGTATCGCATGGGGCGCGGTATTAAGGCCGGTCGGGTGTGGACCAACTGCTACCATATCTATCCGGCCCATGCGGCCTTTGGCGGTTACAAGCAGTCTGGCGTAGGGCGGGAAACGCATAAGATGGCGCTTGATGCTTATCAGCAGACGAAAAACCTGCTGGTCAGCTACGGTACCGCGCCGCTGGGATTGTTCTGAGCGAACCGCCGTTACGTCCCTGATGAATAAATACTGCCCGCAATCCTCAATACAGGTTGCGGGCTTTTTATGTCCTGTGAAGATTGCCATTTGGCGATTTTTCCGTCATGAGTATTGACGGCTTCCATGATTAAAGATGTGATGACTAACAAACAGAAGCCGTTGGCGACGCGGTTTCATCAGAAAATGTTCTCATTTGAACAAGGATAAAAACATGAAGTTGAAGTCAGGTATCGCTTTCACCATCGCCGTCATCGTCTTTGGCGCTCAGGCCCGTGACATGAACAGCATCGAACAAAGCGGTGTACTCAAGGTCGGCGTGCCGGGAGACTACGCGCCGCTGGCGTTTCACAATAAAGCCGGGGAGTTACTGGGTTACGACGTTGATATGGCGAAAGATCTCGGCAAGCGTCTTGGGCTGAAGGTGAGCTTCGTGCAGACCAGTTGGCCGACGCTGTCCGCTGACCTGAAAGCCGACAAATTTGATATCGCCATGGGCGGCGTAACGGCAACCCCGGCGCGGGCAAAAGATTTCGCCTTAAGCAAGCCGGTAGTGCCGAATGGCAAGATTGCGCTGGCCAACTGTGCGGCGGCCCCCGCGCTTGGCAGCCTGGAGAAAATTGACCAGCCAAATGTGAAGGTGGTTGTCAATCCAGGCGGCACCAACCAAAGCTTTGTCGATGAACATATCAAGCATGCGCAGATTATTCGGGTGAAAAATAACGTCGATAACCTGGAAGCGCTGCGGCGGAAAACGGCGGATATGATGGTCACCGATCTGATTGAAGGTGTTTATTATCAAAGTAATGAACCGGGGGTCTTTTGCGTGGCTAACGAGACGCCGTTTCCCGGAACCCGCAGCTTTAAAGTCTATATGATGAATAAAGATAATCCGCAGTTGCTGGAGAAAGTCAATCAGTGGCTGGAGAGCCAGGACAAGAATGTGCTGAAGCAGAAATGGCGGATTCACGACCAGATAACACACTGATATAGAAAGGGAATTTATGAGCGCTGAGCTAGCCCTGCCCGTCAGGCAGCAAAACCAGAATATTGTTCGCCTGGCCACGGCACAGGCGCTGGCGGGGGCGAACTCGGTGGTATTTTACGCTACCGGGGCGATTGTCGGTAACGAAATCGCGCCCGATCCGACGCTGGCGACGCTACCCATCACCATTTTTGTGCTGGGAATGGCGGCCTGTATTTTGCCGTTTGGCGCGCTGGCCAGAAGGCGCGGGCGCAAAACGGTTTTTATGACCGGTACGGGAGCCGGTATTCTGACGGGACTGACGGCGGCGCTGGCGGTTGTTGTCAGCTCATTCTGGCTGTTCTGCCTGGCGGCTTTTTTAGGCGGAGCCTATGCGGCAGTGGCGGTGTCATTCCGTTTTGCCGCCGCCGACGGCGTCAGCAACGAACGCCGCGCGCGGGCGCTCTCGCTGGTGATGGGGGGCGGCGTGGCGGCCGGGGTGATTGGCCCGATGCTGGTGACCGGTACGATGAATCTGTGGCCGCCGCATACTTTTGCGATGACGTTTATCGCCCAGGGCGGGGTGGCGGCAATATCGGCGCTGGTATTGCTGGGGGTAAAAACCGCGGTGCCGGTTGCGCAGACGAAATCCGGCGGGCGTCCGCTGAGGGAGATTGTGCGCCAGCCGGGCTTTGCCCGGACGGTGTTTAGCGGCGCGGTTTCTTACATGGTGATGAACTTTCTGATGACCGCCGCCCCGCTCTCCATGCATATGCACGGTCTTTCGCAGCAGGCGTCGAATCTCGGTATTCAGTGGCATGTGATCGCCATGTACGGCCCCGGATTTTTCACCGGTAGGTTAATCAGCCGCTTCGGAGCCCGGCGTATTAACGCGGCCGGGTTAATACTGCTGGTTCTGTCGGTGATGGTTGGCCTGGCCGGTATCGATGTCATGCACTACTGGCTGTCGCTGATCCTGCTGGGTATCGGCTGGAACTTTGGTTTTACCGGCGCGTCGGCACAGATTATGGATTTTCATCGTCCGGAAGAGAAAACCCAGGTGCAATCGCTGAATGATTTTATTGTATTCGGCATAATGATGATTGGCTCATTTTCTTCGGGGGCGTTGATGAACCTTTTCGGCTGGAATGCCGTGCTGTGGGGCTCGCTGGTGCCGGTTGTGGTGGCGCTGGTCGTGTTGCTGGTCGGCAGGCAGAGAGTATTAAAAGGTTAAAATCTTCTCTCTGCTGCCGCAAATGGTCGCCGTCAGTCTGGACACGGTATGCGTGGAATAACCGGAGCGTGCAGGTCGCAGGCGAGAATGATTCTCCTGGCTTCCCGGGAGCAGAAAAGAGATATCGAAAGCGCCCGACCGCTAATCTGCGGTTGGGCGCAGCTTGTCACACAATATCATCCACCACGCCGCCATCCACGCGCAGCGCCGCGCCTGAAGTCGCGGAGGCCTGAGTCGAGCAGACGTAAACCACCATATTGGCGACTTCATCTACCGAGGCCGCACGCTGAATCACCGAACTCGGGCGGTTCGCCATCACGAACTCTTTTGCCAGTTGTTCCAGCGATTTTCCGGTCTTCGCGACTTCGTCCTTCATCATTTCGGCAAAGCCATCGGAGATGGTTGGTCCCGGCAGCACGCTGTTAACGGTGACGCCGCTACCGGCGACAAACTTCGCCAGCCCGCGGGCCAGCGATAGCTGAGCGGTTTTCGTGACTCCGTAATGAATCATATCCGCTGGAATATTGCGTGCCGATTCCGAAGAGATAAACACTACCCGGCCCCAGCCTTTTTGCACCATCGCCGGGAGCAGCGCGCGGGAAAGGCGAACCCCGGACATCACGTTGGTTTGCCAGTAGTTTTCCCAGGTCGCATCGTCGGTGGCATAGAAATCCAGCGGGCCGTAAATACCGGCGTTATTAACCAGGATGTCGACACCGTTTACCGCCTGCACCAGTTGGCTGACGCCTTCGGCGCTGCTCAGGTCGGCAATGGCCGGGCGCAGCTTCGCGCCGGGAACGTCATTTTGCAAACGGGCGATGGCCGCGCTCACGCTACGTTCGCTACGACCATTAATAATGACTTCCGCCCCGCTGGCTGCCAGTCCTTTGGCGATGGCGAAACCAATACCGCCGCTGGAGGCGGTGATCAGTGCGGTTTTCCCCGATAAATTAATATTCATGCTGATAGCCTTATTTTTTGTCGAACAGACCATTAAGCGTAGCAGTGAATAAGATGCTATTGACGTTTTCCGGGTTAATAACCGCTCTGTTTGTTAACAAGATTTTTCAGCGGCAGCGCCTGTTGCAGACGCTGAATGTTGTCCAGTAGCTGGCGGACAATCACCTCAGTCTGCGCCATGGAGGCCATATGTGGGGTGATCACTACCTGCGGATGTTGCCATAGCGGATCATCCTGCGGCAGCGGCTCGACGGGAAACACATCCAGCACGGCGCCGGATAATTTGCCACTATCCAGCGCCTGGAGAACGTCCTGATTGACCATATGCTCGCCGCGGCCGCAGTTAATTAGCGCAGCGCCATCGGGCAGTTGCGCCAGTAAAGGCCGGGCGAGAATGCCTCGCGTCTGTTCCGTTAACGGCAGAACGTTGATCAGCGCATCCAGTTGACCAAGAAATTCACCGGCCTGCGCCTCTCCGTGATAGCAGCGCACGCCCGCAAGGGATTTTTCGCTGCGCGCCCAGCCGGAAACCTGATATTCCAGCCCGGCAAGCTGCGTGGCGATATAGCCGCCAATTTCACCGAGCCCCATCACGCCAACGTGATAATCGGTCGCCGCACGCTGCGGATATATCTTCCAGACGCGCTCGCGCTGGTGGGCCAGCGCCCGATCGAAGCGGCGCTGAAACCAAAGCACGCCCCACAGGGCATATTCAAACATGCCGTGGCGAAAATCTTCGTCAACCACCCGGCAGAGCGGCACGTCGCTGGCAAAGACGCTGGCGGGCAAATGATCGACCCCGGCAGACGCGGCCTGGATCAATTGCAACTGAGGCGAGTGAACCAATAGCTGCGGATCGGGAAACCAGCAGCAGGCGTATTGCGCCTCGCGGGCGGTGGGATCGGCGGGCAGAACCGCCTTCACCTGGGGGAATGCGTTCAATGCCGCGCAAATTTCTCCGGCATACTGAGGATCGTTACAATCCACGACGATAGTTAATTGAGTCATAGGCATCAGTTTTTATAAGCAGTATCAAGACGATCGAGGCGGCGCAGCCACGCCTGCCACACTAACTGGCGTTCATGTTCAACCCCCATAAGCTGCTCGCAGGCGTGCTGGCTCAAATGCTCCGGGATCGTGTGAATGGGACTGAGCGGCGCCAGCTGCGCGGCGGCCATCTGGATCTCGCAGGCGCGATTCAGATAGTACATGATGTAAAACGCATCGGCGACGGTGCGCCCGACCGACAGCAGGCCGTGGCTTTGCAGGATCATGGCGATATTATCGCCGAGCGACTGCTGGATCCGTACGCGTTCATCGAGATCGAACGCCACGCCCTCATAGGGATGGTAGCCGACGCGTTGATAAAACTCGGTGCTGATCTGGTTAAGCTGCAGCAGGCCATCTTTACAGGCGGCGACCGCCATTCCCGGCAGCGTGTGGGTATGAATAACGCAATGGGCGTCTTCGCGGGCCATATGGACCGCGCTGTGAATAGTAAAACCCGCTGAGTTTGCCGGGGCGCTGCCCTCGACAACCTTGCCCTGCATATCGACGACGATGAGATTGCTGGCCGTGACTTCATCAAACATCATGCCAAAGGGGTTAATCAAAAAACGCGGCTCGCCGCCGCCGGGCAGGCGCACGGAGAAGTGGGTATACAGCGTGTCTTCCCAGCCGAACAGCGCCGCCAGGCGATAGGCGGCGGCCAGTTGCTGGCGTAATTCCAGTTCAGTTGCCATTTATTGCACTCCCATAAATTCACGAATGCGGGTCAGGGACGGATCGGCGGCGCCGTTACGGATACGCTGCGGCGGCATATCGCTCTGCACCACGCCATTTTCCATCATCACGATCCGGTCAGAAATCGATAACGCAAAATCCATCTCATGGGTCACGATCAACATCGTCATGCCGTCACGGGCGAGGGACTGAATTACTTTCAGCACTTCGCCAACCAGCTCCGGATCCAGCGCTGAAGTCGGTTCATCGAACAGCATGATATCGGGCTTGAGCGCCAGGGCGCGGGCGATGGCCACGCGTTGTTGCTGGCCGCCGGAGAGCTGATACGGATATTTTTCGGCATGGGCCAGCAGACCGACGCGATCCAGCAGCCACAGCGCCTGCTCTCTGGCCACCGGGCGATCAAGCAGTTTGTGATACAGCGGGGCGAGCATAACGTTATCCAGCACCGTGCGATGGGGGAACAGGTTGAAGCCCTGAAACACCATGCCGATGCGGCGTACGCCAGCGCGCATTTGCTGCTTATCAACAATGGAGGCTCCCTTCAGGTAATCTTCGCCATACAGAATAATTTCGCCGGCATCAATGGTTTCAAGGGCGTTAATGGTGCGGATCAGGGTGGTTTTGCCGGAACCTGACGGCCCGATGATGCTGATCACTTCGCCATTTTCAACTTTCAGATCAATACCTTTCAGCACCTCATGCTGGCCCCAGGACTTTTTGATGGCGTGCAAATCCAGCGCCGGTGGATTGCCGCTGGCGGGCTGCGCCTTTTGCCCCTGTACCGGCGGTTTCAGCTTCTGGCGCAGGGTTTCGCATTCGCTGTCATTAAGCGTTTGCGGGCGTTTGCGCTGAATATCCAGCAGGTTTTCCAGCGCCCGGAAAAGCCAGCTAAAGACGGTGACCACCATAACGTAATAGATGGCGACCGCCAGCAGCGTCTCCATCACGAGGAAATTCTGCGCGTACAGACGCTGGCCGGTAAGCAGCAGTTCCGGCAGTGAAATCACCGACAGAATCGAGCTGAGTTTAATGATGGTGATATATTCGTTAATCAGCGTAGGCAGCGAAATGCGAAACGCCTGCGGGATAATAATTAAGCGCTGGATACCGATAAAGCTAAAACTTAATGCATGCCCGGCTTCGCTTTGCCCTTTGGCGACGGAAAGCAGGCCGCCGCGATGGATTTCCGCCATATAGGCCGCTTCGGTCACCGTCATTGAAATCAGTCCGGCAATAAACGGAATACCGAGCAGCGGCTGGGTGACCGGAAATAGCTGCGGCAGGTTATAGACAAAGACCAGTAATACCATCAATGGTACGCTGCGGAAAAACCAAATATAGAGTTCGACGGGAACTTTTAGCCAGCGCGGGCCGGAGAGCTTGGCGCAGGCTAAAAGAAAACCTAATATCAGGCCAATAAACCAGGACAGCGAACTGACCGCGACAACGGTTACACATGCTTGCCAGAATGCGCCAAAGCTAAATAATGAGAAAAAGTATCCCCAATCGAACTCCATACCGACTCCTGTTTCTTTATTGTATTAATCGATGCTTTCTAAGTTGTATTTCTTGATGATGGCGTCATATTTGCCGTTGGCTTTAAGGGCGGCTAACGTTGATTTAATGGCCTCGGCCAGTTCGGTGTTGCCTTTGGCGACGTAAATTCCCAGCGGTAATGGATAAACCAGGCGGCTCGAACTGATTACCAGGCGACCACGGCTTTTCCCGACAATAATTTGCGCCGCCGGGGCGATTTCTAACTGGGCGTTAATATTTTTTGATAACAGCGCCTGAGAGACTTCAGGCGCGGTCGGGTATTCCTGAATGCTGATGGCCGGTTTACCGTTTTTCAGGCAGTAGTCGTCGGAGTGTTTTTTCAGGCTGGAAACCCAGGCTGTCCCCTGTTGCAGACCCACCTTCACGCCGCATAGCTCATCTTCCGTTTTCGGCTGAATGGGGCTGTTTTTCAGGGCGATAATCGATGCGCCGGACAACGCGTAAGGGATGGCATCCGCCTGTTTCTGGCGTTCCGGGGTGACATACATTCCGGAGATCACCGCGTCATATTTTTTACCGATGCCTAAAATCAGGCTGGTGAATTTCGTGTCAATAAGCTGCGGTTTGGCGTTCAGATGTTCGGCGATCAGCGTCGCGAACTCCGGGTCGATACCGACGATATTGTTATTGCTGTCGTAGGACTCAAACGGCGGATAGGTCACTTCCATACCGACTTTAAATACGCCGTTGGTCAGCAATTCAGCCGCCTGAGTGAGCGGTGAAAAACAAGCAGTGACGGCGATGGATAACGCCACACGGCGCGAGAGTTTTTTTAGCGTTTGTTTCATCATTTATCCTCACGGGTTCTCACGGGTTGTTAACGGTTTTTTGTTGCGCTTGTTTTTTCAGATGACCAAATGTATTGGTGCCGCGGGCGCGTTCGGGGAGCTGGAGCTCACCTCTGGTGACTTTCTCGCGCAGGTAGCGATAAGTCTGCAGCGCCTGGCTCCACATATGTTCGCCGATGCTCAGTTCCTGATACTCGCTGGCTTCGCCTGCTTCGAGGAAGCCCGGAAGGGGGCGAATCAGCGTGTGATAGTCGCAGGCGAAAAACAGCGGGAAGGAGTAGCGTTCCTGCGGCACCTTGCGTACCCGGTGGGCTGTTGCAACAAATGTGCCAGCGCTCAACACTTCCAGCATGTCGCCGATATTAATCACGAAAGCCTCTTCTCCGCTGGCGCTTTTCAGCGGTGGGGCGTCGATCCAGTTGCTATCTTCATTCAGCACTTCGAGGCCCGGCTGGTCGGCGAGCAGTAGAGTGAAACACTCGTAGTCGGTATGTGCGCCAATACCGGGAACATCTTCGGCGCTGGCGTCAAAGGGGTAGTGGATCAGGCGCAGTTTTGAAGGCGGGCAGGTGACCATGGAACGGAAATAGCCTTCCGGCAGACCGAGGGCGAGAGCAAAGGCATCAAACAAGCGATGCCCGAGTGCGAATACCGCATCATAGTAGGCCAGCACCCGGGATTTAAACTCCGGGACATCCGGCCACTCGTTGGCGCCAATCAGCGGTGTTCTGGCAATGACCAGAGGGTGATCGTCGGCGGCCTGGAAGCCGATATCGAACGCCTCTTTATGGTCCGGTTTGCCGGAGCCGTAAATCTCTTCGCCCTCGGGGACATAACCTTTGTGGCTTTTTGACTGGCCGATGTAGTACGCCATCTTGCGCTGCATCGGCAGGGCGAAAATCTGTTTTGCCGCCGCGCGGATCCCGGCGATCAATTCGGGCGCAATGCCGTGACCGGTAATGTAGAAAAAGCCGACGTCACGGGCGGCCCGGCCGATGGTGTCGGCCACCGCCTGGCGTTTGGCGGGATCGTCGCAGGCCAGATCGCTGATATCTATTATCGGTAATTCAGTAAAAGCACTTTTTGCGGCGGTCATTTCGGCAGTTCCTTATTCAGTTAGCGAGGTAAATTCAACAAAATGCTGCTGTTCATGCTGGGCTATCCAGGCGTTCAGCGACCAGAGATCGGCCACCGGAACGTTGGTAAACGGCAGGTGATGCAAATAACCATCGGGGCCAAATTCCGGCGTCAGCGTGGTGTGCTGGTAGCCACGCTGGCGTTGCGATTGCCAGATCTGCTGCCAGAAACGCTGTTGAAACCGCAGGGCAGCCTGGTATTCCGGCGCGGCGGGATGCGGCACCTGCGGCCCCTGGTCATATCCGACGCGGGCCTGAATATGGTGTACCCGTTCAATAAAGGTGCTGAAATCATCGCAGGGGTCGTCGAGCAGGCGCTCGCTCACGACAATCCAGTGGCTGATATCCGCGGTAAAGCGCAACTGCGGCAGTTGCTGAATGATCTCCAGCGTCAGCCATGGGCTATACAGCGACGTGGCGCGATGGGTTTCAAAGCTGCAGGTCAGCTCATACTCGGCGGCCAGCTCATGAGCCTTACCGAGAAAATCGACCTGCTGCGCCAGCGGCCAGCGATCATTACCGGCCAGCAGGTTGACGAAACGAGGATTCAACGCTTTCGCCGCCGCAAATCGTTCTTTTAAACGTTCCAGATGCTGCGCCGGCGTTTCCGACTGAGCCGGAATGACGCCGCCGCCGCTAAACACGATGGCGATATACTGGAGCGCCGACGCTTCAATCCGCCGACCCAGCGTCTGCTGCTCTTCTGCGCTAAGCGGGACTCGCGCTTCAATGCCGCAGCAGCCGGCGCTTTTGAGTTCGCTAACCGTTTGCTGCCACGGGGTGGTGACGCCCCACAGCGTGCGAAAGACGTTGAGCTGCATGGTTTATCCTCTATTCATATTTCACGCCGGGGAGAACGCAGAGCATTTCATACAGCAGGTTGGCGGCCAGCTGCGCGGTGTTGCCGCTGATGTCATAGGGCGGAGAGACTTCAACGAGGTCGCAGCCAATCAGGTTCAGGCCGCGGCAGCCGCGCACAATCTCCAGCGCCTGAATCGACGTCAGGCCGCCCACTTCCGGGGTGCCGGTGCCGGGCGCCCAGATGGGATCGAGGCTGTCGATATCAAAGCTGAGATAGACCGGACCCTCGCCCATTTGCTGGCGAACTTCCGCCATCAGCGGTGCCAGGGATTTGTGCCAGCATTGCTCCGCCTGCACCAGACGAAAGCCCTGATCGACGCCCCACTGGAAGTCTCCGGCGGCATAGCCCTGGGCGCGCTGGCCTATCTGGACGACGCGTTTAAGGTCCAGCAGCCCCTCTTCGACGGCGCGGCGGAAGGTGGTGCCGTGGGCGATTTTTTCGCCGAACATCTCATCGTTGGTATCGGTATGGGCATCAACATGAATCAGGCCGACCGGACCATGTTTTTTGGTCAGCGCGCGCAGGATCGGCAGGGTGATGGTGTGGTCGCCCCCCAGCGTCAGGGGAATCAGCGGGAAACTATTTAAACCAGTGTAGTAATCTTCGATGATCTGCACGGATTTCAGCAGACTGTAGGTGTTAATCGCTACGTCACCGATATCCGCTACCGACAGTGAATCAAAGGGGGCCGCGCCGGTAGCCATGTTGTATGGACGAATCATGACTGATTCGTTACGAATATAGCGTGGTCCGTAGCGCGTCCCCGAGCGCTGGGACGTTCCGATATCCAGCGGAATGCCGACGAATGCTGCATCAAGTCCCTGTAAATCTTCAATAAATGGCAGACGCATCATTGTTGCGCGGCCAGCAAAGCGCGGCATCTCGTTGCCACCTTGCGGTTGATGAAAGACGTTATCCATTTCTGCTCCTGAATCTGACATACAAAACTCAACAGCAGGGATTGTGCGAAAGATGTGCTGGACTTTACATCGTCTGCCGTAAATACTCAGTTCATTTATTTGTGAACTAAACGCCATGCTTAATGACGCCACGCTAAATATTCGACAGCTACAGGTTTTCGAGACGGTGGCCCGTCTTGAGAGCTATAACCGGGCCCAGCAGGAGCTGGGGATCTCTGTATCCGCGATCAGCAATGCGATGTCGCAACTGGAAAGCCAGCTTGGTTTTAGCCTGTGCCAGCGCGGACGCGGCGGTTTTGCCCTGACCGAGAAGGGCCAGCATTTTTTGCAGCAGGCGATCCGCGTACTGAGTGAACTGAACGAGCTGGAGCGCCAGTCGGCGCTGCTAAAAGGCGAGCACAGTGGAACGATTTGTATCTCAGTGCTCGACTCCATCGAAACCGAAACCGCGCTGTCGCTGCCGGTGGTGCTACGCAGCTTTAGCGATAAGTTCCCCAATGTGCATATCAAGCTGATTATCCGTACCCCGGCGGAACAGCTTAACGGCGTATTGAATAACCAGATCGATCTTGCCATTGGCAGCTATAACTCGCGGGTGCATAACATTATCAGCGAACCGCTGTATCGCGAGCAGCACTGGTTGTACTGTAGCGATCTGCATCCGATGTTCTTCAGCCGACAACTGGACAAAGATCAGATCAGCCAGTGCCCGCTGGTAACACGCAGTTACTGGAACACCAGCGACCTGCGGCGGCGTGGATTCAGCAAGGGCAGCGCCACCGTTGAAACGGTGGATGCGCAGCTGCTGTTGATTCTGTCGGGGAAATATATCGGTTATCTTCCAGAGCATTACGCCTGGCCGTGGATTAAAGAGAATCGGCTGCGGGTATTATTGCCTAATGAGTTTGGTTTTCAGTCGCCATTCTCGGCGATATGCAAACGCGGGCGCAGCAATGAACCTTTTTTGAAAGCGTTTCGTGATCTCCTGAAGAAGAATACGGTGGCCAGACCGAAGTGGAGTGAATGAAGTCGGTCTGAGCGGAATCTCCGCGGCCATTTTCATATCACCAGAGGTTGGGCGGAGGCATTTGTAGCTAAAAGCCATTTTGCTTTTTGCCAGGACTATTCCCATTTATCATCTGGTTAAAAAATAACCTTTTTGCGTGTTTTATCCGAATTAATGTTAAATCCAACTCAGAACATTGTTTGCTAAAAATTTTTCTGCTGGAATCAATAGATGTGTTTTTCTCACTATTTTTTGACGGATGGGGACAATGATAAGGAATAGCGCGTTGGCATTAGTTTGCATTTCTGTTTTTTTATTACAGGGGTGTGTAAATACTAAAAAAACAGAGAGTGCATTAATTAAAAAAGAAAATAGTCAAAATCAACAGTCGGCTCAGATTTCGGCTATCCAGCAGTGTATCCAGGATGCTGAGGCCCTGGTTAAATTAGACAGAAAGTTTCAGAAGGATTCCAGTGAGCTGTATGGTTTAATCAACGATGCTAAGTTTTATGCTTCTGTTTCCGAGCAGACATCGGCTAACGTGAAGTCAACGATTACGCCGCTTTTCGAATATAAGATAAACGATAAATGTAATAGTATTTCTCAGAAATTAATAAAAGAGTTTGAAACCAGAGCAAGAAAAGCCGATCTCCAGGATGGGCGCGCCAGATGAGATGCCATAAAGGGAAACTGAATATCTACGATCTTAGCAGTCTTGCGATTGTATTTGCTCTTTCAGCCCTTTTTGTGATGCTCCCTGCTCGCGCCGAGGAGGGAGGCTTTCTTGATAGCATCTCTAAACTTGAGATAAAAAACTCACCGCCTGTAGATGCCGGTTCCGGAGAGTCGATATCGGTCAATCAAGAAAAAAAGAACAGCGGTAAGAATACGACGCAGAAGCAAGACGTTACCAGGAATAAAGCCACTCAATATAATAAAACAAAAACGGAAAATACGATTAATATTCTGCGAAAACAGAACGCGGAACTGAGTGCGGCCGCGACAGCCGCACAGAAAAAGCTCGACGAAACCACCCGTACGCTGTCGGCACAGATCGCGGAATTGAAAAGCCAGCGTGCGCCCAATGAAGGCGGGCAGAAAACGAATATCGACGCGCTGACGAAAAAGAACGCCGAGCTTGCTACTGCCGCGGAGACGGCGCAGAAAAAGCTGGACGAGACCACCCGCACGCTGTCGGCGCAGATCGCGGAACTGAAAAGCCAGCGTGCGCAGAGCGAAGGCAGGCAGAAAGCGGATATCGACGCGCTGACGAAAAAGAACGCTGAGCTTGCTACTGCCGCGGAGACGGCGCAGAAAAAATATGATGCGTCAGTAGCCGCTTTAACAGATAAGAACACGCAGTTGCAGTCAGCGCTTGATAAGCTATCGACAAAAGAAAAGGATATTAATCTTGCTGATAAAAGCAACAAAAATGCTTATGCATTAGGCGTGTTTTACCTTACCCAGGCATTATCAGAGATGCATAAGATGGCTGATAACAATGTAAAACTCACGCCATCCGCATTGGTTGCAGGGTTTAATGATGCTTACAATAAAAAACTTAAAATTAAAGACGATGAAATAGAAAATATCATCAAAAATCTTAATGAGCAGATGTCATTAAAGTACGTCGATCTCGAAAAGAAAATTATGGCAAAGATAAAAAACAAAAAGTATGAAATCTTACCGAACGGCGTATATTTCGTTATTGATAAAAAAGGCAAGCAGAAATACAAGCCTGATGAGACGTTATCCATGAATATACTGGAAAAGAAGCTTGATGGTACACCTATATTGAATACGATGAACTCTAACATGGTATACAATAAGAAAATCGATCCTCTGATGGAGAAAATATTATCAGCCGGTTTGAAAGGCGGAACGGTTACGCTGTATGGTCAGGCAGGTTCACTGTATAGCACGACGCCGGAGGATATTGCCCCTGATACATTGATATCCATTACTTTTGAATTGCTTCCGCAGGCGCGTTAATCACAGGTTTGTTAAGCTATTTTTTTCGAATTAAGCCTGGAATACGGGTTATAACAGGTCTGCTCTGATTGCTGATAAAGCGCCGGATTCGGCAATCGCCCGGCGGCGCTGTGCTTGTCGGGCCTGCGTTACCAAATGCCGAAGGTCACGTAGGCCGGGTAAGGCGCAGCCGCCACCCGGCGTAAATGCGGGCATAATCGCTAATACAGGTTTGTTATCTGTCTCCAGTCTATTGATTGTTAATCCTTTTAAGGTGAGCCGTCGTCCGCTATTCTCCGGGGTGGACAGAACGCCAGCATCATTGTTTTACCGGCTGTTTTTTCACAAGAACCGCGTGCCCGGCATCGGATTTCAGGAATAGGCTGTCCACCATCGCCAGCGCGGCAATGAGGGTCATCATCCAGAACGCCAGCCGGAAATCATCGCTGTGCGCGCCGATCGCCTGAGTGCCATGTATGTACTGGGCGATCGACAGCACCAGCGCGCCAACGGCAATTCCCGTCCCGGCATTCATCTGCTGCATGACTGAAAATAGCGTTGTGGCATCGCGCATTTGAGGTTGCGGAACGTCAGCAAACCCCAGAGTATTTAATGCCGTAAAATGCATGGAACGAGTCATCCCGCAGAAAAACATGAGTACGGCGACCAGTGCATGTGGGGTATCCTGGTTGAGCAGCGCGCAACCGACAAACCCCAGAGAGACCAGCAGACCATTTCCTAAGAGCACCCGCCGGAAGCCGAACTGCTGCATAATCCATGTCGTTGCAGGTTTCATCGCCAGGTTTCCGGCAAACAGCCACAACAACATTACCCCGGATGCGACGGGGCTCCAGCCGAATCCAACCTGGAACATCAGCGGGAGCAAAAACGGGGCGCTGCCGATGGCGGTACGAAACAGGGAACCGCCCACCGCCGTGACGCGAAAGGTCGGAATGGCCAGCGGCGTCAGGTCGAACAACGGCGCAGGCGCACGTTTCATATGGCGACCGGTGAGCGCCAGTAACACCAGGCCAGACAGCAGGACGCTGCTCCATAATCCGGTCGGAATATCGTCCCGGCTGGCTAATTCAATCCCCGACATAAACAGGGCGAAGGCCAGCGCGCTCAGAATAAAGCCGGTCAGATCAAAGCGTCCGACGCGTTGTTCATCGTTACGGATAAGCGCAAGTGACGCGCAAAACGCAATTACGCCTAAAGGGATGTTCAGCAGGAAAATCCACCGCCATCCCCAGTATGAACTAATCCAGCCGCCCAGCGGCGGGCCGAGAATAGGGGCGATTAGCGCGGGCCAGGTCAGTATTGCAATGGCATTGACGATGTTTTCCCGGGGAGTATTACGCAAAACGACCAGTCGCCCGACAGGTACCATCATGGCACCGCCAATACCCTGCAATATCCGCGCGACGGTAAAGCTCCATAGCCCGTTACTCAGGGAACACAGCAGGGATGTCAGCGTAAAAATCGCAATCGCGGCGGGAAATATCCGTCGGGCGCCAAAGCGGTCCGCCATCCAGCCGCTAATTGGAATAAATACTGTCAGGGATACCAGATAAGCGGATACCCCGACAGATAACTGCGCGGGTAAAATGTGAAAATCATGTGCCATAACCGGGAGCGCAGTGGTGATGATGGTGGCGTCAAGGTTTTCCATAAAGAAAACACCGGCTACCAGAAGGGCTGTCAGAGTCTGACGATTCAACGTTATTGGCATCATATTATTATGCTGCGTCGGTAAGGTGAAAACCGGGCCCATCAGCGCGCCCGGCGATGATAATTATTCGTCGCTGGCGGCATCCAGGGCTGCCGTCTGCTCTGCAGTGAGTGTGAGCGTCACGGCTCTGGCAAAGCTCTCCACCTGGCCGCGGCTGGTGGCGCTGGCGATGGGTGCGCTTACCCCTTTACGCCCGATAAGCCAGGCCAGGGCGACTTCCGCCGGTTTGGCATTGTGCGCTTGCGCAACGGTAACCAGCGTATCGACAATCCGCATCCCGCGCGGCGTCATATATTTCGCCAGTCCTTCTCCACGTTTGCTGTGCGCCAGGTCGGATGTGCTGCGGTATTTCCCGGTCAGGAAACCGGAAGCGAGGCTGTAGTAGGTGACGACCCCGATATTGTTTTCCACGCACAGGTCACACAACTCGCCTTCAAAGCCAGCCCGGTCATAAAGGTTGTATTCCGGCTGCAGGACTTGCCAGGCAGGGAGACTGTTTTTACGTGAAACGTCCAGAGCCGCGGAAAGCTGCTGCGCATCAAGGTTAGACGCGCCCATCGCGCGAATTTTTCCCGCCTGCAGTAAAGACTGGAATGCTTCCAGTGTTTCTTCACACGGGGTTTTTGGGTCCGGCCAGTGGGAAAAATAGAGGTCGATATAGTCCGTATTCAGACGTCGCAGCGAATCTTCAACCGCCTGGAATATCCATTTTTTAGACAACCCCTCATGCCCGGGGATCCCCAGATCGGAACCCACCTTCGTAAATAGCCGGATGTTGTCACGCATGCCGGGGCGCGCCTTGAGCCAGCGGCCAATAATGGTTTCTGATTCCCCCCCCTGGTTCCCGGGCGCCCACAGAGAATATACATCTGCGGTGTCAATGGCGTCGAAGCCGTGGTCGACAAATGTATCCAGTACATCAAAGCTGGTTTTCTCATCAATCGTCCAGCCAAAAACATTGCCGCCGAACACCAGCGGCGCGATTGACAAGCCCGTGTTACCGAGAGGACGTTTGTTCATTCTTATGACTCCTGATTAGTGAATTACCCCATTAATGTCCAGGGAACCGTGCGTTTGTTACGACAGCTTCAACCGGCGCCACGACATTGTGGTCTGACCCATGATATTGCGCCGGGTATCCCGTAAGCGTGGCTTGTCTGTACGATATAGCGTCATGCGGGCGGCCAGTAAGACGCGTTTCCAGGATGACCCGTGGCATGGCTCATGTCTTTGCCGGATGACTTTTTTCAGATTAATAATTGCGTTTCAAATAAACAATAAGGTAAAAAATCAATGCTACCTTACCTGAAAAGGCAATAATCATGCTGATTACCGACCTTAAGCTACTTATGCTCTTTATCCGTATTGTGGAACTGGGGAGTATTTCCGCCGCCGCCAGGGAACTGGCGCTGACGGTGCCGGCTGCCAGCCGTCGTTTACGTAGTCTGGAAGATCAAATGGGGGTTCGTCTTTTGCAACGTACGACGCGCAGCCAGTCTCTGACGCCGGAAGGTGAAATATTGTACCGTCATGCACGGCAGTGGCTGGACGAAGTGGATTATGTCGAACAACAGATCTCCGAGCGGCGTACTGAGATCGTGGGAAATTTACGCATGACGGCCCCGGTTGCGTTGGGGCGGCGTTATGTCGCGCCGGCGATAGCAACATTTTGTGCTCGTTACCCGGCGTTGCAGGTCCAGTTATTGCTCAGCGACAGTGTTCTGGATCCGGTGGAAAATGGGCTGGATATTGCCATCCGTTTTGGCGGGCTGCATGACTCGTCATACATTTCGCGTCGTCTGGTGGATAATCACCGGATTCTTTGCGCCTCGCCCGCTTATCTGCAGCAGGCCGGAATGCCGGCCGTGCCTGCGGATCTGGCGCAGCACAGTTGTCTGGTTATCGGCCACCATCCGCTTGCCGAGTGGGTGTTCGTCGGAGATATTTCAGTGAAGATTAATGCCCGGATGATGTCGAATGACGGTGAGGTTGTGCATCGTTGGGCGCTGGATGGGTACGGTATTGCGCGAAAATCCAGTTGGGATGTGACGGATGATTTGCGTACCGGCAGGCTGGTCCCTGTGTTGCCTGATTTTGCGATCCCCGCCGCGCCTTTACATGCTATCTACCATAGCCGTATTTTGGCGCCGCGCGTACGTTTGTTTCTTGATTATCTGGAGCAATGTCTGCGCAGTATTCAGCATTCCGGTCAGGCCTCCGCAACCGCGAGTGGGGAAATATATCCGCGATAAGGGGGGGCTTTTGCGATACGCTGTGGGCGCAAAGGCAAAGAGAGTGGATATAGCCTCTTCCCTGACAATCTGCGAAAGCGATTTTTTCAACGCAAGAACGCAGGTATTGCGAAGAACACGTTTTGGTTTTTGCTCTGAATTAATGGGTTAAAACAGTTTCCTATTATCCGGATGCGGCCTGTCATCAGCCGTATCCGGCGACCCACCGCCTTTCAGACGCCGATGTTCCTTCTGATAGATATGCACCCATTCCGGCGCTTATCTCACCTCATTCACATACATAAAATGCTCAGTATTGAACCGATGATGCGCGAGGATGACCGGCGTGGCGCTCTGGTCGAAAGAGACTTCGTCAATCACCATCACAGCATGCGGCAACGCCACCTCTAACAACGCGGCGTCCTGTTCGTTTGCCAGCGTCGCGGTAATCTGTTCGCGTACAGCGGCTACCCGCAGATCGTAACGCTCAAATAAAAAGCGATAGAGCAGCGGGGGCAATTGATCCGCAGGCGGAAAATCCGGCAGACGCGCGGCAGGCAACACTAAGCTTTCATGCATGGCGGCGATGCCTTTTACCCGGCGCAAACGTTTTAAGCGGATAACGTCATCGCCAGCTTCAATTTGCAGCTTCTCCGCTTCCGCGACGCTGGCGCTACTCAACTGATAATCAAGCAACAGCGTCTCAGAGCGTAACAGGCCACCCGCGTTGTCATGCAGACGGAAGTACTGAAAAAAGTGGCTGAGATTATGCAGTTGCGCCCAGCCGGTTACCACCGTGCCGGTTTTGCGGCGCCGCATTAGCATGCCTTCGCTGGTCAGCGCTGACAGGGCTTTACGCACAGTGCCAACGGACACGCCAAAATTTGCCGCCAGGCTGTTTTCACTGGGTAAGATCGTGCCGGCGGGCAGTTCGCCTTGCAGAATCGACTCGCTGATATGGCGTTTCACGACTTCATAAAGCGGTGCGCCTTCTCCTTCGGCTAAGCGAGAGAAGGGTTGTTCATCACCTGCGTCATAGTTTTTTTGCATGTTTCCGATTACCGATTGACCTGAATCGTTGAATTGAATTATCTATAAACTATATAGAAATATAGCAGACAAAAAAATGATGTCATATTATTCACATCTAAACAGTGCGTTAGAGAAAATAGCTCAGGACGGCGCGCAGATGACTGACGATTTGCAACGCATGCTGGTCGTCGATACCTGCTTTCCTCCCGGTAGTGGCTATGCGCAATTTGCTGATTTGATGACGCAACTGCTAACGCCGATGCAGTTTAGCTTTCAGCGCGTTTCCGTGCCGGAAAATTTGTGGCAAGCCCCTGATGGCAGCGCCTGGGGCGAAAGGGTGAATCTGCTGGCAACCCTCAATGCCGGGGCTACGGAAAACTGCAATCTCTATTTCCACACCGATACCGTCCCTGCCGGTGATGGCTGGCGTTATCCACCGCTGGCGCTTACCGAAGCGGAGGGTAAACTTTTTGGCCGCGGCGCGGCGGATATGAAAGGGACGATTGTCGCGGCGATAGCCGCTATTCGTGCCGCACAGGTCTGTCATTTGCGTTTGCGTTTCAACCCGGTTTTTTTGCTGTGTAGCGATGAAGAAGGGGGGCTTTATCCCGGCATTCGCTATCTGGCTGAACAGCAGTATATCGCGGGTCATCTGCTCAGTTTTAACGGTGGCGCAGTGCCACGCATCTGGTCAGGTTGCTTCGGGAGCATCGATCTCAAAGTGATTATCACCGGGCGATCGGCGCATTCAGGCGATCCGGTTAACGGCATCAATGCCATCGAAACCGCGCTGCCGCTGATGCACGCCCTCTATAAGCTGAAAACCGAGGTTGAACAGCGCACCTCAGCGATGCCGGCGCCACCGCATTATCACGGTAAGCCGCTGACTTCGCGTCTGACGCTGGCCGCCGCCCACGGCGGCAGCAAAGGTTCCACCATCCCTGAACGTTTCGAGCTGTTGATCAACCGTCGCTATGCCCCCGAAGAAGATTTCGACGATGTCTGGCAGGAACTGACGTGCTGCGTAGATAGCGCTATGCAGGGCAGTGATGCCCTTGACGTCACAGTACAAATGATCGGCCATTTGGCGCCGGTAAGCGATCCCGTTGGGCCACATTGGCCGCGCTGGCAGGCGGCGCTGAGCCAGGGGTTTGGCTTTAAACCTGAAGCGTTCGACGCCTGGGGCTCATCGACCAGCTCTGATATGGGGTGGGTGCAGCAGGCCGGTATTCAGGAGATTCTGCTGGGGGGTCTGGCACGGCCTGACAACCGCATTCATGCCGCCGATGAGTATACCACCCTGTCAGATCTGATCGCGCTTTCGCAGTCCATTCTGGCGTATCTCGCCGATGATTTTCAACACCCCCCGGGTCGTTAACAAACTTACGAGGAAGAGAACATGTGCGCAATGAAAGGGTTAAACCGCCGACAGTTTATCGCCAGCTCAACCGTTTTGACCGGTGCGGCGATGCTACCCTGGTCGTTTTCGGCTCATGCGGCGCAGGTCGCCAGCGCTACACCGGGCGGTACCCCACGTAAAGGGGGCGTATTGCGCATCAGTGTTGATCAGGCCGTCAGCGTGCTGAATCCCCATCAGGCACGCGTCAATCCGGAATATCTGGTGGCGGAACTGCTGTACAGCGGACTGACTCGCCTCACTCAGGAGATGAAAGCCGAAGCGGATCTGGCGCAATCCTGGCAAGCCAGCGCCGACCTGAAACAGTGGACCTTTGTGTTACGTCCGAACCTGAAATTTAGCGATGGGTCCGCTTTAACCGCCGACGATGTGGTCGCCAGCCTGCAGGCGTTGCTCGATCCCGGCAATGCCTCGCCGGCTCTGCACAATATCGGCCCAATCAATAAAGTCAGCGCCAAAGACGGCGGTACGGTGTTGATTGAAACGGACGCGCCGTATGCCGATTTACCGGTAATGCTCGCCTATCCGGACGCGAAAATTATCCCGGCCAGTATTGCCCGGGGTCAGTATGACAAACTCAGCAAAGCCTCGCTGGGCGCCGGTCCTTTTCAACTGGTGTCATATGATCCCGAGCGCAAAATTGTGGTGAAACGTAACCCGCATTATTACGATCCGATGCGTCCATATCTGGATGGGGTGGAGGTGGTGGTCTATCCCGATGGAATCGCTGAAAGCTCGGCGCTGATCGCCGGTGATACCGATCTGATGCTGAGCGCGCAGTCGAGTGAATTTGCCCGCCTCAGCAAATCATCCGGCGTGCTGCCGCTGCGTGTGGCTTCAGGTCAGTTCCTGAATGTCAACATGGGCTGCGATCAGAAACCGTTCAATGATGTACGCGTACGTCAGGCGCTGGCGTTATGTGTTGATCGCCAGGCCACCGTGGATTTCGTGGCCGATGGTCTGGGGGCGCCTGGAAACGACACGCCAATCAACGCTTCTTATCCTTACTACGCCAGTCTGGCAAAAAAGGTTGTGGATTACAGCAAAGCCAAAGCCTTGCTGGCGGAAGCGGGTTATCCCAATGGCCTCGATTTAACCCTGATCGCCTCAGACAAACCGGCAACCCGCACGCAACTGGGTATCGCGCTGCGCGAAATGGCGAAGCAGGGCGGTTTTCGTATCAATGTTCAGACCATGGCGCATAGCACCTATCTCGATCAGGTGTGGAAAAAAGGTAATTTCTACGTGGGTTTTTACAACATGCAGCCGACCCCGGATGCGGTGTTCTCGCTGCTCTACACCTCTACCGCATCGTGGAACGAAACGCGCTGGAATAACACGGAATTTGATGCCGCGGTTAACGCCGCGCGAGAAACCAACGATGAAGCCCAACGTACCCGGTTATATGGCAAAGCGCAGCAATTGATGTATGACGGGGTGCCGTCACTGATCCCGACCTTCTTCGATCTGCTGGCGGCGAGCCGCGATTACGTCGGCGGTTATCATCTTCATCCGCGCGGCGCGGTCTTCCGTCTCGACCATGTATGGTTGACTGACAAAGCCCCCAGACGCGCAATGTAAGGAGCGACCGGTGACAGCAAGTTATCTGTTTAAACGTCTTCTGCTGATGATTTACACCTTACTGGTGGTGTCGCTGCTGGTCTTCGGGATCACGCAACTGTTGCCAGCGGATGCGGCTGTCACCCTGCTGGGACAGAACGCCACGCCGGAAGCATTAGCCGTTGTGCGTGAACGGCTGGGGCTGGATGCCCCGGCATGGTTACAATACTGGCACTGGCTGACCCACGCGTTACAGGGCAATTTTGGCGTGTCAATGCGCAATGGTCTGCCGGTCGGTCCGACATTGCTGACGGCGTTATCTCGTTCGCTGCTGCTGGCGGCGTGCGCACTGGTGCTGATGCTGATAATCGCCATCCCGCTCGGCATCTGGGCCGCTGTGCGGCGGGGAAAAACCGCCGATGTACTGGTCAGCGTCATCTCCTACATCGGTATCTCTTTTCCGGAATTCGTTACTGCCACGCTGGTATTGCTGTTGTTTGCCGATGTCTGGCAGATCTTGCCTGCAACCGGCTATGTGCCCCTGAGCGAGAATGTTATCAGCGGGATCCAGCATCTGATTTTGCCGTCAATGACGGTGGCGCTGATTCTGGTGGCGCATGTCTCCCGTATGGTGCGCTCCGAAATGGTGGATGTGCTGCACACCGACTACATTCGCGCCGCATGGTTGAAGGGCTTATCGCGCCGTCGCATTTTGTGGCGACATGCGTTGCGCAATGGTCTGCTCCCGACCATCACCATTGTGGCGTTGGATGTCGGTTATTTGCTCGGCGGCATTGTGGTGGTGGAGGAGATTTTCGCTATTCCGGGGATTGGCCGCGAGCTGATCGTTGCGGTAGAGGCGCGCGATCTGCCGACCATTCAGGCGGGCGTGATGATCCTCGCGGTGACCTATTCGGTGGTGAATTTCCTGGCCGATCTGGCCTACGTCATTCTGGATAAGCGAATTTCCTATGCCTGAGATACTGAAACGTTTACTGCGTTCACCGCAGGGGGCCGCCGGGGTGTTGATTTTACTGCTGGCATTGCTGATGGTGGTGGGCGGTGCACGGATTGCGCCTTTTGATCCTGAAGCGATCTCCATTCTGACCCGTTACAAACCACCTGGCGCTGAGCACTGGTTTGGCACCGATCAGATGGGGCGCGACATTTTCAGCCGGGTCATGGTTGGCGCACGGTCCACTATCTTGTTGTCACTGCTGGCAACCGCCTTAGCGATGATTATCGGCTCGGTGCTTGGCACCGCCAGCGCCTATCTGGGGGGCAAAATAGATGAATTTATGATGCGCACTATGGATGCGGTAATGGCGATCCCCAGCCTGTTATTCGCGCTGCTGATTGTCAGTACGCTGGGGCAGAGCAGCATGAATGCGGTGCTGGCTATTACGATCGCCTTTGTACCCGGAATGGTGCGTATCTCGCGCAGCGTGGCGCTGGCGGCGCGTCAGCAGGATTACATCAATTCCGCTATCGCACGGGGTGAAGCGGGGTACTACATCATTCTGAGGGAGATGTTGCCAAACATTCTGGCCCCGATCATCGTCGAAGCCACTATCCGCGTGGCGTTCGCCATCATGCTGTTTGCTACGTTGAGTTTCCTCGGCCTTGGCGCGCAGCCGCCTGAGCCGGAGTGGGGACTGATGGTCTCGGAAGCCCGGGCGTATTTTTTTAATGCGCCGTGGATGATGATGATCCCCGGTCTTGCCATTGCGCTGGTCGCCATTGGGTTTAACTTGCTCGGTGATGGTTTGCGCGACGTACTTAATCCAAGGAGCCACTGATGAGTGACAACCTTGCACCGGTGCTGTCGGTGGAGAATTACAGCCTCGATTACGCGTTGCAGAATGGTCAGATCCTGCCGGTGCTGCGCGATATCACCCTGCAAGTGATGCCGGGTGAAGTGCTGGGACTGGTGGGCGAGTCTGGTTCCGGTAAAACCACGCTGGGCTGGGCGATCATGCGCTGGCTGGCGCGTAACGCACGCGAAATCGAGGGCGATATCCGTTTGCACGGCAACAGCCTGCTCAGTATGCCGACGCCGAAACTGATGGCGTTACGCGGCGCAAAACTGGGGATGATTTTTCAGGATCCCAGCGCGTCGCTCAATCCCACGCTAACGCTGGGTGAACAGGTAACGGAAGTGTTGCGCCGCCATCGTGGTTTGTCCTCGCGTGAAGCGCAGGAACTGGGGGAAGCGCTACTGCATGATGTGGAGCTGAAACATCCGGCGCGCATGATGCGGCGCTATCCGCACCAGGTTTCCGGTGGTGAAAAGCAGCGCATCCTGATCGCCACCGCTTTTGCCTGCCAGCCGGATTGCATGATTTTTGATGAACCGACTACCGCTTTGGATGTGATTAGCGCGGCGCAAATTCTCGATCTTTATGAACGCCTGCGCGAAGAGACGGGCGTGGCATCGCTGTATATCTCTCACGATTTGGCTCTGGTGACGAAAGTCGCTAACCGGGTCTGCGTGCTGGAGAAAGGACGTATTGTTGAACAGGCTCACACGCATAGTCTGTTCCGCTCTCCGCGCAACGATTACACCCGAAAACTGATCGCCGCAGTCCCCAATCCGCAGCATCGGTTAGTACAGGATGCCGCAGGAACGCAACCGCTACTCAGTCTTGAAAAGTTGACTATTGATTACGGTCAACAGAGATGCATTGACCGTCTGTTGAAGCGAGAAGCCAATACCACGCGCGCCGCTAACGCCGTCTCGCTGGCCGTTCATCAGGGCGAGATTCTTGGCGTGGTGGGGGAGTCAGGCTCCGGGAAATCCTCGTTGGGTAAAGCGATTACCGGCCTGGTGCCGTTTGACGGCATGATCGATTTTTGCGGCTACAGCGTGCATGGGCGGGCACAGATGGATAAGGAGTACCGCCGCCGCGTGCAGATGATCTTTCAACACCCGGATGCGTCACTTAACCCGCGAATGACGATTGGTGAAATTATTGCCCGTCCTCTTCGCCTCTACGGTTTACCGCCGGGTGAAACGGAATCGCAGGCGGTAGCGCGCTTGCTTGAAGAGGTACGTTTGCCCGCCGAATTCGCCAGCCGCTATCCGCACGCGCTGTCGGGCGGCCAGAAACAACGGGTCGCTATCGCGCGGGCGTTCGCCAGTCCCCCAGACTTGGTGATTTGCGATGAGATCACCGCCGCGCTGGATGTCTCGGTGCAGGCCACCATTATTGAACTATTACTGGCGCTGCGTCGTCGCTACGGCACTGCTTATCTGTTTATCACCCATGACCTCAACCTGATCCGCCAGATCGCCCATCGCGTGGCGGTAATGTATCGCGGCGATGTGGTGGAAGTGTTACCCGGCGAGAATATGGCTGCGCTGGCACAACATCCCTATACCTGTGCATTGCTTGATGCGGTGCATGTTCCTGATCTATCTAAGTCCGTTGCTTAACGAGAAGCGCATGAATCCTGAACAGTTAATTCACCATATCGATCGCGAGTTTTGTCTCTCCTTTCTGGCAAAGATGGTGCAGCACAAGAGTTACAGCGCCACTGACGGTGAACGCGAGTTAGCGAAGTATATGGCCGGGCAGATGAAAGCCCTGGGCCTGGAAACTGAACTGCAAAAAGTACCTGGCGACAGGCTCAATGCCATTGGCCGTCTGCCTGGTTGTGGTGGCGGCAACAGTTTGTTGTTTAATGGGCATCTTGATACCAACCCGGTCACCGAAGGCTGGAGCGTCGATCCCTGGGAAGGGAAAATTGACGACCAGTTTATTTACGGTATCGGCGTGTCAAACATGAAAGCAGGGGATGCCGCTTATTTCTGTGCGCTGAAAACGCTGATTGATGCCGGTGTGAAGCTGAAAGGCGATGTGATCCTGACTTATGTGGTGGGGGAGTTGCAGGGGGGGATCGGCACGCTGGCGGCGATTGAGCAGGGGATCCGCGCGGACTATTTTATTAACGCAGAACCCACCGATTTGCAGGCGCTGACGATGCATGCTGGTTCACTGATGTTCACCATCGAACTGACCGGGGATACGCGGCACCTCTCAAAACGCGAGGAAGCGGTTGACGCTATCCGTGCTGCGGTGGAGCTGATTCCGCAGATCAACAGCATGATCTTTAGCGGCGCGAAAACCGACGAACATCGTAAAATCAACCGGGGGCACATCGGTACCGTACATGGCGCTCTGGGGCGCGAACTGGAAGAGTGGCGTCCGCCGCAGGTGGCTGATTTTGTTCGCTTAAAAGGTTCCGCCCGTTTCGCTCCAGGGCAAACGGTGGAAGGCGTACTGGCGGATTTGCAGGCGCTGCTGGATACGCTGTGTCTGCGCTATCCCGGACTTCAGGCCGCGCTTTTTGATGACGGTATGCGCGATAAACCCACGATGTTGCCGTTTGAAGTTTCCCCTGATTCGCCGATTGTGAAAGCGGTGAACCGCGCCTGGAAAACCGTGCGCGGCACGGAGCAACCGACCGGTGTGATCACGCCTCCCGCTTTCTATGGCACCGATGCGGCGCATTTTTATCAACATGCGGGTATGGAAGGGATTGTTTGCGGCCCGGGCGGTAAGTACAACACCATGCCGGATGAGCGCGTGGAAATCAGTGAATTCCTCGATATGGTGAAGATCTATCTTCTCGCTATTCTGGCGATCTGCCAGCCGGTTGAGGGGGAATAATGATTGCGGAAGCACTGAGCCGACTGCGTGCCGCGATGCAGCAGGAAGCGGTCGATATTATGGTGATCGATCACGGCGAGTTGCTGGCCTGGTTAACCGGTTATACCGTCTCTGAAACGCTGTATCGCGCATGCCTGGTTCCCCTTCATGGCGAACCCTGGATGGTGCTGCGTCAGTTGGACGCAGCACCTTGCCGCGCCCAGTCGCCAGCGCTGGAGATAGAGACTTATCGTGACGATGACGATCCCTGGTACGCGGTGGCGCATAGCCTCGTACGTCGCGGTTATCTGCGGGCACGTATCGGTGCTGACTTTTACTCTTATGGCATGACGGTACACAGCTGGCGGCAGCTCGCACGGCACTTGCCTGACGCGCAATGGTGCGATTTAACCGCCATTAGCGACCGGCTGCGTAGCGTCAAATTTCCCGCGGAGTTGATCGCCCTGCGTCAGGCTGCGGTTATTGCCGATGCCACGATGAACCGCATTGGTCATGACGCGCAGGGCGGCTGGCGCGTGCGTGATGTTGCCGCGCTGGCAGCCGGGCAGTTTTTGCGCCTCGGCGCGGACACCGGCGAAACGGGGCCTATTGTGATTGCCAGCGGTGACAGCGGCTTTCTGCACGCCAGTGGGCATGAGCAGCGTCTGCGGCGCCACGATGTCCTGCATGTCGAACTCATACCCAGGGTCAGGCACTACAGCGCCCGCCTGATGCGTCCGTTTATCGTCGGGGATATTTCATCACAGCGCGCTGAACTGGCAGAGCAGTTGATCGCGATTCAGGATCAACAACTCAGGGCAATGAAACCTGGGGTAAGTGCCGGTGACGTTGACGCCATTGTGCGGGAGACGTTACTGAATCGCGGATTGCGTAAGGATTATCCCAATGTGACCGGATATGCGCTGGGGCTGTATACGCGTACGCCGCGCCCCAGTGATTTTTCTACCAGTTTTCATGTCAATGCGTCATGGTTACTGGAAGAGGATATGGTGTTCCACATGTATATTTCTGCGCAGAGCCTGGCATTCAGTGAAACGGTGCGCGTGACCCCGGAAGGGGCTGAGCGGCTGACAATGCTGCCACGGCAGCTGTTATCGCTGCCCGAAAGTTAAAAGCTGCACTCCCCCGAAAAAAGAGGTTCACGCGGGCAAACGAACCCGCGTTACCGCCGGTGATTCTCTTACTGCGCTGTGGCAGGTTCAGAAATCCTCACCAGATGAACGATTAGCCATAATAACTCATCGTCGGTTATCTCAACTTCAAGCTGCTGTTTTACATAATCATTAATCACCAGGGCACAGCGATGCATCCGGGGATGCTGGTGGGCTATTTGCTCCAGCATTGTGTTTCCCTGGCTATGGTTTAGCTGCCCGGTGAACATGCGTTGTATAAAGAATTGCATGTGAATAAGAAAACGGGAGTAATTTAGCGAGTTCGTGTCGATGGTGATGGCTGCGTGATACTGAATGATGTTGAAAATATCTTTCAACATTCGCATCGCCTGTAAAGTCTGACGGGTGTCGTTGTGCTCCGATTGCCCATTGACCAGATGAAACGCGATATTGCCTGCCTCTTCAGGAGGCAGGTCGAGCATAAATTGATGGTTAAGGCGGTTTACCACTTTTTGAGCCAATGAAAATTCCGCTGGCCAGAAACGTTGTACCTCAAACAGTACCCTGTTTTGCAGCATAATTCCTTTGCGACTGCGCTCTACCGCGAACATCAGGTGGTCGGTCAGAGTGAAAAAGATCTGTGGCCGTAAAGGGTAGCTTAATTCCTGTTGGGCCATTTGCATCACTAATCCCGTCATTTGAAATATCTCTTCCGGCATGGCGGCAAAGGCGCTCAGGTACTCCGCGCCAGGCAGGTTTTCCTGCACCACAAACAGTTTTTCAACTTTAGCCGTTGGTATGATATCGCCGACGCGACTACTGAAGCCGATCCCTTTTCCCATGACGATGGCCTCTTTTCCCTCATCATCTTCAATCATGACCAGACTGTTATTCAGGACTTTAATAACCTTCATCAATTAACGTGCATCCTGTAAATGTTGTCTGTTACTGGCGATCCTGTCGCTGTTCCTGCCTCTTCTGGCGGATATGCGGCGGGAGACGCTTTCCACAAAATGTTCCCGGGGAGGAGAGGTTGATACATCATGCCGCTTGTTCCCTGACTTTCAGTTCCATAACAGGCTGACCAAAATCGACAGGCCCTGCGGCGGCAACAGTCATGGCATATTCATCGCTGTTGATGACAACCACAGGCGTGATCAGATCATAACCGGCAGCCGCGATAGCCTGGATATCAAAGCGTACCAGTTCATCGCCTGCCTGAACTTCATCGCCCACCTGTAAAGAAGAACTGAAATATTTACCTCCGAGCGCAACCGTATCGATACCAATATGGATAAGCACTTCCATTCCTTCGTGGCTCATCAATCCCACCGCATGGCAAGAGGGGAGAAAGGTCATGATTTTTCCGCTCACGGGGGCACGCAGTATTCCTTCATTTGGTCGAATCGCCACCCCGTGACCGAGCAATCCCTTGGCGAAAACGTCATCTTTCACTTCACTTAACATCACCAGATCGCCCTGCAAAGGACTGGCGATAGTGCCTGGTTGTAAAACAACGGGAGCAGGCGCCACGTCAGGCGATGATGTGATGTTTTCCGGAATATCTTCAAATCCCAGTATCCAGGTGAGCGCAAATGTCACCACAATTGCGATGGCGCAGGTGATCAGGGCGTGCACGATATTCATCGGGTTCTCGCCGATGAATGCAGGCAGTGCGGCCAACCCTGGGGAGACAAAAGCGTAGCGGACCAGACCGCTTACTCCAGCATAAATTCCCGCGCACCCGCCACCGATCATCGCCGCGACAAGCGGACGTTTCAGTTTCAGGGTTACGCCATACAAGGAGGGTTCAGTAATACCAAGCAGTGCGGTGAATCCGGCGGAAGACGCCAACTGCCGAAGGTTTTTATTGCGGGTTTTTAAGGCGACACAAAGCGTTGCGGCGCCCTGTGCAATGTTGGACGCCAACATGCCGGGACCATTGATCATTTCAAAACCATTCTTGCTCAACTGTCCTGTGGCGATTGGCGTCATTGCCCAGGCGGTGCCCGTGATCACCAGGAACGGCTGCAGCCCGCCCATGAGCATTGGGATGAGCCAGCTGGCATGACGGTCAATAATCACAGCGCCTGCCGCGACAATATCGTTCAGCCAGATACCAACAGGCCCAACGACGACCAGCGCCAGAGGCGCAGTCACCAGCAGGATAATCATCGGCTTAACGAAAAATTTGATAATTGAAGGCGATACGCGCTCAGCAAAGCGCTCAATCCAGGACATCAGCCAGACCGTGAGGATAATCGGCAGCACCGAACCGGCGTAATCAGCCAACTGGAAGGGCAGCCCCAGGAAATCCATCGGTTTACCACTGGCGATCATCTTCCCGATTTCCGGATGCAACAGCGCTCCGGCAATGGTCATTGCAAGAATGACATTACATTCAAATTTCAATGCTGAGCCATAAGCGAGAAGTACCGGCAAGAAGAAAAAGGCGGCGTCAGAAATTACGTTCAGCAGTTGCCAGGTCGGGCTGCTTTCATTCATCACCCCGGTCAACTTACACAGCGCTAATAGCGCTTTAATCATCCCGGCGCCGGTGATGGCCGGAATCACCGGCGTGAGTGTCGTCGATATTACACTGATAATCCGCGAAACAATTCCGTTTCGTTGTGGTTTGGCGGGCGCCGTCGGGCTTTTATGACCATGAGTGGCTTTTTCCAGTACGCGAAATACCCGCTGAACATCGTTACCCACGACTATCTGGAATTGCCCGCCGTGTTCAACGACGCTGATGACGCCAGGTAACTTTTCGATCATTGCACTTTGTACCGCGTCGCGATCGTTAAACTCCATACGCAGTCGGGTTGCACAATGCGTCAGGGTACGGATATTACCGCCACCGTTGACCAGGCGCAGGATTTCTTCTGCTAATTCGTTATGACTCATCATGTTCCCTTTTCATTAAGACAAAAAAAAGACCAAAAAAAAATGCACTCCGGTAAAAACCGAAGCAGACATTTTTATTTTGGTCTTGCCTGCCTGAGCAGTAGCACGCCGCAATAAAACTGATATAAATATTACGCGCAGCGGTAACGTTACGCCTGCGTATATGTACAATAAGAAATAATAAAAACGGTAAATCAGCGCAAGTAATAAATTTCGTGTCCTTTCCGGGAATCTGCTGGAACCGCCATAATCCATAGAAAAATATGATGTTAAAACGGGAAAAGGTTGTGGATGAACGGGGCGCCGGCGCGGAAAAATAAGAGGGATATGAAATTCGTCTGATCAGATGCCGGGAGTTTATCTCTTTGTGTTATTAATTTATATTTTAACTCAATAAGTTATGGGGAAAGGTGGTGAAAGGGGATGAATATATACCTTAATTGTGTGGGTATTATTGTGCTGCATAATATTCATCATGTATTGCCTGTCTTACTAAGGTTGAGATAACGGTTTTAACCCGTCATCACAGGCATACAAAAATTCTATTTATATTTCGGGGAGGCGCGACTGGGCATTATCATTCTTGCGGCCGGATTAGGGGAGCGGTTTAAACAAGCAGGCGGTCAGGGCAATAAATTACTGGCGCAGCAGCGTAATGGGCAACCGCTGCTGGCGCTAACCTTGCAACAGGCTAAGCGCTCAGGTTTGCCACTACTATTGGTTACCCGGCCTGACTATCCCGACATTCTGGCGCTCGCGCGACAATATCAGGTTCCTGCCATCACCCTCGTCAGTAATGGCAGTGGCGAAAGTATCGCGGCAGGCGTACAGCAGACGAGGGCATGGCCGGGCTGGCTGATTCAGCCTGGCGATATGGCCTGGGTGACGGCCCAGGATCATCGACGTGTGGCAACGGCACTCGCGGATGGCGCGCAGCAGGTACGATTATGCTGGCAACAGCAACCGGGGCATCCGGTGGGATTCGCCCGCGGTTATGGCGAAGCGCTGAGCCGTTTAAGCGGGGATAACGGTGCCCGGACGCTGCTTGACCCCGCAATCCTCAAAACCCTCAATGCCCACGCCGGGGTCATTCGTGATGCTGATTTACCGGTTATAAACCGTTCCTGACACGGACGATATCCGCCAGCGTCGCCAGCGCAATCTCCGCGGGCGTTTTGCTGCCAATGGGCAGACCAATGGGCGCGTGAATTCGCTTTAATGCCTGCTCCGATACTCCGCCATGTTCAGTGAGTCGTTGCAGCCGCCGCTGACTATTTTTTGCCGACCCCATTGCGCCAATGTAAAACGCGGGGGTGTTCACTGCCTCCATTAATGTCAAATCATCAATACGCGGATCATGGGTCAGGCAGAGAATCGCTGTTCCCGCGGACGCGCCGGACGTTTCCAGATATCGGGCCGGATGCTGCTGGATACAGTGCAGATTCTCGCACGCGTTAACGGTTTCATTCAGTTGCCGGAACTCCGTATCGCGATGCTCACATATCACCACCCGGAAGCCGAGCAATAACGCCATGCGGATGCACTCACAGGCGACGGCAGAGTAACCGGCGATCAGTATCGTGGCCACTGCGCCCACGGGTAATATCGCGCTGTTATCGTCATAGCGCAGCACGGGGAGCGGCATGCCCGCGGGCAGCGTCTGCCATTCATGGGTATGTCCGATCGTAATATAACGTGCCAGCAGAGGACCTCCGCATAACGCGGTCTGCATCGCGGATAACAACGCCAGTGACTGCTCATCTGGCGCTAACCGCTCCACCAGAACGTCCAGAATACCACCGCAAGGGAGTTGTACTGGCGGAGCCAGACCTTCAGCACCGTAGCGCACCCGTTCACTGGCATGTGGCCAGGCCCCTTGCTGCAGCCTTGCGAGAAAATCCTCTTCAATGCAACCGCCTGAAAGCGATCCAATCCAGTCGCCTTGGCTGTTTGCGACCAGCATCGCGCCCGGCGATCGCGGAGCAGATCCCCAGCTGTGCAACACCGTACACAGCCAAATGACCTTCCGCTGTTGCAGCCACAGCAGAGCCTGGTCAATCACGCGTTGATCAAGTGACAGCATAGATCTCCTCCACGCTAATGGCTGCTGGGGTTGGCGCGGACCTGCGCGACTTTTTCGGTTAAATCCGTCCAGGCTGGCTCATTGGGGGCGTAACGTTGACGAAGATACGCGGCAATCTCGGCCACCTGCTTGTCTGATAAACTGGCGGCAAAGCCCGGCATATAGCCCAGATTATCAGTAGCAGGTTTATCGATACCGTGTAACACCACCTGCAACAGGTTGTCCGGCGTGGCGCTGGTCAGGCTACTGCTGTTGGCCATTGACGGGCTGACGCCAAACAGTTTTGGGCCTCCGTCACTGGCGCTGTGACATGCCTGGCATGCCCCCTTAAACAGTCGTTCGCCCGCCGCGGTGTTCCACGCGGGTTGCATCACAGGATTTGCCGCCGGTGCGGGTGCCGAATCCTGGCCATTAATATCCGCCAGGTAGCTTGCCATCGCACGTACATCGGCTTCCGGGAGCGTGGCGAGATGGCTGACCACTGGCGCCATTGGGCCGACAGCTACGCCGTGTTTGTCGTCATAGCCGGTGCGCAGATAGTTGTAGAGCGTTTCGGCGGTCCAGGGTTGCGGTGCTTTACTGAGCTGATTTAGCGCCGGGGCTTCCCAGCCATCTACCCAGCCACCGGCAAGGAACTGGTCGCCGCCTTTTTCCGCGCCCATCAGGTTACGCGGCGAGTGACAGGCGCCACAGTGCCCGGCCCCGTTGACCAGATAGGCGCCACGGTTCCATTCGGCGCTTTTGGTCGGATCGTTTTGATACTCGCCGCTCCGCAAATAGAGCGCATTCCATCCCGCCATCAGGAAACGCATATTAAAAGGGAAACGCATCTTATTTTCTGGTGGCGCTTGTTCAACCGCAGGTTGAGACATCAGGTAGGCGTATAACGCCTGCATATCCGCTTCGCTCAGTTGCCGGAACGACGTGTAAGGAAACGCCGGATAGAGATGATGCCCGTCGCGGCTAATGCCCTGACGCATTGCACGATCGAAGGCGTTAAACGACCAGTCGCCAATGCCTGTTTTTTTATCCGGGGTGATATTGGTAGAAAACAGCGTACCAAAAGGCGTATCCATCTTCAGGCCGCCAGCGTTAGTGGCGCCGCCTTCGGCGGTGTGACATACCGAACAATCCCCTGCGGCGGCAACCTGACGACCGCGTTCGAGCATCTCTGTTGACCAACTCCCTGCTTGCGGCGGCGTTACCGGCGCAATAGCGGCGCGCCACGGCAAAGCATTGATCGCAAAGCCAACAGCCGCACCCAGTAACCCGGTAGCGCCGCCAATGGCCCATTTACGACGGCGAAGAGGGGGCTTGCGAGCGGGGGCAGCGAGTTGTTCCGGCTGCGGATCAGGCCCATTCAATGCCTGACGCAGTTTGTCTGAGGTGATCGGTAGCTCGCGAAAACGGATACCGGTGGCATCAAATACCGCATTAGCGATAGCGGCGGCACTGGGTACAGAAGCGGATTCTCCTGCGCCAAGCGGCGGATCATACGGACGCGGCACCATCATCACATCAATATCAGGCACTTCCGGGAAGGTGAGGATCGGATAACTCCCCCATTCCTGGCTGGCTATCATATTGCTTTCAATCGTGACCTGTTCTTTCAGTACGCGACTGGTGGACTGGATAACGTTACCGTGAATCTGGTGTTTCACGCCGTCAGGGTTGACCATCATTCCGGCATCGTGACCAATGGTGATGCGGGTGACGGCGATTTCCCCACTCCGCTTATCAATCGCAACGTCAGCGACCCAGGCGGCCCAGGCGGCGCCAAAGCCGGGAAACTTACTGTGGATGTAGCGTGCATAGGCAAAGCCCCGACCGCGTAATATTCCGGGTTCGCTCTCACTTTGCATTGGTTCGGTTCGCGGCGTCCAGCCGGCACGATCCGCTGTGGAGCGGATTAGCTCCGCGGCACGCTCATCCTTGATGTAGCGCAGCCGGTACTCCACCGGATCGACACCGGCCGCATGCGCCAGTTCATCCATGTAGGATTCATGAGCAAACGTATTGGGCAGTGCCGAGACCCCGCGCATCCAGGATGCGCGGATGATCGGCGCCATATCTTCAATCGTTACGCGCATGTGCGGGAAGTCGTAGGGCGGGATTGACGTCCGGTCGCCCATTTCATACGCCAGCGCGACGGGATCCACCCGCCTTGTCAACAGCAGCGCCAGGGTTGGCGCACCGTTGGAGGGATAAGACGTGGTGAAATCGTAGACGTGAGGATGGCCGTTGGCATCGAGGCCACCGTCTACATCCATCAACTGTGCGGTCCCTTTGGGTTCCCAGACGTGTTCCTGAGCCCGGGTCAGCTGCACGCGCACGGGTTTGCCCACAGCCCGGGATAGCAGTGCGGCATCTGCTGCCACATCATCCGCGCAGTTACGCCCATAGCAACCCGCCGCTTCCATCCGGTTCACTTCGATGGTGCTTTCCGCCATCTCAAGCAGCCAGGCGAGGTCGGCGCGTAACAGATGCGGGTTCTGCGTGCCGCTCCACACCTGTAATCCTTGTGAATTAAAATCGGCTACCGCGCAGGAGGGGCCGATAGATCCGTGTAGCTGATAAGGCCAGACATAGTTGCGAGTAAAACGCTGTGCGACATTTTCCAGAGCGTTGTCCACGTCACCGGTATCGTGTACCACGCGCGAAGTGCGCGGATTATCACGAATCGCCTGTTCAACATCGCGTATATCCGGCAGCAAATGCTCCCAGGGTTTCCAGTGAACTTTCAGGGCTTCCATTGCGGCGATAGCCTGATCTTCACGTTCCGCGACCACGCCGACAAAATCCGCAATCTGTACCACTTTGACGATACCTTCAAGATGGGCAATCGAGCTTTCGTCAATGCTCTGCAATGAAGTCCCCACGAACGGCCCCGTGTCATATCCGGCATAGGGCGGGCGGATGACGCGGCCATGTAGCATGCCGGGGAGACGCATATCGTGCACCCAGGTTAACTCACCGGTCGCTTTCGCCGGAATATCAACACGCGGTGTACTTGCGCCTACCAGCCGATATTCGCTGGAAGGTTTCAGCGGTACATCGTCAGAAATACGCAATTCGCAACGTTGTCCCGCTACCAGTTCGGCGAAACGGATGCTTACCCCGCTATTCAGATGGAACGCACCGGCATCCAGCGTTAAGGCATCGGTGGTAACCTGCAAACGCGCGGCGGCCTGCTGCGTCAGCCAGCGACGCGCCTCCGCCGCGGCTTTGCGCAATGGAATCGCGGAAATCTGCAGCGTGGCGCTGGCGATAGTCGCGCCCTGATTGGGGACGCGTTGCGTATCCCCCAGCACCATATTCACCTGGTCCATCCGCAGATTGAGCTCTTCGGCGACAATTTGCGTTAGCGCGGTTTTTACTCCGGTACCGAGATCAACATGACCGTTAAACGCCCAGACCTGGCCGTTACCGTCAATGGCAATAAATAGCGCAATTTCCTTCGGTTGCATGGCAGGCGTCTGGCCTTTTGGCACCAGACCCGGTGGCGGTTGGATCTCATCAACAATCAGCAGTACGTTATTTGAATCCAGCAACTGCTGCTGGGTTGGCGCTGCAGACTGGCTCATTTCTGCTCCCCCGCCTGTTGCTGACAGAGTTGAATGGCACGTTTCACTGCGCAGAGAATTTCTTTGTGGGTGCCGCAACGGCAGAGGTTACCGCTCAACGCGGAACGGATTTGTTGATCGCTTGGGCAGGACTCCTCTTGCAACAGGGCGGCGGTGGTCATGATCATACCGTTCAGGCAGTAACCGCATTGCGCAGCCTGTTCTTCGATAAATGCCTGTTGCACCGGATGCAAGGCATGACGTTGCCCTAAGCCTTCGAGGGTCGTGATGGCGCGCTGACGCACGCCATAGGCCGGGATCACGCAGGCGCGCGCGGCGATACCATCAATCAGCACGGTACAGGCGCCGCATTCGCCGAGCCCGCAGCCATATTTGGGGCCATTGAGGCATAACTCATTACGTAATACCAGCAGCAGCGAGGTGTCGCGGTAACTGGTGACGTCTTTTGTTTCGCCGTTAACGTTCAATGAATAACAGCGCAAACTTGCAGGTGAAACGGGAGTGGCAGACTGTTGTGCCATCATTTTCATTATTAACCGCCTTACCGAGGCGGCTCACTCGCCCCGGGCTATCGCTGGCTTGAATCGTCCAGCATTTTCCTGAGCAGATAAACCAGCGCAACACGTTCGGCTGGGTTCAACTGCCCGTATGTCATTTCAGTGATGTGAACTGCGTTGCCGGTCGTGTTTTGTATCAACGTATGACCGGCTGATGTCAGCATTACAATGACCTTACGCTTATCCCTCGGGTCCGGGCCAAGCGTGACCAGCCCTCGGGTTTTCAGACGTTCCACAACCCCCCGAATGGTGGCTTGATCAACGGCGGTGTAACGCACCAGATCGTTCTGGGCGCTGGGCCCGTGATCACGCAGTGCGCAAAGGGTTATAAACTGCACTGCGGTGATCTGTGAACCGCCAATTTGTTGTTGAAAAATAGCGACATGACGCTGATAAACTCTGCGCAGCAGATGGCCAACCTGTTGGGTGTAGTCGTAATTATCTTCCGCGTGAGGCGTGTTGTTATGCGACATAAAAAGGTCCTTTTCCCGGATACTGGCAGCCAGTGTAATGAATTGTCACTGCGCTGACAGCAACTTCCCTGCGTAAGGTTAACGTGCGCGAGAGGCCTCCGGTGCGACCACTTCTCCTTCCGCTACGACTAACAGGTCGTCTACTTTGATGTCGCAGCGACGCAGCGCGATATCCATATGGCATGGCGTTTTACGTTTTCCACCGACTTCGGTATTCGGACCCGTCGAAAAGAGGAAATTGCCGTAAAACGCGCGGGCATCCATACACATGCCGTCGTTTTTGTCGTGCAGGCCCATCGCGGTCCATTGCGCGCGTGGTTGCAGACCCCAGCCAATGTGCGAAATGCCATAGACTTCCGGATCATTGAAGTAGCGCATGTAATCGCGCAAATACTCCGCTTCGAAACCACCGTGAATTCGAGTCACAAACCCTTTTTCAATTTCCAGCGTGATGCGTTCGCGCGCATAGGATTTAAAGGGCAGCAAAATGTCGCCCACCTCCAGTACCAGTACCCCTTCCGCCTGAGATTCATTCGGCCAGGTGAAAAGGAAACCGCTCGGCCAGTGATCCCAACGGCCCGGTTCGTCGGCATAGCCGTATTCCGTGACCGTCGGGTACTCTCCCAGCGGGGCGCGGAAGTCGCTGCCAGCCTGCGACTTCACCGTCATCATTCGGGCTTTCTCCAGCACCGCCGCGGCAGCCAGCACCCGCGATTTGTCCTCCTCAGTAGGCAACATTCGTGCCAATACTTCAGGCGGTTCCACCGCCAGCAGAATACGCGTGCCCGTTTTCAGGATCTGTTCCTGTTCTGGCGAGTGCAGCAGCATCATGGTATCGACAATCAGGTCTGCGGCCTCCAGCGCGCGTTGCGCGGCAATATTGCCCGTCAGTGCAGTGTCGCCGCAGTAGGCCGTCATATCGTTGCCCATGGCCGTCGGATGATTAAACGCGGGCAGCTCAACGCAATAGACTTTTGCGCCCAATCGTAGTGCAGCATCGGTCGCAGCCTGCACGGTGCGAGCATCAGAATAGTGACTTTTTAAAATGGCGACGCTCTGAGTGGCGTCCACTTTAGACAGACGTAATACCTGCTCAAACATCTCGCCTAACTGACTCTGATTTACTGCCATGGAGGGTTCCTCTCAGGTTAGATGCCAGACAACATCTGGTGGTTAAAAAGCGATCTATTTATAGTGAGTACACTACATGTATTTGTTATAGATGTGTTGAAAGGAAGAGTGCAAGCATTTCTTTTTACCATAAGAAAAGCCTATTTAACGCAGCTTGTTCGCTGTGATTAACATCGTGTCATTGATTCTTTACTGTGAAAGACATTGTTGTTTACAAGCGAATAACACTGTGATTTATAGTGTGTACACTTTAATTTTGGCGAAGGGGATGTCATCAATGACCCTGATGCGCCTT
Organism: Klebsiella sp. 2680; assembly: GCF_900198535.1. NCBI lineage: Bacteria > Pseudomonadati > Pseudomonadota > Gammaproteobacteria > Enterobacterales > Enterobacteriaceae > Klebsiella > Klebsiella sp. 2680. Next base: position 55,491 of record NZ_FZNJ01000003.1, on the reverse strand, counting down.
TAAATCAGCGTGAATTTTGAGAGGAAAATATGAGCAATAATAAACGCATTGCGATTGTTGGCGCGGGCCTTGGTGGGCTTGCTGCGGGATCGCTGTTACAGAAAGCAGGCTTCAATGTACAGGTCTACGAGCAGAGTCCGGTGTTCTCCCGTCTTGGGGCCGGTATTCATATGGGGCCGAATGTTTTAAAAGTATTTCGCCGTATGGGCATCGAACAGTCGCTGGAAGATCTGGCTTCCCATCCTGATTTCTGGTTCAGCCGTGATGGTGAAACGGGCGATTATCTTTCTCGCATCCCGTTGGGTGAGTTTGCGCGCAAAGAGTATGGCGCCGCGTATGTCACCGTCCATCGTGGGGATTTGCAGGCGATGCAGATGACCAGCCTGCAGCCTGGCACGCTCCATTTCAATAAATGCCTGAGCAGTGTTGAGGATAGCGGCAGCGATGTGGTGCTGCGTTTCCAGGACGGCAGCGAAGAACGCGCCGATATTGTTATTGGCGCAGACGGCATCAACTCAAAACTGCGTGAGCACCTGCTGGGCGTGGAAGCGCCGACCTACAGCGGCTGGGTGGCGCACCGGGCGCTGATCCGCGGCGAGAAGCTGCGTAAGTACAATCTGAGTTTTGAGGACTGCGTGAAGTGGTGGTCGGAAGATCGTCACCTGATGGTGTATTACACCACCAAATCACGTGATGAGTATTACTACGTTTCCGGCGTGCCGCATCCGGCATGGGATTTCAAAGGCAGCTTTGTGGAGAGCAGCCAGCAAGAGATGTTTGAAACGTTCGGCCACTATCACCCGGTCGTGCAGGCATTGATTGAATGCAGTGAAGGGGTGACCAAATGGCCGTTGCTGAATCGCCAGCCTCTGCCGGTATGGAGTGAAGGGCGCATTGTGCTGCTGGGCGACGCCTGTCATCCGATGAAACCGCATATGGCGCAGGGCGCAGCGATGGCAATTGAAGACGCGGCGATGTTGTCACGTTGCCTGACGGAAACCGGCCTTGATGATTACAGCACGGCCTTCCGCCTGTACGAAGTTAACCGTAAAGAGCGTGCCTCGCGTGTACAGGCCGTTTCTAACGCGAACACATTCTTGCGTACGCAGGAGGATCCTGCCTGGGTTTACGGCTACGACGTGTTCAACGCGCCGTTGAAAAGCGAGGCGTGATGATGAGCTGTTTTATTTCTGGGGGACAGGTGCAGGCCAATGGTATTCGCCAGCACTATCTGCGTTACGGCGGCACCGGACCGACGCTGATTCTGGTTCCGGGCATCACCAGCCCGGCGATCACCTGGGGCTTTGTCGCCGAGGTGTTTGGCCGCCAGTTTGATACCTGGGTGTTGGACGTACGCGGCCGCGGTTTATCCAGCAGCGGAGAGGGGCTGGATTATGGCACCGAAAGCTGCTCCGATGATATCAATGCCTTTGCTAAGGCGATGGGGTTATCAGAATACCATCTGGTAGGGCACTCAATGGGGGCTCGCTTCATCATGCGTGCCGCAGTGAAACAGCCGGATGGCGTGTTATCCCTGTCACTGATTGATCTGCCGGTTTCCGGACCGGGGCGCCGCCCTTATCCCGGCCAGTGGCCGTGGTATCAGGATTCTATTCGTGAAGCGGTGCAGGGAATGGATGCAGAGGCGATGAAAAAATATTGCCCGAGCTGGACGGAAGAACAGCGTCAACTGCGCGCCGAGTGGCTGCATACCTGCTATGAACCGGCAATTCGCCGCGCCTATGACGACTTCCATCATCTCGATATTCACCAGTATTTTCCCCACCTTCCGGCGAAAACCCTGCTGATGGTCGCAGGTAAAGGGGGCGTTATCCAGGCGGAAGATGAGGCTGAAATTCGCGAACTGTTGCCATCCATTGAAATTACTCACGTTGAAAATGCCGGTCATATGATCCCCTGGGATGATTTTGCCGGTTTCTTTGCTGCTTTCGGCCTGTTCCTTGGCGTAAGGCTGAATACGGAGGTTCCGTCATGACCCGTCTATATCGTATTGGCCAGATTGTGCCGAGTTCCAACATCACGATGGAAACCGAAATCCCCGCGATGTTGCAGGCACGCCAGCTGATTCGCCCGGAGCGTTTTACCTTCCACTCCAGCCGGATGCGTATGAAGCATGTCAATAAAGACGAGCTGGCGGCGATGGACAAGGAATCCGACCGTTGCGCGCTGGAGTTGTCCGATGCGCAGGTTGATGTGCTGGGTTATGCCTGCCTGGTGGCGATCATGGCGATGGGGCCTGGTTATCACCGCCAGTCACAGCAGCGTCTGACCGAGGTGACACGAGAAAACAATGCGCTGGCGCCGGTGATAACCAGTGCCGGGGCATTAGTCGATGCGCTGCATATTATGGGGGCGAAAAAAATAGCGCTGGTCGCACCCTATATGAAGCCGCTGACTGAACTGGTCGTCGATTACATCCAGCGTGAAGGCATTGAAGTCAAAACCTGGCGAGCGCTGGAGATTGCCGACAATCTCGCGGTCGCCCGACACGATCCCGGCAATTTGCCTGGCATTGTCGCCGATATGCCAACGGATGATGTCGATGTGATTGTGCTTTCAGCCTGCGTACAAATGCCTTCGCTACCCGCAGTCGCAAAAGTGGAAGCACAGACCGGTAAACCGGTGATCACTGCAGCGATCGCCACCACTTTCGCGCTGTTGAACGCGCTGGAACTTGAGCCAGTGGTGCCTGGCGCTGGTGCGTTACTGTCTGGCGCCTGGTAAGGAGAAGCGGTGATGACACAAAGTGCCAATGAAAACTATGCCGGCGTCTGGGGAAACCGTATTGGTTTCGGTAAGCGGCCAGCGCTGCTGATGATCGATTTTCTGCAAGGATACACTACGCCTGGGGCGCCGCTGTTTGCGCCGGGGGTGGTGGAAGCCGTACAGCAATCAGAAGCGTTGCTGGCAACGGCGCGCCGCTGCGGGATCCCGGTAATCCACACGCAGATTCGCTATCACCCGCAACATCAGCGTGATGGCGGAATATGGGTGCAGAAGGCCCCGGTGATGCGTGACATGGTGGAGGGGAATCCATTGGCGGCGTTCTGTACTGGGGTATCGCCGCGATCGGATGAAGTGGTGATTACCAAGCAGTATGCCAGTGCGTTTTTTGGCACCGCACTGGCGTCGTTGCTGGTGACGGAAGGGATAGACACGTTGATCATCGCAGGTTGTTCCACCAGTGGTTGTGTAAGGGCGAGCGCAGTTGACGCCTTGCAATATGGTTTTCGCGCCATGGTGGTTCGCGAGTGTGTTGGCGATCGTCATGATGCGCCGCATGAAGCCAATCTCTTTGATATTGATAGCAAGTACGGCGATGTGGTGTCTAAAGCCACCACGCTGGAGTATCTGGGACAGTTCAGCGCCCGTTAAGGGCGCTATTCACCTGCACGGATTACGCAAAGAAGAGCACGTTTCACCTGTGTGTGAAACGCATAACGACATGCCTATAAAACTTCATCGCGCCCGGAGAAAATCATGAGTGTTGTTTCAACCCGTCCTGTTGAGCTGGCAGCCGAGGACACTGCCTCGATTTATCGCAAGATAACCTGGAAACTGATTCCTTTTCTCTGCCTGTGTTATCTGGCAGCGTATCTGGATCGTATCAACATTGGTCTGGCAAAGCTGCAAATGGCGAGCGACCTGTCTCTGAGCGAGACAGCGTTTGGACTCGGCGCCGGGCTGTTTTTTGTCGGTTATATTCTGTTTGAAGTACCCAGTAATCTTATTCTGCAACGTGTAGGCGCCAGGATCTGGATTGCACGTATCATGCTTACCTGGGGGTTACTCTCCACCGCTACGCTGCTGGTACAGACGCCGATGCAGTTTTACATCGTGCGTTTCTTACTGGGGGCGGCGGAGGCCGGTTTTTTACCTGGCGTGCTGTTCTATCTGACGAAATGGTTCCCCTCCTGGCGCCGCAGTCGTATTATCGCGCTCTTTATGATTGGCCTGCCGCTTTCCAGCCTGATTGGCGGCCCGCTTTCCGGCTGGATCATGGGACATTTCCATGAGGTCTACGGTTTACGCGGCTGGCAGTGGCTGTTTTTGCTGGAAGGGCTGCCCAGTGTGTTGCTGGGTGTGATGACTTTTTGGCTGTTGCCGGACAGTATTGAGCGCGCCAACTGGCTTAGCCACGAGGAGAAAAAGGCAATCCAGAGCGAGCTGGAAAAAGATGAGGGCGATGCAAAAGGGGTAAAACATCGTCTGCGCGATGGTCTGCTGAATATTCGCGTGGTTATGTTGGGCGGAATCGACTTTTCTATTCTGCTCAGCGCTTATGCGATGGGCTTTTGGATGCCGACTTTTATCAAAAATGCCGGTACGACGGATATCAGCACCATCGGTTATCTGACAGCCATTCCCAGCCTGGCCGCGCTCATTGGTATGCTGGCGATTGGCAAAAGTTCGGACCGTCTGCGGGAACGTCGCTGGCATATTATCGTACCGTTTGTCATTGGCGCGGCTGCGATGGGCGCCAGCACATTCTTCTCTCATAACGTGTTGATGACGGTGTTACTCTTCTCGGTGGCGCAAGCGATGATCATCGGGGCCGTCCCGGTGTTTTTCAGCCTGCCCGCCACATTCCTGAAGGGGACGGCCGCAGCGGCAGGATTTGCGTTCGCCTGTTCCATCGCCAATATTGCCGGGCTGGTGAGTAACTCCGTGATGGGCATTGCACTTGATCTTACGGGCAGCGGTAATGGCGCATTGTGGTTCTTCGCCATATGCCTGCTACTCAGTTGCCTGTTGGTTATCGCTTTACCGGCTAAACTGGTCAATCGTTGATTAAACAGAGTGCAATGTATTGTTTTGATATGTAATGCTATTCAGCGCGCGGGTATAACTTTGCCTGGCGGCGGTAATGTGTCGTCGCCAGGCCGCGCTGAATCTGTTTATTCTGTCTTATTACAGAGGGCGTTACGCCCGTCAGGCCAGGCGGGGCGGCTGTCGCTAAAGAAAGCCATATACTTACTGATGCTCAGCCGCCTCATCGTGATCTATGGATCTAAGGCGTCATATACAATCCCCCATTGACATCCATCGCGCAGCCCGTCATGTAGAGGGAGTCATCACTGGCCAGAAAAGCAATAGCGGTAGCGATATCACGCGGCTCTCCCAGGCGGCCCATAGGGATAGTCTCAGGATCATAGCCATTGTCGCGCGTCATATCAGTCAGAATCAGTCCCGGACAGATGGCATTAACCGTGATGCCATCCCTGGCGGTCATCCGTGCGTAGCATTTTGTTGCGGTAACCAATCCCCCCTTCGAAGCGGCGTAGCTGACCGACGAGGCAATACCGCCGACGCGATAAGAGAGCGAGGCAATATTAACAATGCGCCCATAATGTTGACGTTGCATGACAGGGATCGCCTCCCGGCAGCAAAGATGAGCGCTACGTAAGTTGATATTCATACACCAGTCCCATTTATCGGCTGTCAATTCTGACAATGGCGTTGTCGGGCATACTCCCGCACCATTGATCAGAATATGGAAGGTTCCGAACTGTTCAAGGGTGAAGGCGAATAGCGCTGTGATACTCTCAGGATCGGAGACATCGGTTGTGAAGGGCAGACAACGGCACTCGGTAGCGGCGGAGATAGCCTGTGCGGTTTCCTGCGCTTTGTTGCCATTGAGATCGGCAATGACAATGCCACGTGCTCCGCGTTCAGCCAGACAGAAAGCGGTTTCTCTGCAAATACCGCCAGCGGCGCCAGTGATGATGGCGATTTTTCCTGTAAATTGCGTTTTCATGTAAATTATCCTCGGATAGCGTAGGGAATAGGGTCAACGTTGTTGTAATGCCGCGGACTTGCGTACCGTGCTGGTTTTCTCGCGTCGGATGAGCAATATGACAATAACGGCGCCAACGATGGCGATAGCGGCTGACGTGAAATAGGCGCCAATGAAGTTGCCGTAGCTGTCCTTAAAGTTGGCGGCGATGCGCGGGCCGACATAGTTGGCCGCCGTAAAACCCAGGAACATGATGCCGTAGTTAATCCCCAGATTTTTACTGCCGAACTGGCGACTGGTGATCGGCGGGAAAATAACCAGTGGCGCCCCGAAAGAGAATCCCAATAACGCGACGCAGAAGAAAAACAGCGCTGGTTGCTCCGAGATCCCAAGTAAAAGCAAAGCGATAGTGGTAAGCACCAGGCTTATCAATAACGCCTGAAAATCACCATATTTATCAATGAGGACGCCGAAACTCAGGCGACCAAGGAAATTGGCGATGGTGCTGATACTGACGGCAAACGCGCCAATGGTCGTCGTCAAATGGAACTGGGACTGCGCGATGATTGCCGTGGAGCTGATCATCATGGTCCCTGCGGTGCCTGCGCACATATAAACAAAGAATAAAATCCAGAACATGCGGGTTTTGAGCATTCGTAGCCAGTGATATTCACCCTCATTGTCACCGGTAGTGGGCAGAGACATTTTGGCAGATGTGATGTCATCTGGCGCTTTGCGCATTAACCAGCCGACCAGGGCAATGGCGATAAAGAAAATCAATCCCAGAGAGTGAAAGGTACGCTGTATGCCCGCATCATCTCTGCCCAGAGAGGTGAGAAACAGATTGGTCAGAGGCGCGAGCACAAATGGCCCAAATGCAGCCGCAGCCAGCAGGAGTCCTGAGACCTTTCCCTTCATCTCCGGGAACCAGCGTAATGCTGTTGCCAGCGTTGCGTTGTAGATAAGGCCAGCACCAGTTCCTGCCAGAACGCCAAAAGTCAAATACAACATAGCAAGCGTCGTGGAATGCCCGGTAAGGAACCATCCCGCGCCGAACAGGAGTCCACCAATATACATCAAGGGGATCGGGGTTTTTCGGTCCGCAAAACGACCACCGAAGATGCCGACAACGCCAAGGAATAACTGATAGATTGAAAAGGAAAGGGTAACTTCAGACAATGTCCAGCCATGTAGCGCTGCCAGAGAGGACGAAAACACACTGAAAATGGCTGCAGAAGCAATAAAGAAAATAATAATCCAGGCGGCCAAAAATATCAGCCAGCGCTGACTACTGTATCGTTTCAAAATCATCTCCTCATAAATTCAATAATATTTAAAATAGAAAGTAAAATTGGGAGTCTCTCATTTTTATGGTTGTTTATGTGAGAGAGTGAAGTTTTATTGTTGAATAATTTATACACGCTAAAGTGGCTTGAAAAACAAGCCCTGAAAATCAAGAGGAATAAGTGATTTGTTTGTGGTTTTTTTATTTGTTGTGGGTTGCCATTATGTTTATTTTATATTTTACTAATGTTAATATATCAAAATATATGAGCCTGGTCACATGAAGTGCCGGTGAGTACAGGCATTGCGGTTGTCACTGCGCATTAATCGTGCCAATAGTCATCGTTTCTACCTCATGGCAATCAGCGGAAATCTACATCAGCTTGAGATAATCAGTGTCTCAATCGCTATCTTTGGTATGATCTTTGACCGGAAGCCATACCAGGTGGTAATTTCGGTAAATATCTTTCGTTTTATGGAAGTTAATGACAATGCTGAAAGCATCGCCAGCCAGTTCCAGACCGCTATTTTGAATAACATCCAGCGCGCCGGCGAGCCGGGCGGGAGAAAGTAAGCTGTCAGAGCTGGAGGCGAACACTGTGAACACGCTGAGATGTGCAGGCAGACGGTGAATGTAATTGTTGGGTGTGATATTTAAATAGCGAGCATAATCATCTCCAATACCGAAGCCGAGGAAATACCCCTTACCATTACTCAAAATCTCATCTTTAGGAAAGATGGCTGAAGTAAAGGTGAAAGGTGCGTGTGAAATCCATTCGCTGGCCAGTAAATGTCGCCGCGGCTCGTTGATGAGTGCGTTGCAGTTCTGTGTATTGAAGCGCAGAATGTGAGGGGAAAACTCGATGCGATACTTATTTAGCATTTTTTCTGCATCCGTGACCATACTTTTTATTTCACGATTGCGTTTGAGAAGGTTCATCTTTTCAATGATTTCCTCTTCAATAAGTCTCTCTTTATTGGACAGCGCATCCGTCAGGAGCGGTATATCCCCACTGTGAATGACATCGTATATTTCCTGAATAGAGAAACCAAGTCGACGGTAAGCTCGTGCACGCATCAGGATATGAATGTCCCATACGTCGTAATAGCGAGTGCTGGAGTACAGTTCTTTCTTTGGCGCAACAATGCCATTTTTTTCGTAGAAACGAATACCTTCAGTAGACAGGTTAAGTAAGCGTGATATTTTCCCTATTTTGTATTTCATTATCGTCACCATAGAAAGTAATGCATTTCATGAAGTAGTGAATTGTGAAACCTAACACCTTTTCATTTAATGAAGCCACGCCCTGAATAGAGTATGACATGCTGTAACGTTATCAGGCATTTATGATAAAAGTAAAATTGATATGGTGGAAAGTTTTAACTGAAAACTGCAGGACTGGCTGGCCCTGTTTCGCGGGTGTTTGCTGTAGTTCTGATGCAGATGAATGTTGCCTGGTGAATGGTTTGCCAGGAAAGTTTATGGTACTGCTCACTATTCAAAGCAGGACGGTGGAATATACAATTTGAGAGAAAAATAACGAGTGCTCCCCTGTCCGCGTATGGGCTATAGCGAAGGCGAGGAAGGGAGCGAAGATAAGATAATCGGTTAACGTCTGGCTGTTGGGTGACCAGGAGACTAACGCTGCATCCCCCAGCGCTTAACGGTGATCTTTTCCAGACTGGCGAATACGATGCCTTCCACCAGCAGGCCAATCGCGATGACCGTTAACAGTCCTGCAAATACCCGATCGGTGAACAGCTCATTGCGATTCTGGAAGATATACCAGCCCAGGCCTCCTTCGCCGCTGGATGCGCCAAATACCAGCTCGGCGGCAATCAGCGTGCGCCAGGCGAACGCCCAGCCGATCTTGAGCCCGGAAAGAATAGCGGGCAACGAGGCCGGAATGAGAATCGTGATCACATAGCGTGGTCCGCTGAGGCCGTAGTTGCGTCCCGTCATGCGTAGCGTTTCCGGTACGCTGCTAAAGCCGGACCAGGTATTTAGCGCGATGGGCCACATCACTGAATGTATCAGCACAAATATCAGGCTGGCATTCCCCAGACCAAACCACAGCAAAGCCAGCGGCAGCAGCGCAATTGCCGGCAGCGGATTAAGCATCGCGGTTAATGTGCTGAGCAAATCGCGGCCAAACTGGGTGGTCACGGCCAGCGCGCTGGCAATCAGCGCCAGCGCGCTGCCTGCCAGATACCCTTTCAACAGAATACTGAGTGAAATGGCGATTTTTTGCGGCAGTTCGCCACTGCGCATGTCTTCGCAAAATGCCTGTAACGTCTGAAGTACCCCGGGCAACATCAAATCGTTTTGCTGTATTCGCGCGGCGATCTCCCATAGCGCCAGCACCAGGGCGACAATCAGACACTTGCGCAGCCATGTCTGATTCAACAGACGTTGGCTTAAAGGCAGCGGCGTTTCCACCGACAGATTGCGTAGCGGCGGTAATTCGCGTTCGAATTCAGGACGAATGTACGGTGGCTGGGACATACTCTGGCTCCTCGCCGGATGAGTGAGACGGACTGTTCCCGATTGTCGGGAATAACAGATGGTGAATATGGCGCGCGGCGTGCTGAAACGCCTCGCTGCCAAAATCATTAAGCGTGAACTGATGACAGTTAAGCTCCGCCCTGACGCGACCTGGGTGCGGCGAAAGCACCAGAATACGGCTGCCCACCACCAGCGCCTCTTCAATCGAATGGGTGACGAACAGCAGGGTAAAGCGTTCTTCTTCCCAGAGCGCAAGCAGTTCCTCCTGCATTGTGCGTCGGGTCAGCGCATCCAGGGCGGCAAAAGGCTCATCCATCAGCAGGATGCGTGGCTTCATCGCCAGCGCTCGCGCGATGGCGACACGCTGCTTCATCCCGCCAGAGAGCATATGGGGCATGGCGTCAGCAAATTCCGCCAGCCCAACTTTATGGAGGAAATGTAACGCCGTCTCTTTTGCCTGTGAACGACTGGCTTTCCGGCTGGCCAGCAGAGGAAACATGACGTTTTCCAGCACCGTTTTCCAGGGCGGCAGTTGGTCGAACTCCTGGAATACCATCATGCGTTCTGGCCCGGGAGCGCTAATCGGCGTTCCCGCAAGCGAAATGTGGCCGCTGCGCGGGGCGAGAAAACCACCTGCGGCTTTCAACAGGCTCGATTTTCCACAGCCTGACGGCCCGAGCAAAATAAAGCGGTCGCCGGGCCAGACATCAAAACTGACATCATGCGTCGCGCGCACTTGCCGTTCGCGGGTACGATATTCAATATCGACATTATTGACCTGCAATAGCGGGCCGTCGATTTGTTGAGCGACCATCAGACCTCCGGTATCGCGGTTTAACTGCCTGGGTTTTCCCATGCTTCCTTAAAGAAATAGTCTTTCCAGGAATCAGCCTTATTTTTCAGTACGCCAAGCTCATGGAGTTTTTCGGCATATACGCCAGTACGCTCAGGAGAAATGGTGAAGCTGATTTCCGGGTCGTTAACAATTTTTTGTACCAGTGGCAAAGGAAGCCGTGATTTTTCAACGCGAATATAGGTTTCGGCAGCCGCATTTTTGTCACGGTTAATAATATCTGCGGCTTCACTGAGTGCGCGATAAAACGCTTTATAAGTTTTTGGATTTTCATCATGGAATTTCTGGGTGGTGTAGAGAACATTAAACGTTGCCTGCCCACCCAGCACATCATAGGAGCTGAGCACTTTATGCACGTTGTTGTGCTCCAGCGCCTGATACTGAAACGGCGGGCTGGAAAAATGCGCGGTAATTTCCGAGCTACCGGCAATTAATGCCATGCTGGCATCCGGATGCGGTAGGCTGACGGTAATTTTATCAAAGCGTTTAAAGTCTTTGTCGCCATATAGTTTCGCCGTTTCGATTTGTAATGTCCGGGACTGAAAACCGACTCCTGCCGCCGGGACGGCAATACGATCTTTCTCAGTCAGATCTTTAATGGTTTTTACCGCCGGATTATTGCTCAATAAATAGTTAGGCATCGATCCCAGAGAAGCTATTGCCTTCACATTTTGCTTACCTTTGGTGCGATCCCATAGGGTGAGCGCTGGAGGCACGCCCGCTGACGCAACGTCCAGAGCGCCTGAAATTAGCGCTTCATTCATCCCGGTTGCGCCTGAAATCGTGCGCCACTCTACTTTGATATCCAGCCCCTCTTTTTGCCCCTCTTTTTCGATAAGCTGCTGGTCTCGCACCACATCAAGAATTAAATAACCGATGCCAAATTGCTGCGCGATACTAATGTTCCCTTCCGCAAATGCCGACTGGCTGACTCCGCCAAGGGCGGAAAACGCCAGCGTCCAGGCAAATACCCTGTTTCTTTTATTCATATCTGTTCCCCAGAAAGGTGTTTCTCAGCAAAAAATCATGGGCAGAGGCGAGAGGGAAAGGAAATGATTTAAATGGCAATAAATATCAGGAAAATGAATAACGATATTCATGGCGTGTTAGTTAATAAGCGGAAAAGCTTAGTCATTATTCATGGTTATGTAACAAATACATCCTCGCTATAGTCGGACTCACCATTTTAATAGCCATTGCCGTCACAGGGGCAATGGTCGTGTGAGTCGAATCATGCCCTTATTTTCACATCATCACTTACGTTCGCTTTTACAACATCATCTGGTACGGGTTGGTACTGGCGCTGATATCGCGCAAAAGGTTGCGGATAATCTGGTTGAATCCTCATTAAAGGGCCACGACTCCCATGGCGTGACCCTGTTGCCTCGCTATATTCGGGCCATTCTGGCGGGAGATTTGAACCCTGGCGCCACGCTGACCACCTTGTCTGATGCCGGACCGATTGTCTCTTTTGATGGGGGGCATGGCTTCGGCCAGGCGTTGGGCGAACAGGCCATGACCGTGGGTATTGAGCGTGTGCGCCAGTTTGGGGTGGCAATAATTGGCTTGTCTAATACCCACCATCTTGGACGGATCGGCGCATGGGCAGAGCAGGTGGCGAGCGCCGGGCTGGTCTCGATCCATTTTGCTAACGTGGCGGCGCCGTCGGCCGTGTTGCCGTTCGATGGGCTGCGCGCCAGGCTTGGTACAAACCCCTTTTGCGTGGGCGTACCGCTACAGAACCGCCCTCCGGTTATCCTTGATTTCGCGACCAGCGCCATTGCGGGCAATAAAGCGCGCATCGCCTGGAATGAAGGGCGCGCCATCCCGGCAGGATGCGCGGTAGATGCGAACGGGCAACCCACGACCGACCCTGCCGTATTAATGACTGAGCCGCTCGGCGCTTTGCTGCCTTTTGGCGGCCATAAAGGCGCGGGATTGTCGCTAATATGTAGCTTACTCGGCGCTGCGCTGACCGGCGGCGAGACCGAAAGCCAGCAGATTCCGCCGCGTGCCGGAATCATCAACAATATGCTGTCGATTCTATTTGACCCCGCGCGGCTGGGCGCGGAGGAACGTTACTCACAGGCGCTGTTAGCGCAGGTTGACTGGGTTCGTAGCGGGCAGGAAGGGCGCGATGTGCAGATCCCCGGAGAACCGGAATTGCGCGCGTATGCCCGGCGCCAGGAAGAGGGCATCTGGATTGATGACGTCAGTTGGCAGGCGTTTGTCGCTCTGGAAGCATTAAATACCTGAGCGTGCCTGCGCACCAAAAGACATATTTGGTTGTTTGTTTAAACGGATCGGCATGATGGTCAGTTAATGAATGCTGGCGAATAAATAAAGCGATCGTTTTTTGTTTTATCTTTTTTCCTCATATCCATAGCTGAAAAACTTGGTAAGCCGCGAGTGAGAAAATCAATATAGTCATTCTTATATTCCATGAACCTTTCTTACTCTCGCTGCCGAATTTTAATGTGCGGCGTCGTTATTCTTTGCAGGAGTTATTATGCATCTGGCGCGTTTTCCCCGGCTTCATTTTGGCCATTTCCCGACTCCACTGGAGCCTCTCACACAACTTTCACGCTTGCTGGGGGGGCCAAATATCTGGATAAAACGAGACGATTGCACCGGCCTTGCCACTGGCGGCAATAAAACCCGCAAACTTGAGTTTTTGCTCGGCGACGCCCAGGCGAAACAGGCGGATATTATCATTACCCAGGGCGCCACGCAGTCTAACCATGTGCGTCAGACCGTCGCGGCGGCGGCCAGACTGGGTCTGGAAACGCATATTTTTCTCGAACAACGCGTCACGACGCTGGGTGATGAGTATCAGCAATCCGGCAATGTGCTGCTGGACGGTTTGCTCGGCGGCAAAATTATTGCCCATTTGCCCGGCGGTACGGATATGCAGCAGGCAATGGAGCATCATGCGGAAAGCCTGCGTGCGCAGGGCCATACCCCTTATGTCATCCCCGGTGGCGGTTCGAACGCAATCGGGGCGCTGGGTTACGTATCCTGCGCGGAAGAGTTGCTTTGGCAGTCCAGCCAGTTACGGCTGCGTATCGATCATATCGTCCATGCCACCGGCAGCGCAGGCACGCAGGCTGGCCTGATTGCGGGTTTAACCGCCACGCACAGCGGCATTCCTCTCCTCGGGATTAGCGTCCGCGCCCCGCGTGATAAACAGGAACACAACGTCTGGCGTCTGGCGCAGCAGACCCGGGAACTGCTCGGCGTGCCGGGTGAATTGCCGCGTGAGGCGGTGGTCGCCAACAGTGATTATGTGGGCGAAGGCTATGGTCTGCCCACCGAGGGGATGCTTGAAGCGCTGCAACTGCTGGCGCAGCACGAGGGGATTCTGCTCGACCCTGTCTATTCCGGTAAAGGCATGGCCGGATTGATTGATCTGATCCGACAAGGCCATTTCCGCAAGGATGAGAATGTGGTGTTTATCCATACGGGAGGAAGCGCAGGTCTGTTTGGCTATCGTCAGGTCATCGCAGATTCTTTGTCATCATGAGTACTCCTTTTCTGCTGGGGATTCTTGGCGGCATGGGGCCGCTGGCGACGCTTGATTTGATGCATAAATTACTGCGCGCAACGCCCGCCACCAGCGATCAACAGCAAATCCCCCATGTGGTGTGGAATGTGCCGCAAATTGCGGATCGCCAACAGGCGCTGGCGGGAACAGGGCCTTCGCCGTTGCCGCAGCTCTTGCACGGTGTGGAACAGCTGAACCGCGCGGGCGCCAGCCACATTGTGATCGCCTGTAATACGGCGCACCACTGGTATGAGGCGCTGGCGCAGCACAGCGACGCGCCGTTGCTTCATATTGTGGACGCCACGCTGGCGGTATTTGAAGGGAAAGAGAAGCCCCGCCGGGTCGGGCTTATCGCCACGCAGGGCACGCTGGATGCCGGTTGGTTCCAGCACGCTTTCGCCTCTATGGGGATTGAAAGCGTGCAGCCGACGCCAGAGGAGCTACGGCAGTGGTTTGTGCCGGGGTGCTATGCGGTAAAACGCGGCGAACTGCGTACCGGTGGTGAACTGCTGAGTTTACAGGCTCAGGCATTGCGCGATCGCGGCGCAGAGAGGCTGGTGCTGGCCTGCACGGAAGTGCCGGTTGCGCTGGCGGAGGTGACATCCCCGCATTTAGCCGTGTCGATTGATCCCGCAGAAGCGCTGGCGCAACAGTGTGCCCGGTTATGGCTAACGCAGCGCGAAACATGGCATTAATAACAGGATAAATTAAATGAAAAAAAGTCTCTGCGTATTACTTGCAGCGGGTGGCCTGTGGGTCAATACCAGCTTTGCCGAAACACCCGCAGAAGTCCGCGTGGCATACAGCGGCGGTTCTCAGGTGCTGATGCTGGCAAAAGCCGATGGTTCTCTGGATAACGCTTTACACAGCAAGGTCAAATGGGTGCAATTTGCGTCCGGTGCGGACGCGTTAAATTATTTTGCCAGTAACGCGATTGATATTGCCAATTTCGGCTCCAGCCCGGCAACGGCAGGCATTGTCAGAAAACTGCCGGTGGAGATTGTCGGCGTCTCCGGGGTGATTGCCAGCTACGAGCGTTTAATTGGTAAAGATGGCATTACCCGTATTAACGATATTGAAGGTAAACGCGTAGCCTATCCGCCAAACTCGACGGCGCAATATGCGCTTGAAGCCGCCATTAGCGTTAACCATCTCGATCGCAGCAAAATAACCTTATTGCCGCTGCGTCCGGCGGAAATGGTCGCGGCCTGGAAACGCGGCGATATCGACGCGGGCTATGTCTGGGCGCCGTTTGCGCAGGAGCTTGAAGCCTCCGGCGGGCATCAGGTATTCGCGACCAAAGATCTGCAAAAGGACGGCTACCTGATTTACAACAACTATGTGGTGCGTAAAGCCTTTGCCGAGCAGTACCCGCAAACCGTCAGCGCGTTCCTGCGCGTTCATCAGGAAAAAGTTGATGAGTTTAAGAAAGACCCGGAACGGGCGGCGGCGATTGTGGCGAAAGAGGTGGGCGCGCCGGTGACGACTGCCGCGAATACGTTGGGTGGCCTGGAATATCCAACCCTGACGCAGCAGGGGACGGCGTACTGGCTGGGTAATGGAACTCATACGACGGATAGCGGTATTGGAAAAGCACTGACAAAAACCGCTAACTTCCTGGCGGGGATTGGCGAGATCCGCAAACGTGATATTCCGGCGAACTGGGACAGCGCTATTAACTCCCGCTATATCCGCGACGCGGCGGTAGCAGCGAAATGAGATTGAGTTATCGCATTGCCATCAGCGTCGTCTCGGTGGCTGTTTTCTTTAGTATCTGGCAAGTGGCGACGATGCGGCAGTGGGTGGACCCGCTGCTGCTGCCGTCGCTGCAGGATATCGGACTGACGACCGAAGAGTTGTTGGCCGATGGTTATCGTCAGGTGCCGCTGTGGGAGCATGTCGCAGTCAGCCTGGCCCGGGCCTTAAGCGCTTTTTCTGTGGCAATTCTCATCGGCATCCCCCTGGGGTTGCTGATGGGGTTATCGGAAGGTCTGGCGGCGGTACTGAATCCGTTCGTGCAGTTTTTGCGCCCGCTACCCAAGATTGCGCTTATTCCGCTGGCGGTCGTCTGGCTGGGGATCGGTGAGGCGTCGAAGTTCTTTCTGATCTTCATCGCCACTTTCCTGAGCGTGGTCGTGGGGGCATCTGCTGCGGTCGATCGTATTGGTCGCTCGCGCATTCGTGTGGCGCAAACGCTCGGCGCGTCGCGCAAACAGATTTTTCTGCGCGTGGTGTTGCCGGATGCGTTGCCGGAACTGTTTACCACCGTCAGGCTATCGATAGGGATCGGCTGGACATCGCTCATCGCGGCGGAAATGGTGGCGGCCAGTTCGGGCCTCGGCTGGATGGTAATTAACGCCAGTTCGTATCTGCGAACCGATATCGTGATGCTGGGGATTCTGCTGCTCGGCGGTATCGGCTATTTACTGGATTTATTGCTGCTGGGGCTGCAACGCTTTTTTGTGCCCTGGGCGGGGAAAGAGTAATGAGTGCCATCACACTGGAAAACGTATCGCTCTCTTTTGCGGCAAAACCGCAGCCGTTCACGGTGCTGGACGATATCAGCCTGTCTCTGGAGAAAGGAGAATTTGTTGTACTGCTGGGGCCGTCCGGCTGCGGGAAGTCCACGATCCTGAATCTGGTCGCCGGATTCAACAAGCCGGACCGTGGGCGCGTGGCGGCAGGCGGAAAAACAGTGAAGCTGCCGGGGCCGGATCGGGGAATGATCTTCCAGCAGCCAAATTTGTTTCCCTGGCTGTCGGTACTGGAAAACGTCACCTTTGGCCCACGGCTGGGGAAATACCACAAAGGTGAGGTCAACGCCCAGGCGCTGGACTGGCTGACGCGGGTAGGGCTGAAAGGCTTTGAACATCATGCGCCCTGGCAACTTTCCGGCGGGATGAAACAGCGCGTGGCGCTGGCCCGCGCCTGGCTACCGGAACCGGAGGTGTTGCTACTTGATGAACCGTTCGGCGCGCTGGATGCGCAAACGCGTCTGATGATGCAGGAACTCCTGCGCGATGCCTGGCTTGCCACCGGCACCACGCTGCTGTTTGTGACTCACGACGTAGAAGAGGCGCTGTTCCTGGCCGATCGTATTCTGATTATGTCGGCAAAGCCTGGAAAAATCGTTGAGGAGGTCATCCTGCCTTTTGGCCGCGAACGCGATATTGAAACCCTGGCTGAACACCCGGCTTACAGTGGGATCAAACATCACGTACTGCACCGGGTGCGCCAGGAGGCGAAGCGCCATTTAGGATGAAAATACCGTCAGCGCTGTTTCTTAACCAGACAGTGTAATCAAGAGTTGAGTCGTCAAAAGAAACGCTGGACAGAATGAGCGTCCAGCCACTGCTTTAGCCGATCAAACGGGATATGTTTTGGTTCCGTCATTCGCGCATGCTTTAGCGGCGCTTTTCCATCATTACCTGTTACGGGACGGCGTACTGCGTCGTATGCGGCCCGGCCGCGCTTTTCGTTAACCCGGAGTTAACCATGAGTCGCTTTGCGTTTTTATATTCCGCAGCCCTGCGACGTTTTCTGTTTCTTCTGACATTTGTTCTGCTACCTGCCACTTCGGTGTTCACTGTGGGTAACACACGCTGATGTTAGTCATGTTTGTTTCTGGCACAAAGCCACCTCCTTACCAGGAAATCTCCAGTTCGTTCACCTGCTATGTATCAAACGCCCTGCATTTGAGACACCGTCTGAGTTGGTAATGATAATTATTTCCATTATTATGGTATGTTGAATGATCTCATAACAAGACATACACCTCATCGCGGAAGATAAGACTCATCGCGTGGGGAAACCTGTAGCTGCGTTGAGATGCAGCATCAATACAATTTATGGAGATAAGATGAGAAGAATTTCAGTCCGTTCAGTGCTGTTGGCCTCCGCTATTGTGATGTCAATCGCCACAACGGCATACGCCGATAGCAAATGGACAGCCGCCACCACTACCTTCCCTGGCAGTATCCGTGCCGGGTCACGAGACGTTCCTGTTAAGCCCGGAGATAAAACGGTCATAACAATTAAGAAACTGCAGGCGGGCACGACCGTCACTATGCTGAATGGTGCGGAAGTCCTGACACCGAAACCGCTGACCGCCGACGAGAAGGGAAACCTGACTATTCCGCTAACCGTTCCGGCCTATGCGGCTACAGGCCTTCATCCACTCACTGTTATCACGCAAAATCCCGCGAGCGTTTCGCAGGTCATGTTGAAATTGTCCCAAATTGTTCCCCCGAAAAACACTGAGGCTTTCAGGCTGCAAACAACTCCCGTTGGTGAGCGGGCTTACCAGTCGGCAGTTTCGGCCGACGGGAAGCTGTTCGTGACCTCGGCACGCGGCCCGAATGATGGCAGCCGCCTGATGAGACTGAACGCCGGAACGCTGGCTGTCGAAGCTGAGGCTACTCTGCCTAAAGATAAAAAGGGTGAGCAAATTGGTGTCTTCGGCGTCGGTATTGATAATGTCCATCATCATGTCTGGACGACGAACACACTTGCCGAGACGGTGACCGTCTATGATGCAAAAACGCTTTCCGTGGTAAAAGTTTTTCCTGAGGGGTCGGTAGCACATCCACGTGATGTGGTTATTGATGAAGCCCACAATCGGGCTTATGTCAGCGCAGCGCTGACCGGTTTTATCGAGGTATATGATACCAAAACGCTGGAACATATCGGTCAGATAGAGTTCGTGGCGAACCGCGGCCGCGACCAGTTTTACAGTACAGATCTTGCCCTCGACAGTACCGGTGGGAAACTCTATGGCGTCAGCCGCGATACGCCCTGGGTAGGCTGGATTGATCTCAAAACGGGCAAGAGTACTACAGTGAAAGTACCTCAGGCGCAAGGTGCAACCGACATCGCTCGTGATCCGAAGACCGGTCGTCTTTACGTTGCTTCTCAGGAGACGAACAATGTCGTGGTTCTTGATGCGGACGGCAAAGTTCTCGCTGATACTTACATTGGTGCCGGGGGCGTATCTGTCATCTGGGATCCCGTGACGTCGCAGGTTTTCGCCGCCACGCGTGCAGGCGGAACCGTTGCTGTTCTGGACAAGGACGGTAAACTGGTCGCTAATATCCCGATGGATGATACGCCAAACCACCTGGCCGTCGGGCCCGATGGAGCCGTTTATCTGGTGTCTATGTATGGTACTGCCGGGGATAAAGCTCAAACAGGCTCGGTGACGAAAATCACCCCCAAAAAATAACGGCTTTAATTCGCTACGTTATTCGCGGGCAGGTCAGCCTGGCATGATTACTAGCCTTTAGCAGCTTATGGGAAGGGGCTGCGCTGAATCGGTTTATTCTGCTTTATTACAGAGGGCGTTGCGCCCGTCAGGCCCGGCAGGGCGGTTTTCAGGTGCCGGGCATGAAGTTGGCTATTTGGCTATATAGGAAATCCACACTGACTCCTGGAGGATACTATGCTTGAGCTTCGTCCTAATTGTGAATGCTGCGATCAAAATTTGCCGCCGGACTCAACAGAAGCTTATATCTGTTCATTCGAATGTACTTTTTGCATTGATTGCGTGACTCATCGGCTTAACGGATTTTGCCCAAACTGCGGGGGAGAATTGGTGCGGCGCCCAATACGGCGGTCAAACTGGCTACATGTTTAATCGGAAGTAACCGGACGAGTGATGCAACCCACGCAGACAGGGTGGCGGTGTATCGCTGACGCTCAGGCAGCCAGTCGATTTTTTCGGTCATAATGCTGCAGGATAAACAGCGCAGACGGCGAACAGGCACATTCAGCCAGACCTTCCAGTTAGCAGTTCACGCTCCCTGACACGGCGCAGGGTAGCATCGTGAATATGCGGAATATTGCGGTTGCATCCACGACAACATGGCGGTTGGGAAGTCAGGGGCTGAAGGTGGATAAGCAGGGTATCGTGGACAATTTCAGTGCAGGAAAAGACACTGAATCCTTTCCAGAAAAGAGAAGTCAGGTTAGCATTCATCATGACGGCAGTTTTGAAGGTTCAGGGTGTGTTTTGGCGAATACAAACCTAAACCTTCTGACTGCCGTTTTCTATTGGTTCACTCTAACCTGCGATGAACCAAAAAAAGTGGGGCAAACTGTAATACGCGATCAGGCGGAGCGATACAGTAGCGATTAATGCCTTGCGGTGGATACCGTGTATTAGAGAATTATCCAGTTAACAAGGAAGATTTGAAATCATTTATTCCTCATAAGAAGGATAAATCCAGTACCAAAAATTAATGTGGCAATAATTGCCTGAATAACGGGTTTTGTTAATCCCTGCCCTTTATCAAGATAAATGCTGATTGCTAATGTGATAATAAAAACAACCAGACTTGCCAGACTAATTCGTAGAAGTGTCACTCCACCAACATGTCGCACCATATCCAGCCGCTCCTCCAATTGTACCCATAATCCCTCCGGCCACCCAACCCGGAACCATTCCGATGACCGGCAGCGTAGCATTACCAGCTATCGTACCGCCAATTGCACCAGCAACTCCAACACTCACCGCAGCCTGTCCGAGGCAATTAAAGGTACATTCGGCACCGGCAATAGATTTTATTTCATCATGAACCAATTCTCTCATAAATATTCTCTAAGTTATTATTTGCTTTTCCTGTCTACAACCACTTTATAACACTTATTCAACATTCTACCGAAATCGCGACGCAGGATAATACGAACCAGAACTATAGTTCAATGATGTCTGAGGCATTGCTGAATTCCTGATGATATCGCTTTACAGTGCGTAATATCCTAAAAAATCCTATAAGAGTAATAAATAGTAGAGACACGAAAACAAAGTATAAACACGAACCTTTTTTATGTTTTTGTCTCAGTCCGGAAATGGAAACGAACAAATTACTTATATTCTTCAAAAGAGAATGATTATCGTTTTGTTGAGCGAGGTTGCCATATCAGCCACACGTAGTTAAGGGGTATTTTTATATAGATACAAGGCCAGTGCAGCCTCAATAACATCAGGCGGAAATCCCTGCTCATTGAGAGCAGTGCTGGTGATAGTGGACTGTGAGCAAGTTCATCAGGTTCGCTTTGAGCGACACATAGCCACGGGTCTTCCTTTTCTAACCGAAGGGCAGAAAAGCAAGGGGAACTCGAAGAAGCAAGCGCAGCGGCTTCGCAGAGTTAGCCCTTGCTTTAGTTAAAAGATGACAAAAATACTGTAGTAGATGTTTTACAAAATGAAAAAGCTAGGCTGTGTCCCTTAACTTAACAATCGCCTTAAAAATAACCTGATCGCCCCCAGTTTTAGCATGCTCAGGTAGTTTCTGGCTGTTTTTTCCGAACGTGTGGCGATTCGCCTGTTTTCTTTCAATGCTGCAAAGCTACGTTCTACTACATTGCGCTTTTTATATAAGCGGATATCCAGTTTTCGGCGTCCATCACGGCTGGCTTTCTCATTACTTTTAAAAGGAATAACTGCCTTGATTCCCTTCAATTTCAAACTAATACGAAATTTTTTACTTGAATAACCTTTATCCGCCAGCACTGCTTTTGCCCGGGATTTCAGGCACCCACTTTGACGAATAATGCCGACCCGGCTGAGCAGAACTTGTGCATACTGGCTCTCGTGGGCTTGTCCACCACTCAGGCAGAAGCTTAATGGCAATCCTGTCCCGTCTGTCGCCAAATGGATTTTGGTGCCAAAGCCGCCGCGAGAGCGACCCAGCCCATGGTCGTTGAGGTCATCGGGATGTTTTTTTTCGCACCTGCCGCTGCTTTCAGGGCCCTGATATTACTGCCATCAAGTGCAATAACATCCCAGTCAACCAACTTTTTTTCATCCAGAATCTGGAGTAATTTATTGAAAATACTGTTCATTATTCCAGCCTTAGACCATCGGTTAAAGCGGTTATAAACCGTCTTCCAGTGACCGTAACGTTCAGGCAAATCTCTCCAGGGAGCACCGGAACAAAGCACCCAAAATATGCCATTCATGACATGTCTGTGCGCGAAGTAAGGACGGCCACCTTTGCCGGTGATGATTATATCCCGAACCCGTCATTTGATCCGGCTGCTAACCAGATGGGGTTTACCGTCGTAGCCACCTCAAGTGACGGCGTACCAGCGGGCTGCCCATTTGCGTATGCTGCAAAAATAGCTGCGCGAGATCATCACATCAGCCTTAGTAGTGCGAACAATATCGCGGTCACTCCGGGAGATATCTTTGAGATGACCGCCCTTGTCGCGTGCGGTAACGGTAGCGCTGATTTCAACTTTTATATTGGCAGAGCCACATCTGCGACCGGCGGTATCGGAGCAAAGGCTTCTGGCGGAAACACTAAAACCACAGCGTCATGGAAGCGCGCGACATGGCGATTTACGGTCCCGTCGGACACGAATTTCATGCGTCCGTTCCTGCAGATTAACCAGAGTTCGCCATTCGGAACGGTCTGGTATGTAGCTGACTGGCACCTGCGTAACGTTACTGCGGCCAACAAGGCCCAGAACACAGCCGACGCCACAGCAAAAGCCGTTGATTCTCTGAAGACGACCGTCAACCAGCAGGGCAACACGCTGAGCAGTATTGGTAGCCGGACCACAGCGCTGGAAAACGGTCTGTCGACCGCAAACCAGAACATTGGTAAGAAGGCGGACAGCAGCGCGGTGAACACGCTGACGAACCGGGTCAGCCAGGTGGAAGACACGCTGACCACGCAGTCAGAGAGCATCACATCTCTGTCCGGGAGTATCAGCACGCTGCGCAACCAGGTCTCCAACCCGTGGTTTGATGGTTCACTGGAAAGCTATGCTGATGGCCAGCAAATCGGTGGAAGTGGCGCCGTCGTCACTACAGCGCAGAAGTTTAATGGTAGCAAAAGCCTGCGCCTGCGCCGTGAGGCAAACGACGGAGGCAACAGCGACAAGACGATAGGCCCGTGGTCGAGTATCCGCGAGAACGCGGTGTACAGAATCGAACTTTGGGCCATGATGCCGTCAGACCAGTCACCATCATCGGGCTGGAATACGATAGTCGGTATTCAGGGACAGAATGCTGCTGGTCAGAGCGCCTGGCAGGCTGCGGTCACGATAAGCGAAAGCGGTCTGGGTGGCCGAGGGAAGTGGGTGAAGTTCAGCGGTAAGGCGCAGATGAACGGAACCGGGCGGACGCGCGGTGTGGTCTGGATTTCTACCCGCGGCGCAACCGGGAGCGGCACTCCGGGTTATGAGCTCTATATCGATGATATCGTCGTTACAGATATAACCGATGCGCAGGCTGCCTTGGATGTGGCTGATGCCAGCACCACTGCCATCAGCGGACTGACAACGCGGGTAACGAATGCCGAGAATAAAATCACGGCACAGAGCCAGCAGCTCACCAGCCTGCAGAGTTCGCTGAGCGGTAAAGCCGATGCGGGGGCGGTCAATTCACTGACCAGTCGGGTGACAAGTGCCGAGGGGAAAATTGAATCAGCAGCAAACAGCCTGACGAGTCTGAACAGTACAGTCGGTACCTTGTCGTCTACCGTACAGGCCCAGGGTCAGACGCTGGCGGAGACAAACGGCAAGGTCAGCTCGATGTACTCCATCAAAGTTGAAACAAACAACGGGAAGAAGGTGGGCGCCGGTATCGTGTTGGGCAGCGACGGCAGTACAAGCGACCTGATCCTCTATGCCGACCGTTTCTCGCTGTTTAACCGCAACAGCAAAACTTCCGTGCCGGTGATGATCGCCGAGGGCAATGAACTGTACATCGACAAGGCTCGCATTAAAGACGGCAGCGTCGATAATGCGAAAATAGGGAATGTGATTCAGTCGAATGACTTCGCTTCCGGATCGAAGGGCTGGCAGGTTAACAAGAACGGAAAGGCGGAGTTTAATGACGTTACAGTGCGCGGGAAAATTGAGGCGACCAGCGGCGAACTTGATAACGTAGTAATCAATGAAAGCTGTACGATCAGCGGCACTTTGAGCGCGGATAAAATTGTCGGAGACATTTCTGACACGCTGCCTAACCAGACTATTTTCTTTAGTGAAGATCTGGGGAACGATGGTACGAAGATAGTGAGATTTTGTCGTGTCAAACAACAAAGCTTCCCGCAGAAAGTCACGATTGTTGGATCGATATTGATGAATGATTCCGCAGGTCGTCAGAATGCCATTGTCTATGAAAACAGTCCGAGCGACAGGCTAAATTTGGGCTCATGCGCAGTTGGCATGGTTGCTTGTCTGGGAATGACGGGTGGCGGATCAGGTTCGGGAACATACTTCCAGATTAGGGCTGGTGACACTCAGGTGTGGAGGCAGTCAAACGGCGGTCGATACAATATTGGGTCGTTCTCCGTCTCTATTCCGGCTGGTGATGGTTATACAGATGTGGAATGCGTGTTACACAACGCGTCAAACGCAACCGGGACGATTTTCATGCTTTCCAGGTATCACGTGTTTGTCAGCCGTTCAGGTTCGGTCATCACCAAATAAAATGTATTAGCTCAATTTACTGAATGATAATGAGGTCAACTATATAAACACGGCGCTTTACGATTAAAGTGTATTAGCTCAGACTTGAGCTGACAGTTTTCACTGACAGCACACAATCAAATCTGACAGTCTGCTTTGAGCGAGGCCATGCACACGTCGTGTTAGTAGACTAAATCGTACTCGTCTGACTTACTTCAACAGCAGTCGTATTCCCAGAAGGGCCATAACGCCTCCGCTGAGTTTATCTATAAACTTACGGTATTTAATGTAAACCTGACGTGGCCCGTCAGTTGATAATAAGCATGCAACAACTGCATACCAGAGCATATCAATAACGAATGCCATTGTTGGCAGGATGATATACATAACAGGTTGAATATTTTTGCTAAGCGCTGCGGAAAAAATACTGGCAAAGACCAGTGCAGTATGGGGATTGCTGATTTGCGTAAATACGCCAGTCATAAAAGCTTTTAAGGCGCTTATTTCCTCGGTACCGGCAGAATCATTAAAACGATTTGAAGGACGACGAAACATTTTCAACGCCAGCCATAAAAGATAGCAACCGCCTGCAACCTTCAGTCCCATGTAAAGTGATGGGACCAGAGTCAGCAGGGTGTGAAGACCTGCTAACGCTATGGCAGCAAAAACAAACGCACCAAAACCCATACCTGCAGCGACAGATAAAGCCGCCCGTCTCGAACTGGACATGGCCGTGCGTGCCACGAGAAGAAAGCTAACTCCCGGGCTCATTGCGCCAAACAGGATAGCTACGCCAATAGCAGAAAGCGCGATCAAATCACTTGTCATGACTCTTCTCCATCATTAATCAGTGTCAGACAGCCCCCGCATTCCGCGAAATACACACCCCATGAACTGCTCCCGGTTAACAATATAACACAATGCCTAGAACATCCGCTCCTGGCCCAGACCGGCCTGTCAGGTAAGGTTAAGCTCTGTGCTGTGACAATGCCAGATCAAGTCTGAGCTAATACAATTAAAGGTCGAATTTGTTGGTATACATAGGATACACGTTCCTCACTGCGATGGGATTTACCACTAGTCCATCAAAGTCCGCCTTTGGCACTCACCCTCAGCAGACGTTTTGAATGAACTGAAGGTCAGCTTTGAGCGAGAAACGGACGTTCCGGGTCAGAATACTAAGAAGCTGAACACAGGTCTGCTGATGAGGCTCTGGTATCCTCCAACATTACTAGTTTGCTCATATATCTATAGGAGTCCCGACAGGTCGGAATTTCAGTCCGATTTGGCAAAACGGCAGAGCTGGTAGGCTCTGCCGAACCGTCAGGGGCGGTGTTCTGAGCATGTGGCTGGAGCCAATGGCAAGGCTGCATCTACAACCAGCCCTGACTTGTTATGTTTTACTGCATATGAATATCTTCATCTGTAAGTTCTTTCCATCTTTAATAGCATTCAGACAATCCCTGATGGGTTTGAAATGCGTATCCGCCAGCCCTTGTCCGCACCCTGCTCCATTACCTGCGTGGCGATACCGTGTTCAACGCGTTGAGTGCCGTCATCTGAAGTCATAGTCAGCGACCAGTCGATAAGGACGAGAACGAGATCACCAGAAGAGATGAGAGCGCGTATCTGGTTCCTGATAACTGGCCGTGATGCTGTCAGCGCGATTAAAGCCATCCGTAGTGCTTCAGGATTACTTTCAATAACAGCTCCATCAGTCATTTTCATGGTGGCGCGATTACTGAAAACGGACATTAAATTATCAATTTTTCCCGCGTTGAATGCTTCATCAAAGGCGGCGATGGTTTCAGTAGGGGAGCGATAAACTGCGGCACGCTTCTCAATCGATGCTGCGAAGGCTGACAGGTGACTAGCGATCACACCGGGTGATTCAAGCGGTGAAAGGTGTCCCGTGCCGGGAATAATATACATCGCTGCGTGAGGAATACGGGGTAGCAACTCTCTTTGCAAAGTTTCCGGGGTATCGACCCGGTCCAGTTCCCCTGAGATGACTCTGACCGGAACATTAATGGAGGCGACTTCCCGTGTGATGTCTTCGCTGATCGCCACACCGGGCCAGCCTGCTTTGGCTCCGTCTGACGCTCCTAAACTGTCCTCGATAACCTGCTCACGAATCGCAGGGCTGAGCGGCCGCGCCGTCAGGACATTGTCGATGACAAACCCAACTGATTCGCGGCTGTTATAGGCGCTGGATAGTCTGTCGCGCTCCTCTGAGGAAAGCAACATGGGGGAAGGTGGGGAAGGTGCAATGAGAACCAGACCCTCAAGTCCTTCGGGCTGCCGCGATGCCATCAATTGGGCGACCTTTCCCCCCATCGAATGGCCAACCAGAATATAGCGTTTAAGCTCAAGCGCCGAAATAACGCCTTCGGCATCCCGGGCAAGGTCTTCAATCCTGTATCCGGATACGGGAGCGTCTGACAAGCCCCAGCCACGATGATCAATGGCAACTGTGCGGTAGCGGTCTGGTAACTGACCTGTCACGCTCTCCCATGTACGGGATGAGCCGCCATAATAGTGCAAAAATACCAGCGCAAGTTCACCGCTGCCCTGTAGCTGTACATTGATACCCGTATTGTTCACGTTAATTTTCATTGTTTCACACCTCCTGAGGAATGAAAACAATGTTAATTACAGCCCCAATTAATGATAATCCGTGAAATAATATCGATAGACGATACTCAAATTATCGAATGGCGGGGTTTATGGACAGATTTATCAGCATGCAGATTTTTATGTCGGCAGTGGAAGAAGGAAGTTTTGCGGCGGCTGCAAGACGTTTTAAGCTTTCAGCGGCAATGGCAGGAAAACATGTCAGTGCTATCGAATCCGATTTAAATGTCCGGCTTATTCAGCGTTCAACACGCCGTCTGAGCCTGACCGATGTGGGGCAGCGATATTATGAACGTTGTAAAGTTATTCTTGAGGCTGTGGAAGATGCGAACAGAGAAGCGAGAGATGTCCAGGCAACACCGCGCGGGTTACTTCGCATTGCTGCGCCGGTCGCCTTCGGTGCAATGCATCTTGGGGCGATCGTGTCACGTTATCTGGAACAATTTCCGGAGGTCAGTCTGGATGTTGTGCTTGAAGACAAATACGCAGACCTGCTTGAAAATCGAATTGATGTTGCCATCAGGGTTGGGAGTCTTGACGATCCGTCGCTGGTTACCCGGCGGCTGGCGCCCTGCAAGATGGTTTTATGTGCATCACCAGATTATCTGAAAAAAAACGGCACACCAGAGACGCCGGAAGATATTTCCCGCGCGCCGCGTCTGGCGTTCAGCCAGGCGGTTTCAGCGGGAGACTGGACAATTTGCGACCCTGAGGGCAGCTTTCACCGTATCGAAAGTGCATGCCGAATCACGTCCAATAATATTCAGTTGCTTCTGGAAGCCGCTCTGGCCGGAACAGGCATAGCATATGGTCCTAGTTTTGTTTTTTGTGAGCATATAAAACAGGGCAGACTGATTGAGCTGCTGCCTGCGTACAAGACAACGGAACTTACCATTCAGGCAGTGTATCCCAGTGCGATCCGCATTCCTTTCAAGGTTCGTAGCTTTGTAGATTTTATTGCTGAAGCTTTAAGAGATACACAGCTGTAAAGAGAGAAAAAATGAAATATACGTTCAGTAATGTCAGCTATTGGCACATCGCCGACGTTATCAATTTATAGGCGCTCAATAGCCTCGATTAATTCTGGCACTTGGTTTTTCGCGTTATCCACGGCACGGGAAACAGGGTGCCATGTGAAATGGTCTGCTGACACCACGAGTGATTGTATTGACAGCTCAGTTTATAAACCAGTCATCAGCCGTTTCCCAGGCATCTTTCAGAGTAGTCTCTACAATTCCTTCAATGGTTGGAAATACAGCACGCACACTGTGTGAACATGCAGTATCAAGGTGAGAAATAAGCGTTTGAAGCTATGCCCTGAGATGTGAATGTTTGACGGGTTTTCACCCCAGTTTCACCCCATTAACTCCCCGTACAAAAAACAGGCATAAAAAAACCAGCCATAAGAGGCTGGTTCTATTGGGATTATTTGGTCGGCACGAGAGGATTTGAACCTCCGACCCCCGACACCCCATATCTGCGATAGGTTAGGCCTTCATCAACGCTTCGGATTCTGCGAGTGAGGTCTGATAGCGCTTTACTGCCTCAGCAAAGGCTTGCGCGGCGTCTGCATTTGATACCATATATTCTTCAGTTACCCCAGTTTGAGAATGGAAAGTAATATTTCCATAAATGCAGATAGGGATTTGGTAGTTGTCTTTAAATCGACGGTCTGGTGAGCCATTTTTATTCGTTTTCGCCCATGTATGCCCATCTATGCGTGAGT
Organism: Klebsiella sp. 2680; assembly: GCF_900198535.1. Taxonomy (NCBI): domain Bacteria; kingdom Pseudomonadati; phylum Pseudomonadota; class Gammaproteobacteria; order Enterobacterales; family Enterobacteriaceae; genus Klebsiella; species Klebsiella sp. 2680. The sequence continues at coordinate 26,764 of NZ_FZNJ01000003.1, read as the reverse complement.
CACTGGGAACACCTTCTTCCTCATGGAATCTTCGATATTCTGAACTGATTTGTAATTCGCGTAAATCAATCAGAGCGAACGCCCCATCAGCTCGTGGTATGACTGCAACTCCAGGATAAAGCAAAATATCGTCGCCATTCACATTTTCAAATCGCATTGCACGCCCTGTAAATTGAATGAGATCCGTTGAACTGAAATCAAAGGTAACTGGGTGACGATTAACAGACCTGGTTGCTAATGTTCTTTCGGCAAACTGGTCTGTAGCTTTATCTGCAGTAATATCCCATTTTTTGACACTCGATTTTAACATATCGAATGCACGGACCATTGCTGCATATGCGCGCTGTGAAGCATCACTGCTCTCGAAGGTTATGGCTATTTTTGTGCTATCTTCCCATGATACTAGGCGAGATATCTCAGCTTGCGTTACGGGAAGTTCTGTCTCAAGTTCTGCGATGCGTCGTTTGTAAAACCAACGGAATAGACTTGATTTGCGTCGAACCAACTCGTTCTTTTGTTTTGACTCTTCAGCAAGAGCCTCTTGTAAATCAGATTTTATCTCTGCCCTTTGTTCTCGCGCTTTAGCAATCAAATCCCGTAAAGGTAAAAGGGACGAGCTTGTCAGGACTTCCACCGAAGCGCTTGAAATTTCATTCATGCCAGCCATGGGCATATATATTTTAGCGTTCGATGGAGTGTTGCTTGGAAATGATTCCGTCAAGCCAAAATCAGGTTCTGTCGAGGACGGAATTAATGGATTCGTAACTGAGTGGCCATCATCATAGGGCAGGGTAGGTGTAGTATAAGATAAACCCGTACCCGGGAGTCCCACAGTCGCCCTGAGTCCTTTTTTCCCAACATTGACAGTTGCACCAGGTACCCCGATGCTTGCGCTTATTCCACGCTTTCCAATGTTGAGTTTCACGCCAGGAAATAGAGTAAAGGTTTGTCTGAAACGAAGAGACATAAAGTTATCCCTGTGTAGTTTTGTGTACCAAAGTTCGAAATGTTTTTATATGAACATTGAGCTGATACAAAAGCCTATCCTATCCTTAGCTCATCTTCATACCGCCATGATAAAGCGATTAACTTGCTGGTGGAGTAAAACAAAAAAGCCCGCGTAGGCGGGCTTTTTTGTCGCTAGGGAGCCGCGGCTCCTTTGCGTATCCTTTTTTGTCCCCGCACCGTCTGGTCGGTGTCCTGCTGAGACTGCTAACTTCCTGTTATTGCTAGTGATGTCCTATCACTGTCCAATCATGATTGGTGGAGCTGGCGGGAGTTGAACCCGCGTCCGAAATTCCTACATCCTCGGTACTACATGCTTAGTCAGTCTTTACATTCGCCTGGCACCTGCGGACGGACACGCCACTACCAAACTAGCCTGATTAGTTTTAACGCTTCAACCCCAGGCAGGGCATCCACGCGATCTCTTTTGGGTTTGACCTCTCTTTGATCCCCGTCTTAAGAGCGGAAGCTAGGGAGAGAGGGCTCAGAGCAGGTTATTAAGCTGCTAAAGCGTAGTTTTCGTCGTTTGCGACTATTTTTTGCGGCTTTTTACGAGGCCAACCGCCCCTCGGCATGCACCTTGGGTTTCGCAAATCCCGTCGAATCCAGAATCAGCCCCAATGTGTAAATACAGTATAACAGATTTATGAATATGCTTACCAGTCCTCGTTTCGCGGATTATTCCGGCAGGCAGAGCAAAAAGTCAGCATCAACAACAATATAACGCGAGGGCCAGTGAAACTGACCCTCAAGAGCAGAAGGGAATTAACGGCCTGCGTTTTTCATGATGCGCGCTTTATCCAGCGCCCATTCGCGGTCTTTTAGATCGGTACGTTTATCGTGCTGTTTCTTACCTTTGGCGACGCCAATTTTTACTTTGCACCAGGCGTTCTTCCAGTACAGCGATAAGGCAACCACGGTATAACCTTCGCGGTTGATGCGTCCATATAGCGTGTCCAGTTCGCGCTGGTTTAGCAAAAGCTTACGGGTACGCGTGGGGTCGCAGACATAGTGAGTGGAAGCCACCGCCATTGGCGTAAAGTTAGCGCCAAACAGATAGGCTTCGCCATCTTTCAGAATGACGTAGCTATCGCCTATGTTGGCTTTGCCTGCTCGGAGGGATTTGACTTCCCATCCTTGAAGGGCAAGACCAGCCTCGTATTCATCTTCGATAAAGTATTCATGACGAGCGCGTTTATTCAGCGCAATGGTGGCTGATCCAGGTTTGTGGGCTTTTTTCTTAGTCATAGTATCCTGAAGTCATCGTCTTAAAACAGTCGTACCTCAATCCATCCTGCGAGGCGTAATGCGCTATCTTAGCACGAGTTGCGGTACAGCGTTTTTTTTAGCAGTAGATAAATGGTATTATTTGTACCGTGTTTATATGTGGAACCTGCCATGCCTCAGATTAGCCGTACCGCACTGGTGCCGTACAGTGCGGAACAAATGTATCAACTGGTAAATGATGTGAAGTCTTATCCTGATTTTCTGCCGGGCTGTACCGGTAGTCGGGTTCTGGAACTAGGACCAACGCAAATGACTGCGGCGGTTGATGTATCTAAAGCGGGTATCAGTAAGACCTTCACGACGAGAAATACGCTGACCAGTAACCAGAGTATCCTGATGAGCCTGGTCGATGGCCCATTCAAAAAGCTGATTGGCGGCTGGACGTTTATTCCGCTAAGCCCTGAAGCGTGCAAAATTGAGTTTCATCTCGATTTTGAATTTACCAATAAACTGATTGAAATGGCGTTTGGTCGTATCTTCAAAGAGCTGGCCATGAACATGGTGCAAGCGTTTACGAGCCGTGCCAAAGAGGTCTACAGTGTCGGCTAAAATGATGGTCGAAGTCGCCTACGCGTTGCCAGAAAAGCAGTATCTGCAACAGGTTAAGCTGGATGAAGGGGCGACGGTCGAGCAGGCGATCGTTGCCAGCGGTCTTCTGGCGCTGCGTGATGATATCGATCTGGCGAAAAACAAAGTGGGGATCTATAGCCGCCCGGCTAAGCTTCAGGATGAAGTTCATGATGGCGATCGGGTAGAAATTTATCGGCCGCTGATTGCTGACCCGAAAGAACTACGTCGTCAGCGGGCAGAGAAAAACGCAGGGAAGTAATCGTTTCAGGCGCAAATCTTCAGAAACACAAAAAGCGCTCAGTGAGCGCTTTTTGTATCTAAGCAGTCTTACTCCGCCGTCAGGGCCGGTTTGTTGTCAATGTGGGTTAACACTCCACTGCTGTCAAAGGTCAGGGTAAGGGTTTGCTGGGTGACTTTTTCATGCCCGGGTTGCTGACGGAAAACGTAGAACCAGGTATTGGTGCCAAACGGATCCGACATCATTGGAGTACCCAGAGCATAGGCAACCTGTTGCTGCGTCATGCCGACATGAACTTTTGCTACGTCGGTTGGTGCCAGATAGTTACCCTGGTTGATGTCAGGTCGGTAAACCACTCGTTCCAGAGTGGAACAGCCTGCGGTCAACATGAGAAGAACCGCTGCGGCAGCAGTCAGCGTTTTACAGCGCATAGTGATTTGATTCCTTTTTGGGCCCGAACAGTACGTGGCTCGTCTGTAATATGCCGATGATAATAGACCTTTGCCCGGTTGGGAACCTTCGGCTGCAGGTCTATTGGCAATTTGCTGTTCACTATGACTCTGTGAAAATCAAAAAGTTTACGCGGCAAGCAACTCTTTCGCGTTTGCCAGGGTGTTACGGGTGACTTCGCTACCACCCAACAGACGGGCCAGTTCCTGCAAACGGGCGCGTTTATCCAGAGGGCGCATATGCGTTTCAGTCATTTCCCCGTCAGTTTCTTTACAGACAAAGAAATGGTGATGGCCGCAACCGGCAACTTGCGGTAGATGAGTCACGCACATCACCTGGGTTGATTCACCCAACTGACGTAGCAGTTTGCCCACTATCGCTGCTGTCGGGCCGCTGATACCTACATCCACTTCATCAAAAATCAATGCCGGCGTTTCCATCTTCCGCGCGGTGATAACCTGAATCGCGAGCGCAATACGAGATAACTCACCTCCGGAGGCGACTTTGGCAATCGGCTGCAGCGGTTGGCCCGGGTTAGTTGTTACGCGGAATTCGATATGATCCGCGCCTTCGGCAGTAAGATGACGTTCATCAAACGCGACAGTAATGGAGAACACGCCGTGTGGCATCGAAAGTGAGTGCATACTTTCAGTAATGAGCCGAGCCAGTTCATCAGCACTACGCTGGCGCAGGTTGTGCAACTGCTTTGCTGTCTCCAGCGCCTGGTGATGATGTTCAGCGACCCTCTGGCTAAGGGATTCAAGAGAACCGGCGTTATCATCCAGCAGGCGCTGCTCTTCCAGCAAGGACTGGTAAAATGCAGGAAGTTCTTCAGGGGAAATCTGATGCTTGCGCGCCAGGGTGATTTGCCGGGAAATGCGCTGTTCCAGCTCGAACAGACGATTTGGATCGAGATCGAGGCGATCGTGGTAATGACGCAGTTCGTCAGTGGCTTCGCTAAGCTGGATAGAGGCTTCTTCCAGCATATTCAGCACCCCGGAGAGTTTACTGTCCATGCCGGTCAGTTCGCTCACCAGTTGTTTAGCGGTGTAGAGCAGGTTTTGCAGGTTGGCTTCTTCGCTGTCTGCCAGCACCATTAGCGCATGCTGACAGGTCGTCAACAACTGACCACTGTTGGCCAGTCGTTTGTATTCTTCATCGATCTGTTCAAATTCACCCGCCAGCGGATTGAATTCATTTAATTCTTTTAACTGGTATTGCAACAGATCTGCACGAGCTGCGCGCTCCTGGCTTTGCTGCTGATGTTGCGCCAGATCGCGGCAACTTTGATGCCACTGGCGATAGTGTTCGTCCATACGTTGAGTAAGCGCATACTCACCAGCGTAGCCATCAAGCAGAGCTTTTTGATGCTCGGGTCTGGTCAGTAACTGGTGCGCATGCTGACCGTGGATCTGGATAAGTAACTGACCCAGTTCGCGGAGTTGCGATAGAGGAACTGCCGTACCGTTAATAAAACCGCGGGAACGACCATCAGCGCTGATGACCCGACGCAGTAAACACTCACATCCGCTTTCCAGATGGTTCTGTTCCAGCCAGCGCTGGGCGGCGGGCGTGTCTTTCAGGGCGAAGCGCGCGCATAAATCAGCCCGGCTGGCGCCTCTGCGAACCATGTCGGCATCCGCCCGACCACCGAGACAAAGCCCCAGCGCGTCGATGGCAATTGATTTTCCGGCGCCGGTTTCACCGGTGATGGCAGTCATACCACTGTGAAAATCGATTTCCAGCTCACGAACGATAGCAAAATTACTGATAGTGAGTTGTGCCAACATAGCTGCCTTCCTGTATGAAAAACCATTACTGTGTTTAAATACAGTATAAACTGGTTTTTTATACAGTAAAGAGGCGGGGCATAAAATCAGAACAATTTTTTTGACCAGCCGAGTTTAGTGCTTAATGTATTGAAATAGCTGTAATCTTTAGGGTGAATGAGGTTGAGGTGATAATCGCAGCGGCGGATCAATACATCTTCACCATCCTGAATCGGGAGGGCTATCTGGCTGTCACAGCTAATCTCCAGGTCGCTGCAGCGCTGGGAGAAACGCAGACGAATGGTACTGTCGCCGTTAATGACCAGCGGGCGGGCCGAAAGCGTATGCGGGAACATGGGCACCAGGGTGATAGCATCCAGCGAAGGCGTCAGGATCGGTCCTCCGGCGGAGAGGGAATAGGCCGTGGAACCGGTCGGCGTAGAGATAATCAGGCCGTCGGAGCGTTGAGAGAACGCAAATACCTCGTCAATATAGACTTCAAACTCAATCATATGCGCAACTTTGCCGGGGTGCAGAACGACTTCGTTAATGGCTGTGCTAATGCGCTTCTGGCAATCTTGCTGGCACACCTGCGCTTCCAGCAGAAAGCGTTTTTCGGCGATATAATGGCCTTCGAGTACGTCGGCGAGCTGCTGTAGCGCGTTATCCGGGTCGAGATCGGTCAGAAAACCGAGATTGCCGCGGTTAATGCCGATGACGTTGATATCGTAGCGCGCCAGCGTGCGTGCGGCTCCGAGCATATTGCCATCGCCGCCAACGACAACGGCCAGGTCCGCCTGTTGGCCAATTTCCGCCAGCGTCCCTGTTTTAACACCGCTAAGCTGCAGTTCATGCGCGATTTGCTGTTCAACCAGTACGTCATAATTTTTACTGGACAGCCAGCGCCAGAGCATTTCATGTGTGGTCAGGGCGGTTGGGTGACGGGGGTGTCCCACGATGCCTATACACTTGAAATGGTTCTTCATGATCTGGATGTCCTTAGGTTAAATGAATAGTGACAATCTGGCTGTGTTCCCTTGAAACCCGGAAACTGATCCCCATAATAAGCGAAGTTAGCGAGATGAATGCGAAAAAACGCGGAGAAATTCATGAGTAGTAAAGAACAGAAAACGCCTGAGGGGCAGGCCCCGGAAGAAATTATCACGGAGCAGCACGATGACGTTGAGGCGGTAGAGCCTGAAGTTTCGGCTGAGCAGGTGGATCCGCGCGATGAAAAAATTGCGAATCTGGAAGCACAGCTTGTTGAAGCGCAGAAGCGCGAACGTGAAGTGGTGCTGCGTGCAAAAGCCGATGAGGATAACCTGCGTCGTCGTACGGAGCAGGATATCGAAAAAGCGCATAAGTTCGCGCTGGAAAAATTCGTCAACGAACTGCTGCCGGTTATCGACAGCCTGGATCGCGCGCTGGAAGTGGCTGATAAAGCTAACCCGGATATGGTTCCAATGATTGAAGGCATTGAGCTGACGCTGAAGTCAATGCTGGATGTGGTGCGTAAATTCGGCGTGGAAGTGATTGCTGATACCAATGTGCCGCTGGACCCGAACGTACACCAGGCCATTGCGATGGTTGAGTCTGAAGATGTGGCGGCTGGCAATGTTCTGGGCGTGATGCAAAAGGGCTATACCCTGAATGGTCGTACGATTCGCGCGGCGATGGTGACCGTGGCGAAAGCGAAGTAAATAACAGTGAAACGGCTACCCCAGGGTGGCCGTTTTGCTATTCATATCGAGCAAAAAAGTAAGGCTTACTACGACTCCGCCACGCTTTCGCGAATGGGTTTTACCGGCATCACCTTCACCTGCTTAATCATATTCTCCTGAACATCAAGAATATCAATATCATACTGTTCGATGCGTACGCGGGTACCTGGGGCCGGAATCTCCTCAAGGGCTTCCAGAATGATACCGTTAATCGTGCGCGCTTCATCTTCCGGCAAATGCCAGTTAAACGCTTTATTGATTTCACGTACGTTGGCGCTGCCGTCAATAATCACTGAGCCATCGTTTAGCGGCGTGACCTCTTCTGCAAGTGTAGGGGACATTGACGTCGTGAAATCCCCGACGATCTCTTCGAGAATATCTTCCACCGTGACCAGCCCCTGAATATCGCCATATTCATCCACTACCAGGCCCACTTTTTTCTTATTTCGCTGGAATTTCACCAGTTGCGTGCTGAGCGGCGTACCTTCCGGCACGAAGTAAATTTCATCGGCTGCACGGAGCATGATTTCTTTCGTGAACTCCTTTTTTTCCGTCATCAGGCGATACGCCTCCCGGACGCGCAGCATGCTGATCGCATCGTCCAGCGTATCGCGGTATAGCACGATGCGTCCGTGCGGAGAGTGGGTCAGTTGCCGGACGATAGATTTCCAGTCGTCGTTAATATTGATGCCGACAATATCGTTGCGGGGAACCATTATGTCGTCAACGCTGACCTTCTCAAGATCCAGCACGGATAGCAGCATGTCCTGATTGCGGCGGGATATCTGTGAGCGAGATTCATTAACAATGGTACGTAGCTCCTCTTTGCTCAATGCTCCGCTGATAACGATGTCGGTTTTAATGCCCATCATGCGCATCAGAATGCGGGTGATGGTGTTGAGCAACCAAACAAGGGGCATCATTAATATTTGCAGCGGCGCGAGCAGCAGGCTGCTGGGGTAGGCGACTTTCTCCGGGTAGAGCGCGGCAATGGTTTTCGGCAGCACCTCGGCGAAAACCAGCACCACGAAGGTCAGCACGCCGGTGGCAATGGCGACGCCGGCATCACCGTACAGGCGCATCCCGACAATGGTGCCTAACGCCGAAGCCAGGATATTGACAAGATTGTTGCCGATCAGCACCAGGCTGATTAAACGGTCGGGTTTGCGCAGCAGCTTTTCGACACGTTTCGCCTGGCGATTGCCTTGCTTGGCCATGTGGCGCAGGCGGTAGCGGTTTAGCGTCATCATGCCGGTTTCAGAACCGGAGAAATAGGCGGAGATGAGCACCATAATGAGCAGAGTAACGATTAGCGTAGTGGTGGAGATATGTTCCACTTGGGATTCCTTAAAGACTTAGCTCATAAATTGCTGCAAGACGCGGCTACCAAAATAGGCCAGCGTCAGCAATCCTGCGCCAGCCACGTTGAACCAGACGACCCGGCGCCCGCGCCAGCCTTCATGATAGTGCCCCCAAAGCAGGACGATATAAACGAACCACGCCACAATAGATATCACGGCTTTATCAATATTTTCTGCGCTAAACAGGTTATGCATATAGAACAACCCGGTACACAGCGTCAGGGTCAACAGAACCACGCCGACCTGGGTGATATGGAACATTTTACGTTCGATGCTCATCAGCGGCGGCATTTCGTTGCTGAATATCAGCCTTTTATTCTTCAGTTGATAGTCAATCCATGCCAGCTGTAGCGCGTACAGAGCGGCGATAATCAGCGTCGCATATGAGAAGAGCGACAGACCGATATGTATCAGCATGCCCGGCGTGGTTTCCAGGTGCGTGATGTACTCGTTCGGCATAAAGGTCGCGAAGGCGAGATTGATCAGTGCGAAAGTGTAGACGATGGGCAGCAATAGCCAGCCGCGATTACGCGATGCGACAATGGTCATCACCGTGCAAATCATCAGACTGACCAGCGATCCTACATTTAATAGGCTAAGGTTTTGCCCGCTTTCGCCGCCAGGAAAAATGCGTGATTCCAGCGCGAAGGCGTGACAAATCAACGCAACAGTTGCGGAAAGGATCGCCATTTTCCTCCAGCTGCTGTTTTTTTGCAGCAGGCCAGGGATAATCAGCGCGAGGCTGATGGAGTAGGCGACAAGCGCGAGTAGAGCAAAAACAGGCATATGGGCGTCGACTGTTGACTTAATAGTAGAGAAAAGCAGTATAGCGTCACGCGACTCTGGCTCCAACCGTTGCAGCACATTCGCGTTGATGTCGTGTTATACTGCGGCCATTCCGTATTTTTGTGTCGCTGCGGCGACCGACCGTTTCCACCTCAGGCGAGAGACAATGTTTGATAATTTAACCGATCGTTTGTCGCGTACGCTGCGCAACATTAGCGGCCGTGGACGCCTCACCGAAGACAATATTAAAGACACCCTGCGCGAAGTGCGCATGGCGCTGCTGGAGGCGGACGTCGCGCTGCCTGTGGTTCGTGACTTCATCAACCGCGTGAAAGAGCGCGCGGTCGGCCATGAAGTTAACAAAAGCCTGACGCCAGGCCAGGAGTTCGTCAAAATCGTTCGCAACGAGCTGGTTGCGGCGATGGGCGAAGAGAATCAGGCGCTGGATTTAGCCGCACAGCCGCCAGCCGTGGTGTTGATGGCCGGCTTGCAGGGGGCGGGTAAAACGACCAGCGTCGCTAAGCTGGGTAAATTCCTGCGTGAAAAGCATAAAAAGAAAGTGCTGGTTGTTTCTGCCGACGTGTATCGTCCAGCGGCAATTAAACAGCTGGAAACGCTGGCCGAACAGGTTAGCGTCGATTTCTTCCCATCGGATGTTGGTCAGAAACCGGTTGATATTGTTAATGCCGCGCTGAAAGAGGCAAAGCTTAAATTCTACGATGTGCTGCTGGTGGATACCGCCGGTCGTCTGCATGTTGATGAAGCGATGATGGACGAGATAAAACAAGTCCATGCGTCTCTGAATCCAGTAGAAACCCTGTTTGTCGTCGATGCGATGACCGGGCAGGATGCGGCGAACACGGCGAAGGCGTTTAACGAAGCGCTGCCGCTGACCGGCGTTGTGCTGACCAAAGTTGATGGCGATGCCCGCGGCGGCGCGGCGCTGTCGATTCGTCATATCACCGGCAAGCCAATTAAATTCCTCGGCGTAGGCGAGAAAACCGAAGCGCTGGAGCCGTTCCATCCGGACCGTATCGCTTCTCGTATTCTCGGCATGGGCGACGTTCTGTCGCTGATCGAAGATATCGAAAGTAAAGTCGATCGTGCTCAGGCCGAGAAGCTGGCCTCTAAGCTGAAAAAAGGTGACGGTTTCGATCTGACCGATTTCCTTGAACAGTTGCGTCAGATGAAAAACATGGGGGGGATGGCCAGCCTGATGGGCAAACTGCCGGGCATGGGGCAACTCCCGGATAACGTTAAAGCGCAGATGGATGACAAGGTTCTGGTGCGTATGGAAGCGATCATCAATTCGATGACGCTGAAAGAGCGCGCGAAGCCGGAAATCATTAAAGGTTCGCGCAAGCGCCGTATTGCTGCGGGTTGCGGAATGCAGGTGCAGGATGTGAACCGCCTTCTGAAGCAGTTTGACGATATGCAGCGCATGATGAAGAAAATGAAGTCGAAAGGCGGCATGATGAAAATGATGCGCGGGATGAAAGGGATGATGCCGCCTGGTTTCCCTGGCCGCTAATACGCTTCATAATTCAAGCCGCAGATGCGTTGGCTGCGTTCGTTCACCCCGGTCACGTACTTGTGTACGCTCCCGGGGATTTACTCACTTGCCGCCTTCCTGCAACTCGAATTATTTAGCGTATGTAGTTTTGAATTGATTTTTGCACAGAAATCAGTAAAATTTTCGGGCTTTTAATATGACGCCGGGCTCCGTTCCTCGATGGGGCCCGGTTGTTTTATTCACACAAGAGGATGTTATGGTAACTATTCGTTTAGCACGTCACGGCGCGAAAAAGCGTCCGTTCTACCAGGTTGTTGTTACCGACAGCCGTAATGCACGCAACGGTCGCTTTATTGAGCGCGTTGGCTTCTTCAACCCAATCGCTTCTGCGAACGAAGAAGGCACTCGTCTGAATCTGGATCGTATCGCTCACTGGGTTGGCCAGGGCGCGACCGTTTCCGATCGCGTAGCTGCGCTGATCAAAGCCGCTAACAAAGCAGCTTAATCTGTCACGGTGGTCATGATGAGCAAGCAACACACCGCACAAGCACCTGTTGATCCGATTGTATTGGGCAAGATGGGTTCTTCCTACGGTATCCGTGGTTGGCTCAGAGTGTTTTCCTCCACCGAAGACGCCGAAAGCATTTTTGACTATCAGCCCTGGGTAATCCAGAAGGCGGGTCAGTGGCAGGTCGTTGAGCTGGAAAGCTGGCGTCACCACAATCAGGATATCATCATCAAGCTGAAAGGCGTTGATGATCGCGATGCCGCGAATCTATTGACCAATTGCGAAATTGTCGTGGATTCTTCGCAGTTGCCTGCGCTGGAAGAGGGTGATTATTACTGGAAAGACCTGATGGGCTGCCAGGTAGTAACCACTGGAGGCTATAGCCTCGGTAAAGTCGTCGATATGATGGAAACCGGGTCTAATGACGTTCTCGTCATCAAGGCAAACCTGAAAGATGCATTTGGTATCAAGGAGCGGTTGGTTCCGTTCCTCGATGGGCAGGTTATCAAGAAAGTCGATCTCACTACTCGTACAATCGAAGTAGACTGGGATCCTGGTTTTTAAATTCTCCGGATAAACGGTAACAAAACGGCACTATGGGGATTGGCTTGTGTTTATAGGTATCGTTAGCCTGTTTCCTGAAATGTTTCGCGCAATTACCGATTACGGGGTAACTGGCCGGGCAGTAAAAAATGGCCTGCTGAACATCCAGAGCTGGAGTCCTCGTGACTTCGCGCATGATCGGCACCGTACCGTGGACGATCGTCCATATGGCGGCGGGCCGGGGATGTTAATGATGGTGCAACCCTTGCGGGACGCCATTCATGCAGCAAAAGACGCGGCAGGTGAAGGTGCAAAGGTGATTTATCTTTCACCTCAGGGGCGCAAGCTTGATCAAGCAGGCGTCAGCGAGCTGGCAAGCAATCAGAAACTGATTCTGGTATGTGGTCGCTACGAAGGTGTAGATGAGCGCGTAATTCAGACCGAGATTGACGAAGAATGGTCAATCGGCGATTACGTTCTCAGCGGTGGAGAGTTACCGGCAATGACGCTGATTGATTCCGTTTCCCGGTTTATACCGGGTGTTCTGGGTCATGAAGCTTCAGCAATTGAAGATTCTTTTGCTGATGGATTGCTGGATTGTCCACACTATACGCGTCCTGAAGTGTTGGAAGGTATGGACGTTCCGTCGGTGTTGTTGTCGGGAAACCATGCTGAGATACGTCGCTGGCGCCTGAAGCAGTCGCTGGGCCGGACCTGGCTTAGAAGACCTGAACTTTTGGAAAACCTGGCTCTGACTGAAGAGCAAGCAAGGTTGCTGGCGGAGTTCAAAACGGAACACGCACAACAGCAACATAAACATGATGGGCAAGCGTAATACGCTCCCGATATATCAGTTTACCCAGGATAAGAGATTAAATTATGAGCAACATTATTAAGCAACTTGAACAAGAGCAGATGAAGCAGGACGTACCTTCCTTCCGTCCGGGTGATACCGTGGAAGTGAAAGTATGGGTTGTTGAAGGTTCCAAAAAACGTCTGCAGGCATTCGAGGGCGTGGTTATCGCTATTCGTAACCGCGGTCTGCACTCTGCATTCACTGTTCGCAAAATTTCCAACGGCGAAGGCGTTGAGCGTGTCTTCCAGACTCACTCTCCGGTTGTTGACAGCATTTCTGTTAAACGTCGTGGTGCTGTGCGTAAAGCTAAACTGTACTACCTGCGTGAGCGTACCGGTAAGGCTGCTCGTATTAAAGAGCGTCTTAACTAAGATTCGCTTTCGCGACATCCTGAATAAAAGGGCTGGCCTGCAGGCTGGCCCTTTTTTTACCGTTAGCTGAATCCTTCATGGCGTGTGGCTTACTGACGATATCGCGCCATGTGCAGAGACGATAGTCAGCACACCCTTTTACAGGTTAGATCAAGCGATTAAAGAGTTTAAGGTGTACTGATAATCACCGTGACGCGGCGGTTTTCTGCGCGCCCTTTTGCGGTATCGTTGCTGGCGATAGGGTATTTTTTCCCGAGTCCGCGCGTAGTCAAATTTGCTCGCGGGATATTTGCACCTTCGGCCCAGGCATCCGCTACGCTGTCAGCACGCTTAAGCGATAACATTTCGTTGTAGCTATCCTCACCGTAATTGTCAGTATGCCCCTCCAGACGACTGTGGGTAATACCCGTGGCGGCCAGACGTGATGCCATCGTATGAATTTTTGTTTTACTGTCGGCGCGCAAATGGTAGTCGTTTTTATCGAATAAAATGGCATCCGATAATCCTAATAACCAGCCACTGTTGGTCTCAGTGAAGCCGTATGATTTCATGGCTGCAATCTGCTCCGGAGAGAATTTACCTTGTGGGGCCTGGCAACTGGTGAGAAACAGTATGGCCAGTAACGCGGAAGCAAAATATTTCCCGAACATTGTGACTCCTTTTATTTTTGTGTTTGCTGTAAACGCTGGTTTTTCATCCGATACATATTTTGATCGGCAAGCTCTTGTAGTGTTTCTGCGCAGTCGTGTTCCCAGGTTAACGCATAACCAATACTCAGTGACAGCCTGGCGGTATGGCCGTTTTGGAGATTAAACGGCGGGAGAAACTGCTCGGATAATGCATCGCAGAGCACCTGAACTTCGGCTTCAGTGCGAACGCCTCGCAGCAGAATGGCAAACTCATCGCCCCCCAGACGCCATGCCTGGTGCTGTTTGCCGACAAAGGCCATCAGGCGTCTGGCAACGTCGATTAAAACGTTGTCCCCTGCCGCATGACCCCAGTTATCGTTAATGCGTTTGAAGTTATCGCCATCAAGAAATAATAATGCAGAGCAATTATGTCTGGTTTTGTCTTTCATCAACGCAGTAATGGCATTACAAAAATCCGCTCTGTTAGCCAGTCCGGTTAACGGATCGAGTAATGAACTGCGCAGGAGCTGGGCATTTTTGGCCTGTAGTTGTTGCTGCCAGTCCTCCATTTCTCCCAGCAGGCTATTAAAATCCTGGGCAAACAGGTGAAATTCTTCAATGCGTTCTTCGGGAACCCGGCGGGAGAAATGACGATTTTTGCGAATATCGTGTACCACTTCAGTAATATTTTGCAATGCGCTCACAATGCCGCGATGCAGCGAGTGGGTAAGGAGTAATGCGATACAGGACGCGAAAAAAATACTCCCGGTTAAAACCACAATTGCGATGCCGAGAAAGTGGCTTATCAGTTTGTCCAGCGCGGTCAGTCGGAGTTCGCCGATAATTTTCCCTTGATGCCAGATCGGTTGAACTGTGGGTTCCGGGAATAACCATTTACTGATCGTGTCGCTGATTTTTTCCTGGCTGACCAGATGATCGTTATTCCATGCTGCGAAGTCTCTTTGCTGCTTATCCAGTAAAACGGCCCTGGAGAATTGCCCCTGTTTACCCAGCTCGGCCAGCGTATCCCGGGCCGCGGAACTATCACCAAAAACAAGTGCGGCTTCCAGACTATGTCCCATTGTTGCAGCCGTCAGCTCAAGGTTTTTTTGCGCATATTGCTTGAGCGTAAATACCGATGCGGTGCTCAGCAGTAACCAGATTAGAGTCATAGAGATAACCACGCTAATCATGCTGATACGGCGTAGCGCTCGTTTAAATGTGGGGCGCGGGGCCTGAGACAAATCCTTATTCATGCGATGTTTTCCGGGCAAGCATCAGTACATCGGGATTAACCCGAACGCCGCTGTGCGTCAGTACATCCAGATTTACGGAAAATCTGACTCTCTCATTATTTATACGCAGACAAAAAGCACTGCCAATAGAGCAATCGGTATTTTGTTCCGCAATAAGCAATAGGGGGCGATTTCCATATCTAGCCGTAAATTCAGCCTGTTGTATTGGTGATTCACTGCCAAAATAAAAACCATCGCAAATCGTCTGTAAGGCTTCGTCAGTGTTACGAACAATCACGGGGTGATAAGGCAACATTTCCACAGATTCTTCAGCCAGGCTATGGATATAACGTGATGTCGAAAAAATACAGAGTCTGGGTGGGCCTGGTAACTGTGGCCAGCGTGTGTAAGACACAATGCCCGAAACGATAGTACGAACATTTTCAGACGGCCCGGAGGCAACAGCAGGGAGACCCACAAGAGATAATACTAAAGTCAAAAAGAGACGGTGAAGAACGGTCATTACGGTTCCGTCAGGTTGTCATAGCGTGGGGAATGCAGGTTGCTGATACCTGAGCGGAGAATAACATTATCGGTGAAAACCGTCATTAGCCACGCCTGCGGCTTTACGGTAATTTCTGCCAGGATTTTTAGTAAAGGAAGATAGGGTGGGTGGGGAATGCCAGAGGAATTCACTTTGGTGTAAATTAATGTTTACTAAAAAAGAGTGTGTTGTGCGACTAAATTGCTGGTGTAAATTAAAATTTACGGAATATGGATTGAAATCTTTACTTGGTATGGTATCGTTACCTCCTCCTCGCTGAGGAAATCACTATCGCAAACGAGCTATACAGGATCCAATCATGCAAAAAGACGCGCTGAACAATGTACACATTACCGACGAACAGGTTTTGATCACGCCGGATCAGTTGAAGGCCGAATTCCCCTTGAGTGTTGAGCAGGAAGCGCAGATCGCGCAGTCCCGGAAGACAATCTCAGACATTATTTCGGGTCGCGATCCGCGCCTGTTGGTGGTGTGTGGTCCTTGCTCAATTCACGATCCTGAAGCCGCGGTTGAATATGCTCGTCGTTTTAAAACCCTTGCCGCAGAGGTCAGCGATAGCCTCTATCTGGTCATGCGCGTCTATTTTGAGAAACCCCGTACCACCGTTGGCTGGAAAGGGCTGATTAACGATCCGCATATGGATGGCTCGTTTGATGTTGAAGGTGGCTTGAAGATTGCCCGTCATCTGCTGGTTGATCTGGTCAATATGGGGCTGCCATTGGCGACAGAAGCGCTGGATCCGAACAGTCCCCAGTATCTCGGCGATCTGTTTAGCTGGTCCGCAATTGGTGCGCGTACCACGGAATCCCAGACTCACCGTGAGATGGCCTCTGGCCTGTCAATGCCGGTCGGTTTCAAAAACGGTACCGATGGCAGCCTTGCAACGGCGATTAACGCGATGCGTGCCGCAGCCATGCCGCACCGTTTTGTTGGTATCAATCAGGCGGGGCAGGTCTGCCTGCTGCAAACCCAGGGCAATCCCAACGGTCATGTTATTCTGCGCGGTGGTAAAGCACCGAACTACGGCCCACAAGATGTCGCGGAATGCGAAAAAGAGATGATTCAGGCGGGACTGAAGCCTTCGCTGATGGTAGATTGCAGCCATGGGAATTCAAATAAAGACTTTCGCCGCCAGCCTGCGGTAGCAGAATCCGTTGTCGCACAGATTAAAGATGGTAATCGTTCCATTATTGGTCTGATGATTGAGAGCAATATCCATGAAGGTAACCAGTCCTCTGAGCAACCGCGTTGCGATATGAAGTATGGGGTCTCCGTAACGGATGCATGCATCAGTTGGGAAACCACCGAGGCGTTGCTCCGTGAAATTGATAAAGATCTGCGAGGCCATCTGGCGGCTCGTCTGGTGTAAGAGGATCATATGGTTGCTGAACTGACCGCGTTACGCGATCAAATAGATGAAGTCGATAAGGCGCTGCTGGCATTGCTGGCAAAGCGGCTGGAACTGGTGGCGGAAGTTGGAGAGGTTAAAAGCCAGTTTGGGTTGCCGATTTACGTCCCGGAGCGTGAATCCGCAATGTTAGCTTCCCGGCGTGAGGATGCTGTTGCCCTTGGGGTCCCGCCGGACCTGATCGAAGATGTTTTGCGTCGCGTGATGCGTGAGTCTTATTCCAGCGAAAATGATAAAGGCTTTAAGACGCTGTGTCCGACCCTGCGTCCGGTAGTGATTGTCGGCGGTGGCGGGCAAATGGGGCGTCTGTTTGAGAAGATGCTGACGCTTTCCGGGTACCAGGTGCGTATCCTGGAAAAAGACGACTGGTCACAGGCCGAGGCGATTGTTGCGGATGCCGGTATGGTTATCGTCAGCGTACCGATTCACAAGACGGTGGCGACGATTGCACAACTGCCACCGTTGCCTGCGGACTGTATTCTGGTCGATTTGGCCTCTGTTAAAGCAGAGCCGCTGCAGGCGATGCTGGCCGCGCATAAAGGGCCGGTGCTGGGGTTGCATCCGATGTTTGGTCCGGATAGCGGCAGCCTGGCGAAGCAGGTAGTCGTGTATTGCGATGGTCGTCAGCCGGAGGCTTACCAGTGGTTTCTGGAGCAAATTCAGGTCTGGGGAGCGCGTCTGCATCGTATCAGCGCCGTCGAACACGATCAGAATATGGCCTTTATTCAGGCGCTGCGCCACTTTGCGACATTTGCCTATGGCCTGCATCTGGCGGAAGAGAATGTGCGCATTGAGCAGCTTTTGGCGCTGTCGTCACCTATTTATCGTCTGGAGCTGGCGATGGTTGGCCGACTGTTCGCCCAGGATCCGCAGCTCTATGCTGATATCATTATGTCTTCGGAAAATAACCTCGCGCTGATAAAGCGTTACTATCGGCGTTTTGGGGAGGCGATTGGTCTGCTTGAGCAGGGCGACAAACAGGCGTTTATCGATAGCTTCCGTAAGGTTGAACACTGGTTTGGCGATTACGCCCAACGTTTCCAGAGCGAAAGCCGAACGCTGCTGCGCCAGGCAAATGATAATCGGCAGTAAGCCGTAAAACATGTATACAATAAAGCCAGAGGGGTTACCCGCTGGCTTTTTTTATAGGGATGAAAACATGGCTGAACCACAACCGCTGTTTGATTATGCCGGGTATTTGCCGGAATGCCCGACCTGGAGTGAAAGCGAACAGGCACTGTACTGGGCCGATATTATGGCGTGTGAGATTCACCGCTATGATGTGCATACTGGCGAGCATCAGGTACTGCAATTTCCCGAAGAAGTCGGCTGTTTTGCGCTGCGTGAAAAGGGGGGATTTATTGTCGCTTTACGCAGCGCTATCTGGCTCACAGATGCGCATGGTCTGCTGCAGCGAAAAGTCTGCGATAACCCCAGTAATCCGCAACTGGCGCGCTTTAATGATGGTGGAACCGATCGTGATGGCCGCTTTTACGCGGGGACGTTCTGGGGGCCGGGGGATTTTAACGGCGCGCTCCTGATGCGTATCGATAATAGCCTCAGTCCACGGGTGATTCAGTGTGATATCCATGGCGCTAACGGTCTGGCATTTAGCGAAGACAAGCGCTGGATGTACACCTCGGATACGCCGAACGCCGTTATTTATCGCACTGCGCTGGACGGGCAAGGGGAGCCTGGTAAACGTGAGGTTATACATCGCTTCGTTGCGGGAGAAGGGATCCCGGATGGCGCTGCTATTGATAGCGAAGGGTGCTACTGGATCGCGATGTTTGATGGCTGGCGCGTTGCACGCTTTTCAGCAACTGGCGAACAACTGGAAGAGTATCGTCTGCCCGTTCGCTGCCCTACGATGGTCTGTTTCGGCGGCGCAGACATGAAAACGCTTTATATCACTACCACGCGGGAGAATATGGATGCCGATGAAGTGGCGAAGTATCCGCTTTCCGGGGCAATCTTCACCCTGCCGGTTTCTGTGGCAGGAATGAAGAAATTGCCGTTTCGTGAACGTTAAACCGGATCTACCGGCACCACGTTTTCGCTGGGGTAGCAGCCCAGCACTTTCATGGAGCGGGTTATTTCGGTCAGCTCTTTCAGCGCCTTGCGCATGGCTATTGATTGCAGATTGGCCTGAATATCCAGATAGAACATCTCTTCCCACGGATTGCCGTGAATCGGGCGAGATTCCAGCTTGGTCATGATCAGATTGTGATTGCGCAATACCAGTAGCGCCTCTACCAGCGCACCGGCCTGTTGACCAGTGGCCATCAGCAGCGTGGTTTTTGCCGGCACCTGGCTGGAAACCTCCACCGCTTTGCGCGCCAGCACCAGGAATCGGGTGATGTTTTGTGCCTGGTTAGCCAGGCAATGTTCCAGCACCTGTAAGCCATGAAGCGCTCCGCCGGCTTCGCTGCCCAGTGCGGCAACGGTCGGCGAGTTAGCCTGCGCCACTTTTTCCATTGCTGAGGAGGTGCTGTCGGTATACTCAATGTTCCAGTGCGGATAGCGGCTAAGATACTGGCTACACTGCTGGAACGGCTGCGGGTGGCTGTAGACGGTCGTAATTTGCTGGGCATTGGTTGATGTTGAGACCAGCACGCAGTGATCGATAGGCAGAGTCAGTTCGCCGACGATAGACAGGCTGGTGTGCTGCAGAAGGTCGTAAACATCATTGATGCCGCCGGAGCTGGTGTTTTCAATCGGCACGACGGCATAGTCAGCCTGCCCGGTTTCCACTTGCTCAAAGATATCGGCGAACTTGGCACAGCCGCTTTCGATAAACTGTTCGAAGTGGCGGGCGGCATACTGGCGGGCCGCAAGATGCGAGTATGAACCTTTGGGGCCAAGAAACGCCACGCGTGCGGAGTGTGGATTAATTTTATTCAGGTGCTGTTGTAGCAGGGTTTGTTGGGTAAGAACCGAGTCTTCAATGATCAACTGAAACAGGCGCGTAATGTAATGCGCATCGAGATGGTGGTTTTTCCCCAGGGCCATCAGATGTTCCAGCAGGTCGCGCTCCCGGTCGATATCGCGCACCGGACGATGCGACGCCAGCTTGGCCTTACCGACCTCGACGGCCAGGCTACGGCGTTCCGCCAGCAGCGCAAGCAGCTTTTCATCCAGAGCGCTTATCTTATCGCGTAAGGCCAGTAATGGGTTTTCCTCGGTCATATGTGTTGCCTTTCTTGTTATCGAATATCAATAAAAAAGGCCTCCCGCGTGGGAGGCCTTGTTGTTCGTCTTCGCATTCTTTATCACACGACGAATTGCCTCCCATTCAGGGGAAGGTAAAAAAGAATGCGAAGAAAAACGGGATCAATTTCACGATGAATTCCTTGAGTCAGTGGGATTACAGTACCTGCACTGTTTTCTCTCTGTCAATAAAAAACGCGCCCGAAGGCGCGTTGCATTACACAAACTTAAGTTAAGGATTACTCTTCTTCTTCCACAAAGCCTGCCTCTTTCACCGATGTTACGGCGCGGCGGGCTTCCCCTTTGTGTTGCACTTTATTCAGCTGCCGTTCCAGCTTGTTGATCAATTCATTGATGGCGGCATACATATCTTCGTGCCGCGCGCTGGCAACCAGATGGCCGTTCGGCGTATTGATAGTTGCATCAGCGATAAAACCCTGCGGTTCCTTAGACAAGATGATGTGCGGGTTAATTAAATGAGTTTGCCATTTATCAAGTTTGGCGAGACGGTCTGCGACGTGTTGGCGAATTGCCGGAGTAATTTCCATTTGTTTACTGGTAATGTTCATTGTCATAAATTTTACCTCTTGTCTTGCCCGTCTTGGTGAATTCAGCATACCGCGCCTAATGTCAAAAATCGTGAGTTAAATCACATTTTATTGTCACTTTTTGTCAACGAATTTGTTTTGTGAGTCAGGACAGGAACGGGGGAGATTTTGCTTGTCGAACGCAGGAAAGAGGGCCATATTTGATGGGTTAACTCAGCACTAAACCGCTTCAGCTCACGCTGACATGCACATAAAAACGGCAGCCAAAAGGCTGCCGTTCAGATTGCTGACAAAGTGCGTTTTTCCGGAATTGCCCGGCGGCGCTTCGCTTGCGCGGGCCTACGAAAAACCCATAACATGATGATATTATTGGTTTTACATGCCAGGTAAAGCGATAGCCGCCACCCGGCAGAAATGCGAGCACAATATCTAAATCAGGTTTGTCATCAGCCTCAACGGCAGCCAAAAGGCTGCCGTTTGGCTTATTTACCGGAATCAGGTGTTTTTGCTGTTTGCCGCAATGATTTTCGCGACCTTGTCGGCCTCCGCATTCATTTGCATCTGGCGATAAGCATTTTCCATCTTCGGCAATGCATCACGGGTGGCCTGGGTATCCGGATAGTTACGCAGCATACCCTCTACGCGGTTGACAACCGCGACCCATGCGCCGCGATCGGTGTAGTAATTCACGACGGACAGCTCGTACTTCGCCAGACGATCTTTCAGATAGACCATACGTTTGTAGGCATCGGTTGCGTACTGGCTGTTTGGATAGCCACGAACCAGTTTGGAGAAGTCGTTGAAGGCATCGCGCGCGTGCTGTGGGTCGCGGTCAGAGCGATCGACACCGAAGAAGCCCTGCAGCGCACTGTCATCCAGCGCCATATTTGTCAAACCACGCATATAAATGACGTAATCAATGTTAGGATGCGTAGGGTTCAGGCGCATAAAACGATCGATGGCTGCCTGCGCCAGCGGCAGGTCGGCATTTTTGTAGTATGCATAAATCAGATCCAACTGTACCTGTTGGGAATAAGGGCCGAAGGGATAACGGTTATCCAACGCTTCCAGTTGCGTTATTGCCTGTTTCCAGTTACCGTCCTGCAGCTTTTGCTGAGCGGTCGCGTAGATCTCATTCGGCGGATTATCGGGCACCTCTTCCTTTGAGCCAGAGCAACCCACCAAAGCCAGGCTCAGTGTGGCTGCTGCCACCAGGTATTTCATGCGCGTCATGACGTTTTGACTTCCTCAAAATGTTTATGCGGGAGAATCTCGGTTCCTGCTCCCGATTAAGACCAGCTACAATAGCACACTATATTAAACGGCAAAGCCGTAAAACCCAACGTTAAACGAAGAAGCTGTATATGGCACAACGAGTACAACTCAACGCAACGGTATCCGAAAACCAACTCGGTCAACGCTTAGATCAGGCTTTGGCCGAATTGTTCCCGGATTATTCGCGTTCGCGCATAAAAGAATGGATCCTTGACCAGAGAGTGCTGGTTAACGGCAATGTCAGCGACAAGCCGAAAGAGAAAGTACTGGGGGGAGAGACCGTTTCTGTCGATGTTGAAATCGAAGAAGAGGTTCGTTTCCAGCCGCAGGATATTCCGCTCAATATCGTTTATGAAGATGATGACATCCTCGTAATTAATAAACCGCGTGATTTAGTTGTCCATCCCGGCGCGGGCAATCCTGACGGTACTGTGCTGAATGCGCTGTTGCACTACTATCCGGCTATTGCTGATGTGCCGCGAGCGGGGATTGTGCACCGCCTGGATAAAGATACCACCGGGTTGATGGTGGTAGCGAAAACTATCCCGGCGCAAACCCGGCTGGTGGAGTCTCTTCAACTGCGTGAAATCACCCGTGAGTATGAAGCGGTGGCAATTGGTCACATGACCGCAGGCGGAACGGTTGAAGAGCCGATCAGCCGCCATCCGACCAAGCGTACGCATATGGCTGTGCACCCAATGGGCAAACCAGCGGTGACCCATTATCGGATTATGGAGCATTTTCGCATTCATACGCGTTTGCGTTTGCGTCTGGAAACTGGCCGTACGCACCAGATTCGCGTGCATATGGCGCACATCACCCATCCGCTGGTGGGCGATCCTGTCTACGGGGGGCGTCCGCGTCCGCCGAAAGGCGCGTCGGAAGCGTTTATTACGGCGTTGCGTAAATTTGATCGTCAGGCGCTGCATGCGACGATGTTGCGCTTATACCACCCGATCAGCGGCATTGAGATGGAATGGCATGCGCCCATCCCGCAGGATATGGTTGATTTGATTGACGCCATGCGTGCCGATTTTGACGCTCACAAAGATGATATCGACTGGCTATGACTAAACTGATTGTACCGCAATGGCCGATGCCGAAAGGCGTGGCTGCCTGTAGTTCCACGCGCGTTGGCGGGGTTAGTCTGTCGCCATACGCTTCACTCAACCTTGGCGCTCATTGCGGAGACAATCAGCAGCTCGTAGAAGAGAATCGTCGGCGCATGTTTGCCGCTGGCGGCTTGCCGTCATACCCCGTGTGGCTGGAGCAGGTTCACGGCACGGCCGTGTTGAAACTCGATGGCGGGCCATATGCGTCAAAGCGAGCGGATGCTTCATACTGCAATGTGCCAGGCACAGTATGTGCGGTGATGACCGCCGATTGCCTGCCGGTGCTGTTTTGTAATCGCGCAGGTACCGAAGTCGCGGCGGCTCATGCCGGCTGGCGCGGTTTATGTGCAGGCGTTCTGGAAGAAACCGTCGCCTGCTTTGCCGATAAGCCGGAAAATATTATGGCCTGGCTTGGGCCTGCTATTGGGCCGGATGCGTTTGAAGTTGGCCCCGAAGTGCGTGAAGCCTTTATGGCAAAGGATTTACAGGCGGAAAGCGCATTTCGTCCCGCGGGTGAAAAGTATTTTGCTGATATCTACCATCTGGCCCGTCAGCGTCTGGCGAATGTTGGCGTGGCGCAAATTTTTGGTGGCGATCGCTGTACCTTTAGCGAAAAGGATGAATTTTTCTCTTATCGTCGCGACAGAACGACAGGTCGTATGGCAAGTTTTATCTGGCTGATATAACCTGCCGAGCTAAGACGATCCAGAAGGCAAACTTATTTTTGCATAGTTCAGGTCTTTAACCTTGAATAATTGAGGGATGACCTCATTTAATCTCCAGTAGCAAATTTGACCTGTTATGGGAGGAGTTATGCGTCTGGATCGTCTTACCAATAAATTCCAGCTTGCTCTTGCCGATGCCCAGTCGCTTGCACTTGGGCACGACAACCAGTTTATCGAACCTCTTCATCTAATGAGCGCCTTGCTGAATCAGGAAGGGGGATCGGTACGTCCATTATTAACTTCGGCAGGTATTAATGCCGGGGAATTACACAGCAAAATTGAACAGGCGCTGAGCCGTTTGCCACAGGTGGAAGGCACTGGTGGCGATGTTCAGCCATCTCAGGATTTAGTACGTATCCTGAACCTTTGCGACAAGCTGGCGCAAAAGAGAAAAGACAACTTTATTTCGTCAGAGCTATTTGTTCTGGCGGCGCTTGAATCACGCGGTACGCTGACCGACCTTTTAAAATCCGCCGGGGCAACAACCGCCAGTGTGAGTCAGGCGATTGAACAAATGCGCGGAGGTGAAAGCGTGAACGATCAGGGGGCCGAAGACCAACGTCAGGCATTGAAAAAATTTACCATCGATCTGACCGAGCGTGCCGAGCAGGGCAAGCTTGATCCGGTGATTGGCCGTGATGAAGAGATACGGCGTACAATTCAGGTTCTGCAGCGTCGTACCAAAAATAACCCGGTGCTGATTGGTGAGCCAGGGGTAGGTAAAACGGCCATCGTTGAAGGGCTGGCGCAGCGGATCGTCAATGGCGAAGTCCCGGAAGGGCTGAAGGGCCGTCGGGTGCTGGCGCTGGATATGGGCTCGCTGGTTGCGGGCGCCAAGTACCGCGGTGAATTTGAAGAGCGCTTAAAAGGCGTGCTGAACGACCTCTCTAAGCAAGAAGGTAACGTTATTCTGTTTATCGATGAATTGCACACCATGGTTGGAGCGGGTAAAGCGGACGGCGCGATGGATGCCGGGAACATGCTGAAACCGGCTCTGGCGCGTGGGGAACTGCACTGCGTGGGCGCCACGACGCTGGACGAATATCGTCAGTATATTGAGAAAGATGCCGCGCTGGAACGTCGTTTCCAGAAAGTATTTGTCGCCGAACCGACGGTTGAAGATACCATCGCCATCCTGCGTGGCCTGAAGGAACGCTACGAACTGCATCACCATGTGCAGATCACTGACCCGGCGATTGTGGCGGCGGCCACGTTGTCTCATCGTTATATCGCCGACCGTCAGTTGCCGGATAAAGCTATCGATCTGATCGACGAAGCGGCATCCAGCATCCGTATGCAGATTGACTCTAAACCGGAAGAACTTGACAGGCTTGACCGCCGTATTATCCAGCTCAAGCTGGAACAGCAGGCGCTGAAGAAAGAGTCGGATGAAGCCAGTATCAAGCGACTGGATATGCTCAATGACGAGCTGGCGGATAAAGAACGTCAATATTCGGTATTGGAAGAAGAGTGGAAGGCGGAAAAAGCCTCGCTTTCCGGGACCCAGACGATTAAAGCTGAGCTGGAGCAGGCCAAAATCGCTATTGAGCAGGCGCGTCGTGTTGGCGATCTGGGGCGGATGTCAGAGCTACAGTATGGCAAGATCCCGGAACTGGAAAAACAGCTGGCAGCAGCTACCCAGTCTGAAGGTAAGACCATGCGTCTGTTGCGTAACAAAGTCACCGATGCGGAAATCGCAGAAGTGCTGGCGCGCTGGACCGGCATTCCGGTAGCCAGAATGCTTGAAGGTGAGCGTGAGAAACTGCTACGTATGGAGCAGGCCCTGCATAGCCGCGTCATTGGGCAGAACGAAGCGGTGGAAGCGGTATCGAATGCGATCCGCCGTAGCCGTGCCGGGTTATCCGATCCCAATCGTCCTATTGGCTCATTCCTGTTCCTTGGTCCTACGGGGGTGGGGAAAACGGAGCTCTGTAAAGCCCTAGCTAACTTTATGTTCGACAGCGACGATGCGATGGTGCGTATCGACATGTCCGAGTTTATGGAGAAACATTCCGTTTCGCGTCTTGTCGGGGCTCCTCCGGGATACGTTGGCTATGAAGAAGGCGGCTATCTGACTGAAGCGGTTCGTCGTCGTCCTTATTCCGTCATCCTGCTGGATGAAGTGGAAAAAGCGCACCCGGATGTGTTCAACATTCTGCTACAGGTACTGGACGATGGACGTTTGACTGACGGGCAGGGGAGAACGGTCGATTTCCGTAATACAGTGGTTATCATGACTTCGAACCTGGGGTCCGATCTGATTCAGGAACGTTTTGGCTCGTTGGATTACAGCCACATGAAAGAAATAGTGCTGGGTGTGGTTAGCCAGAACTTCCGTCCGGAGTTTATCAACCGTATTGATGAAGTTGTCGTCTTCCATCCATTGGGTGAAAAACACATTGCTTCTATTGCGCAGATTCAACTGCAACGGTTGTATAAACGTCTGGAAGAGCGTGGTTATGAAGTCCACATGTCTGATGATGCGCTGAAACTGTTAGGTGAAAACGGGTACGATCCGGTTTATGGCGCACGTCCGCTGAAACGTGCTATCCAGCAGCAGATTGAAAACCCGCTGGCGCAACAAATTCTTTCTGGTGAGCTTATCCCGGGTAAAGAAGTGCAATTAGTTGTGAAAAACGATCGGATAGTGGCAGTGCAGTAAATCACAAAACAGCAAAAACGGACCCATTGGGCTCGTTTTTGCTTAAAAACCAGGCAATAATTTAATTCTGACGGGTGTTTTGGCTTAAAAATAAGCGGGTGGGCTTTTTTTTTAAAATACCCCTTGCCACATCAGAATTACTCCCTATAATGCGCCTCCACTGACACGGAACAACGGTGCACAAGCCGCCGGGTCAGCAGGGAAGGCTCTGAAAAACAGGGTTGACTCTGAATGAGGAAAGCGTATTATACGCCACCTCGCGACAGGCGCTAAGGCGCGTCGCAACTGCTCTTTAACAATTTATCAGACAATCTGTGTGGGCACTCAAAGTGACATGGATTCTTAATGTCTTCGGACAATAAA
Organism: Klebsiella sp. 2680; assembly: GCF_900198535.1. Taxonomy (NCBI): domain Bacteria; kingdom Pseudomonadati; phylum Pseudomonadota; class Gammaproteobacteria; order Enterobacterales; family Enterobacteriaceae; genus Klebsiella; species Klebsiella sp. 2680. The sequence goes on along the minus strand of NZ_FZNJ01000003.1, from coordinate 54 downwards.
TGAATACCAAGTCTCTGAGTGAACACGTAATTCATTACGAAGTTTAATTCACGA